>NZ_CP027712.1:1361637-2723274 GCF_003945765.1 Pseudomonas chlororaphis subsp. chlororaphis | reverse complement strand
CCGCCGCCACAGGCCATCCATGGCCTGGGGCGGCTAACCCGGCATCCCTGCCGAGTTGCCCACTGCGCAGAACCTCCACTCGGCCTCCCGATGGGGCAAACCATCAAAAACAACGCGAGGCGGCCTACCGGCCGGCCTGGCTGGGAATGCGGTCTCTGTAGCCGCTGCCGAGCGCAGCGAGGCTGCGATCGAGGCCGAAGGACTCGCCAGGCGGGCACCGCGTTTCCCCAGATCCTGCGAGGCGCCAGGTTTAGCGGCCCTGCGGGCCGATCGCAGCCTCGCTGCGCTCGGCAGCGGCTACACAAAGCGTGTCAGACACAAGAGTTGCAGCGTGGCGAAGGCAGCAAGCTTTGGCTTGGCTTTGGCTCTGTTTTGGTTTTAGTTTTGGCTTTTGATCTATTGGCCCCGTTAACCACGATGGCCGAACGCAGGCATTGAGCCGTGGGTAACCCGGCAGGACGCCGGGTTAGCCGCACTGGGCCAGGGATGGCCCATTGCGGCGGCCCACGGATCAATGCCGGAGTGAGGGCATGCCGAGCCTTAGCGAGGCACCGAGTGGTGGGGCAAGCGTTTTTTGGTTCCTTTTTTTGGCGTTTGAAAAAAAGGGACTCGCCGTAAGGGCGAAACCATAAGCCGCCGTGACCGCAGGAACGGATATGTACCCCGTCCAAAAAGTCCAGCGCCAGAGCCGACGCTATCGCGAGCAATCGAGCGTCGACCGGCTGCTCCTACAGAAGCCGACCTGCAGCAAGAGCAAACCACCTGCGGCCAGCGCCTCAGATATGGCAACTGCTCAAGCCATTCTTTTCCAGGTAGCGCTGGTGCGCTTCATCCGCCAGTTCAAACCGACCCAGGGGCACGATCACCGTGGCCACGGGTTTATTGAGGCGGCCGGAGTCTTGCAGGGCCGTCTTGGCCTGCCGTGCCTGTTCGGCCTGTAGGGCGTTGGTGTGGAAGATCGCCGAGCGATATTTCCCCCCAGCATGCTCCCCCTGCCGATCCACCGAAGTCGGATCATGCAGCCCCCAAAAGTGCTCGATCAGGCTCGGATAAGCCAACACCCGAGGATCGAAATCCACCTGCACCACCTCGATCCGCAACGACTCATCGCCCGCCTCCACCGCGTAGCCCACCCGTGTCTCCACCACCCCCGGCAGTGCCCGGAACGCGGTTTCCGCGCCCCAGAAACAACCCGCGCCGAAGGTCGCCTGCTTGATCCCGCTCATGTTCCGAAGCTCCTCGTTCACTGCACCGCTCCGACTTTCTCGCCGCTGGCGCCCAGCCATTGATCGACGATCGCCGGGTTGGCCTGGACCCAGGCTTTGGCCGCTTCCGCCGCCGGTTGCTGTTCCTTCTCGATCCTGAGGATCAGGTCGTTCAACACCTGCGGGTCGATGCTGAAATTTTCCAGGAAGGCGGCGATCCGTGGCGCGCGTTTCTGCAAGGCGCTGGAGGCCAGGACATAGACCCGGGCGTCCGGGTAGGCGCAGGTGATCGTGCTCTTGTTCAGCCAGTCGGCGTCCACCGTCGGGCTGATGAATTTCCAGCAGCCGTCGGCCTTGTACAGCGGGTCGCCCTTCTTGTTGTCCTGGGCATAGCCGTCGAACGCCGGCTCGTCCAGGCGGCGCAGGTCGAAGGCGGAGAAGATCCAGTCCGGGGTGTAGGCGTAGAACACCACACCGCGCCGGGCCTTGTAGGCCGCGGCGAGTTTGGCGTAGGTCACCGAGGCTTCGGTGGACACCGATTCGAATTTGTCGGCAAAGCCGAAGTCCTTGGCCTTGATCTGGCCGATATAGGTCGACTCCCAACCCGCCGGGCCCACCAGCAATTGCGCCTTGCCGCCGCCCAGGGGTTCGAAGAGCTTGGCCACTTCAGGCTTCTGCAGGTCGTAGACCGACTTCACGCCGTATTGGTCTTGCAGGTAGCCGGGGATATAGAAGCCCTGCACCCCCAGGTACGGCTGCTTGTTCGGCACCAGGGAGCGGGTGCCGCCGGTGACGTACTTGGCCCAGGCGGCGGATTGATTAGGCAGCCAGATATCGGTCAGCACATCCACCGAGCCGTCGCCCTTGGCCGCGGCGGCGAACAGCACCGGTATGTCACCGGCCAGGTAAGACACGTCGCCGTCGAGGCGGCTTTTGATCACCTCGCCGAGGATGTTCTGGATGGCGATGGCGCCGGTCCAGTTCTGTTCGCCGATGACGATCTTGTCCTTGGCCAGGGCTGGCAGAGCCAGCCCCAAAAGCAGCGCGGCAGCGCCCAGGGTGCGGGAAAACAACTTGTTCAAGAGACACCTCATTGCTGATGGAAAGCGCGATCCCGCTGACGCAGGGTCGCTTGAATGATGCGGTCGGGAATCAATGCGCAGAACACGATCGCCGCGCCAGCCAACATGCCCTCGCCGCCCTTGATATTGCGCAGCGCGGTCATCACGTCGTAGCCCAGGCCGCCGGCGCCGATCAGCGCCGCGACCACCACCATCGACAGGCTCATCACCAGGGTCTGGTTGATCCCCAGCAGCAGCGAGCCGGCGGCCAGGGGCAGCTCGACCTTGGTCAGGATCTGCCACGGCGTGGCGCCATGGGCCAGGGCCGCTTCGACGGCGGTCTTGGGTACTTCCCGGATCCCCAGGGCAGTGAGGCGGATCATCGGCGCCAGGGCGAAAATCACCGTGGCGATCACCGCCGGGGTCTTGCCCACCGAGAAGAACGCCACCGCCGGGATCAGGTACACGAAGGTCGGCAGGGTCTGCATCACGTCCAGCAAGGGCGTGATCAGGCGCCGCGCCAGGGCGCGCTTGGCCAGGAGGATGCCGGCGGGCACGCCGATCAGCAGCGACAGCAGCACCGAGGAACCCACCAGGGCCAGGGTGGCGATGGTGCGTTCCCAGAAACCGAACAGGCCGATATAGAGCAAGGCCGCCGCGCTGGTCAGGGCCAACGCCGCGCCGGCACTGCGCCAGGCCAGCAGCACCAGGGCCAGCGCCGGCACCGGCCAGGGCAGCCAGCCCAGCAGGCTTTCGATGCTTTCGATCACCGTGCGCACGGCGACAATCACCCCGACAAAGGTGCTTTCGAAGGTGACCTGGGACCAACCGATCAACTGGTCGATGGCCGCCGCGGTGCCCAGCAGCGCCTGGCGGTCGGCGGGAAATTGCAGCCAGGGGCCGCTGGCATCCACCGCCAGCACCCGCCACAGCACCAGGCCCTGGCACAGCAGCAGGACCAGCCACGGCAAGCGCCAGTCGGAACGACCCTGGCGGCTCAGACGGCGGGCCAGGGTTACGCTGAGCAGGCGGCTGAGCGACAGGCCGAGCACCGCCAACCCAGCCCAACCGAGGCTGGCGCTGGCCAACCATTGGCCCAGGGCACTGGCCGCCGCCAACTCCAGGGCGAACCCCAGCCAATACAAGGCGCCACGGCCGCTGGCAGCCAAGGCCGCCGGCCCCAGCAACAGCGCCTGCCAGAAGGAAAACCCCGGGGCCACGGGCGCCGGAGTGATTGTTGTTTTAGCCGAAGCGACGGGCGCCACGGCCAGCGTGTCGCTGCGCGCGCCGTGCTCCTGAAAGAAGTCCGCCACCTCGGCGTCCGCCGGCTGCTCCAGCAGTTCGCCGGGCGTGCCGAGCTGGATCAGCTGGCCCTGGCGCAGCACCGCGATGCGGTCAGCCAGACGCAAGGCCTCCGCCGGGTCGTGGGTGACCAGCAAGGTGGTGATGCCGCGCTCGCGCACCAGGCGCAGGAAGTGGCTTTGCAGGTCGCGGCGGATGGTCGGGTCCAGCGCACTGAAGGGTTCGTCCATCAGCAGGATGTCCGGCTCGCTGACCAGCGCGCGGGCCAGGCCGACCCGCTGCTGCATGCCGCCGGACAGCTCATGGGGATAGTGCTCGCCCCAGCCCTCCAGGCCCATGGCCCGCAGTTGCACATCGGCCGCGGCCTGGCGCAGGGCCTCGGGTTCGCCGCGCAGTTCCAGGGGCAAAGCGACGTTGTCGCGCACGCTGCGATGGGGCAGCAGGCCGAAGTGCTGGAAGACCATGCCGATGCGCCGCGAACGCAGGGTGCGCAGGTCCTTGGCCGAAAGCTGGCTGATCGCCGCGCCATCGATCAGCACCTCGCCGCTGCTGGGCTCGATCAGCCGGTTGATGTGCCGCAGCAAGGTGGACTTGCCGCTGCCGGAGGTGCCCATCAGGCACAGCACTTCGCCACGGCGCACGCTGAGGCTGACCTGCTCCACCGCCGGCGCGGACGAGCCGCGGCCGTAGTGCTTGGTCAGGTTGCGCAGCTCCAGCACCACCTCGGCGCTGGCCGGTTGCGGGGCGGACGCGGCTGGGACGGCAAAGGCCTCTTGGGGGTAAACGGCAGACACGGGAACTCCTGACGCCGGACGCGCAGCCGCGTCACCGGCAGTGATAAAGAAGAAAAATGGCTGGGGCCGACCAGGCGGCTACCCCGTGGGAAGGGGCTCGCCGACACAGGCGAGCCAAGGCTCAGTTACAGATGCTTGGGGCTCCACAGCTGCACCGCGCGGGCGTCCACCGGCTTGGGCAGGAGCTTTTCCTGGTAGAAGGCATCGGCGATTTTCTGTTGCTCGCCCAGGGCGTCCGGCTGCACCGCTTCCACCTTGTAGGTGCGACGGCTGTTGGCCAGTTCCACCGTGCTCACGTCCAGGTTGCCCCACAGCGGGCCGAGCAGTTTTGCCGCCTCCGTCGGGTGCGCCTTGACCCAGGTGCCGGTCTTCTGCAGCTCGGCGAACACCTGATTCAGCACCTCGGGGTGAGCCTTGGCGTAATCGTTGGAGGCCAGGTAATAGCGCCGGTAGCTGGCCAGGCCCTGGCCGTCGTGCAGCACCCGCGCGCCTTGCTGGCGCTGGGCGCTGGCGACGAAGGGTTCCCAGGTGACCCAGGCATCGACCTTGGCGGTTTCCAGGGCGGCACGGCCATCGGCCGGGGTCAGGTATACCGGCTGGATATCGGCGAAACCCAGGCCGACCTCTCGCAACGCGGCAATCAGCAGGTAATGGCTGCCGGCGGCCTTGGTCACGGCGACACGCTTGCCCTTGAGGTCGGCCAGGGATTTGAGCGTGGAGTCCTTGGGAATGACGATGGACTGGGCGGCGGGCGACGGGGTTTCCGTGGCGAAGTAGGTCAACTGGGCCCCGGCGGCCTGGGCGAACACCGGCACGGTGTCGGCAACGTCGGCGCTGATGTCGACGTTGCCCACGTTCAGCGACTCCGCCAGGGGCAGGCCGCTGGTGAATTCATGCCAGGAGATCTTCACGCCCTGCCCCGCCAGCTGTTTTTCCAGGGTGCCCTGGGCCTTGAGCACCGCCAGCAGGGTCGAGGATTTCTGGTAGCCGATGCGCAGGTCGCTAGCGGCCTGCACATCGAAGGCCATGCCCAGCGCCAGACCGGCCAGGGCGGTGATCGACAAGCTACGACGCAAAGCAAAGGGCAGGCGCATGGGGGCGGACCTTCTGGGAGCCAGGAAAGTCGCTAAAAGCTAATCGATCTAAGAATTCAAATATAAATACTTTTTAAGCATTAGCTTAGGTTCGGCTGGCAGGCCCGAGGTGCATGTGCTGGCCGATCACCCATCGCCCTGTAGCCGCTGCCGAGCCCGCGAGGCTGCGATCGACCCCGCAGGGGGCGCGGGGATCTCAAGACCGCTGAAGGCCTTCGGCCTTATCGCAGCCTCGCAGGCTCGGCAGCGGCTACAGGCGCATGTCGTCAAGCAACGCGCTGTCCTTTGGCGACGGCCTGGGACGCCGCCAGCATCGCCCGCAGCAACACCGCGCAGCCGGCGGCGAGGTCGTCGGGGTCGGCGTTTTCGATTTCGTTGTGGCTGATGCCGCCTTCGCAAGGCACGAAGATCATCCCCGCCGGGCCCAGCTCGGCGACAAAGATCGCGTCGTGCCCGGCGCCGCTGACGATATCCATATGGGACAGGCCCAGCCCCTGCGCCGCCTCGCGCACCGCGTCGACGCAGATCTTGTCGAAATACAACGGCGGAAAGTCCGCGGTCGGCACCATGTCGAAGGTCAGGCCATGTTCTTCGCAGGTGCTGTCGATCACCTGGCGCACCTCGGCGATCATCGAGTCCAGGCGCGCCGGTTCCAGGTGCCGGAAGTCCAGGGTCATGCGCACCTCACCGGGGATCACGTTGCGCGAACCGGGATAGGCCTGCAGGCAACCCACGGTGCCGCAGGCATGGGGTTGATGGCCGAGGGCGGCGCGGTTGACCGCGGCCACCACCGCCGCCGCGCCGACCAGGGCGTCCTTGCGCAGGTGCATCGGGGTCGGGCCGGCGTGGGCTTCGACGCCGCGCAATTTCAGGTCGAACCATTTCTGGCCGAGGGCGCCGAGTACGACGCCTATGGTTTTCTTTTCGTCCTCGAGGATCGGCCCCTGCTCGATATGGGCTTCGAAGTAGGCCCCCACCGCGTGCCCGCTGACCTGGCGGCTGCCGGCATAGCCGATGGCGTTCAGCGCATCGCCGACGCTCACGCCTTCGGCATCGGTCTTGACCAGGGTTTCCTCGAGGGTGAATTTCTCGGCGAACACCCCGGAGCCCATCATGCACGGCGGGAAGCGCGAGCCTTCTTCGTTGGTCCACACCACCACTTCCAGCGGCGCCTCGGTTTCCACCCCGAGGTCGTTGAGGGTGCGCAGCACTTCGAGCCCGGCCAGCACGCCGAAGCAGCCGTCGAACTTGCCGCCGGTGGGCTGGGTGTCGATATGGCTGCCGGTCATCACCGGCGGCAGCTGCGGGTTACGCCCGGGGCGGCGGGCGAAGATATTACCGATGCCATCCACCATGAGCGTGCAGCCGGCCGCCTCGCACCACTGCACGAACAGATCGCGGGCCTGGCGGTCGAGGTCGGTCAGGGCCAGGCGACAGACCCCGCCCTTGACCGTGGCCCCGAGCTTCGCCAGCTCCATGAGCGACTGCCACAGGCGGTCGCGGTTGATGTGCCGGTGGCTGGATTGCAGAACGTCGACGGCAGCGTTCATGGTGATCTCCTTAGGCTTTTCTGGTTGTCGTTGACGAGGTCGGGCTCGTCTTGGAGTGCTGTGGTGTCTGGCGGATCGCATCGCGGGCAAGCCTCGCTCCTACGGGGTATGCGTCGCTTCTGGCCCGCGAGGCTTTTGCGCTTTACACCGGCGTCTTGACGCTCACGCTCTGCGGGCGGCCCATGCTGCACAGGCCGTAATAGAGCAAGCCGCCCAGGGCCGAGCCGGTGAACCAGCCGTAGCTGTAGAACCAGCTGAACGCATCGCTGCCCAGGGACAGCAAGGTCAGCGCCACCGGCACGCCAAAGGCGATAAAGCCGTAGCCGTTCCACGCCGGGTACACGTCATCGCGGTACAGCCCGGCCAGGTCCAGGCGCTGTTTCTTGATGATGAAATAATCCACCACCATGATCCCGGCGATGGGCCCCAGCAGGCTGGAGTAACCCAGCAGCCAGTTGGAATACACGGTCTCCAGGCTGACGTCCGAGACCAGCAGGCCGAGCTTTTTCAGCAGCTCATGGGCCATCAGCGCCAGGCCGACGAGCCCGGTGAGGATCACCGCCTTGGTGCGGCCGATCAGCTTGGGGGCGATGTTCTGGAAGTCGTTGGTCGGCGAGACGATGTTCGCCGCGGTGTTGGTCGAGAGCGTGGCGATGATGATCAGCGCCATGGCCAGGGCCACCCAGCCGGGGCTCTGGATATGGCCGATCAGGCTCACCGGGTCGGAGACGGTGACGCCCACCAGTTTCACCGAGGCGGCGGTCATCACCACCCCGAGCGCGGCGAACAGGAACATGGTCAGCGGCAGGCCGAAGATCTGCCCGAGGATCTGGTCCTTCTGGCTTTTCGCGTAGCGGCTGAAGTCCGGGATATTCAGCGACAGGGTGGCCCAGAACCCAACCATCGCCGTGAGCCCGGCGAAGAAATAGCTGTAGACGCTGGCGCCTTCCGGACGCTTGGGCGGAATCGCCAGCAACTCGCTCAGGGACACATTGGGCAAGGCCCACACCAGCAGCCCGACACCCACCGCCACCAGCAGCGGCGCCGACAGGGTCTCCAGCCACTTGATCGACTCGGCGCCGCGCAGCACCACCCACAGGTTGAGGGTCCAGAACAGCATGAAGCCGATCACCTCGCCGGTGCCGCCCAGGGCCTTCCAGCCCTCGAAGATCGAGCCGAGGAACAGGTGGATCGCCAGGCCGCCGAACATGGTCTGGATGCCGAACCAGCCGCAGGCCACCAGGGCGCGGATCAGGCACGGTACGTTGGAGCCAATGACGCCAAAGGACGAACGCAGCAGCACCGGGAATGGAATGCCGTACTTGGTGCCGGCGAAGGCGTTGAGGGTCAAAGGGACCAGCACCACGATATTGGCCAGCAGGATCGCCAGCAGCGCCTCGCCCACCGTCAGCCCGAAATAGGCGGTGAGCACACCGCCCAGGGTGTAGGTCGGCACGCAGATCGACATGCCGACCCACAGCGCGGTGATGTGCCATTTGTTCCAGGTGCGCTCATGGACCCTGGTCGGCGCGATATCGTGGTTGTAACGGGGGCTGTCGAGCACGTCGCTGCCGGCGTCCAGCTCGTACAGGCCGGCACGCTCGGTCACTTGGGATCTGTTCTGTTGCATGGCCGCTCCACTTTTTTCTGATTATTTTTGCTCATCAAACGGGCCGGCAGACGCGCTGCCAGCCCGGCGATGGCCGGAGAACTGACGACTTTTACCGACCGGCCATCCTGTCGACGGCGGCACTCAATAAGCGTGCCGGCTTGCCCGTCGACGGTGCTCCACAGTCGGTAAAATCCATGTAAACAACTGATGTTTCTTCAGTTTTATTCTGAACAACTTCCTGTCCGAGATAAGGTGCCGGTTCACTCAGGCCGAATGCCGGGCAAGTTGTCCATCAAGTCAGGACTCAATCTGGTGCACGCAAACTTTTTTCAAACTTTTGTATGGGCCACAGGCCTCCTTCAAGCGGCTGATTTCACATAGGAAATCTTGCTCATATTTCGATCCTGTCAAGTGCGTCAAAATGGTGAAAGGCTGCACCATTTTGCGGATTTGATATTTAAATCGTTATATTTCAATAACTTAATATCGATATATGCTTATAAAAAATAATCTTGCCGATTGATTGAACACCAGCTAGTCTTTATTCCTGACACCGCTGACAGGAATAAACATTCCGCAGCCTGCGTATTACAAAAACACTAGAACCGGCATAAGCCGGTCATGCCTGCGAGGAACTCGGAATGTCTCTGTTGATCCGTGGCGCCACCGTTATTACCCATGATGAAAGTTATAAAGCCGATGTGTTGTGCGCCGACGGCGTGATCAAGGCCATCGGCCAGAATCTGGACCCCGCAGGCTGCGAAGTGCTCGACGGCAGTGGCCAATACCTGATGCCCGGCGGCATCGATCCCCACACCCATATGCAACTGCCCTTCATGGGCACCGTGGCCAGCGAAGACTTCTTCAGCGGCACCGCGGCGGGCCTGGCGGGCGGCACCACTTCGATCATCGACTTCGTGATTCCCAACCCGCAGCAATCGCTGCTGGAGGCTTTTCACCAGTGGCGCGGCTGGGCCGAGAAGTCGGCATCGGACTACGGCTTTCACGTGGCCATCACCTGGTGGAGCGAGCAGGTGCGCGAGGAAATGGCCGAGCTGGTGAACCAGCACGGGGTCAACAGCTTCAAGCATTTCATGGCCTACAAGAACGCGATCATGGCCGCCGACGACACCCTGGTGGCGAGCTTCGAGCGCTGCCTGGAACTCGGCGCGGTGCCGACGGTGCACGCGGAGAACGGCGAGCTGGTCTACCACCTGCAACGCAAGCTGCTGGCCCAGGGCATCACCGGGCCGGAAGCGCACCCGCTGTCGCGCCCTTCCCAGGTCGAAGGCGAAGCCGCCAGCCGGGCGATCCGTATCGCCGAAACCCTGGGCACGCCGCTGTACCTGGTGCATGTCTCGACCCAAGAGGCGCTGGACGAAATCACCTACGCCCGCGGCAAGGGCCAGCCGGTGTACGGCGAAGTGCTGGCCGGGCACCTGCTGCTGGACGACAGCGTGTACCGCCACCCCGACTGGCAGACCGCCGCCGGCTACGTGATGAGCCCGCCCTTCCGCCCTCGCGGCCATCAAGACGCGCTGTGGCACGGCCTGCAATCGGGCAACCTGCACACCACCGCCACCGACCACTGCTGCTTCTGCGCCGAACAGAAAGCCGCCGGCCGCGACGATTTCAGCAAGATCCCCAACGGCACCGCCGGCATCGAAGACCGCATGGCCGTGCTCTGGGACGAAGGGGTGAACAGCGGGCGCCTGTCGATGCAGGACTTCGTCGCCCTGACCTCCACCAACGCGGCGAAGATCTTCAACCTCTACCCGCGCAAGGGCGCGATCCGCGTCGGCGCCGATGCCGACCTGGTGCTCTGGGACCCGCAAGGCAGCCGCACCATCTCCGCTGCGACCCACCACCAGCAGGTGGACTTCAACATCTTCGAAGGCAAGACCGTGCGCGGCGTGCCCAGCCACACCATCAGCCAGGGCAAGCTGGTCTGGGCCGACGGCGACCTGCGCGCCGAACGCGGTGCCGGCCGCTACATCGAGCGCCCGGCCTATCCGGCGGTGTTCGACCTGCTGAGCAAGCGCGCCGAGGCGCACAAGCCGACCGCCGTCAAACGCTGAACCCGATGACCCATGATCCCTGCGATCCCCGTGATCCCGCGGTCCCTGCGATCCCTGTAGCCGCTGCCGATCGCAGCCTCGCTGCGCTCGGCAGCGGCTACAGCGACAGCGACAGCGACAGCGACAGCGACAGCGTTCGATGTGAACACAATGCCCGTCAGAGGCAATCGACAAAAAACCGTGAGGCCTGAACCGTGATCAAGACCCTGAACCACTTGCCCCATCCCCAGGAGGATGGCGCCACCCTCGCCGGCCACTTCAGCGACCTGGCGCCGCCGCTCAACGACCGCCAGGCGCACCTGGAAGCCTCGCGCTGCCTGTATTGCTACGACGCGCCGTGCGTCAACGCCTGTCCCAGCGAGATCGACATTCCCTCGTTCATCCGCCATATCCACACCGACAACGTCCAGGGCGCGGCGCAAAAGATTCTCTCGGCCAATATCCTCGGCGGCAGCTGCGCCCGGGTGTGCCCGACGGAGATCCTGTGCCAGCAGGCCTGTGTGCGTAACAACGCCCAGGAGTGCGCGCCGGTGCTGATCGGCCTGTTGCAGCGCTACGCGGTGGACAACGCGCACTTCAGCCAGCACCCGTTCCAGCGCGCCGCCGCCAGCGGCAAGCGCATCGCCGTGGTCGGCGCCGGGCCGGCGGGGCTGTCGTGCGCCCACCGCTGCGCCATGCACGGCCATGAGGTGGTGATTTTCGAGGCCCGGGAAAAAGCCGGCGGCCTCAACGAATACGGGATCGCCAAGTACAAGCTGGTGGACGACTTCGCCCAGAAGGAACTGGATTTCCTGCTGCAGATCGGCGGCATCGAAATCCGCCACGGGCACAGACTCGGCGACAACCTGAGCCTCACCGAACTGCACCAGCAATTCGACGCGGTGTTCCTCGGCCTCGGCCTGGCCGCCAGCAAACAGCTGGGCCTGCCCCATGAGGACGCCCCCGGCCTGCTGGCCGCCACCGACTACATCCGCGAACTGCGCCAGGCCGACGACCTCACGCAACTGCCCCTGGCCGACCGCTGCATCGTCCTCGGCGCTGGCAACACCGCGATCGACATGGCGGTGCAGATGGCCCGCCTCGGCGCCCGCGATGTCAACCTGGTGTACCGCCGCGGCATCGAGGACATGGGCGCGACTCGCCATGAACAGGACATCGCCAAGGCCAATCAGGTACGCCTGCTGACCTGGGCCGCGCCCGAGGAAGTGCTGCTCGACGCCCAGGGCCAGGTGCGCGGCATGCGCTTCGCCCGCACCTGGCTGGTGGAGGGCCGCCTGCAAACCACCGGGGAAACCTTCGAGCTGGCCGCCGACGCGATCTTCAAGGCTATCGGCCAGGCGTTCGACGGTGCGGCCCTGAGCGACCCGCTGGCCCGCGAGCTCAAGCGCGCCGGCGAACGCATCGAAGTCGACGAACAGCTGCGCACCAGCATCCCCGGGGTGTATGCCGGCGGCGACTGCGTCAGCCTCGGCCAGGACCTCACGGTCCAGGCGGTGCAACACGGCAAGCGGGCCGCCGAAGCCATGCATGCCCAACTCATGCTCAACGTGGAGGCTGCGTAAATGGCCGATCTGTCGATTGTGTTCGCCGGTATCAAAGCCCCCAACCCGTTCTGGCTGGCCTCCGCGCCGCCGACCGACAAGGCCTACAACGTGGTCCGCGCCTTCGAGGCCGGCTGGGGTGGCGTGGTCTGGAAAACCCTGGGCGAGGACCCGGCGGCGGTCAACGTGTCGTCACGTTACTCGGCGCACTTCGGCGCCAACCGCGAAGTGCTGGGCATCAACAATATCGAACTGATCACCGACCGCTCCCTGGAGATCAACCTCAGGGAAATCACCCAGGTCAAGAAGGACTGGCCGGACCGTGCGCTGATCGTGTCGCTGATGGTGCCCTGCATCGAAGAGTCGTGGAAAAACATCCTGCCGCTGGTGGAAGCCACCGGCGCCGACGGCATCGAACTGAACTTCGGCTGCCCCCACGGTATGCCGGAGCGCGGCATGGGCGCGGCGGTCGGCCAGGTGCCGGAGTACGTGGAACAGGTCACCCGCTGGTGCAAGACCTATTGCTCGCTGCCGGTGATCGTCAAGCTGACGCCGAACATCACCGATATCCGCATGGCCGCCCGCGCGGCCCATCGCGGCGGCGCCGACGCGGTGTCGCTGATCAATACCATCAACTCGATCACCAGCGTCGATCTTGAGCGCATGGTGGCCAACCCGATGGTCGGCAGCCAGAGCACCCACGGCGGCTACTGCGGTTCGGCGGTCAAGCCGATTGCCCTGAACATGGTCGCCGAGATCGCCCGTGACCCGCAGACCCGCGGCCTGCCGATCTGCGGTATCGGCGGCATCGGCACCTGGCGCGACGCCGCGGAATTCGTCGCCCTGGGCTGCGGCGCGGTGCAGGTGTGCACGGCAGCGATGCTGCATGGCTTTCGCATTGTCGAGGAGATGAAGGACGGCCTGTCGCGGTGGATGGACAGCCAGGGTTATCACAGCCTGCAGGACTTCTCCGGGCGCGCGGTGGGCAACACCACCGACTGGAAGTACCTGGATATCAACTACCAGGTGATCGCCAGGATCGACCAGGACGCCTGCATCGGCTGCGGCCGCTGCCATATCGCCTGCGAAGATACCTCGCACCAGGCCATCGCCAGCCTCAAGCAGGCCGACGGCACGCATAAATATGAAGTGATCGACGCCGAATGCGTGGGCTGCAACCTGTGCCAGATCACCTGCCCGGTGCAGGACTGCATCGAGATGGTGCCCCAGGACACCGGCAAGCCGTTCCTCGACTGGCAGCACGACCCGCGCAATCCGTATCGCGAGGCGGTGTGAGGTTCGCCGGGGAAATAGCATTAGCTGGACTGACGTCCATCGCGAGCAAGCTCGCGATGGACGTAAACGTTGACGCCTGCCTGTAGCCGCTGCCGAGCGCAGCGAGGCTGCGATCGGGCGCGAAGCGGCCGCAACCCGGATAACGCGCAAGATCTGACAAACCGCGAATTCAGGTTTTGCGACAACTGCGTTGCCGTTCGCAGCCTCGCTGCGCTCGGCAGCGGCTACACGCGAACGCTCAGGGGGGCTGCCGTATCAGGGCTCCAGCCCGATCCCGCGCAGGATCACGCTGGTCACCGTCTGCACCGCCTTTTCGAACTGCATGTCCGACAGCGGCTGGTGTTCGTTGATGATCATGATCTGGTGGTCGAAGTCAGCGTAGTGCTGGGTCGAGGCCCAGATCATGTACAGCAGGCTCGACGGTTCCACCGGCAGGATGCGCTGGTCTTCGACCCACTGGCGGATCTTCGCTTCCTTCATCTTCGCCCAGTCGTACAGGCTGGCGTCCAGCGCCTCGCCCAGGGTCGGCGCGCCGTGGATGATTTCATTGGCCCAGACTTTCGAGCCATAGGGCCGGCTGCGCGAATGGTTCATCTTGGCGCGGATATAACTGCTGAGCACCACCCGCGGGTCGTCGAACATCTCGAAGCACAGCGCATCCTGCTTCCACAGCTCCAGCAGCTCCAGCAGCACCGCGCTGTACAGCTCGCTCTTGGTGCTGAAGTAGTAATGCAGGTTGGAGCGCGGCAATTGCACCTCGGCGGCGATATCGGCCATGGCCGTGCCGCTGAAGCCTTTTTCGGCGAACACCTTTTCCGCCGCCAGGAGGATTTTTTCGACGTTGCTGCGACGGATCTCGATCTTGTGATTGCCCATAAGGGCTCCCTGAAAACAGTCTGCTGCAAGACTACCATCGGCCTTCGTACAAAAACGAAACTTCCTGCGCCCGGCTTTCCCCGGCAAAACCGATTGGGTAGGATCCCTCCCGCCTTATTCCCGGGCACCTGAAGTGTTCCGTCCAGGCGTTGATTCGCGACACGGACATGCAGGCAGGACTTTCGCCGCCGAACCCAAAGCGTTTCGGCCATCCTGCAACGCCGCTATGGAGCTTATCCATGAACATTCGCAAACGCCGGGCCACGGACGATCCGCAGCTCGCCGCCCTGTGGGAACGCTCGGTACGGGCCACCCACGACTTTATCGCCGAAGACGACATCCAGCTGCTCTACCCCCTGGTGCGCGACACCTACCTGCCAGCCCTCGAAGCCTGGTTGCTGGAGGATGCCGACGGCACCCCGGCCGGCTTTATCGCTACCGCCGGCGACAAGGTGGAAATGCTGTTTATCGAACCGGCCCGCCGTGGCCAGGGCGTCGGCCGGCAACTGCTCGACCATGTGCGCAGCCGGCATCCGCGGCTCAGCGTCGACGTCAACGAGCAGAACCCCCAGGCCCATGGTTTTTATCGGCACTACGGTTTCGAAGACATCGGCCGTTCGGCAACCGACGGCCAGGGACGGCCGTTCCCGATCATCCATATGCGCCTGAAAAGCGCTTGAACAGCGCGCCGATGTTTCATCCAGCGACCCGGCCGCGGTCCTTATACTCATCGGCGCAGCGACTACCCGACACTCATTGAACAGGTATTTCCCATGTTGAAAAAACTGCTGACCACCAGCGCCCTGCTGGCCTCTCTCGTTGCCGCTTCCTCGGCCTTCGCCCACGCCCACCTGCAAAGCCAGGTCCCGGCCGCCGACAGCACGGTGAGCGCACCGAGCGAGTTGCGCCTGGTGTTCTCCGAAGGCGTCGAGGCGGCCTTCACTAAAGTCAGCCTGAGCAAGGATGGCGCGGCGGTCGCCGTCAAGGCCCTGGCCACCGAAGGCGCGGACAAGAAGACCCTGGTCGTGACCCCGGCGGCACCGCTGGCGGCGGGCGCCTACAAGGTCGAGTGGCACGCGGTGTCGGTGGATACCCACACTAGCGAAGGCAGCTACAGCTTCAAGGTCGGCCAGTAACCGATGTCGACCCTGTTGGTGCTCTGCCGCTTTGTGCATTTCGCGGCCGTCCTGCTGCTGTTCGGGGCCTGGGTGTTCAGGCCCCTGCTGTTGGGGCGCGAGCCCGTTGCCGCTTTGGATCGCCGCCTGACCCGACTCGGCCGCGGGCTGGCCTGGACGGCCCTGGCCACGGGCATCTGCTGGTTGCTGCTGATCACCGCCAGCATGGCTGGCAGCGGCGCCGCGGCCCTGGACCCGGCGACCTTGCGACTGGTATTGGGCAAGACTTTTTTCGGCCAGGTATGGAGCTGGCATCTGCTGCTCAATGGCGCGCTGCTGGTTTTGCTGCTGACCCGCCTGGGTGAGCGGCTGGCGCTACGACTGGTCCTCGCCGCCCTGCTGCTGGCCACCCTCGCCCCCGTGGGCCACGGCGCCATGCTCGACGGCCTCAGCGGCCAGTTGCTGATCCTCAACCAGATCGTCCACCTGGGCTGCGTCAGCCTGTGGCTGGGCGGTTTGCTGGTACTGCTGATGATTCTGCGCCAGCCCGACGGCCTGCCGCTGGGCCCGCTGTTGCGGCGTTTCAGCGGCGTGGGTTACGGGCTGGTAGGTGGGTTGCTGGTCACGGGTCTGATCAATGTACGAGTGCTGACCGGCCAGCTGTGGCCGACGCCGCTGCTGTCCGGCTTTGCCCTGATCCTGCTGATCAAGGTGCTGCTGGTGCTCGGCATGTTCGCCCTGGCCCTGTTCAACCGCCTGCGGATCGAGGACTGCCAGCAGCGCCTGGGCGCCCTGCGCCGCAGCGTGCTGCTGGAATGGCTGCTGGGCATCGCCGCGGTGACGGCCGTGTCGCTGCTCGGCACCCTGCCGCCTCTCACCGCTTAAGCCCTGTAGCCGCTGCCGCAGGCTGCGATCGGGGCGCAGCCCCGTAGACCTGGCGGCGTGGTGTAACTGACTGTGCGCGGTTCCTGGTTTGGCGTCTGCTTCGCAGACGATCGCAGCCTCGCTGGGGCTCGGCAGCGGCTACACAAGCGTCGGGTCATTCGACCTGGGCGTCGCCCTCCGCGGCCGTATCGATACTCACCACCACCGACATCCCCGGACGCAGGCGTTCGCTTTCTGCCTGGTCGGGGTCGACGGTGATGCGCACCGGTATCCGCTGGGCGATCTTGACGAAGTTGCCGGTGGCGTTATCGGCCTGCAACAAGGCGAACTCCGAGCCGGTGGCCGGCGAAATGCGCTGCACATGGCCGTGGAATTTGCGGTGGTCGAGCGCATCGACGGTGAAGCTTGCGGGCTGGCCAACGCGGATGTTGTCCATCTGGGTCTCCTTCATGTTGGCGATCACCCAGAGCTGGTTCGGCACCAGCGCCATCAGTTGCGCCCCGGAATTGACGTAGGCCCCCAGGCGCACGCCGATCTGCCCCAGCTGGCCGTCGCGCGGCGCGGTGACCCGGGTGTTGGACAGGTCGATCCGCGCCAGTTGCACCGCCGCCTCGGCATTGGCCACCGCGGCCTCCAGCGAACCGCGATTGACGATCACCGTCTGCAGGTCCTGGCGGGCGATGTCCAGCTGCGCCTGGGCCTGGGCCACCGCGGCGAGGGTCTGGGCGTTGGCGGCGCGGGTCACGTCGAGGTCCCGCTGGGACACCGAACCGTCGGCGATCAGTTCCTGGTTACGCCGTAGGTCGGCGGCGCTCTTGCGCGCCTGGGCCTGGCTGTCGGCCAGCGCCGCCTGGCGCAGCTTGATGGTGGCTTCGGCGCTGTTGCGTTGCTGCACCACATTGGCCAGCGCCGCCTTCTGCGCCGCCAGCTGGGCCAGGGACTGCTCCAGGCGCTGCTTGTAGATGCGGTCGTCGAGGCGCACCAGCAGGTCGCCGGCCTTGACGAACTGGAAGTCCTGCACCGGCACCTCGAACACATAGCCGCTGAGCTGCGGCCCGATGATCGTCACCTGGCCGCGCACCAGGGCGTTCTCAGTGCTTTCGATGGGGCTGCTGAACGGCGGCAGCTGCCAGGCATAGAGCACGATCAATACGCCGGTGATGGCGATCGCGGCGAACCCCAGGGACGAGATGATCCGCACCCGCAGCGAACGCGGCTCGGTGATCGGCATCGACGGCGGCGTGCTGCCTTCCGGGGTCGAGGCTATGGCGTTGGTGGTGGTGATGGTCGGTTCGGTCATGAAGAAATGGCACCGCTGGGTTGGACGGGAGTCGGGGCTGGGGTTGCAGTTGCTGGCGCGACCGCCTTGGTCGTGCTCATCAGCCACAGGCTGCGAATGAAGATCCAGATCATGGTCAGCACGGCGATCACCGCGATCAGCATGAACACATCGTTGTAGGCCAGCACGTTGGCTTCGCGGGTGGCGGCGCTGGCCAGGCTGCGGATGCCTTGCAGCTCACGGGCCTGTGGGTCGGCGATCACCCGGCCGACGGCCGCCCCGCCGCTCTGCACCCGGCCCAGCACCCGCGGGTCCATCAGCACCAGTTGCTCGACGATATGGCTGGAATGGTATTTCTCGCGCACGATCTGGAAGGTCCCCAGCAGCGCCGAGCCGATCAGCCCGCCGAGGTTCTGGCAGATGCCGAACAGCACCGAGAAGCTCACCAGGTTGCGCGGGTTGGTCAGCACGTTGCGCGTGCCCAGGACCATGGTCGGGCCGAGAAAGAAGGTGCCGCCGAAGGCCAGCAGGAACTGGCTGACATACATGTTGGCCGGGCGCGTGAGGTTACTGGAGAAGCTGTCCATCACCGAGCCCACGGCCATCAGCGCCAGGGAGATGATCAGCGGCATCAACAGGTGCGCCGGGTTGATGGTCAGGGCGCTGGTGGCCAGGCCCGCGATGCTGCCCAGCAGCATCACGCCATACAGCAGGCGCATCTGCTGGCTGCTCATGTTCAGCGCCTGGAGAAAACCCACGGCGCCGGTGGACTGCTCGGACAGCACCATGCGGATCAGGATCACCGCCAGGGCCAGGCGGATCATCGCCCCGCTGCCCAGCCAGCGGGTCATCAGCATCGGGTTGCTGCGGTTATGTTCGATGGCCAGGCCGGCGAGAATCAGCACGATGGAGCCGGCCGAGGCGTAACCGATCCACGGCGCCTCCAGCCACCAGTCGATGCGCCCCAGGGACAGCACGGCGCAGAGCAGCGCGACGCCGCTGGCGAGGATGGCGAAGGTCAGGAAGTCGAGCTTTTCGAAGGTGCGGAAACGGTCGCCGGGCGGCAGCTTGAGCAGGAACACGCAGCCCAGGGACGCCAGCGCCAGCCCCAGTTCGAACAGGTACAGGCCGCGCCATTCGGCGATCTGCAGCAAGTCTTCGGAAAACAGCCGGGCCAGGGGCAAGGCCAGTTGCGAGGCACCCAATCCGAGCACCAGGGCTTTCATCCGCCACTTGGCCGGGAACGCCTGGACCATGTAGTACAGGCCCAGGGAACTCAGGGCCGCGCCGACCATGCCGTGGGCCGCGCGCACGGCGATGGCCGAACTCAGGTCGTTGACGAACAGGTGGCCGAAGGTCACCAGCGCATAGAGCACCAGGAACACTTCGGTAAAGGCGCGCAGGCCGAACTGCTGGCGAAACTTCACCAGCAGCAGGTTCATCGACACGTTGGTCATCACGTAGGCGGCCGGCAGCCAGGCCATTTCCGCGGTGGTCGCGCCCAGGGCGCCTTGCAGGTACGGCAGGTTGGCGATCACCAGCGAGTTGCCGAGGCCGCCGGTGATCGCCACCAGCAGACCGACCAGGGCATAGGCCAGGCGCTTGTGCGTGGGGTGCAGCGGCGTCGAGGGGGAGCCGGGCAAGCTGGGCTTTTCGTGGGGTTGCCAGTTGCGCGGGGCGTAACTATCCATTCAGTGACCTTGCCATTTATTGACTTATTGACCTTGCCATTCGGTGAGTTTGTCCTATGTCCGCCCAGACGATGGACGATCCAGAGTTGTTCCGGGTTGCCCGGCAGTTTGCCGGAAAACCCGGGGATTCAGGCAAGCCCCGGGGCTCGATTGACGAACTTTATTTACCGCTAATCACGCTGCGGCTTTTTTTCATCCCACTGCCCGCAGCCTGACGAAATAACCCCTGGCGCCTGAACGATCAGTCGGTAGCGGTGGAGATGGGCGTGGCGCAATTTGCCTGGCAGGACATTCCGCTGGCGAAGGCCCTCGACAGCCTGGCCCTGCCCCCTGCCCGGCGAGCCGGCGGCGTGCAGCATGGGCAACCCGCACTGCACATTCTTCGTCGAGGATGTGCAAGCCATCGATGTGGCCACACTCGGTCCGCGGATCGAGGCGCACCCGCCCGGTCACCGTCAGCTGGGACGGCCAGGGTAAGGTGCGGCTGGCCGGTGTGGTGGAGCGGGTGTTCAGCGGAACGCTCTGCGGCTGATGGTGCCTGGACGGAGCTGTCGCGATGACAGACGGTTTGCAGCAGAACTTTACAAATAGTCCAAAGCTGGATAATTTGTCTTAACCCTTTAGAGTGCCAGCCACGCAAGCGGAAATGGGTGACCTGCTGACGGGCAAGTCGAACTCATCCGCAGGGCGAACGACATCACTCTTTTCGTTATGACGGGGTTAGCGCTACAAGACCTGACAGGTGCTCAATTGCTGTTCAAGCAAGCCAATATCGAAGGTATTGGCCATGATATTTCTTGGCCGTGGTAATTCTTTGAGGACATTTTGTTATGCAAATCACTCTGCCCACTTATCAAGATGTAGTCGATGCCTCGACGCGACTTGAGGGAGTAGCAAACGCTACGCCAGTCCTGACCTCGCGCACGATCGATGATGAAATCGGTGCCAAGGTTTTTTTCAAATGTGAAAACTACCAACGTACCGGCTCTTTCAAATTCAGGGGGGCATACAACTCCCTCGCGAAATTCAGCGAAGCGCAACGCCGAGGCGGTGTTGTGGCGTTCTCCTCTGGAAATCACGCGCAAGGCATCGCATTAGCAGCATCCCTGTTGAAAATTCCGGCCACTATTGTCATGCCCACTGATGCGCCTGCCGCCAAGGTCGCGGCGACCAAAGGCTATGGCGCCGAGGTGGTCTTCTATGACCGTTACACCGAAGACCGCGAGGCCATCGGCAAAGCCCTGGCCGCCAGGCACGGTATGACGTTGATCCCCTCCTACGATCATCCGGACGTGCTTTGCGGCCAGGGAACCGCCGCCAAGGAACTGTTCGAAAGCGTGGGCCAACTGGATACGTTGTTTGTGGGCCTGGGGGGTGGAGGAATGCTCTCTGGAACAACCCTTGCCACACGCGCGCTGTCACCCGGCTGTACCTTGATCGGGGTCGAGCCTGAAGCCGGTAATGACGGCCAACAATCGTTCAATTCAGGTGCGATTGTTCACATCGACACCCCCGACACCATCGCTGATGGGGCGCAAACCCAGCACCTTGGAAATTACACTTTCCCAATAATCCTGAATGGCGTTGACCGAATTGTAACCGTTACCGACGAAGAGCTTATTTGTGCAATGAAGTTCTTTGCCCAGCGCATGAAAACTGTGGTTGAACCCACCGGATGCCTGGGGCTTGCCGCCGCAAGAAAGTTAAGGAATGAACTTCAAGGTCAACGTGTCGGCATCATCATTACCGGCGGCAACATTGATATCGACAAGTTTGGAAAGTTTCTCCAGCTTTAAGACAGCGCGCTTTATCCATTGAAGAACATCAGGCGTTCAACAGCGCCTGACGGCATCGTCTTGCCGAAATTCGATGAACATATTCAGCCCGATAACATGGCTATAGATATAGCCACAATAAGAAAGAGGTGCACATGAAAAGCCGTCTTCTCGTTAAAGCAATTGTCATTGCGATGATTTCCGGCGTCGTTCTGGGGGGCATGCTTCATAGTCAACTCGATACGGCGGCCGCCAAAGAAGTTGCCGGATACCTGAACCTGGTCACTGACGTGTTTTTACGCCTGATCAAAATGGTCATCGCCCCCCTGGTGCTCGCCACACTGGTTACCGGCGTGGCGAGCATGTCGGGAAACGGTTCGATGGGTCGCGTTGGCTTCAAAGCCATTACCTGGTTCATGATCGCTTCCCTGATATCGCTGTCCATTGGCTTGCTCCTTGCCAACTTTTTCCAGCCTGGAACGGGTCTGAACCTGGCGGTTAGCGGTGACGCAGTGAATAGCGGCCTGAACACTTCCGCCTTTAGCCTGCCGCTCTTTCTCACCCATGTATTCCCTCGAAGCATCATTGAGGCAATGGGTAGCAACGAAGTGCTGCAGATCGTTGTGTTTTCCCTGTTCTTCGGATCCGCACTGGCGTTCGTCAAGGGCAAAGGCCAGTTCATCGTGGATATCCTCGAAGAGCTGGCCAATGTCATGTTCAGGGTCACTGACTACGTGATGTATGTGGCTCCCCTGGCCGTTTTTGCAACCATCGCCGCCACTATCACCGTGCATGGCCTGGATATGGTCGTGACCTTTGGCAAGATGGTGGGGCAGTATTTCCTCGGCTTGGCGCTACTCTGGACGCTGATCACGCTTGCCGGCTATCTGGCCCTCGGGCCCCGTATCAAGGACCTGTTCAAGCACCTGCGTGAACCGCTGCTGATCGCGTTCTCCACGGCTAGCAGCGAGGCCGCGTACCCGAAAACCATTGCCGCCCTGGACACGTTCGGCGCCAACAAGCGCGTGAGCAGCTTCGTCCTGCCGCTAGGTTACTCATTCAACCTGGACGGCTCGATGATGTACCAATCCTTCATCGTGATGTTCATCGCCCAGGCGTACAACATCGAAATGACGTTCTCCCACCAGATCATGGTGCTGTTGACGCTGCTGGTTATCAGTAAAGGAACTGCAGGGGTGGCGCGCGGCTCGCTGGTCGTCCTGGCTGCGGGCCTGCCGATGATCGGCCTTCCGGAAGCGGGCCTGCTGCTCATCCTCGCCGTTGATCCAGTCCTGGACATGGGGCGCACCGCCACCAACGTCTTTGGCTGCGGCGTCGCTACCGCTGTCATCGGGCGACAGGGTAATGAGGACCCGATCGAGACAGCAAACGATACCGAGAAAAGCCTGCAAGCCGTTTAACCGCCCCTTACAAAAAACCATACCCCGCCATTCAATCGAACACCGGGAGCGGATGGGTTGCATCGCCTACCGCATCGGCTCCCCTCTACATAAGGTTACTCATGAAAATTGTAAGCACCGATGCCGCTTCCCCTCCTGCCGGCCATTACTCGCAAGCGGTCATTCACCAAGACTCGCTGTACATTTCGGGTCAGCTTCCCGTCAGTCCCGATGGCACTCACAACATCGAAGCCTCGTTCACCGAACAAGCACACATAGCCCTCAGCAATCTGTTGGCGATTCTCAATGCCGCAGGCCGCACTGCCTCTGACTTGGTCAAGGTCACTGTGTATGTGGCGGGCATAAAGCATTGGCCAGCCTTCGACGAGATCTATTGCGAAATGTTGGGCAGCCATCGTCCGGCGCGCGCCGTAGTGCCGGTACCAGAACTGCACCATGGCTATCTGGTCGAGATTGAGGCTGTGGCCCGCATGTAACCCACCGGGGTCGAGGTGCAAAGGCACCTCGATGCCTGGCGCCAATCGCTGGATCGGGAAGCGCCGACTTCCCACAGGATTGAGGACGATACGTCTGACGCCGATCGCTTCAATCTACCGATCGGGTCAACGCTGCCCCGTGTGGCCAGGAGCGCATGAGGTGTCAATCACTTCGTATCGCTATACACCGTCGCGCGCGATACGCCGAGGTGTGAAGCCACCGTCTCCATGGCTTTTCTGATGTCCAGCAGACCGCACTCCTTCAGTTCCTGGAGCAGAGCCCTTCGATCGCCGGCCTTCAGGGCACGGGGAGTGGTGGCCATGCGTGCGGCAAACTGATCGATGCGCGCTCGAATCGACTCTGCCCCGCTCGACTCAAGCGACTCATGGGGACGTTCGCCGCTGAAGGCCCCGAACTGATCGAGCATGCCCTGCAGGCTTCTGAACAGGGTCAGGTCGATATTCATACAGAGCGCGGCCACATAGCGCCCTGTGGAATCCTTGATGCCAATCGATGTGCTTTTGGCCTGGCGGCCATCTTTGAAATGATTGGGATAATTGGCAATTACCTGGGGATAAGCAGGGTCGGCAATTCGAGCAAGTCCCAACTCGGTAGCGGGATGTCCAACCATCCTGCCGGAAAGATTATTGTGAATCGCCAGTATGGCGTGCTCGGGATCTCGCAGGTCGTGCAGTACCACTTCGCAAAATGGGCTGAAGGTCTGGCTCAAGCCTTCAGCAATTTGCTCCAGCTGACTGATCAGCGCCTGTTGCTCGGGGGTCGTGTTTTTCTTCATAGCGAAGATGTCCAGCAAAGTAGAAGATTTCAATGAGAAGACAATAACAGCCTATGCATGGCTTTTATCAGTGCCTTGGGCTTTGAATGATTCGCTCGAGAAAGAGGCAAGCGCCTGTATTTTACGGGACCTGTTTTTCCTGGTCGGTAGCAGCAGAAGAATCGGAGCGTTCTCAAACGCCCAGTCCGCCAATACGCGGCCCCGTGTTCCTTGCGCAATTGAGTCGACCACGGCCCATTGTGAACGGAGAACCAGACCTCGGCTATGGCTCGGTGGGCGACTCAACGGGCAAGCTCATCGCGCTTGAACTTGAACACGCACAGGAAGCTCCATCCCGACTCGATTGGTAAATTTTCTTTAAAGGTGATCTGGCTTCGAGGGGATGTTTCAGGAAAAAGCCTGATGCCAGCCTATCGGCACTTTTTCCTCAAGGAGTGCCACCATGTCCCCCCACAAACACTCGCGCTGGCTCAAGCGCCTGCTCGCCCTCAGCCTGCTGGCGCCGGCCCTGGCGTTCGCCCAGGAGCGCCCTTGGCCGGACGGCTCGCAACTGGTGCTGTCGTTTTCCATGCAGTTCGAGACCGGTGGCCAGCCGGAGGGCGCCGAAAGCCCGTTTTCCGGGACCCCGCTGCCCAAGGGTTACCCCGACCTGCCGGCCAACACCTGGTTCGACTACGGCTACAAGGAAGGCCTGTGGCGCCTGCTCGATCTGTGGGACCGCACCGGCATCAAGGTCACCTCCCATGTGGTCGGCGAAGCCGCGCTGAAACACCCGGAGCTGGTCAAGGCCATCGCCGAGCGTGGCCACGAGGTGGCGGCTCATGGCATGCGTTGGGCCGACTCTTACAACATGAGCTACGCCCAGGAAAAACAGTTCATCGGCGATGGCGTGGACGCAGTGCAAAAGCTCACCGGCCAGCGCTCGGTCGGCTACAACGCCAACTGGCTGCGGCGCAGCCCCAACACCCTGAAGGTCTTGCAGGAGCTGAATTTCACCTACCACATCGACGATGTCAGCCGTGACGAACCTTTCGTTACCCTGGTGCGTGGCAAGAAATTCGCCGTGGTGCCTTACACCCTGCGCAATAACGACATCGTGCTGATCGAGGGCCGGCACTTCTCCGCCGAGCAGTTCTATCAGCAGTTGGTGCTGGAGTTCGATCGCCTGTACGCCGAAGGCGCGAGCCGGCGGCGGATGATGTCGGTGAGCTTGCACGACCGGATCGGCGGCACGCCGGCGATGGTCGAAGCGGTGGAGCGTTTTATCCGCTACGCCCAGTCCCATCCGAAGGTCAGCTTTATGCGCAAGGACCGGATCGCGCAGATCGTGCTGACGGAGAGCAACCCGCTGATCGACAACAGCGAGGCGGCGTACAACGACTGAGGCGTTATGTGTTGAACGAAAGTTCGGTGGGTCGCTCCGGGAGTGATGGCGACCTGTCGATTGCTATCGCGGGCAAGTCGGATCGCCGCCCGCTCGCTCCTACAGAAGATATGCGTGCTTCTGTAGGAGCGGCCGGTCGACGCTCGATTGCCCGCGATGAGGCCGGTCCCGCCCTGCCCGCCCTCAATAAAGCTCAATTCCCCAGGGTCAAGCCATTGGCCGGCAGCGGCAGCGCGGTCTTGTAGCGCACCTGCTTGAGGGCGAAGCTGGAGCGGATGTTGGCCACGCCGGGGACCTTGGTCAGGAAGTCCATCATGAAGCGCTCCAGGGCCTGGATGGTTGGCACCAGCACGCGGATCAGGTAGTCCGGATCGCCCGCCATCAGGTAGCACTCCATGACTTCCGGGCGGTCGGCGATGGCCTCTTCGAAATGCTGCAGCGCCTCTTCCACCTGCTTCTCCAGGCTGACGTGAATGAACACGTTGACGTGCAGCCCCAGCAGGTCGGCATCCAGCAGGGTCACCTGCTCGCGGATCAGCCCCAGCTCCTCCATGGCGCGCACGCGGTTGAAGCACGGGGTGGGCGAAAGGTTCACCGAACGGGCGAGGTCGGCGTTGGTGATGCGGGCGTTCTCCTGGAGGCTGTTGAGAATGCCGATGTCGGTACGGTCCAGTTTGCGCATGAGACAAATCAACCTGTTTTTTATGTTTATGCAGATTTTTTATCTGCAAATCATCCTGAGCGCAACGAAACAGAGATAAATATTCTCCTTGGCCCGGCCTATGATTGTTGTAGGACAAGATTTCTTTTACCCAAAGAATGACTGTCAGCTAAGCGCGCCCACTACAAGAAATTCACAAGATCGAGCGTAGACAAGCCATGACCCAAGCGTACGAACCGCTGCGCCTGCACGTGCCTGAACCCTCAGGCCGTCCCGGTTGCAAAACCGACTTCTCCTACCTGCGTCTGACCGACGCCGGCACGGTGCGCAAACCCCCAATCGATGTAGAACCCGCCGACACCGCCGACCTGGCCCGTGGCCTGATTCGCGTGCTCGACGACCAGGGCAATGCCTTGGGCGAATGGGCCGAAGGCGTGCCGGCCGAGGTCCTGCGCCAGGGCATGCGCGCCATGCTCAAGACCCGGACCTTCGACAACCGCATGGTGGTCGCCCAGCGCCAGAAGAAGATGTCGTTCTACATGCAGAGCCTCGGCGAGGAAGCCATCGGCAGCGCCCAGGCCCTGGCGCTGAACATCGACGACATGTGCTTCCCCACCTACCGCCAGCAAAGCATCCTGATGGCCCGCGACGTGCCGCTGGTGGACATGATCTGCCAGCTGTTGTCCAACGAGCGCGATCCGCTCAAGGGCCGCCAGCTGCCAATCATGTACTCGGTGAAAGAGGCCGGTTTCTTCACCATCTCCGGCAACCTGGCCACCCAATTCGTGCAAGGCGTGGGCTGGGGCATGGCCTCGGCGATCAAGGGCGATACCAAGATCGCCTCGGCCTGGATCGGCGACGGCGCCACCGCCGAGTCGGACTTCCACACCGCCCTGACCTTCGCCCACGTGTATCGCGCGCCGGTGATCCTCAACGTGGTCAACAACCAGTGGGCGATCTCCACCTTCCAGGCCATCGCCGGCGGTGAAGCCACCACCTTCGCCGGACGCGGCGTCGGTTGCGGCATCGCCTCGCTGCGGGTGGATGGCAACGATTTCATCGCGGTCTACGCCGCGTCCCGCTGGGCCGCCGAACGCGCCCGGCGCAACCTCGGCCCGACCCTGATCGAATGGGTCACCTACCGCGCCGGCCCGCACTCCACCTCCGACGACCCGTCCAAGTACCGTCCGGCCGACGACTGGAGCCACTTCCCCCTCGGCGACCCGATCGCCCGCCTCAAGCAACACCTGATCAAGATCGGCCAGTGGTCCGAAGAGGAACACGCCGCGGTCAGCGCCGAACTGGAAGCCGAAGTCATCGCCGCGCAGAAACAGGCCGAGCAGTACGGCACCCTCGCCGGCGGGCAGATCCCCAGCGCCGCGACCATGTTCGAGGACGTGTACAAGGAAATGCCCGAGCACCTCAAGCGCCAACGCCAGCAACTGGGAATCTGACATGAACGACCACAACAACAATATCCAGTTGGAAACCGCCATGACCACGACCACCATGACCATGATCCAGGCCCTGCGCTCGGCCATGGATGTGATGCTAGAGCGTGACGACAACGTGGTGGTGTTCGGCCAGGACGTCGGTTATTTCGGCGGCGTGTTCCGTTGCACCGAGGGCCTGCAGACCAAGTACGGCACCTCGCGGGTGTTCGACGCACCGATCTCGGAAAGCGGCATCGTCGGCGTCGCCGTCGGCATGGGCGCCTACGGCCTGCGCCCGGTGGCGGAAATCCAGTTCGCCGACTACGTCTACCCGGCCTCGGACCAGATCATTTCCGAAGCCGCGCGCCTGCGGTATCGCTCCGCCGGCCAGTTCACCGCGCCCATGACCCTGCGCATGCCCTGCGGCGGCGGCATCTACGGCGGCCAGACCCATAGCCAGAGCATCGAGGCGATGTTCACCCAGGTCTGCGGCCTGCGCACCGTGATGCCATCCAACCCCTACGACGCCAAGGGCCTGCTGATCGCCTCCATCGAAAACGATGACCCGGTGATCTTCCTCGAGCCCAAGCGCCTGTACAACGGCCCGTTCGACGGCCACCACGACCGCCCGGTAACCCCCTGGTCGAAGCACCCGTTGGCCCAGGTGCCGGACGGCTACTACAAGGTGCCGCTGGACGTCGCCGCCATCGCCCGGCCGGGCAAGGATGTCACCGTGCTGACCTACGGCACCACGGTGTATGTCTCGCAAGTGGCCGCCGAGGAAACCGGGATCGACGCCGAAGTCATCGACCTGCGCAGCCTATGGCCGCTGGACCTGGAGACCATCGTCAAGTCGGTGAAAAAGACCGGCCGCTGCGTGGTGGTCCACGAAGCCACCCGCACCTGCGGGTTCGGCGCCGAGCTGGTGTCGCTGGTGCAAGAACACTGCTTCCACCACCTGGAAGCGCCTATCGAGCGCGTGACCGGTTGGGACACCCCCTACCCGCACGCGCAGGAGTGGGCGTATTTCCCTGGCCCGTCCCGAGTGGGCGCGGCTTTGCAACGGGTCATGGAGGTCTGAATGGGCACGCACGTAATCAAGATGCCGGACATCGGCGAAGGCATCGCAGAAGTAGAACTGGCGCAGTGGCACGTCAAGGTCGGCGACCTGGTGGTCGAGGACCAGGTGCTGGCCGACGTCATGACCGACAAGGCCATGGTCGATATCCCCTCCCCGGTGCACGGCAAGGTCCTATCCCTGGGCGGCCAGCCCGGCGAAGTGATGGCGGTGGGCAGTGTGTTGATCAGCATCGAGGTCGAAGGCGCCGGCAACCTCAAGGCCTCCGATCAACTGGTCAAGGAACCCGCGGTTATTAAAGAAGCAGCACCCGCGGTAGCAGCGCCCAAGGTCGAAGCCGCGCCAGTGGTCGAAAGCAAACCCGCCGCCGCTTGCCGCCCCGTGCCACAAGCGCCCCAAATGCCAGTAGCCCGCGACGCCGACGAGCGCCCGCTGGCCTCCCCGGCCGTGCGCAAGCATGCGCTGGACCTGGGCATCCAGCTGCGCCTGGTGCAAGGCAGCGGCCCGGCCGGCCGCATCCTCCACGAAGACCTGGACGCCTACCTGGCCCAGGGCAATCAGCGCGCCCAGAGCGGCTCGGCGCCGTCCGGCTATGCCCAGCGTCACGACGAAGAGCAGATCCCGGTGATCGGCATGCGCCGCAAGATCGCCCAGCGCATGCAGGAAGCCACCCAGCGCGCCGCCCACTTCAGTTATGTCGAGGAAATCGACGTCACCGCCGTGGAAGAACTGCGCGCGCACCTCAATGAAAAACACGGCGCCACCCGCGGCAAGCTGACCCTGTTGCCATTCCTGGTGCGGGCCCTGGTCGTGGCCCTGCGCGACTTCCCGCAGATCAACGCGCGTTACGACGACGAAGCCCAGGTCATCACCCGCCACGGCGCGGTGCATGTCGGGGTGGCCACGCAAAGCGACGTCGGCCTGATGGTGCCGGTGGTGCGTCATGCCGAAGCCCGCAGCCTGTGGGACAGCGCCGCGGAAATCTCTCGCCTGGCTACAGCCGCGCGCAGCGGCAAGGCGGCCCGCGACGAACTGTCCGGCTCGACCATCACCCTGACCAGCCTCGGCGCCCTGGGCGGCATCGTCAGCACGCCGGTGCTGAACCTGCCGGAAGTGGCGATCGTCGGGGTGAACAAGATCGTCGAACGGCCGATGGTGATCAAAGGCCAGATCGTGGTCCGCAAGATGATGAACCTCTCCAGTTCCTTCGATCACCGGGTGGTCGACGGCATGGACGCGGCGCTCTTCATCCAGGCCATTCGCGGCCTGCTCGAACAACCCGCCAGCCTGTTTCTGGAGTAACTCATGCAACAGACTCTGAACACTACCTTGCTGATCATCGGCGGCGGCCCTGGCGGTTATGTGGCGGCGATCCGCGCCGGCCAGCTGGGCATCTCGACCATCCTGGTGGAAGGCCAGGCGCTGGGCGGCACCTGCCTGAACATCGGCTGCATCCCGTCCAAGGCGCTGATCCATGTCGCCGAACAGTTCCAGCAGACCCGCCATCACAGCCAGGGCTCGGCCCTGGGCATCAACGTTGCCGCGCCGACCCTGGACATCGGCAAGAGCGTGGAATGGAAGGATGGCATCGTCGACCGCCTGACCACTGGTGTCGCCGCCCTGCTGAAAAAGCACAAGGTCCAGGTGATCCATGGCTGGGCCAAGGTCGTCGACGGCAAGACCGTGGACATCGAAGGCGCCGACACCCGCATCCAGTGCGAGCACCTGCTGCTGGCCACCGGTTCGAAAAGCGTCAACCTGCCGATGCTGCCGCTTGGCGGGCCGATCATCTCCTCCACCGAAGCCCTGGCGCCCAAGGCCCTGCCCAAGCGCTTGATCGTGGTCGGCGGCGGCTATATCGGCCTGGAGCTGGGCATCGCCTACCGCAAGCTCGGCGCCGAGGTCAGCGTGGTCGAAGCCCAGGAGCGCATCCTGCCGGCCTATGACAGCGAGCTGACCCAACCGGTGCTCGAATCGGTGAAGCAACTGGGGATCAAGCTCTACCTCAAGCACAGCGTCGAAGATTTCGATGCCGGGACCAACACCTTGCAGGTGCGTGACCCGAACGGCGACAGCCTGAACCTGGAAACCGACCAGGTGCTGGTGGCGGTCGGGCGCAAGCCAAACACCCAGGGCTGGAACCTCGAAGCGCTGAACCTGGAGATGAACGGCTCGGCCCTGCGCATCGACCAGCGCTGCCAGACCAGCATGCGCAATGTCTGGGCGATCGGCGACCTCGCCGGCGAACCGATGCTCGCGCACCGGGCCATGGCCCAGGGCGAGATGGTCGCCGAGCTGATCGCCGGCCAGCATCGGGAATTCAACCCGACGGCCATTGCAGCGGTGTGCTTCACCGACCCGGAACTGGTAGTGGTCGGCAAGACCCCGGACGAAGCCAAGGCCGCCGGCCTGGATTGCATCGTCTCGAGCTTCCCGTTCGCCGCCAACGGCCGCGCCATGACCCTGGAATCGAAAAGCGGTTTCGTGCGGGTGGTGGCACGCCGTGACAATCACCTGATTGTCGGCTGGCAGGCGGTGGGCGTCGGCGTGTCCGAGCTGTCCACGGCCTTCGGCCAGTCCCTGGAAATGGGCGCGCGCCTGGAAGATATCGCCGGCACCATCCACGCCCACCCGACCCTGGGCGAGGCGGTGCAGGAAGCGGCATTGCGGGCCCTGGGCCACGCCTTGCATCTGTAAACGCCACACCGGGAGGCAACCCCTGTAGCCGCTGCCGCAGGCTGCGATAAGGCCCGCAGGGCCTTCAAGGATCTCAAGAGCACGTCCTCTTCGAGGCCGATCGCAGCCTTCGGCAGCGGCTACAGGGCGCTCCACGGGACGACAGGAGGGTTCATGAGCAGGCCAGGTTTTTTTGCTGCCCCTCCCATCGCCCGGGATGCGGTGCCCCCCCGGAATGCAGTATTGTTGTGCCCATCCAAAAAACGTCAGAAGCCTTGAGCCGTTGCGACGGTTGTTAAGCGATAGAGGGTGTCATGGGTAACGAAAGCATCAATTGGGACAAGCTGGGTTTTGACTACATCAAGACAGACAAGCGCTATCTGTCGCACTGGCGGAACGGCGAGTGGGACAAAGGCACCCTGACCGAAGATAACGTGCTGCACATCAGCGAAGGCTCCACCGCCCTTCACTATGGCCAGCAGTGCTTCGAAGGCCTAAAGGCCTACCGCTGCAAGGACGGTTCGATCAACCTGTTCCGCCCGGACCAGAACGCCGCCCGCATGCAGCGCAGCTGCGCGCGCCTGCTGATGCCGCAGGTGTCCACCGAGCAGTTTGTCGAAGCGTGCAAGCAAGTGGTACGCGCCAACGAACGCTTCATCCCGCCTTACGGCACTGGCGGCGCGCTGTACCTGCGCCCGTTCGTGATCGGCGTGGGTGACAACATCGGCGTACGTACCGCCCCCGAGTTCATCTTCTCGATCTTCGCCATTCCGGTCGGCGCCTACTTCAAGGGCGGCCTGACCCCGCACAACTTCCTGATCTCCACCTACGATCGCGCGGCGCCCCAGGGCACCGGCGCGGCCAAGGTCGGTGGCAACTACGCCGCCAGCCTGATGCCAGGTTCGGAAGCCAAGAAGAAGCACTTCGCCGACTGCATCTACCTGGACCCTTTGACCCACTCGAAGATCGAGGAAGTCGGTTCGGCCAACTTCTTCGGCATCACCTTTGATAACAAATTCGTCACGCCGAAGTCGCCGTCGGTACTGCCGGGCATCACTCGCCTGTCGCTGATCGAACTGGCCAAGACCCGCCTGGGCCTGGAAGTGATCGAAGGCGATGTGCTGATCGACAAGCTGTCGGACTTCAAGGAAGCCGGCGCCTGCGGCACCGCCGCGGTGATCACGCCGATCGGCGGCATCGAGTACCAGGACAAGCTGCACGTGTTCTACAGCGAAAAAGAAGTCGGCCCGATCACCCAGAAGCTCTACAAAGAGCTGACCGGGGTACAGACCGGCGACGTCGAAGCGCCAGCCGGCTGGATCGTCAAGGTCTGACCTGACGCCCCCGGCAGCAAAAAGCCCGCCTTTCACTTGCGTGATCGGCGGGCTTTTTCATGATGGCCACACGGCTCTGAAAACCTGTGCCCCTAGCCGAGAGCCGCCACTTCCGGCGGCAGCAGAATGGCGCTCGCCTTGTCCTTGCCGTGATATTTGTCGATCAGGGAAAACAGGATGGCCGCTGTGCGGATATCCACGATCCCGCTGACATTCTCCTGGTTAAAGCGCATCTGGAAGGCTTCCACCACCCTTTCCGGTTGTTGGTCCAGATAGCCATAACCATAGGTTTGCAGCGCCTTCGTGACCTGGACCATGCTCGGCGGCGACACGCTGAAGCGAGTCAGGTAGTCGTCGATGGTGTGCTCGTCGGGCCAGGCGCCAATGCCGGCTTCGGCAAGCCGTTTCCAGGGAAAGAACGGCCCCGGATCGATCTTGCGCCCGGGGGCGATATCCGAGTGCCCGACGATGTCCGTCGGCTGTATGTCGTACTTCCTGACCAGGTCCCGGGTCAGGCTGATCAGCAGTTCTATCTGGCGCTCGTTGTAGGGCTCGCCCAGCAACTGGCCGGTGTCCTGGTCCCAGCCAGCGTTGACGATCTCGATCCCGAGCGAGGTGTCATTCAGGTTGCTGCGGTTCTTCCACTGGCTCACTCCCGCATGCCAGGACCGGTCGTGGTCATCGACCAACTGGTCGGCCACCGGCAGGCCCTTGTAGGTCTTCGGCCGGTCGGGAATCAGGTAGTTGGCGCTGACGTGTTCCGATCGCGTCAGCGTTTCGAAGGACTGCGCCTGATCGAGCGCGGTGTAGTGCAGGACCAGGAAACGGATCCGATGGTTCTTCGCCACCGCCCTTTCGCCTTTCGAAAGGACGTAGCCCTCTTTCTCCGTGAGCCTGGCCTCGGAGGTGTCTTGGTTGCTGCTGGTACAACCGGTCATCGCCAGCAAGAGGCTTAAGACCGTGGTGTATTTCTTCATGACTTGCCCTTGAACGTTGCTTTCCTTTCCCAGCCTGGCTTGCTGCGTTGCAGGCCTGCGGAGCGGCGCATGCTAGGGACCGGGGGGAAAGACTGTCTTTAGGAAAAGTCCGAAAGTCGCTGAGAAAGTCCGACGACAGAGAGCACAAATGATGGGCCACGCAGGGCTACTGCGCCCCAAGGGGTGGGGCATGCCGGGGCCGGCATGCCCGATAGTGCGGGAAAGGTCGCGGCTACTGGTGCTGGACCTGGAACATCGAGTTCACCTGGACCCGCGCCAGCATGTGTTCGGCGCCACCGCCGCGACGCATGCCGCGCACCGGGCAGGCGTCGAGGTAGTCGAGGCCGACCGCCAGCTTCAGGTGCCGTTCGGGCCGCGCCAGGCGGTTGGTCACGTCGAAGCTGTACCAGCCGCCGTCGATCCAGGCCTCCGCCCAGGCGTGGCTGGCCAGGTGGTTTTCGTCTTCGGTGCACAGGTAGCCGGAGACATAACGCGCGGGAATCCCCAGGCCGCGGGCGCAGGCCAGGAACGCATGGGTGTGGTCCTGGCAGACCCCGACCCGGCCGGCGAAAGCCTCGGCCGCGGTGGTGTCCACCGTGGTCGCGCCCGGGCTGTAGACCATGTGCGCGGCCAGGGCATGCATCAGCTCGATCAGCGCCGCGCGGTCGCGCCGGGTGCCGCAATGCTGCGCGGCAAAGGCGCCGAGGGCCGCGTCGGCCTTGGTCAGCGGGCTGCTGCGCAGGAACGGCAGCGGCGACTGGCTGTCGTGTTCCACCTCCCGGGCCTGGTCGATTTCCACCTGGCCATAGGCGCTCAGGACCAGGGCGCCATGGGGTTCGTCCATGGTCAGCACGTGCAGGATATTGCCGTAGGGATCGAGCTGGCTGCGCACCAGGCGCGGCAGTTCCAGGTGCCATTCGAGGATGTGCTGGCGCTCGCTGTTCTGCGGGGTCAGGCGCAGGAACTGGATGCTGGTGCAGACTTCGTCGGCGTAGCTGTAGGTGGTGTCGTGGCGTATGGAAAGTTTCATACAACCTCCAGATAGGATTCGTGGACGGTCTGCCCCAGGTGACGGATCTGAGCGATGAAGTCGCTCAGCCACAGGTGCAAGCCCGACGCGAGGATCTCGTCGATCCCGGTGTAGCGCAGGCGCGCGTTCAGCTCGGCGGCCAGGCGCTGGGCCGGACGGCCGTTGTTGCCCGGCAGGCTGGCGAGGATCTGGTCCAGCTCCTCGACGCAGGCATGCAGCGAGCGTGGTACGTCGGCGCGCAACAGCAGCATCTCGGACACCTGCTCGGCCCCCGGCGCATTGCGGTAGATCTCGTTGAACGCCTCGAACGAGGACAAGGCGCGAAGCAAGGCGCTCCACTGGTAGTAGCCGCGGGCCGAGTTGTCGCTGACCTCCTCCGACTCCTCGCCGAACATTTCGTAGCGCGCATCCAGCAGGCGCAGGGTGTTGTCGGCCCGCTCGATAAAGGTGCCCAGGCGAATGAAGCAATAGGCGTCGTTGCGCATGATGGTGCCCGAGGTCGCGCCACGGAACAGGTGCGAACGCTCCTTGACCCACTCGCAGAAATGGCTGATGCCGTAGCGCCCCAGGCCGCTCTTGGCGATGTTGCGCATCTCCAGCCAGGTGGCGTTGATGTTTTCCCACATGTCGGCGGTGATGCGCCCGCGCACCGCGTGGGCGTTGGTCCGCGCCGCCCGCAGGCAGCAATAGATACTGCCGGGGTTGGTCTCGTCGAGGGCGAAGAAATGCAGCATGCGTTCGGTATTCAGCTCGCCGTAACGCTGGTTGTAGTCGTCCAGGGTACCGGCGGCCAGCAGCGACATCGCCAGCTCGGCATGGCCGTCGCTACGCCCCGCCTGGGGCATCAGCGACAGCGAGTAACTGACTTCGAGCATGCGCGCCAGGTTCTCGGCGCGCTCCAGGTAACGGGACATCCAGTAGAGGTCTGCAGCGGTTCTTGAAAGCATCGGTCAATCCTCCACGACCCAGGTGTCTTTGGTGCCGCCGCCCTGCGACGAGTTCACCACCAGCGAGCCTTCGCGCAAGGCCACGCGCGTCAGGCCGCCCGGCACCAGGCGGGTTTCGCTGCCCGACAGGACGAACGGACGCAGGTCGATATGTCGCGGGGCGATGCCGTTCTCGACAAAGGTCGGGCACGTCGACAGGCACAGGGTGGGTTGGGCGATATAGGCCTCGGGGCGGGCCTTGAGCCGGGCGCGGAAGTCTTCGATCTCCGCCGCGGTGGCCGCCGGCCCCACCAGCATGCCGTAGCCGCCGGAGCCCTGGGTTTCCTTGACCACGAGGTCCGGCAGGTTGGCCAGTACGTGGGACAGTTCCTCGGGTTTGCGACATTGCCAGGTCGGCACGTTCTTCAGGATCGGTTCCTCGCTCAGGTAGAAGCGGATCATCTCGTCGACATAGGGGTAGATCGACTTGTCGTCCGCCACCCCGGTGCCCACCGCGTTGGCCAGCACCACGTTGCCGGAACGGTAGGCGGCGATCAGCCCGGGCACGCCGAGCATGGAATCGGGGTTGAACGACAAGGGGTCGAGGAAGGCGTCGTCGAGACGGCGGTAGATCACATCCACCGCCTGGGCACCGGAGGTGGTGCGCATGAATACGCGGTCGTCGCGCACGAACAGGTCGGCGCCTTCCACCAGCTCCACGCCCATCTCCCGGGCCAGGAACGCATGCTCGAAATAGGCGCTGTTGAAGCGCCCCGGGGTCAGCACCACCACCGTCGGGTTGTCCAGCGGACTGGAGCTTTTCAGGGTATCGAGCAACAGGTTCGGGTAGTGGTCGATGGGCGCCACCCGTTGCGCGGCAAAGAGTTCGGGGAACAGGCGCATCATCATCTTGCGGTCTTCGAGCATGTAGCTCACGCCGCTGGGGGTGCGCAGGTTGTCTTCCAGCACGTAGTAGCTGCCGTCGCCGTCACGCACCAGGTCGACGCCGGAGATGTGCGAATAGATATTGCGGTGCAAATCCAGGCCGCGCATCGCCACCTGGTAACCCTCGTTGGCCAGCACCTGCTCGGCCGGGATGATGCCCTCCTTGAGAATGCGTTGCCCGTGGTAGATATCGGCCAGGAACATGTTCAGGGCCTGGACCCGCTGGATGCAGCCGCGCTCGACGTTCCGCCATTCGCTGGCCTTGATGCTGCGCGGGATGATGTCGAAGGGAATCAGCCGTTCAGTGCCTTGCTCGTCACCGTACAACGTGAAGGTGATGCCAGCGCGGTGGAACAGCAGGTCGGCTTCGCGCCGACGCTGGTCCAGCAGCTCCACTGGGGTGTCCGCCAGCCAGCGGGCGAACTCCTGGTAATGTGGGCGGCAGCCACCACTCGCATCATACATTTCGTTAAAAAAAGCACGGGACATACCCCAACTCCTCGCCGTGGTTTAAACGGCTTTTTTATTTAAACTCTCTGTTTCAATAAATCGGGCCTTACGCTGTGCGATAGAAACTGTTCTGTTGAGCACCTCATTGTGCGGCTTGAATATTCCGCTCGATGCTGGCGGAAATACCCCCCACTTATTGACGCCAGTTGTCTGGCGAAACTTCCCGTATGGATTTTCGGCAATGGAGCGCCCGCGATGACGTCCATTGGTTGTGGAACTCGTCACCTCCTTTTTCGTTTTAATGTGAACTTTCAATCTGAAAGTTTTCCGAAACTTCGACAGCACACTTCACTGGAATCCGAAGGCTGTTTATCTGCTGTAGCAATCGCTGTGCCCAAACCCCGCCTCCTTGCGAATAAAGTCCCCAAGGGTGAAAAAACACCCGCTTGACGGCATTTTTCACTCAACCACGGGGCCCCACCCCCGGTTGACGCTGAAACGTTTTATCCGGAAAGCCGCCTGAACGGCTTTGCACAACACTGGCGCGAACGAAAAAAGTGCAGAAACTGTCGAGGAAGGTTTTTTTGCCCTGACACGGGGATTTTTGGCAAAGCAGCTGTTATCGCTTTGCACAAAGCAAGAGTTGACGCGGCCTGCCGAGAGAAAGAACAGCGCACCATTAGCGGTCCGGAAAACGCACCAACGGCGAACGAAACACCCAATAGCGCCAACTATTGGCGCAATTCCAGCTTTTCGCCAGCGCTAGTTTGTAAAAGTGTCGGACAGGATTGAACCGGGCATTTCCGACTGTGCACGGTTCGCGCCCGAAGGAATAACGTTCGCCGACGTTATCCGCCAAAGTCTTCATTCCAGTGTTTATCGATTATTGCTACTGCCTACCCTTGTAGGAGCAAGCTCGCTCCTACAAAAACCGGGCATACCGCGCTATTCCATAAACCCCGCAAAACCCCGTAGGAGCGAAGCGTGCTCGCGATGCAGGCGCCGCGACAGACCAGGCACACCGACGTTAAAGCGCTTCCAGATGCCCGACGATGATCCGCACCGCCTCCGCCGGCGACAACAGCGAACTGTCCAGCGTCAAGCGCTCGCCGCTCCAGGCCTGGTAATCGTGATCGAGCACCGACTGCCAGCTGGGTGGGCGCAACCCGGGCACATCCGCCTCACGGTTTTCCACCCGGCGCCGGTGCTCGGCGACATCGGTGCAGACCACCTCGATGTTGAGCAGCGGGCTCTGCTCGGCTTCGGCTATGCCCTGCCAGGCCTGGCGGCTCTCGGCGACCGGATTGACGCAATCGGCCACCACCCGGTTGCCCAGGGCCAGGTTGCTGCGGGCCAGGGCATTGGCGATGTCGTACCCGGCCTTGCCGACTTCCACCAGCCCGCCGTTGCGCAGTGCCTGCTCGATGTTGTCGATGCGCAGATAGGTGGCCCGCAGATGGCTGGCCAGGGCCCGGGCGATGGTGGTCTTGCCGCTGCCGGGCAGGCCACTGAAGACGATGAGCATGCGGAAGACTCCAAGCCAGGACTGCATTCGGAGGCTGACGGTAACGCCAGCCCTGGGGTTGATAACCGCTATGAAGCCTGGGTAACGGCCGGCCGCCCCGGTTTGCCAGTGTTCCCGACACGCCGGGCCGGGCTGTCCGGTTCTTCGAGCTGGACGTCGAACCGACTGGCAAGCTCCTTGCGCCCCAGGGCGGTCAAGCCCAGCGCCCGGCTGTCCAGGTCCTGGGTCAGCCATTTGCGCCGGATCGCCTCCTGCAACAACGCAGCCCCCAGCGCCCCGCTCAGGTGCGGGCGGCGCATGCTCCAGTCCAGGCACGGGCAGGCAAAGCGCCGGCGCAGGCTGGCCAGAGCTTGCACATCGATGCCCAGCCCAACAAAAAACCCTTCGCCGGCCGGGCTCAGGACGTACTCCTGGGCGCCCTCCTGCGGCTCCTGCAACCAGCCGGCCTCGAGCAGGCGGTCATGCAGCTGCACCGCCAGGGTGCCGGCCATATGGTCGTAGCAGGTGCGGGCGAACTGCAGGCGGTCCGGGGTGCGCGGACTGAACGCGGGCGTGGCGTTGCGGCCGATCACCATCAGCGCTTCCAGGGCCTGTGCCACGCGCTTGTCGGCCAGGCTGTAGTAACGATGGCGGCCCTGCACATGCAGGCGCACCAGGGCCAGTTCCTTGAGCTTGCCCAGGTGCGCGCTGGCGGTGGAGGCGCTGACATCGGCGATCGCTGCCAGTTCGGTGCTGGTGCGCGCGTGGCCGTCCATCAGCGCGCAGAGCATTTTCGTCCGCGCCGGCTCGGCAATGGCCGCGGCGACCTGGGATACGGCGTTGTCGTGCTGCTGTGCATTCATATTTCGCTCCCGAACGAATCGTGCCCCTCGCAGGTTGCCGATAGTAGCAACACTTCTCCCCCGCGAATAAGGCCGCACGCCATGGACCCGATCACCGCCGTTACCCACGCCGATCCCTACCCTTACTACGCCAGCCTGCGGGCCCGGGGCGGGCTGGCCTTCGACCCCGGACTGGGGATGTGGCTGGCCAGCAGCGCCGCAGCGGTGGCCGCGGTGCTGGCCCATCCCGAGTGTCGGGTACGTCCTGCGCACGAGCCAGTACCGCGGGCGATAGTCGACGGCGCCGCCGGTCAAGTATTCGGCCGCCTGATGCGGATGAACGACGGTGAGCGCCAGCGTTGCCCCCGGGCCGCCATCGAGCCGGGCCTGCAACAGGTGCATGCCGAGGAAGCCAGCCAGCGGGTCGCCGCCCTGCTGCTGGGCCTGCCAAGCGATACCGCGGCCAGGCTGCATGACTGCCAGTTCCACCTGCCGGTGGCGGTGGTCGCCGGGCTGCTGGGCTTTGCCGCGCATCAGTTGCCAGCAATTGCCGAGCTGACCCGGGACTTTGTCGCCTGCCTGTCGCCAGCCAGCGACCGGGCACAACGGGATGCCGCCCACCGGGCAGCCGGACAGCTGACTCGACGCTTTGAGGTTCTGCTCGATCAGCCGCCCCTCAGCCCGCTGTTGCAACGGATCGTCACAGGCTTCGGCGCTCAAGATCGCGACAGCCTGATCGCCAACCTGATCGGCCTGTTGTCCCAGACCTTCGAGGCCAGCGCCGGGCTGATCGGCAATACCCTCTGCGCCCTGCTGGGCGATCGCCGGTTGCTCGCGGACCTGCGAGCGGCCCCTGAGCGGGTCGCCGACCTGCTGGCCGAAGTGCAGCGCCACGATCCGCCGGTGCAGAACACCCGGCGCTTCGTCGCCGCCCCTTGCCGCATCGCCGGGGTGACGCTGGAGCCCGGCGCAGTGGTGCTGGTGCTGCTGGCCTCGGCCAATCGCGACCCGCAGTTGAACCCGCAGCCGGATCGCCTGCTGCTCGAACGCGAGGCGCGGCGCAGTTTCAGCTTTGGCAGCGGTCGCCACCAATGCCCCGGCCAAGAGTTGGCCCTGGCCATAGCCGGCGCGGTGGTCGGTGCACTGCTGCGGCAATCGGCCCTCGACCAGCCCATCGCCTGGACCTACAAACCCTCGCTCAACGGGCGCATCCCCTTGTTCACTAGCCTGCCGGAGTCGCACTGATGATCGCCGTGATATTCGAAGCCCTGCCCCGCCCGGAACATCGCCAGCGTTACCTGGACATCGCCGCCGCGCTGAAACCGCTGCTGCTGGAGATCGACGGCTTCATTTCCATCGAACGTTTCCAGAGCCTGAGCGAGCCGGACAAGCTGCTGTCCCTGTCGTTCTGGCGCGACGAGCAAGCGGTGGAAGCCTGGCGCACCCTGGAACGCCATCGCACGGCCCAGGCCCTGGGGCGGACCCAGGTGTTCGCCGACTACCGGCTGCGGGTCGCCGAGGTGGCGCGCGACTACGGGCTGACCCGGCGCGACCAGGCGCCGGCAGACAGCCGCCGGGCCCATGCCGGGTAACACTGCTGGGCGCCTATTCGAACAATGAATGGTGCTCAGAGGGTCAGCGGGCTTCTGCTAGGGTCATGCTTGGACCCGGGAGGACAAGCTCATGAGCCAGATCACCCAACATGCCCTGAAGCTCAATGGCATCGAATTGCACCTGCATGCCGCTGGCCCGCTGGACGGACCGCCGGTGTGGCTGCTGCATGGGTTTCCCGAGTGCTGGTATTCGTGGCGCCGGCAGGTCGCGCCGCTGACGGCCGCCGGCTACCGGGTGCTGCTCCCGCAGATGCGCGGCTACGGCGACAGCAGCGCCCCCGATGAGGTGGCGGCCTATGACGTGTTGACCCTGTGCGCCGATATCCAGCAGGCGATGGATGCCCTGGGCCAGGAGCAGGCCTGTATCGTCGGTCACGACTGGGGCGCCGTGGTGGCCTGGCACCTGGCGCTGCTGGAACCGCAGCGGGTCAAGGCCCTGGTGACCCTGTCGGTGCCGTTCGCCGGCCGCCCGAAACGCCCGGCCGTGGAGATCATGCGCGAGCTGTTCGCCGAGCGTTTCAACTACATCCTGTACTTCCAGGAACCCGGCGTCGCCGAGCGGGAACTGGACGCCGACATCGACCGCAGCCTGCTGCATTTCATGCACGACTGCGAACACCTGCTGGATGAAAAAAGCCCGTCGGCCCTGCTGTTCGAGGGCATGCCTGCGCGCCACGCACCGCCCGCCTGGTGCACGCCGGAGGATTTTGCAGTGTACCGGCGCACCTTTACAGGGCGAGGTTTTCGCGGCGCCTTGAACTGGTACCGCAACTTCGAGCGCAACTGGCAACGGACCGAACACCTGGGCGAATGCCAGGTGAGCCAACCCACTCTGTTCATGATCGGCGACCGCGACCCGGTGGGCCAGCTGGAAGCCCGCACGATGGAGCGCATGCCCGGCAAGGTGCCGCGCCTGGAACAGCATCGACTGGCGGATTGCGGGCACTGGATCCAGAGTGAAAAGGCCGAGGAGGTCAATCTGCGGCTGCTGGATTTTCTGCGCCGGCATTACCCCTGCCCGCCTATGGTGCAGACAGGGGCCTAGCGTTACAGGCTGCGATATTCGAGGGTGAGGTGCGACAGTTCGTGGACCGGCGCCAGGCGTTGGCGGATGGTCTCGGCGCTGACACCGGCGGCCGCCACCACGCTGACGATCGCCGCCCGCGCCTGCGGGCCGACCTGCCACACATGCAGGTCGGTGATGCGCGCATCGCCGGCGGCTTCCACCGACTGGCGAATCTCGCCGGCCAGCTGTTCATCCGTGGTGTCGAGCAGCACCGCCGCGCTGGACTTCATCAGGCTATACGCCCAACGGGCGATCACCACCGCGCCAACGATGCCCATCACCGGGTCGAGCCAAACCCATCCCAGGTAACGCCCCGCCAGCAACGCGGCGATGGCCAGGACCGAGGTCAGAGCATCGGCCAGTACATGGACATAGGCCGAGCGCAGGTTGTTGTCGTGGTGATGGCCATGCCCGTGTGAGTGCTCGTGCGGATGCTCATGAGCCTGCTGATGAACGTGGCCGTGGTCGTGATGGGCGTGGCCGCCGGAAAGCAGCAAGGCACTGACGATGTTCACCAGCAGCCCGGCCACGGCGATCACGGTCGCCTCGGTGAAGGCCACCTGGGTCGGCTGCAACAGCCGCAGCAACGACTCGCCGGCAATGCCGATGGCCACCAGGCCGAGGATCAGCGCCGAGGCGAACCCCGCCAGGTCGCCGACCTTGCCGGTGCCGAAGCTGAAACGCGCATTGTCGGCATTGCGCCGGGCGAAACCGTAGGCCGCCGCCGCGATGCCCAGGGCCCCGGCGTGGGTCGCCATATGGAAACCATCGGCGAGCAAGGCCATGGAACCGGTGAGATAACCGGCGGCGATTTCGCCAATCATCATGACGAAGGTCAGCGCCACCACCCACAGGGTGCGACGGGCGTTTTCATCGTGGGCGGCACCGAGGAAGTGGTGGTCGTGGGTCAAGCCTGCCGCTGGCAAGGTCGGGCGCATGGTGTGGCCTCCAGTCAGGAATAACGGCGAATGGCTTCGAGCAGTTCGTTCACGCCCTTGGCCCGTTCGGCATCGCTGAGTTCAGGATGGGCCACATGCTCCAGGGCATGGGCCTCGATGATTTCCCCCATCAGGCCGTTGATCGCGCCACGGGTGGCCGCCACCAGGTGCAGGGTCTTGGCGCACTCCGCGCCGGACTCCAGGGCCCGCTCTACGGCCTGCATCTGGCCCTGGATGCGCCGGACCCGTTTGAGCAGATCGTCTTTCTGTGCGTGCGTGTGCGACATACCCATACCCCCTATACCTATATGGCACCTATCCTGGCCGATGCCACGGGCCTACGCAAGGGCTTGATGACACCGGTCGTCCGCCACTGCATGTCGATCACCCACGGCCCAGCCCCGCCAGGCGAAGCACGGAGACACGATTTCAAGGAGGGATTTACCGAAGAGGACCGTGAAGGCAGCCAGATCAGACAGCGCCTCGACCTGGCCAGTACGCGGGATCAATCGTCGCGGGTCAGGACTTCCAGCAGCTCGATCTCGAACACCAGATTGGCGTTCGGCGGGATCTTGCCCATCGACCGCTCGCCATAACCCAGGTGCGCCGGCACCAGCAGCTTGCGCTTGCCGCCGACCTGCATGCCCATCAGGCCCTGGTCCCAGCTACCATTTTTCAGATTGTCCCTACAGACCTCCATAACCGAATCCACTAGCGTCCCTAAGCCAACTGCAAATGCTCTTCGCTCCCCTCTGACGGGGGCTTTCTTTATGGACAATGTGGACGCGAACACGGATGAGTGGCTACGTACCGAACGCCCCGAAGGGCTATCGCAACAAGGGTGTGGAACCCGTCGATCTTGGCGCCCAACGCTGGGCGCAATACCCGGACCTGTCACCGAAGACACAAGACAAGCCTGCCACCATGGGTTGTGTCTTTGCCAAAAGTTGCAACCTGCCTGACGGTGTGATCGATCACAAGAACCCGGCCGGATTTGTGCCTGTTGAGAAGCTGGCTGATTACGGGCTATGGGCTGTATTAGCTATCGGGACTGCAATCACAGCGCAAGGCGCCTCTCTTCAATTGGTGGGCGGGTCTGCCGCTGGCAGCGCCATTGCCAAACGTCTTGGCGGATCAATTTTACTCACACTGCTAGAAAGTGCCGGAACCGTCGCGGCTGGCGCTGTTGGGGGCACAATTGCCCTGTTGATACCAAACACCAACATTTCACCTGACAGTGCTTTCTATAAGAAGGAGCAATACGCCACGCTTGATGCTAGCCGCACTCGTGTGCGAGTCAATGTAAAGACCTTGCCGGACGGCTCCGTTAGCGCTTATGGGTTCTACACAGGCGGTAAAACGGACTGGGAAAATGTTCCAGTCATCGAAGCCAAGAAGGACGGCGAAAACTACGTCGCAGACATCGGTAACGGGATTGGACTCACTTGGACGCCAGCGGCGAGCCCTGACAGTGCCCTAGGTATTCCTGCTCTGGAAGGTGCCCCGCAACTACCACCTGTGTGGGTTTACCCTCCCACTGAGCAGGCCGATAAGATACTGCTCAACCCAGTGCATCCGCCCGACTACCAAGACGCGATTATCTGGTTTCCCAGCACCGATGTTCAGCCGATTTATATTTCGCTGAGCGTTCCGGGAGACCATAGCTATTATCCACCACCTAAAAACCTGACAGCTTTTCCTGACGCGGTAAGAGCGGATTCTAAAACCAGGGTTCAGGGCGGGGGGCAATGCGTAAACGCTGGAAGGATCGTAAAGGCCGTATTTATGAGTGGGACAGCCAGCATGGCGCGGTCGAAATATACGATAAACAAGGGAAGCATCTTGGCGAATTCGCCCCTGAAACGGGTGAGCAGACCAAGCCTGCCAAACCCGGTCGAACAGTAGAAAGATAGAGGTACTTATGTACTTGTGTATTACCGGCTTTTTGCTCAACAGCACAGAAGATGACTCGCTCAAATATGAGCTTGATGTAGACAGCATCTATAACAAGCAAATTGTAGAAACTCTCGGCCATACCAGCCTTAACGCCATGGCGGAAGGCGAATGGCTGCTAACCAATGAGCAAATAACAGCACTATCAGAAATCATAGGGCAAACACTCCCAACTGATTTGAAACTGTACATTGGCGTTGAAACATAGGGACATATTTTCTAGCCCCACCCGCGCGCCAGAGAATCGATACACGTTTACAAGAGCGTGAGTTTTCAGACCAGAAAGCGTAACGCGCCCAGGTCAGGCAGAGCCCCGGCCTGGGCGATGGGCGAAATCAGTCGTCGCGGGTCAGGACTTCCAGCAGCTCGATCTCGAACACCAGATTGGAGTTCGGCGGGATCTTGCCCATCGACCGCTCGCCATAACCCAGGTGCGCCGGCACCAAGAGCTTGCGCTTACCGCCGACCTGCATGCCCATCAGGCCCTGGTCCCAGCCTTTAATTACCCGTCCGGTGCCGATCACGCACTGGAAAGGCTTACCGCGCTCCCAGGAAGAATCGAAGGGCGTGCCGTCTTCCAGGAAACCGCGGTACTGGGTGGTGATCAAAGCGCCCTTGACCACCGCCTTGCCCTCGCCCACTTCGATATCGATCACCTGCAACGAATCGCTCATCCACTCACTCTCTATTGACGGCGGCCGGCAGTGGCCACCGAGGGTGCGGAAAATAACAAATTTTCGCCCTCGCGACTTGTAAGGCATGCTCCTGGAGGGGGCTGAGGCAGAGCACATTATCGATGCCTCCTGGCCCAGCCACCATTTTTCAGATTGTCCCTACAGACCCTCCATAGCCAAATCCAATAGCGTCCCTAAGCCAACTGCAAATGCTCTTTGCTCCCCCTCTGACGGGGGCTTCTTTATGGACAATGTGGACGCAAACACGGATGAGTGGCTACGTACCGAACGCCCCGAAGGGCTATCGCAACAAGGGGGTAGAGCCCGTCGATCTGGGCGCCCAATGCTGGGCGCAATACAAGGACCTGCCACCGAAGGCAGAAGCCAAACCCCAGACAGCTGGGTGCACTTTTACCAAGCCTTGCAAGCTCCCTGATGGGGTTATCAACTACGCAACTCGTGTCATCCCCACCAATGCCATCAGCGAATACGGGCAGCTCGTTTTGCTGGGCGGACGCGAAGCGGATGCAACGGGGAAAATCCCTCTCCAGCAAATCAGTGGTCACGCGTTACCTGCTGCACTTGGAACACTTCTATTAGGTGGAGTGGCTGCTACTGCTGGTGCTGCTACAGGGGTTGGCACTGGGGCCGGTGCTGGAATCAGCACGGGTACTGCGGCAACGGGCGCGAGTGCGGGTACCACGTTTTTTACCACGGGTGTTGTTGCTGGTGGATTGGCGGGCATAGCCGCATTGCTCTGGCCATCGAGCTTGGGCGACAGCAGCCTGTACACACCCGAACAGCTCAAAGCGCTCAAGGAAGGCCGCACACGTGTCCGGTTGCACATAGAACAGCAGGCTGACGGCACGCTGAAAGGCTACGGATACAACACTGAGAAGCGCAGCGACTGGGAAATGATCCCTGTTGCCCGGTTCGAGGCTCAGGGCTCTCAGCAGGTGGCCGATTTCGGAGACGGGATCACCCTGACCTGGACACCAGCCATTGACCCATCCAGCACGTCAGGAATTCCCCCGCTAGAAGCTGCACCACAAGCTCCCCAGATATGGATTTATCCGCCCACCGAACAGGCGGATAGCATCATCGTCAACCCGCTCTACCCGCCTGATTACAAAGACTTCATTCTGGTCTTCCCGCCAGGGTCTGGAATCCAGCCCCTGTACATCGTGTTCAATGTCCAGCTAGAGAAGAACAGGAAACAGGGTAAGGCTTTTGAGGACATGTCTTATGACGAGTACAGCAAGACCAAGCCCGAAAGTGCCCGTGAAGTCACAGTGAAAACCGACAGTGGAGTGCGCACACGTATTGATATGATGGGCAGGAATGCTGATGGCGAAATCTCATGTGTTGAATGCAAATCTTCTGAAATCGCACCATTGACCAAGAACCAGAAAAAGGCTTTCCCGGAAATTGAGAAAACCGGTGCGACCGTTGTAGGCAAAGGTAAACCCGGCTTCCCCGGAGGCACCACTATTCCATCCACCAGAGTCGAAATCATCCGACCTGACCCGGCCCTCTGAGGGAACAGACATGTCCATCGTAGACACGAAAGTCGTAGATATTATTGCAGTGCCAGAGTGGGAACCCGATAACGTGACTCTGGTTATCACGGACCACCTTGAATGGGGTGATAAAACCCAACAAGGTGAACACCTATTATTGCTGCAAGAGAAGATCAACACTTACATCGCATTCATCGAAAGCGGTGAAATCCTAGAGAGCTATCCACCATCCAAAGACAAAGCCCCCATCATTCGTATCAACGGTCTGTACGAACTACCAGAACAAGGCGAACTCTTCATTGACCGCGTTACCGAGGTGCTGAAAGACGTTGGTATCGGGCTAGAGTTCATCCTTAAAGCGGATGAAAAAATACGCAACATGTGAACAAGGGCCACGCCCAAATGAAAGACAGCGACACCAATGTCAATCGGTTGAAAGAGTGCCAATGGGATCTGGCAAAGCCCTGATCCCCCACTCCCCCCTCAAGACCGCTTGAACAAACTCCAGACAAACGCCACCACCCCACCCACGGTCGCCACTCCCGCCAGCCAGCCCACCACCGACAACCCCTGCCAGGCCGGGCCGGCCGCGGCGATCTGCGGGCCGAAGGCGATCAGCAGCGCGCTGATCAGCAGGGCCAGGGATAAGCGGGTGGAGGCCAGGCGCAGGGATTTTTCCAGGCGCTCGATGCCCGGCATGTCGAGGCGCAGGTCGACCACGCCGTGTTTCAGGCGGTTGATCAGCAGGCGGGTCAGTTGCGGCAGTTCGACGGCGACGCCACGGCCCAGTTCCAGGCCGTCGAGGCCCAGGCGGCGGGCGAGTTTCCAACTGAACTGCTGCTTGAGCATCTTGCTGATGGCCGGGCGCGCGGTGGCTATCAGGTCCAGTTGCGGGTCGAGCCGGGTGAGTACGCCATCGGCGGTGATCAGCGCCTTGAACAGCACCAGCAGGTCGGCCGGCAACAGCAGTTGGTATTCGCGCATCAGGCCGAGGAAGTCCTCGATCATCGCACTCATGTTCAGTGCCTTGCCGCCGTGTCGGCCCATGAACTCCCGGGCGGCCTGTTCGATGGCGGACAGGTCGCGCACCTGCTCGCCGCTCCAGTCGATCAGCACCGCCACCAGCGCTTCGGTACTGCCCTCGGTCATGGCCCGCATGAAGCTCATGACCTCCAGGCGCCGGCGTTCGTCGAGGCGCCCGACCATGCCGAAGTCGATGAAGCCGACCCGATTGTCATCCATGGCCCGCAGGTTGCCGGGGTGCGGATCGCCGTGGAACAGGCCGTCCTCCAGCAGCATCTTGATGAACGCCTGGGCCCCGCGCTGCGCCAGCAGGCTCGGGTCCAGGCCCTGCTCGATCAGGGCCTGGCGTTCCAGCGGCGTGTGACTGGGTAAAAATTCCTGGACCAGCAGGCGCTCGCTGCTGTGCAGCCAGTGGATACGCGCAATGGCGATCTGCGGATGCTCGGCGAAATTCGCCGCCACTGCGTCGCAGTGCTGGCCTTCCTGGGTGAAGTCCAGTTCTTCGAGCATCGCCCGGGCCAGTTGCCGGACCATCTGCCGTGGCTGGTAATGGGCCAGGGTGGCGTTCTCTTCCACCAGCATCGCCACGCCTTCCAGCAATTGCAGGTCGGCGCTCATCTTGCGCCGCAGGCCGGGGCGCTGGACCTTGACCACCACCGCCTCGCCACTGAGCAGGCGCGCGCGATAAACCTGGGCGATGGAGGCCGCGGCCAGGGGCTCGCTGTCGAACTCGGCGAACACCTGGTCCAGCTCGCAGCCCAGGTCGTCGCGTACCTGATCTTCCAGCTCGCTCCAGGGCAAGGTCGCGGCACTGCTGTGCAACGCCTCCAGCTCGCTGATCCAGTGCGGCGGCAGGATGTCGCTGCGGCTGGCGAGGATCTGCCCGAGCTTGATAAAGGTCGGCCCGAGCTTTTCCAGGGCCAGGCGCACCCGTTGCGGCGTCGAGTCCTGCGGCTGCGCTTCACCAGCGGCTGGCGACTCGCCCAGCAGGCGCCCCAGGCCCAGGCGCAGCAAAACGTCCTGGGCACCGAAGGCCGCCAGCACGGCGACAATCTGATGCACCCGCTTATGGTGTTTGAGTGCCGTCCAGGTGGGTTCGAGCATGGTCGGGATGATCCTTCACAAGGTGACGCCCGCGGCGTGGCTGGCGGGCCCAGGGTTGGGTGGCGCGCCTGCCGCGGACTCCGGGATCGACGACACGCCATGCAAGGTCCGACCACAGCGGCCGGCAATCATTCACAACGCGCTGGCGCCGATTGCGCCTGCGCGTGCGAGGCGCTGCCGAAGAGCGCATGCCGACGGTTCCCCATGGCTGCGCCCGCCATGAATTCGGTTACCATGGCGCCCCCTGAAATCCGCACGCCGATAAGGACATCCGTATGGCTGTTTCAACTATTGTGATTCTGCTCGTTCTGGCCCTGCTGGTGATCTACGTCATCACCGTCTACAACGGCCTGGTGGCCCGCCGGAACCGCTTCAAGAACGCCTTCGCGCAGATCGAAGTCCAGCTCAAGCGCCGTTACGACCTGATCCCCAACCTGGTGGAAACCGCCAAGGCCTACCTCAAGCACGAGCGCGACACCCTCGAAGCCGTGACCGCGGCGCGCAATGCCGCGCTGGCGGGTCTCAAGGCCGTCGCGGCCGAGCCCGGCAACCCGCAGCACATGGCGCAACTGGGCCAGGCCGAAGGCGTACTGTCCAGCGCCATGGGCCGGCTGAACCTGAGCATGGAGGCCTACCCGGACCTCAAGGCGTCGCAGAACATGCAACAGCTGAGCGAAGAGCTGACCAGCACCGAAAACAAAGTGTCCTTCGCCCGCCAGGCCTTCAACGACACGGTGATGGATTACAACAGCTACAAGCAGAGTTTCCCACCGGTGATCCTGGCCGGCCTGTTCGGCCATGGCGCCGATGCCAGCCTGCTGCAATTCGCCGACAGCGCCCTGATCCAGGAAGCCCCCAAGGTCGCGTTCTAACCTTCTGTCACCCTGGATGGTCCGATGAATTTTTTTGAACACCAGGCCCGGGCCAAACGGCGTACCGGCACCCTGGTGCTGCTGATGACCCTGGCCGTGCTGTGTCTGGTGGCCGTCACCAGCCTGGCGCTGAACCTGCTCTGGCTGCAATTTCTCAAGGAGATGAAGCAGTCGCCGAGCTTCGACTGGCACCTGAGCGCGATGATCGCCGCGGTGGTGTTCCTGGTGGTGATCGGCAGCAGCATGGGCAAGCACGCCGAACTCAAGGCCGGCGGCAAGGTGGTCGCCAAGCGCCTGGGTGGCCGGCTGATCAACCTGCACCCGGACGGCCTGGAAGAACAACGGCTGCTCAATGTGGTCGAGGAAATGGCCCTGGCCTCGGGCACGCCGGTGCCACAGGTGTACGTGCTGCCCGATGCCGGGATCAATGCGTTCGCCGCCGGCTTCACGCCACAGGAGGCGGTGATCGGGGTCACCCGCGGCGCCATCATGGTGCTCAACCGCGAGGAACTGCAGGCGGTGATCGCCCATGAGTTCAGCCACATCTACAACGGCGACATGCGCCTCAACACCCGGCTGGTGGCGATTGTCCACGGCATCCTGGTCATCGGCCTGACCGGCGAGGCGATGGCCGAAGGGGTCAACCAGGCTGGCCGGCTGGCGCAAAACCGGGTCGGCGGGCTGGCGATGTGGAGTGGCCTGGCGCTGATCCTGCTGGGCTCGGTCGGGACTTTTTTCGGCAACCTGATCAAGGGCGCCATCAGCCGCGAGCGCGAGTTCCTCGCCGATGCCTCGGCGGTGCAATTCACCCGCAACCCGGTGGGCCTAGCCGGCGCGCTAAAAAAAATCGGCGGTTACGCCGCCAGCTCGAAACTCGACAGCGCCTTCAGTGCTGAATACAGCCACCTGTATTTCAGTGAAGGGGCCACCCTCTCCGTCTATGGCCAGTCCGCGACCCATCCGCCCCTCTCGGCGCGGATCCGGCGCCTGGAACCGGGCTGGGACGGCCGCTTGCCCACCATCGAAGCCATCGAACTGCCGGCCGAACCCGCCCGCTCCGGCCTGGACAGCTCCGGGGTGTTCAGCCGCCAGTCGCAAGCGACCAGCGCCCTGGTTTTCGACCTGAATGCGATCAAGCAGTCGATTGCCAGCATCGGCAGCCCGAACGCGCAACATCTGCTGGCGGCACAGGCAACGCTGGTCAGCCTCGACCCGGCGCTCCAGCGCAGCGCCCACAGCACCACCGGCGCCCAGGCGCTGGTCTATGGCCTGCTGCTGTCCGCCAACGACTCGATGCGCCGTCGACAACTCGCGCAGCTGGACGCCAACAGCCCCACCGAGGTCTTCGGTTGCCTGCAAGCCCTGCAAAAACAACTGGCGGCCCTCGACCCGAACCTGCGCCTGCCGCTGCTGGACCTGTCGATACCGGCCCTGCAGCAGCTGGACAAGCAAGCCTGCAAGCTGTTCATGGACAACCTGCGGCAACTGATCGACGCCGACGATCAGGTCGAGCTGCTGGAGTGGACGCTGCTGCGCATCGTGCAACGCAATGTCGAAGGCCTGCCGGCGCCCGAGTACAAATGGGGGCTGTTCCAGCGCAGCGAAGAACTGGCGGTCCTGCTCGGCGCCCTGGCCAGTGCCGGGCAAAAGACCGCGCAGCAGGCCCAACTGGCCCTGGCTCATGCCTGGAGCGGCCTGCCCTTCGCCCAGCCGCAACCGGCGGAGGTCGACCTCGAACACCTGGATGCCGCCCTGGTGCGCCTGCGCCAGTTGATGCCCGAGGAACGGCCGACGCTGCTGCAGGCCATGGCCCGCTGCGTCTGCTACGACGGCCAGGTCACCGTGGCCGAAGCCGAGCTGATGCGCGCCGTGGCCGATGTGCTGGATTGCCCGATGCCGCCGCTGCTGCCCCCGGCAGTCGCCGAGCCCGCGCCTTCCCAGGCATCTGCCAGCGCCCCCCAGGCCGCCACGCTCTGAGCCACGACCCGCGACCCCTGCCCAGCGGCTGACGCCAGCCCGGGCAGGCGTCGCGATCCTTACCAGAGCGCGACCTCGTAGGTGAAATAGAGGCGGTTGCTGTCGCGCCCCCGGGCGAAGTCGGAGCGGTACACATAGTTGCGCAGCTTCACCCCCAGGCCCTTGAAGCGGCCTTGCTGCACCACATAGGCCAGTTCGGCATCGCGTTCCCATTCCTTGATCGCCGAGTTTGACCGGCCATCGCTGCCGCTCAGGTAGCGGGTGGAAAACGCCAGCCCCGGCACCCCGAGCCCGGCAAAGTTGTAGCCGTAGCCGAGCATCCAGGTTTTCTCGTCCTCCTCGATGAACTTGCCAATGCCCACGTTGCTGAACGAGTACACCGTGGCGCCGCTGATATAAGGCAAGCCGGCATCACCGCTGAGCACCTGATAGCCGCCACTCAAGGTATGGCCGGCCACGGCATAGGACAGCAGCCCGCTGAGCATATCGTTGTCGATGTTGCCGCCGTAGGCCGAACCGCTGTCGCTGCTGTGGAAGTAACGCAAGTCACTGGTCAGCACGCCGGCGCCCAGCTTCAGGTCGTGCTGGAGACCGGCGAAGTGCTGCCGGTAGAAGTGCTCGAGCTCGCCGTAGAAGTAGCTCAGGCGCAAGTCTTTGCCGAGCTTGTAGTCGGCCCCGGCATAGGTGAAGTCCCCGGACTTGTCGCCGGCATAACCGTCCGCCACGATCGGCACGCTGTCGCTGGAATCGCGCAGCTTGAAGCGATCCAGCCGGCCGGCGGTGAACGTCAGGTTGTCGATGTCGCTGCTGGTGAGCTGCGTGCCCTGGTAGGTCTGCGGCAGCAGCCGCGCGTCGTTGTAGATCAGCACCGGGTTCCTCGGCAGCAAGGTGCCATGCTTGAGCGTGGTCCCGGCCAGCCTGGCCTTGGCCGTGACACCGGCACTGGCGAACGCGTCGGCGGCGCGACCGTCGTCATGCACCGGCAGCAGGCCGGTACCGCTGCGGCCCCGCCCCGAGTCGAGTTTGACCCCGACCAGGGCCAGCCCGTCGATACCCAGGCCGAGGGTGCCGGGGGTGAAACCCGACTGGAAATCCAGCAGCAGGCCCTGGGCCCACTCCGTGCGCTCGCTCTTGGCCGTGCGTGCCGCCCGGGCGCTCAGGCCATGCTCGTCACGGAAGTTCTCATTGAAGTAAACATTGCGCAGTTGCAGCTTGAGCGTGCTGTCGTCGCTGAAGCCTGCCGCGCCGACGGTCGTCAGCGGCAACAGGGCGACCAGAGGAAACCACGCCCCAGGGGTGATCGAACGGCTCATATCGGACTACTCATTGTTGTTATTCGAGTTGTTGTTTTTTTAAGGTGCAGCTATTCGAGGTGCCGTTATTCAAGGTGCAGGTGCCGCGCGCCATGGACCCGGCGCGCCAGGGAACACCCGATGGTTCAGGGGGATGACTCAGGAGAACAGGCTCAGGAAAACAGGGTCAGCGCGCCGGTCAGCAGGGCCAGGGCGGTAATTACCAGGGAGGTCAGGACCGCCCATTTGACGGTGGCTTTCTGGAAGTCGCCGATGTCGCGGTCGACCATCCCCACCAGCAGCAGGGTCGAGGCCACCAGCGGGCTCATCAGGTGCACCGGCTGACCGAGGATCGAGGCCCGGGCGATCTCCAGCGGATCGATGCCATAGGCCGCCGCGGCATTGGCGAGGATCGGCACCACGCCGAAGTAGTAGGCATCGTTGGACAGCACGAAGGTCAGCGGCATGCTGGTGATGGCCACCACCAGCGGGAACAGATGCCCCCACGACGGCGGAATCCAGTCCACCAGGGTCTGCGCCAGGGCATCGACCATCTTGGTACCGGAGAAGATCCCGGCAAAGATGCCGGCGGCGAACACCAGCAGCACCACCGTCATGGCATTGCCCGAATGGGCGAGGATCCGCTCTTTCTGCATCTCCAGTTGCGGGTAGTTGATCATCAGCGCCAGCACGAAGCCGATCAGGAACAGGATCGCCGAATGCATCAGGCCCATCACCAGCGCCACCATCACCGCCACCACCAGCAACAGATTGACGTAGGCCAGCTTCGGTCGCTTGCAGGGCGTGTCTTCGACAATGGCCTTGATGTAGCAGTTGCCGCCACCGCTCTGCAGCTGGGTGTTGCCGATACGCTTGCGCTCGGCGCGGCCCAGCAGGAAGGCGCTGAACACCACCCAGGCCGCACCGCCGATCATGGTCGGCAGCAACGGCACGAAGTACTCGCCGGCATCCAGCCCCAGGGCGGCGATGGCCCGGGTGGCCGGACCGCCCCAGGGGGTCATGCCGCTCATGATGCTCAGGGACAGCATGGCGATGGTGGCGAGGATCATCGGGTTCATGCCGATACGCTTGTACAGCGGCAGCATCGCCGCGCAGGTGATCATGTAGGTGGTGGTGCCGTCGCCGTCCAGGGCCACCAGCAGCGACAGCAAGGCGGTGCCGACGGCGATCTTCACCGGGTCGCCGTTGACCCGCTTGAGGATCTTGCGGATCAGCGGGTCGAACAGGCCCGCGTCGATCATCAGGCCGAAGAACAGAATCGCGAACAGCAGCAGCGCCGCGGAGGGGGCGACCATTTTCAGGCCGTCGAGCATCATTTTTCCGGTGCTGCCGGCAAACCCGCCGATCACCGCGAAGACAATCGGCACCAGGGTCAGGGCAACGATCGGGGACAAGCGTTTGGTCATGATCAGGAAGGTGAACACGACCACCATGGCCAGGCCGAGTAATGCAAGCATGAAGGATTCTCTTGTTGTTATGGACAAGCATGGCCGACGCCCAGGCGCACGGCCCCCTACCCGCCAGGCGGGGCCTGGCGAGGGTTTCAACCGGAGTCAAAAACGGAAGGTGGAGGGAGCCGCAAGCGGCTAGAGGTGTTTGCCGGCCTGCGCCGGCTCCCAGGCTGGGTCACTGGCCTGGGCGTTGGGCGTCGCCTTGCCATCCAGGGTCTGTAGCAGCACCTGGCGATCGCAGGCGTTTTCCGACAGCGAGATCACCACCGTGGCCACGGCATTGCTGGCCAGGCTGGTGAGCGCCCGGGCCTCGGACATGAAGCGGTCGATGCCGATCAACAGCGCCAGCCCCGCCAAGGGGATGTCGTGGATCACCGTCAGGGTCGAGGCCAGGGCGACGAAGCCGCTGCCAGTCACCCCCGCCGCGCCCTTGGACGACAACAGCATGATCGCCAGCATCGTGATCACCTGCCCCAGGCTCAAGTCGATGTTGCAGGCCTGGGCAATGAAAATCGCCGCCAGCGACAGGTAGATGGCCGTGCCATCGAGGTTGAACGAATAGCCGGTGGGCAGCACCAGGCCCACCACGCCTTTCTTGCAACCCAGGGCCTGGAGCTTTTCCAGCATGCGCGGCATCACCGGCTCGGTGGATGAGGTGCCCAGCACCACCAGGAACTCTTCACGCAGGTAGCGCAACAGCTTCCACAGGCTGAACCCATGGGCGCGACAAATCCCCCCCAGCACCACGAAGACGAAGAATCCGCAGGCGATGTAGAGGGTCATGATCAGCTTGGCCAGGGCGCCCAGGGAGGTGATGCCGTACTGGCCGACCGTGAAGGCCAGCGCGCCGAACGCCCCGATCGGGGCAAAGCGCATCAGGTAGGAAAAGATCTTGAACACCATGTGCGAGGCGGCTTCCAGTACATCCAGCACGGGCTTGCCGCGCTCGCCCAGGGACGACAGGGCAAAACCGCAGAGCACCGCGATGAACAGCACCGGCAACACCTCGCCCTTGTTGAAGGCGCCGATAAAGGTCTCGGGAATGATGTGCATGAAGAACTCCACCACCCCCAGCTTCGCCGCCGACTCGGTGTACTGCGACAAGCCCTGGGTACTCAGGTGAGTGGGGTCGATGTTCATGCCCGCGCCGGGCTTGAACAGGTAGACCGCCACCAGGCCGATGATCAGGCTGACCAGCGTCAGCGCCAGGAACAACAGCAGGGTCTTGCTCAGGAGGCGGCCCAGGGAACGCTTGTCGTTCATCCCGGCGATCCCGGTGACGATGGTGCAGAACACCACCGGCGCGATCATCATCTTGACCAGCCTGATGAAGGCATCGCCCAGGGGCTTGAGGGCAATGGCCTGCTGGGCCCAGAAGTGCCCGACCACCACGCCCAGCAGCACGGCACAGATGATCTGGAAGTAGAGCGATTTAACGACTTTCATGGCATCACCCATTTTTAGAATTGTTCTGATGCGAACGACTGTCACTGCGGTGCAGGACTATCCGGCCAGGCGTTGTGACGCCGGGGCGTAGACGAAACCGGAGAACAGCCTTCGCGCGGTACGTACCACCGAGGCGCGAATGGTCTCTCCCTGGTTGCCGGTGTAGGACAATACGACATCGATCCCGCCACTGGGATGTTCCAGGCGCACTTGCTTCAGTTGTGTGGCTCCGCCCAGCAGTTCGGCGGCGACGCTGCCCTCGCTGACACAGGCGGTGGCCAGGCCGATGGCGCCGGTGATGGCTAGCGCGCGATGGCAGCTGTGCGGCATGAAGTAACGCGCCTGCAAGGTGCCGCCGGCCACCGCCGGCGAGATCAGCACCGGCTTGGGGATCACCTTGTCGCTGACGTCGCCCAGGCCCATGGCCAGGCCCGCCTGCAAGCGCAGGGACTCCAGCCGCCGCAGGAAGTCCTTGTCGGCGTCCAGCTCGGCCGGGGTTTCATCCCCGCGCTTGCCCAATTGACCGGCCTCGACGATCAGCAGCGGCATGGCCATGTCGATGCAGGTCACCGGTACGCCATCGATCAGGTCCCGGGTGTTCCCGGTGGGGAAGAGTTTGCCGGTCTTGCTGCCGGCGGCGTCGAGGAACGTCAGTTGCACCGGAGCGGCGGTGCCGGGCACGCCATCGATGGCGGTATCGCCTTCGTAGCTGACCTTTCCCGCCGGCGTCTGCACCAGGGAATTGACGAAGGTGCCGGTATTGAGATTGCGGATCCGCACCTGGGTCTGCTCGCCCGTGGCCTTGACCAGGCCTTGCTCGACGGCGAAGGGGCCGACCGCGCACAGCATGTTGCCGCAGTTGGGCGCCGTATCGACCCGGCGCTGGGACACCATCACCTGCACGAACAGGTAATCGACATCGGCCTCGGGGTGCAGCGACGGGCTGACGATCGCGACCTTGCTGGTCTGCGGGCTGCCACCGCCAATGCCGTCGATCTCCAGTTCATGTCCCGAGCCCATCAGGTCGAGCAGCAGCTCATCACGCTGTTCGATGGACACCGGCAGATCCCAGGCGAGAAACACCGGCCCCTTGGAGGTACCGCCGCGCATGAGCACACAAGGAATTCGTTGCATGGACACAGACTCTTGTTAATCAATCGGGTTAATTGATGTTCTGGGCACAAGAGTGTCAGGGAATAAATCATGTTTCCAATGCAAAGATCGTAGCAATTATTGCGTTTCACACATGAAAAATTTAAGGTGAACAGCGCCTGCCTTCCCGCCCCCGCTTGAGACGAAAAACATGGAATATGAGCTCCAGGACATAAGATCCTTCGTGAAAATCGCCGAACTCGGAAGTTTCCACGAGGCGGCCGATGCCCTGCACTTGTCCCAGCCGGCCCTGAGCCGCCGGATCAAGAAGCTGGAGGAAGGCCTGGGCACCGCCCTGCTCGACCGCACCACGCGCAAGGTCAGCCTGACCAGCGTCGGCCGGGACTTCCTGCCCAAGGCCCGGCGCCTGCTGGATGACTTCGACGACTCGATCCTCAATATCCGCGAACTGGCGGAACGGCAGATCGGCCAGGTGACCCTGGCCTGCATTCCCACCGCGGCCTTCTACTTCCTGCCGTCGGTGATCCGTCTCTACAACGAGCGCTATCCGAAAATCCGTATCCGCCTGCTCGACCTCAGCGCCAATGAAGGGCTGGAAGCCGTGCTGCGCGGCGAAGCGGATTTCGGCATCAACATGATGAGCGGGCAGCACCCGGACATCGAGTTCGTGCCCCTGGTCAACGAACCTTTCGTACTGGCGTGCCGGCGTGACCATGAACTGGCGAAAAAGGCCTCGGTCACCTGGTCGGAACTCAGCGATTACCGACTGATCGGCGTCGGCCGCCTGAGCGGCAACCGGATGCTGCTGGACCACGCCCTGTCCGGCCTGAGCTGGCGTCCCCAGTGGTTCTACGAGGTGCAGCACCTGTCCACCTCACTGGGCATGGTCGAGGCCGGGCTCGGGGTGTCGGCCATGCCCAGCCTGGCCATGCCCGCGGCCGACCATCCGACCCTGGTGAGCATTCCGCTGAGCGAACCGGTGGTCAACCGCACCCTGGGCCTGGTCTACCGGCGCGGCGCCTCGCTGTCGCCGGCGGCGGAAAAGTTCGTGTCGATCCTGCTCGAGCAATGGCCGCATTGACGATCGATGGTGCAGGCACGCCAGTATCGAAGAGCACGAATGCCTGCAACCTGCGCCTGACAACCTGCGGCGTATCGGCCATTAACGGCTGACTGCGCCGGCCCCAGACTTTATGCTGCACAGCCATCCCCCCATGGAACCTGCGGGCCAAACGGTTGCCTGAGGCGCAGCCGTTGTTTTCCGCGCACCACCCAATACCCGTTTTCCCAGGAGTAAGCCCATGCCCCATGAAGGCAACCTGTTGCAAGCCGCTGTCGTGTTTCTGTTCGCGGCGGTGCTGACCGTTCCCCTGGCCAAGCGCCTGCAACTGGGGGCCGTGCTCGGTTATCTGCTGGCCGGGGTGATCATCGGCCCGGCGGTGCTGGGGCTGGTGGGCAACCCACAGAGCATCAGCCATGTGTCGGAGCTGGGGGTGGTGTTGCTGCTGTTCATCATCGGCCTGGAGCTGTCGCCCCGGCGCTTGTGGGTGATGCGCAAAGCGGTGTTCGGCGTCGGTTTGGCCCAGGTGCTGCTGACCGGGGTGGTGATCGGCTGCGTCGCCCTGTTCCTGTTTGGCCAGCCGCTCAACAGCGCGATCGTGCTGGGCCTGGGCCTGGCGTTGTCGTCCACCGCCTTCGGCCTGCAAAGCCTGGCCGAACGCAAGGAGCTGACCAGCCCCCACGGGCGCCTGGCGTTCGCCATCCTGCTGTTCCAGGACATCGCGGCGATTCCGTTGATCGCCATGGTCCCGGTATTGGCCGGGGCCGACCACAACACCAGCAGCGCCGAAGACCTGCGCCATGGCCTGCAAGTGCTGGGCAGCATCGCCGTGGTGGTGATCGGCGGGCGCTACCTGTTGCGCCCGGTGTTCCGGGTGGTGGCGCGCACCGGCCTGCCGGAAGTGTCCACCGCCACTGCCTTGCTGGTGGTGATCGGCACCGCCTGGCTGATGGACATGGTTGGCGTGTCCATGGCCCTCGGCGCCTTTCTCGCCGGCCTGCTGCTGGCGGACTCGGAATATCGCCACGAACTGGAAGCGCAGATCGAACCCTTCAAGGGCCTGCTGCTGGGGCTGTTTTTCATCAGCGTCGGCATGGGCGCCAATATCGGCCTGCTGTTCAGCGCGCCGATCGCGGTGCTGGGCCTGACCCTGCTGCTGATCGCCATCAAGCTGCCGCTGTTGTTCGTGGTCGGGCGCCTGGCCGGTGGCCTGGGGCGCTTGAGCGCGGTGCGCCTGGGCGTGGTGCTGGCGGCCGGCGGCGAATTCGCCTTCGTGGTGTTCAAGATCGGCCGCGACCAGGGCCTGTTCGAGGCGCGCCTGTATGACCTGCTGGTGCTGACCATCACCCTGTCCATGGCCGTGACCCCGCTGCTGCTCCTGGCCTGCGCGTGCTTCTTGCAGCCCAAGGCCAAGCCCGTGGAGATGCCCGCCGAATACCGTGAGATCGAAACCGACGCGCCACGGGTGGTGATCGCCGGCATGGGCCGGATGGGCCAGATCGTCGCGCGGATCCTGCGGGCGCAGAACATCCCCTTCGTGGCCCTCGACACCTCGGTCGACACCATCGAGCTGACCCGCAGCTTCGGTGGCATGCCAGTGTTCTACGGCGACCCGATGCGAGCGGAAATCCTCAAGGCGGCCAAGGTCGGCGAGGCGGAGTACTTCGTGATCGCCACCGACGACCCGCAGACCAACATCAACACCGCGGCGGTGGTGCGCAAGCTCTACCCGCACATCAAGATCATCGCCCGCGCCCGTAACCGCCAGCACGTGCACAAGCTGGTGGACCTGGGGGCCGAAGCGGTGCGGGAAACCTACTACTCCAGCCTGGAAATGAGCCGCAAGGCGCTGATCGGCCTGGGCCTGACCCACGCCCAGGCCGACTCGCGGATCAAGCGCTTCACCGCCCACGACGAACAGGTGCTCGAAGCCCAGCACGCGATCTACGACGACCACGCGAAGATCCTGCAATCGGCCCAGGAAGCCCGGGCCGAGCTGGCGCGGCTGTTCGAGGCGGACGCCGAGGACGAGCAGGCCGAAGGCGTGTTGCCGGCGCCGCGCTGAACCTCGGGCCGCGCGCTGCGGCCTTTCGCGGGCAAGCCTCGCTCCTACAGAAGCGGGGCTTGCCGGGGCGCTCCTGACACAATCTGTCAGCTCGCTGCGCTACAGTGCCCGGCGCCCCGTCCCGAATGGATACGCCGATGACCGCCACCAGCAACACCCCTGCCCTCAAGGAAATCTTCAACGCCGAACGCCTGGAACACATCGCTGAAGAAATGCTCGCGGTGTACCCGGCGTTCGACCACCGCGGCTTTCTCGCCCACGCGAACAAGGGCCTCGCCGAGTTGTCGGTGATGCAGCGCCTGGCGCGGGTCAGCGAGAGCCTGCACGCGGTGCTGCCGGCGGACTACGACGCCAACCTCGCACGGCTGTACGATCTCGCGCCGCGCCTGGACAGCCGCTTCGTCTGCATGTTCCTGCCGCACTATGTGGCCAGTTACGGCGGCCATGCCTTCGAGCGCTCGATGGCGGCGCTCAAGTATTTCACCGCCTTCGGCTCCTCGGAATTCGCCATCCGCCCGTTCCTCGCCAGCGACCTGTCGCGCACCCTGGCGGTGCTGCAGGGCTGGGCCCGGGACGACAACGAGCATGTGCGCCGCCTGGCCAGCGAAGGCAGCCGCCCGCGCCTGCCCTGGTCGTTCCGCCTGGCGCGGATCCAGGCCGACCCGACCCTGGCTGTGCCTATCCTCGAATGCCTCAAGGCCGACCCCAGCCTGTACGTGCGCAAGTCGGTGGCCAACCACCTCAACGACATCAGCAAGGATCATCCCGACTGGCTGCTGGGGTTGCTCGAAGGCTGGCCGCTGGACCACCCGCACACCGCCTGGATCGCCCGCCACGCCCTGCGCAGCCTGATCAAGCAGGGCCATCGGCGGGCGCTGGCGATTGTCGGCGCCGGGCATGCGCCGCAGGTGAAGTTGCATGGCCTGCGGGTCGAGCCGGCGGTGATACGCCTGGGCGAACGGATCAACCTGTCCTTTGCCCTGGAGTCCACTGCCGACGCCAGCCAGCGCCTGGTGGTGGATTACGCCATCGACTACGTCAAGGCCTCGGGCGGCACCCGCGCCAAGGTGTTCAAGCTCAAGGCCTTCACCCTGCCGGCCAAGGCCCGGGAGCAACTTGGCCGCGCCCAGCACATCCGCGAACTGAGCACCCGCCGTCACTATCCCGGGCGCCATGCGCTGCATATCCTGGTCAACGGCGAACGCCTGGGCAGCACGGCGTTCGATATCCACAACTGAAACCGCAAGGAGCGAACATGCCGGCCCATCCGCTGAAAACCCTGATCGAAGCCGCCGACCGCGCCATCACCGCCGAAGACTTCGACAGCCTGATGGATTTCTACGCCGAGGACGCCACGCTGGTGGTCAAGCCGGGCCTGGAAGCCCGGGGCAAGGAACAGATCCGCCGGGCCTTCGTGGCCATCGCCGAGCACTTCAACCACAGCATGGTGGTCCGGCAGGGCGAGATGCAGGTCATCGAAGGCGCCGGCACTGCACTGGTGATCATGCATACCCTGCTCGACACCCTGGATCGGGACGGCATCGCCAGCACCCTCGAACGGCGCGCCACTTATGTTTTTCGCCATGAGCCGGCGGATGGCTGGCGCTGTGTGATCGACAATTCCTACGGCACCGACCTGCTCGACGGCTGAGCCAGTGGGCGCCGATCTCGTAACAAATTGTTTCGCAAAATCAGCCAAGCCACTTCTTGCAGAAACAACGGAAAGCCGCCTGGAACTGTTCAGCCCGCAGATATGGCTTTGCGCCATATCTGCGGGGGCAAAAACGGTATTTCGAGGAAAAATCCCAGCACTGCGGACACCCTTCCCAGCCGTCCAACAATCCCGACCTCTCCAAAGAAACCGCTCTATCTCGGGCATTTCAGCCAAGACTAATTGTCAGACAATGGTGTAAATCCGTATTGCGATAAATTATCATTTGGCGCCTCCCCCGCCAGCCATGCCCCTGGCACAGGTGATTCGACCGGTGCGACGTGGCTGATTTCAATGATTCACCCGAGGCGCTCATGTACCGTTTTCCGCTTTACCGTCCCCTGATCTGCGCCGGTCTCGGACTGCTCTCCTGGCAAGCCTTTGCTGCCTATCAACCGCAATCGGAAGCCGCCCTGGCCGCCGACTCCGAAATGGAATGCCAGTTCAACGCCGACCACAGCAGCGACTGCACCACCACCCAGCACTACAGCATCCTCACCCCGGCGGGCCGGGACATGCTTTCGCGCATCGACTTCAGCTATGCCGAAACCGACGGCTTCGAACTGCGCAAGGCCGAATTCACCCAGCCGGGCGGCAAGCCCGTGGCGCTGGCGCCGGCGCAGATCGATACGCGCACCGCGCCGAATCCGGAACAGGGTTTCCTGCGCGAGAAGCAGACGTCCCTGGCCTTCCCCAACCTGCGGGTCGGCACCCGGCTCAGCTACACCGTGCAGCAGCACTACGCGGCCAAACCGCTGCTGGGGCAGTTCCACTCGGTGCTGCAGTTCGGCCCCAAGCCGGTGCGCCAGGACAGCTTCAAGATCACCTACCGCGCCACGCGCCCGATCGTCTGGCGCAGCGAGCAGATGGACGACTACCGTTTTACCGCCAGCAGCGACCGCAAAAAACTGACCATCGAGCAGAAGGCGCCGGTCTTCCTCAACTACATCAATGAACCCTCGATCGGCTTTATCCAGCGGGTGCCGCGGGTCGAGCTGGGCAGCAGCACCGAGGTGCAGGACTATTTCGGCCCCCTGGCCCAGCGCTACCAGCAGATCCTCGCCGCGCCCCTGCCGCCAGCCAGCGCCAAGGCCGTGGCCGGCCTGCGCAACCTGCCGCCAGCCCGGAAAGTGGCCGGGCTGATGCAGCACATCAACGACAACTACCGCTACCTGGGCGACTGGCGCGCCACCGAGCGCGGTTACCTGCCCTTCGAGCTGAAGCAGATCGAGCAGCGCGGCTATGGCGACTGCAAGGACCTGGCGGTGCTCCTGGCCGCCATGCTCAAGGCCAGCGGGATCAAGGCCGAGACGGCCTGGGTCAGCCGCGAGAACGTCGTCGCGCCGCTGTTGATCCCCGGCACCCATGCGCCGAACCACGCCATCGTGCGGGCCGAGGTCGATGGCAAAGTGTGGTGGCTGGACCCGACCAACCCGGTGTTCGACCCGGGCCGCAGCATGCCCGACATCCAGGAGCGCTGGGCCTTTGTCAGCGACGCCAAGGGCCAGGTGCGCGAGGACTACATCCCCCTGGAAACCCCGGACACCAGCCTCGTGCTGGACAAGCAGGAGCACTTCGACAGCAACGGCCAGGCCCGGGTCAACGCGCGTATCGAGTTCAGCCATATGGAGCTGATGCGGCTGATGGTCTCCGACAACCAGAACGGTATCGCCAGCAACGACCAGGGCCTGTGCGAGCGTTTCACCCGGGAACTGCGCGACTGCCAGATCAGCCGCGAGCCGACTGCCTTCGTCGCGCCTGCGACCTACCGGATCAAGGCCTCCCTGACCGACCTCAAGCCCCTGGAAAACATCTCCGGCAACTACTTCTACAAGGCTCCGGCCCTGGAGGGCGACTGGGACTTCCTGGTCAACTATCGCCGCAACGGCCAGTTGGCGGACCTGTACATCGGCGACGCCAACACCCTGCGCTACACCTTCACCCTCTCCGGTGCCCGGCTGGACAAGGACATCAAGGCCTGCAACGTGCGCTCGCCCTGGTTCGACATGGACCTGAGCAGCGAACGGGTCAAGGGCGAGTACCGCTATCACTACCGCCTGAGCCAGAAAAAGCGCTGGCTGAGCCATGACGAAATCGTCAGCGCGCCATTCGACGCCATGGTCAGCCAGGCCAAGGCGTGCGCCGAGCAAACGCGGCAACTGGTCCAGCTCAAGGGCACAGCGAAAAAAACCTGAATCAGGCCAGGGAGTTCGGCTCGGCGAGCAGCAAGCCCTGCTCGGCCGCGCACAGCTCGACCACGTAGTCCCACACCACGCGCAAACGCACGGATTTGTGCAGCTCGCGGCGGGTGCTGATCCAGTAGGCGCGCTGGATGCTCTCGCTGGGCAGCAAGGGCACCAGTTGCGGATCGCCGGCGGCCATGTAGCACGGCAGCACGGCGATGCCGAGGCCGGAGCGCGCGGCCTGTTGCTGGGCGATCACGCTGGTGCTGTGGAACACCACCTGGGGGTTGCGGCAGAAGCTGGTGAGGAAGATCAGCTCCTGGCTGAACAGCAGGTCGTCGACATAGCCGATCCAGGCATGCCGCCCCAGGTCCTCGCGGCTGCGCAAGGGCGGTGCGCGGTCCAGGTAATCCTGGCTGGCGTACAGGGCCAGGCGGTAGTCGGTGAGCTTGCGGGTCACCAGCATGTCGGCGTTGGGCCGCTCCAGGTGGATGCTGATTTCCGCCTCGCGGTTGAGGATGCTGACAAAACGCGGCACCGCCACCAGCTCCACCTCCAGCCCTGGATAACGCTCGAACAGGCCACGCATGCGGCTGGCGAGAAACATGATGCCCAGGCCCTCGGTGACGCCCACGCGGATCTTGCCCAGGGGCGCCGTGGACTGGGTGATTTCCTCCTGGGCCAGCAAGGCCACGTTCTCCATGGCTTCGGCGTGCTTGAGCAAGGCCTCCCCGGCCGGCGTCAGCTCATAGCCCTGGGCATGCTGGACGAACAGCGCAGTGCCCAGGCTTTTCTCGATCGCCTCGATATGCCGGGCCACCGTGGCATGGGTGGTCTTCAGCCGCTGGGCCGCGGTCAGCAGGCGGCCGCTGCGTTGCAGCTCGAGAAAAAACCGCAGGTCGTTCCAGTCGAACATGACTCTTCCTTGCAGATGCCGGGGGGAAGCCGCTGTTTAAAAACGCACAGCGGCTGAGCAAAAACTAACATTCTTTTAACGAAAGCTAACAACTAGGATGAGCCGCAACAAGAACGATAAAACGAGGTCATGGATGCTGCCTGCCTTTGATCCCTACGACTACATAGTGGTCGGCGCCGGTCCCGCCGGTTGCCTGCTGGCCAATCGGCTGTCCGCCAACCCGGCCCACCGTGTCCTGCTGCTGGAAGCCGGTGGTCGCGACAACTACCCCTGGATCCATATCCCCGTCGGCTACCTGTTCTGCATCGGCAACCCGCGCACCGACTGGTGCTTCAAGACCGAAGCCGAACCCGGCCTGCAAGGCCGCAGCCTGAGCTACCCGCGCGGCAAGGTGCTGGGCGGCTGCTCGTCGATCAACGGCATGATCTACATGCGCGGCCAGGCCGGCGACTATCAGCGCTGGGCCGCCGACGGCAACCCCGGCTGGAACTGGCAGGACGTGCTGCCGCTGTTTCGCAAAAGCGAAAACCACTTTGCCGGCGACTCGCAATTCCACGGCGCCGCCGGCGAATGGCGGGTCGAGCGCCAACGCCTGTCGTGGCCGATCCTCGATGCCTTCCGCAACGCCGCCGAACAGAGCGGCATCGCCAGCGTCGACGACTTCAACGGCGGCGACAACGAAGGCTGCGGCTACTTCCAGGTCAACCAGAAAGCCGGGGTGCGCTGGAATGCCGCCAAGGCCTTCCTCAAACCGATCCGCCAGCGACCCAATCTCACGGTGCTGACCGGGGTCGAGGTCGATCGGGTGCTCCTGGAAAACGGCCGCGCGGCGGCGCTCAGCGCCCGTTACCAGGGCCAGCCGCAGACCTTCAAGGCGCGTCGCGAAATCATCCTCAGCGCCGGTTCCATCGGCTCGCCGAGCATCCTGCAGCGTTCGGGAATCGGCCCCGCCGCCCTGCTGCAACGCTTGGGCATAGGCGTCGCCCACGAACTGCCGGGGGTCGGCGGCAACCTGCAGGACCACCTGCAACTGCGGCTGATCTACAAACTGGAAAACGCCCGCACCCTGAACCAGATCGCCGGCAGTCTGTGGGGCAAGCTGGGCATGGGCCTGCGCTACCTGTACGACCGCAGCGGCCCGCTGTCCATGGCGCCGAGCCAACTGGGGGCGTTTGCCCGCTCCGGGCCGGAACAGACTTCGGCCAACCTCGAATATCACGTCCAGCCGCTGTCGCTGGAACGTTTCGGCGAACCGCTGCATGCGTTCCCGGCCTTTACCGCGTCGGTCTGCGACCTGCGCCCGCAAAGCCGTGGCCGGGTGCAAATCCGCTCCGCCGACCCGCAGGCGGCGCCGCTGATCCAGCCCAACTACCTGAGCCACCCGGAGGACCTGCGGGTCGCCGCCGACGCCATTCGCCTGACCCGGCGCATCGTCGCCGCGCCGGCCCTGCAAGCCTTCAAGCCGACCGAATACCTGCCGGGGGCCGAGTTGCGCAGCGAAGAACAACTGCACGAAGCCGCCGCGCGCATCGGCACCACCATCTTCCATCCGGTGGGCACCTGCCGCATGGGCCAGGGTCCGGAGGCGGTGGTCGATGCCGAGCTGCGGGTACATGGCATCCCCGGCCTGCGCATCGCCGATGCCTCGATCATGCCGTACATCACCTCCGGCAATACCTGTTCACCGACGCTGATGATCGCCGAGAAGGCCGCCGAGCTGATTCTCGCCACCTCGACCAGGAGCCCTGCCGCCGAAAAACCAAGCGTTACCGCGGCCTGAATTGGGTAGGAGCAAGGGGGACGCCCAGTTCTTGCTCGCGAGAGGCCCTTGAGCCTTGCAGCGCTCTATAGGCCGCCATCGCGAGCAAGCTTCGCTCCTACGACACAAGGCACGGTGCAGAAGACAGCGACAAGATGCAGATAGCGACGCCACGCTGGCGCCGACAGTGGAACAACAAAAACAATCACTGTGAGGGATATCGATATGTCGGAACATGCTCAATCGATGGACGCGGCAGTCGCCGCGCCCACCAGCCAGGAAAGCCAGAAAGTCATCTTCGCCTCGTCCCTGGGGACGGTGTTCGAGTGGTACGACTTTTTCCTCTACGGCGCCCTCGCGGCAGTCATCAGCAAGCAGTTCTTCGCCGGGGTCAACGACACCACCGCCTTTATCTTCGCCCTGATGGCGTTCGCCGCCGGCTTCGTGGTGCGGCCGTTCGGCGCGCTGGTGTTCGGTCGCCTGGGGGACATGATCGGGCGCAAGTACACCTTCCTCGCCACCATCATTCTCATGGGCCTGGCGACCTTCGCCGTGGGCCTGCTGCCGACCTACTCGAGCATCGGCATCGCCGCGCCGATCATCCTGGTCGCCCTGCGCATGCTCCAGGGCCTGGCCCTGGGCGGTGAATACGGCGGCGCCGCGACCTACGTCGCCGAGCACGCGCCCCAGGGCAAGCGCGGTTTCCACACCAGCTGGATCCAGTCCACCGCGACCCTCGGCCTGCTGCTGTCGCTGCTGGTGGTGCTGGGCTGCCGCTACTTCACCGGCGATCAGTTCGAAGTCTGGGGCTGGCGCCTGCCGTTCCTGCTGTCGATCGTGCTGCTGGGCATTTCCACCTGGATCCGCCTGAGCCTGCATGAGTCGCCGGCCTTCCTGAAGATGAAAGAAGAAGGCCGCGCCAGCAAGGCGCCGATCCGCGAGTCCTTCGGCAAATGGGAAAACCTCAAGGTGGTGCTGATCGCCCTGTTCAGCATCAACGCCGGGCAGGCGGTGACCTTCTACGCCGCGCAGTTCTACGTGCTGTTCTTCCTCACCCAGTTCCTCAAGATGGACCCGGCCCTGGCCAATATGCTGCTGATCATCAGCGTGGTGATCGGCGCGCCGTTCTTCATCTTCTTCGGCTGGCTGTCGGACAAGATCGGCCGCAAGCCGGTGCTGATGGTCGGCCTGCTGCTGGCCACCGCACTGTACTTCCCGATCTTCAAGTCCCTGGCCCACTACGCCAACCCGGCCATCGACCAGGCCAGCCGCCAGGCGCCGATCAGCGTGCTGGCCGACCCCGCCACCTGCACCTTCCAGTTCGACCCGGTGGGCAAGGCGCGTTTCGACAGCCCGTGCGACAAGGTCAAGACCTTCCTGGTCAAGCAGGGCCTGCCCTACACCAGCGTCGCCGCGCCCGCCGGCAGCCCGGTGCAGGTCAGCGTCGGCGACGTGCAGATCGACGGTTTCGACGAAGCGGCCCTGCGCGGTGCCGTGACCCTGGCCGGCTACCCGCAACAGGCCGACACCCAGAACGTCAACAAAACCATGGTGGTGGTGCTGATCGTCGCGCTGATCCTGATCGCCGCCATGTGCTACGGCCCGCTGGCGGCGCTGATGGTCGAGCTGTTCCCGACCCGCATCCGCTACACCTCCATGTCCCTGCCCTACCACATCGGCAACGGCTGGTTCGGCGGCTTCCTGCCCACCGTGTCCTTCGCCCTGGTGGTGTACACCGGCGATATCTTCTACGGCCTGTGGTACCCGGTGGTGATCACCGGGGTCAGCCTGCTCGTCGGCCTGATCTGCCTGCGCGAGACCCGCAACGTCGATATCGACAAGAACTGAAAAGCCCGGCTGACGGTAGCGCCCCAAGCAGGGTTGCAGGCCTTGGGGCCCTCAGCGTCAGCCAAGGGGACCTGGCAAAAAAAACGGCGCGCCATGGCGCGCCGCTTTCGTTGCTGTCGATCAGGCCACGATATCGGTGGTCGCCGCCTGGCCAACGGTGCCCACGGCGAAGTCCACCGCGCCCAGGCCGGTGAGGTCGACCAGCAGGCTGGTCTGGTCGGTCTCGGCGTAGTAGGTCAGGATCGCGTCGCCGGCATGGCCGGTAAAGCCGCTGACGAAGTTCAGGCTCGCCTGCCCCGAGGCGAACGGCGCCAGGCCGCTGAGGTCGATCTTGTCCTGGCCGCTGGTGAAATCCATGATCCAGTCGGGCTCGTCGAAGGTCGAATCGGATGCCGCGCCGAACACGAAGGTGTCCGCTCCCGCCCCGCCCCATAGCGTGTCGCGACCGCCGCCACCGTAGAGGATGTCGTTGCCGGCACCGCCTTCGAGGATGTTGGCCGCGGCGTTGCCGATCAGCAGGTCGTTGCCCGAGCCGCCGATGGCGTTTTCCAGGGTCACGCCGTGGGCCACGGACACGTTGCCCACCAGGCCACCGACGTCGGAGAACGAGCCCTCGTTGAGGTTGATCTTCTGGTTCTGGGTGAAGCCGGAGAAGTCCAGGGTGTCGTTGCCGCCGCCGTCCCACACCGAGAACACCAGCTTGGAGGCAGATGAGCTGGCGCTGTAGAAGTCGCGCCCGGTGTTGGAGTTGAAGCCGTACACGGTGTCGTCGGCGCGGGTCTCGTGGTTGGCGCCGTAGAGTTTCTGCACCGCGACGATATCGTCCATCAGCGGCGCCGAGGCGTAGGCGCCACCACCGTCCTTGCTGAAGTCCTGCCCGGTGTTGCTCTCGCTCCAGTAGCTCATCAGGCTGTAGCCGCGCGTGTCCTGGGCGTAGGTGGCATCGTTGTAGGTCGGGTTGCCGTTGCCGGCGTTGTAGGTGCCCGGATGGGACAGGCCCAGGCTGTGGCCGATTTCGTGGGTCAGGGTCTGGCGGCCATAGTTGCCGTTGCCCGGGGTTTCGTTGACCCGGTACTGATCGTTGATCAGGTACCAGGACTGGCCGTCATAGCTGCCGCCCGAAGGCAGGTAGGCGAAAGCCGCGCCACCGGTGCTGACGCTGTAGTTGCCGAAACTCAGGTGCCCGTCACCGCCGCTCGCGGCTTCATTGAAGCGCACATTGGCCACGTCCGACCAGGATTGCAGGGCCAGGAACGCCTGGGCTTTCTGCAAGGCGCTGAACTCGCTGAAGCTACCCAGGTTCGGGTTGTAGTTGGCCGGCTTGCTGGTGAGGAAGCTGTAGCTGAGCTCGACCTTGCCGTCGCCATTCTGGTCGTGCCAGGACAGGCCCTTGCGCAGGATCTGCTCGGCGGCCTGGTCCGCGGTGTACGACGGCTTGCCATTCACCAGCTCCGCGCCGCCACGGTCATAGGCATGGCTGAAGGCAGTGATCAGTTGGTAGGCATCGCTGCCCGGAGCTGCCGAAAAACCGGCATTTTCTTTGGCTTTTGACATCATTTACATCCTTGTTAAACGCTGAAAATTTCCGATAGACCACGGCGACCTGTTAGCGAGATCGTCCTATCACTCGCCCTATTCAAGGCGGGGAAAAACTGACACAGACCCTGGCGTGGCGTCCACGATTTTTATTGTCGGACAATATGCCCGGGCGACTTTGCGCCTCATTAAAATCGCTACCCAGCCCCTGCCCCGGCGTGCCATACGCTAAGCTTCAGCGCTAATGGAACCGCTGCCACACTCGTGCTTCTGCCTGTTTCCCGAAGGAGTCCACAATGAAAAAAATCCTCCTGAGCTGCGCCCTGTCGATCGTTGCCAGTGCCGCCCACGCCGAAGGCATCCCGCTGTTCAACGTCGACTGTCCGGGCAATATTCCGGTCAGCGCGGAGGAAGGCGGGCCGGTGTTCATCAACGGCAAAGAGGCCCAGACCAAGACCGTCAACGAGCGCTATTTCGAGGCCAAGGGCTCGGGCATCACGGTGGACATCAGCGTGGAGGACGACGACTCGGTGGTCGTGACCTACAGCGGCAAACAGGGTGCCAGCGGCATTTGCACCTCGGTCGACGACTGAGCCAACTCACTCACGTGTAGCCGCTGCCGAGCCTGCGAGGCTGCGATCGGCAGCGCAGCGGCCGCAGCAGGGGCATCGCGGTTACCCTGACTCAATGCATTCTCAGGTTTTGCGCCTGCTGCGTCGGAATGCCGCCCAAGTCGTTCGCAGCCTCGCAGGCTCGGCAGCGGCTACGACGAGACGCCTCCTAGAACAACCCCATCTGCCCACCCACCAGGGTGCTGAAGTCGTCCTGCACGAACGGCAGGATGGCATCCGCCACCGGCTGCAATTGGCGGGTCACGTAGTGATCGTAATCGATGGCCGCGGTGCGGTTTTCCAGGGGTTCGGGACCGGCCAGGGTGATCACGTAGCTGATCCAGCCACCGTTCTGATAACGCTGGGGCCGGCCCTGCCGCTGGTTGTATTCGTCAGCCAGGCGCGCGGCGCGCACATGGGGCGGCACGTTGCGTTCGTAATCGTCCAGTTGGCGGCGCAGGCGCTTGCGGTACACCAGCTGCTCGTCCAGTTCGCCGGCCAGGGTGCGCCGCACGTAATCGCGCACATAGTCCTGGTACGGCTGACGGTGGAAGATCCGCTGGTACAGCTCCTGCTGGAACTGCTGGGCCAGCGGCGACCAGTCGGTGCGCACCGCTTCCAGGCCCTTGTAGACCATGTCCTGGGTGCCGTCGGCGCGGGTCACCAGGCCAGCGTAGCGCTTCTTGCTGCCCTCCTCCGCGCCACGAATGGTCGGCATCAGGAAACGGCAGAAGTGGGTTTCGAATTGCAGCTCCAGGGCGCTTTCCAGGCCGTACTCATCGCGCAGGTGATCGCACCACCACTGGTTGACGTGCGCCACCAGCGCGCGGCCGATGCGCGTGGCGTCCGCCTCGGCGTGGGCGCTGCCGAGCCAGACGAAGGTCGAGTCGGTGTCGCCGTAGATCACCTTGTGCCCATGCGCCTCGATCAGCTGGCGGGTGCGACGCATGATTTCGTGGCCGCGCATAGTGATCGACGACGCCAGGCGCGGATCGAAGAAGCGGCAGCCGCTGGAACCGAGCACACCGTAGAAGGCGTTCATGATGATCTTCAGCGCCTGGGACAGCGGCGCGTTGTGTTCGCGCTTCGCCACTTCGCGGCTCTCGGCGACCCGGGCGACGATCGAGGGCAGGCAATGCCGGGTGCGGGAAAACCGCGCGCCGCGAAAGCCCGGCACCGATTGCTCGTCCGTTGGTTGGCGCAAGCCTTCCACCAGCCCCACCGGATCGATCAGGAAGCTGCGGATGATCGACGGGTACAGGCTCTTGTAGTCCAGCACCAGCACCGACTCGTACAGACCGGGCCGCGAGTCCATGACAAAGCCGCCGGGGCTGGCTTGCGGCGGCTTCTCGCCAAGGTTCGGCGCAACGAAACCCTGGCGGTGCATCAGCGGCATGTACAGGTGGGTGAAGGCCGCCACCGAGCCGCCGTTGCGGTCGGCCGGCAGGCCGGTGACGGTGGCCCGTTCGAGAAGAAAGGTGAGCAGCTCGGTCTTGGCGAAAATCCGCGTCACCAGCTCGCAGTCCTTGAGGTTGTAACGCGCCAGGGCGGGCTTGTCCTCGGCGAACATGCGGTTGATTTCGTCCATGCGCTGGTAAGGGTTGTCGATCGACTTGCCTTCGCCAAGCAGGGTCTGGGCGACGTTTTCCAGGCTGAACGACGGAAAGCTCCAGGTCGCCGAGCGCAGGGCCTCGATGCCGTCGATGATCAGGCGCCCGGCGGCCGCAGCGAAATAATGGGTACGGCTGCCGTGTTCGCGCCACTGCATCTCTTCGCCGCCGCGCCCCAGGCGCAAGGGCACCGCCAGGCGACGCGCGTGTTCGTGCAGCACCCGCAGATCGAACTGCACCAGGTTCCAGCCGATGATCGCATCCGGATCGTGCCGCGCCAGCCACTGGTTGAGGCGTTCGAGCAACTGCTCGCGGCTGGCGCAGAACTCCAGGTCGAAATCCACCGCGCTGTCGTCCTCGCGAGCGCGGCCGAGCATGTACACCTGGCGCTGGCCGCAGCCTTCCAGGGCGATGGAATACAGCTCGCCGGTCTCGCTGGTCTCGATATCCAGCGACACCAGCTTCAACGCCGGCCGGTAGTCCGGCGCCGGTTTCATCTGCGCCTCCAGCAGTACCCCGCCCTCGCCCGGGGTGCCGCCGAACCACACCGGCGCGGTGATGAAACGCTCCATCAGGTAGCGCTCGGGCGGCCGCACGTCGGCCTCGAGCACCTCGACCCCGGCGCGGCGCAGGGTCTTGTCGAGGCGGATCAATTGATTGTGCTGCGGGCAGTACAGGCCGAGCACCGGGCGGTGCTGGAAGTCGCACAGGCCCAGGGGCCGCAATTGCACATCGCGGTCGTCGGCCAGCAGGCGCCGGGCCTGTTCCTGCTGTTCGGCGGGAATGAAGGCCACGGAGGTCTGCACCGGCAAGCGGATCTGGCGCGGCCCGGCATCGGTCGCCAACCAGAACTCGACTTCCGTGCCTGCCGGCGTGTCACGCCAATGCCGGGTCAGGACGAAGCCCTGCTGTAAATCCACCACTGCAACCTCAAGCACCTGTTTCAAGGTCTCGATTCTACCTGTCCTCGGTCGCGATAGCCCGTTCCACTCATGTGCCGAAAGGTTTTGTCGGACAATATGTAGTGCTTTAAAATTTTCACTACAAAACCGTTGACGAGGCGAATTTGCCCTTGCATGATGCAGGCGTCTCCCCGATCGGGAGACTTGGCAAAGGTGTTATGAGCAAGCTCGTCTGACCGCCGAGCTGTTAACCCGGATGTGTACTGCCCACAAGGCAGATTGATGAAACTGACCTGGCATGAACGTCCAGTACAAAGGGCGGGAAGCTGGCGAAAACTCCTCAAGATGCTTGTGGCCGAAACTGAAAACTTCGGCAGCTTGATCCAGGTTTACGCTGCTTCTCTTCGTTGTGACGCTATTGCGTAGCAGTTAATCAAGACGACTACACGCATCAGGCTCTGGGCCTTATCTGTATCCGACAGACACCCTCTGTCGCCCTGTTTCCGGTATCAGGGTTCAACTTACCGATGTAGCGATATCAATTAGCGACTCAACTAGATAGATCGAAATGGTCAAGGGGCTTACAAATGAATCTGAACAATCAACCTACTATTGATGAACTGTCTCATCTGTTCGCGGCACAGAAAGACAGCCATGACAGCCACATCCTGTGGATTGCCAAGTCTGGCCAGGTCCATATCGACTGCCTGTCGCCCCACGCCCATGAAGAAGAGTTCGACAAGAACAACCAGGACCTGCTGGCCCGCCTGAAAATGTACCGCCGTGGCCAGGGCTACGTCGGCAAGAAGGCCGCCGCCGACAGGGACTTCATCGGACGGGTATTCGATACCCTGAAGAATGAATGGCAATCGCTGCAGAACAAGTCGGAAGTTCGGGTGATTGATCGGTTCTGCTAAGTGCAACTTGTCGTTGTCGCTGATCAACCGTTGATCCATTAAATAGAAAGGGACGCTCCAATAAGAGCGTCCCTTTTTTATTGCAACTTGCCAGATAGTTGGACGACGCGGTGTTTCTGCTAAACCGCGTTATCCTTGGCGGCAGACTTACTTGACCTGACGCTGCGGCGCCTTGTGCACCATGGTGTAGGCGTAATCCACGCCCATGCCGTAGGCGCCGCTGTGCTCGCGAACCAGGTCCATCACCGCGTCGTAGGTGTCCTTGTGCGCCCAGTCGCGTTGGAACTCGAGCAGTACCTGCTGCCAGGTCACCGGCACCGCGCCGGCCTGGATCATCCGTTGTACCGACATGTCGTGGGCTTCCTGGGTGGTGCCGCCGGAAGCGTCGGTGACGATGTACACCTCGTAGCCTTCGGCCAGGGCTTCCAGGGCCGGGAAGTTCAGGCAGACCTCGGTCCACAGCGCGGCCATGATCAGTTTCTTGCGCCCGGTAGCCTTGACTGCTTCCACCAGTTTCTTGTCTTCCCAGGAGTTCATCGAGGTGCGCTCGATCGGCTGGTGATCCGGGAACACGCTGAGCAGTTCCGGCCAGATGTAGCCGCTGAAACTCTCGGTTTCCACCGAAGTGAAAATGGTCGGCACATTGAAGATCTTCGCCGCCTTGGCCAGGCCCACGGTGTTGTTCTTCAGGGTCTGGCGGTCGATCGACTGCACGCCGAAGGACATCTGCGGCTGGTGGTCGATCAGGATCAGGGCAGAGTTGCTTGGGTTGAGCAGTTCACGGATAGACATGGCGCGTTCCTTTTGCTGTCGAGTGGGTTCAAGCGTTGAGTTGCACAATTCGGGAGCTCGGCGCGGGTTCCGCTGCGGGAGGCTTTGCGGCCGGCTTGGTGGCTAATTTATGGGTTGATATAAAAAGGAACAATTCCCTAAAATCGAGAATCATTGATTCCAAAAAAGGGACAGTCATGGATCGCATCGAATGCATGCGCGCGTTTGTCGTCACGGTCGATGCCAACGGCTTCGCCGCCGCGGCCCGGGCCATGGACGTGCCGCGCTCGAAAGTCAGCAAACAGATCCAGGCGCTGGAGGAAGCCATCGGCGTGCAGTTGCTGCACCGCACCACCCGCAGCCTGCACCTGACCGAAGCCGGTGCCGAGTACTACGAGTCGGCGCGGGAAGTCCTGGCCGCCGTGGACGAAGCCGAACAACGGGCGCGGGATGGCATCGGCGAATTGCGCGGGGTGCTGCGGGTCAACGCGCCGATGTCCTTCGGCCTGCGTCGCCTCGGGCCGCTGGTGCCGCTGTTTCATGAGCAGCACCCGAACATCGAATTGCAGCTGGTGCTCAGCGACCAGCAAGTGGACCCGGTGCGCGGCGGTTTCGATGTGACCATCCGCATCGCCAGCCTGGCCGACTCGTCGATGGTCGCCAAGCTGCTGGCCCCGGCCCCGCGGATCATGGTGGCCTCGCCGGATTACCTGAAGCGCGCCGGCACCCCGCAGACACCCCGCGACCTGACCGCCCACCAGTGCCTGAACTACGGCTACCTGCAAAGCGGGGTCAGCCTGCAGTTGAGCAACGGCAAGGACACCCAGCGCGTCCATGTCACCGGCCCGCTGCACGCCAACAACGGCGACCTGCTGGCCCAGGCCGCCGAGGCCGGCATGGGCATCGCCCTGCTGCCCGACTTCATCGTCGCCGACGCCCTGGCCGCCGGCCGCCTGGTGCCCGTGCTGTGCGAATGGCAGGCGCCGCCGATCAGCATCCACGCGGTGTACCCATCCGCCCGGCGTGTGCCGCAGAAGACCCGGGCCTTTATCGAGTTCCTGGTCGCCCAACTGGCCGACAAAGCGCCCGTGCTGCCGTAGGCACGCGATGCAAACGACGCAGTGCATCAGCCACAGTGCTTCGCGGGCAAGCCTCGCTCCTACAGAGGCCGGGCGGCGCGGGATGTGGCGACGATGGACCTACACTGAAGGCATACACCTCGGCATTCGTGAGGGGCCATCATGCGTAACTCTCCCCAACTCGCGGCGCTCAGCCTGATCGCTACCCTCGCCTACCTCGGCCTGGCCATCCTCGGCATGGGCGGACCGGTGGCGTTCTTCTCCCACCCGGCGTTGTGGGTCATTACCCTGTCCCTGCTGGCCATGGCCGGTGTGGCCCAGTTCAGCGAAGGCAACCTGAGCCCCGGCAAACAGGAAGACCGGGAAAACCGCTGGGTCCTCGTCGCCTTCGGCATTCTCGGACTGTTGCTGGCCTTTCTCCCCGCCTACACCGACCGCCTGCATTTCTGGACCTTTGGTAGTGCCGACGTGCGCTGGTTCGGCGTGGTGTTCTTTATCGGCGGCGGCATATTGCGGCTGTGGCCGGTGTTCGTGCTGGGCAAGCGCTTCAGTGGCCTGGTGGCGATCCAGCCCGGCCACCAGTTGGTGACCACCGGTATCTACGGCACCCTACGCAACCCGAGTTACCTGGGGCTGCTGATCAATTGCGTGGGCTGGGCCCTGGCCTTCCGCTCCGGGGTCGGCCTGCTGCTGACCGCCTTGATGCTGATCCCGCTGATTGCCCGCATCCACGCCGAAGAAGCCTTGCTGCGCAAAGAATTCGGCAAGCAATACGACACTTACTGCGCCTACACCTGGCGCCTGGTGCCGTGGGTTTACTGAGGTTTTTTTCCGCCGTGCTGCCGGGAGCGGTGTTAAATATTTTGTGACGCGCCCCTTGGCAGCGAGGACCAGTCCCGGTAAAACGGTGAGCCTCACTTGCACGAAATGTCCGTGAATTCTTGACGAGATCCGCCGGCCGATGAACGCCTTGTGTTGCCGCCCGCCCTGCCAGACCCGCGCTGCTGCCCCGTGCAGCCGCTTCGGCATCGGCATTGGAACGGCAACAACGCAACGCACCCACGGCGATCTCCACGGCAACCCCGGGGACCTGCGATGAAACTGCTGGTCAACCTGCCCATGGCCCTGTGCCGCTCCCGCCTGCGTCATTCCTCGCGCCCTCCGGACCTCTCGCTTTCGCTCTGAACGCGCCCCTCTGCGCGTCGAGCCTTGCCGCCTTGCTATCTGCCATTGCAACCGGGCCCTGCCGGCGCCGCTGCATGAACCGAACCTGCGCGCCGCCATGGCGCAAGCGAGAGAACCATGAAATTTGCAGCCCTTGACGAGGCCCGTAGCTTCCTGGCCGCCAACCCCGATATCGACATGATCGAGCTGTTCATCCTCGACGCCAACGGCGTGCCGCGCGGCAAGCTGTTGCACCGCGAGGAACTGCTGGCGGTCTATGAAAGCGGCCGGCCGCTGCCCAGCACCATCCTCGGCCTGACCCTGCAGGGCGACGACGTGGAAAACTCCGGGCTGGTCTGGGACGTCGGCGATATCGACTGCCGCGCCTACCCCCTGGCCGGCAGCCTGGTGCGCCTGCCGTGGCGGCAGATCCCCACCGCCGCGGTGCAGGTCAGCATGCACCCGCAGGAAGGCCTGCCCGCCAGCATCGCCGACCCGCGCCACCTGCTGATCAAGGTCATCGACCAACTCAAGGCCGAGGGCTATTACCCGGTGATGGCCTGCGAGCTGGAGTTCTACCTGCTGGATGCCAAGCGCGACAGCAGCGGCCGCCCGCAACCGGCACTGGACGCCGACGGCGGCCGGCCGCGGCACACCCAGGTCTATGGCCTGCGCGAGCTGGAACAGATCGAACCCTTCCTCACCGACCTCTACGCCGCCTGCAAACTGCAAGGCATCCCGGCGCGCACGGCGATCTCCGAATACGCCCCGGGCCAGGTGGAAATCACCCTGGAACACGGCGACGCCCTGGAGGCCATGGACCAGGCGGTACGCTACAAGCGCCTGGTCAAGGCGGTGGCCCACCGGCACGGAATGCAGGCGACCTTCATGGCCAAGCCCTTCGATGACCTGGCGGGCACCGGTATGCACATGCACGTGAGCATCGCCGACGCCGAGGGCCACAACCTGTTCGCCGCCGAAGACCCGGCCGGCACCCCGCTGCTGCGCCAGGCGGTGGGCGGCATGCTCGCGTCGCTGCTCGACTCGCTGCTGCTGTTCTGCCCCAACGCCAACTCCTACCGCCGCTTCCAGGCCAACAGCTACGCGCCACTGGCGCCGACCTGGGGCGTCGACAACCGCACCGTGAGCCTGCGGGTGCCGGGCGGTCCGGCCAACAGCCGGCATATCGAGCACCGCATCTGCGGCGCCGACGCCAACCCCTACCTGGCAGCGGCGGCGATTCTCGCCGGGGTCCATCGCGGCCTGCGTGAGCAGCTCGACCCGGGCGATCCGGTGCAAGGCAACGGCTATGCCCAGGCCAGCGAACTGCTGCCCACCGACTGGCTGACCTCGCTGACCGCCCTGGAAAACTCCACCTGGGCCCGCGACGCCCTGGGCAGCGAATTCCTTGGGGTCTACCTGGCGGTCAAGCGCGCCGAATACCGCCAGTTCATGGCCGAAGTCGGCGAGCAGGACTGGCGCTGGTACCTGACCCAGGCGTGACGTGCTGGCCGGCGTCACGGCGCCGGCCCGGCCCCAACAAAAATTCGAGAACAGCCCATGACAGCCGCACTCAATCCGGTCACACCGGCAGCCGAACGCTGCCCTTCGTATTACAGCGCCACCCTGAATCAGGAAACCCATTACCCGACTCTGCAAGGCACTCATCAGGTCGACGTGGTGATCATCGGCGGCGGTTTCACCGGCGTCGCCAGCGCCGTGGAACTGGCGGAAAAAGGCCTGAAGGTGGCCATTGTCGAAAGCCACAAGATCGGCTGGGGCGCCACCGGGCGCAACGGCGGCCAGGTCACCGGCAGCCTGTCCGGCGACGAGGCCATGCGCAAGCAGATGCGCCGCACCCTGGGCGACGAAGTCGACGATTTCATCTGGCAACTGCGCTGGCGCGGGCACCGGATCATCCGCCAGCGCGTGGACAAATACGCCATCGCCTGCGACCTCAAGCACGGCCACCTGCACGCCGCCTACAAGCCCAGCCACCTCGCCGGCCTGCGCGCCGACTACGAAGAAGCGGTGCGCCGCGGCATGGGCGACGAGGTCAGCCTGCTGGACCGGCAACAGGTGCGCGAGGTGCTGGAAAGCCAGCTGTACCACGGCGCGATCAAGAACACCCGCAACCTGCACCTGCATCCGCTGAACCTGTGCATCGGCGAAGCCCGCGCCGCCGAAAGCCTCGGCGCGCTGATCTTCGAACACAGCGAAGTGCTGCGGATCGTCCACGGCGAGCGCCCGGCGGTGATCACCGCCCAAGGCCGCATCGACGCCAAGCAGGTGCTGCTGGCCGGCGATGTGTACCACAAGCTGGAGCCCAAACAGCTCAAGGGCAAGATCTTCCCGGCCATGGGCGGCATCGTCACCACCGCGCCCCTGGGCGACCTGGCCAGGCGCCTCAACCCCCAGGACCTGGCGGTCTACGACTGCCGCTTCGTGCTCGACTATTACCGCATGACCGCCGACGGCCGCCTGCTGTTCGGCGGCGGCGCCAACTACAGCGGCAAGGATTCGCGGGACATCGCCGGCGAACTGCGCCCCTGCATCGAACGCACCTTCCCGGCGCTCAAGGGCGTGGCCATCGACTTCCAGTGGAGCTGCGCCATGGGCATCGTGATCAACCGCATCCCGCAGCTGGGCAAGCTCTCGGACAACGTCTGGTATTGCCAGGGCTACTCCGGACACGGCATCGCCACCAGCCACATCATGGGCGAGATCATGGCCCAGGCCATCACCGGCCACCTCGAGCACTACGACACCTTCGCCGCCTGCCGGCACATCCGCGTGCCCTTCGGCGACCAGCTGGGCAACCCGATGCTGGCGGCGGGCATGTGGTACTACCAGATGCTCGAACGGTTGCGCTGAGGCCCCAGCCCAACCTTCCTCGTATCCGTAGGAGCGAAGCTTGCTCGCGATAGCGCCCTTGAGACCGCCATCGCCGGCAAGCCACCATCGCCGGCAAGCCAAGGCGGGTCAGGCAGGGGTGCGCGGCAAGGCGCGCTTGTGGGCGGTGCGGTGGTAGGCCGTTTCGATCAGCTGGCGCACGCCATCGGACACCGGCTCGCCCATCAGGTAGGCGTCGATCTCGGCGTAGCTGCAGCCATAAGCCGTTTCGTCCAGTTTGCCCGGCGCCAGTTCTTCAAGGTCCGCGGTGGGGGCCTTGTGCACCAGGTGCCCGGGAGCGCCAAGCGCCTCGGCCAGCGCGCGCACCTGGGTCTTGGTCAGGCCCGACAGCGGAGCCAGGTCGCAGGCACCGTCGCCGTACTTGGTGAAAAACCCCATCAGGGCCTCGGCACCGTGGTCGGTCCCCACCACCAGGCCGTTGCTGAAGTTGGCGACCGCATACTGCGCCAGCATCCGCGCCCGCGCCTTGACGTTGCTCTTGGCGAAGTCGGTCAGTTCGGCCGACGGCTGCAAGCCATCGATCCGCACTTGGCTCATCAGACCGTCGACGCTGTCGGCAATGTTGCAGGTGCTGACCGAGTCCGGGCGGATAAAGTCCAGGGAGGCCTGGGCATCGCTTTCGTCAGCCTGGCTTTTATAGGGCAGGCGCATAGCGATAAAGCGAGTGTCGTGCCCTGCCCCGCGCATCTGCTCCACCGCCAGCTGGCACAGGCGGCCAGCGGTCAGGGAATCGACGCCGCCGCTGATGCCCAGCACCAGGGCCTTGCCGCCGGACTCGCGCAACACCTGCTGGATGAAATCCACGCGCCGGACGATTTCCGCGGCTTCGTCTCCGCGCGCCAGTTGCCGATCGATGCCCAGCTCCCGGGCAATTCGTTCTTGGGTTTGGCTGCTCATATCAGGCCTCCAGGGGCGAGTTACTGAGGTTGACGTTGAACACCTGCGCCGCGTACCTGAGGAACGACGGGTCTTCGCAGACGTTCTTGATCGGGTCATCGGAGAACTTCACCACCGGTTCGCCATGCACTCGCACCAGCTTCATCACGATGCTCAGCGGCTCGACGCCTTCGACATCGCAGGCCAGGCTGGTGCCCATGCCGAAACCGAACCGGGCCTGGCCACGCACGTGACGCAGGATCGGCAGGCATTTCTCGAAGTTCAGGCCGTCGGAGAACATCAGGTCCTTGCTCCGTGGATCGATGCCCAGTTCCCGGTAGCGGGCCAGGACCTTGTCGGCCCAGGCAATCGGGTCCCCGGAATCCTGGCGCAGGCCGTCGTAGAGCTTGGCGAAGTACAGGTCGAAATCCTTGAGGAAGAAGTCCGTGCTGATGCAGTCGGTCAGGGCAATGCCCAGGCGTCCGCGGTATTCGCGCACCCAGTTTTCCAGGGCCGTGTTCTGGCTCTCCCGCAGCCGTCCCAATTGCTGGTGCACCATCAGCCACTGGTGGGCCATGGTGCCGATCAGCGGCAGGTCGAACTCGTAGGCCAGGTGGGCATTGCTGGTGCCGACGAAGACCCCGGGGAAGTCGCTGCGCATGATCTTCACCACCTCGCGCTGGGCCTTGAACGACAGACGCCGACGCGTAGAGAAGTCCGAGACCCGCAGCTCGGCGAGTTCTTCGCGGCTGGCGTTTTTCTCCAGCCATTCGAATTTCCGATAGAGCCGGCGGGTGACGTCAGCAAGCTCCACCTCCGGATACCTGTCGCGGTTGCGCAACTCACTGACCATGGCCAGCACCGGCTGTTCGAACATGATGCAGTGCAACATCGGGCCGCGGACGCGAATGCTCAGTTGGCCATCGACCGCCGCCACGTGGATGTAGCGCAGGTTGAAACGGAACAGGCCGAGAAACTGCTCGAAGTCCGGGGTCAGGTACTCGCGAAAACGCTTGTTGAACAGAAAGCGCTGTTCGCCTTCGCGCATCTGCAGGCTGGCGAGCTTTTCCAGTTCCTGGCGGATCTCCGGGATCAGATGCACCAGGGACTCTCTGGAGCGGACGATGAACTGGTATTCCACATCGACATTGGGGTGCTGGTGCAGCACCGCCTGCATCATGGTGAAGGTGTAGTAGTCGGTGTCCAGCAGGCCCTGGATCACGCCATTGTTACGGTCAAATGCACTTTCCATGGTGACTCCTCAGGCACTGGCCAATCTGGCGGTTTCTTCGCGGGTCGCGGCCACCGCGATACCCGCTTGTTGCATCTCGTCGATCGCCTGGGTGGCGCCCTCTGCGCTGATGGCGCGGCATGCCGGCAGATGGATGATCACCTTGAAGCCGGCGGCGGCCAGTTGCAGGGCGGTGGTCTTGACACAGAAATCCAGGGCCAGGCCACCGACGATGACCCGTTGCACACCCTGGCTGTCGAGGTACTCGATGACCCCGGTGGACAGCTTGCCGTGCAGGTCGTGGTAGCAGGCGCCGTAGGGGTGCAGGTCCGGCTCCACGCCCTTCCACACGAAGTAGTCGTAGTCATAGGGCGTCGGCAATTCGTCCAGCAGGGCGAACCCTTCGGTGCCCGGTACGCAGTGGCTGACCCAGGTCAGGTCGGCATGCTCCAGGCCGGTGGGCTGGAGCATCTGCCCGGGCTCGTTCACCACCCAGGGGGCCTGGGGGCTGTGGGCGTCCTTGCTGCCGATGCGCAGGCTGGCCAGGGTCGCCATGAAGTTCAGCTCGCCACCGATGCGGTCGCCCTCGGCCACGGGCAGCTCGTCCGGGCACAGCGGGGTAAAGCTCTTTTGTGCATCGACATCGAAGGAAGCGGTCTTCATCGTTTGGCTGTTCATGCTGGTTTTCTCCTTTGCATGGAACACAAAGTACATGTCATGTACTTTCATGACAACCCCCTTTGACTCTGTTTTTATTTCAGCGGTCCGGAGCAAACAACATAAATTGTGCATGACATGCCAATTCCCTGCGCACACAAGCAATGATAAGGTACACGTCATGTACCAAATCAGGAGATGCCGATGTTTGAACTGGCCCTCTATGGCGGTGCCTTCAACCCGCCCCACGCCGGTCACGCCCGGGTCATGCTTGAAGCCGCCCGCCACGCCCGGCGCGTGCTGGTGACCCCCAGCTTTCGCCATCCGGACGGCAAGCGCATGGCCGACTTCGAGCAACGGGTGAACTGGTTGCAGGCCATCACCCGGCATCTGCAACCCGAGTGCCCCGCCGAACTGGCAGTGAGTCGCCTGGAGCAGCAACTGGGCCTGGCCGATCCCGCCCCGGTCTACAGCTACACCCTGCTGCAACGGCTGGCGGACGACCTGGCTCTGGACGGCAAGCGCATTGCCTTGGTGGTGGGTGAAGACGTGGCGCGCCAGTTGCCCGGATTCCATCGCGGCGAGGAGTTGCTGCAGCGCTTTTCCATCCTGCGGATCGAAGAACAACCGGGGGTACGCAGCAGCGTGTTGCGCCAATGCCTGGCCCGCGGCGAAACCCCGCCAAGCCAATGGCTGGCACCGGGCATGAATCCGCTAAACTACGGCCTCTACGCCGTCCACGGAAGTTGATATGCCCGACCGCCCCCTCTCCCCCAGCGCCTACCTGCACACCATCGACCTGTGCCTGCTGCGCTATAACCGCGAACGCTCCGAGCTGGAAATCCTCCTCCATCAACGCGACAGCGAGCCCTTCGCCGGGCACTGGGCCCTGCCGGGCATCGTGGTCAACGGCGATGTCGAGGACCGCAGCCTGAATGATGCGGTGCAGCGGCTGCGGCGCTCCAGCAAGGTGGACATGCCCCTGGCCTGGCTGGAGCAGGTGGGCACGGTCGGCGACGCCTTTCGCGACCCGCGCTGCTGGTCGTCCTCGACCTTCTACCTGGGGATCGTCAGCGAGCCGGTGGAGCCCGGTCCGCAGCAGGGTTTCTTTACCCTCGGCGACGTGGCCAGCGGCAGCTTCAAGCTGCCCTTCGACCACAACAGCCTGGTGGCCCAGGTGCACGAGCGGCTGTTCTCCAAATCCCTGTACAGCAGCCTGCCGTTGATGTTTCTCGGCAGCGAGTTCAGCGCCCCCGAAGCGGTGAGCATCTTCTCCCTGGTGCTGCAACGGCCAGTGCTCAAGACCAGCATCCGCCAGCGCCTGTTGAAGATGAGCGAAGCCGGTTACCTGCGCGAAACCGGACGCAAGAAAAGCGGCGACGGCGGCCGGCCGCAAGCCACAGTGGAAAATCTCAAGCCCGCCGAGCTGTACCTGTTCGATCGCTGTTTTCTGGAGTGATACCCCCCATGAGTTCCATCGCCGACAACCAGTGCCTGCTGGAAACCCCGTATTTCAAGGTGGTCCGTGAGCAGGGCTACTTCATCATCAAGGAACCCCGGGCGGTGAACGGCGTGGTGGCCGTGCCGACCCTGGCCGATGGCCGGCTGATGCTGGTCAACCTCAAGCGGCGGGCCATCGGCGGCCAGTCCATCGAGTTTCCCCGCGGCGCCATCGATGCCGGGGAAAGTGCCGTTGACGCCGCGGCCCGCGAATTGCTGGAGGAAACCGGCTGGCAGGCGTCGCACGTTCGCGAACTGGGCCTGCTGCACAGCAATACGTCGCTGATCGCCAGCGCGGTGGTGGTGTGTCAGGTGCAGATTGCCGAGCAACAGGCCGCCGCCACCGATGGTGAAGTGGACCATCTGCTGTGGGTCAGTCGCCAGGAATTGATGACGATGATCGCCACCGGCCGGATCACCGACGGCCACACTTTGTCGGCGGCGATGATGCTGCTGGCCAGCGAGTCGGCCTGACGCCAGCCAGCCCTGCTGCCGGTCCTCCGGCACCAGGGCATCGGGCATCAAATCTTCCTCTCACGCCCTTGCGTTGCTGCCCCGCACGGGCATAAACCCCGCCCGACCCTATGCACCCCGAAATCTGTTCTAGGCTTGGACCTCTGGCGACTATTGATTTAGAGCCATCGAGCAAGTGGAAACACATGGAAATGACTTTCAAGGAGAAACCCCATGTCTGCGATTCCTTCAAGAACCAACCGCTCTCCCCTGCGCATGAACAAGGACGTCACCGCGCTGATTCCGGACTTCCCCTTTCACTACGCCAAATATCTGGAGAGCGCGGCTAATCGAAAGCTTCCTCCCTGCCAGGTGGACCCGGCGAACTATGGACAGAAAGTGCTGATCGTCGGGGCTGGTGTCGCCGGCCTGGTCGCCGCCTATGAGGCCATGCGCATGGGCCTGCACCCGGTGGTGGTCGAAGCCTCGGAGCGCATCGGCGGGCGGCTCTACTCCAAGCTCCAGGGCGACCCCGAAAACCCGGGCGACCAGGTGCTCTGCGAACTGGGCGCGATGCGTTTTCCGGTGTCCGGCAAGGCGCTGTTCCACTACTTCCGAAAGGTCGGCATGACCGAAAACTCGGCGGACTTTCCCAACCCGGGGACTGCCGCGGCGATCAGCACCGTGGTCGATTACCGCGGGGAAAAAACCTATTACGAAGTGGATGGCAACCCGGACTTTCCAAAACCACCGGAATACACCGACCTGGAAAACCAGTTCTTCGATAAGTTCCTGGAAACCTACGATTTCACCGCCATGGAAAGGGCCATGACCGAAGGCTCCATCAGTCAACAGACGATCAAGAAGCTGTGGAACGCCATCATCAAACCCCAGTTGGGAACCAGCGGCGACGATGTCAGCTTCTACGCCGCGCTCCTGGAAAACTCCGGCTGGGACAAGGCCGATATCGACCTGTTCGGACAGATCGGCTTCGGCACCGGCGGCTGGAACACCGACTACCCGAACAGCATCCTCGAACTGCTGCGCGTGCTGTACACCGGCCTGGATGCCGACCACCAACTGATGTTCGACGGTTCCTCCAGCCTACCGCAACGGCTTTGGTCGAAGACCCCGAAAGAGCTGGGGGACGCGATGCTGCACTGGGGCGCGGACACCACGGTCGAAGCGCTGTCGCGCGAGGTATTCGCCGACCCGTTCCACCAGGAGGTGCGACACATCGAACGCCAGCAGGACGGCTCCTTCCGCGTCTCCATTACCGACACCCGCACCCGGCAGACCCAGCAGTGCGACTTCCCCAGCGTCATCTACACCCCGCATGTGCGGATCCTCGACAAACTGCGCTACTCGGGAAACCCGCAAAGCCTTCCCGCCATGGACAGCCTGCTGCCCATCGATACCTGGGAAGCCATCATGTACACCCACTACATGCAGTCGGCGAAGATTTTCGCCGCCACCCAGCGCCCGTTCTGGAACGACCCGGTGGCAGAGGGTGAGCAACGCAAGATGAGCATCACCCTCTCCGACCGCCTGACCCGTGGCACCTACCTGGTGGACTACTCGGCCAGCAAGGGTAAATACAAGGGCAGCGGGATCTTCCTGTCCTACACCTGGAACGACGACGCCCTGAAGTTCCTCGGCGACCGCCCCGCGCCGCTGCCGCAGCATGTCGATCTGTGCACCAACCTGCTGGCCAACCTCTACCCGGATATCAAGCTCAACGAGCAATACAGCACGGTCGATGCGTTCGTGGAGCACAACTGGGAGGACCAGCCGCTGTACCTGGGCGCCTTCAAAATGAACCTGCCAGGGCAGTACGAATATCAGCGCAGGATCTTTTCCCAATTCATGAGCGGCATCGGCACGGACAATCCCGATCGCTTCATCCTGGCTGGCGACGATGTGTCCTGGACCGCCGGCTGGGCCGAAGGCGCGGTCACCACTGCGATCAATGCGCTGAACAAACTGGCGGTCTGCTTTGGCGGCGGCAGCCAACCAAACAATCCGGGGCCGGTGGAGTCCTGGGACAGCCTGAAGCCTGTCGAACTGGCTTGACCGAACCTGCGTGAACCCGACCCCGTCGCTGCCAGACCGGCACGACGGGGTCTTTGTTTCATGACCTGACGCTGCTTAGCGCCCCCATTTCTCCAAGGCGAACTCGACGAAGCTGCGCAGCTTGGGCAGGCGGTAACGGTCCTGGGCGTACAGCAGGTGCATCGCTCGCAAGGGCAATTGATAGTCCTGCAACACAGGCACCAGCCGCCCCTGTTGCAGGTCCTCCTCCACCAGGGCATCGGGCATCATCACCACCCCCAGGCCACCCCGCGCCGCGCGGTGCAGGCCGGACGAAGTGTTGGTCAGCAGCGAACCGGACACCGGGATCAGTACGTCCCCCTCGGGCCCACTTAACGGCCATTGAGTGGCGGTGGAGCTCCACTCGTCACCGGCCGGATAGGCGAACGCCAGGCAGTTGTGGTGTTGCAGGTCCTCCGGGACTTGCGGTGTACCGCAGCGCTCCAGATAGTCCGGCGCGGCGCAGATAGTCAGGGTGTAGTCCTCCAGGGGCCGGGCGATCAGCGACGTGGTGTCCAGGTTGCCCAGGCGAAAAGCCACGTCGAAGGCGCCGTCGATCAAATCGAAGCGCTGGTTGGCCAGGGTCAGCTCCACCTTGACCTGCGGGCAGCGCTGCTGGAATTCGCTCAGCGCCGGCGCCAGGCGCTCGGTGCCGAAGGTCAGCGGCGCGGTGATGCGCAGGGTGCCGGACGGCTCGCCCTGGGCCTGTTCCGCCATGCGCTCGGAGTCCGCCACCAGCCCCAGCACCGCCAGGCAACGCTGGTAATACTCGGCGCCGAACTCGGTCAGGCGCTGGCGCCTTGTGGTGCGGCTGAGCAGGCTGACCCCGAGGCGCTGCTCCAGGGCCCGCAGGTGATTGCCGACCATGGTGGTGGACAGGCCGCACTCACGGGCGGCGGCGGTCATGTTCCCCGCCTCCACCACCTTCACGTACACCGTCATCGCCTGGAACAGATCCATTATCAACCCTGACTTGAAGATGATTAAAGAATTGACGAGTTTATCTAGCTCAGGTGGCTAACGATACTGCCAGCACACCCCACTCGATGGAGCGACCCGTCATGACCGCCACCTGCCTGATGAGCACCTATCAACCGCTGCCCCTGAGTTTCACCCACGGCCTGGGCACCCGCCTCTGGGACCAGGCCGGCCGCGAATACCTGGACGCGGTGGCCGGCGTGGCGGTGACGGGCATCGGCCATTCCCACCCCAAATTGGTCAGCGTCATCCGCGAACAGGCCGGCCTGCTGCTGCACACCTCCAACCTGTACAGCATCGATTGGCAACAGCGGCTGGCGCAGCGGCTGACCCAACTGGCTGGCATGGACCGGGCGTTCTTCAACAACTCCGGCGCCGAAGCCAACGAGACCGCGCTGAAACTGGCACGGCTGCACGGCTGGCACAAAGGCATCGAGCGGCCGCTGGTGATTGTCATGGAGAACGCCTTCCACGGCCGTACCCTGGGCACCCTGGCGGCCAGCGACGGGCCGGCGGTACGCCTGGGCCTCAACTCGCTGCCCGGGGATTTCCTCAAGCTGCCCTTCGGTGACCTGGCCGCCCTGGAGCAAGCCGCGCAGGCCCACGGCCCGCGTATCGCCGCGGTGCTGATGGAGCCGATCCAGGGCGAAAGCGGTATCCGCCTGGCCCCGCCCGGCTACCTGAAGGCCGTGCGCGAGCTGTGCAGCCGGCGCAACTGGCTGCTGATGCTCGACGAGATCCAGACCGGCATCGGCCGCACCGGCCAGTGGTTCGCCTGCCAGCACGAGGGTGTGGTCCCGGATGTGATGACCCTGGCCAAGGGCCTGGGCAACGGCATCCCCATCGGCGCCTGCCTGGCCCGGGGCAAGGCCGCGCAGCTGTTCACCCCCGGCAGCCACGGCAGCACCTTCGGCGGCAACCCGCTGGCCTGCCGGGTGGCCTGCACCGTGCTGGAGGTCATCGAGGAACAAGGCCTGCTGGCCAACGCCAGGCGCCAGGGCGAGCACCTGTTGCAACGCTTGCGGGTGGAATTGGCGGATCACCCGCAGGTCCTGCAGGTGCGCGGCCTGGGCTTGATGATCGGCATCGAGCTCAAAGCCCCGCAGCGCGAGCTGGCGCTACGGGCGGCGCAGGATCACGGACTGCTGATCAACGTGACCCGGGGCACCACCATCCGCCTGCTGCCAGCGCTGATCATCGATGAACGGGAAGTCGAGATGGTCGTGCGCGGGGTCAGCCGGACGCTGCAAAGCGCTGAAGGTGATGGCGGTGCAGCAAAAGAGGCAGAAATGCTGGCAGTGTCGTGACCGATGCCTGATGGTCAGCTGAGCTCAGACGAGGTGAGTTAGAACGCTATCGCGAGCAAGCTCGCTCCACAGGAGCCTGTATGTTTCTGCAGGAGCGAGCTTGCCCGCGATGCGCTATCAGGAAACGGTGACGGCCAAACTCAGTCGTCCAGCGGCTTGGGTGGTGCCGCAGGCTTGCCCGATTTGGCGGCCTTGCCGGCGTGGGCCGCCTTGACTTCCGAGACCGGCGCCAATGCCGGCGCGGTGGCTTCCTTTTCCGCGGCCGGCAGTTGGTCGATGGTGCTGAAGACTTCCTTGAGTTCGATGGCCCCGGAATGCTCGAGCTTCTTCTCACCGTCCTTGCCCACCAGGATCACCTTGGTCTGCGCCCCGGCGCCGAGCTTCAGGCTGCGGATCAACGCCATGGTCGATTGCGGGTCCAGGTCTTTGCCGTCGCGTTGGCCGATGGTGTTGATCACCGTGTAGAGCACCATGTTGCGTTCGCTGAAGGCCTGGCGGTTGGCCGGCTCGTCGAGGGACTTCTTCAGCGCCACCAGGGTTGGGTCCACGGTGCTGGGAGCGATGACGATCAGTGGGCGCGCCTTGCCCTGATCCTGGGCCAGAGGGCCTTCGTTGTCGGCCGCCATTGCGGGGCCGACGACAGCGAGCAGCGTTGCGAGGGTCAATGACCGAATGAACATGCGTCTCTCCTTTGGGTATCCACGTCCTAATGATTGCGCATCAGGGGAAAAGGTCCAGACCCGGACTCAAATTCTGACATTTTATTGAGCCTTTCCCCTGGCTCGAGGCGTTGCGACAAGCGCTGCGTACTCTCGTCCTCGCCGCTACAGATCGACGCTCCCATAAATGCCAGTGATAACCGAACCTTCTTGTTCGGCATGGTCGACCCGCCTTGGCGCCCATGACAACCGGCATGGCCTATGCCGTTCTGGCATGGGCCCATACGAATTCGTCATCATTTTCGCCGCGGCGGCGTGATAGCCTTCATCCCGGCCATAACAAGAGCGCCCGCCTGGCTTTTTCCATCCGGTGCGGCGTCACCCGCCGTTTCACACCTGCTTGCTTCGTCTTCATCTGCCCAGGTTTTCGCAGCGACCCTTCTACACAGGCGCGCTGGACGACCGATTGCATTTTTGACTCGACGCTATCGTCGGCATCTCTTTTACCTCCTTCCGGGAGTTCGTATGTCCAGGCTGTCTCATCAAGATTTACGCCGTAGTTTTCGCGAGTTGATCGCTTCAGACTCCTGCTTTCACACCGCCTCCGTATTCGACCCGATGTCGGCGCGGATCGCCGCCGACCTGGGGTTCGAAGTGGGCATTCTCGGCGGCTCCGTCGCCTCGCTGCAGGTGCTGGCCGCGCCTGACTTCGCCCTGATCACCCTGAGCGAATTCGCCGAGCAGGCCACCCGCATCGGCCGCGTCGCCCAGCTGCCGGTGATCGCCGACGCCGACCATGGCTACGGCAACGCCCTCAACGTGATGCGCACCGTGGTCGAACTGGAGCGCGCCGGCGTCGCCGCCCTGACCATCGAAGACACCCTGCTGCCGGCCCAGTTCGGGCGCAAGTCCACCGACCTGATCTCGGTCGCCGAAGGCGTGGGCAAGATCCGCGCGGCCCTGGAAGCACGGGTCGACCCGGAACTGGCGATCATCGCCCGGACCAACGCGGCCATCCTGCCGATCCAGGAAATCATCAGCCGCACCCAGCAATACGAGCGCGCCGGCGCCGACGGCATCTGCATGGTCGGGATCAAGGATTTCGAGCAGCTGGAGCAGATCTCCGAGCACCTGTCGGTCCCCTTGATGCTGGTGACCTACGGCAACCCGGCGCTGCGCGACGATGCGCGCCTGGCGCAACTGGGCGCGAAGATCATCGTCGACGGCCACGCGGCGTACTTCGCGGCGATCAAGGCCACCTACGACTGCCTGCGCGAACAGCGGCAGATCTTCACCCAGGCCTCGGACCTCAGCGCCACCGAGCTGGCCCACACCTACACCCAGCCCGAGGAGTACATCGTCTGGGCCAAAGAGTTCATGAGCGTCAAAGAGTGAGCCGCTAGCTCACCCGCCCTTGCGATCACCGAGGACCCAAGGTCCTGGGTGGTCGAAAGCCGCTTCACTCCTCATCTCGCCAGCGCCCCGCCCAACTACCTATTCCCCGCCTTGTTCAACGCCTCGTCGACACTGTCGAGGATCTGCCCGATGGTCCAGGGTTTGCGGATGAACGACACCGGATAGCGGATGCCGGAACTCTGCGGCGTCTCATAACCGGACATCACCAGCACCGGCATTTCCGGCCAGCACTCGCGCACCCGATTGGCCAGGCCCGCGCCGTTCAAGGTGCCCGGCATATTGATATCGGTCAGCAGCAGACGCACCTGGTCCGGGTGGCTTTCCAGGAACTGCAGCGCCTCATCCGCGCGGGGCATGGCCTGGGTGGCAAAGCCCTCGTCCTGCAGGATCTCGCAGAGGAACTCCAGGATCATCGGCTCGTCCTCGACCACTAACAGCAGGCGACAAGGCTGGCCTGGATTGACAGATGAAACTGGGCTCATGTGGATGCCGCTCCCTGACTACGTACACAACCCTGGCGCGATTACGCCATTTAAAGTTATGAGCAGCGCCTGGCCGATAAATTCACTCGGCCTGCCGAGGTGCCGGACAAGACCGCCCACGCACCGCCGGTTGCGCCGGCGGCAGCGGGATCACCGCCAGAGGCGCCTTGCTCCCACACCTGCCCCAAAGCCGCTCTGCGCACCCGCCAAGAGCCCCGCTAGCCACCCTGGGTGACATCGATCACCCTGACGTCCATCTTCCCTGAGTTGTTCCGGTAGAAGCCGGGCACGTCGTTGGCGCAGAACTGCAGGCGCCCCGGCGGCAGGTCCGACCAGACGCCGTCGCCGCGCCCGAGCAGGCGCCAGGGCGACTGGCCCGCCGGGCCCTTGGTCCGTACCAGCAGCGCCATCCAGGCCGCTTCGGGCAAGCGCTTGGCCCAGCCGAAGCCCTCGCGGATGCCGCCCGGGTGCGCCACGCCCTCGGGCTTGGTCGGCGGGTCCGAGGCATCGGCCCACAGGCCTTCCACCAGGAAGCGGTAGCGATGCCCGGCTTCGATTTCGAACTCACTGGTGATACAGGACTGGTTGGCTGGTACCTCGATGGGGCGGATCTGTGAAGGAATGCTCATGGTTGCCGCCGTCCGATGCTGTTGGCCTGGGGTTGCGCTCCCCAGCCCTATGGGTGACTGGGCTGAGCATAGCCAAGGGCGATGCACGCCGCTTTCGCTTCGGACCACCAGCTGTGAGAAAGTAGCGTGGCGGACGCGCCGCACGTTCCGGTGGCCCCGTTTGCCTTCGCGTGGTGAAGCCCGGGAGAATGTTTTCCCGGCGTCCCGCCCGCCGCTCACTATTCTTAAGCCATGGGCCCGCATGGGCCGGTGGTCTCGCTTTCAAGGAATCCAGAATGCATTCAAGACACGTCATCAACGCTTCGGTCAGCCCCAAAGGCAGCCTGGAGACTTTGTCCCAACGTGAAGTGCAACAACTCAGCGAAGCCGGTTCCGGCAGCATCTATGCCCTGTTCCGCCAGTGCGCCCTGGCCATCCTCAACACCGGCGCCCATGTCGATAACGCCAAGACCATCCTCGACGCCTACAAGGATTTCGAAGTCCGCATCCACCAGCAGGACCGCGGCGTGCGCCTGGAACTGCTGAACGCCCCGGCCGATGCCTTCGTCGATGGCGAGATGATCGCCAGCACCCGGGAAATGCTGTTCAGCGCCCTGCGCGACATCGTCTACACCGAAAGCGAACTGGCCAGCCAGCGCATCGACCTGGAAAGCTCCCAGGGCATCACCGACTACGTCTTCCACCTGCTGCGCAACGCCCGCACCCTGCGCCCGGGCGTGGAACCGAAGATGGTGGTGTGCTGGGGCGGCCACTCGATCAGCACCGAGGAATACCAGTACACCAAGAAGGTCGGCCATGAGCTGGGCCTGCGCAAACTGGACGTCTGCACCGGCTGCGGCCCGGGCGTGATGAAAGGCCCGATGAAGGGCGCGACCATCGCCCATGCCAAGCAGCGCATGAGCGGCAGCCGTTACCTGGGGCTCACCGAGCCGGGCATCATCGCCGCCGAGGCGCCGAACCCGATCGTCAACGAACTGGTGATCCTGCCGGACATCGAGAAGCGCCTGGAAGCCTTCGTCCGCGTCGGCCACGGCATCATCATCTTCCCGGGCGGCGCAGGGACCGCCGAGGAGTTCCTGTACCTGCTGGGTATCCTCATGCACCCGGACAACCGCGAGCTGCCGTTCCCGGTGATCCTCACCGGGCCGAAAAGCGCCGCGCCCTACCTGGAGCAACTGCACGCCTTCGTCGGCGCGACCCTGGGCGATGCGGCCCACAGCCTGTACCAGATCATCATCGACGACCCGGCCGAGGTCGCCCGGCAGATGACCGAGGGGCTCAAGGAGGTCAAGCAGTTCCGCCGCGAACGCAACGACGCCTTCCACTTCAACTGGCTGCTGAAAATCGACGAAGGCTTCCAGCGTCCGTTCGACCCGACCCACGCCAACATGGCCAGCCTGCAACTGGACCGCGCACTGCCGTCCCACGAGCTGGCGGCCAACCTGCGTCGCGCGTTCTCCGGCATCGTCGCCGGCAACGTCAAGGACAAGGGCATCCGCCTGATCGAGAAGCACGGCCCGTACGAAATCCACGGCGACACCGCGATCATGCAGCCGCTGGATCACCTGCTCAAATCCTTCGTCCAGCAGCACCGGATGAAACTGCCGGGCGGCGCGGCCTATGTGCCGTGCTACCGGGTGGTGAGCTGACAACCCATTGACCCTGGCCCCCGGCGCAATGCCGGGGGCTGCTGGCTACCCCCTGCAAAACACCCGGCCAGCGGGCACAGCGAGCGCCCGGGGAACTCCTGGGCTGCGTCGCGCATCCTAGATTGTGTAGTACTTCCTTTTCGCTTCATGCTGTCGGAGGACGCCCTCATGCGCCGCCTATTACTCGTTTCTTCGTTGTTGCTCTGTCTGCCCGCAGGTTCAGCCATGGCCCGTGTCGATGCGGGTGATGTCGCCACCTCCGCAGGGGTTTCCGCCTCGCTGTACTCGACCTTCAAGGACGACAAGATGGTGATTCCCGCCCGTGACGACGCCTCCAGCTTCGTCGCCAGCGGTGGCGCCATCCGTGGCGTCTACCTGGAGTCGGTGCTGCAGAAAATCCGCCAGGAAAACCCAGGCCTCAATGCCAGCGATGAAGAACTGGCCAGGGCCATCCTCACTCAACAGGCGCAGCCCGCCGGGCACTGACGGCCAAAGCCGTCCTGCGCTCCGCGACCGGGACGTCGCGGAGCCTTATCCCCTCATCCCGCCTGGACCGCCGCGGCGGTGCTGGCGCGACTGAACAGATCGCGACCGATGGCCCGGGCCGTGCGCAGATGCAGCGCCGGATCCTGGCTTTCCGATTCCAGCAGCAGCTCCGAGGTCAGCACCCGCGCCCCGCAGTAGTCGAAGATCCCGTGGTCGATCTGGGTCTTCATCGCCGTCTCGTAGCCGTGGCGCCCGTAAGTGCCGGCATCGGCCCCACCGACGCCAAGCAGATGCACCCGCAGATGCCCGAGTTTCTTCTCAAAGCGATTGGCTTCGAGGTTGAAATCGAATGCCCAGCCGTTGGCGAACACCCGGTCGATCCAGCCCTTGAGCAGCGCCGGCATCGACCACCAATACACCGGATAGACCAGCACCAGCGCATCGGCGCGGTCGATGCGCGCCTGCTCGGCCAGCACGTCGGCCGGTGGCTGTTCCTGCCGGCGATGGACCGCGTGGTCGGCGATGTTGAAGCGTGGATCGAACGCCTCGGCGAACAGGTCGGCGATCTCGAACGAGTGGGACGGCCCCAGCCCCTCGGCGACCTGGGCCGCCAGGCTGTGGCTGAGGGAGCGGGGATCATGGTGGGCGACAACGATAAGCGCATGCATGGCGAAGACTCCTGCCGATAGAGGCAAATTGGATTGAGGGTGGCAACCAGGCCCTATATACTTTTGGTAAGTTACGAACAGTAAGTTACTTTTGGTATATAAGCATGTCAAGCACCCCCTCCGAGGCTTCACCCCCCCGTCGCCGCCTGTCCCGCGAAGAGCGCCTGCAACAGTTGCTGGAAGTGGCCTGGCAATTGATCGGCGCGGAAGGCACCGAAGCCCTGACCCTGGGCCGCCTCGCCGAACAGGCCGGGGTGACCAAGCCGGTGGTCTATGACCATTTCGTCACCCGCGCAGGATTGCTGGCGGCGCTGTACCAGGACTTCGATGCCCGCCAGACATTGCTGATGGACGCCGCCCTGGACCGCAGCGAAGCGACCCTGGCCAGCCGCGCGGCGGTCATCGCCGGCTCTTACGTCGATTGTGTGTTGACCCAAGGCCGCGAGATCCCGGGGGTGATCGCCGCGCTGGCCAGTTCGCCGGAACTGGCGCGGATCAAGGAGGAGTACGAGCTGATCTTCCTGGAAAAATGCCGCGCCGCCCTCGCCCCCTTCGCGGCGCCCGGGACCATAGCAACGGCTGGCCTGCGGGCGATGCTCGGGGCGGCCGAGGCGCTGTCCCATGCCGCGGCCACTGGAGAGATCAGCCGCGAGCAGGCCCGCGACGAGCTGTTCGACAGCATCGTCGCCATGGTCGAGCGCAGTGCGCGGCGTGGCGCCGGCCCGGTCTAGCCCGCTTCACCTGCCAGCGGCACGGCCCGCTTCAGCGAACCGAACCACCAGGTGACAAGGGCGCACAAGGCCATGACGCCGCAGGTGCCGACAAACACCGTGCGCATGCCCAAGTGCCCACCGAGAAAGCCCCCGGCCAGGGGGCCGAGCACCTGCCCGACGTACTGGCTGGAGGTCGAGTAGCCGAGCATCCGCCCGGCGATGTTTTCCGGCACCGAATGGCGAATGATGCTGGAGATGCAAGGCAACAGCCCGCCCAACGCCAGGCCCATGAGAAAGCGCAGCAGCACCAGTTGCCAGGGCGCGCTGACCAGCGCCTGGGGAATCAGCAGCAGGGCCGCGGCGGCCAGGCACACAGTCAGCACCCGCCAGTGGCCGATACGGTCGGCCAGTTTGCCCAACTGTGACGCGGAAATAATGCTGCCCAGGGCCGCGGCGGACATCACCAGCCCCGCCATCAGGGTGACGTTTTCCGCCCGCAGTTCCTGCAGGTACACGGTGATGATCGGCTCGATGGACATGGTCGCGAACATCAGCAGGCAGGCCACCGCGAACATACTCAGCACCGGCCTCTTGTCCTGCACCGACGCCCAGGAGTTGTCCGGCGCCTGGCCCTTTTGCGTGGCCGGGCGCGGCTCGCGCGGCGCCTCCTTCAGCAGAAAGGTGGTGGCCAGGAAGGTCACGAAGATCACCGCCCCGGCGATGAAGAAGGTGTTGCGGATGCCGATCAACGGCGGCAGCAGGCCACCCACCAGCGGCCCGGCCAGGCTGCCGGCCATGATCCCCGAAGACAGCACGCCCAGGGCCCAGCCGGAGCGCGCCTTGGGGGTTTGCGTGGCGACCAGGATGGTCGCCCCCGAGGCATAGCCGCCGAGCAAGCCCGCCAGCAGGCGCAGCAACACCAACTGCCAGACGTTCTCCGCCAGGCCGATCAACGACATGGCCACGGCCATGCCGAGGCTGGCACGGATCAGCATCAGCTTGCGCCCATAGCGGTCACCCAGGCGGCCCCACAAGGGCGCGGTGATCGCCGCCGACAGGAAGGTCGCGCCAAACGCCACGCCGGACCACTGGACGATGGCCGCCGGGTCGCTGACCCCCAGTTGCTCGACGTACAACGGCAGGAACGGCAGCAGCAGGGTCATCGCGACAATGGTGGTGAACGCCCCCAGGGCGCACACCGCGAGGTTGCGCTGCCAGTAGCGTTCGGCGGGAGACAGTGGCTGCGGGGTGGACATTGGGGCGCTCCATCGGTCAGGGACGGGGCCACGCTACAGGCTCGAATTCGATAAATAAAATTCATGTTTTTTATGCAGTGGATTCCTTTAAGGAATCCGCGCAACGCCTGCGGTGATGCCGCGAGCCTGATGGATTCAGTCGCGCTTCCAGCGCTTGCGCGCATGCAGGTATGCCGCGAGATCACCGTAACCCAGCTGGGCCGCCACCTGGACGCGGCTCTCGCCGAGAAACTCCAGCTGTTGCTCCAGCTCGGCGCGGACCTGATCGAGCAACTGGCGAAAGGTCATGCCCTGCTCCTCCAGGCGCCGACGCAAGGTGCGCGGGCTCTGGTACAGCGCCTCGGCCTGGTTCTCCAGGCTCGGCACCACGCCACGGGCCAGGCTGTCGCGCATGCAGGCCGCGACCTTGCCGGTCCAGCCGGCCAGTTGCAGGCGCTGGGCCAGGCGGCGGTCCAGCTCGCTGCGCAACAACGCCTGCATGCCGGCGTGGCGCGTCAGCAGCGGCAGGCGCAAGGTGGCCTGGTCGTAGTACAGGCAGTTGTGCGGGCAATCGAATTCGAGGTTGTCGCCGAACCACTGGCGGTATTGCGCGTGGTACGCCGGGCGCGGATGGCTGAAGCAGGCGCGTACCGGTTGCACGGGTTGCCCGGTGCCGTGGCGCATCTGGGTCAGGGCCATGACGCAGTAATGCTCGACCACGTAGCGGGTCAGCCTGGCGGGCGCGTCGATGCACAGTTCGACGCCGAGCAGATCGCCGTCGCTGACCAGCTTCAGGCTGTCCATGTCCGAGGCCAGCGCGGCGTAGTCGGCCCAGCATTGCATGGCGCCGCGCACGTCCGGGCAGTACAGGCAGATGTAGGCCAGTACGTGCAGGTCCTGGGGGGTGAATTCGCCGAACAGGTGCAGGCCGATGGCCGGGTCGCGCTCCGCCGCCAGGCGCCACAACTGTTCCAGTTCCAGCAGGTTGTAATCCTGGCGGTCGCCGCGGGTCTGGCGTTGCAGGACCCGTTCCAGCACCCGGCCGAGCTGGCCCCGGTGAAAACGGCGGACCGGTTGATTGGCCTCTTCGCCAGTGTTTTTGTCCAGTTCGCGCATAGGGTCCGGGCGGCTCTTGGTTTCTTATTGTTCGGGCAATGCCCATGTCGGGCCTGACTCGAGATTGCCATGAATACAACAATGCTCGCCAACAATCCAATCCTGGTCGTGGCCGGGATTTTCCTCGGTTTCATCCTCCTGGAAATCGCCTGTACCTGCTTTCGCCAGCCCAAGGGCCAGCGCCGCGATGTGCTGATCGAGATCATCGGTTCCTCGCTGTTGCTGGGCCTCACCTTCCCCCTGGTGATGTTCCTCAGCACCCTGCTGCTCGACACCTTCGCGCCGTCCCTGAAGAACAGCCTGGGCGACTTGCACTGGGTGGCGGGCGCGGCGCTGTTCCTGTTGCTCGATGACATGACCCAGTACTGGTGGCATCGCCTGACCCACCGCCTGCCGTTCCTCTACGCGCTGCACCGCGCGCACCATTCGGCGCCGTACATGAGCATCCGCATCGTCTACCGCAACAACAGCTTCTATTACCTGCTGATGCCGGGCATCTGGCTCTCCGGAGCGCTCATCTACCTGGGCCTGGCGCCGGTCTACTACGGCTACCTGATCGTCAAGATGACGGTGATCTTCGCCGCCCACAGCAGCGTCGCCTGGGACGACAGGCTCTATCGCATCCCGGCCCTGCGCCCGCTGATGTGGCTGCTGGAGCGGACCATCTCGACCCCTTCCACCCACTCCGCCCACCACGGCCTGAACGCCAAGGACGGGGTGACCCATTACAAAGGCAATTTCGGCAATCTGCTGTTCTTCTGGGACGTGCTGTTCGGCACCGCGAAAATCACTCGCCGCCGGCCCATCGCCTATGGCATCGAAGACTTGCGCCCCATCAGCTGGCAGCAGGAACTGTTCTGGCCGCTGGTGCGTTCGCCCAAACCCGCAGCGCGTCCCGAAGCCAAGCAGGAGGTGGTGCAATGAGCCTGCATATCGCGCTGCTCGCCGGCTCCAGCCAAGTCGGCAGCCAGTCGGCCAAGGTCGCCCATTACCTGGGCCAACGCCTGCAACAGCTGAAACTCTGCGAGCAGGTCACGTTGCTTGACCTCGGGCGCTCGCCCTTGCCGCTCTGGCCAAGCCCGGACTCGAACAGCGCCTGGAGCCAGTACTCGGCCACCTTGCTGCAGGCCGACGCGCTGGTGGTGGTGACGCCGGAGTGGAACGGCATGGCCTGCCCGGCCATCAAGAATTTCTTCGTGTATGCCGGCCACACCGAGCTGGGGCACAAGCCGGCGTTGCTGGTCGGGGTCTCGGCCGGCCTCGGTGGTGCCTACCCGCTCGCCGAGCTGCGGGCCTCCAGCTACAAGAACTGCCGGATCTGCTACCTGCCAGAACAGCTGATCGTTCGCCAGGTGGAAGGCGTATTCAATGCGCATTCCGAGCCCACGCCTGAAGAACGCCACCTGCGTGCCCGCGCCGACTGGAGCCTGGAAGTCCTGGCCGAATACGCCGGCGCGCTGAAGCACCTGCGCTCGCGCATCGATATCCGCGCCGTGCCCTTCGCCAACGGAATGTAGCCACGCAATACAGGGAGTGAACGCTCCGGGGGGGCACCCTGCCTCCCCGGCGCCGTGAAGGAATTCGCTTTCGCCAAGGCTCGTCCCGGCCAACTGTGGCTACAGTCTTATAAGTCGCCACGGGCTTGGCATCCTGCTGCACGCGGGCAAGTCCATGAGCGGCCTGACAAAGACACGGGCAAGGGTGAACCTTATTGCCGCCTGCCCGGTCGATAGATGCAATCTGGCCAGGTTTGGCGATAAGCCCCCGTTTCTTCCAATGGGGCGTCGCACGGCTGGTTTCATTTCCTGGAGAACGCCCGTGATAACGACCCGACACATCGCCAGTCTCAAAGCCTGGGGCGCCCATGGTTTCACCGCGACCGGCGTGGTCACGGCCTTTCTCGCCACCCTGGCGCTGTTCGACAACCAGCCCAAGGCCTGCCTGCTGTGGCTGGGCGTGGCGCTGATCGTCGATGGGGTCGACGGCTCGCTGGCGCGCAAGGTCAATGTGCAGTCGGTGCTACCGCATTTCGACGGCTCGGTGCTGGACCTGGTGATCGACTACCTGACCTATGTGTTCATCCCGGCGCTGTTCATCTATCGCTACATCCCGCTGCCGGACTACAGCGCGCTGCTGGCGACCTCGGTGATCCTGGTGTCGTCGCTGTTCTGCTTCTGCAACGTCAACATGAAGAGCAAGGACAACTATTTCGTCGGTTTTCCCGCGGCCTGGAACGTGGTGGCCCTGGCGCTGTACATTCTTGCCCCGACACCCTGGCTGAGCCTGTCGAGCATCGTGGTCCTGGCGCTGCTGACCCTGACCCGGATGAAATTCCTCCACCCCTTCCGCGTGCGCCGCTTCATGCCGGTGAACATCGCGGTGACCGCCATCTGGCTGCTGTGCAGCCTATCTCTGGTGATCAACCATCCCTACAATGGCCCCTGGGTGATGGGCTTGTGGCTGGCCATGTCGGCGTACTTCCTGGGCATCTGTATCTGGCGCACCGCGCTGGGCTGGTTCGACCGCGCGCGAACCTGAACCCCTGCTGTATCCCTGACCGCAACGAGACTCGACATGCTCTACCGCTTCGCCGCTGACGCCCTGGTATCGCTGCACCTGACCTTTATCCTGTTCGTACTCTTCGGCGGCCTGCTGGTGCTCAAGTGGCCGCGCCTGGCCTGGCTGCACCTGCCCGCCGCGACCTGGGGCGTGGCGGTCGAAGTATTCCACCTGCCCTGCCCGCTGACCGAGTGGGAAAACCGCCTGCGCCACGGCGCCGGCCAGCAGGGGTATGGCGACGGTTTCATCGAACACTACCTGATCCCGCTGATCTACCCGGCCGGGCTGACGCCGCAGATCCAGCTGGGCCTCGGCGCGCTGGTGCTGCTGATCAACGCCCTGGTCTACGGGCGGCTGTTGTGGCGGCGCCGGCAGCCTTGAAAAAATCCGCGGCATGGCTGGCGAATCCCGCGCCACAGCCTGCCCCGTCTGTGTATATTTCCAGGCAACCCCGTGGGCAACGGCGATCCGCGATCGCTTCGAGTGGAGTCCATAGATGCCCGATTTCCAGATCCGCCAGCCTTGCCCACCCGGCGCCTGCGATTGCGAGCGCGAGCGCCTGCTGCAAACCCCTGGCACCGACCTGCGCATCCTCGGCCTGACCCGCCAGGAGGAAAAGCGCCTGCTCGAGCGGCTGGAGAACCTGCAAAGTCTGAGCGACCTCGAACACATGCAGCGGCGGATGTACGAACTACTGGGCATCCGCGTGCAGATCGCCCCCAGCTTCAACGAAGTGCGCAGCATGCGCGGCATCGCCATCCAGCTCGACGAGCTACCGGGCCTGTGTCGCAAGACCCGCCAGTCGATCCCCGCCGCGATCCGCCGCGGCCTGGAGAAGAACCCGGAAATCGCCTACCGTCTGCTCGACGCCCACGACCTGTTGCGCGATGCCTGAACTGGAATGCTCCCTATGAAACCCGCCGTCACGGCCAGCCCCTTGATCGTTATCAGCAACACCATCGACAGCACCTTCGAAACCCTGCTCGGCCAGGGCCTCGCCGCCTTCAACGAACAGATGACCGGCTACAACGATCGCCAGCCCCTGGCCGTGGAACTCAAGGACCCGCAAACCGGCCAGGTACTGGGCGGCATCAGCGGCCGCACCTCCCTGGGCCTGTTGTTCATCGACCTGTTCTACCTGCCCGACAGCCTGCGCGGCTCGGGCCTCGGCGCCCGACTGCTGCAAGCCTGCGAAGACGAAGGCCGGCGCCGCGGCTGCCGCTCGGCCGTGCTCTACACCCTGAGCTTCCAGGCGCCGTCGTTCTACGAAAAACACGGCTGGCAACGCTTCGGCGAGATCCCTTGCGAGCCCGCGGGCAGCAGCCGGATCTTCATGAGCAAGGCCTTGTAGGCGACCAGGGCTGCCTAGGCCCGAGAGGCCTTCTCCAGGCCGGGCAGCAAGGTGCCGGCCGCTTTCGCCGGCGGCGTGCTGTCAGGCGCCGGCTGCGCCTCTTGCACTTCGCCATTGAACGCCTTGTGCATCTTCGCCGAGTCCAGTGCCCCCACCCATTTGGCGATGGCCAGGGTGCCGACCCCGTTGCCGATGGTGTTGGTGATCGCCCGCGCTTCCGACATGAAGCGGTCGACGCCCAACAGCAGGACCATGCCCGCCACCGGAATGGTGCCCAGCGACGCCAGGGTCGCCGCCAGAATGATGAACCCCGAACCTGTGACCCCCGCCGAGCCCTTGGAGGTGAACATCAGCACCGCCAGCACGATCAACTGATCGGTGAGGGTCAGCGGCGTGTTGGTCGCCTGGGCGATGAAGATGGCGGCGATGGTGTAGTAGATCGCCTGCCCGTCCGGGTTGAAGGTCAGGCCCGAGGGAATGATCATCCCGGCCACCGGCTTGGACACACCGGCCTTTTCCATCTTGGAAATCATCTGCGGCAGCACCGACTCCGAGGAGCTGGTGCCGAGCACGGTGAACAGCTCCTCCTTGATGAAACGCAGGAACTTCCACAGGCTGAAACCGCTGTAGCGGCAGATCGGCCCCAGCACGAAGATCACGAACAGCACGCAGGTCAGGTAGACGCAGGCCATCAGCTTGCCGAGGGAAAACAGCGAGCCGAAACCGTATTTGCCGATGGTGAAGGCAATGGCACCGAACGCGCCGATGGGGGCCAGGCGCATGACCATGTTGACGATGCGGAACATGCCCTGCATCAGGCTATCCAGGGCATCGACGAAGAACTTGCCCCGCGGTCCGACCTGGGCCAGGGCAATGCCCAGCAGGATGGAAAACAGCAGGATCTGCAGGACGTTGCCCTTGGCGAACGCATCGACGATGGTGTCGGGAATGATGTTGAGCACGAAGTCCATGAACGAGGCGTGCCTGGCGGCGCTGGTGTAGGTGCCCAGGCTGGACGTATCGAGGCTGGCGACATCGATGTTCATGCCGGCGCCGGGCTTGAACACGTCCACCACCACCAGCCCCACCACCAGCGCCAGGGTGGAGACCACCTCGAAATAGATCAGCGCGCGAAAGCCGACCCGGCCCAGCTCCTTCATGCTTTCCATGCGGGCGATGCCGGTGACCACGGTGAGGAAGATCACCGGCGCCAGGAGCATCTTGATCAACTTGATAAAGGCGTCGCCCAAGGGTTTCAGCGCGGCGCCGGTTTCCGGTACCAGCACCCCGACCAGGGCGCCGAGCATCACGGCGATAAGGACTTGCACATAGAGTTTGCCAAGTATTCTTTTCATCACAGGGCCCTGATTCTTATTGTTGTCAGGAAATGCCAGGGGCGCGGATCGCGACCCGCCCCCTGGCGTTGTGCCGCAGTACGACTGTGAATCAGCGATTGATCAGGGCGAGCACCGCGTCGGTGATCTGCCGGGTGCTGGCCGTGCCGCCCAGGTCAGGCGTGTGCAGGCCGCTCTCGGTCACCGCCTCGATGGCCGACATCAGTTGCTTGGCCGCGGCCGCTTCGCCCAGGTGTTCGAGCATCATCGCCGCCGTCCAGAAGGTCGCGATCGGGTTGGCCACACCCTTGCCGGTGATGTCGAAGGCCGAGCCGTGGATCGGCTCGAACATCGAGGGAAAACGCCGCGCAGGGTTGAGGTTGGCGGTCGGGGCGATGCCCAGGCTGCCGGACAGCGCCGCCGCCAGGTCGGAGAGGATGTCGGCATGCAGGTTGGTGGCGACTATCACGTCCAGGGTCGCCGGCTTCAGCACCATGCGTGTGGTCACCGCGTCCACCAGTTCCTTGTCGACCCTGACGTCCGGGAAGTCCCGGGCGACCTCATAGAAGATCTCATCCCATAGCACCATGCCATGGCGCTGGGCGTTGGACTTGGTGACCAGGGTCAGGTGCTTGCGCGGGCGGCTTTGCGCCAGCTCGAAGGCAAAACGGTGAATGCGCTCGACCCCGGACCGGGTGAACACCGAAACCTCGGTTGCCACCTCTTCAGGCAGGCCGCGGTGCACCCGGCCGCCATTACCGGAGTACTCGCCCTCAGAGTTTTCCCGCACCACCACCCAGTCAATCTGCTCGCCGTTGTGCAACGGGCTTTTCACCCCAGGCAGCACCCGCGCCGGACGCACATTGGCGTACTGGTCGAAGCCCTGGCAGATCGGCAGGCGCAGGCCCCACAGGGAAATATGGTCCGGCACGTTGAGGGCGCCGACCGCGCCGAAGAAGATGGCGTCGAAGGTCTTCAGCTCCGCCAGGCCGCCTTCAGGAATGTAGTAGCCGTTTTTCAGGTAGTTGTCGGAGTTCCAGTCAAAGTGTTTGAAGTCCAGCTGGAAGGCCGACTTCTTCGCCAGCGCCTGCAACACCTCGACGCCCGCGGCGATCACTTCCACACCGATGCCATCACCCGGGATCGTGGCAATTGTGTATGCACTCATGGTCCACCCCTTTCTCGTTACCTTCTTGTTGTGCCTGTCGGACAAGGCTGTCCAGACAGGGTGTGGGCGGAGTATATGTAGTGAGAAAAGCCCCATGAGTTACTCAAAATCACTACATACATAACTTTGAGTTACCAATGAACCCGAGCCTCGACCTGTCGTTTTTCTACCTGCTGGCGAACAAGGGCAGCCTCGCCGCCACTGCCCGCGAGCTGGGCGTCACCCCACCGGCGGTGAGCAAGCGCCTGTCCGCGCTGGAAGCCCGGCTGGGCATCCGCCTGGTCAACCGCACCACCCGTTCCATGAGCCTGACCACTGAAGGTGAGCTGTATTTCTCCCACGCGGCGCGCATCCTGACCCAGATCGACGAGGTCGAGCAGCTGCTCGGCAGCAGCCGGGCGACCCCCAAGGGCCTGATCCGGGTCAATGCCTCCCTGGGGTTCGGCCGGCGTTACATCGGCCCGGCCCTGGCCGCGTTCTTCGCGCGCTACCCCGAGGTGGAAATCCAGCTGGAAATCAGCGACCACCCGCTGGACCTGGCGACCCACGGCTTCGACCTGGGCATCCGTTTCGGCAGCCTGCCGGACGCGGCCTTCCATGCGCGCAAGATCGCCTCCAACCGCCGCCTGTTATGCGCCTCGCCGCTGTACCTGCAAAAGCATGGCGTGCCGCAACGCCTGGCAGACCTGCAGCAGCACAACTGCATCTTCCTGCGCCAGAACGAGACGCCCTACGGGGTGTGGAGCTTTACCAACGGCGGGCGCACGCAGAACGTCAAGGTCCGCGGCGCCCTGGGCTGCAACGACGGCGAGGTGGCCCTGAACTGGGCCCTGGAAGGTTACGGCATCCTGCTGCGGGCCGAATGGGACATCGCCCGTTACGTGCGCAGCGGCCGCCTGCGCCTGGTGCTGGAAGACCAGACGCCGACCCGCGCCGACGTCTACGCGGTCTACCCGCAACAGCTGCACTTGTCGGCGCGGGTGCGCAGCCTGATCGACTTTCTGGTGGAGCGCTTCAAGCACATCGACAACCTCGACGAGCCGGGGTCGCCGCCCACCCTGCCGTAGGAGCGAGCGGACGGCGATCCGACGTGTCCACGATGGCCGCGAGGCGGAATGTCTTTACCACCGAGTTATCGTTCATCGCGTGCCAGGCCCCATTCTCTCCCTCGCGCCTACAGAAGCTATACGCCTCCATGCCTTTCATATGGACCGCATCAACCTGATCTCTGCCTCCGTGCTACTGATCATCCTGGCAAACCGTGCCGGGATATGCGCGCTCACCAACCCCGCCTTCACCACGCCAGGATAACGACAGACCACGACGTCTTGCTCCGCTTGCTTGAGCAGCAATGTCCATTGCACCGGGGTGCCATCAGCCCATTCCGTCTGGGCCTTGAACAGCGGCGAACCTTCGGCATAGCCAACGTGAAAATCGGCCGGCATGGGGCCACCCGGAAAGGTCCGTGCCTGCATGAAACCGAACATCGAATCATGCTGCATGAGGCTCTGCCGCGCGTAAGGCCAGACGTGCTGGCGCAGGAAATACTGGTCCGCGAAGTGCCGCGACTCGACAGCGGCGCCGAAGAACGCTTGCGTCAATTGCTGCAATGGCGGTAAAGCGCCGGCCACCATGCCCCACAACCCCGCCAGCATCAGCTCGGTATGGGTGCCGCTGTCGCGCATGCAGTGGAACCGGCAATCGCTGTGCAGCCACTCCTCCACCGCCTCGGCTTCCCGGATCGAAATCACCGAGTCGGCATCGCGGAACAGCACTCGGTGCAGGTGCTCATCCTGCAACGCGAGAAACCGCCACATCGGGCCGGGCCAGCCATGTGCCTGCTCATCGACAGGCACGATTTGCGCGCCGGCCACGGTCAGTCTTTCGACCACGCTCGGCGGCACGCTGTCGTCGATGTAAAAGCGACACGTCCAGTGCGGATAGATCTTCGGTTGCTCAATCACGTTAAGCACTGCCGTTTCGCAATACTTGGAGTCGGCACCGAATAACGAGAATGCAATGACGTTCTTATCCTGGGTTTGTGTGGAAGGTAAAGGCGGCATTTCCGGTGCCGCATGGGGCGCCGCTGGCGTCATGCCGAAACGCTGATCCCGCAGTTGCAAGGCCATCAAGCCGTACTTCCTGACGTCTTCCCATTGCCGCAACGCACCATGACCATGGGACAAGGCGTCGAACAATGCAAAACTGCGGCCTCCACGCGCCAGTGCCTGTTCGGCATAACCCACTGCCTGCTGCCAACGCTCGAGCTTCAGGCAGTTGACCGCCGCATCGGTCCAGGCCTGGGTCAGTTCGGGCGCCATGCGGATCGCTTGCTGGCAGACATTGAGCGCCTCTTCGTAGCGCCCTTGCTGATGCAGGGCCTTGGCGCGCTTGCTCGCGGTTTCGATCAATAGCTGCGCCGAATTGCGGATCGCCGGAATAGCGGACTTTCGAGTTCTTTTTTTAGCCATGACAAGCTCCTTGCCGGGCTGACCCAAGGCCAGCCCGGTGCGCAAAAAGGTAGTGGGGTACAACGCGGCTCTTAACGTTCGCGCAAGGCTTCGCGAGCTCTGTTAAGCGGCTTGACCAGGTACTCCCAAACGGTTTTGCCGCCGGTGTGGATGTCCACGGTGGAGATCATCCCGGGAAAGATCGGGAAGGCTTCGCCGCTTTTGTTGAACAGCGAATCGCTTTGGGTGCGGACAAAGACCCGGTAGTAATAGACATCGCGTTTGACATCGTCCTGGATGGTGTCTGGCGAGATGGTCACCACCTCGCCTTCCAGGCCGCCGTAAATGGCGTAGTCATAGGCGCTGATCTTCACCGTGGCCCGCTGGCCCGGATGCAGGAAAGCGACGTCCCGCGGCGAGATCCGCGCCTCGACCAGCAACTGATCCTCGATCGGCACGATCACCATCAGTCGTCCGTTCGGTGGAATTACGCCACCGACGGTATTGACCTCGATATCCTTCACGACGCCGCGCACCGGCGACACCACCGTCAGGCGCGACAGCATGTCGGCACGCCCGCGGGTCACCGATTGCTGGGCTTCGACTTCGCCGTTGGCCTTGGCCAGTTCTTCGCGCGAACGCACTAGGTATTGGGTGCGCGTATCGTTGGCCTTCATTTCCAGTTCGTTGGCCTGACGCTTGAGGCGCAGGACTTCGACGTTGCTGGCCGCGCCCATTTTCGCCAGGCGCTCGGTCATCGCCAGCTCGCGCCTGACCAGCGCCAGGGCTTCCTGGATGCCCGCCAGGCTCTTGGCCAGGCTGTCCTTGCGCGACTTGAACAGCGCCGTTTCCGAACGCACCAGGGCCGGGTCTTCCATGACGTAGTCGGGAAACGTCAGCTCGCTACCTTCCACTTCCGCCCGCAAGCGGCTAGCCGTTGCCAGAGCGGCGCGGGCCCGGGAAGAACTTTCATCCACCGACGACTCGGAACGGGTGCGGTCCAGTTGCGCAAGCACTTGCCCGGCCTGCACCACGTCGCCTTCCTTGACGTTGAGTTGCGCCACGATCCCGCCTTCCAGGGATTGAATGACCTGCTCGCGCGAGCTGGGAATCACTTTCCCGGTGCCGCTGGAGACCTCGTCGAGGGTGAAGCAGTACGCCCAGACCAGCAGCAAGGCGAGACCGGCGAAGGTCAGCCAGACGAACCACGACGCCCGCGGAAGCCGGCTGTGGGCTTCGAACAGATCCGGACGGGTCAGGCTGAAGTTGATCGGGTTCAGGCGATCGGATGAAGGTAATTTGATGTTCATAATCTCTCCCGTTCGGCGATCAGGCAGCGGATGCGCGCGGTTTGCTCATCTGGCTGATGACGATGTGTTTGGTGTCGTCCAGGACGATCCGGCCCTTGTCCACGGCGATGATGCGGTCCACCCATTTCAGGACGGCCGGCCGGTGGGTGGCGACGATCAGCGTGCGGCCTTCGAGCCATGGCAGCAGCTTTTCAATCAGCTGCTGCTCGCTGAGTTCGTCGAGCCAGGCGGTCGGCTCGTCCAGCAGCAGCACGCGGGGGTTGCGGATCAGCGTGCGGGCCAGCAAGAGCATTTGCCGCTGGCCGCCGGACAAGCCCTTGCCGCCCTCGCGGATCATGTGATCCAGGCCATCGGGCAACGACTGCACCAGCGACAGCGCGCCACTCAAGGTCAGTGCCTGGATGATCTCGTCGTCAGTGGCCATGGGTTTGCCCATGATGATGTTGTCGCGCAGCGAGCCGAAGAACAGCGATGCCTGTTGGCTGAGGAAGCCCACGTCACGGCGCACGTCATACGGATCGATCATCGACAGGTTCAATGAGTCCAGCAGCACGTTGCCTTCCTGGGGCGCCTGCAAGCCGGACAACAGGTGCAGCAGGGTCGACTTGCCGGCGCCGTTGCGACCCAGGATCGCCACTTTCTCGCCGGCCTTGATCGTCAGGCCGGGGATCTCCAGCGCCGGCTGCTTCTGCTCCTGCTCGTAGCGGAACTTCACGCCGTCGAAGCGGTAGTCGCCGTGGATGACCGGACGGTGCAGCATCTTGCCGTGCAGGGGCTGGTCGACCGGGCGCTTCATCAACTCGTCCAGGCCTTCGCGGGCGACCTTGGCCTGCTGCCAGCGCGCCATGACGCCCGACAATTGCGCCAGGGGCGCAATCATCCGCGACGACAGGATCGAGGCACCGATCAAGGCGCCGGTGGTCATGTCGCCGCTGATGACCATGAAGCAGCCCACCAGGATCACCAGCACATAGACCAGCGATTGCAGTTCCTGGGTCCAGGTCATCAACGCACCGGTGATGAAGCGCTGGCGCATGCTGATGTCGGCCGACACCTGGTTGAGGTGGTTCCACTGGGTCTGGAAGCGCTGCTCGGCACGCAGCAGCTTGATGTCTTCGTTGCCCTGGACGGCCTCGATCAGCATCGCGTTGCGAAGCGAAGCTTCGCGCATGCCTTCCTTGGAGTATCTGGCCAACCAGCGCTGGGCCAGCAGGCCGGGAATGATCAGCAACGGCAGGATCGCCAGCGGCACCAAGGCCATCATCCCGCCGACGTACCACAGCACGCCGAGGAACAGGAAGAAGAACGGCAGGTCCGCCATGGCGTTCACGGTGGTGGAGGTGATCAGCTCGCGCACCTGCTCCAGCTCGCGGATCTGCGAAATGAAGGAGCCGGTGGATTTCGACTGATCCTGGGTGCGGATGCGCAGCGCATGGCCAAAGACCCGGTCGGAAATCCGCAGGTCGGCGCGCTTGCCAATCTTGTCGGTCAGATGGGTCCGCGACAGGCGCATGCAGAACTCGAAAACGATGGCGATGACCACCCCGCCGAACAGCACCCACAGGGTCGGCTCGGACTGGGCGGGAATCACCCGGTCGTAGATCTGCATCGAGAACAGCATGGCGCCCAGGGCCAGGACGTTGGCAATCAGCGAGGCCAGCATCACATCGGAGTACCGCCGCCAGTCGTGCAGCGCCAGTTTCCAGAACCAGTTGGCCTCGAAGGGCTTGATGTAGTCGTCGACCCGCGCATCGGGCGTCGACACTTCAGGGCGCAACAGCAAGACCCGTTGTATCCGGGCGCAGACCTCGGCTACCGGCAAAGCCTGCAATACGCCCTGCTCGCCGCTCAGGCGCACGCCGACGAACTGGCCGTTGTCGACACTTTCGATGACGCCGACCTGGCCGTTGTCGAACTCGGCCACCACCGGCAGCCGCCAGGGGTCCAGAATGCCTTTGCCGGGTTTCTCGAAACACAGCGACATGCCCATGTCGCGCGCCATTTGCTTGAGCTGGACGTCGGCCGGGTGGTCGGTTTGCCAGTCGAGCATGACGCGCACACGCTCCGTCGAGGTCTCCAGCCGATAATGCCGGGCCACTTGTAGCATGGCGTCCAGCCAGGGGTTCGCTACATCCGCGGTAGAGCTTGCAGAGGCAACGGTTGAATGAGTGGTCATGACGAAGCTCCCATCAGGGCGAATACGTTACGCATATGGCCGGTGGCGTTGATGTAGTTCACCTGGGCCAGCCAGAGGTCGTGGCGGGAGTTTTCCCGGTCGGTCTGGGCCTGGAAGATTTCCTGTTCGGCGTTCAACAGATCGAGCAAGGAGCGCGTACCGAGCGCCAGGTATTGCTGTTCGTACAGCGCACGGGTATCGACCATGCTTTTGTAGCGGTCACCCAGTACCTTGATCCGGCTCGACAACCCGGCCATTTGCTCTTGCAGGCGGAACCAGGCGTTCTGCGCCTCAAGCTTGCGGGTATGGATGCGCTCTTCGGCGGCACGGACCGCCTGGCCCGCCCCGCGAATCCGTGCTGATGGCGCGCCGCCGTCGAACAGGCTGTGCTTGACGCTTACAGTCAAGGTGTAGGCGTACTCGTCCCGGCCCGAGGGGACATTGCCCAGGTACTTGTCGACGCCCGCATCCAGGGACACGGTCGGCTTGGCATTGGCCTGGGCCTGAGCGGCTTGGGCCTGGGCGACACTCCATTCGGCTTCAGCCTGCTGCACGCCGATGGTCATTTCCATATCGGGATCGATAGTTGCCAGGGCCTGGGCCAAACGGCTCTCGGGCACCGCGATGTCATTGAGCGGTTCCTGGCCTATCAGGATGCGCAGCTTGCTACGTTGCTGGCTCAGCTGAGTCTGGCTCGCGAGCAGCGAGGCTTCGGCCGCCTCGACCCGAGATTGCGCCTGGATCAGGTCGGCCTGGGTGCTGGCCCCTTCGCTGACCCGGCGCGCAGCCAGTTGCTGCAGTTTTTCCAGTTGCTCTTTTTGCGCTTGCGCGGCATTGACCAGCGCTTCGTACCGACGCACCTCGATCACCGCCTCGGCGGCCTGCAGGGCAATGTCGTCGATCTCGCCCTGCCATTTCACTTGTTGCAGCACCACGTTGGACTCGGCCTCGGTGACCGCGCCACCGACCTTGCCGAAGTCGTACAGCATCTGGCTGGCGGTGAGCGACAGTGCCTGCCCGTTACTGCCGAAACTCTGCCGGCCGGAACTGATGCCCACGTCCACTTTCGGCAGGTAGCCGGCCCGGGCGACGTCGATGCCTTCACGGCGTTGCTCGAGGACCGAAGCCGCATCGCGGATCGATGGGTAACGGTTGACCGCCAGCGAGACGACTTGCCATAGATCGCCAGCTGGCGCCGGAGCCTGGTTGGCCGAGGAGGCCGGCAGGTTTATGGCCTTGCCGTCCATTGCCGGCAAGCTGTCATAGGAAAAAGGATTGCGCTTGCCCGCAACGCCCGGCTGCTGTGCTGCAGGTTGCGCGGGAGCCGATTGAGTCGGCCGCGAGGTTGGCGCTGCTGAAGTGCTTACGGTTTCGCATTGCGGGTTGCAGACAATGCGTTTCTGCCCAGCGGGACGAGGTGAGGTATCAGCAACCACCGGTTCGGAAAAGCCCAGCAAGGCGATCGACGAGACAACGGTGATCAGGCCCGCTCTCCAATATTTGTGACTCATTTTTGGTAGACCTCCATGAAGCAAGGTCTTCATGGTAAGAACACCACACCGCGGGATCTGTAGGGTAAACCCTAAAGCGAAAACGGCCCGATCGGTGAGCCGCTGGGCTCACCCGGGAACGCCCTCCCGCTCTCGGGGCAAAAAAAACGCAGACTCACGTCTGCGTTTTTCTCAAGCCAACCCGCCTGCGCCCGGTCCATCGAGCGCAGGTGGGCTTTTTCACATCACACCACCAACTGGTGGTTTTGCATCAGGGTCAACAGGTCGGTCTTGACATCGACCAGCGTGGCGATGGAGCTGAAGCCGAACTCAGCCCCGGCACCATCACGATCGACGCTGATGACCGTGTCGTTACCCACGACTTCCACCTTCAGGTAGTCCAGCAACTCGCTGGAGGCGCTGTCCAGTTTGGTCACGCCCTGGTCCTGATACAGCCCTGCCGTGCCTTTGTAGCCCAGCAGTTCGCTGACATCGATGACGTCGGCATTACCGTCGGTAAGCACATTGCCTACGTGGAAGCTGTAGATCTGATCGCTACCATTACCACCGGTGGCATTGCTGGCGTCCAACACCTTGTACAGCAGCGTGTCATTACCGCCATTGGTGAGGTAGATCACATCATTGCCCGCGCCGCCTTCGATCCGGTTGTTGGCCGAACTGTCGGTGATGCTGTCGGAGAACGCACTGCCGACGATGCCCTCGATGCTGATCAGGTTGTCCGTCCCCATGCCGATCGCCACACCCGACTCCAGGTTGATCTGCATGGCCAGGGTGGAGCGACTGTAGTCGACCACGTCCATGCCCTGCGTCGCGCTCCAGGTCTGGGTACCGTCCATGGCGGTGTTCCAGCCCCCACCGCCATTGATGGTGTCGTTGCCTTCGGAACCGAAGAAGGTGTCGTTGTAACCGGTCCCGACTAGCCCCGACTCACCGATGGTGTCGTTGACCGCAGTGGTCGACTCCGCCGTCAGCACATAAGCATCATGTGCGGCCCCCGTAGTCAGCCCGCCCCAGTTCAGGTTCACCGTGCCGTTGACATAGTTTTGCTGATAGGTCGAAGCCCCCACATGGTTGATGGTGCTGTTCTCGGTGCGCAGCAACTGCACCGAGTACGTCTCGCTGGCGTCCAGGCCGTAGAAATTCACCAGGCCCTGGCTGTTGCTCGATGCCGAGGACTGCGGGTTGATGATCTGGGTTGCGACCAGGTCCCCCGCCGAGTTGTACAGCTTGACGGTGTTGCCGTAGAACACGTTCAGGCCGTTCTTGTCCAGGATGCGGAGGTGCAGGCTGGTGCCGTCGGCCACCACGTTTTCGTTCCTGACCAGAATCGATGTGGCGGTGTTCGGATCCAGGCCGGCACTGGTGCTGCCGGCGCGGTACATGATCAGGTCGACCGCGCCGTCCCAGTCATAGTCCACTGCGGTTGCACCGGTGATGTTGTCGTAAGCCGTCGTACCGCTGAGGGACTGTCCGGTACCGCTCCAGACGTTGTTGCCCTGGTTCAGGTACACCGTAGGCGAACCTGTCTGGGCAACACTATCAGTCGCATTGCGACGTGGCACCTCGATAACGTCCATCTGCCCGTCGTGGTTCCAGTCCACGGCGAACGAAGCACCGCCGTCCATGCTGTCGCCAAACTTCAACGACTGCTCATTCTGGGCCATCCCCAACCAGTTACCGTTGGCATCGTTGCCAAGGTTGAGGTAGATACGGCTTTCGTCAGTATCGGTTGCACGGTCGTCACCCAGGCTGCGACTGATGAACAGGTCCAGGTAACCGTCACCGTTGAAGTCCGCCCAGGTCATGGAGATCGGCAGGTTACTGTGGTCGACCGTGCTGTCACGGCGGAACACGCCACCCTGGTTATAGGTGGAGGCGATGCTGCCGTCTGCGTTGCTCAACTGGACCGACAGGCCTTTGGTCCAGTCGTAGCCCGAGTGACCGGCCAGCTCCACGGTACCGTTGTTGTTGACGTCGACCGCGCTGATTTCGTGAGCGAAATTGGTGCCGCCGTTTTCCATCGTGTAGTTCAGCGTCCCCTTGTCGTTGGTGACCTTGACGTATGCACTGTCGTTGGAGCCGGCAAATGCGAAGTCCAGGTATCCGTCACCTTGAGCGTCGTAGGCGACAACACCGCCGACATGGGTTTCAGTACCATTGGCACCTACCCCCAAAACGCCACCCCAACCAAGGGCCAGCGACGTGCCCGTATAGGTACCGTCGCTATTTTTGGTCCACAGGGCGGTATTGCGGGTACTGCTGCTGGTCTGGCTCATGATGTCCTGCAAGCCATCACGGTTGTAGTCCGCAAAGACCGCCTGGCTGATCACTCCCCCTTCCCAGTGCTCCGAGACGCCAGTGGGCTCCGCCAGGTAAGTGGCCGTGTAATTCTGGTTATCGGTGCCGCTATAGACATAACCGGCGTTGGCCACTGCACCGGAGCTCTGCGCCATCGAACTCTGGAAGAACGACCAGGTGCCGTCTTCGTTGACCGTCACCGCGGCGGCGTTCAAACCATACTGCGCACCGCTGGCGGTTCCGCCCCAGGTCGTCTGCTGCAACCGGCTGCCGGCGGTAGTTGCATCGCTGGCCGTGACCTGCACCAGCTCGCTGAGGTTGGAGCGGTTGCCGGCGGCATCCCAGACGACGAAGCCGATGGAGTGATTGCCTTTGCTCAGCGAGGCGTCGATTTTCCAATCGCCCTGCGCATCCGCCGTGGCATAGCCCAGGATCTTGTCGAGCCCTTCGCTGTACACGCCGTCCTTGTTGCTGTCTTCGACCAGCGCAATGAGCGCACCGGACTCGACACGACCATGGACATCGCTGGCGAACGACAATGCAGCGCCGCTGGTAATGGCCGCAGCCACGACCGGAGCGACGGTGACAGGTTCCGGTGCGTCCAGATCCACGACCACGGTGTAGTCGTTGAAACTGGTGCCCGTGGCGACGTTACCGGCAGTATCGACCAGTTGCATTTTCACGTTCAGCGTCTGGCTCTGGGCGAACTCAGGCAGCGTGTATGTCCACAGCGAACCGCTGGAGGACAGCACGGTGACCCAGCTCTGGCCGTTATCGAACGATACTTGCAGGTTCTGCGTCGCTTGCAGCGAGACGTTCAGCGTGCCGGACACGGTGACCGTGGTGTCACGGGTGACCATGTCGCTGTTGGTCGCGCTTTCGGCAGTGCTGTGGCCGTTGCTGACGCCGGCGGCGGTATCGGTGGAGACCACAAAGGTCGAGGTCATGCCGTTGGCGCTGAGGCCGACCGTGTCGATGGTCAGGACCTGGCTGCTGATGGTGCCACGGTTGCCCGCCGCATCCACCACCCGGGCCTGGACGATGTAGGTGCCATCGGCCAACACGCGGTCGGTCATGTCCAGGCTCCATTTACCGTTCTCGAAAGCAGCCATTTCCCAGGTGTTGCCACCGTTGAGGCTGACTTCGACCCGATCAGTGGCCTCGGCGGCATCGCTTAAGGAACCGTTGATCACCAGACGGTTGTCGTTGGTGATGAAGTCGCTCGGACTGGCGCCGCGGTCTTCGGTGATCGATTCGATCAAAGCCGAAGCCGCAGGCGCCGTGGTGTCGAAGGTGACTTCCTGGCTGGCGCTATCCACCACTGCGCCGCCGGCCGCAACCACACGCGCCTGATAAACCACAACGGAGTCGCCGTGTACGGTCGGATCTTCGAAAATCCAGGTCGTACCGGTGGTGGCTGCATTGGCCCAGGTCAGGCCGCCATCGCTGGATACCTGGACCCGTGCCCCGGTCGGCAGCTCCTGGCTCAGCGTGCCCTTGACGGCAATGCTGGTGGCGCTGGTAATGAAGTCACCCAACACACCCGAATCCGGAGTGATGTCGGTGATATTCAGGCCAATGCCGATACCGGTATCGATGACCACCGCTTGCGAGGCTTGCGAGCCGACGTTGCCAGCCGCATCAATGACGCGTACCTGGTAGTTGTGCAGGCCATCGGTCAGCACCCGAGCATCGTCATAACGCCAGTTGAGGTCGCTCACGACCACATCGAACCAGGTGCTACCGTCGTTGAGGCTGATCTGCACCTTCTCGTTGGCCCCCAGCGCCGTGGACAGCGTGCCGAACAAGGTCAGCGACGTATCGGAGGTGATGAAGTCACCCGGCACGTCAGTGTCCTGATCGATGGCAGTGATCTGCACGATGGCGGTTGGCGCGGTGGTGTCGACAGTGAACGAGACCGCTGCGCTGGCCACGCTTTCGTTACCGGCCGCATCCGACTGTGTGGCGGTCAGGCTGTGAGCGCCCTGCGCCAGCGGCGTCGATGGGGTGAAGCTCCAGGCGCCCTCGGCGGACACCGTCACGCTGCCCAGCAAGGTGCCGTTGTCGTAGACCTTGACCACTTCACCCGCATTGCCGCTGCCGCTCAGGGTCGGGGTGGTGTCATCCGTGAAACCGTTCTGTGCCAGTTGCCCCTGGTACACACCCACGTCATCGAACGCACCGGATACCACGGGTGCGGACGGCGCAGTCAGGTCGATGTCCAGCATGAAATCTGCCGAGCCTTCGGTACCGGCAGCATTGCGCGCGACGGCGGTATAAGTGTGCAAGCCTTCGGCCTGTATCGGCAGCTCCATGCTCCAGTTGCCGGAAGCATCGGCCGTCACACTGCCCAGGACCTTACCCGCCTCGCTGACGGTGACCAGAGCACCAGCGGTTGCCGTGCCGACCAATGTCGGCGCGGCATCGTCGGTCAGGCCGCGGCTGGCGATATCCCCTTGGATGCTGCCGACGTTGTCGATGGCCTTGACGATGCTGACCACCACTTCACCGGTTTCGACGCTGAAGTTGAGTGCTTCGCTGGCAACGCTGGTATTGCCGGCCTTGTCCGTGAGGGTCGTGGTGATGGCATGGGCACCACCGGCCAACGCGGCAGATGCGGTGTAACTCCAGTTGCCGCTGGCATCGACCGTGGTCGAACCGATGACGACACCGTTGTCGTAGAGCTTGACCAGCGCCCCGCTCTCCGCGCCGCTGCCACTGAAGGTCGGGATGGCATCGTCGGTGACGCCGTTCTGGGCGATCGGACCTACCTGTGCTCCTTGATCGTCGGTCGCGACGACCCGCACAGGCTGAGTCGGCGCCTGGGTGTCCAAAGTGACCGAATATTCGCCAGTCATCGGGCTCAGTTGCCCGGCCAGATCGGAGGCCTGCGCGGTGATGTTTTTCACGCCATCCGCGCCCAGATCCGCAGTGGTCAGGCTCCAGTTGCCACTGGCGTCGACCATGACAGAGCCGACAACAGCCCCGTTGACGAACACAGTGACCAGCGTTTGTGCCGCGCCGGTACCGGTGATGGTCAAGGTGTTATCGTCGGTGCTGTCGCCTTTCTGCAAGGCGCCGGTAACCGTACCGACATCGTCCAGCACTTGAGTGATGGCCGGTGCCGCCGGGGCGTCCCCGGCCAGAGTGAAGTCCCAGGCCGCAGTCTTGTCGCTGACATTACCCGCAGCGTCCACAGCCTCGGCCACGAAACTGTGCTCACCCGCGGTCAGTGGCAGTGTCGGTACGAAGCTCCAGTGACCAGAGGCATCCACGGCGGCGCTGCCGATCAGCACACCGTTGTCATAGATCTTGACCAGGGTCGCATCGTCAGGCGCGAACGAGCCTTTGAACTCCGGTTGTGCATCGTCAGTGACATCGCCACGGGCGATGGTGCCGGTGATTGTGCCGACGTTATCCACCAGATCCAGCGAGCCTTCCTCGATGACCGGTGCGGTCTGATCGCTTGGAGCGGTCTGCGTGGCTTCGCTGATATTGCCAGCCGCATCGGTAATAGTGATCGAGCCTGCTTCGCCCGGTTGCAGTGGGTTCGGCACGAACGACCAGTCACCGTTTTCATCGACAACGGTGGTCACGGTGCTGCCATCGGCCAGTTCAACGGTCACAGTGCCACCGGCTTCGCCGGTGCCGCTCAGATCTGCTTCATTGTTCTGGTCAACGGCAGGCGCCGCAGGTGGGGCCTGGTCGCTGGAACCGGTGTTCACAGCCTCGCTGGCGTTGCCAGCCGGGTCGATGACGGTGATCGAACCTTCCTCACCCGGTTGCAGTGGGTTCGGTACGAATGACCAGTTGCCGTTTTCATCGATAACGGTAGTGACGGTGCTGCCGTCTGGCAGTTCCACGGTTACGGTGCTGCCGGCCTCGCCAGTACCGCTCAGGCCGCTGCCATTGTTCTGGTCAACGGTCGGTGCCGCAGGTGGAGTCTGGTCGCTGGAACCGGTGTTCACCGCCTCGCTGGCGTTGCCCGTCGGGTCGATGACGATGATCGAGCCTGCTTCGCCCGGTTGCAGTGGGTTCGGCACGAACGACCAGTTGCCGTTTTCATCGATAACGGTAGTGACGGTGCTGCCGTCCGGCAGTTCGACGACCACGGTGCTGCCCGGCTCGCCGGTACCGCTAATCCCGTCGCCGTTGTTCTGGTCAACGGTCGGCGCCGCCGGTGGGGTCTGATCGCTGGAGCCGGTGCTCACCGCTTCGCTGGCGTTGCCCGCTGGATCGATGACGGTGATCGAACCCTCTTCACCCGGTTGCAGCGGGTTCGGCACGAACGACCAGTTGCCGTTTTCATCGATAACGGTAGTGACGGTGCTGCCGTCCGGCAGTTCGACGACCACGGTGCTGCCCGGCTCTCCGGTACCGCTAATCCCGTCGCCGTTGTTCTGGTCAACGGTCGGCGCCGCCGGTGGGGTCTGATCGCTGGAGCCGGTGCTCACCGCTTCGCTGGCGTTGCCCGCTGGATCGATGACGGTGATCGAACCCTCTTCACCCGGTTGCAGCGGGTTCGGCACGAACGACCAGTTGCCGTTTTCATCGATAACGGTAGTGACGGTGCTGCCGTCCGGCAGTTCGACGACCACGGTGCTGCCCGGCTCGCCAGTACCGCTAATACCCGATTCATTGTTCTGGTCAACGGTCGGTGCCGCAGGTGGAGTCTGGTCGCTGGAACCGGTGTTCACCGCCTCGCTGGCGTTGCCCGTCGGGTCGATGACGGTGATCGAGCCTGCTTCGCCCGGTTGCAGTGGGTTCGGCACGAACGACCAGTTGCCGTTTTCATCGATAACGGTAGTGACGGTGCTGCCGTCCGGCAGTTCGACGACCACGGTGCTGCCCGGCTCGCCGGTACCGCTAATCCCGTCGCCGTTGTTCTGGTCAACGGTCGGCGCCGCCGGTGGAGTCTGATCGCTGGAACCGGTGTTCACCGCCTCGCTGGCGTTGCCCGTCGGGTCGATGACGGTGATCGAGCCTGCTTCGCCCGGTTGCAGTGGGTTCGGCACGAACGACCAGTTGCCGTTTTCATCGATAACGGTAGTGACGGTGCTGCCGTCCGGCAGTTCGACGACCACGGTGCTGCCCGGCTCGCCGGTACCGCTAATCCCGTCGCCGTTGTTCTGGTCAACGGTCGGCGCCGCCGGTGGAGTCTGATCGCTGGAACCGGTGTTCACAGCCTCGCTGGTGTTGCCCGCCGGGTCGATGACGGTGATCGAACCTGCTTCACCCGGTTGCAGTGGGTTCGGCACGAACGACCAGTTGCCGTTTTCATCGATAACGGTAGTGACGGTGCTGCCGTCCGGCAGTTCGACGACCACGGTGCTGCCCGGCTCGCCAGTACCGCTAATACCCGATTCATCGTTCTGGTCAACGGTCGGCGCCGCAGGTGGGGTCTGATCGCTGGAACCGGTGTTCACCGCTTCGCTGGCGTTGCCCGCCGGGTCGATGACGGTGATCGAGCCTGCTTCACCCGGTTGCAGCGGGTTTGGTACAAACGACCAGTTGCCGTTTTCATCGATAACGGTAGTGACGGTGCTGCCATCCGGCAGTTCGACGACCACGGTGCTGCCCGGCTCGCCGGTGCCGCTCAGGCCATCACCATTGTTCTGGTCAATAGTGGGAGCAGCAGGAGGATTCTGGTCAGCGGGAGCTGGGGATGGCGGCTGGTCATTGGTACCAGTGTTCACCCCTTCAGTGGCGTTGCCAGCCGGGTCGATGACGGTGATCGAACCTGCTTCACCCGGTTGCAGCGGGTTCGGCACGAACGACCAGTTGCCGTTTTCATCGACAGTGGTGGTCACGGTGCTGCCGTCCGGCAGTTCAACGACTACGGTGCTGCCCGGCTCGCCGGTGCCGCTCAGACCATCGCCATTGTTCTGGTCAACGGTCGGGGCTGCAGGTGGGGTCTGATCGCTGGAACCCGTGTCGACGCCAGTGCTGGTGTTGCCATCTGGATCGGTGATGGTGACCGAGCCTTCTTCACCCGGTTGCAACGGGTTCGGCACGAACGACCAATTACCGTCTCCGTCGACGATAGTTGTCACGGTACTGCCGTCTGGCAGTTCGACGGTCACGGTGCTGCCTGGCTCGCCGGTGCCACTCAGGCCATCGGCGTTGTTCTGGTCAACAGTGGGAGGTACCGGTTGCGTGGAATTGATGATTCCGGTGTCGACGCTCGCACTGGAGTTACCGGCGGTATCGGTGACGACGATCGATCCGCTAACACCCGGAGTCAGCGGGTTCGGGGTGACATTCCACTGACCGTCTGCCCCCACGGTCGCAATGACGGTACTGCCATCGGCAAGACTGACGGTAATGGTACTGCCCGGCTCGGCCATACCGGCCAGGCCATCCTGGTTGTTCTGGGTCACTACCGGCTCGGCGGGCGCCGTGACGTCAGCCACGCCGGTGCTGGTGGAACCGCTCTGCACGCCATTCAGGCTGGCTTGCAGGGAACCCTGTTCGCCATCGGCCAGCGGATTGGGGTTGAAATGCCAGAGCCCGGTATCGTCGGCCACAGTAGTGACCACGGTACCGTCAGCCAAGGTAAGGGCAACGGTAGCCCCGGCATCGGACTTGCCGGTCAGGCCATGCATGTTGTTGAACAGCACGCTCGGTGTCGAAGGCGTGGTCAGCCCCTGATCGGCATTCGCCGCATCAGCACTGCTACCGCCACCGCCACCGCTGTCATGGTTGGCAATCGCCACCGCACCGCCCACGGCGGCCAGGCCCAGCAAGGGCGCCAGCAGGCCCATGGAATCGGCCTCGGCCACGACAAGCAGCGAATCGATCGACTCAAGCGGCACCAGGGCAACGCCGGTCCAAGGGACCGAATAATCAGCGATCAGCAGCTCGCCGGTCTTGGGATCTTCAAACACCAGATCGCTTTTCACGCCGTCGATCACATCGAAGAAGCCATCGATGGAGATGGTTTCGCCAGTCTTGAGCTTGATGACCAGACGTTCGCCTTCGCGACTGACCGACTGAATATCTTCCGCTGGCGCGGACATCTTGATGACCGCCGGCCGATTGATTGTCAGCAGATTGCTGCCAGTGACATCCAGCGGATGCCCAGTGTCTTTTGCGATGATCTTGATCGGTAACATAACCACTCCGTTAAACATTCAATTCAAGTCCTGCACAGAGCGAAACGGCTACTCAAATGGCGTTTCGTACTGTCGTACCTCCTTCCAATGCCGGCCTGCGGGAACAGCTTTTTCTCAGGGCTGCTTCACAATGGGCAGAGCCAGTGCTTGGAATTGATCAAATGGTAAGGAGCGCCCCTGGAGGGGTATTTAGGGAAAAACCTAAAACGCGCCGATCCGAGCAGAGTCGAGGCGCGATCAAGGAAGGAATCAAAATACGAGCAGCAAGAATCCAATTGGATCAATGCTGGAGACATGACCACCCAAGGTGGTCAGCAACACGAAAAATAGTCGCAAGAAGGTAAGTCAGTCGTTGAATCCAGGTCCTTTCAGACGACCTGATGCTCCTGACAGAATGCGAACAGCTCCTGGTCGGAGTGGACACATAATTTGCGCATGACCGAAGTCTTCTGAGTACTGACAGTCTTTGCACTGCGTTGCAGGCTGGTAGCGATATCCTTGAGCCGCTCACCCGCCAAAAACAGCCGCAGCACTTCTGCTTCCTTGATTGAAATACTCGCGATGCGCTCACTGACTGACGACGTAGAGGCCATCACACTGTCAGGCTCAAGAGTGAAGTTGCCCTTGTAGATGCCGCCCTTGGAGATAGTGCGCAACGCCACATTTATTTCATCGAGGTTGATGCTTTTCTGCAGCACGCCGGACACTCCGCAATCGTAAAGGCTCCCCAGGATCGAACGGTTGTTCAGCATGGTCAGCACCAGAAAACGCACCTGCGGGAAATGACGCACCAGGTAGCTGATCAGGCGCATGCCATCGCCATAGTGCTCATCGCCTGGCATGTAGAAATCAGTGATCACGATATCCGGCGAATGTTCGTTGATGGCACTCATCAACTCGCCAGACGTCTTGGCCACGCTCACCACGTCATACACGCCGTCACTCTCGATCGTTTCTTTCACCCCTGCCAATACGATGGGGTGATCATCGGCCAGCACCACTTTTATTTTATTCATGCTAAGACTGCCCTTGAAAAAGAAATGACCAAACCGCTCCCGACGCTCTCCGTAGCATTCATAACTTTTCCATCTCCTGCGTGATTTGCTCGAGGACATCCTCTACTTCACGCCGTCTTTCCTCCACCCAACCCTGTGCATCCAGTTGCGCTTCAATAGCCACGCAACGATCGAGCAGATCCTGTGCCTGAACCACCGACAACCCACCGCGTATCCGGTGCAACATGGAGCCCACTGCCTTGGCATCTTTGTCCCGCACTGCTGCGCGAGTTTTGGCAAGGTCTTCCTTGAACGTCTGAATGAATACATCACGCAATTGACTGGACACTTGCATGACACTTTTCTCTTCCGACGCCTCTTCCTCGGACAGTATTGCGCCATCCAGGTGTCCGCAGAGTTTCAACAGCACATTGTGCAGGGTTTGCAATGACATCGGCTTGACCACACAAGCGTTCATGCCTACGCCGATACAGCGTTCCTCTTCCTCGCGCAACGCGTTGGCGGTCACGCCGACAATGGGGGTGTTGCTATCGGCTCGACGTAGCGCCGTGGTCAATTCATACCCATTCATTTCCGGCATATTGACGTCAGTCAGTACGACATCGAAAGCATCATGATCCCAGAGTCGCAGCGCTTCCACGCCGTTGGATGCCAATGCCACGCTGCACCCCAGCTGCTGGAGCTGCTCCTTGATCAAGGTCTGGTTGATCGGGTTATCTTCGGCGACGAGCACATGCAAGCTGAACCGACACCAACTCTGTATCGCTTCGGCGCTTTCATTCGCAGCCAATGGCTCGCCCTGGGCCAGGGCCACTGCTCGTAGCAGGCCCTTGAGGCTGTGCAGACTGACGGTATAGCCATCGGCGGTACGCTGTGGCTTGATCAATCCCTCTTCCGAGCAACGAACCCGCTCACCACTCCATTCCAGCGCCGGCAAAAGTTCCGGGATCACATCGACAAGCACCGCGCCAGGATAGCGGTCATCGGATACCTCGCTACCGGTCACCGCCAGCGCTCCGAAATGCGACAGCCAGTTACAGACGCTGATGGCCAACTCCTTGATGGGAGCGCGTACTGCAACGGCCTCGTTCTTCAGGGTGAACCCAGGTAGGAGCGGATGTTCACCAGGCACAACCGTGAGTGGCAGGCTCAAGGTGAAACTGCTGCCCAGTCCTGTGTCACTGACGATCGCCAGGTTGCCGCCCATCAATTGCGTCAAGCGCCAGCAAATCGACAGGCCAAGCCCGGTACCACCGACGGTGTGCTGCTGGCTATGTGCCTGATAGAAGGGTTCGAACAGGCGGACCTGATGCTCGCTGGAAATGCCACAGCCGGTATCGGTGACCTGCCACTGAAACTGCCAGGCACCCTCGACCTGCTCGCTTTTGACCCGCAAGGCGATTCGTCCGACATCGGTGAACTTGATCGCATTGCTGAGCAAATTGTTGAGTATCTGCCGAATTCTGGCTGCGTCGCCTCTGACTCTTCGCGGTAGCTCGACTTCCACGCAGGCATAGAGGTGCAGACCTTTGGCACCCGCAGCAGCCGAATAGGCCTGCAGGACATCCTCGATCATTTCCAATGGACTGAACTCGACGTGTTCGATCGCCAGTTGCCCGGCTTCGATTTTCGACACGTCCAGAATATCGCTGATCACCTGCAACAGAATCGAAGAGGAACGTTGCATGGTTTGCACTTGCGAACGTTGCAGGGCATTGAGCGGCGACAGGGTCAGGAGTTCCAGGGTGCCGAGCACCCCATACAGCGGCGTGCGGATCTCATGGCTCATGGTCGCCAGAAATACGGTCTTGGCCTCGTTTGAAGCGTCCGCCGATTGCTTGGCTTGAGCCAGTGCCCGCTCCGCCAGCTTGTAAGCACTGATGTCACTGAACGCACAAAGCACCACGTCTTCGCCTTGATAGCGCGACGGCAAAAAACTGACTTCCAGCTGTCGGTCGTTGATTGTGATCGATAGATGCTTGTCCTCGACGGCTCCAGCCGATTCGGCTACGGAAGGCCAGCCGCGGCTAAGCTGACTGATGGTTTGTGTGTCTCCCAGCCATTGCAGCGCCAGCTCGTTTTCCATCACCACCTTGCGATCTTTGCGCGCCAGCACGCACAACGCCACTGGGGCGTTCTGAATGATCGCGCGGCTGAACGAGTCACTCTCTACAACCCGGTCATGAGCCCGGCGAGCCGGTACGACCACTCTCATGGCATACCAGCGCAACAAGAAATAACCCACGACAACAAACGCCAGACACACAGCCAGCAACACCAGTAACTGCCACTTGGCATATTGAAAAAAGCTTCGGTAATCAAGGTGATAGTAACCGCGCCAGCCGTCTTTGCTGGTGGTCTTGACCAGGAACCCGGCACTGGTCAATTGCAACCCTTCTTGAGCATCGTCGAAGCTGGGTATCTTGCCCGTCAGCAACAACCCGTCGGGGGTTATGAGTTCCATGGCATCGAATACCGTCCAATCGCTGAGACGAGAAGAGTCGGTAATTGAACGCAGATCCAGCAACGAGGCGATGACCAGTTGACGCTTCGATTGATCGTGGACCAACAGGTTTTGTGGCGTGTCGGTGTACATGTAGGTAATGAACTTGATAGACGACCCATCACCCTGGACATGATTGGCCGGCGCCCACATCACGGCATTATCCGATTGTGCCGGGCGGAACTTCAAAATTTGCTTTTTCAGGTTTTCACTCAGCTCCAGGTAGTCGTTCTTACCGACCTGTCCATTTTCCCTTGAGGCAGTAGCTGCCGGAACACCAATGCTGATTGAGCTATCAAGATCCAGCAGTAGCGTTTGCGGCGCAGCATAAGAAGAAATGCTCCAGTACGAGCCGTACAAGTTGGAAATCAGCACCCCAAACTTCCCAATACCGGCAACTTGATCTTCACCCTGCGAAGCCATCTCAGTGGGCACAGCCAGAGTGAACGGCATGGAAAAGGAGAATTCGCGTCCTTCGTAGATCCAGGAGTCGCGTGCTTCCTTGAGCAAGCGATGCTGAAACGGAATGACTGCCTGATCCCGTTTTTGTGTCACCTCATCGCTATGCCGGGCAACACGCAGCAAGAATTCTTCCTGCTCATGGATGTTGCCCATCAAGCGCGAGAAGTGAAATTCTATCTTGTACAACTGTTCCTGAACCAGGCGCTCGGCAGCCCAGTAGGTCATGGCGAACAACAGAATTGCCAGCGAAACCGCTACGATCAGTAGCATGTTCAACCGCAAGGAAGTACGGGCAAAATTTTTAATTAGATTATCGTTTCCCATAAATCATCCGGCTGATCCAACCCAGTGAGAAGCCTAGAGGGTCGACTGTTTCATCATCGACCCTCCTGTTGTAGCAAAGCCGAAAACGACTCTTTCGATACGGCTTTGGAAATCAAGAACCCCTGTACCGCGTCACACTCGAACTGGCGCAATAACGCCAGCTGCGCGTGATTCTCAACACCCTCTGCAACGACTTCAAGTCCCAAATGCTGCCCCAGTGCAATAATACTTTTGAGCGCCGCGGCGGTACTTTCTTCATGCTCGCAATTGGCTATTAGCGCACGGTCGATTTTCAACTCGGTAAAGGGCGTTTTCACCAGGTTGTAAAACGAACTGAACCCTTGTCCGAAGTCATCCTGGGCCAATCCGAAACCTTTCATCCGCAACCGGCATACCCCGGCGATGTAGTGGCTGAGCAACTCGGTCATGCTGCATTCGGTCAGTTCGAAACACAGCCTGGACGGCATGCCGTTCAAGCGTAGAACACATTCATGAAGCCGATCGGGCAAGGTCGGGTCATTCAACAAGTGAGTCGGCAGGTTGATCGAAACCGGAACTCGAAAACCACTGTTCTGCCAGCTGAACTGGGCCTTCACAGTTTGTTCGATCATGCAGAACAACAATGCCTCTTCCAGCCCGGCATCAACCATCTGCGATAGAAACTGCCCAGGCAACAAAGTCCCCAAAGCCGGGTGTTCCCAACGCACCAACGCCTCGGCCGAGGCGATCCTGCCGCTTCTCAACGCCTTCTTCGGTTGGAACCACGCTTTGAACTGCCCCTGTTCCAAGGCCTCCTGCAACTGCTGTCGGTTGAAAACCAACACCGGAGCCGGCGCGCTCTCGGGAACCGCCCGGGGAGCCGCACACTTGTCAATCAGGCTCCTGATCGAGGCCGGCATGGCAGGTTTGGAAATCGTATCGATCACTTCGATTCCCAGCATTTCAGCCACGGTACAGGCGCTCCCCAGCATGCGTCGCGAGGACGAGCTCATCAGCGCCAGGCGGGGCGGCTTCTTCGACAACGACAGCTGCTGGATGAACTGCACGCCATCGAGCTCCGGCATCATCAGATCACTGAGCACCAGATCGAAGTCTCGCTTGTCCAGCCATTGCAGGGCTTCCTGTCCGTCAGCGGCAATCTCGATACGATGCACGCCCTCGGCCTTGAACAGCGATTTCAGATATTCGCGTTGAAAATGGTGATCTTCGACGATCAATACACTCATGGCGCACATACGATTTTCTCCGGCTTTAAGGCGTTCAAGCTGTTGAACAGGGACAGAAGATCCACGGGCTTCGTCAAACACAGGTTCATGCCCGAATCAAGACAACGCGCAGCTTCTTCGGGGTCAGTGTTGGCCGTCGCTCCCACGATCGGCACGGCGCAACCGATACGGCGCATGTGTCGCGCCAATTGGTGGCCATCCATGCCAGGCATGTTGATGTCGGTCAGCACCAGATCGAAGGTGCCGCATGCCCATTGCATCAGCGCTTCGCGTCCGTCGCTGGCCAGAGTCACCTCACAGCCCAGCACTTCGAGTTGTTCCTTGAGCACCAACTGATTGATGGGGTTGTCTTCGATCACTAACACTCGTTGCAACAATTGACGAAAGGGTTCGGTGCTGGTCTCGGCACGCGCCTGGCTGCTGCCTTGAGCCAGGCTGACCGCCTGGCCGATAGCGTGAATATTGTTGAGGTTGACCTCCCAGGCGCTGTCCGTCAGTACTGGCTGCCCTGGCGCCCCAAGGTAAGCCCGTACCCGCGAACTGCTGGGTAATAGCAGTGAGTTGGCAGCGCCGTTCTCGACGGTCAGTTCCACCAACGTCGCCCTAGGCGGCAGTTGCAATTCGGTGCTGTTGAGGATCTGAGCGGACGCCCCCCAACGGTTCAGCCAGCCGCACACGTTTTCTGCCGCTTCCTGGAGAGGAGAGCTGACGAAAACCGGTAACGATGCCAGGCGAATGCCCTGCTCGCTCATGCTCTCCGGGCGACCCAGCTCCAGCGGTAACGACAAGGTGAAACTGCTACCCAACCCGTAGGCACTGACCAGACGGATATCGCCATTCATCAACTCGGCCAGACGCTGACAAATAGACAAGCCCAGCCCGGTACCACCGGCTCGGCTCTGACGGTCTCCGGCCTGATAAAACGGCTCGAACAGACGACTTTGCTCTTCCATGCGAATGCCGCAGCCGGTGTCGGTCACTTGCCAAAGCAGGTTCAACCGTTCGCAATCGCGACTTTCGATCCTGACGCGCAACACCACTCGACCGGAGTCAGTGAACTTCAAGGCATTGCCCAGCAGATTGCTGAGAATCTGCCGAATCCGCGCCGCATCTCCGCGCATCATCATCGGTAGTTTCGGGTCGCAGAACGCTTGTAGGATCAATCCCTTGCGTTGTGCTGCCGCGGAAAACATCTGAATCAACTCCTGCACCAATTCGCAGGGGTTGAAATCATCGGGCTCAAGCACCAACTGGCCAGCTTCGATCTTGGAGACATCCAATACATCGTTGATCAAATGTCCCAAGGTCGATGCTGAGCGCTGCATGGCATCCAGATAATTCGCCTGCTGTGGTTCGAGCTTCGTCAAGCCAAGCAACTCCAGCGTGCCGAGCAACCCATAAAGAGGCGTGCGGATTTCGTGACTGATGGTCGCGAGAAAGACGCTTTTAGCCTCGTTGGTCGCATCGGAATGCTGCTTGGCCCGAGCCAAGGCCAGCTCCATTTGTTTGCGCGCGCTGATATCGCTGAAGGCACAGAGCAGCACGTCCTCCCCCTTGTAGCGGGTAGGCACCGAGCTCAGGTGCAAATGATGACCACTGGCAGCCTCCAACTCCTCGCAGACAGGTGAATTGTTGTCGAACGCGCGTCGTATCCAGTCCTGCTCCAGAGCAATGCGCTGTGCGTCTCCACCTAACCACTGCACGCACAGACGATTTTCCAGCACCACCTGGCCATCAAGACGCCGTAACACACACAGGGCTACCGGAGCCGTGTCGATGACCGTACGACTGAACTCTTCACTTTCGATCAAGGCTTCCAAACGATGCAGAGCCGGGTTGACCAACCGCCGATTAATCCGCAGCACCAGACGCTGAACGCCTATGGCCATCAGGCCGAACACCAGCAGGGCCAGCACGGAGTCCCGCCACAGCGGCGTCAGCAGCGCCTTGAACGGTACGTAGTAGATCAACATCCACCTTGAACCGCCGATGCTTTTGCTCAGGGACAGATAACCGAGGTTCAGGCCGCGGCCAGTAAAGCCGAAGTCGTCCTTGGACCAGACCCTGGAAAAATAGGTGCTCAGGTCTTTGTCCGGCTCGCTGCCCAACACTTGCTGGCGCGCCCTGTTCAACAACAGATAACCATCCGAACCTTGACCAAGCAGCCCCGCCGCCAGCTCTTTGCCAACAATTTCCAAGCCCAGCCAACCAGCATCCTGACCATTGGAAATGCGCCGAAAGATGTAGATTCGCGTGAGCGGATCACCAGGATCGTTCAACCAGATGAACTGCTGATTACTTGCCATGGTCGTCGCAGCCAGCGCATTGAGCACGCTGCTCGGCAGGACGTAATGGTCGAAGCTGCGATCGTAGATGCGGCTGATGGTGTGCTCTGCATTGTTGGACACATACACGAGGCCGAGCTGAAACTCTTCCAACTCGCGAATATCGCGCCCGGAAAGAGTCAGGCTCCAAGGCGAATCGTAGTTGCCCAGCAGGATTCTCTTGCGTTGGTCCTGACCCAAAGGAACTTTCAGTGCTTCGGGTGCAGACACCACATCCGGTGAATTCAAATGAACCGAGCGGCTGAAATGCAGCAACAAGGCCTCGCGCTGAAACAGCGACTCTTGAACGCTGTAAACCTCGTCATTCATCACTCGGCGGTGCTTGGAGATTTCGTTATTTAAACTGGACACCCAATAGAAGCAGAGACCGCAGAACAGGCACAACAGGAGTAACCAGGCCAAAAGCAGAAGGAGCTTGCCAACCGCCTTGGGCGAGGAAAAGTTTTTGTCCAGTGGTTGAAGAAACTGTTTGTATTTCATGCATCCAAGGTTAGGGATGCCGCCAAACAGAACCTATCGGAAAATCCCTAAAGCCACCTTTGTGCGCTCAGACCAGCCCATGATGCAATTAATAAGAACATTGACCTTCATCACCTGCCCGATAGGCGGATATCCATCCAGGCAGCAGAGGGTTCGACAGCCCTTCGCGTTGTACCTGTGTAGCTTTTCCCCCCTTTCCAGTTCACCTGAGCGCTGCGACGCGAGCTTCAGCGCACTCCTCACTCGCCTGCGAATCAACTCGCACCGGCCTGGAACTTCTTGCGGTAAGCCGCCGGCAGCAGGCCGACCCGTTGCTGGAACAGCCGGCGAAACGAGTTGCTGTCTTCGTAGCCCACTTTGTAGGTGATGCTGTCCAGGGTCATGCGCGTGGACTCCAGCAGCTCCTTGGCTTTCTCCAGGCGCAGGGTCTGCAGATAGGCCAGGGGGGTGTAGCCGGTGGCCTCCTTGAAGCGGCGCTTGAAGTTCCTCACGCCAAAGCCAAAACGGCGGGCCGTGTCGTCGATCAGCAGCGGCTGGTCGAAGTGTTCCTCCAGCCAGTCCTGCACCCGCAGGATCTCGCCATCGCCGTGGCTCTTGGGCAGCGACCACATGACATAGACCGACTGCTCGCTGCGCACCTTGTCGATCAGCAGGTACTTGCCGCACTTCTGCGCCAGCTCCAGGGAGGCGAAACGCCGCACCAAATGCAACAGCAGGTCCATGGCCGCGCTCGCGCCGCCGCTGGTGATCAGACGATCGTCCTCGCAGAGGAGCTGCCCCTCGTCCAGCTCGACCCCGGCATAACGCCGCCGGAACAGTTCGGCGAAGGCCCAGTGGGTGGTGGCGCGAGCGCCCTTCAATAGGCCGGCTTCGGCCAGGAGGAAGGTGGCGGTGCACATCGAGGCCAGCACCGCGCCCCGGGCATGCTGTTGCCGCAACCAGGGCCCATGCCCGGCAAATGCCGGCAAGGCCTCCTTCAGGGTGAAGAGAAAACCGGGGATCAGCACCAGATCGGTCTGGGCGATCTGGGCCACCGAGCGCTGCACCCGCAGCACCTGCCCACCCCAGGCGCTGACATCGGCGCCATCCAGCGAGGCGACCACCACCTCGAACGGCGCGCTGGCGCTGTCGGCGAACAGGTTGGCGGCGCTCAGCACTTCCAGGGCCAGGGTGGCGCTGGCGGCGGAACAGTGATCAGCCAGGAGCAAGGTGACGTGCATAGTGGATTCCGTTGCGCTTTTCGCATGAAAAATGTCATTTGCGCACCTACCTTAGCCGATTCTTCTTCCCTAGAGTGCAGCCATCCTTTTCCATCATCGGTGTACTCATGAATCTCTGGTTCCGCATGCTGCTCATGCTGTTTCGTCGTCCGTGGCGCAAGCCGGTAGAAGGCCTGGCCACCACCGTCGTGCGCATGCGCGTCTGGCCGCTCGACCTCGACCTCAACCGCCACGTCACCAATGGCCGCTACTTCACCCTGGCCGACCTCGGGCGCATGGATTTCGTCCTGCGCAGCGGCGCCTACCGCGTGGCCCTGCGCCACAGGGCAGTGCCGATCGTTGGCGATGTGTGGGGCAAATTCCGCCGTGAACTGAAGTTGTTCGAAGCCTTCGAGGTCCATAGCCGGATCCTCGGCTGGGACGAAAAATGGAGCTTTATGGAACACCGCTTCGTGAGCAAAGGCCGGGTGATCGGCGTGGTGGTGATGCGCGGGCTGTTCCGCTCGGCCAAAGGCACCATCGCCCCCGGCGAGTTCGTCCACGAGCTGGGCGTGGACACCTCTCCCGAGTTGCCACAGTGGCTGCAAGACTGGTCGCAAAGCTGCGACGACATGAGTGTTCAGTTGCGCGCCGAGGAAGATCCAGCGCGTTAAGGCGGTTCGCAGAAACAACAACGCCATTGCCGACCCAGTCGACAATGGCGTTGATGCACGACAGCCAGCGCTTGAACGAGCGCGACGCCGTGATGGCGCCGCGCCCGCCCGTCACTCAGTGCGGAGCGCGGGGGATGGTCTTGAGCAGGTCTTCGGGGCTGATGTGGCCGACCACGCTGCCCGGTTGCGGCATGTTGAGGATATGGCCTTTCATCTTGCCGATGATGTGCATCTCGCACGGCTTGCAGTCGAACTTCAGGGTCAGCACTTCGTCACCGTGAATCAGCTGCATCGGCGCCACCTTGGTGCGCACGCCGGTGACGCCCTTGGCCTGTTTCGGGCACAGGTTGAAGGAGAAACGCAGGCAGTGCTTGGTGATCATCACCGGCACTTCGCCGGCCTCTTCGTGGGCCTCGTAGGCTGCATCGATCAGCTTCACCCCATGGCGATGGTAGAAGTCGCGGGCCTTCTGGTTGTACACGTTGGCCAGGAACGACAGGTGCGACTCCGGGTACACCGGTGGCGGCGTGGTCTCGGCCTTGCGGCTGCCACGCGGGTGAGCGGCAACCCGCGCGGCGGTCAAGGCTTCGATCACTTCGCGGCGCAAGGCCTTGAGCTGCGAGTTGGGGATGAAGAATGCCTGCGGCGCATCGAGCTTGATGTCGATGGCGTGGTACTGCGTGGTGCCGAGCTGGCCGAGCAGGTCGCGCAGTTGTTCCAGCGCCTGCTCCGGCTTGTTGGCGACGCCGAACGGGCCGTCCAGGGTCACGCTGGCGCTGATCCCCTCTTCACTCGTCGCGGTCACTTCCAGCTGTTCTTCGCGCAGGCGCGCGACCCAGCTCAGGGCCACGCGACGCTCGGACGAAGTCTTCTGCAGGGCCTGCTGCCAGTTGTGATCGAGGTTGCGGTTCAGCGGGTGGTTCGGCCGCAGCTTGTACAGGCCTTCCGGCATCTCGTTGGGCTCGACGCGATAGCGATAGCGCTTCTCGCCGTCCTCTTCGAACTCGCCCTTGGGCTCGGCGATGTTGGCGCGGAAACCCACCACTTCGCGCTTGACCAGCACATTGAGGCCGTCGCCATTGGACAACGGCTCATGGGTCACCACGTGCAGGTCGCGCTTGGCGACTTTCTCCACCACGCCCACCGGCAGGCCGGTAAAGGTCGGCGAGTCGAAGGCGCCGATGTCGATCTTGCGATCGGTGACGAAATAATCGGTGCTGCCGCGGTGGAAAGTCTTTTCCGGGTCGGGCAGGAAGAAGTGCGCGGTGCGGCCGCTGGAGGCGCGGGCCAGGTCGATACGGTCTTCGAGCACGTCATCCAGGCGCTGGCGGTAATAGGCGGTGATGTTCTTCACATAGCCCATGTCCTTGTAGCGCCCTTCGATCTTGAACGAACGCACGCCGGCTTCCACCAGGGTGCGGATGTTGGCGCTCTGGTTGTTGTCCTTCATCGACAGCAGGTGCTTCTCGTAGGCGATCACACCGCCCTTTTCATCCTTGAGGGTGTACGGCAGGCGGCAGGCCTGGGAGCAGTCGCCACGGTTGGCGCTGCGGCCGGTCTGCGCATGGGAGATGTTGCACTGGCCGGAGAAGGCCACGCACAGCGCGCCATGGATGAAGAACTCGATCGCCGCATCAGTCTCGTCGGCGATGGCGCGGATTTCCTGCAGGTTCAGCTCGCGGGCCAGGACCAGTTGCGAGAAGCCGGCCTGGTCGAGGAACTTGGCCCGCGCCAGGGTGCGGATATCGGTCTGGGTGCTGGCGTGCAGCTCGATCGGCGGAATGTCCAGCTCCATCACGCCCAGGTCCTGGACGATCAACGCATCAACGCCCGCGTCGTACAGCTGGTGGATCAGCTTGCGCGCCGGCTCCAGCTCGTTGTCGTGCAGGATGGTGTTGATAGTGGTGAAGATCCGCGCGTGGTAACGGCGGGCGAACTCCACCAGCTCGGCGATTTCGCTCACTTCGTTGCAGGCGTTGTGGCGCGCGCCGAAGCTCGGGCCGCCGATGTACACGGCGTCGGCGCCATGCAGGATGGCCTCGCGGGCGATGGCGACATCGCGGGCAGGGCTGAGCAATTCCAGGTGATGCTTGGGCAAGGACATATTTTTTTAGTCAGGCTTGTCACAGTCGAGGCGCGCATTGTAGCGGCGAAACGCCTGACCGGCACCCGTGTACTGCCCGGTGGCGCCCACTCGCCGAGCGGCACCACCGGATAACGCCGCAAACTCAGCCCTTGGCCGCCATCGCGGTGACTTCCACGCGCATGCCTTCGACCGCCAGGGACGCCACGCCAACGGCGGCGCGCACCGGCCAGGGCTTGGCGAAGAAGCGCTGGTAGACCGCATTGAACGCGGCGCGCTCGGCCATGTCGGTGAGGTAGATGGTCAGGTGCAGGACCCGGTCCATGGAGCTGCCGGCCTTTTCCAGGGCCACCTTGAGCGCCTGCAGGGTGCACTCGCTCTGCGCAGTGATGTCGCCCAGCTCCAGGCTGCCGTCGGCACGGGTGGGGATCTGGGTGGAGACCAGGATGCCGGCGAAACCGGCAACGTCGGAAGAGATGGAATCCGCGTCGGGATCGGGAATGAAATCGATATCGTGGTTGGCCATGGGGCTCTCTTGTTCGAGGGGATAAAAGGCGCCAGTTTACAGCCCCGGCGCCGGATCGTGCGGGAATCGGCGGGAAAACCCGGCCCGCCCTCCTCGCCCGGTGGCAGCCTGTAACACTCCAGGGCGAGGGCGACGCTGCTGCCCGACTATTATCCCTGTCAGGCATTTATCGCCGACAGGCCCTCGATATCCTGCTGGCCATTCGCGCATCAATACGGAGAACAAACCCATGAAGATCGTGATCACCAGCGTGGTCGTCGACGACCAGGCCAAGGCCCTGGCCTTCTACCGGGATGTGCTGGGTTTTCAGCTCAAGCACGACATCGCCATGGGCGAGCACCGCTGGCTGACGCTGACCTCGCCCGGCGACCCCGACGGCGTCGAGTTGCTGCTGGAGCCCGACGCCCACCCGGCCGCCAAGCCGTTCACCTCGGCGCTGAAACGCGATGGCATTCCCTTCACCTTCTTCGGGGTCGAGGACATACACGCCGAATATGCCCGGCTGAGCGCCCTGGGCGTGCAGTTCACCCGGCCGCCGACGGTCGCCGGCCCGGTGACCCTCGCGGTCTTCGATGATACCTGCGGCAACCTGATCCAGATCGTCCAGCAGAACTGAACGGCCACGGCGCGGCGCGCTGAAAACCGGCGCGTCCTCTCCCTTGCGGGAGAGGACGGCTGAGCGCCTTCAGGTGTGATGAATGTCCCGATCCTTGGTTTCCGGCAGGAACAAGGTGCCCAGGATCGCCGTCATCACCGCGATGACGATCGGGTACCAGAGCCCGTAGTAAATGTCCCCGGTGGCCGCCACCATGGCGAACGCCACCGTCGGCAGGAAGCCGCCGAACCAGCCGTTGCCGATGTGATACGGCAACGACATCGAGGTGTAGCGGATGCGCGCCGGGAACAGCTCCACCAGCCAGGCGGCGATCGGGCCGTAGACCATGGTCACGTAGATCACCAGCAGGGTCAGCAGCGCCAGCACCGCCGGATAGTTGGTCTTGGCCGGGTCGGCCTTCTCGGGGTAGCCGGCGTCCTTGAGGGCGCTGCCCAGGGTGGCGACGAAGGCATCGTTCTGCGCCTTGAAGTCGGCGGCCGGCATTCCGGTGCCTTCGAAGCTCGGCAGCACCTTGTCGCCGATCCGCACCTGCGCTACCGCGCCCGGCATGGCCTTCTCGTTCTCGTAGGGAATGGCCTTCTTCGCCAGCACGCTCTTGGCCAGGTCGCAGGAGCTGGTGAAACGCGCCTTGCCCACCGGGTCGAACTGGAACGAACACTGGGCGGGATCGGCGACCACCGTGACCGGATTGCGCTCCTGGGCGCTGAACACCTCGGGGTTACCGTATTCAGTCAGCGCCTTGAAGATCGGAAAGTAGGTCAGCGCCGCGAGGACGCAGCCGGCCATGATGATGCCCTTGCGCCCGATGCGGTCCGACAGGCTGCCGAACAGGATGAAGAACGGCGTGCCGATCAACAGCGAGCCGGCGATCAGCAGGTTGGCGGTCTGCGGGTCGATCTTGAGCGTCTGCAGCAGGAAGAACAGCGCGTAGAACTGCCCGGTGTACCAGACCACCGCCTGGCCGGCGGTGCCGCCGAGCAGCGCCATGATCACGATCTTGAGGTTGTCCCAACGGGCGAAGGACTCGGTCAGCGGCGCCTTGGACGACTTGCCTTCGGCCTTCATCTTCTGGAACACCGGCGACTCGCTCAGTTGCAGGCGGATGTACACCGAGACGATCAGCAGCAGGATCGACAGCAGGAAGGGAATCCGCCAGCCCCAGGCCTCGAAGGCTTCGGTGCCGAGGATCGTGCGGCAGGCGAGGATCACCAGCAGCGACAGGAACAGGCCCAGGGTCGCCGTGGTCTGGATCCACGACGTGAAGTAGCCGCGCTTGCCCTTGGGGGCGTGCTCGGCCACATAGGTCGCCGCGCCGCCATACTCGCCGCCCAGCGCCAGGCCTTGCAGCAGGCGCAGGCTGATCAGGATGATCGGCGCCGCCACGCCGATGGTCGCGTAGCTGGGCAGCAGGCCGACCACGGCGGTGGAGACACCCATGATCACGATGGTGATGAGGAAGGTGTGCTTGCGCCCGATCATGTCGCCCAGGCGGCCGAACACGATCGCGCCGAACGGTCGCACGGCAAAGCCCGCGGCGAATGCCAGGAGGGCGAAGATGAAGGAGGTGGTCTCGTTGACGCCAGCAAAGAAGTGCTTGGCGATGATCGCGGCTAACGAGCCGTAAAGGTAGAAGTCGTACCACTCGAATACGGTGCCCAGGGACGAAGCGAAAATGACCTTGCGCTCCTCCCGGGTGATCCCGCGGTTGGGCGTGCTGCCCGTGGTTGTACTGTCGATTGCCGGCATGAGGGTTCTCCGTCTTGTTCTTGTTATAGGCCGGAGTGCCTTACTACCCTTGCCACACCCAGGCCCTGGGCTGATGTCATCGAACTGAAGCTCACCGCACTGAAGCTCATCGAACTACGGATTGCACAACGCATGGAAACAGGCTGACGGCCTCGCATCGCTGCCAGGTTTCCCTGAAGCATAATCAGCTTCGTGCAGATATCCACTCGCCCGCCGCCTGGCGGCCCTCATGCCACGCCGCCGTCAACCATCACTGCCGTCGATCATTCAAATCATGAAAGCGGATTTTTCATTTTCCGCCGATGCCTTCAGAATGGCGCCACCTTCAATACCGTCGGACAAGTACGTCATGAATATCAATTTTGCGGTCGCCTGCATGATCGTGGTTTCCTTTGCCATCGCCCTGTTCCACACCTGATCGGCAGCCCCGCTCGACATAGCCCCGGCCATCGGCACGGGTGCAAGCCACTGACTTGCCGCGTTCCCCACGCGGCATTTGTGTTTAAAATGCCCGCCCTTTTCCGCTGCTGGCCCCTGCGATGAACTCCGACGCCCTCTCCATCCTGCACCATCACCTGCTGACAGCCCTGGCGTCCGCTCCGGCGGAAACCCGGCGCCTGTTCCATGGCCGCGGGCGTTGCTGGCCGGGGCTGGAGCAAGTGACCGTGGACTGGCTGCAGGGCGTGGTGTTGGTGGCGCTGTTCAAGGAGCCGGAGCCGCAGCAGCTGGAGGCGCTCAAGCAGTTGCTGCTGGCACTCAGCACCTCGCCGCAGTGGCAGGCCTGTGGCGCCCATACCCTGCTGCTGCAACACCGTTATCAGCTGCAAAGCCCGGTGGACTGGCTGGTGGGCGAACCTATCGATGAATGGACCCTTGTCGAGGAAGGCCTGCGCTATCGGGTGGACCTGGGCCAGAAGCAGAACAACGGCCTGTTTCTCGACATGCGCTACGGCCGCAACTGGGTGCGCGCCAATGCCCGGGACAAGCGCGTGCTGAACCTGTTCGCCTACACCTGCGGCTTCTCGGTGGCGGCCATCGAGGGCGGAGCGACCCATGTGGTCAACCTCGACATGTCGCGCGCGGCCCTGAGCCGTGGCCGCGACAACCACCGGCTCAACGGCCACGACCTGAGCCGGGTGAGCTTTCTCGGCCACGACCTGTTCAAGTCCTGGAGCAAGGTAAAAAGTGGCGGGCCCTACGACCTGGTGATCATCGACCCGCCTTCGTTCCAGAAAGGCAGCTTCCTGCTGACCAAGGACTACGCCCGGGTGCTGCGGCGCCTGCCGGAACTGCTCACGGCCGACGGCTGCGTGCTGGCCTGCATGAACGACCCGGCCGTCGCCTCGGACTTCCTGATCGACGGCGTCACCCGCGAGGCCCCGGGCCTGCGCTTCGAGCAACGCCTGGACAACCCGCCGGAGTTTCCCGATAGCGATATCGAGAGCGGCTTGAAGGCGCTGGTATTCCGCCGGGTCGAATAAGCCCGGCATCCCTCGCCCGGCCCCTCAGCAACAGACACCACCGCCCTCGGCCTGAGCCCCGATAGCCTAGAGGTCACTCCAGCCCCAGGCCGCGCCGGCCGATGGCGTTGAGCTCCTCGGGGCCGAACCGGCCCTGCCAGGTGCTTTCATAGTCTTCCCGGGGAAAGTCCGGCGGCGATACGCCCCGCTCGAAAGCGCCATACACCGCCTTGGCGTAAGCCTGGTTTTTCGCGCACATGGGCGCCGCCGGCACGTACATCACATTGCCCCAGCCCTGCTGGTTTTCCACGGCGGCCACGCTGTGGACCAGGTCGCAATGCCACCACACCGAATCGCCGGCGCGCACCTCGGGGATCGGCCGCAAGGCCTGCATCAACAGCGGGTGCCATTGCCGGGAAACCGGTAACACCTGGCCCGGCGCCACGCCGCACAATTCATCTTCCGGCACGTCGTCGAGCAACGGGCGCAACAGCAGGTAGGCCATGGCCTTGGGAATCGGCACGCAGTGCAGCACGCCCTGGTCGGCGCGCATGTCCGATAGCGCGGTCCAGCCCTGGAAGGTCCTGAACACCGAGCACGTCACCGTGTCGCGGTAAGCGTACTCGTCGACCTCGGTGCGATGCGCCGCGTCCCAGGGGTCGTAGGCCGCGAAGTCATTACGGTAAAGGCTGTCGAAAACCTTCAGGTAGGCCGGGTGCAGCCAGCGCTCCAGGGCGCCGGAATCGGTGTGCGGGCCCAGCCCTCCGGAACGGGTGCCCGGCGGCCGGCGCCGGACCCGGTCGGGGTACAGCGCATTCACCTGCGGGTCGAACCATTGCCGGCCCTGGGACTCGCTCTTCCACAGCCGGTTGAGAAAGACCTGCACCCGGGCCATGCGCTCGTGCTGGCGCAACTGCATCTGCGCCCGCGACCAGTAGATCGGCAAGATCTGCGGCCGCGAGGCCTCCAGGTTGCCGAAGAAGCGGTCGACCGGGCCGCGGTAGATCCGTTCGAAATCATTGCGCGCCAGATAGCCCAGCAGATCCTGGTCCCAGGTGCTGACCCTGTCCCGGGCGAAATGCCCTCGCACCACCACGCAACCGCGCCGGTGGATCGCCGCGCGCTGTTCGGCGCTGACCCGGCCCGCGGCGATCTGCGCATAGTCCAGCTGCGGCCAGGCCTGGCCGCCCTGGGCATCGATCGAGGCGATCTCCTGCTCGATAAAGGCGCTGACCTCGGCGAACAGCGACTGCACGTCGCCGATCCGCGCACGCAGGGCGCGCTTCATCCGCACTATGTGCTCACGGTAGTTGTCGGGCAGGGTCTGGCAGTGGAAGGCAGCGTAAGGATTCATGGTCATGGCCTGTGTCGTTCGGGTCGGGAGAAGCGCGAGCATGGCGCCGCGCTGTTGCCATGAAACCCCAGGGCCCTGGCCGCAGGCAGTGGGGTTTGGCGCGTCGACCGATACGATTGTGGCGTTTCCAGCGCCGCTGGCAGCAGGATACTGTCACTGGAAATGCGCGCGGTGGCGCTGGCGGAAAGCCGAAGGGGTCATGCCCTGCCGGGCCTTGAACTGGCGATTGAACAGGGCCAGCGAGCCATAGCCCACGGCCTCGGCAACCTGGGTCACCGGGGTCTGCGGCCCTTGCACCAGCAGCGCGCAGGCACGGCCGATGCGCAGGCGAGCGATGTACTCCAGGGGCGTCGCCCGGGTATGGCGGCGGAACATCCGGTGAAACGCCGAGACGCTGACACAGGCCATCCGCGCCAGCTCGGCGATGCTCAGCGCTTGGCAGTAATGCGCGTGAATATGCTCCAGCACCCGCTGCAGACGCCCGTCCTCAAGCACCGCCGGGCCGGCGGCGGCCGGCAGGATCTTCTCGGCGCCACGGTCGCGACTCAGGCGCGTCAGCAACGCCAGCAACGACACCAGCCGCGTCGGTTCATCCTGGGCGACCATGGCCTCGATCAGCGGGCGCGACTCCCGTGCCGCCTCGCCGCTGAACTGCAAGGCACCGCGGGCCGCGGCCAGCAGGGGGCGCAGGCCGGCCATTTCCGCAAACAGCTCGACCAGGGCAGTCGCCCAGGCTTCGGAAAACCAGATCACCAGGGCGACATGGGGCTGGCGCGGGTCGATCCGCTGCTGCGAACTCCAGCTGTGGGGCACGTTCGGCCCCACCAGCACCAGGTCGCAATCGTCATAGGCACGCACATCGCCGCTGATATAGCGCTGCCCGCGACTGTTGAGGGTCAGGGTCAGTTCGTATTCGGGGTGGTGATGCCATTCGAAGGGAATTTCCTCGGCCAGGCGCCGATCGAGCATCGACCAGGAGGCGGTGGCCGTGGTGGGGATCTGCTCGAAGCTCGGTTTCATGGCGACACGCTGTCCTGTTGGCGAGGCTCATGGCCAGAGAAAGTACCCTGAAGCGGCCCCGCCGTCACACCGGCGCCTGCACCACCTCGATGCCCAGGCGCCGGTAATCCTCGATGCTGCCCGAGGCCAGGTGCTGCTCGGTGATCAGCGTATGCAGGCGATTGCACGGCGCCACGGCGAAGGGTTCCACCGCGCCGAGCTTGTCGGCGGTGGTCACCGCGATGACCTGGGAAGCGCTGTCGAGCAAGGCCTGCTTTACCGGCACCTCGTCGAAGTGCAGCGAGGTGATGCCGACCTCCGGGTGAATCGCGCATACCCCGGTGAACAGCAGGTCGGCGCGGATGCCCTGGATCAGGCGTACCGCCTCATGGCCGCCGGAAGACAGGGTCGCCGGGTTGAGCCGGCCGCCGGCGAGAATCACCTGGCTGCGCGGGTATTCGGCCAGGGCGACGGCGATCAGCGGCGAAGCGGTGACCGCGGTGATGCCGATATCGGCAGGTAGCGACTGGGCGATCAGCAGCGTGGTCGAGCCCGAGTCGAACATCACGATCTGCCCTTCCTGCACCCGCTGCGCGCCGAGCCTGGCCAGGTGGCGCTTGACCTCGCTGCTTTCGCCCAGGCGGGTGAACACATCCTTGCCGGTGTCCTTGGGCCGTGGCAGCGCGCCGCCGTGCACCCGCTGCAGCAGCCCGGCATCGGCCAGCTCCGCCAGGTCGCGGCGGATGGTGTCCTCCGAGACCGCGAAATGCTGGCCCAGCTCGGACGCCATGACCTTGCCGTCGCGTTCGAGCAGCAGCAGGATCTTCTGCCGGCGCACATGGGGCAGTTCGGCGATGGAATGCTGATTTTGCATGGTTATGCCTGTTTTTGCGTGTTTATGCGAGATTAGCCAAGGCTTTGCCCAAACACAACGCCGGCCCTGCGCATTGGCCGCCCGGGCCCAGGCTTGCTTTACTGAGGCAACCGGGGCGAATTCGTCCCGCCCACAAGTCATGTGGCACCCGGACGCCCATGAGTGAGGAGATAACGCGCGATGCAACGTCTCAGTGCCAAAGACTTCGCCCCCGAGCTGCTCGAGCTCTACGACTACTACGCCCACGGCAAGATCAGCCGCCGCGAGTTTCTCGACCGGGCGGCGGCCTTCACCCTGGTCGGGCTGACCGCCAGCGCCACCCTCGCCGCCCTGACGCCGAACTACGCCCTGGCCGAACAGGTGTCGTTCACCGACCCGGCGATCGTCGCCGAATACATCACCTACCCCTCGCCCAAGGGCCACGAACAGGTCCGGGGATACCTGGTGCGCCCGGCGAAAGGCGAAGGCAAGTTGCCGGCGGTGGTGGTAGCCCATGAAAATCGCGGGCTCAACCCGTACATCGAGGACGTCGCGCGGCGCCTGGCCAAGGCCGGTTTCATCGCCCTGGCCCCCGACGGCCTGACCTCCCTCGGCGGTTACCCCGGCAACGACGACAAGGGTCGCGAACTGCAACTGAAGATCAATCCGGAAAAGCTGATGAACGACTTTTTCGCCGCCGTCCAATGGCTGCTCGAGCACGACGCCAGCACCGGCAAGGTCGGCATCACCGGCTTCTGTTATGGCGGTGGCGTGGCCAATGCCGCGGCCGTGGCCTATCCGGAACTGGCGGCGGCGGTGCCCTTCTACGGGCGCCAGCCGGACAGCGCGGAAGTCGAGCGGATCCAGGCGCCGCTGTTGCTGCACTACGCCGAACTGGACACCCGCATCAACGAAGGCTGGCCGGCCTACGAGCAGGCACTGAAAGCCGCGGGCAAGACCTACGAGGCCTACATCTACCCCGGGGTGAACCACGGCTTTCACAACGACTCGACCCCGCGCTACGACGAGGCGGCGGCCACCCTGGCCTGGGACCGGACGCTGGCGTGGTTCCACAAGTACCTGGTCCAGGCCAGCGGCTGACAGCGGTTTGCAGGCGACGGCGCGAGGGCGCCGTCGCTTGTGCTCGGCGGCTCAACCCTTGTTCAGCAGCGCCGTGGCGATCACCGTGCCCATGGGCGTCGGTTGCGGGTCGTTCTGGTGCGCGACCGCGTTCACCGCCCAGTCCTCCAACTGCACCCGGCCCTTCTGGAAGATCATCATGTGGGTCGAACCACCGAACTCGAAATGCCCGATCTCGGTGCCACGGGTGATGTTCACCGGTGCCGCGCCTTCGTCGACGATGAACGGCGGCTCGATCACGCAGGTCGAGACCTCGACCATGCCGATGCAGATCAGCGCGACATAACCGCAGGTCGGGTGCTCGAAGACAAAGATCGCCCGGGCGGCGACATGCCCCAGGTACGGCTGCGACTCGGTGCCCTCCCAGGTGCCCTCGTCTTCGCCCTGGGCCGGACGCTGGGCGAAATAGGTGCCCGGCTGTACCCAGGAGCGCACCAGCTTGCCATCGAGCGGGGCGTTCCAGCGGTGATAGTGGGTCGCCGACAGGAAGCCCTGGTAAGCCTGCCCCCCCTGGAACGGCGCGGCCCACTGCTCCTGGCCGCCGAACAGATCGAGCAGCGAGTAATTGACGTCCTTGATCCAGAACTCGGTCTCGAACGCCACATCGTTTTCGTACTGCCAGGGCGTGGTCTCGCAGCCGATATCGACCTGGGTCAGCGGATTGCCCTGGAACGGCCGCGCGCCGGGCACGAACCTGCGGATGAAAAACGCGTTCCAGGAATCGAAGCCGTAGCCGGGCAGGTTCGGGTCATGCTCCATCTGCGTCCAGACCCCGGCCTCATGGGCCGCCGCGGAGATCCACGAGCCCTCTTTTTCCGGGTCGTTGATGTCCAGCTTGTCGAGGGAAGCGCTGCTCTTGAGGAAGGCGTTCCAGGCATTGAGGACCTTCTTGAACTGCTGGTTGAAGGTCGTGTCATGGAACAGCGCGACACCCGCCTCGGTGCCCATCGACACCGCCAGGAAAGCGTTCATCGGCGTGCCGACCTGGGCCGTGGTATTGAACGACGAGGAGGTGCTGATGATCTCGTTGAGAATCTCGAAGAAGCTGTCGTAGCCGGCGATCCACAGCGCATCGCCGTCCGTGTCCTTGATCTGCTCCTTGGTCGCCTCGTCCAGGGTCGCCACGTAGGCGTTCGATTGTTCGATCATCGAGTTGACCCACATGCGGTACACGCTGTTGTGGGTGACCCAGGTCTTGAACTCGATGATTTCCGTGCGCATCGGGGTCAGGGTGCCGGCCTTTTTCTTCTCGGCGATCAGGTTGCGCAGCGGCACCAGGAATTTGGCCGTGGCCCATACCCGGTTGGGCACCCAGAAGCCCATCTGGATCGGCCCGGCGTTGGCCAGCGTCAGGCGTTCGGCGCCGGTGCTTTCCAGGCGTGCCTGGCGCGACGGCTGTTTGGGGTTGTTGAGCTGTTTGTCATACTGAGTCATGTCTTTACTCCTTTAAAGAGGCGGCGCCCGGGCTGCGATGGCACGGGCGCGACCAGACCGCGATGAGGTACTGGCCAGCAAACGACTGCTCCAACAGGCGTTCATGTCAGGGGGGCGACAAGGGTTTTGTACGGGGTTGAACGACACTCCGTGTCCTTCTCGCAATGCCGGTCCCGGGCAGAATGCGGCGGGGCCATCTACAGGCGCGACTTGCCTGGACAAGTAAAGCTGCTCTGGCGGGTTTCTGGGGGGCGCCGGGAAAATTCAGGCCGCAGGCGACAAAGGGTTTTCCAGGATCATGCCTTACAACATTGATATCAAATAGACATCATTCGATAATCCCGCCCCACCAATCCCCTCACGCAAGGAAATGCCGTGAAAAAATCCCTGCTGTTCGTTCCTCTGCTCGCGCTGTTGCTGCAAGGCTGTGGCATGACCATGACGCGCTATGAACCGAGTTACGACAACGTCCAACGACTCAAACAGAGCCCGCCTCTGCACACGATCAGCGATACACAGGTAACGGCGGCGGCCGGCCAGGGTTCGCTGTCGGTCCGCGCCAATCCGATCCGTTCGCCCAGCGGCAGCATCCCCTTGCATATTCAGGACGCCATCAACGAAGAGCTGCGCCGCGCCGGCCTGCTGGACCCGCAAGCGCAACGGCACCTGCAGGTGCTGGTGCTGAAGAACGAACTGAGCGCCGGAGTGGCCAGCGGTCATGGCGAGCTTGCGGCGCGCTTCACCCTGCTCAAGGGCAGCGAGGTGGCATATGAGTCGACCCAGACCGTGAGCAGCCAATGGAGTAGCAGCTTCTTCGGGCCCATCGCTATCCCCAACGCCGCCAATGCCTACAACCCGCTGGTGCGTGATTTGCTGAAAGCCCTGTACAGCGACCCGCAGTTCATCCAGGCGCTGAAATAAGGACAAAAAAAGAGCCGCTCAAGCGGCTCTTTTTTATTCGGTTCAGACCCGGGGCACGCGGGAATCGAGCGCCGAATATTTCAGGCTGTTGCGCTCGACCATCTGCTTGAGCAGCGCATTGACCTGCCGAGTGAAGGTATCGCTCACCGCTGCCTTCGGGGTATTGCCCATCAGCGGCACGAACCAGATGCCCATCCAGGTATTGATCCCATCATGGTTGCTGGAACTGCTGACAGCCTGGCCCTGCGGGTCCAGCGCCTCGAGGCTCATAGTGTATTGATCGGTTGCCATCGTCGGGATGATGGTGAAGGTGAAGCCGCTGATAAAGGCCATGACCATCTGCCCGCCACCAGGTGGATGGTTGTAGACCTTCAGCCGCAGATTGTAGTCACCTGGTTGCTTCTGGAACTCATCCAGGGTCACGCGACCGAAAAGGCCGGAGTCGCTCAAGATTTTTTGCAACTGGGGTTTGAGCATGTCGCGCGCCTGCGGCACTTCGACGGCCGAAGCACTTTGAGGCTCGCCCTGATAGAAGTTGAAGCTCACATAGACATTCGGCTTGTTAGCGTAGCTGGACATGGATGGCAGATCCACCGTAGCCACTTCGTCCTTGGTGAAGCTGGCGCAACCGGTCAGCGCGAGCATCAGGGACAGGCCCAGAATCTTTCCAATCTTCATTGCGGTTTCCTTAGGTTGGGTAGCGAAGCGCCTCCATGGCTGGAGTGGCCGCGGCGATTCTAGAGAGTGACGAGCAATATCAAAAGGCCACCAATGAAAAATTCTTCCCGCCAACCGCAATCCCTTGCTGTACCGCACCCGCCACCGGCGCCCACAGCTGACCCAGCATCACCCATCTGCTGAGCAATGATCTTTTGTCAGCCCCGCGCGGCCGAGCGTTAACTCTCGCCCCGCGAAGTCCTTTGACGGACCCCGTCACAAAATCAATAAGAGGGTTGGCCGATGCAAAGCAATGGCGCGTTGCTGTGGGTGTTGTTAGCCGCGATCGTGATGATCGTGGTGCTGATTGTCAGGTTCAGGGTGCATGCCTTCCTGGCGCTGATCGCCGCCTGCGGCCTGGTCGGGATGGGCTCGGGGATGCCCTTGAATGCCATGCTCGAATCGTTTCAGAAGGGCCTGGGCGATACCCTGGGGTTTCTCGCCGCGATCATCGGGCTGGGCAGTATCCTCGGCAAGATGCTCGAAGAGTCCGGAGGTGCCGAACGCATCGCCCGGACCTTGCTCGACACCCTGGGCGAGCGGCGCGCCTCCTGGGTGATGATGCTGGTGGGGTTCATCGCCGGCATCCCGGTGTTCTTCGAGGTCGGCTACATCCTGCTGATTCCGCTGGTGTACGTGGTGGCCAAGGCCACCCGCCTCAACCTGTTGCGCCTCGGCGTGCCGCTGGCGGTGTCGCTGATGTGCGTGCACTGCATGCTGCCGCCGCACCCCGCGGCCATGGCCATTACCCACTTGCTGGGGGCCGACGTCGGCAAGGTGATCCTCTACGGCCTGATCGTCGGCCTGCCCACCGCCATAGTCGCCGGGCCGCTGTGGATCCGCCTGGTGGCGCGCAGCCAGGCCGAACCCTGGCAGGCGGCCTTCCTCGAGGAGCGCTGCGAGGCCCGTGGCGAACGAGTGCTGCCCGGCTTCTGGCTGACGTTGCTGACCATCCTGCTGCCGCTGCTGCTGATGATCGGCAAGACTTTCGCCAGCGCCCTGCCCGCCGGCTCGACGCTGTCCGGGCTGCTGTCGTTCTTCGGCAACCCGCTGGTGGCGCTGCTGATCGCCGTGGTCTTCGCCTACTGGTCCCTGGGCTTGCGCCGTGGCCTGGGCATGCAAGACCTGCTGGGGCACACCCAGAAAAGCCTGCCGCCGCTGGCCAGCATCCTGCTGATCATCGGTGCCGGCGGCGCCTTCAACGGCATCCTGATCGACAGCGGCGTGGGCAAGGTGCTGGCCGATTCTCTGACCCGGCTGGACATCAACCCCGTAGTCCTGGCTTGGCTGGTGGCGGGCCTGATGCACTTCGCGGTGGGCTCGGCGACCGTGGCCATGATGAGCGCCGCCGCCATCGTGCTGCCGACCCTGGGCGTCGACTCAGGCTACAGCAAGGAGATCATCGTGGTCGCCATCGGCGCCGGGGCCATCGGCTGGACCCACGTCACCGACTCGGCCTTCTGGGTGGTCAAGGAATACCTCGGGGTGTCGCTGGCCGATGCCCTCAAGACCTTCACCAGCGCCACGGTCCTGGCCTCGGTGGTGGCCCTGCTGCTGACCCTGGCCCTCTCTCATTTCGTTTAAACCTTTGCCACAGGAGACTTCCCCATGATCGCAGGCCAGCCACTCGCTACCTGGACCCGTCGCTTCCCGCTACTCGAAGAGCTGATGGCGTTGCGCGAAACCACCTGGTTCACCGCCACCCGCGCGCCCCTGGCCGATGGCCTGGGCGATCTTGCGCTGAGCGCCGCCGACGTGGCCGACGCCAGCGCCCGCCTTGCGCGTTTCGCCGCGTATTTTCGCGTGGCTTTTCCCGAGACCTTGGCCAGCCACGGCATTCTCGAATCGCCGATCCAGCCGCTGCCGGCCTTGCAGGCGGTGCTGGCCAGCCGCTATGGGCAAGCCCTGCCCGGCGCGCTGTGGATCAAGCAGGACAGCCACCTGCCGATCTCCGGGTCGATCAAGGCCCGCGGCGGTATCTACGAGGTGCTCAAGCACGCCGAACGCCTGGCCCTGGAGGCCGGCCTGCTGCACCCGGACCAGGACTACAGCGTGCTCGACTCGCCCGAGGCCCGGGCGTTCTTCAGCCACTACCGGATCGCCGTCGGCTCCACCGGTAACCTGGGCCTGTCCATCGGCCTGATGGGCGCCCGGCTAGGCTTCCAGGTCACGGTGCACATGTCCGCCGACGCCCGCCAATGGAAGAAGGACAAGCTGCGCGCCCATGGCGTGAACGTCATGGAGTACGAAAGCGACTACAGCATCGCCGTGGCCCAGGGGCGCCAGCAGGCCAGCGCCGATCCGGCCTGCCACTTCGTCGATGACGAAAACTCCACCGACCTGTTCCTCGGCTACGCCGTAGCCGCTGAACGCCTGAGCCGGCAACTGGCGCAGGCCGGGGTCCGTGTCGATGCCGAGCACCCGCTGTTCGTCTACCTGCCCTGCGGCGTCGGCGGCGGCCCCGGCGGCGTGGCGTTCGGCTTGAAGCTGGCGTTCGGCGACGCCGTTCACTGTATATTTGCCGAGCCCACCCATTCGCCGTGCATGCTGCTTGGGGTGCACACCGGGCTGCATGACGAGGTGTCGGTGCAGGACTTCGGCATCGACAACCTCACCGCCGCCGACGGCCTGGCCGTCGGCCGTGCCTCGGGTTTCGTCGGCCGCGCCATGCAGCGGCTGATCGAGGGTTACTACACCGTCAGCGATGACGAACTGCATGCCCTGGTCTGGCTGATGGCCAAGCACCAACAGCTGCACCTGGAGCCTTCGGCGGTGGCTGGTGTCCCAGGCATCGCCCGGGTGCAGGCACAGCGTGACCAGTACCTACAGCGCAGCGGCCTGAGCGCCGCGGCTTACGCCCGGGCCACCCACCTGGTCTGGGCCACGGGCGGCAGCATGGTCCCGGACACCGAGATGCAGGCCTACCTGGCGCAAGGCGCCCGGGTGCTGCAAGGCTCATAACCGACCGACAGGAGAAGCGCCGGCTTGTACAACCTACCGCCCCGACTGGATGCCAAGCTCAACAGCAGCCAGTTCTCGAACCTGTTCACCTTCCAGGCCGCGGCCCGCCACCTGAGTTTCAGCAAGGCCGCCGATGAGTTGTGCCTGAGCGCCAGCGCGGTCAGCCATCGCATCGCCCGGCTGGAGGCGGAGCTGTCGATCCAGCTGTTCCGCCGGCTGACCCGGCGGGTGGAGCTGACCGAGGCCGGCGAACGGATTTTCGCGATCCTCCAGCAGACCCTGGGCGAGCTGTCCGAAGTCCTGGCCCAGCCGGTCGACGCCGACCTGGCCGGGCCGCTGACCCTGTACGCCCACCCGTCCATCGCCCATTCCTGGCTGGTGCCGCGCCTGGCCGAGTTCGGCCAGCGCTTTCCCGGGGTCAGGCTCGACCTGCGCGTAGGCAACGACCGCATCGACTTCCGCACCCGGCAGATCGACCTGGCGCTGTACTACGGCAATGGCGAGTTCCATGGGCTGGTGGCACACAAGCTGATGCAGGAGCGGGTCGCACCGGTGTGCAGCCCGCAATACGCCGAACGCCATGGATTGACCGGCGCGGTCGAGCAACTGCAGCACTGCACCCTGCTGCATGACTCACTGGCCTGGGACCACGCCACGTTCGATTCCGAATGGGCGCTGTGGATTCGCCAGCACGGCGCCGGCGTGGCCATGCCGAAACGCGGGGTGACTTTCGATCGCTCGGACCTCTGCGTTACCGCCGCCATCCACCATGCCGGCGTGGCGATCGGGCGCGAGCATCTGGTCAGCGAGGCAATCGGGCAAGGCCGGCTGGTGCTGCCGTTCAGCGGGTTTACCCGCAGCGGCGAATACGACTACTACATCGTCCACCCGGCCCTTGAGGCCCTGCCGCGACGGGTCTCGGCCTGTATCGCCTGGTTACGCGAGTGTGCGGCGCAGACGCCGGGAATCTGAAGGCCGGCGCTGGAGGCCGGCTGGGGGGAGATCAGCGGCTGGCTCCGCCGCCCTTCTTGCGCAGCGCCTTCAAGCGCTGGCTCGCCCGCTGCACCGCCGCCATCTTTTCCGGGCGCTTCATGCGCTTCCATTGGCGGATGTCGTCCTTGCTGCGCCCGCAACTCAGGCACAGGTCGCCGCTCAACTGGCAAACGGCGATGCAGGGGTTGTCGATTTCCTTGGCCATGCTTCAGCCTGGCTGCCGGTCGTCGCAGGTGCCGCCAACCATCAATGCTGCATCTTGCTGTGGTCGGGCATATTCAGGGCGCGGGCCTGGGCCTCGACCTTGATCGACTCTTTCTCGCCCTTGGCATTTTCCACCACCAGGGTCAGCGGCACCTTGTCGCCTTCCTTCACCTGGGCGACCAGGTCGATCAGCATCACGTGATAACCGTGGGGGTCCAGGGCGACGGCCTGGCCGGCCGGCAACGCGACGAAGTCCGCCGGGCGCATGCTCATCACATCGTTGTGCATGCTCGACTGGTGAATCTGCACAATCTTGGCCACTGGCGACTCGACGCTGAGCAGCTTGCTGTCGTCGCTGGCGGTCAGGGTCATGAAGGCCCCGGTCGCCTGTTGCCCGGCGACGGTGGCGCGTACCCAGGCGTCGTCGACCTGGGTCTGGGCCGCGGCCTGGCCCGCCAGGCCCAGCAGGGACAGGCCGATCAGGATGCGTTTGGCGCGTTGGGCGATAGCGGTTTTATTCAGGGCCGGGTACATCAGCAGACCTCCATGACGGTCAGTAAATCTTCCGCGCACTCTTGCGCGGTAAGCGATTGGGACAAGCCAAGGCGCAACGTGCCCCGGGAGTCGTAGACAAAACTGGTGGCGGTGTGGGACAGGGTGTAGGTCGAACCGCTGGGGATCTTCTCGTAGAACACGTCGAATTCCTTGGCCGTGGCCGCGGTCTGCTCCAGCGTGCCATACAGCGCGACGAACGACGGGTCGAAGGCCTTGACGTAGGCGTCGAGGACCTCCGGGGTATCCCGCTCGGGGTCCAGGGTGATGAAGATCACCTGCAGGCGGTCGCCGTCGCGGCCCATCAGTTTCTTGGCCTGGGCCGCGCGCGCCAGCGTCGTGGGGCAGATGGCCGGGCACTGGGTGAAACCGAAGAACACCATCGGCATCAGGCCGCTATAGCTTGAGAGCGTCCTGACGTTGCCCTCGGTGTCCTTCAGCTTGAAGGTACGGCCCATGATCTTGTCGCTCAGATCCTTGCCATATTTGTACGACAGCTGGCCCCGGGTATCGCAGCCGGCCAGAAGACCGAGACCCAACACCCCCATACCTGCAATCACCTCGCGGCGACTCAACAAAACACTCATTCGTTACCGCCCTTTGAGGAGCCGAAAGTCCAGACGAGTCGCCAGGCGGCTCATCCGTAAAAGCCACGCATGGTAGCAAAACGAGGCGCCCCGCTTCCTGCCAAATGGATGACAGGTTGTGTGCGACCTTGGTCGGGTGCGGCGTTTAGCCGCGCTTGCCAGCGGCGCTCAGCCCAGCCGCGCCAGGCGTTGTTGCCAGTTGCCGCCGTTGATGCGCTGGCACTGTTCTTCGCTGTCGTAGCGCACATGGGCCGCCAGCGCCTGCAACTCCACGCCGGCGTCATGCAGCGCCATGGCTGTCAGTTCGAGCATGCGCTCACCCTGCCCGCAGGCCAGGGCCAGGGCCTTGCTGGCCTGGGTGTCGAACACCCATACCACCCTCAGGCTGGCGGGAAACGCCGCGTAATCGACCACATGGGTCAGCCAGGAGAACCCGACGATTTGTGCCTTGGCGGTTTCGCAGGCGTCGGTGAGGCTGGCGACCAGGCGGCGTTCGAGACGCGCCTGCTCGCGTTTGCTTGATGGCATGGAGGCTCCTTGGCTGCCCGGTATTAAGCGCCGGAGCCGTGCAGTCTTGCCGCGAGCGCCCATCAATACAAGCCCCATGGCTGGCTGGCGCGGCTGTAATTCCGTAACATTCGCCGCCTTTCGACAATCCCCCGCAACCCCGGCCGCCCCTGGCCACCCTCTCAGGTAAACCATGAAACCCGCTCGCCTTCGCGCCGACGTCCTGGCCGGACTCACCACCTCTTTCGCCCTGGTGCCCGAGTGCATCGCCTTCGCCCTGGTCGCCCACCTCAACCCGCTGATGGGACTGTACGGGGCCTTTATCATCTGCACCCTGACCGCGCTGTTCGGCGGCCGCCCGGGGATGATTTCCGGCGCGGCCGGGTCGATGGCGGTGGTGATCGTCGCGCTGGTGGTGCAGCACGGCGTGCAGTACCTGCTGGCCACGGTGCTGCTGGGAGGGCTGGTCATGATCGCCTTCGGCCTGCTGCGCCTGGGCAAACTGGTGCGGATCGTGCCGTATCCGGTGATGCTCGGCTTCGTCAACGGTCTGGCGATCATCATTGCCCTGGCTCAGTTGGAACACTTCAAGGCCGATGAACGCTGGCTCGGCGGCACGCCCCTGTGGCTGATGCTCGGGCTGGTGGCGCTGACCATGGCCATCGTCTATCTGCTGCCACGCTTGAGCCGCGCGGTGCCGCCAGCGCTGGTGGCGATCCTCGGGGTCGGCCTGCTGGTCTACCTGCTGGGCCTGCCGACCCGCACCCTGGGCGACATGGCCCATATCGCCGGCGGCCTGCCGCGCCTGGTGCTGCCGGACATTGCGTGGAACCTGGAGACCCTGGGCATCATCGCCCCCTACGCGTTCCTGATGGCCATGGTTGGCCTGCTGGAAACCCTGCTGACCCTCAACCTCACCGACGAAATCACCGAGAGCCGCAGCTTCCCCGACCGCGAATGCGTGGCCCTGGGCGCGGCCAATATCGCCTCCGGCCTGTTCGGCGGCATGGGCGGTTGCGCGATGATCGGCCAGACCGTGATCAACCTCAGCTCCGGCGGCCGCGGCCGGCTGTCCGGGGTGGTCGCCGGGACGATGATCCTGCTGTTCGTGCTGTTTCTCTCGCCCCTGATCGAGCGCATTCCGCTGGCGGCACTGGTCGGGGTGATGTTCGTGGTGGCCCAGCAGACCTTCGCCTGGGGTTCGCTGCGGGTGCTGCACAAAGTGCCGCTGAACGACATGCTGGTGATAGTCGCGGTGACCATCATCACCGTGTTCACCGACCTCGCCATCGCGGTGCTGTGCGGCATCGTCATCGCCGCCCTCAACTTCGCCTGGCAGCACTCGCGCGAGCTCTACGCCGACAGCCACGAGGAAGCCGACGGCAGCAAGCTGTACCGGGTCCACGGCACCCTGTTCTTTGCCTCGACCACCTCCTTCCTCAACCACTTCGACCCGGCGGGCGACCCGGCCCAGGTGACCCTCGACTGCCGCCACCTGAGCTTCGTCGACTACTCGGCCATCGCCGCCCTGAAAACCCTGCGCGAACGCTACGGCAAGGCCGGCAAGCACCTGCGGGTGACCCACCTGTCCGAGCGCTGCAAGCAGTTGCTCAAGCGCGCGGGCATCCAGCACGGTTGAACCCAGGCTCACGGAACGACCGCCTTCAGCGGCACTTCTGTTCTCGACAAATGCCTTTACACCCCTTCCCGGCTTTCTTACTGTCGGGCAGCCCCGGATTCAAACGGGGCTGCTTGATCCATAAATGTCATACACGGAGTGAGTCATGCCAGGGAAAGACCTGCTGCTTAACAGCATCGAGACGCTGAAAGAAAGCTTGATGCTGGGGCACAAGCAATCGCAGAAGTACCCTTCGACGGTTATTGGAAATGAACGGGAGCTCATTATCGAAAGCCTGCTGGCGCGGGTCCTGCCGCAGAACATTCGCTATGGCTCTGGCGTCATCATGGACTGCTACGGCCAAACCACCGGCCAGGTGGATATCGTCCTCGAGTGCGAGCAAAGCTTCAGCCTGCCGATTACCTCCGGCAAGCAACGGCTGTACTTTGCCGATACCGTGGCGGCGGCCATCGAAGTGAAGTCCGACCTACGGGTCCAGAAGGTCCAGGCGTTCGAACAGAGCCACGCCGTCCAGCGGCTGCAACGGAAAAAGTCGGAAGAAAAGCCCTTTTTCAAAAATCAATACCAGGTGCCTTCCTACATCATCGCTTTCAAAGGTGCGGACTCAACCACCATCGCCAAGTGGATGTTTGAAGAGTGCCGGGAAAAAAAACAGCATTACCCCACCGGCATCCTGTGCCTGGAACCCGCTTATTTTTTCAGCCATGAACCCACTGGCAACTTCGAGGCATTCGGGGACAGCGCCATTTTTGCGTTCCTCTGCAGCCTCTCCAACTGGCTGGCCTTCAACAGAGACAGCCAGTTCGACATCAAGAACTACGTCGCGCTACTGGCTGAAGCCGAGGACGACTGAGCAGATCCGCCGACCCCGGCAAACACCCTGAAAAACCCAAGGCGAGCCACGGCTCGCCTTTTTCATCGGCCGGAAACAGCCTGTGTCGGCCAAAAAAGCGACATCACTGTGATATCATCGCCCCCTCTCCGGCCAGGGTCCGCGCGATCCCATCCACTCCGGAAGACCCCATAAAAGAAGGCGCCACGATGCGCCTCCCGCCTGTCTTGCCTGCAAGAACCGACGACGCCCCGGAGCCTTTCCGAGCGCGCGCCGCTTTGCTGCGAACCTGCCGGATGCCGCGCAGGTTGTGCCTTTTGCCGCCACAAGGAACACAGTCATGCTTTTACGATCGATGAACATTTCCCGCCGTGCAGGCCTCAGTTTTGCCCTGATCGCGTTGCTCGCGGTTGCGCTCGGGGCGTTCTCCCTGCTGGAAATGCGGCGCATGAACGAGCAGTCGCTCGAGGTCGACAGGAACTGGCTGCCCTCGATCGTCGCGGCCAATGCCGTGGCCCTGACCAGTACCCAGATCCGTACCCTGACCCTGCGCCTGCTGGTCGTACGCGACAGAACCGAAGTCGAGGCCCTGCTGGACCGGGTCAAGCAACTCGACGAGCAACTGTCGGCCCAGCAACTGGCCTACGAAAAACTCAGTATCGCCCCCGAGGAAAAGGCTGCGTACGCGCGCTACCTGGGGGTCAGGGCGCTGTACCTCAAGGACCAGCAGCGCGTCCTCGACCTGGCGCGCCAGGGGCGCAAGGACGAGGCGATCGCGATCGTCGACGGCGGGCCGTTCCTGACCAATGCCGACGCCATGCTCAAGGAACTGCTGAGCGTGGTCGAGGTGAATACCCACGGCGGCGAAGTGGCCGCCACGCGCAGCAACGAAGTGTTCCAGAGCGCGGTCGGGCTGGTGTTGGCGATCCTGGCCATCGTGCTGGTGCTGACCGTCGGCCTGGCCATCGTGCTCACCCGCAGCATCGTGCGGCCGCTGAGCCAGGCCGTGGCAGTCGCCGAAACCATCGCCAGCGGCGACCTGTGCCATGCCATCAGCGTGACCGGCAACGACGAACCGGCGCGCCTGCTGCACGCCCTGCAACGCATGCAGAACAGCCTGCGCAGCACCCTGCAGAAGATCGCCGATTCCTCCAGCCAGCTGGCGTCGGCCGCCGAGGAACTGCATGCGGTGACCGAGGATTCCAGCAAGACCCTGCACCAGCAGAGCAACGAGCTGGAACAGGCCGCCACCGCGGTCAACGAAATGACCGCGGCAGTGGAAGAAGTGGCGCGCAACGCCGTCAGCACCTCCGAAGCATCCCGGGAAACCGACGCCACCGCCCACCACGGCCGGCAGCAGGTGCAGCACACCGTCGACTCCATCGGCGACCTGGCCGACGAGGTGACCCGCACCTGCGAGCAGGTCGAGCACCTGGCGGTGGATGTGCGCAATATCGGCCAGGTCCTGGAGGTGATCCGCTCGATCGCCGAGCAGACCAACCTGCTGGCCCTCAACGCAGCCATCGAGGCCGCCAGGGCAGGCGATGCCGGACGCGGTTTCGCCGTGGTCGCCGATGAGGTGCGGGCCCTCGCCCATCGCACCCAGCAGTCGACCCAGGAAATCGAAAGCATGATCAACACCATCGAAGAAGGCACCGAAGGCGCGGTCAGCGCCATGCGCCACAGCAACGAACGCGCCCACCTGACCCTGGAAGCCGCCCGCGCTTCGGGCCTGGCCCTGGACCAGATCACCCAGGCCATCACCTCGATCAACGAACGCAACATGGTGATCGCCAGCGCCAGCGAAGAGCAGGCCCAGGTCGCCCGCGAGGTGGATCGCAACCTGGTGAACATCCGCGACCTGGCGACCCAGACCTCGGCCGGAGCCAACCAGAGCAACGCTGCCAGCCAGGACCTGTCGCGCCTGGCGGTGGAACTCAACGGCCTGGTAACCCAGTTCAAGGTCTGACGGCCAACGGGCTCCCGCGCCTTGCCGCGCGGGGCCTTCAGTAGGCGTATTGAGCAATCACCTTGCGCACCCTTTCCAGCGCCACCCGCAGCTGATCCATATCGACCGAGCCCAGGGCCAGGCGAATCGCGTGGGGCACCGGCGCGGCGCTGACAAAGGGCTCGGCGGTGGACACCGAGACATTCTCCCGCAGCAAGGCCATGGCCACCTGATCGGCACGCACCTCCTCGGGCAGCGGCAGCCAGAGAAAATAGGACGCCGGATGCCCGATGTACGCCAGGCCGGCCAACACCTCCCTGGCCAGCGCCTGACGGGCTTGCGCGTCCTGGCGCTTCTCGGTTTCCAGGCGCGCCACGGTGCCGTCGTCGATCCAGTTGCAGACCAGCGCCGTCATCACCCCGGGGGTGTTCCAGGTGGTCGCGCGGATCACCCGTTCGATCAGCGGCACCCAGGCCGGTGGCGCGACGACAAAACCGACCCGCAGTCCGGTGGCGACATTCTTGGAAAAGCCCGACACATACACCGTCAGTTCCGGCGCCAGGGCCGCCAGGGGCGCGGGCGGATCCTCGGCGAGGAAGGCATAGGCGGCGTCCTCGATAATCAGCAGGCGATGCTGTCGGGCTATGTGCACCAGACGCTCGCGCCACGCCAGATCCAGCACCCAACCCATGGGGTTGTGCAGGGTCGGCATGGCGTACACCGCCCGCACCCGCCGGCTGCGGCACAACCGCTCGAAAGCCTGCAGGTCGGGACCGTGCTCGGTCAGGGCAATCGACACCAGCTCCACGCCGTGGGCGTCGGCCACCACCTTGAACCCCGGGTAGGTCAGGGCATCGGTGGCGACCACATCGCCGGGCTTGAGCAGCGCCATCACCGTGGTCGCCAGGCCATGCTGGGCGCCGCTGACGATCGACACCTGCTCGGCGTCTACCCGCAACCCGCAAGAGACCAGATACCGTGCCACCGCGGCCCGCTCGTGGCTGCGGCCACTGTGGGGCTGGTAGCGCAGCAGCGCCTCCAGGTCACCGGCGGCCGCCAGTTGGCGCAGGCCGCCGCGCAACACTTCGGCCTGCCCGGGCAACGCCGGATAGTTGAAATTCAGGTCCAGAGTGCCCGCCGCCGTGGCCTGCTGGTCGATACCCTGGCCCGGCGGCAACGCGGTCTCGCGGACAAAGGTGCCGCGCCCGGTTTCGCCACTGATCAGGCCCATGGCCTCCAGCTCGGCATACACCCGCGAAGCGGTCACCAGGGCCAGCCCTTCCCTGGCGGCCAGCTCGCGGTGAGTCGGCAGGCGGGCACCGGGCGGCAGTGCGCCGCCACGGATATCGGCGGCAAAAGCATCGACCAGTTGTTTGTAGCGGGCACGGGCCATAGCGGAATGTATCCATGACAATATTTTGATTGTATTGCTTAGCGCTCCTAGGATGGGGCCTGAGCAGCCCAGGCGCAATCTCGCCCTGCAGCGCGGCGCTTACCCTTGAACAGAGCTGAGCCCCTGAATGGAACGGACATCCCCCCTGCCACACCCCACCACGCAAAAGGCCGCGAGCGGCTGGCTCAACGGTTTTATCGGCGTGCTGATTTTCAGCGGCTCGCTGCCGGCCACCCGGGTCGCCGTGCTGGAATTCGACCCGCTATTCCTGACCGTGGCCCGCGCCAGCATCGCCGGGGTCCTGGCTTTGTGCCTGTTGCTGCTGTTCAAGGAAAAACGCCCGAACAGAAACCAGCTGTGGCCCTTGGCGATAGTCGCCCTGGGCGTGGTGGTGGGCTTTCCCCTGCTGACCGCGTTAGCGCTGCAGTACGTGACCTCGGCCCACTCCATCGTCTTCCTGGGCTTGCTGCCGCTGGCCACCGCGGTGTTCGGCGTGCTGCGCGGCGGCGAGCGGCCGCGGCCGGTGTTCTGGCTGTTCTCGGTGCTGGGCAGCCTGCTGGTGGTGGGGTTTGCCCTGTCCCAGGGGCTGAGCGCCGCGCCGGCCGGAGACATCCTCATGCTGCTGGCGATCCTGGTCTGCGGCCTGGGTTACGCGGAAGGCGCCAAGCTCTCCCGCACCCTGGGCGGCTGGCAGGTGATTTCCTGGGCTTTGGTGCTGGCGCTGCCGGTGATGGCCGTGCTGAGCCTGTTGCGTGCCCCGCCTTCATTTAGCGGCATTACCCTGCCCGCCTGGCTGAGCCTGGGGTACGTCGCGTTGTTCAGCATGCTGATCGGCTTTGTCTTCTGGTATCGCGGGCTGGCCCAGGGAGGGATCGCCGCCGTCGGCCAGTTGCAGTTGCTGCAACCGTTCTTTGGCCTGGCCCTGGCGGCCACCCTGCTGCATGAACAGGTCAGCCTGGGCATGCTGGGAGTGACCGTGGCGGTGATTTTGTGCGTGGCCGGGGCGAGGAAGTTTTCCAAATAGTGGTTCGGCCGCCTCGGCGAGACGGGGCTGGCCTGAGGTTTTCCCCTCAGACCGGAGAGATGGTCGCCAGCAGACCGATCGCGATGGTCAGCGCCAAGAATCCAAACAAGAAAATCGCCATCTTCGCCATAAAGGCCTCCTGAACAATAGGTTTTCGCCAACGCGAAAAGCAGAACGCAGCCTCAGGCTCCAGCCGGCGGGCCGGTGCGCCTGAGGGGTGCGTTATTGTCAGGCCAGATCTGATCCCGATACAGACGCAGGTGACGAAGAAAAATACGGATCAGATGGCGGCGGACGCTGTCGGCCCATGGACCAAAGGTCCGGGTACATGAGGCAAAGCCGACAGGCCTCGACCCAGGATCGCCGGCGCCCAGGCCAGCATGGCAGCCCGGGCAACCGGCAATTGCGCGTGCCTTCCCGGGTTATTTGCGCGCCAGCTTGTAGCGCACGCAATCGTCGTAAAAACTCTGCCGCACCGTCGCCGGCTTGGCCCGCGAGGGGCTGTCGTAGGTCTGTTCGGTAATGCCCAGGGCCAACATGCGCATCCAGCCCTTGCTGAACTTGTAGGTCTGCAGCTTCTGCCGCGCGGCATACAGCGAAACGCCCGACAGTTTCAGTTCCTGCGCCCGCGCCGCCGTCCCCGCGCCCCAACTGCACACATACCGGTCATTGGCCGGCAACTCCTTGCCCTCGGCCGCGACAGCCACGCTGACCAAGGCGAACGAGGTCAGCGTCATCCACACATTGCGCATTTTTCGATCTACCTAACCACCTGAAATTAAAGTGATTTTGGCGGTAATTGAGTGACCGCGGGGCCAGCATCGGGCCTTATTGGAGAAGGCAATATGCCTCTCTTTTACTGGCCACTTGTTCACTACGGGCGCCAGGCTCGGCAACAGCCGCCGGTCCAGGTTCATGGCGCAGGGTTTCTCGCCCCCTCCGGGCAGAAAATTACCCCTGCAAGCGTCCGGCTGGTATCGTGCGGCCCTGTAAAAACACGCCGCATGACTTGAGGAAATGGACGTTGAGCACTGAAGAAAAACTGACCGGGGATCTGTTCGAAGTCGACAAGCGCCTGGGGCTCAAGCCCGTGGTGGACTTCAACACCTATCTGCGCACGGCCTTCGGCGACGGCAAATGCACCTGCGGTCGTTGTGTCGCCAGCGCGGGCGTCGAGAGCGGTTATGCCTATCAGCACAGCTTCGACTTCGACGGTAAAGTCACCCACCGCCGCTTCGCCACCACCGCTGGCAGCGACGTGCTGCTGGTGCTGAAGAAGGCCTGGCTGTCCTACACCAAGGCCGAGCTGGAAACCAGCGGCAACCTGGCGCTGGACACCGTCAAGGAATTCGTCGAGCCGCAACTGCACCAGTGCCTGCTGCCCCTGCTGCTGGCCAGCGGGCTGGTCAAGGACGTCGACGGCGACCTGCAGATACAGGCACAAGTGGCGGCCTGAGGGCATCGCCAGGCCCCTCTCCAACAATAAAAAAGGTAAGACACATGCACCCACTCTCCCTGCAAGACAGCACCGCGCCGGACGGCGTTTGTTTTGGCTGCGGCAGCCGCAACCCCCATGGCCTGCACATCAAGAGCCACTGGCATGAGGATGGGGTGCATGTGATGGCCGAGCACCTGCCGGACAGCCAATACTGCGGCTGGCCCGAGCTGGTGTACGGCGGCCTGATCGCCATGCTGGTGGACTGCCACTCGAACTGGACCGCCATGGCCTACCACTACCGCGCCGAAAATCGCGCCCTGGACAGCCAGCCGCGGATCAACTGCGTGACCGGTAACCTCGGCATCAAATTCATCAAGCCCACACCGATGGGCGTGCCCCTGACCTTGCGCGCCAAGGTCGAAGGCGAAGTCGGGCGCAAGAGCCGGGTGATCTGCGAGGTCTACGCCGGCGATGTGCTGACGGCGATTGGCGACTCGATCTTCGTGCGGGTCGATACCGAACAGCTGGCCGCGGCGGCCCACGGCCGGGAAGCCTGAGCCGGCTCAGGCTCGCTCACGACCTTGAAACCTTTGCGAACCACGATCCGAAGCAGGCAAAACCAGCTTACAAGGGGGACGCCTAGTTCTTGCTCGCGATGGCGGTTAACGATAACGCGTGTCGAGTGGATGAACGCGGCGCTCTCAAGTCCATCGCGAGCAAGCTCGCTCCTACACCAGCCCCCACTCTCGTCCTTAACGGATCGGCATTAGCCAGAATCGTCCTGCTTGTCAGCCCGTAAAAGTAAAGACTTGCCCTTCAAACCTTTCAGATTCCTCCCGCAGTAATGCCTGTCCATAGCCAATAGGGTTGATGCCATCCCGCCGCCGGCTGGAAAACCGCACTGGATGGACAGGCAGAACCCTCGATGGCGCGCAACAGACTCCCCCCGATCAAGAATCCCCCTTCCGGCGACGGCCACCACGTCACCTATCGAGACATGACCCCCAGCGAACGGGCTGAGCAAGAGGCCAGGCAAAACGCCTATGAACAGATGCTGGTTCGCCAACAAGCCTACGCAGACAGCCTCGCCAGCCCACCCCGCAAGCAACAGGCGATGGCCGGCTGCACCTTTACCAAATCCTGCAAGCTGCCCGACGGGGTCATGGACTACCTCAGCCCATCCGGGGCGATTCCCACCGACGCCATCAAGGACTATGGCGAGCTTGTCTTGCTGGGGGGCCGTGGCGCGGACGCGACGGGGAATATCCCGCTCAAGAAAATCAGCGGCGCCCTTCCCGCCGCCCTGGGTAGCCTTGCGCTGGGTGGCGAGGCCGTGGCGTCCGCCGGGGTCGGCGGCGTGATCGCGGGTGCCCTGGCTGGCATGGTGGCCATGCTCTGGCCTTCGAGCCTGGGCGATAGCGCCTTGTACACGCCCGAGCAACTCGACGCGCTGAAAGAAGGCCGTACCCGCGTCCGCCTGCATCTCGAACAACGGCCCGACGGCACGCTCAAGGGCTATGGCTACAACACGCAAAAGCAGCGTGGCTGGGAAATGGTCCCGGTGGTGCGCTTTGCTGCCGAAGGCCAGCAACAGGTGGCCGACTTCGGCGATGGCGTCACCCTGATCTGGACGCCCGCGGTGGACCCGTCCAGCACCTCCGGCATCCCCCCACTGGAGGCCGCGCCCCAAGCGCCGCACATCTGGATCTTTCCGCCCACCGAACAGGCGGACACCCTCATCGTCAACCCGATCTACCCGCCGGAGTACAAGGACTTCATCCTGGTGTTCCCGCCGGGGTCCGGGGTTCGGCCGCTCTATATCGTGTTAAATCTGCCCAGAGGCCAGAACTATCATCCCAAACCCCAAAATCTCCCCGCTTTCCCTGGCCTCAAATGGTCAAAGCCTAAAACCCCCAAAAAAGGTGGCGGCTTGCGTGATCGATGGAAAGACAAAGACGGTACGATCTACGAATGGGACTCCCAACACGGCAGGCTGGAGAAGTACAACAAACGTGGCAAACACTTAGGCGAGTTCGACCCAATAACCGGCCAGCAAACCAAACCAGCGGATAAAACCAGAGTGATTGAGCCATGAAGTACAACCTGAAATTCGAGATACACGGCGCACCTACAAATAGTGACGACGCTGTATTCGAGACAAAACTACCAACTCTCACTACAGAAATGCTGATGCCGATTATGGGTTGGCAGAGCGAAGCAGACGCCGTACATAGCTACCTCCTCACCCGAGAGCAAGCCAGCGCCATAGAACGCCTTACAGCCATCCCCCTCCCCAAAGATCTGGAGCTGTACATCAGTTGCCACTGCTGACCGACTCTATATGGTCGGCCTGGCACGCCCCCCATAAAGGAAAAACCCTACCTGAGTACACCGAAAGCGATTTTCTTAAACTGCTCGACGAAATATGCAATGCGGTGGGCACCGAGAAATATCAGGATCAGTTGCTAGAGCACTTTATTGAAATGACCGGCAATCCCGCTGCATCTGACTGGATTTATTATCTCGAGGATGGTGAAGACGATTCGCCAAAGGGAATTTTGAAAACAGTCCAAGACTGGCGTAAGGCCAATGGCTTGCCGGGTTTCAAGGAACCCTAAATCAATGGCCTCGAGGAGCCCTTTCAATGGACACATCAAAGCTGAATCAAGGACGATATGAATTTTTTCAGCCGCATCGCAGGTCTTTTTGACCGAACCCCCAAGGAGCAAATTGCGGGCTATTCCCTGTCAGAACTCCAAGCGGTTTTCACCGAACCTCTGCCACACATTCCCGCCCTGCCCCTTCCACTGCGTGTGGTTTCCTTGGAAGACACAGGCGTGCCGGCTTATTACTGGGCCTTGCTGATCGATGGGAGCGACAGGCATGCCTTCCAGGCCCTTATCGAATCCAGCTTCACCTTGAGCCACGAGCGCAGCTTCAACGACCTTCCCGTCAGGCAGTATGAAAACCGCCAAAACCACCAGCACCTGATCTGTTTGATATCCACCCGGGAATTCAACGCCGTCACGGTGCGCCTGGTAACCAACAGCACTGACTTTCTCGAAGCCATTCAGCGCCAGCGTTTCGCCGTTCCGCCGCCCTGGGTAGCCTTCGAAGGTTACGACCCTGCATGGTGGGGAAGGCAGTTGCAAGGTGCCCAGGGTTACTACAACGACCAGTACTTCCTGCCGTTTTTTACCGGCTTGAGTAAGGCAGAAAAGCTGGCTTATTACGCCCGCTACGCTGCCAGCCAAGCGTGGGCTGCCAGCCTGATGTCAATCGGTGATGAGTGAGAGGAGCTGATGCCGCAGGCCGCGACCTCCTCCCCCCAACCACCTGGCCCGCTTGCCGAAAAGCGCAAGACTTCGCGCTGAAAAACCGGATAATGGCCGCCATTTCGTTTTGCTCGTTATTCGGTGTGCCCCATGGAAATCAAGGTCAACTTTCTCGACAACCTCCGACTTGAAGCCAAGTTCGATGACTTCACGGTGGTGGCCGATCAACCCATCCGCTACAAGGGCGATGGCTCGGCACCGGGTCCGTTCGACTATTTCCTGGCGTCATCGGCGTTGTGTGCGGCGTACTTCGTGAAGTTGTACTGCGACACCCGCAATATCCCCACCGATAACATTCGCCTGTCGCAGAACAACATTGTCGATCCGGAAAACCGCTACAACCAGATCTTCAAGATCCAGGTCGAGTTGCCGGCGGATATCTCCGACAAGGACCGCCAGGGCATCCTGCGTTCCATCGACCGCTGCACCGTCAAGAAAGTGGTACAGGCCGGGCCCGAGTTTGTGATCGAGGAGGTGGAAAACCTCGACGCCGATGCCCAGGCCCTGTTGATGCCGAGCGCGGGTTCGCACAGCACCTATATCGCCGGCAAGGACCTGCCACTGGAGCAGACCATCGCCAACATGTCCGGCATCCTGGCCGGCCTGGGCATGAAGATCGAGATCGCTTCGTGGCGCAATATCGTGCCCAACGTGTGGTCGCTGCATATCCGCGACGCGCAGTCGCCGATGTGCTTCACCAACGGCAAGGGCGCGACCAAGGAAGGCGCCCTGGCCTCGGCCCTGGGCGAGTTCATCGAGCGCCTGAACTGCAATTTCTTCTACAACGATCAGTTCTGGGGCGAGGAGATCGCCAACGCGCCGTTCGTGCATTACCCGGACGAGCGCTGGTTCCAGCCAGGCCCCAACGACGAGCTGCCGAGCGAAATCCTCGACGCGTACTGCCTGAAGGTCTACAACCGCGAAGGCGAGCTGCGCGGGTCGCACCTGTTCGACACCAACTCCGGCAATGAAGAGCGTGGCATTGTTTCGCTGCCATTCGTGCGCCAGTCGGATGGCGAAGTGGTGTATTTCCCGTCGAACCTGATCGAGAACCTCTACCTGAGCAACGGCATGAGCGCCGGCAACACCCTGGCTGAAGCCCAGGTGCAGTGCCTGTCGGAGATCTTCGAGCGCGCCGTCAAACGCGAAATCATCGAAGGCGAATTCGCCCTGCCGGATGTACCGGCAGAAGTCTTGGCCAAATACCCGGGGATTCTCGCCGGCATCCAGGGCCTGGAAGCCCAGGGCTTTCCGGTGCTGGTCAAGGATGCGTCGCTGGGCGGTGAGTTTCCGGTGATGTGCGTGACCCTGATGAACCCGCGTACCGGTGGCGTATTTGCCTCGTTCGGCGCGCACCCAAGCCTGGAAGTGGCGCTGGAGCGCAGCCTCACCGAGCTGCTGCAAGGCCGCAGTTTCGAGGGCTTGAACGATCTGCCGCCGCCGACGTTCGAAGGTCAGGCGGTCACCGAGCCGAACAACTTCGTCGAGCACTTCATCGACTCCAGCGGCGTGGTGTCGTGGCGTTTCTTCAGCGCCCAGTCGGATTACCAATTCGTCGAGTGGGACTTCTCCGGCCAGGGTGAAGACTCTAATACCCAGGAAGCCGCGACCTTGTTCGGCATTCTCGAAGGCATGGGCAAAGAGTCCTACATGGCCGTGTACCAGCACCTGGGCGCCACCGCCTGCCGCATCCTGGTGCCGGACTACTCGGAAATCTACCCGGTGGAAGACCTGATCTGGGACAACACCAACAAGGCACTGTTCTTCCGCTCCGACATCCTCAACCTGCACAGCCTCGACGAGGAAGAGTTGCAGGCGTTGCTCGAGCGCCTGATAGAAAGCGAACTGGACGACTACACCGATATCACCACCCTGATCGGCATCGAGTTCGACGACAACACTGCCTGGGGTCAACTGACCATCCTGGAGTTGAAGCTGCTGATCTTCCTGGCCTTGCAGCAATATGAAGAAGCCAAGGAATGCGTGGAGATGTTCCTGCAGTACAACGACAACACCGCCGAGCGTGGCCTGTTTTACCAGGCGATGAATGCGGTGCTGGAGATGGAACTCGACGAAGATCTGGACCTGGCGGATTACGAAGCCAATTTCCGTCGCATGTTCGGCAACGAGCGGATGGACGCGGTGATTGGCTCGGTGAATGGCGATGTGCGCTTCTATGGCCTGACGCCGACCAGCATGAAGCTGGAGGGGATCGACCGCCACCTGCGCCTGATCGACAGCTACAAGAAGCTGCACGCGGCGCGGGCCAGGGTGACGGCGCTGTCCAGCTGATGGCCAGGCCGGGGATCAGCGCCCGCCGTTGAATCGACAGGCGCTGGCCCCACAGGCATAGGAAATGGCCCGGGCGATCAGCGGGCCAACCCGCCGGACCCACGCCGCTGCCGGCTCGAACCAGCTACTTCTCAGCGACCTTCCAACCCCTTCCCTGCTAGCCCCCGGCGACACCTTCCTCCCCCGGCGCCGTATTGCCGGCAATGGCAGCCCCGAGGAAGTACAGCATCCCGCCCGCGACGATAAACAGCATCAGCATGTAGAAGATGTATTGGGGCGGCTGCACCGCCAAGACCGCCCCGCACAATACCGGCCCCAATGCCGCGCCCAGGTTGCTCAGGTTCTGCGCCCCGTAATACATGCCCCGCAAATGGCTGGGGGCGATGTTGTCGATGAACATGTATTCGGCGGGAAACACGATAATCTCGCCGAGCGTGAAAATGACCATGGCGCCGACCCAGAACACCAAGCTGCTCGACAGCGCGAAGCCCGCCAGCCCCAGGACAAACATAACCAGCCCGCCCGCGAGCCACAGGCTCAAGTGTTGCTGGGAGATTTTCCTGCCGATGAGGTATTGCAGGCTGATCACCGTCAGGGCATTGGTCGCCACGATGCTGCTGATAATCCGGTAGGCGGTTTCGGCTGTGGTGGTCACCACCAGGTACTGCGAGAGGTAGGCGCTGAACTGGCCGAAGACCACGGCGCTGAGCAGCCCGCCCAGGGTAAAGCACACCAGCCGGCGATCGCTCAGCAACAGCTTGCCCACGGCCAGGAATGGCGCGCGGGGCTGGCTTGGTTCAACGCCCGCCAAGCCCCTGTCGCCCCACACGAAGTAGACAAAAAAGAACCCTGCGCCCAGCCCCGCGGACAACAGAAAAGGCAGGCTGATATCCAGCCCGGCCAGCCCCGCGCCGAGAAAGGGGCCGACGGCATAACCGATATTGGTCAGCGTGTATTTGATCGAAAACACCTCGCCCCGGCCAGCGACGGGGAGCAGGCTGCCAAAGCCCGATTTCACGGCGATATCGATGACCGCGTAGGCCAGGTTGATCGACACCAGGCACAGGTAGAACAGCCAGAGATCGCGCGCGACAAAGGTGCCGAGGAAACCCGCGGTGAACACGCCACTGCAGACCAGGATCAGCCTGTAGCTGGACATCCGGTCCACCAGGAACCCGCCATACAGGCTCAACAGCGAGCCAATGATCAGCGTGCTGCCGATGACCAGGCCGACATCGGCGATGCTCAAGTGGAAGTGGCCCGATAAATAAATGACCAGATAAGGCAGGGTGATCGCGCGAGCGAGGGTCAGGATCAGGGACGCTGAAAGCAGCAGGTTTACCGTGGTCGGATAGTTTCTTAGCGTGGCCAGCATCCTTGCCTCATCGTTATCGCCATTATTTTTGTCGGGTTCGCGCTGTGGCAATCGCAGGAAAGCCGGCGCGGATCAAGCATACTGCTGAACCCAGTTCTCATTGCTGATGGTTTTTACCGGGTGCGTGGAGCCAGATTCACGAATAAGGAATGTCTATGTTTTCCTCCGAACGCTTGAAGGGCATCGATGTATTTGTCTGCGTGGCCGAGTCTGGCAGCTTCACGGCCGCCGCCGAGAAAATGCACCTGACAGGCTCCGCCGTCAGTAAAAGCATCGCGCGCCTGGAGGGCCGGCTGGGCACTCGCCTGCTGCATCGGACCACGCGACGCGTGGCGCTGACCGACGCGGGGATGACCTTCTATCGCACCTGCACCGGCGTGCTAGCCGACCTGGAAGACGCCGAGTTTGCACTGAAGGCCGAAGCCAACGAGGCCCGCGGCAGTGTTCGCATCGACCTGCCAGGGGCTTTTGGCCGCGCCCAGGTGCTGCCGATCCTGCTGCGCCTTGCCCAGGATCATCCAGCGCTGACTCCACATATTTCCTTCTCCGACGGTTTCGTCGACCCGTTCAAGGAAGGCGTGGACATCGTTGTGCGTATTGGCGGCGCGGATGCCTGGCCCGATACGCTGGGGCAGCGTTGCCTGGCCCGCGAACGACACCTCTTCTGTGCCTCCCCCGCCTATCTGGCCAGGCAGGGCATCCCATTGACCGAAAGCGATCTGCAACAGCATCAGTGCATCGCCTATGGCTGGGTGGATGGAAGAATCAACCCCTGGAATTTCGCCGACGATCAGGGCGTAACGACGCGCCGGCAGGTCGCCGCCCAGCTTGTGGTGGGCAATGGCGAAGGCATCGTGATGGCGGCCATGGCCGGTTGCGGTATCGCGCAGTTGCCGTCCTGGCTCATCCAGCGGCAGCTGGACGAAGGGACCTTGGTGGAGGTGCTTGCCCATCGGGCAAGCGAGGGGATGCCGATCAACCTGGCCTGGGTCAAAAGTCGTGAAACGCTGCCCAAGGTCAGGGTCCTGCTGGAGGCCCTGGTCACAGGGCTGACGCCGATAGATGACGGCGACCTGACCGCCAGCCCTGCCCGCTGACAGGCAAGGATCGGCCAGCACCTGCCGCCGGCCGATAGCCCCCTCCCTGCCCTCAGAACTTCGTCAGCACCCCCACCCGCAGCGTCCGCCCCGGTGCCGGCATGAAGCTCTGCGCCAGCGGGTCCAGGTAGTAGCGATCGGTCAGGTTCTGCAGCGAAACATTGAGGTGGGTGTGCTCCTTCAACTTGTAGTTGAGGAACAGATCGAACAGCGCCACCTCGCGGTAGACCAGCTGCGGCGTGGTCGCACCGGTCTGCCAGTTCTCATCGGCCTTGACCGTCGGCCCGGAGCTGTAGGTGGCGCGCCCGCCGACGGTCAGGGACTGGTCAAAAAAGCGCAGGCCCGAGGTCAGGTTCGCCGAGAACCGTGGCGGGTTCTGGGTGTTGGAGTACGAGCCCATGAAGCTGCCCGGCGTGCAGTCCGGCGTGTTGCTCAAGTCCCGATAGCGATTGCTGCTGGCCCGCAGCCGTGCGGCGAAGGCCGAGTCGCAGGTTTCGGTCTTCAGGTAGTAGGTGGACGAAAAGTCCGCGAACACCCGGCCCGCGTCGTAGCGCGACTGCAGCTCCAGGCCGCTGGTCTTGAAGCTGTCGGTGTTGCTGAAGCGCATCTGGCCCATCAGGCCCGGGCTCGGGTCGTAGTAGCGGGTGATGTAGTGCTTGATGCTGTTGTTGAAGTAGGCCAGCTTGATCGCCGCCGAGTCGTTGTCCAGCAGCAGGCCCTTGTGCAGCGTGCTGGCGCCGATTTCCCAGTTGCTGGAACGTTCGGGTTTCAGGCCTTTGCCCGGCGTGGTCTGCAACACGCCCTGGCTGGTTTCGAACAGCGAGGGCATGCGCAGGCCCTGGGTGTAGGACGCATAGACGAAGGTGTCTGGCAGCACCTCGACATTGATGCCGAAGGCCGGTGCAAAGGCGCCGCCGCTGTTGCTCTGCTTGCCGGAATAGTCATAACCGCTGACCACCTCGCCCACCTGCGACGGATAGACCGTCGAGTCGGTCGCACCGAAGTCGTTGTAGCGAATGCCCTCGAACGGAAAGTTGGTGTTGTTGAAGACAATCCCATTGTTCCGCCGCGGGTCGGTGGCGTCGGTGTACTGCCCGTTCGAGTCCGGGAACCACAGCATGTTGCCGGAGGTGTCCGCGTTCGAGACCCGCAGGTACCTCAAGTCGCGCTCCTCCCAGCGCGCCGTCGCTTGGGCGACGTGGTCCTTGCTGCGGTAATAGGTATAACGACCGCCGCCCCACAGGGTCAGGCTGTCGACCGGTTTGTACTCCAGCTTGCCGTTCAGGCTGAACTCCTGCCGTTCTCCTTCGCGTAGCATGCGGTTGGCATTGATGTCGTGCTGGGTGGTGACCACGCCCTTTTGCGGACGCAGGTCTTCGACCTGGAACGAGCCGCCCAGGTCCAGCTTGAAATCGCCATAGTCGCTCTGCAAATGCGAGGTGTTGGCCAGGTCGCCGCCGATGCGGCGGTCGGCCTGGCGGCTCCAGCTGCGGTCCGAGCGATAGGCTTGCGAAGCCGGGGCCGCCACCGAGGTCAGCTGGCTGGTTTGCGCGTCGGTCATCCACAGGCTGGCCGTCAGGTCCACCAGCGGATTGCCGTCCGGCAGGTAGCGGTAGCGCGCGGTGTAGGTGTCGATCTTGGTATGGCCCAGGGGGTACTGGTAGATGCCGCCGGTGCCGAAACGAAAAATGTCCGACGGCATGATTTCGCCGATGCGCCCGTCGTAGCGGCGGTAGCCCAGATCGAAAGTGTGGCCGTCCACCGGGCGCAGGGTGGTCTTGAGCAAGAAGGACTCAGTCTCCGAAGAGGAGTTCAGCACCTCCTCGCCAGCGTTATAGGTGGTGGCCACACTCGTCTCTTCGTCGCCGTAACGGTCATAGGTGCGATAGCGGTCCTGGCCCTTCTTGCCGGCGAAATAGTTGCCCTGGTTGCGGTGGGCGTAGGCCGCCACCACGTCGAACAACTCATGGCTATAGGCGAACGCGGCACTGCCGGACTCGGCCTTCGAACCGAACAGGCCGCCGCGGCTGCGATGCGGTTCCGAGAACAGCTCCTCGGTCATCGAATGGCTATCACGCGAGGCGGGAGCGACGCCGTTGTTCCACAGGTCGCCCTTCAAACGCAGGCCAACATTCTTGCCGTCCCGCAGGATGTCGTCGACGCCGAGGGTGCGCATCTTCACCGTGCCGCCGATGGCGCTGGAGGTCAGGCTCGGGCCCTTGTCGATGGCGATGTCGCTGATCAGGTCCGGGTCGATGTAGCTGCGTTGCTGGGTGCCGGCATACCCGCGATAGACATCCAACGCCTGTTGCGAGCCATCGACCGTCACCGCCACCCGGCTCTGGCCCTGGATGCCGCGGATGTTCACATCCAGGCCGCCGCCGTTGCGGCTGTCGCCGACCTGCACCCCAGGCTGGCCCTTGAGCACGTCGCCGACCGAGATCACGCCAAAGCGTTGCATGTCCTCGCCGGAGATATACACCGAGGATCGCGGCGCCGAGTACACCTCCTTCTGCTCGAGGTCTTCGCCGACGACTTTCTGCGACGGCAGCACCATATCCCCGCCCGCCCGATACAACTCGAAGCTGCCGTCAACCTGGCGCTGATAGCCCAGGCCGGTTCCCGCCAGCAACCGCGCCAGGCCCGCCTCGGTGCTGAAATCGCCTTGCAGGCCCTGGCTGCGCTTGCCTTCTGTCAGCGTGGCGCTGCCCGCCATATTGATGCCTGCCTGCACACCGAAACGCGACAGCGCCTGGTCCAGCGGACCGGCGTCGATGCTGTAGTGCTGGCGCTCGCCAGCCGCGAAAACGGCCGCGCCGCAGAGCGGCGGCAGGCTGAGGAAAAGCAGGCCAAAGGTGCGGGCACACAAGGCTCGGGCGGGGAAGATCATGCAAGGCTCCTAGGGGTTGGCACCCACCTGTCCCGGTGGGTCATACCTGAAGGCCAAGCCAGATCGAAAAAACTGCGCCCCGGGGGAAAAATATTTTCAGGCTGGCACCACAGTCACCCAGTAACGGGTTCGTCGCTCGATGCGCACCGGCAGCGTATTGGCCACCAGCGCCAGCGCGGCATCGGTGTCGTCCAGCTGGAAACTGCCGGTCACGCGCAAGGCCGCGACCGCTGCGCTGCAACGCAAAAAACCCGGGCGGTAACGCGAAAGTTCAGCCAGCAAGGTATCCAAGCGCATGCGTTCGGCCGGCAAGATGCCGCGCAGCCAGGCCTGGGCCATAAACGGATCAACGCGGCTCGGCGCCGCGACGCCCTGGCTGTCGACCCGGGTTTGCCAACCGGCCTGCAGCGGCACCGGTAGCCAATGGCGTCGCGCACTGACCTGCGCCAGACCGCGCAGCACCGTGACCTGGGTGCCCAACCGGTCATGGCGCACCAGCCAATGGGCGCCACGGCCGTACAACACCGCGTCCGGGGTCAGCAGTTGCAGCGACGCCGATTCCGCCGGCGTATCCAGCGCCAGCTCGCCCTCGACCAACTGCACACTGCGCCGCTGCGCGGTCAGCTCCAGGTTCACGGCGCTGGCAGTGTTCAGCCACAGCGAGCCACCGTCCGCCAGGGCCCAGCGCCGACGCTCGCCGATACTGGTGCGGTAAGTCGCCAGGGCCGAACGCACCAGGGTGGAATCCGCACCTTGCCAGGCCACCCCGCCGAACAGTCCCAGGGCGAGCAGACACTTGAGCACCTGCCGACGCCGCTGCGGATCGGCCCCGGCCGACTCCAGTGCCCGCCGCGCCGTGGCATCGGCCAACAGACTGGCCCCAGGCTGCAGCATCAGCGGCAAGCTGCTGACCCGCTGCCAGGCGTATTCATGCTCGGCGCTCGCCTGCCGCCACTGCTGCAAAGCCTGATGCTCGACATCGCTCATCAGCCCGGACTGCGCGCGGACCATCCAGTCGATGGCGCTGTCGCGCACCCGCGGATCAACCACGGCGCCACTCATTCAAAACGGCTCGCGTAACAGACACTGAACGCCTTGCCCATGGCCCGCTGCACCTGGGCCACGCTCAGGTTCAACCGCGCGGCGATCTGCGGGTAGGTCAAGCCGTCGAGCTGGGACAAAAAGAAAATCTGCCGCACCCGCGACGACAGCCCCACCAACAGCGAATCCAGCTGCAACAGGGTTTCGATCATCAAGTGCCGCTCTTCCGGCGAAGGCTCCTCGGCCACCGGCCGCGCCGCCAGCGCTTCCAGGTAAGCCCGCTCGATCGCCTGGCGCCGCCAGCGATTGATCAGCAAACCATTGGCAATGGTCGCGAGAAACGCCATGGGCTGGCGCAGCTCGCGCACATCCTCTTGCGAGCGCATCACGCGGACAAAGGTGTCGTGGGCCAGGTCCTCGGCATCGGCACTGTGCCCCAGCCGCCGATGCAACCAGCCGCGAAGCCAGCCGTGATGGTTCGCATACAACCGGGCGACGGGCGAGGCAAAGCTGTCGTCGTGCATGTCAGATCCGCATTAATGATAATGCTTCTCATTTTAGAGTTTGGCGACAGGCGTTGTACAGCACCGAGGAAATGGCTCGGGTTTTAGCAGAGCCCTGAAATGCCCTCGGCATAGCACATTTGCCCTATATGCCCCCCTCCAACGCCATGCTGAAATAAATCCCCCTATTGAGTCAGATTTAACAGGGGCCGGCCGTGCCAGATTCCCTGACTCCACGTTTTCTGACGTGCCCCGTTGAGGATCGCTGATAACCAGGGCGAAACACTATTAAGGAAGATATGCCATGAACAAAAACTACCTCTTTGCCCCCGCGTTACTGCTTCTGGCGGCTACCTTGGCCGGTTGCTCGACCAACCCCAATGTCTTGCAAATACATAAAGTCACCGCGGAAACCATTGGCCTGGCCTCCACCGATGAACTCACCATGGGCCCCGTCACCAAAGGCAAGGAAGACTTCCTCGGCGGCTCGGAACTGACCTTCAAAGCCACCACCGCCAAGGGCCGCGTCTTCAACTGTTCGACCTTCATGACCCCGGGGATCCTGCTCGATCCGCCGAAGTATTCACGGCTTACTTGTACGAACTGAGCGGGTGGCAGCGGCTTGAAGCAAAAGGCCCCGACTTGTCGGGGCCTTTTTGTTTTGAGCGAGCAGTAGATTGCCAGGGTTTCACGTAGCCTGATCTCGGAACCAATTGCGCGGCGACACCCCCGCCAGCCGCGCCGCCAGGGCCTCCATATAAGCCCGCTCGGCTCCTCCTCTATAGCGTCTCTTAAGTGCGTAACAAATCGAGGCGATCAGAAGCTTGGCACCGACATAAACAAGCAGGCGTTGATGCTATGATTTGACGGCTAATGGAGGGTTATTCGATGAGCAAAACCGCCGTTTCTGGCGTTGCCAGTGAAGTTCGCAAGCTTGCCAAGGCTCACAAGGTCACCACTGAGCCTGACAGCATGAGTCGCATGGCTGCCACCATCACCCGCCTTGCCGGCGACTCGGTCGAGCTGGATAGCATTGAGCGATTACTGGTCAATCTCAAAAAGAAAGGCGTGCTGAGCAAGAGCCAAACCCTTGCATTTCAGGAGCGCTATCTCCAGGAAAAAAGGCAGGCCAAAAAGAAACTTAGCGCATGAGTTTCGATCCTTTCGGTGATTTCGAAACGGCCGGCTATCTTCGAAATCATCAACGCCTCAAAGACCCTGTCGAAGTCAAAGAATCCGAACACTTTGTCTTCGAACTGAGTATCGAGGAAGCGCTTTCACACTTGGCTCGAAAGAGGCGACCTGACTACAAAGCCATCCTTAAGGTTCACAAGATCCTGTTTGGCGGGTTTTATCCTTGGGCGGGCAAAGATCGAAATGAGCTAGTCCCACATCTCGCCATATTCAAAGGCGCATACAACGACCCGCACAGCACCATTTTCGAGCGCCCTGACTTCATCAAGAGGTCCGTCGACTATGCGCTCAAGCTGGCGGCAGACAAGAAAAAGTTCCAAGAAAGACCAGGAGAGGTCATGGGCCAGTTGGCATTCGCCCACCCCTTCCTGGACGGCAACGGACGCACCCTTCTACTGGTTTTCATGGAACTCTGCTACCGGGCCAGATTCGCGATCAATTGGTCCAGAACGAACAAAGATGACTACCTGCGAGCACTGAGCGACGAAATTCGGGCGCCTTTCCAAGGGCACCTCGACAACTACCTGAAACCTTTCGTAACTGCCATAACAAGCCGTGACGAGTGGCCACAGATGATCGGTGGCATTCGCGGCCTGGATGGACTCGACAAAGAAGACATCACCTACGAGAGCCTGGATAACCCGGAAGTCCAGCAGCTCTACAAAACCTATCGGGCCCAGCTTCAAGATGCCCCGGTGGTGCCGGGGGCTGATGACTGAACCCGTTACCCTCAAAACAATTCCGCTCTTCTCTCTTCCGCTTCATGGGTGCTTGCAAAAGCGTTCAGTGAGTCACGCAGCGTCCGAAGGTCACTCTTTGCAACCCTTCGAGGCCGCGGAAAACATCGTGTTACAGACCGTCTAGACTCCAGTATTCCAGGGCCGAAGGTTCCTGGCCCCCAACGGCAGTCATTCCCACCGAGTCGACCCGAGTACACAAAATCATGTGTGAATCATGTGATTCAAACCCCGCCGCAAACACCCACGATCGTCGTCGTTTTCTTCGCTTCGCCGGACTGGGGGCAGGCGCCCTGCTGATAGCCGGCGTACTGCCAGACAGGCTGGTCCATGCCGCCGAAAAAACCGCCGCGCCGCCCAAACCACAGAACGCCATCAGCCCCGACCAGGCACTGCAAAGGCTGATCGAAGGTAATGAGCGTTATGTCAGCGGAAACTCAAAGACCCACGATTTCAAGGACGAGCGCGAAGCCCTGGTTTCCGGGCAGAACCCATTCGTGGCGGTGCTCAGTTGCTCCGACTCGCGGATCGCTCCCGAATACGCTTTCGACACAGCCCGAGGCGATCTTTTCGCCATACGCGTTGCGGGCAACTTCGTAACCGGCGAAGGCCTGGCCAGCCTCGAATACGCCGTCGCGGTACTCGGCGCCCCGCTTATTCTCGTACTGGGGCATGAGAGTTGCGGCGCCATCGAGGCCGGCATAAAAGCCGTAAAAGACCACGCCGTTTTTCCTGGGCATATCCAGAAACTGACCGATGCACTCAAACCCTCTATCGAGAAAGTGCTCAAGCAACCCGGGGTTCTTATGGAAAATGCCACGGCGCAAAACATCAAGGACTCGGTCGACAGTCTTAAACAGGCCACGCCACTGCTCACCGATGCGCTCGACAAAGGCAGGCTGAAAATCGTAGGCGGCATCTACCGCCTTGCCACCGGTAAAGTCGAGTTGATTGCCTGAACCGGACAGTGCGCATCGCCTACCGATAAGCCGAGAAAGAGCCCTGCACACCGGCTGGGCTCTGCTGGTTTTCGCCGCCTGGATAAACGACCGGGCTTGCGCTGCCCGGTTGGGAGTCTCGTCTTATGGCTTTGCCCAGTCTCCTTTGCACTGATCCAATCGGTCCTCATCAGTCCCAACCCCTTTCTCTGTGTCGATGTTCCCATTCAGGTCGAGATAGATATGGGTGTTCGGCCATTTTGGGGTGATGCTGACGCAATGGTGGCGACCCTTGTCGCTCCACCAATCCAACTGCATGAAAAAGTCTTCGTCTGGAAATATAAAGCCGTTATCTGATGTTCCGCCTCCGGGTTGCATCCGTCCTTTATATATCCGGTGCTGCACGTTCCAGATGTACTTCAGCTCTTCCTTGCCATTTTGGGCGTAGTGAACAGTTACTGTCGGCTCAAGAATGGTCTGCCCGACAAAAAACAATACCGGTAGTAACGGAATGAATAGCAGCCAAGCACATCCAGATCGTCCCTTACTCACATTTGTGGTCGTCAATCCCTTCTCCCCAGTTTTCTGGCGGTACTGCTAGTACTTCGTCCATGACCATCTTCGCTGTTATCCCTCCGTTGGGGCGCTGGTTGGCGAGCTTCACACCAATACTGATCGCCACCCTATCGGCAACGTCGTCCCATGATCGCAACTCTGTCCATGGGCTGGCTGTTGGGTGTGGGCCAGGGAGTCTCCAATCCTTTTGCGGCTTTTTGACCCACTCCTCCCCCTTCCTTAGGGTGTCCGAGACAATCTGTTCAGCTCCTGCGCCATCCAGCAGCACGCTTTCGGATAGTCCGCCAATAATTCCAACATACCCGTAATGGATATTCGACCAAATGTCGTAGAAGTACATGTACTTCCCTTGCTTGTGCCAGAAGGTGCCGTTAAACAGCGCTTTCAACTTGGGCTTATGGTCCCACTCTTGATTCTGACCCACTTTTTTAGTCCAGATCGCCGCCGCCGCAGCTTTCCGGGCTTTTGCAATATCGCCAAAGTTTGGCCGTCCGCCTATGCGCGCAAACAGCGGTAGCGCTGTGAACCGCTTCGCCGCAACCTCGGGATCGTAGTCAATAAGACTTCTCATCTTCAACACAGCCGGGTCGTGAATGTTGCGATTCATCTCTTCAGCGATGTAGGTGGCCAGTTGCTCCATCTGATCGGGATGGTTACATACAACCGGCTCCGCTGCCCCCGTATCCTGTGTTTTGGACGAATCGCCGGGATCTACCAGAGCATTTGCAGCAACGGCCTTTTCTATGAGGTTCGGATCGGCCAGCAGGGTAGCCATCTTCTCATCATCTACAGAGCCATCTGACCGGAATGCCCCTAGAGCTGCGAAGTTGATAATGGCTGCCCCTGGTGCAGTTCCCATCACAAACCCGCCGAAGGTATCACCTGATCCAGTGATGATCGTCCCACCGTGGCTGGTAGGGCTGCCCACATGAGCCAAGGGGCGACCATTGATTAGGATCGAGGGAAAGCCCGTGGTGATGACCGCCCCGCAACCGCAAGTGTCACCGACACGAGCGGCACCCATGAAATTGATATGGATGTCAGCACTGGCAGAAGCAATCGGGGTAACGCCGTGACCGGGCATTGGGCAGACATGCTTGTCACCCAATCGTGCAGAAGAAATCATGCTCCGTCCTTGTTCCATGCATAAAAAGTCCCCGTCATAGGGACGAATTACCATTTTCAGCTGGCTTTGGGACGTTATTGCATGCGGTTGGAGATGGTCTGTAAGGAACATCTGAAAAATTATGAACGTCGGTTTACTTATCGATGACTAACGCGTCTCGTCCTACCTTACTTCCAACAACGCAGGTTACAACCGGGCCTGCGCTGCCCGGTCGTTGATTGTCGAGATTAAGCGTTCAGCGCCTGAGACTTATCGCCCAAGGTACGCAGCAGATCGCAGCCGTCACTGAGCAGCAGGCCGATGGCAAAACGGATCTGGGCGACATCTTGAGCACCGGAAGCGCAGTCGAGTATTTCCAGCAGATTGCGGGCAGCGCCGATGCGTTGTAGGGCGCAGGTGTACAGATCGGAGAGCGAGGCGTTGGCGTCCAGGTAGAGGACGGGATGGTCAGTGTCGTTGCGGGTCAGGGGGATGGGATTACAGATGTATGTGCGGGTCATTGGTGACGCTCCATGAGAAACAAAGCTTTGCCTTCATCACACAACCGCATGACGAAATCGGTTGTGGAATGAGGCGCTATGCACATAGTTTTTGGCCCGCGATGACCAGTCATTGGCCAGCAATGACGAATTGAACTATAGAAGCAGCACCGTTGAAAGACAGTTCTGTAGGTGAAAGGCAGCTCGATTTATCGTTTCAAAAATATACAGTGATCAGCTTACAGATGGTGTTTTCGACCAAAAGCGAACGGTTGCTACAGGCAGAGCCCGGTCCAAAGCAGAGATTGTCATTAACAGCGAATCGTCTCGTGATCTTTAGGTATGAGCAGTCGCTGCTCCTAGCACGAGATCGATCAGACAAGATCAAAGTTGAGGTGCAATTACGATACAACGGATGGCATCTTGGCATCGTATCGTCTATACAGAGATAAATCTGCATTGGCTACCTTCCCTGCAAATCGGAGCTTTCAGCATGGATGTCCTTGCTATTTCGGCGGCAAAGGAAATTGGTATCAAGGATCGTATTGAGGGTTATCGGGAGGCTCTCCTAAATGATGATAATGAAGCACAGACACGTTTTCACGTTATCGATGAGTTCTTAACAGCTGAATTAGATTGGCCCAAAGAGTCTTTAAGGGTAGAGCCATACCTATCAGGCGCGGGATACGCCGACTACGCTTTGTTCAGCGGACCACGCTGCCGAATAGTATTAGAAGCCAAACGTGATGAGTTAACTCTTTGCTCCTCAGAGCAAGGAGAGATTGGAGTAATACCTCTTAACAGCAGCTCTCTAACTTGTGCTAGCTCTGGAATTGAACAAGCGATTCGTTACGCTTCAAAATTTGGTGCGCCGATAGGAATCGTTACCAATGGAAGGCAATGGATAGCTTTTTTAGCATCCAGAGCAGATGGATTAGCTCCAACCGACGGGCTTTGCGTGGTATTCCCATCGATAGAAGCAATTGTTAGAAGCTGGTCACGATTTTATGAGTTCCTCTCCGACATAGGACTCCAAGAATCAAGACTCATAAACCATCTACGAGAAAGAGAACTTGGATTTACGCCTATATCAGCAAACTACTTCAGAGCCTTTGATAGAAGTTTCAAAAAAATGCCGCCCACAAGCGATCTCAGCTACGCAATAGAGGAGCTTTTTACAACATCCTTTATAAGGATGAACGGACAGTCTCTTGATGTTTTAATGAATTGCTTTGTCGAAACCAAAGCAAGCCATGATGCAGACGTGGCCTTTGAAAAAATTGTAGACGAATTACTTGAACGAGTTAAGCGCGTCCAGCAGATTGACAGTACACAACCTGAAGCTCTGCAGAATCTTTTAGAGTCCTCGGTTGAGTTAAAGACCGGGGAATTTGTACTGCTTGTGGGAAATAAAGGTTCAGGAAAGACGACATTTTTGCAGAGATTTTTCCAAAAAGTAATTCCGAAATCTACAAAAGACCAAGTTTTATTTTTGAGTATAAACCTACTCAAAAGCGAGGGTTCAGAGGAGCGTTTAACTGACTGGATTTCCAACAGCCTTATTGATCAAGCAGAAAGAGGTTTATATGGAACATCCACACCTAGCTATGACGAACTGAGAGGAACATTCTGGGGAAGATATCAGAGACTTAGCAGGGGAGAATTGGCCCCGTTATATAAAAATAACCGCGAAGCTTTTCGGCAGCAATTCGGAGAGGAATTGCGGCAACTTCGATTGAGACAGCCACGTGAGTATCTATTGGCATTGTTAAAAAACTCACTTGCAAGTCGCCGACTACTGCCAGTGCTGGTTATTGATAATGTTGATCATTTGTCTCGTTCAACCCAAGACGCAGTTTTCCAATATGCAATAGGAATTTCAAGCAACGTCGCATCATTCTTGGTCTGCCCTGTAACAGATACAACTGTTTGGTCATTGAGCAAGGCTGGCCCTCTACAAAGCTTCCACTCTAGGGCTTTTTTCCTACCAGTACCTAGTCTCAAAGAGGTCTTTGCTAAAAGATTAGAGGTACTAAGAACTAATCAGGTAATGGAGGGGCATGTTCGTAAACGCCTGAGTGGTTTAGTCGGGCCTGGATGGAAACTTGAGATCCCCCACCTTGAGTATTTCTGCGCAACTGTCGAATCAATTTTTGTTGTTACCTCTGATGTCACTACGATTATAGGCAAGCTCTGTAATTATGATGTGAGACGCAGCCTTGAGTTAGCAGGATCAATACTTTCATCACCTTGGATAGGTCTTGATCAACTACTAAGACTATATGTCGCACGCGGGGAACTAACCCCAAGAAGGACAGATTTTCTGAATGCACTCATCCTTCAGAAAGGCTCCCTATTTGATGAGGACAAACATAGCTTTATCACTAATATATTTGCCCGCCCTGCAGGATCTGTATCTTCACCGCTGATGGCACTTTACATTTTAAGGTTTCTTATGAGCACTGATGATCGAGCGGCAACTACTCGTGATCGCTTTATAAGGATGTCAGAGTTATGGGCTATTTTTTCTGCACTGAATATAGCTCGAGAAAGTTTTCGATACTTCGTTGATCGTCTTTTCGGCCGTGGACTACTAGAGATATATGACCCTTCCGAAAAGGCGTTAAACGACGACTCACTGATCCGAGTTAGCGCCGCAGGTATAGCTCATTATAGATTGGTATTTAGTGACAACGTTTACCTTTCACAGATGGCATTAGTAACCCTATTAGAGAGTGAGTCGGTTGCCATAGAAATTAGAGAGGAGGTTCAGCGCGATCATCCAGGATGGATGAAAATCTGCCGATTAATTTTGACTGAGCTAAAAGCCAGCGACTCCAGACTTATCACCATAGAACCAACTGGTTTGTTTGAATGGATCGCCGCAGTACGCGCGGACATGGACGTAATATTACAGAGAGTTTCGGCGCGGACAACTGATCGACGCCACAAAAACGGAACTGCAAAACCATATCGACCTTTGAGCCCGTGACCAGACTATTTTAGAAGCATATATCCACCAGTACAGCCTTCCGAAACTTGATAGCTTCCTACTAACGCTACAATGCTGACCTTTGGAGCATAAATAGTATCAAGCTAACGTTCTAGAAAAGTAATTACCAATAACTGCTTGGAAGGAGCCAGACTTTAAAAAATTATCACCCTCATGCGAATCACAACAATAATGAGTGGTTGCCATGGTCGAGATAGCCACTTCTCTCGTGCAAACAACAGAACTACAATCATAAAAAATTAAGGCGAGGAATTATCGATGGGGGGACATGAGCGGCCGCCAACGGCCGCCTCACTAATAGAGGTTCTAAGTATTTCGCCAATCAAAAATTCGCCGGCGTATTCGCACTAATAATCTCCGCCTCATCCTGCCCAATATTGCGAAACTTATGCGGCAAGGTGGTTGGAAAATAATACCCATCCCCCGGATTCAACACGCTCACCTGCCCGTCCACCGTCAGTTCCACGGTGCCACGGGTGACAAGGCCGCACTCCTCCCCTTCCGCATGCACGATCGGCTCGTCGCCGGAGCTGGCGCCCGGTGCGTATTGTTCGCGCAGGAAGCGCATCTGGCGGGTTGGCAGGGCGGCGCCGATCAGCAGCAGGCGGGCGCCGTCGCGGCCGAGGTCGGGTTGTTCGTTGGCGCGGAAGACGTATTGGTGTTCGCGCGGGGGCTGGTCGAAGGTGAAGAAGTCGGCCAGGGACATGGGGATGCCTTCGAGCAGCTTTTTCAGGGAGCTGACGGAGGGGCTGACGCGGTTCTGTTCGATCAGGGAGATGGTGGCGTTGGTCACGCCGCTGCGCCGGGCCAGCTCGCGCTGGGACAGTTTGTAGCTTTCGCGAACGAGTTTGAGTCGAGTGCCCGTGTCCATAGCAGCCTTGTGTGAGGTGTACGTGAGGGTGTTGCGCGTTGGAGTGCGGCCGGTGACTTTTAGTTGCGAAGTTCGCCGATCCAGTGGCCCCGGAACCTGAAAGGCGGCTATTAAATCACGTTTGTGGGTGGAGCTGTAGCGGTGGGCGACGCGGGTGACCGGCCTTGCCGTGGGCGGTGCCAGGCGTTGAAAACCGGCGGTGTTTTTTCGGGCGCTGGAAGGGCCTGCGGCCCTTATCGCAGCCTGCGGCAGCGGCTACAGGTAAAGCGGTTGCGGCTGCGAATTTGCTGGAAAAAAGCCCGCGCGAACGCGGGCAAACGCAGGAACAGGGTCGCGATCAGATACCGAAGCGGTCACGCAGCGCGTAGTACGCGGCGCCCATGGCGGTTAGCGGGGCCTGGAAGGTGCGGCCGCCGATCATCGGCATGTGCGGCAGCGAGGCGAAGGCGTCGAAACGTTCGGCGTCGCCGCGGATCATTTCGGCGATCAGTTTACCGGCCAGGTGCGAGCAGGTGACGCCGTGGCCGCTGTAGCCCTGCATGTAGTAGGCGTTCTTTTCGATGCGGCCGAATTGCGGCATGCGCGACATGGTCAGCAGGAAGTTGCCGGTCCAGCGGTAGTCGATCTTCACGTCCTTGAGCTGGGGGAAGGTCTTGAGGATCTTCGGCCGGATCAGTTGCTCGATGTCGTTCGGCTCGCGGGCGCCGTAGACCACACCGCCGCCGTACAGCAGGCGGTTGTCGGCGGTGAGGCGGTAGTAGTCCAGCAGGTAGTTGCAGTCTTCGACGCAGTAGTTGTTGCGGATCAGGCTGCGGGCGACTTGTGCAGGCAGCGGTTCGGTGACCACGATCTGCGAGCCGCACGGCATGCTCTTGCGGGTCACCCGTGGGTCGAGGTCCTGCTGCAGGTAGGCGTTGCCGGCGATCAACAGGTACTTGGCGCGCACCACGCCCTTGGCGGTGCGCACGATATTCGGTTCGCCGTAGGTGATTTCCAGCGCCGCCGACTGCTCGAAGATCTTGCCGCCCAGGCCGATGATGGCGCTGGCTTCGCCCAGGGCCAGGTTCAGCGGGTGAATGTGCCCGCCCTGCATGTCCAGCAGGCCGCCGACGTAGGCGTCGGAACCGACTTCCCGGGCGATCTGCGCCTGGTCCAGCAGCTTCAGGTTGTTGTTGCCGTAGCGCTCCCAGCTGGCCTTCTGTTCGGCCAGGCCCTTGAGCTGCTTCTTGTTCATGGCGGCGAAGATCCCGCCCGGGCGGTAGTCGCACTGGATGTCGTAGTGCTGGATGCGCTGGCGAATGATGTCGGCGCCTTCGAAGATCATGCTGCCCAGCACTTCGGCGCTTTTCTCGCCGTAGCGCGACTCGATCACATCGACGTCGCGGCTGTAGGAGTTGACCAGTTGCCCGCCGTTGCGCCCGCTGGCGCCGAAGCCGACCTTGGCCGCTTCGAGCACGGTGACGCTGTAGCCCGCCTCGGCGAGGAACAGCGCCGAGGACAGGCCGGTGTAGCCGGCGCCAATCACACAGACGTCGCATTCCACCAATTCTTCCAGCACCGGGAAATCGGCGGTCTGGTTGCGGGTCGCGGCGTAGTAGCTGTTTACGTAGGTTTGCATCATGAAGTTCCCCAGCAGGTGCGGGTCGTAGCCCGCCCCGCCGTTGTTATAGGTAGTCGTCTTAACGACAACTGTCTGCGCGTCGATCAGGCTGCGTTAAAAACAGGCTCGGAATGCTCATGTAGGCCCCTACAGTCGAACGCGACCCCGGCCGTTCCTCGCCTGTTTTTGCCTTGCCTGATCGCCGCTCGACGAGTTTTCGTAAAGCGCCTAGAGCTTGATCCAGGTCGCTTTCAGCTCGGTGTACTTGTCGAAGGCATGCAGCGATTTGTCGCGACCATTGCCCGACTGTTTGAAGCCGCCGAACGGCGCGGTCATGTCGCCGCCGTCGTACTGGTTGACCCACACGCTGCCGGCGCGCAGGCCACGGGCGAAGCGATGGGCGCGGCTGAGGTTGCTGGTCCAGACCCCGGCGGCGAGGCCGAAGATGCTGTCGTTGGCGATCGTCAGCGCCTCTTCCTCGGTGTCGAAGCTGATCACCGACAGCACCGGGCCGAAGATCTCTTCGCGGGCGATGGTCATGGCGTTGGTCACGCCGTCGAAAATGGTCGGCTCGACATACAGGCCGCCGGTGCTTTCCAGGGTCCGCGCGCCGCCAGCCAGCAATTGACCGCCCTGCTCCTTGCCGATGCCGATGTAGCGCAGCACGTTGTCCAGCTGGCGCTGATCCACCAGCGCGCCGACGCGGGTCGCAGGGTCCAAGGCATGCCCGGGTTTCCAGGCCTTGAGGGCCTCCACCAGCAGCGGAATGAATTGCTCGCGGATCGAGCGTTCCACCAACAGGCGCGAACCGGCGGTGCAGACTTCGCCCTGGTTGAAGGCGATGGCGCTGGCCGCCGCTTCTGCCGCAGCGCGCAGGTCTGGCGCGTCGGCGAACACCACGTTGGGGCTCTTGCCGCCCGCCTCCAGCCACACCCGCTTCATGTTGCTCTGGCCGGAATACACCAGCAGTTGCTTGCCCACCGCGGTGGAGCCGGTGAACGCCAGCACGTCCACGTCCATATGCAGGGCCAGGGCCTTGCCCACAGTGTGGCCGTAGCCCGGCAGCACATTGAACACGCCCTTGGGGATGCCGGCATCCAGCGCCAGCTGGGCGATGCGGATCGCGGTCAGCGGCGACTTTTCCGAAGGCTTGAGGATGAACGAGTTGCCCGCCGCCAGGGCCGGGGCGAATTTCCAGCTGGCCATGATCAGCGGGAAGTTCCACGGCACGATGGCCGCCACCACGCCGGAGGCTTCGCGAGTCACCAGGCCCAGTTGATCGTGGGGCGTGGCCGCGACTTCGTCGTAGATTTTGTCGATGGCCTCGGCGCTCCAGCGGATCGCGTTGGCGGTGGCCGGTACGTCGATGCTCAGGGAATCGCCGATGGGCTTGCCCATGTCCAGGGTTTCCAGGAGCGCCAGTTCTTCCTGGTGCTCGAGGATCAAATCGGCGAAGCGGATCAGCACGCGCTTGCGCTCGGCCGGGGCCTTGCGCGACCACACGCCGGACTCGAACGCCTGGCGTGCCACCTGCACCGCCCGGTTGGCGTCGGCCTCGTCGGTGCTGGCGACGTTGGCCAAAAAGCGCCCGTCCACCGGGCTGATGCACTCGAAAGTGGCCGCGCTGGCGGCGTGGCAATACTGGCCGTCGATAAAGGCGCGACCTTCGAGGGTCAAGGACTGGAAGCGCTGCTCCCAGTCGCTGCGGGATTTAGTCATGGCAAATACTCAACGCAGGATAAGGAACGGCCATCAGACCGTGTGCAGGTACCAGTTGTATTCGAGGTCGGAGATCGAGTTTTCGAACTCGGCCAGCTCGCTTTCCTTACAGGCGACGAACACGTCGATGTACATCGGGTCGATGTACTTGGCCATCACCTCGCTGTCGTCCAGCACGCGCAGGGCGTCGCGCAGGTTGCTCGGCAGGCTCTGCTCGTTCTGCTCGTAGGAGTTGCCTTCCACCGGCGCGCCGGGCTCGATCTGGTTGGTCAGGCCGTGGTGAATACCGGCCAGTACCGAAGCCATCAGCAGGTAGGGGTTGGCGTCAGCGCCGGCGACACGGTGTTCGATGCGTACGGCGTCGGAAGAACCGGTCGGCACGCGCACGGCCACGGTGCGGTTGTCGATGCCCCAGCTCGGCGAGTTCGGCACGTAGAACTGTGCGCCGAAGCGGCGGTAGGAGTTGACGTTCGGGCAGAGGAACGCCATCTGCGCCGGCAGGGTTTCCAGCACGCCGCCGATGGCGTGGCGCAGGGCGTCGTTGGTTTCCGGGTCGTCGCTGGCGAAGATGTTGTTGCCTTGCTTGTCGAGAATCGAGATGTGCACGTGCAGGCCGTTGCCGGCCTGGCCCGGGTACGGCTTGGCCATGAAGGTGGTGTCCATCTCATGGTCGTAGGCGATGTTTTTCACCAGGCGCTTGAGCAGCACCGCGTAGTCGCAGGCTTTGATCGGGTCGGAGACGTGGTGCAGGTTGACCTCGAACTGCGCCGGGGCGCTTTCCTTGACGATGGCGTCAGCGGGGATGCCCTGCTCTTTCGCGCCTTCGAGGATGTCTTGCAGGCAGTCGACGTATTCGTCGAGGTCGTCGATCAGATAGACCTGGGTCGACTGCGGACGCTTGCCGGAAATCGGCGAACGTGGCGACTGCGGGCGACCGTTCACGTTGTCCTGGTCGATCAGGTAGAACTCCAGCTCGAAGGCGGCGCAGAGGGTCAGGCCCAGTTCGTCGAACTTGGCAACGACTTGACGCAGCACTTCGCGCGGGTCGGCGAAGAACGGCTGGCCTTCGATTTCGTGCATGGTCATCAGCAGTTGCGCGGTCGGGCGCTTCTGCCAGGGCTCGACGCTGAGGGTGCCGGGGATCGGGTAGCAGATGCGGTCGGCGTCGCCGATGTCCAGGCCCAGGCCGGTGCTTTCCACGGTGGAGCCGTTGATGTCCAGGGCGAACAGCGAGGCCGGCAGGTTGATGCCCTTCTCGTACACCTTGTGCAGGGCAGTACGTTCGATGCGCTTGCCGCGCACCACGCCGTTCATGTCTGCAATCAGCAGGTCGACGTAGAGGATCTCGGGATGGTTCTTCAGGAAGGCGTTGGCTTCGTTGAGCTGAACGGCACGCAGTGGGACCGACATGATGCACCTATGTGTTAATTATTATGTTCAAAGCGGTTTCGTGGCAGCAGTCAATCCGAAAGGAAAAGTGAAGTCAATAGCGAACACGGGGCCCACAGCGTTAAATATTTTGCCCTATATGGTCGCACAAGCAGGCAATAGACCCACAGATACCGAATATCCGACGAGCTGCGTTTAGAATTTTTTACACGGAAGTTGTTAATTAAAATCAACGAGGATAAGCTCTGGAAAAACTCGTTCCAGCGTGAATTTCGAGGTGATAAAAATGGCATTCAAGCCATTGATCGGCGTTACTGCGTGCGTCAAAGAGATCGGGCTGCACCCCTACCACGTCAGCGGCGACAAGTACTTGCGTGCTGTCAGCAGCGCGGCCGAGGGCCTGCCCCTGATCATTCCTTCCCTGGCGGACCTCATCGATACCGAGGCTCTGCTGCAGAACCTGGACGGCCTGCTGTTCACCGGCTCTCCGTCGAATGTGGAGCCCTTCCACTATCAGGGCCCGGACAGCGAACCGGGCACCGCCCACGATCCCCAGCGCGATGCCACCACCCTGCCCCTGCTGCGCGCGGCGATTGCCGCCGGCGTGCCGGTGCTGGGCATCTGCCGCGGCTTCCAGGAAATGAACGTGGCCTTCGGCGGCAGCCTGCACCAGAAGGTGCATGAGTTGCCGGGCTACCTCGATCACCGCGAAGCCGCCCACCCGGACCTGGCCGTGCAATATGCCCCCGCCCATGCCGTCAGGGTGCAAGCGGGCGGCGTGTTCCAGGCCCTGGACCTGCCCCAGGAATTCCAGGTCAACTCGATCCACAGCCAGGGCATCGACCGCCTGGCCCCCGGCCTGCGCGCCGAGGCGCTGGCACCGGACGGCCTGATAGAAGCCGTGTCGGTGGAACACAGCACGGCCTTTGCCCTGGGCGTGCAGTGGCATCCGGAATGGCAGGTGCTGTCGAACCCGGTCTACCTGCGGATCTTCCAGGCCTTCGGCGATGCCTGCCGGCAACGGGCGGCGCAGCGCAACGGCCACTGATCAAAAGCTTCACCCACGAAATTGACTGCCACGCCCCCTGGCCGGCGGCGGCGCGCCTTTGTGCGCCCGCCCCGGGCCGTGGGGCGGTTCAAGCCACACCCAGCACTACGAGAACCTGCTTTTAACAACAAGAACCAGCGTCAGGCCGCCAGGACGGCAGCGCCGAATAAACCCGCCACCGCGGGTTTGTCATCCATCTATTAAGCCGGGCCGCTTTGGCCCGACGACTGACATCTGTTGGGAGTTCCACATGGCAAACGCCTCCAGCACGTACAGAAAGGCTCTGGAAGGTCACCCGCAACCGCAGAAGGTGCTGGTGAGAGTCGACCGCGTGACCAAGAAGTTCGATGAAACCGTGGCCGTGGACGATGTGTCCCTGGACATTCACCAGGGCGAGATCTTCGCCCTGCTCGGTGGCTCGGGTTCCGGCAAGTCCACCCTGCTGCGCATGCTGGCGGGCTTCGAGCGGCCGACGGAGGGGCGTATCTACCTGGACGGCGTGGACATCACCGACATGCCGCCCTATGAGCGGCCGATCAACATGATGTTCCAGTCCTATGCCTTGTTCCCGCACATGACCGTGGCGCAGAACATCGCCTTCGGCCTCAAGCAGGACCGCCTGCCGGCCAGCGAGATCGACGCGCGGGTGGAAGAGATGCTGCGCCTGGTGCACATGACCCAGTACGCCAGGCGCAAGCCGCACCAGCTGTCCGGCGGCCAGCGCCAGCGCGTGGCCCTGGCCCGCTCCCTGGCCAAGCGGCCGAAGCTGCTGCTGCTCGACGAACCCATGGGCGCCCTGGATAAAAAGCTGCGCTCGCAGATGCAGCTGGAACTGGTGGAGATCATCGAGCGCGTCGGCGTGACCTGCGTGATGGTGACCCATGACCAGGAAGAGGCCATGACCATGGCCCAGCGCATCGCCATCATGCACCTGGGCTGGATCGCCCAGATCGGCAGCCCGATCGACATCTACGAAGCCCCGGTCAGCCGCATGGTCTGCGAGTTCATCGGCAACGTGAACGCCTTCGACGGCACCGTCATCGAAGACCTGGAAGGTCACGCGGTGATCCACTGCCCGGAGCTGGAACAGCAGATCTACGTCGGCCATGGCGTCAGCACCTCGGTGCAGGACAAGTCGGTGACCTACGCCATCCGCCCGGAAAAGATGCTGGTCAGCACCCGCCAACCCGAGCACCGCTACAACTGGTCCCGGGGCAAGGTGCATGACATCGCCTACCTCGGCGGGCATTCGGTGTTCTACGTCGAACTGCCCGGCGGCAAGATCGTCCAGTCGTTCATGGCCAACGCCGAACGCCGCGGCGCGCGGCCGACCTGGGACGACCAGGTGTACGTCTGGTGGGAAGACGACAGCGGCGTGGTACTGCGCGCATGAATACCTCCAGCATGACTCTCAATCAGCGTTTGTCCCGTGTGCTGCCCAGCGGTCGCAAGCTGGTGATCGGCATTCCATTCCTCTGGCTGTTCCTGTTCTTCATGCTGCCGTTTTTCCTGGTGATGAAGATCAGCTTCTCGGAAGCGGCCCTGGCCATTCCGCCCTACTCGGAGATCTACAGCTTCGCCGAACAGAAATTCCAGCTGCTGCTCAACGTCGGCAACTACGCGCTGCTGGTGGGTGACGAGCTGTACATCTCAGCCTACCTCGGCTCGCTGAAAGTCGCCCTGCTCAGCACCCTGATGTGTCTGGTAATCGGCTTCCCCATGGCCTACGCGATCACCAAGGCCAGCAAGGAAACCCAGAACGTCTTGCTGCTGCTGATCATGATGCCGACCTGGACCGCGATCCTGATCCGCGTCTATGCCTGGATGGGCATCCTCAGCAACAACGGTTTGCTCAACGGTTTCCTGATGTGGAGCGGCCTGACCTCGGAACCGATCGAGATCCTCAACACCAACACCGCGGTCTATATCGGCGTGGTCTACGCCTACCTGCCGTTCATGGTGCTGCCGCTGTACGCCAACCTGGTCAAGCACGACCAAAGCCTGCTGGAGGCCGCGTCGGACCTGGGTTCGAGCAACTTCAACAACTTCTGGAAAATCACCGTGCCCCTGGCCAAGAACGGCATCATTGCCGGTTGCATGCTGGTGTTCATTCCGGTGGTCGGCGAGTTCGTGATTCCCGAGCTGCTGGGCGGCCCGGAGACCCTGATGATCGGCCGCGTGCTGTGGCAGGAGTTCTTCAACAACCGCGACTGGCCGGTGGCCTCCGCCCTGGCGGTGGTGATGCTGGCGATCCTGATTATTCCGATCCTGCTGTTCAACCGCAGCCAGGCCAAAGAGATGGAGGGACGGGCATGAAACGTTTCGGATTTTCCAGCCTGATGCTGGTGCTCGGCCTGGTGTTCATTTACCTGCCGATGCTGATCCTGGTGATCTACTCGTTCAACGCCTCCAAGCTGGTGACGGTCTGGGGCGGCTGGTCGGTGAAGTGGTACGTCGGCCTGCTGGATAACCAGCAGTTGATGGGCTCGGTGGTGCGCTCCCTGGAGATCGCCTGCTACACCGCGATCGCCGCGGTGGCCCTGGGCACCCTGGCGGCCTTCGTGCTGACCCGGGTCACCCGCTTCAAGGGCCGCACCCTGTTCGGCGGCCTGGTCACCGCGCCGCTGGTGATGCCGGAGGTGATCACCGGCCTGTCGCTGCTGCTGTTGTTCGTGGCCATGGCCCAGTTGATCGGCTGGCCGCAGGAGCGTGGCATCGTCACCATCTGGATCGCCCACACCACATTCTGCGCCGCCTATGTGGCCGTGGTAGTCTCCGCGCGCTTGCGTGAGCTGGACCTGTCCATCGAAGAGGCGGCCATGGACCTGGGGGCGCGGCCGTGGAAGGTGTTCTTCCTGATCACCATCCCGATGATCGCCCCGTCGCTGGCGGCCGGCGGCATGATGTCCTTCGCCCTGTCCCTGGACGATCTGGTGCTGGCGAGCTTCGTCTCCGGCCCGGGTTCCACCACCTTGCCGATGGAAGTGTTCTCGGCGGTGCGCCTCGGGGTGAAACCGGAGATCAACGCGGTGGCCAGCCTGATCTTGCTGGCGGTGTCGCTGGTGACCTTCCTGGTCTGGTACTTCGGCCGGCGCGCCGAAGCGGCCCGCAAGCGGGCGATCCAGGAAGCCATGGACTACACCGCCAACGAAGCCTGGCAGCCAGCGGCCGCCAGCAAACCTGCTGCACCAGCGCCTGCGACGGCCTAGGCCATCGCGTTCACGACACACGGCAGCGCCTGGATCGCCAGCACGCTCGCTCCTACAGACATGCACCGTCCCTGTAGGAGCCAGCTTGCTGGCGATGGCGCCCACCCTGACACACCGCATTGCGAATGCAGCAATTCTGCACAATAAGAAATGGAGTTGTAGTGATGAAAATGCTTGGCAGGACACTGTTCGCCAAAACCATGCTGACCCTGTCCTTGATGGGCACGATGGTGACCGGCGCTCAAGCCAGCGACAAGGAGCTGCGTGTCTACAACTGGTCGGACTATATCGCCCCGGACACCCTGAAGAAGTTCGAGGCCGAGACCGGCATCCATGTCATCTACGATGTCTTCGACAGCAACGAAACCCTGGAAGCGCGCCTGCTCACCGGCAAGTCCGGCTATGACATCGTGGTCCCGTCCAACAGCTTTATGGCCAAGCAGATCAAGGCCGGGGTCTACCAGGAACTGGACAAGTCGCGACTGCCGAACTGGAAGAACCTCAACCCGGTGCTGCTGCAGAACGTCGCCGCCAGCGACCCGGACAACGCTCACGCCTTCCCGTACATGTGGGGCTCGATCGGCATCGGCTACAACCCGGACAAGGTCAAGGCGGTGCTCGGTAGCGACGCGCCGACCAACTCCTGGGACCTGCTGTTCAAGCCGGAGAACGCCGAGAAGCTCAAGGCTTGCGGAATCAGCTTCCTCGACTCGCCGACGGAAATGCTCCCCGCCGCCCTGCACTACCTGGGCTACCCGGTGACCAGCAAGGACAAGGCGCAGATCCTCGAGGCCGAGGCGCTGTTCATGAAGATCCGTCCTTCGGTGACCTACTTCCATTCCTCCAAGTACATCTCCGACCTGGCCAACGGCAATATCTGCGTGGCCGTGGGTTACTCCGGCGACGTGCTGCAGGCCCGCTCGCGCGCCGAAGAGGCCGGCAACAAGGAAAAGGTCGCCTTCAGCATTCCCAAGGAAGGCGCCGGCAGCTTCTACGACATGATGGCCATGCCCAAGGACGCGGCCAACGTCGACAACGCCTACCTGTTCATGAACTTCCTGATGCGCCCGGACATCATCGCCGAGGTCACCAACAGCCTCGGCTACAGCAACGCCAACGCCGCCGCCACGCCGCTGGTGGACGAAGCCATCCGCAACGACCCGGCCTCGTACCCGCCGCAGGCCGTGCTCGCCACCCTGTACGCGGTACCCGACCAGCCGATCGCCATCCAGCGCGTGATGAACCGCGGCTGGACGCGGATCAAGCTCGGCAAATGACACCCCGCGCCCGCCATCGCGGCGGGCGCCGCTGCCCTCTTCCGTTCAGTCGCGCCTTACCACCGCGACACCCCTGCGAACGGGCTCGCCTGGCTCCCTCGGTTCAGGTGACTCCTTGGCGCCCTCCTCGGGCGCCTTTTTTGCTTTTAGCCCCCACACAAAACCCTGTAGCCGCTGCCGCAGGCTGCGATCGGCCCAAAGGGACACGGCGATCTCAAGACCCATGAAGGCCCTGCGGGACTTGTCGCAGCCTCGCAGGCTCGGCAGCGGCTACAGGCGGGGTCTGGCTTCGTGTAGCCGCTGCCGCAGGCTGCGATCGGCCCGCAGGGACGCGGCGATCTCAAGACCCATGAAGGCCCTGCGGGCCTTGTCGCAACCTCGCGGGCTCGGCAGCGGCTACAGGGGCGCAGCAGCATCCAGCGGGTCCCCCCAACCACAAACAATGATATTTTTTGCCGCTTGCGGTGCAGCCGGGCACCGCCATTTTTACAGGGAACCGTATCGATGCAGACCGCCGTCCAGCCTTGTCCATTGCCCAGCCAATCCAGCATTGCCAACCTGGCGGTCGGGGCGAGCTTCATCGATTGCCGCCAGGTGCTGGCCAACGACCCCGACCGCACGGCCATGCGCCACCTGCTCAACCTGATGAGCCAGACCCCGGCCTGGATCGACCGGATGATGGGCCTGCGCAACCGTGTAGTGCAGTTGTTCGGCCTCAAGGACCTGGGGCGCCTGACACACATAGACCTGACCAGGGCGGACGAGGATTACCGGCCGGACGACCGGGTCGGCATCTTCACCCTGGTTGCCCAGGCCCCCGACGAGGTGCTGGTGGTGGACCGCGACAAGCACCTGGACGTGTACCTGTCCCTCAACCGCCTGCCGCTGACCGCCGAGGGCCAACGCCCGGTGGTGCTGTCCACCGTGGTCCATCCGCACAACCTGCTGGGGCGCCTGTACATGCTGCCGGTGGCGCCGTTCCACCGGCTCATCGCGCCCATGACCCTGGCCAACATCAATCGCCGCTGAGCCGCCACTTTCAAGGACACTGCCATGCAGACACCCGAGTTCGACGTTGTTGTAGTAGGCCTCGGCGCCATGGGCGCCGCGACCCTGTACCAGTTGGCCAAGCGTGGCGTGAAGGTGGCCGGCATCGACCGTTTTGCCCCGCCCCACGACCAGGGTTCGAGCCATGGCGACACCCGCATCACCCGCCAGGCGGTGGGCGAAGGCGCCGCCTATGTGCCGCTGGCGATCCGCGCGCAGCAAATCTGGCGCGAGCTGGAAGCCGAGCTGGATGTACCGACAAAGCAGCCGTTGTTCGAGCAGTGCGGCGTGCTGGTGATGACCTCCAGCGCCACCCCGAGCGGCCAGGACGGCACGCCGGATTTCACCGAAAACACCCTGGCCCTGGCTCGCCAATTCGGCATCGAGCATGAGGTGCTGGACGCCGCGCAGATCCGCCAGCGCTTCCCGCAGTTCGCGCCGATCCACGACGGCGCCCTGGGTTACTTCGAACCCGGCGGCGGTTATGTGCGGCCGGAGCGTTGCATCGATGCGCAGCTGAGCCTGGCCCGCCAGCTGGGCGCGACCCTGATCACCGGCGAGACGGTGCTGGGTATCGACAGCGACCCGGGCCGGGTACAGGTCACCTGCCAGAACCGGCACATCACTGCGGCCAAAGTGGTGGTCTGTGCCGGCATGTGGTCCAGCCAATTGCTCGGCGCGCCGTTCGACAAGCTGCTGCGGGTCTGCCGGCAGACCTTGTACTGGTACCAACTGGCGGAGCCGGTGATCTTCCCCGAGCACTCGCCGAGCTTTATCGTCCACGGCGCCAGCGACGAGCAGACCTGCTACGGCTTTCCGCCGATACCCGGCGAAGGCAGCATGAAGATCGCCACCGAGCAGTACAGCGAGACCTCGACCCCAGACAGCCTGGACCGCCAGGTCAGCGCGGCGCAGAGCGAGGCGATGTACCGCGACCTGGTGCTGGCCAATATCGCCGGGGTGACGCCGCAACTGGTGAAGTCCGCGGTCTGCGCCTACACCGTGACCCCGGACTCGCACTTCATCATCGACGAGAACCCGCGCCTGGCCAATGTCACGGTGGTCAGCGCCTGTTCCGGCCACGGCTTCAAGCACTCGGCGGCGATTGGCGAAGCCCTGGCCCAGCGGCTGGTGGACGGACGCAGCGAGATCGATTTGAGCGCGTTTTCCCTGGCGCGCTTCGACCATTGAGCAACGCCTGGACGCCCCGTGACGGGGCGCTTTCCAGGCAGAAACGATTCAGTGGCGTTTTTCCTCCTGTGAGCGCCGCTTTCAACCTTGCCCCTTCGTTCACTCTCTACGATTCTGTAGAGACCCCCTCGGGGCGGCGCCAGGCCGCCCTGGGCAAAACAACAGGAGCGCCCCATGAAGAGCGTCGCTGAAGTACTGAAGTTGAAGGCCAGGCACAACCAGCAAGTGCACACCATCGCGCCCCACCAGATGGTGCTCGAAGCACTGATGCTGATGGCCGAGAAGAACGTCGGCGCCCTGCCCGTGATGCAGAACGGCGAAGTGGTCGGGGTGATCAGCGAACGCGACTACGCGCGCAAACTGGTGCTGCACGGCCGCTCCTCGGTGGGCACGCCGGTCAGCGCGATCATGAGCTCGCCGGTGATCACCGTGGACTCGCACCAGAGCGTGGAGACCTGCATGGGCATCATGACCGACAGCCACCTGCGGCACCTGCCGGTGGTGGAAGACGGCCAGTTGCTGGGCCTGCTGTCGATCGGCGACCTGGTCAAGGAAGCCATCGCCGAACAGGCCGACCTGATCCGCCAGCTGGAACAGTACATTCGCGGCGAGTAAGCCCGCCCCCACGACCCACCCCCCTGGAGCCGGCGGCGCCTTCGCACGCCGGCCCTACACGGGAAATTGCACGCGCACCTCGAACCCATCGCAACGGCCACTGGCCGGTGATGCCAGGTGCAGTTCGCCGCCCACGCCGTGAACGATGCTCTGGGCAATCGCCAGCCCCAGGCCGGAGCCGCTGGCCTCGCTGTTGCCGCGGACAAAACGCTCGGTCAGGCGTTGCAGCACTGGCGGCGGCACCACCGGCCCGCCATTGACCACCCGCAGGCAACCATCGGCGCCAAGGCTGACGTCTACCGGCTGCAACGGATCGCCGTACTTCAGGGCGTTTTCGATCAAGTTGCGCAGCAGGATGCCAAAGGCGTCCGGGTCGATGGCAGCACACACCCGGGCCGTCTCCGGCAACTGCAGCCGGATGCGCGGCGCAGCGCCGCGATTCCACTCCTCCACACCGTGGGCCAGCAGCGGAATCAAGTCCTCGGGGGTTTCGGACAACAGCCCGCCGCCCTCGGCCTTGGCCAGCTGCATGAGTTTTTCCGAGAGCCGGGCCAGCTCCCGCAGGGCGTTCTCGATCTTCGCCGCCCGTAGCTGCAACGGCCCCTCCGGGGCTTCATGGCGCAGGCGCTGGATCTGCGCCAGGGTCGCCGCCAGGGGCGTGCGCAATTCATGGGCGCTGTTGGCGGTAAAGCTGCGCTCGGTTTCCAGGGCTTTGCGCAGGCGCTCCAGCAGATGGTTGACCGCTTCGGCCAGGGGATCGATTTCCGCCGGCAGGCGCGCCACCTTGATTGGTGACAGGTCGCCCACACCGCGGGCCTCCACTGCTCGCCGGTAGGCCAAGACGCTGCGCAGGCTGATGCGCACGAACAGCCAGGTGCCCAGCAGGCTGACGGGAATCAACCCGAGCAAGGGCACCAGCAAGGCGAACAGCGCCTCCCGGGAAGCTTCGCGGCGCTGGGCCAGGGGCTCGGCGATCTCGATGACGATCGAGTCGTTCTCGGCGCTGGCGCTGTACAAGCGGTATTTGCCCCGGGTGGTAAACCCCGGGCTGGGCCGGTGGCTGAAGATCTTCAGCTTGGCGTCGTGGGAGCGCATCAGAATCTGCCCCTCGGCGTCGCGCACCACGTAGGTCAGGTATTCGCTGTCCATCTTCAGGGTCGCCACATGTCGGGCTCGGCGCGGCCCGGAACGGTTGCCGATTTCCAGCGCGGCCAGGGGCAGGATGCGCTGGGCCGTGGCTTCCAGGGCGCTGTCGAAGGTTTCTTCCAACTCATGCTGGACCGCCAGCCAGGTGCCGGCGGTGGCCCCCAGCCAGAGTAGGGTCATGCCCAGGGTCAGCCCCAGGCTCAGGCGCTTTTGCAGGCTGGTCGGACGCTTCATGCGGGCATCAGCCGGTAGCCCATGCCGCGCACGGTTTCGATCAGTTCGCGCCCGAGTTTCTTGCGCAGCCGGCTGACGTAGACCTCGATGGTGTTGCTCTCGATTTCCGCGCCGAAGGCATACAGCCGCTCCTCCAGCTGGGACTTGGAGAGCAAGGCGCTGGGGCGCTGGACAAAGGCCTCGAACACCGCCCACTCACGGGCGGTGAGATCGATGATGGCGCCGCCGCGCTGCACGGTGCGGGCGCTGATATTCACTTGCAGCTCGCCGAGACGGATCTGCGGGTTGGGGTTGCCGCTGTAGCGCCGGGCCACCGCCGCGACCCGCGCCGAGAGCTCAAACAAGTCGAAGGGCTTGACCAGGTAATCATCGGCACCGGCGTTGAGCCCGGCGATGCGCTCGGAAATCTGGTCCTGGGCGGTGAGGATGATCACCGGCGTCACGTCTCCGGCACCGCGGCGCTGGCGCAGAAATTCCAGGCCGCGCCCGTCGGGCAGCATCAGGTCCAGCAGGATCAGGTCGTAGGCTGTGCTGGCGACACTGGCCCGGGCCTGCTCCAGGCGCTGCACCCAATCCACGGCGTGGCCATCGTCGGCAATCTGCTCGCGCACCGCTTCCCCGAGTACCGCCGCGTCCTCGACCAATAACACCCGCATGACGCCCTCCCCTGATCTGTGTGGTGACGCACCTTAACCGCCGAACCTGACGCCAACCTGAAGATTCAGCTGGCCATCAAAATCCTCATCAGGGTAGCCACACGCGCCCCCCGACAGCCGGAGCCAGATCATGAAAAGCCCATTCGCCCGGCCTCGAAGCTTTTTCAACGTCCTTCAGGTTGCTGTCAGCTAAGCGGCTCAGGCTGCAGCCACATCACTCGAAAAGGACACCCTCATGAACAAGCTTGTCGTCGCCAGTTGCCTCGCCGCGGTTCTGGCCTTGCCTGGGCTGGCCCAGGCCCGTGAAGTGACCCTGACCACCCGCCTGAAGGACTACAGCGGCAATGACGCTTACCTGGCGATCTACCTCACCGACGCCAATGGCACCTACCAGCAGACCCTGTGGGTCGCCGGCAAGAAGGCCAAGTACTACAAGCACCTGCCGGACTGGGCCCGGGGCAGCCGCATGGCCGCCGCCCAGTACGACGGCATCAGCGGTGCCAGCGTCGGCAGCGGCGAGACCCTGACCGTCAGCGCCGAGCTGGCGGACAGCCTGATCGACGCCGGGTATCAGATCCGCATCGACAGCGCCGTGGAGGACCAGCGCGATGTCCGCGCCGACGTGGTCCTGCCCCTGACACTCCAGGGCGCAGGCCAGCCGGCCAGCGGCAGCACCTACGTGCAATCCCTGCGCTACGACCTGTAATGCCCACGCCGTCAGGAGGCACAACCATGTTGCGCTCGTTGCACTCGATTCCCGGGCTGATCGCCGCCCTGCTGGTGATGCTGCTGGCCATCAGCGGCGCGACCCTGGCACTGAACCCGGCGCTGGAACGCCTGCATACCCCCCAACCGGCTGCGGCGCAAGTCTCGGTCGGGCAACTGGCCGGACGCATTGCCAGCCATCTGAGCGGGATCGAGCAAATCCGGCGCACGCCCTCGGGTTCGGTGATCGTCTACCACAGCCAGGACGGCCAGGCGCTGGCCAGCACGGTCGACCCGCTGACCGGCTCGGTGCTCGCGCCCTACGCCCCCTCGGCGTTTGCCCGTTGGGTCAAGGAACTGCACCGCTCGCTGTTTCTCGACACGACGGGCCACGCCGTATCGGCCCTGGGCGCCCTGGCGATGCTTTTGCTGGCGTGCTCCGGTGCCGTGTTGCTGGCCCGCCGCGTCGGCGGCTGGGGCAACCTGCTGCGGCCCTTGCGGGGCAGCTTCAGCCAGCGCTGGCACGCCGAGCTCGGACGCCTGACCACCCTGGGCCTGCTGCTGTCGGCCCTGAGCGGGTTGTACCTGTCGGCCGGCACCTTCGGCTTGATTGCCGACGGCAGCCAGGCCGACCCGGCCGTCCCCACCCTGCTCAGCGCCGGCCCGGCCTTGCCGGTGGCCAGCCTGCCGGCGTTGCAGGCCCTGGACCTGAATGACCTGCGCGAGCTGGTCTACCCCAGCCCTGGCAACCCCCAGGACCTGTACAGCCTGCGCACCACCGCCGGCGAGGGCTATGTCGACCAGGCCAGCGGCGCCCTGCTGTCCTTCCAGCCCTACGCCGGCGCGCATCAGGCCTATGCATTCATCTACCAACTGCACACTGGCGAAGGCCTGTGGTGGCTGGGCCTGCTGCTGGGGACCTGCGCCCTGGGCGTGCCGCTGATGAGCGTCACCGGCCTGTGGCTGTGGTGGCGCCGGCGCCGCGGCGCCACGCCGATCCACGACAACAGCACGGCCGCCAACGCCGACTGCGTGATCCTGGTGGGCAGCGAGAACAACAGCACCTGGGGCTTTGCCCACACTTTGCACCAGGCCCTGGTGATGGCCGGGATCAAGGTCCACAGCGCGCCGATGAACCAGTTGCAAAGCGATTACCCCAAGGCGCGCCACCTGCTGATCCTTACGGCCACCCACGGCGATGGCGATGCCCCGGCCTCGGCCACGGCTTTTCTCGCGCGCCTGGGGCAAAACCCGCCGGGGCCCGGGCTGCCATTTGCCGTGCTGGGTTTTGGCGACCGTCAGTTCCCACGCTTCTGCGGCTTCGCCGAGCAAGTGCAGAACGCCCTGGCCGCCAGCGGTGCGCGACCCCTGCTGCCCCTGGACTGCATCCATCGCCAGTGCGCCCAGGAGTTCCAGCGCTGGGGCCAGGCGCTGGGAGCGGCCCTGGGGCTGGAGCTGGACTTGCAGCACCACAGCCAAACCCCGCCCAGCCATGACCTGGAGCTGGTCGAGTCCGTGGCCTATGGCGCCCAGGTCCAGGCACCGACCCGGATCCTGCGCTTCAAGGCCCCGGCCGACGGCAGCGGCCAAGGCTTGCCCGAATTCCAGGCCGGCGACCTGGTGGGCATCCTGCCCCCCGGCACTGCGCAGCCGCGTTTCTACTCCCTGGCCAGCAGCAGTGCCGACGGGGTCCTGGAGATCTGCGTGCGCAAGCACCCTGGTGGCCTGTGCTCAGGCTTTCTCCATGACCTGCAAGCGGGAGCGCGGATCCAGGGCTTTATCCAGCCCAACCCGCAATTTCGTCCGGTCCAGGGCCCGCAACCAGTGATCCTGATCGGCGCCGGTACCGGGATCGGCCCCCTGGCGGGCTTTATCCGCGGCAACCGGGCCCGGCAACCGATGCACCTGTACTGGGGCGGGCGCCACCCGGCCTCGGACTTCCTCTACGAGCCGGAACTCAAGGGCTATCTGGCCGACCGACGCCTGACCGCCCTGCACGCGGCCTTCTCCCGGGTCCCGGCGCGCGGCTACGTGCAGGACCGGCTGCTCGCCGATGCCCTGGCGCTACGCCGGCTGGTGGAAAAAGGCGCCCAGGTGCTGGTCTGCGGCAGCCGGGACATGGCCAAGGGGGTGATCCAGGCCCTGGACGAAGTGCTGGCGCCGCTCAACCTCAGCGTACTGACCCTCAAGGCCCAAGGACGTTACCGTGAAGACATCTACTGAAACCGCCGGACTGCAACGCTACAGCCTCAACGGCCCGACCATGGGCAGCCGCTACACCGCGCTGTTCTATGCCGCCCCGGGATTCGCTACCCGAGACATCGCGGACCGCCTGGCCCAGGCGGTAGAACGGGTTGAACAACAGATGTCGAGCTGGAACCCCACGTCCGATCTCAACCGACTCAACTCGGCGCCCAGGCACCACTGGGTCAGCGTGCCCAGGGAACTGATGAACGTCATCACCACGGCGCTGCAGGTCAGCGAGCAATCCGCAGGGGCCTTCGAGATTGCCGTGGGCGAACTGGTCCAGGGCTGGGGCTTCGGCCCCACGGCCCGGACACTGGATCAGCCGGCGCTGGCCGAGCTGGGCCGGCAGCGCCTCGCCCCCGCCAGCTACGGCCTGGAGCTGCAACCCCGGCGCCACCGCTTGCGCAAGCGGGCCAAGCTGCGCCTGGACCTCAATGGCATTGCCAAGGGTTTTGGCGTCGATGAACTGGCCCGCGCCCTGGAAGCCTCGGGCATCCGTGACTATCTGGTGGGGATCGACGGCGAAATGCGCGCCAGGGGCAGCAAGCCCGCCGGACAACCCTGGACCGTGGCCTTGGAGAAACCCCTGCGTGGGGTACGCCAAGTCATGGGGGTGATGGAACTGAGCAATGCAGCCATTGCCACCTCCGGCGACTACCGGCGCTGGGTGGAGATCGCCGGGCAGTCCTATGCCCATACCCTCGACCCGGCCACCGGCGCGCCCCTGGACAACCGCCTGGCCTCGGTCAGCGTGGTGGCCGCCAACTGCATGCTGGCCGATGCCTGGGCCACCGCGCTGCTGGTGCTCGGCGAAGTCGAGGGACCGCGGTTGGCCCAGGAGCGCGGCATGGATGCCTTGTTCGTGATCCGCGACGGCGCGCAGTTGCGCGAGGTGTCTATCGTGGGCGGACAGTTGCAGGCGCAGATCGAGACCCGCTGAAGCCGGTGTCTGTTGCCCCGATGAAACTCATGTACCGGCACTGCGAACGGCACGCTAACGACCGCATCGGTTGGCCGCGAGCTTGGTGGTTGGCCCTTGCGGTGGGAGCCCAGCGTGGCGCCGTGGATCGGCGGCATGTCCCTGATGTTCCTCGCTGGCAAGGTGAGGCTGGAGGCGTAACCTTTGGCAATTTTTGCCAAGCGTGGACAAAACCATGAGCACCATGAACATTTCCATGCCGGAAGCCCTCAAGGCCTTTGTCGACGATCAGGTCAGCCAGCGGGGCTACAGCACCAGCAGCGAGTACGTCCGGGAGCTGATCCGCAAGGATCAGGATCGACAGTACCTGCGCGGCCTGCTGCTCGCAGGAGCTGAATCGGCGCCTGGCGCTCCTGTGGGCGATTGTTACTTCGACGCTCTACGCGCCAGGGTCCGCAAGGAATGAAGACACAGCAGGACATTCCGAGACCCTGGCCAATCAGGATGTAGAAGATGCTATCGATGACTACCTGGCTCAACAGGCCGAGCAGGCGACCCTGGGCTTCATCGACGACCTGCAAGCCGCCTATGCGCATATCGCCCGGCATCCGGCCTCAGGCCTTTCTCGCTACCCCCATGAGCTCGATTTGCCGGGGCTTCTCTACTGGCCATTGAGTCACTATCCCTATCTGGTGTTCTACGCCCGGCACGACGCCCCCCATTGACGCGTGGCGCGTCCTGCATGCCATGCGGGACATTCCCGCCTCGCTGACGCAAAGCCCCGCACACTGATCGACCAGCAGCATTCAATTACGCCGGCTTTGCCGGCTATCGCGAGCAATCGAGCGTCGACCGGCTGCTCCTACAGAGGCACGCCATGCGTAGCCCGTTACCAGGCGCTATTCAGCCCGCGGTGAAGAACTGCCGCCCATCGCGCTTGAGCAAATCCAAAAGCAGCTGGGCCGCCGGCGACAGGTAGCCTTCGGTCCGCACCAGTACCACGATGCTGCGATGCATGCGGGTTTGCGCCAGCGGCACTTCCCGCAGGTGGGCGATGCCCTTGAAGTCGTCCAGGGTTTCCCGGGCCAGGAAGCTCAGCAGCCCGGTCTTGGCGATCAGCCGCGGCAGCAGGGAAATGGTGTTGGTCTCGATCTGCACCGCCGGTAGTGGCAGCTGGTGGCTCTGGAACACATTGTCGATCCAGCGGCGGGCCGAGACCCCGGTTCCCGGCAGTACCCAACGGTAGTCACACAGGTCTTGCAGGCGCATCGGCGTGTCGAACACCGGATGGTCGCGGCTGGCCACCACCACGGCCTGGTCTTCGAACAGAGTGTGATGGCTCAGGTGCGGGTCACCCTCGGACAGCGGGCAAATCACCATGTCCAGGCGCCCCGAACGCAGGGAGTCGCGGAGCACGTCGTCCTGGCCGATCACCAGGTTCAGGGTGATGTCCGGGGCGCGCTCCAGCAGCGTTGCGGTCATTTGCGGCAGCAAGTGCTCGGCCATGCTGGCGGCACAGCCCAGGCGAATATTGCCGAGCACGCCGCTGGCAAAATCGCGCACCTCGCGATGGGTCTCGGCGATGTTCTGCTGCAACTGCCGGGCGCGCTGTTGCAGCAACTGGCCCACCGCCGTCAGCTTGATCCGCCGCCCGTCACGCTCGAATAGCTTGGTGCCAAAGGACTCCTCCAGGCGCTGGATGCTCTTGGTCAGCGCCGGCTGGCTGCGATTGAGCTTCTGCGCCGCGCGCCCGAGGTGGCCGAGCTCGGCGATGGTTTCGAAATAGGTCAGGTCACGCAGGTCCATAATCGATAAACCAGAGTTATTGGTTGATCACAATTAGAAACTGGACTTGATCAATTGCGCTATCAATAATTTGCTTCGAAGCGCTGGTAGCAACGGTCCCGCAACAGGAACGGCCAGCGCGCTGGAGAATGCCCTTGCCTAGTCCCTCGCCTTTGTCCCTGTCCGCCTGGCCCCTTGCCCTGCAATGGCTGGCGCTGCTGATCCTCGCCGGCAGCGCCGGGCAGTTGCTGAACCACTTCGAGGTGCCCGCCGGGCAGTTTCTCGGGCCGATGCTGGTGGCCATCGGTTTCGGCGTCAGCGGCGCCAGCATCCGCGTGCCGCGCCAGGCCTTTCGCCTCGGCCAGGGTTCGGTCGGGGTCCTGGCCGCCCACTCCATGACCATGGCGGTGCTGGCCTCGATGGTGCAGTCCTGGCACGTGATGCTGTTCGCCACCGTGCTCACCGTCTGCCTCAGTGCCCTGGTCGGCCTGGCGCTGGTACGCCTCGGCGGCCTGCCACCCAGCACCGCGGCCTGGGGCACCGCGCCGGGGGCGGCCTCGGCCATGGTGGCGATGGCCGACGATTTCGGCGCCGACTCGCGGGTGGTGGCCACCATGCAGTACGTGCGAGTGGTCTGCGTGGTGATGATCGGCGCCCTGGCCGGCCACTGGATCGGCGTCCCGGCCGGCGGCAGCCAGGCCCACAGCACCGAGGTGGTCCTGCAGACCTTCACCCTGCTCAACCTCGGCCTGACCCTGGGCACCATCGTGCTCGGCGTGCTGCTCGGCTCACGGGTGCCGGCCGGGGCCCTGCTGGTACCGCTGCTGATCGGCGGCGCCTTGCAGATCTCCGGGCTGCTGCACATCACCCTGCCCGGCTGGCTGCTGGCCCTGGCCTATGGCGCCATCGGCTGCTACATCGGCCTGCGCTTCGACCGGCCGACCGTGCGCTACGTCTGGGCCCGCCTGCCGGCGATGATCGTCGGCGCGGTGCTGCTGATCGCCCTCTGCGCGCTGTCGGCCTGGCTGCTGGCGCACTGGCTGGACAAGGACTTCCTCTCGGTCTACCTCGCCACCAGCCCCGGCGGCCTGGACGCCATGACGATCATCGCGGTGGACACCCACTCCGACGTCGGCCTGGTGCTGGCCATGCAGACCCTGCGGCTGTTCGCGGTGATTGTCAGCGGCGCTTTTTTCGCCCGGCTGATCATCAAGTGGTCGCGCTGAACCTGGAGCCGCGCGTCTTTAAACACTCTGAAATAGTAAATCCAAGCGCTATCCGCCCTTCCCTGGCTCCGCCGCCAGGCGCCTGAATACGGGCTTCAAGCCACCGTCCTGCAGCACCCCGGGCCGTTTCGCCAGCGACCCGGGAGCTTATTTCCCTCGCGAATAAGAAACGTCTTGCCGCCGGCTGTTGTTACCATGACGCACATTTGCGTGAAGATTTAATGACTGGCAGGTTTTTCGTGAATTTCATCCGGCGTGTTTTCCATCATCCCCTGGCCCCCCTCGGCGCACTGCTGAGCCTGGTGCTGCTCGTGCCCCTGGTGGCGCGCGCGCTGCTCGGCTGGTCCGATCCCCTGGGCTATCTCTCCGACCTGGGCACCGCGGGCCTGTTGACCCTGCTGCTGTACCGCCGGCCCTGGTGGCTGGCCCTGCCGGTGCTGCTGGTGTGGAGCCTGCTGAGCATCGCCAGCGCCGAGCTGGTCAGCGCCGTGGGCCGCCTGCCCAATGCCTCCGACCTACATTACCTGTTCGACCCGCAGTTCGTCGGCAACTCCACCGGCGGCGGCCTGGCTCATCCCTGGCTGGCGGCGGCGCTGCTGTCCGGGCTGGCGTTGTGGCTGGGCGTGCAATGGGCGGCCCGCGGCACCCGCGCCCCGCGCTTGCCGCGCCATGCCTGGACCGCCCCGGCGCTGCTGTGGCTGGCCCATGGCGGCGTGCAATACCTGAACCCCAGCGAAGCCGATCAATGGCGCCTGTTCAACCTGCCGCACCAGTTGCTCGCGGCCGCCGCCGGCCAGGGCCAGGTGCAGCTGGAACAATGGCTGGAAGGCGATGTGCCCGAACTGCCGGTGCAGATGGCCGGCCTGACCCAGCTCGACCTCGACGGCGAGCCGTTGCTGGCCGCCCCGGGCCAGGCGCGCAACGTGCTGGTGATCGCCCTGGAAGGCATTCCCGGCGCCTATATCAAGACCAACCGCGAGGCCCTGCACAGCCGCTACCAGGACGACCTGATGCCCAAGCTCAGCGCCTGGGCCGAACGCAGCATGAACACCCCGGACTACGTACTGCACAGCCACCAGACCATCCGCGGCCTGTACGCCATGCTCTGCGGCGACTACGACAAGCTCGACAACGGTACGCCCAAGGGCATCGAGCTGCTGACCCAAAGCCAGCGCAACCAGGCCTGCCTGCCGGCGCAGTTGCGCAAGCAGGGTTTCAACACCCATTACCTGCAAGGCGCCGGCCTGCGCTTCATGGCCAAAGACAAGATCATGCCGCACATCGGCTTCGACTCGACCCACGGCCTGGAGTGGTTCAGCAACGCCAACTACCTGGACTTCCCCTGGGGCAAGGACGACAAGGCTTTCTTCGAAGGCGCGCTGGACTATGTCGGCCAGCTGAAAAAGCAGAAGCAGCCGTGGATGCTCACCCTGCTGACCGTCGGCACCCACCAGCCCTACTCCGCGCCGGAGGACTACCTCAACCGCTTCGACACACCCAAGCAGGCCGCGGTGGCCTACCTGGACGATGCCATCGGTGAGTTCATGGACCAGCTGGAGCGCCAGGGCGTGCTCAAGGACACCCTGGTGGTGATCACCTCGGACGAGTCCCACGGCATCGATGGCGTGCGCCTGGCCTCGTCCTGGGGTTTCAACCTGATGCTCGCCCCGGAGCAGGCGCAGTTGCCCAAACTCAAGTCCGGGACCTACGGCCATGTCGACCTGAGCGCCTCGGTACTCGACTACTTCGGCTTCCAGGTGCCGGAGAGCCTCAGCGGTCGCTCGCTATTTCGCGCCTACGCCCTGGGCCGGGAGATCATGTCCTACACCAACGGCAAGCTGCGTTATCACGATGGCCAGGGCACCCTGACCGAATGCGATTTCCAGCAGCGCTGCCGCTACTACTCAAGCACCGGCTTCATCGCCGACAGCGCCACCTTCAAGGGCCAGTACGGCGGCCTGCGGGCGCGCCAGATCAGCGCCCGGGCCGAAGGCCTGGACCGCACCCTGCTGCAATCGCCGCTGAACCTGCGCTACCAGTTCGGCAGCCCGGCGATCATCCCGCTGCAGGCGCAGATCAAGGATGACTGGGCCGACAACCTGATCGGCGCGCAGTACCTGGAAATGCCCAAGGGCTCGCTGACCCGCGTACGTTTCACCGTGCGCTCGGCCGACCCGCAGCAGAACGCCTACATCCTGCTCAAGGGCAAGGAGCGCGAGCAGGACGTGGCCCTGGGCCTGCCGGAAGAGATGCTGGTCACCCCCGACCAGCCGCTGGAAATGGACTTCAGCTTCGCCAACCCGGAATCGCGCAAGGCCTTCTCCTTCCACCTGCTGGGCTACGGCCTGGGCGCGGTGGAAGTCAGTGACTTCAGCGTGATCACCGAACTGCCGGGGCAAGAGCAAGACAGCGAAGAACCCCAGGACGACAACCCGCACGCCTCCTGAATCGCCTCCCCGGGACGCTGGACGGCAGCACCACCGTCCAGCTCCCGCGCCCTTGTCTAAACTCCTGGTCAGGCACAAGGTATGGCCTCGCTGCGGTCCGCAGCGCCACCGCCGGAGTACGAGGACGCACATGACCGACACCCTGGACACCCCTCTGGAGCAGCTGCAGCGACTGATGGCCGAGCGCCCCTTCATGGTCCTCACCGGCGCCGGCATCAGCACCCCTTCGGGGATTCCCGATTACCGCGACAACGACGGCGTGCGGCGCGGCCAGCAACCGATGATGTACCAGGAGTTCCTGGCCGAACCCAAGGCCCGGCGCCGCTACTGGGCGCGGGCCATGCTCGGCTGGCCGCGGATCCGCCAGGCCCGGCCGAACGCAGCCCATGAGGCCCTGGCGCATTTACAGGCGCGGCAGAAAATCGCCGGCTTGATCACCCAGAACGTCGACACCCTGCACGACCAGGCCGGCAGCCGCGATGTGATCGAACTGCACGGCAACCTGCACCGGGTGGTCTGCCTGGATTGCCGCCAACGCAGCGATCGGCAGGCGATCCAGCAATTGCTGGAACTGCACAACCCCTACCTGGCCGGCGTCGACGCGGTGCAGGCGCCCGACGGCGACACCCTGCTCGACCCGGTGTTCGAGGAACGTTTCCAGGTGCCCCGCTGCCCTCATTGCGCTGGCGAGCGGCTGAAACCGGATGTGGTGTTCTTCGGCGAGAACATGGCCCAGGCCACCGCGGCCAAGGCCATGCACAGCATCGAGCAGGCCGCCGGCCTGCTGGTGGTGGGTTCGTCGCTGATGGCCTATTCGGCCTTTCGCCTGTGCAAGGTCATGGCCGACCAGGGCAAGCCGCTGATCGCCATCAACTTCGGCAAGACCCGCGCCGACGAGCTGCTGGACCTGAAGATCGCCGCCTCCTGCGAGCAACTGTTGCCGCTGCTGGCCGAGCGCCTGACCTCCTAGGCAACCCCCGACAGGCGCTCGGCCAGACCGGCCCCGCGCAGAATGTCGAACAGCGCCTGGGCCGCGCTGGACAGCTCATGCCCGGGGTTGGTCAGCACGCCGATGGCGCGTTCCACCACCGGGTCGCGCAGGGTGATGCAGCGCGCGCCCAGCTCGCGCATCTGTCCGGCGCACAGGGCCGGCACCGCGCTCACACCAAGGCCGCTGGCGACCATGCGCCCCACCGTCGCCAGTTGATGGCTTTCGAATTCCACCGGCAGTTTCATGTCCCGCGCCAGCAAATGCTCTTCAAGCATCACCCGCACCGTGGACGGCCGTTGCAGGGTAATGAAGGGCTGTTCCAGCAGCGATTGCCAGTCGATGTCCTTCAGGTCGGCCAGGGGCGAATCGCTGGGCACCACGGCGACGAAGCGGTCGATGTACAGCGGGGTGAATTGCAGCGACGCGCTTTGCTGCGGCTCGAAGGCCACCCCCAATTCCACCTGGCGGTCGCGGACCATCTCCAGTACCTGCTCGTTGATCACGTCGTTGACCGTGACATTGACCTGCGGGTAACGCGCGCGAAAGGTCTTGAGAATCGGCGGCAGCAGGTTGCCGGCAAAGGACGGCATGGCCGCCAGGGTCACCCGCCCGCGCTGCAGGGTGAAGCGCTGGCGCAGTTCGTCCTCGGCGTTGTCCCAGTCGGCGATCAAGCGCCGCGCCAGGGGCACCAGCGCCTCGCCTTCCGGGGTCAGGGCGACGTTGCGCGTATTGCGGCTGAACAGGCGCCCGCCGAGGCCGTCCTCCAGAGCCTTGATGGTCAGGCTCAGGGCCGACTGCGACAGGTGCAGGCGTTCGCAGGCCACGGCGAAACTCAGGCTCTGGGCCACCGCCAGAAAGGCGCGGATCTGTTTGACGGTCATGCTCTGTCCTCGGGATCGACTATTGAGTTTTATCTATCAATCAACCTTAAAAATCAACTTAACAAATCAATCCCCTGGCGCAACACTGCTGCTCACTCTCTTCATACGGCCAGCCAGCCGGCTGGCAACGCAAATACCAATAACAAGAGGATGTGCAGATGGCAGGTTTCGACAAGCGCGTGGCGTCCTATGAGGAAGCCCTCGAAGGTCTCAAGGACGGCATGACCGTGATCTCCGGCGGCTTCGGCCTGTGCGGCATTCCGGAAAACCTGATCGCCGAGATCAAGCGTCGCGGCACCCGCGACCTGACCGTGGTCTCCAACAACTGCGGCGTCGACGGCTTCGGCCTCGGCGTGCTCCTGGAAGACCGGCAGATCAGCAAGGTGGTGGCCTCCTACGTCGGTGAAAACGCCCTGTTCGAGAAGCAGCTGCTGAGCGGTGAAATCGAAGTGGTGCTGACCCCGCAAGGCACCCTGGCCGAGAAAATGCGTGCCGGTGGCGCCGGCATCCCGGCCTTCTTCACCGCCACCGGCGTCGGCACCCCGGTCGCCGACGGCAAGGAAACCCGTGAATTCAACGGCCGCGCCTACCTGATGGAAGAATCCATCACCGGCGACTTCGCCATCGTCAAAGGCTGGAAAGCCGACCACTTCGGCAACGTGGTCTACCGCCACACCGCCCAGAACTTCAACCCGCTGGCCGCCACCGCCGGCAAGATCACCGTGGTCGAGGTCGAAGAGATCGTCGAGCCGGGCGAGCTGGACCCGACGCAGATCCACACCCCCGGCATCTACGTCGACCGGATCATTTGCGGCACGTTCGAAAAACGCATCGAACAGCGCACCGTGCGCAAGTAATCGCCCGCCCAACGACTGACGGAGAATAAAAAATGGCTCTTACCCGCGAACAAATGGCTCAACGCGTCGCCCGCGAACTGCAGGACGGCTTCTACGTGAACCTCGGCATCGGTATCCCGACCCTGGTGGCCAACTACATCCCCGACGGCATGGAAGTGATGCTGCAATCGGAAAACGGCCTGCTCGGCATGGGCGCCTTCCCCACCGACGACGAAGTCGACGCCGACATGATCAACGCCGGCAAGCAGACCGTCACCGCGCGCATCGGCGCGTCGATTTTCTCTTCCGCCGAATCCTTCGCGATGATCCGTGGCGGCCATATCGACCTCACCGTGCTCGGCGCCTTCGAGGTCGACGTGCAGGGCAACATCGCCTCGTGGATGATCCCCGGCAAGCTGGTCAAGGGCATGGGTGGCGCCATGGACCTGGTGGCCGGCGCGGACAACATCATCGTCACCATGACCCACGCCTCGAAAGACGGCGAGTCGAAACTGCTGTCGCGCTGCAGCCTGCCGCTGACCGGCGCCAACTGCATCAAGCGCGTGCTGACCGACCTGGCTTACCTGGAGATCGAGAACGGCGCGTTCATCCTCAAGGAGCGCGCCCCGGGCGTGAGCGTCGAGGAAATCGTCGGCAAGACCGCCGGCAAGCTGATCGTGCCGGCCCACGTGCCTGAAATGCAGTTCGCCTGAGGAGCAACCAGACCATGCAAGACGTCGTAATCGTTGCCGCCACCCGCACCGCGGTCGGCAGTTTCCAGGGTTCGCTGGCGACCATTCCCGCGGTCGATCTCGGCGCCGCGGTGATCCGCCAGCTGTTGGCCCAGACCGGCCTGGACGGTGCCCAGGTCGATGAAGTGATCATGGGCCAGGTGCTCACCGCCGGCGCCGGGCAGAACCCCGCGCGCCAGGCCGCGATCAAGGCCGGCCTGCCCCACGCCGTGCCGGCCCTGACCCTGAACAAGGTCTGCGGCTCCGGCCTCAAGGCCCTGCACCTGGGCGCCCAGGCGATCCGCTGCGGCGACGCCGAGGTAATCATCGCCGGCGGCCAGGAGAACATGAGCCTGGCCAATTACGTGCTGCCCGGTGCCCGCACCGGTCTGCGCATGGGTCACAGCCAGATCGTCGATAGCATGATCAGCGACGGCCTGTGGGACGCCTTCAACGACTACCACATGGGCATCACCGCCGAGAACCTGGTGGACAAATACGCCATCAGCCGCGAAGCCCAGGATGCCTTTGCCGCCGCCTCGCAGCAGAAGGCCGTGGCCGCCATCGAAGGCGGACGTTTCGTCGATGAAATCACCCCGATCCTGATTCCCCAGCGCAAGGGCGAGCCCGTGGCCTTCGCCACCGACGAGCAGCCGCGCGCCGGCACCACCGCCGAATCCCTGGGCAAGCTCAAGCCGGCCTTCAAGAAGGACGGCACGGTCACCGCCGGCAACGCCTCGTCGCTCAACGACGGCGCCGCCGCGGTGATCCTGATGAGCGCCGCCAAGGCCCGGGCCCTGGGCCTGCCGGTGCTGGCGAAGATCGCCGCCTACGCCAACGCCGGCGTCGACCCGGCGATCATGGGCATCGGCCCGGTGTCGGCCACCCGCCGCTGCCTGGACAAGGCCGGCTGGTCCCTGGAGCAGCTGGACCTGATCGAAGCCAACGAAGCCTTCGCCGCCCAGGCGCTGTCGGTGGGCAAGGAGCTGGGCTGGGACGCGAGCAAGGTCAACGTCAACGGCGGCGCCATCGCCCTCGGCCACCCGATCGGCGCCTCGGGCTGCCGGGTGCTGGTGACCCTGCTGCACGAGATGCTCAAGCGCGACGCCAAGAAAGGCCTGGCCACCCTGTGCATCGGTGGCGGCCAGGGCGTGGCACTGGCCATCGAACGCTAACGCTTACCGCGCACCACGGCCGGCCCTCGGACCCACGACATCCGGCGGCTGGCCGGCAATACGCCCAGCGCACCCCATGGTGCGCCGGGTTCGTTTTGCGGCCCGGCAGACGCCGGCCAGAGGCCGCTGGCAGCCCCCCATCCGTCAGCTACATTCAACTCATGCGGCTGGCGAGACTCGTTTTCCACGCCTTCCTGCCCACTGACTCACGGCTGAAACAGTCCAGGCCGATGCGTGGAGCCTTATCCGTCGAAGCCGGATCACAGCGCTCAAGCCCCCATGGGCAGAGCCCGGTATGCCACCCAGTCCTTTGCCTGCTTCATCGACCCGATAACGAGGAGCGGAACATGCGCCCGATCAGATGCCTGCTCTACACCGGCTTTTGCATAGTGCTGGCGGGGCTGGCCAGCCTCCAGGCCAGTGCCGGCCCCTCCTTCGACGCGGACAGAAAAGGACTCGAGAAACTCTCGACCAACGCCGGCGCCGAGCTGCACCGAGGCTTGCAGAAGTCCCACGAAATGCTGATGTACCTCGAACTGCGGGACACCCTGCATGCCACCGAGGCCAAGGCAGCAGCCCTGGAGCACTTCAACGAGTCGGTCGCCCTGTACAAGAAAGTCACTGCAAGCGCCTCCGAGCAGAAGATCCTCTACCAGCCCCGGGATGACAGTGAAAAAGACGCCATCAGCGCCTTCCAGAACCGCTTGCAAGAGTTGGATATCGCGGTGCCCGACACCGAGAAGCAGCTGGCCAGCCTGGCCGTCACTGTGGTGACCAGGCATATCCATGTGCTGGAAAGGTCCAGCTTCAAGGCGACCAAGGCCGACTACCCATCCTTGCGCAAGGTCCTGCGCTCGCAGGCCCTGTTGCTCGACCTGGGCATCCTCAGCTCGATTGTCTGGAGCCTGTCGGCCGATCAGCCCGGCGGGAGCCGTTAGCGCCTTGCCCCCCAGAGGCTGTCACTGCGACTTCGGCTTGCCCATCAGCAACAACAACGACAAGCCGGCAAACCCCGCCCCGGCGTAAAACGTCAGCGCCGCGCCATGGGCCTGCCACAGCCAGCCGGCGATTACGCTGGCCAGCAGCAGGGCCATTCCGCTCAACAGGTTGAACACACCGAAGGCCGTGCCCTTGAGGTCGGCGGGCGTGGTGTCGGCCACCAGGGTGGCGAGGATGCCCTGGCTGAAGCCCATGTGCAGGCCCCACAGGGCGACGCCGAGCAACACCTGCGGCACCGACTCGGCATAGGCCAGCACCAGGTCGGCGAGGATCAGCAACAGCAGGCCGACGCTGAGCAAGGCGCTGCGGTTGATGCGGTCCGACCATTTGCCGACTGGATAGGCCGAGACCATATAGAACCCGGCCATGACCACCATCACCAGCGGCACCCAGGCGGCGGAGAAGCCCAGTTGCTGGGCCCGCAACACCAGGAACGCCTCACTGAAACGGGCCAGGGTGAAGGCCGCGCCGATGGCCACCACCCACCAGTAATGCCGGGAGAACCGTCGCAGCGAGGCCAGCCGCAATGGCGACTGGAAGTGCCGGCGGCCGGGGGCGTGCTCGGGTTCGCGGATGGCGAAGACCAACAGCGCCACGGCCAGCGCCGCGGGAATCACCGCCAGCCACAAAACCTGGGCGATATCGTTGGCCAGCCACAGCATCAGGCCGATGGCCAGGATCGGGCCGAGGAACGCCCCCACGGTGTCCAGCGACTGGCGCAGGCCAAAACAGGCGCCGCGAATTTCTGCCGGGGCCACGTCCGCCACCAGGGCATCCCGTGGCGCGCCGCGAATGCCCTTGCCGATGCGGTCCAGCAGGCGCGCGCTGAACACCAGTTCCGCCGAACTCGCCAGGGGGAACAGCGGCTTGGTCAGCGCCGCCAGGCCGTAACCCAATAGCAGCAGTTCCTTGCGCCGGCCGATGAAGTCGCTGAGGGCGCCGGAAAAGACTTTCACGATCAGCGCCGTGGCTTCCGCCACCCCTTCGATGATGCCGACCGCCAGCATGCTGATGCCCAGGGTGCCGACCATGTACAGCGGCAACAGGCTGTGCACCAGCTCGGACGACACGTCCATGAACAGGCTGACGAATCCCAGCGCCCAGACCGTGCGCGGAATGCCGCGGCTCAGGGGCTTGCCGGTGTCGCTCATTGCAGGTTCCGACATGACAGACAGTCCTCAAGGGGTACAAATGCTACCGGTCGCTTCAAGCCTAGGCGCACAACGGCGGCCCTGCTGCCTTCACTCCCGTCGCAGCCGGCGCTCGAGGGCGGCGGCCAACACCGAGGCCTCCTGTTTCAAGGAGGCGCAGAAGGCCTCGACGAAAATCGACGACGGTCGGAAATCCGGACGGATCAGCATGACCCGGTATGGCACCGACAACTGCAGCGGGCGGATCGCCAGGCCCCTGCCCGCCTCCTCCATGGCGCTCAGCGGGTTGATGATCGCCACCCCCAGCTGTTGGCGCACCATGGCGCAGACCGAGGCGGCATTGGTGGTCTCGATCACCACCCGGCGGTCGACGCCGGCCTGGCGAAAGTGCTCGTCGAGGGTCTGACGATAAATGTCCAGGCCTGACAGGTTGATGAAATCCACCCCGCGAAAGTCTTCGCTGTGCAGCAGCGGCTTGGCCAGCAACGGGTGCCCTTCCGGCAGGATGCACACCATGTCGGCGCAAAACAGCAGTTCGCCCTGGGTGCCCCGTGGCAGGTGTTCGCTTTCGGTCAGGCCCAGGTCGTGGCGCTGGGCGCTGAGGGACTCTTCCAGCAAGGGCGATTCCTGGGCGGTGATGCTCAGGCCGATGCCGGCGTGTTGCTCCTGGAAGTGCTTGCACACCCGCGGCAGCAAAGTCTGGGAAAACAGCGGCAGGCAGGTCAGGCTCAACTGGCCGTGCTCGAAGCGGCGGATCGATTGCGCCACGCTGTTGATCCGCTCCAGGCCGACATAGGCTCGCTCCACTTCTTCCAGCAACAGCATGGCCTGGGCGGTCGGCAGCAAGCGGCCGCCCTCGCGGTCGAACAGGCTCAGCCCGGACAGGCTCTCCAGCCGCGCCAGCTCGCGGCTGACCGTGGGTTGCGAGGTGAACAGCAGGCGCGCGGCGCCGGTGACGCTGCCGGCCTGCATGATGGCGCGGAACACCTCGATATGGCGCAGGGAAATGTCCACGGCTTGCTCCTCGGTTTGAGACGTTGATTCACACAAGTCATATCAGAACTGAATCGAGATACAAAGAATAGATATTTTATTGAATACGCCGCCCTCGGCATCATGCAGGCCTCTTTCCTCGCCACAGACGATTGCCATGGCCATTCCCTTTTCTCCCGAGCAACTGACCGCCGCCGCCCGCCAGTACGGCACCCCGTTGTGGTGCTACGACGCGCGGACCATCAAGGTGCGCATCCAGCAACTGAAGGCCTTCGACGTGGTGCGTTACGCGCAGAAAGCCTGCTCCAACCTGCAGGTGCTGCGCCTGATCCGCGAGGCCGGGGTGCGGGTGGACGCGGTGTCCCTGGGGGAAATCGAGCGGGCGTTGCTGGCTGGGTTCAGCCCGCAAGGCGATCCGGCCGGCATCGTCTTCACCTGCGACCTGTTCGACACCGCCACCCTGCAACGGGTGGTGGAGCTGAACATCGAGGTCAACGCCGGTTCCATCGACATGCTGCGCCAGCTTGGTGAGAAATCCCCGGGCCACCGCGTGTGGCTGCGGATCAACCCGGGCTTCGGCCACGGCCATAGCCGCAAGACCAACACCGGCGGTGAAAACAGCAAGCACGGCATCTGGCACGAACAGGTCGGCGAAGCCCTCGCAGTGATCCGCCAGTACGGCCTGAAGCTGGTAGGCCTGCACATGCACATCGGCTCCGGCGTGGACTACGGGCACCTGGAACAGGTCGGCGCCGCCATGGTGGCCGCGGTCAAGTCCCTGGACCACGACATCGAGGCCTTCTCCATCGGCGGCGGCCTGTCCACCCCGTACCGCGTGGGCGATGAGCCGGTGGACGTGCGGCGCTATGCCAATGCCTGGCGCCAGGCCCGCGAGGAAATCGAAGCCTGGCTCGGCCACGGCGTGCGCATGGAAATCGAACCCGGGCGTTTCCTGGTGGCCGAGGCCGGCTGCCTGGTCAGCGAAGTGCGGGTGGTGAAAGACGCCGGCAACCATCACTTCGTGCTGGCCGACACCGGCTTCAACGACCTGATGCGCCCGGCCATGTACGGCGCCTATCACGCCATGAACCTGATCGACGCCAACGGCCAGGCGGTGCAGCGTCCACTGCGGCCCACCGTGGTCGGCGGCCCGCTGTGCGAGTCCGGCGATATCTTCACCCAGGACGACGAAAGCCTGACCCCGCAGTTGCTGCCCCAGGCCCGGGTCGGCGACCTGCTGGTGATCCACGACACCGGTGCCTATGGCGCCAGCATGTCCTCCAACTACAACAGCCGGCCGCTGCTGCCGGAGGTGCTGTTCGAGGATGGCCAGGTGAAACTGATCCGCCGGCGCCAGCCGCTGGCGGACCTGCTGGAACTGGAGATGGGGCTGTAAGGGCCTGAGACGCAACGTCACAGGTAAGCGGGGGACGATCTGCCTGTCCCCCCTTCCAGACATCGCCCCTCGATCGACGCCGGGACTTCGTGGCCAGCCGCTGGAGTGCTGGCCACGCCAATCAAAAAACCTGCCCCGACGCCGGGTACCGCCTGGTGCTAGCCCTCGACCACCACCAGGAACTGGCTGTAGCGATCGATGCCGTCCTTGGACAGCTCAAGCCCGGTCTCGCCCATGCGCGACATCCACTTGCCGTTGTCGCCACGCAGGGAAATCTGCCCGCTGGCGGTGTCGATGGCATAGGAGAACTGGCAGTACTGATCGATGCTGTCCTTGGACAGTTCAAGCCCCGTCGCCCCCATCCGCGACATGAACTTGTTGGTGTCGCCCTGCAATGCCAGCTTCTTGTCGTTGCCGATCTGGATCAGGGTGACCCTGAACTTGCAGTACTGGTCGATGGCGCCCTTGGACAGTTCGAGCCCGGTCGCGCCCATCCGCGACATGTAGTTGCCCGAGTCGCCGCGTAGCGAGATGACAGTACCGTTTTCAATCACACGTTGAGGAAGAACGATCATGTTTGGCACTCCTTGCTGATTGGGTAGGTTCCCTGGTGTAACCACAGGCGCAGCAATGCCTTGGCAACTCATGACCGTGCTCATCCCGGATGGGATATTCAACACCCCTGGATTGCCTGCCGCAGGCGCAGTGTAGTCGAGCGATTGCCGGCTCCCTGGGCGCCCGGGAGACAACTGGACCAGCGGTTGCCGCGGCCCCGCCGCCCTCAGATCAAAGCGCTATGCACAGCCAGATGCAGACGCCACAAGGCTATAAAAAACCGCGGAGTGCCCATGCTCCGAAGAGCCAGGAGTCGAGTGCCGGGACAGCTTCACAGCTGGGCTGTGAAGCCTGTCGGGGGAAGGATTCAGTCTTGCTGGGGGTTCATGTACCGCGAGAAATTCTCGATGTAGTCAGTGAGGTTCTCTTCCATCATCAGGCGGAATTCCTCGACGAAATAATCCACCGCCTGCTGCTTGGCCGCCGCCAGTTCTTCGGCGTTGCGGCAACCGCAGGCGCTGACCCAGGCGGCGAAGCGCGAGTTGGCGTACATCAGCGAGGCACTGGCCTTGCCGCGGCTGCTGTCGCCGATATGGGTGTTTGCCAGTTCGATGATGGCATCGGCGCGGTTGTAGAAATCCTGATCCGTTTCGTTGGCCAAGGGGCATTCCTCTTGAAAGTGGGCAGATGAGCGATAGGCGATGAAACATGAGCCTGAAGAAAGCCGGCGAGTATAAAAGCCTCGCGCCCAACCATCGACGGCTTTTGCTGCCTCGCGCTCTGCCGTATTCAGTCCGGCCAATGCCGCTCCAGCACCTGTGCCACCTGCGGGTGGCGGTCGATGCGCTCCAGCAGATCACAACACTCGGGGCGTTCGCGCCGCAGATGCTCGCGCGTGCCGCACCAGCGCGACACCACCGCCGCCTGGAAATCCAGGGCCGCCAGGGGTGAACCGCTGGCGTACAGCTGCGTGGCGAACTGATCGGCGAACACCTCCCAGTTGCGGTGCAGGCGCTCATGGGCCGCGTCCCGTACCCGCGCCCTCAGCGCTTCATCGGCGCCCTGCAGCCAGCGTTCCGGGTAATCGATCACGCTGATCGCCGAGTAGCAATTGGCGGCGATAAACACCAGGCCGCGAATGGCCTGCGCCCGGGCGCTCTCATCCTCGGGCAGCAGCGCCGAGCGCGGATAACGCAAACCCAGCTCGATCAGGATCGCCGCGCTCTCGGTGAGGACACTGCCGTCCGGCAGTTGCAGGGTCGGGACCTGTTTCAGCGGATTGAGCCGCGCCAGCTCATCGGCCCCGGGCGACGGCGCCCAGGACGAGGCTTCGACGATGCGGTACGGCACCTGGCAACACTCCAGGGCGATCTCGACGATGGCCGAGCCGGAGCCTTGTGTCCCATAAAGTTGATACATGACCATCCCCTCGCTTGACTGGGCCTTACATCTGACGGGTGGCTTACGCGGGTTGTTCACTCCAGTGCCGGAAGTCCGCGAGGCGATAGGTCGGATGCTGGTGAACAGCCTCGGCCGGCACGCGCAGAACGCTTCCACGGTAGCTCAAAAGGTAAAGGCTCAGCGGCTCGGGAGCCCGCATGCGCCGCACCAGGAAATGGATCAAGCGATTGAGCATCCCAAAGCGCTCGATCTCCAGCCGCATCCCGGCCTTGACCTGCAAGAACTTGCCGCAAGCGGAGAACCGGATCTGGTGATGGACAAGCTCAATGACGCTGGGCTAGAACCTCGATGCGCAGCACCCCGTGAACGCCCGTCGCACAGTCGATACGCACCGGCAAAAACGCCTCGATCACCCGGATATTGCTCTGCAGGTGCTCGCTCATGCGCGGGGTGGTGAAGCTCCCGCCGCCGGCCAGGGCCATGGGCAGCAGCAGTTGGTCCGCCAGGTGCTCGGCCACCGCGGCGCCGGAATCCAGCCACTCGCGGGCCTGGTCGATGGCACGATCGGCCACGCTTTCGGCCCGCAGGCTGCTCTGGCCAAAACCGCTGAACAGCTCGGTCAGGTGCTCGAAGACAAACTCCAGCAACAACACGTTGCCCGGGCCGCATTGCTCATCCAGGCGCACCGGGCTCAGGTGCTCCCGAGGCAGCTCCAGACGAGTGCCGACGCGGCGCAATTCGCGCTCCGCCACATGCTCCGGCAGGCCGGCGCTCAAGGCCCAGGCCCGACGCCCGAGCAGTTCGCCACGCTGTTCCAGGTGCAGGGGTTGCAGGGTCGAGGGCTGGATAAAGGCTTGCAGTTCGCCACCGCCGGCGGGAACGAAGCCATGGCGCAGCAGCTGCACCTCCACCTGCCCGCCCATGCGCCGCAGTTGCGGCAGCCAGGCCTGCTGGAGGAAATCCACCGGCGGTGCCAGCGGGTTGTGGGTGCCGCCGCTGATGCTCACGCGGCTGGGCTCCGGGGCTTGCAACAGCGCCGGCAGCAGGGTCTGCAACACCAGGGTGCAGCTGCCGGCGGTGCCGATGGCGAAACGGTAGTCGCCGCCGCGAATCGGTCCCGGCTCGAAGGTCAGCGCCCGGGAACCCAGCTCGGCGCCCGAGACCCTGGCCGCGCAGACCTGCGCGGCCGCCAGCACCGCGGTCAGGTGCTGGCGCAGCAACCCCGGGCGACTGCGCCGGGCCCGTATGTTGTGGATGCGCAGGGTCTTGCCGGTGAGCATCGACAGGCTCAGGGCACTGCGCAGGACCTGGCCGCCGCCAATGGCGCCGTCCAGTTCGATGACATCCTGTTTCATCACATTCCTCAGGCGTAGCGCCGGACACTGTCTCGCAAGTAGGCGTCCAGCACAGCGTTGTCTTGATGGGTGCGCGCCAGCTTGGGCACCGGGCGTTCCAGTTCGGCGGCGATAAAGGCGTGCAGCGCCGGGCGCCGCGGCCCGTAAGCGGCCTCGTCGGCGCTGCGTTTCAAGGCCAGCAACTCATCCACTTCGTCCAGCAGTGGCCGATGGTCGACGGTGCCCAGCAGCTCGGCGAAGGTCATCGGCGGGCGGCCGCGCCCCTGATCGATCCAGCGCACCGCGAGCAACGGCCGAAGCACGTAGAAGTACTTCTTGAACCGCACGCTGTCGCCTTGCAGGTAGCCGCGGAAGTTCTTCCTGGCCATCGACAGGTAGTGATTGCGTGCCGCCGGCGGACTGTAGAAGGCCTCCGCCAACTCTCGCAGGCGCGCGGTTGCCGCCGGCTCGCGGCGATACACCAGGGGCGAATCCAGCCACTCCAGCAGGGTCGGGTTGGACTTGCGCAGCAACCCGAGGGTCTTGCGCAACTCCCAGCCGCTGATGTCCAGCTCGTCGTCCAGCGGCCGCTCGATCACGTCCCGCCCGGCGTCCACCTGGATGAACCACTCGGGCTTCTCCACATAGACGAACCGCACATCGTAATCGCTGTCGGTGGAGGCAAAGCCCCAGGCCCGGCTGCCCGATTCGCAGGCATACAACACCTGCACGTTACGCTCGCGCTCGATCCGCGCCAGCTCATCCAGTACCCGCTCGCGCATGGCGCTGCTCAGCGGGTAGCGTTCATTGAATTCCATGATTCCTTGTCCTGTTCAATCGACGATTGCCAGCACCTCAGCGCTGGCCTGATCGCCTTGTACATCGATATTCACAACAGGCGCTTGAGCGATCCGCGAGGCAGTTCACCGGCCTCCTCCATCGCCTGCAACCGCTGCGCCAATGCTTCTCGCAGTGGCTTGGGGGTCACCGGGTCGAACATCGCGTAGCGGGCATCGCACCAACGGGCCAGGGCCTCGCGCCAATAAGCGGCTTCGCTGCCCGCCCGATCCAGGCGACACAGCAGGTATTGCAACTGGCGCCAGCCCGGCTTGAGCCCCAGCAAGGCCCAGCGACGCGCCTTCGGCAGCGCATGCCAATGCTGGTCCAGCTGCTGTTCCAGGGCCTCTTCGAACGCCGCCCAGGGCTGCTCGCGCAGCAGGTCGAGGGCGCAGTCGAAGACCTTGTCCGACGGATCGTCCAGGGCCGCCAACTGCTGGGCCACGCCACGTTCGCCGAGGGTCTGCAGGGCCAGCAGGCGCACCGTCAGCGCCTTCGAGGCCAGGGCCTGTTGCAGCATGGCGTCGGCCTGTGGCTCCCGCAGTTCCTTGAGCAGCCCCAGCAGGCCCAGCCACTCGCGCTTGTTGCCCGGAGCCGGCTGCTGCAACCGGTCCAGCAGCACTTGCCGTGGGTCCAGCCCATGGCGTGGCGCGGCCCAATGGGCCAGGCAACGCAAGGCCCCCGAAGGGTCGAGCAGGGCCTGCGCCAGGTACCCGCGACAATCGGCCAAGCGTGACAACAGCAGCCGCAAGGCCTTGACCCGCACACTGGCACCACAGCTGCGCATCACTGCTTCCAGCAAAGGCACCGCCTGCTCGTCGGGCAGTTCAGCGCAGGCATCCACTGCCATCTGCCGCACGCTGACCTCGGGGTGGCGCAACGCCATGGCCAGCAGCGCCGGCCGGTCCTCGACGCCCTTGAGCAACAGCTCGAAGACAAAGCGCGCGGCCTTGCCCCGGCAATCGCCAAAGGCCCCTTGCACTTCGTCGCGCACCTGGGCCAGTTGCAACACCGCGGTGGCCCGCTCCAGAGTCGCGCCGTGGTCGGCCCGCTGCTTGCTGGCAAGGGCCAGCAACGGTGCCAGGGTCTGCAACAGCAGCCCGGCGTGCTCCGGCGCCCAATACGCCTCGACTGCCGCGGCCGCCTCCTGGCGAACCTGGGGCACCCAATCGTTGAGACGTTCCAGCAGCGCCGCCAAGGCCTCGGCCGATGGCTGCGCGGACAATCCACGCACCGCGGCCTGCCGCACGAATCCGTTGCCGAAGCGGCTCAGTTCCAGCCAGGCGCTGTGCCTGTCCAGAGTGTCCATCACTTCCCGCACGCGGCGGGCTTCGTAGTCGCTCAGCTGGTCATGCCAGCTGGGCGGGGCCTCTATTACTGCGTCCATGTCGTGCATTGTTCTACCCCTTGACGCACACCACCTGACGCAGGGTGTGCAGCACTTCCACCAGCTCGCGCTGGGCGTGCATGACTTGGTCGATGTCCTTGTAGGCCATCGGGATTTCATCGATCACCGCGGTGTCCTTGCGGCATTCCACATGGGCGGTGGCGCGGATCTGGTCGGCCAGGGTGAAGGTGTTCTTGGCCTTGGTGCGGCTCATGGTGCGCCCGGCACCGTGGCTGCAGGAGCAGAACGCCTCCTCGTTGCCCAGCCCGCGAACGATGAAGCTCTTGGCGCCCATCGATCCCGGGATGATCCCCAGCTCGCCCTTCTGCGCCGACACCGCGCCCTTGCGGGTCACCAGCACCTCTTCACCGAAGTGGCGCTCCTTCTGCACGTAGTTGTGGTGGCAGTTCACGGCCTCCAGCGCCACCTCGAAAGGCTTGTTGATCACCTTGCGGGTGGCCTGGATCACCAGTTGCATCATCAGTTCACGGTTGTGCCGGGCGAAGTCCTGGGCCCAGGCCACGGCCTCGACGTAATCGTCGAAGTGCCGGCTGCCTTCCTCGAAGTAGGCCAGGTCGCGGTCCGGCAGGTTGGCGATATGCTGGCGCATGTCCGCCTGGGCCAGGTGGATGAACAGGTTGCCGATGGCGTTACCTACGCCACGGGAACCGCTGTGAAGCATGAACCAGACCCGGTTGGCCTCATCCAGGCAGACCTCGATGAAGTGGTTGCCGCCGCCGAGGGTGCCCAGGTGCTGGCGGTTGTTGCTGTTGGCCAGCGCCGGGTACTTGTCGGTGATCGCCTTGAAGCGCGGCTGCAAGGCCGCCCAGGCCTGGTCGGCCTGGCGCGGCACGTCGCCCCAGGCGCCCTTGTCGCGGCCGCTGCGCGGCGAGGTGCGGCCATGGGGCACCGCCTGTTCGATGGCGCTGCGCAAACCGTGCAGGTTATCCGGCAGGTCGGCTGCGGTCAGCGAGGTGCGGGCGGCGATCATGCCGCAGCCGATATCCACCCCGACCGCCGCCGGGATGATCGCGCCCAGGGTGGGGATCACGCTGCCGATGGTCGAGCCCTTGCCCAGGTGCACATCCGGCATCACCGCCAGGTGCTTGAAGATGAACGGCATCTTCGCGGTGTTCATCAATTGCTGGCGGGCTTCGTTTTCCACGGGCACGCCCTCGGTCCACATCTTGATCGGCTTGCCGTTGGCGACTTCCAGCAGTTGGTAGGTCTTGTGTTCCATGTTCCTGACTCTTTTTTCTGTGGCTGAAAATCCAGCCTTGTTCGGTGGCCGGTGGTCCGGCATAAAACGGCGACCAGTGAAGGCGGAACATGCAGCGCGCTCTGCCACTGAGCTAGCCCCTTGCGGTTGGCGGGAATCGAACCCGCGACCACGCTGTCCTGTAGTTCCACCGGCATTCGCCGGGTCAATCGGTACAGGCAGGGCCTGCGGGCAGCGACAAGAGAACAGGCACATTTGCTCTACCGACTGAGCTACAGCCTTGCGGCTGGCGGGGTTCGAACCCGCGACACGATGTAGTACCTGTGGCATTCGCTGCCATCCCGCTCGGGCGGGAGAAAAAACTGCGACGACAAGGGTCGATGAAACCGTGCACTCGTGTTCTGACCCTTTGAACTACGGCGCCTTTTCAGGCACCGGCGGGACTCGAACCCGCATCACGAATCTGGGATGTAGTTCCATCAGCATTCGTCGCTGAAACCGCAAAAAAGGTGGCACGACAAAAGAAGTGACTGATCGCCGGAATCGAACCGGCATAACCATGATGTACAGCCACTGGCATTCGTGCCTTCACAGGCCCTGACAACATGTGCTGGGACGTCTTTGGATGTAGTCACAGCGGCATTCGGGGCCTATGAACAAAAATTCTTCGGCGTGCGCCGGGTGAGCGGCGCACGGTTTATCTCATGCCTTGCCGATCAGGGCGCCATCGCCTCGATCGCCTCGACCCAGTGCTGCGCACCGTAGTTGCCTGCGGTGAACTGCTGGATCACATCGAACACCGCGTCACTGAAGCCACCGACGTTGAGGATGTCCTCGCGGTCCGGCGCCTGGGTGGTGGCCCCGGGTTGCATATCGATGCACACCAGCCGCGCCTGCGGGTTGATGGCCTTGATCCGCTCCCACTGGCGCAGGGTCTCGGTCGCCCCATGGCGCCGCGCATCGATCCACGACTCGTTGTCCGAGACCAGGATCAGGGTGTCCACCTTGCACTTGGCGTTGGCCAGTTGTGCCAGGGGCGCCGAGCAGTTGGTCCCGCCACCGCCGATGGCCGCCAGTTTCTGCGCATTGCTCATCACGCTGTCCCGCGGGTTGAGGCGGATATCCACCACCCCGACCTCGAACGGCATGACCCGCGCCGCCGGCTGCTTGCGCAACACCGCGGCCGCCACCAGGGCCGCCACATCGATGCAACGCACCGCCGTGGTGGCGCCCTGGCGATAACCGGTGACCGGGCTGTGCATTGACCCCGAGACATCCGGGCACACCACCACCGCGCCTTGCAGCGCCGGCACGTTGGCCAGCGACAGCTCCAGGGCATCCTGCAACGCCTCGCGCACCGGCTGCGGCACCTCGTCCCCGGCCATGCGGTAGGCCGCCAGCAACTGGTACGGGTAGACCCGGGCCTTGGCCACCTCGGCGGCATCCGCCAGCCGCGCCGCCACATACTCGGTGCAACCCGGCACCTGGAACGCGCCATGGCGAGCCAGGGTGTGGAGGTTCATGCGCAGCCCCTGCCAGCCCATATTGTGCGCCTGTTCGGCCCATTGCTCGCGGCTCAGGGTTTCGTTGCCGAGCAACTGGAACGGCACCTGCGGCACCGCCGTGGTCGCACCGCTGCGAAAGGCCAGCAAGGCGCGGGTCAGCTCAGGCAGCGCCTGCACCTCCACCGGCTTGCCGATCAACCAGGCGAAGAAGGCTGCGCGCCAGGCCTCGCCAGGCTTGGGATGCACCATCTTGACCACGTCCGCCAGCGACGGCTGGTTGCCCACCGCAGCCTGCAACAGCTGGCGTTCGGTGGCGCTGTTCAACCAGTTCTGCACCAGGCGCTTGGGCTGCGACCCCAGGGATTTACGCCCGGTCGCTCCGCTGCGCAGGATCTGCACGAAGTTGCGCAGCATCTTGCCGTTGTCCACCACCTGGGCGAACAGCTCCGGCACCAGGGCCGAGCGTTGCGCGGTCAGCGCCGCCAGCAGCAAGGCCGGCATGTCTTTCATATGACCCTGTTGCCGAGCGTAGCGCGCGGCCTGGGCGACGAAACGGCTGTCGACTTCGTTCACCAGTTGCAGCACCGCTTCCAGCTGGCCTTCGGGCGAGGTGTAGAAAGTCGAGTTCAAGCAACCGGTCACCGCCAGTTGGGCCAGGCGGTGCTTGGCGTTGTAGGCATAGGCCGGGGCCTGGGCGGCGTTCAGGGTGTTGCTCGCTGGCGCTTTGGCCTGTTGGGTGTTGAACAGCTGGAAGTTGGCCATCTTGGCGTCTCGCTCTGTTGTCTTGTTCGTTGCCAGAGAGATTGCAGCCGCTGTGCCAGTTTTATTTTTTCCTGCGAATTATTTTTTAACTGATTGATTTATAACGATTTTATTTTTAAATACTTTTTCCTTTGCGAGTCTTCGAGACAAAGCTGTCGATAATTTTATATCTTTGTTTATCGCTTTTTATCTTCAGGTATAAACATGTCGAGCAAGCCCACGGTCGCCATAGGTTTTGTCGGTTCCACCCTCGATCGCGTCGGCAAGGGCGCCAACCGCTGGAACCATTGGCGCCCCAGTGTCGGCCTGTGCCAGCAGCAGGACGTGCTGATCCACCGCCTGGAGCTGATCCACGGCGTCGATGCCCGGGACGTCAGCCTGGCCGAGCGGGTGGCCAGCGACATTCGCCAGGTGTCGCCGCAGACCGAGGTGCGCCTGCACCCCATGGGCCTGAAGAACCCCTGGGATTTCGAAGAGGTGTACGGCGCCCTGCACGACTTCACCAGCGCCTACCCCTTCGACACCGAGCGTGAGGACTACCTGGTGCACATCACCACCGGGACCCACGTGGCGCAGATCTGCTGGTTCCTGCTGACCGAGGCGCGCTACCTGCCGGCGCGGCTGATCCAGACCTCCCCGGCGCGGCGCCGCGACCCGCAGGAGCACGCCACCGGCACCCATGCCCTGATCGACCTCGACCTGTCGCGCTACGACCGCATCGCCTCGCGCTTCGCCGGCAAGCGCCTGGAAGGCCTGGCCTTCCTCAAGTCCGGGATCGCCACCCGCAACGCCGCGTTCAACCGTTCCATCGAACAGATCGAGCGGGTGGCCCTGCGCTCCAGGGCACCGATGCTGCTGATCGGCCCCACCGGCGCCGGCAAGTCGTTCCTGGCCCGGCGCATCTATGAACTCAAGCGCGGCCGGCATCAGGTCCAGGGGCGTTTTGTCGAGGTCAACTGCGCCACCCTGCGCGGCGACGGCGCCATGTCGGCGTTGTTCGGGCATCTCAAGGGCGCCTTCACCGGCGCCCAGAACGCCCGCGACGGCCTGCTGCGGGCAGCGGACGGCGGCATGCTGTTTCTCGACGAGATTGGCGAGTTGGGGCTCGACGAACAGGCGATGCTGCTCAAGGCCATCGAGGAAAAACGCTTCTTCCCCATGGGCTCGGACAAGGAAGTGGACAGCGACTTCCTGATCATCGCCGGCACCCACCGCGACCTGCGCGGCCGAGTCGCCCAGGGCCTGTTCCGCGAGGACCTGTATGCGCGGATCAACCTCTGGACCTTCAACCTGCCGGGGCTGGCCGGGCGGCGCGAGGACATCGAGCCGAACATCGATTTCGAACTGGAACGCCACGCCCGCGAGCAAGGGCGCCTGGTGCGCTTCAACCTTGAGGCGCGGCGGCGCTACCTGGCGTTTGCCAGTTCCAGCGAGGCGGCGTGGCTGGGCAACTTCCGCGAGCTGTCGGCGTCCATTACCCGCATGGCCACCCTGGCCGACAGCGGGCGCATCGACGAAGCCCAGGCCGAGGAAGAAATCGAGCGGCTACGGTATGCCTGGGGCTTGAGCCAGGAGCAGGATCCGCTGGCCACCCTGCTGGGCGACACGGCCGAACTCGACCTGTTCGACCGCCTGCAACTGCAGGCGGTGATCGAAGTCTGTCGCCAGGCCGACAGCCTGTCCGATGCCGGGCGCAAACTGTTTGGCGTGTCCCGCCAGACCAAGGCCCAGCCCAATGACGCCGACCGCCTGCGCAAGTACCTGGCGCGCTTCGGCCTGGAGTGGAAGCAGATAGTTGCACCAGCGGACTAAGAGGGGTTGCCCGCGAGCGCTGCGCGCTCGATCGCAGCCTGCGGCAGCGGCTACACAAGCCCACTGCCCCTCCCGCCAACGGCACAGATCGCTTCCCCGGTAGCCGCTGGCGAAGCCTGCGATCGAGCGCGAAGCGCTCGCAAAAGCGCCCCACACACCTGCCCTGCCCTCAGCCACCCGGCACCGCGAACACCGCGTTGGCCCTGGCCACCACCCGCTCGCCGACCTGCAGGGTGACGGTGGCAAAGGCCATCTGCCGGCCGCGCTTGGAATGTTCCAGGCGCACGTCGATCCACTCGCCGACCTGCACCGCGCCGAGGTAGTCCAGGTGCATGCTGGCGGTGATCAGCGGCAGCAGTGGGTCGCTGGCGAAGGCCATGGCGTAGCCCATGCCGATATCGGCCAGGGTGGCGAGGATGCCGCCGTGCACGGTGCCACGCCCGTTGGCGTGACGGTGGTCGGCGCGCAGGCCGATCTCCAGTTGCAGGCCGCTGCCACGGCAATACACCGGGCCGATCAGCTCCAGCAGCGGGCTGCTGCGGGACAAGGGGGCATAACCTTCGGGTAACTCGAGCGAGCTCATGACGGATCTCCGTTGCCGATGGCGATGACCGAGGCACGGGTCATCGGTCCCCGAGGTGTACCCCGAAGCGGTGCCCGCGCCCAGCCGTATCCATCCGGCAAATTCCTGGCGATAAGTCGCGGCGACACGACATCCGCCCCTCCCCGCACAATCGACGATAAGATACGCAGCCGTCCCGCCAGCCCCGGGCACGATCATTTATTTCAAGGAGCGACCATGCACCCTCAGGACGACACCCCCACCCCGCTGCGCAGCCTCGCCGTAGTGCTGCTCAGCACCCTGCTGGCCGCCTGTTCCCCCAGCGATCGTTCGTCCTCGGTGGCGGTCGGCGGCGCCCAGGGCAAGGCCGGCGCGCAACTGGCCTATGAACATGAACTGAGCCTGTCGCTGCCCTCGGCGCAGATCGCGCCGCGCCTGGCCGCCACCCGCGAAGCCTGCGAAAACGCCACGTTCGGCGCCTGCAATATCCTGCGCCTGCAACAAGGCCAGTACCGCGCCCAGGTGATCCTGCGCATCGTGCCCGACGGCGTCGAACCGATAGTCGCGCTGGCCGCCCAGGGCGCCGAAATCGGCGAACGCATCACCAGCGCCGAAGACCTGGCCGACGCCGTGGCCGACGTACAGCGCCAGCAGGAACGGCTCAAGGCCCAGCAGCAACGCCTCGACCAGTTGGCGGCGCGCAAGGACATCACCGTCAGCGACCTGATCGCCCTGAGCAAGGAACAGGCAAGCATCGAGAACGACCTGCAGGCCCTGGCCCAGGTCGCCGCCGGGCACCAGCGCCGGCTCGACACCAACCGCCTGACCCTGAACTTCGTGCCCACCGACAGCAGCCAGCGCGGCTCGAAACTGCAACGCGCGTTCGACAACCTGCTGGACAACCTCGCCTACGGCACCGCCGAAGCCCTGGAGAAAGGCAGCTACGTGCTGCCGTTCCTGATCCTGGCCTTCCCGCTGGTGATGATCTGGGTCTGGCTGTGGCGCCGGTTCGTGCGCCGTCGTTGAGTCGCAGCACTCTGCAAAGCCCAAGAAGCCCGGCCTGATGCGCCGGGCTTTTTTATGGGCACGATGGGCGAGCTTGTCGTCCCGAGGATTTTTATCGCGAGCCGGGCCGCCCCCTGCCCCGCCAACATCGGCTGCCCACCGCCAGGCCCCGCCAAACAAGGCCTGGCGGGCATAGGCGAAGAAAACTGCACGAACGTACCTGGAACTGGCACGTTTTTCCCATGCACCTGCAGCTTGCGAATCGAGCCACCGCAAGAGCCGCATCGACGGTGCCTACCCGCACCAATAGCAATCATCGGACGCTATCCGCGTCCCCATAAAGTGCAGACGGCGAGCCAAAAGCTCGTTGAGCTGAGACTGGCGATAAGGAAGTCTCATGTGCGATGTGCAGTCATGTTCACCGGCGTTTTCCGCTATTGGCTCCACCGTTTCGCCCCTGGTTCCGCCTCGTCCGGCAGCCCTGCCCGGACCGGCCCTCGCGCCCTGTGCGTCATCGACGATCGACCTTGCGCACGCTACGCGGCGCTGCCTGTGCCAGCCTCTGACGATGACCCCTGCTCCAGTCGATGGGGCAACTTTCAGGCTGGCGGTAGCGGCTGTTATAAGACCGACCCTCTCCCGGTACCGATATCCAAGCCAGTCTTCCCAGGTACCGCCCAAAGTATCCCGACACAAACATTCGCCCCCAGCCCGGTCTCGCCACTGTCCAAGTAGCGTCGACGGAAGAACCCTCGACAAGACCGATCGTCGACTGTTTTTGAACCACTAAGCAGCCAACTTCATTTTGCACTCGGTGACACTTCACCGAGCGAAAGCCGTATTTCTATCGTTGCGTATTCGACAATAAACAAACGTGCCAAAGCGCGTTAAAAGTGGATGATCAGAGCGTTGTCCGACAATAAGGCAATTCAATATCAATGCATCGACCACTGGGTAATGAACGGACCACCGTTTACATACATTCAATGTACGCACCGGTTAATTATCCGTACCCCCAACAAGCTAATAAGAGGCCCGTCATCGCCCTGCTCAATGGCGGGCAGGCGAGCGCGCCATGGATACTCAAGAATGCTCCCCGAGCGGGCCGTAAAAGACTACAGAAGCCCTACGCAGAGCCCTGAAAACAACAAGATCAAGGACCTCCAGGCAATGACCGGCTAGTCACTATTTATTTGCACCAAATCAATTCGCCAGACACTTTTTAGTGCGTTGGCCACGGCATTGATCGCCCCTGTTTCCGGCTGAAAAGCGGATAACCCAGGGCAGGCAGGCTCGCCCGTAAAAAGCATTTACGGTCAACTTTTCGAGGCGCTGAATATATATTGTTGCGCCAGTTTTTCTCGCAATTTTATATAAATGCGACATGCACTACGAGCCGTCGCCAATTGCATAAAGACCGACACAATCTGGCATAGCGGTTGCTATATGTAACGAGTACGAGACAGGTGCATTACAAACACCGGCTCATCCCACAACAATCTTCCAGGGAGTGGTAATGAACAATCTAAGCCGAAGGCGATAAGCCACTCGTTTGCACAGGGCCGTTCAACCGGATAGTTCAACTATCGGCTTTTGCTCACCCTTGAAAAAGTTAAACCCGACTTTCGAACATTCCAGCCAATGTTCGAACGGTGCCTTATTGCCCTTCATCCGACCGAGGGAGCTTTAATGAACGATGCGGTAAAGAACAGAACCCTGCCGAGGCCCTTGGGCGATGAAGCCGTCGTCCAGGTTGCGCGGGGCCGTCCTTATAAGGGTAATGCATCGAAACCCGGAGGCCTGAGCAAGCGCCAGGTGCTGTTGCTGGTGACGGTCTCGGCCCTGCTCCATGGTGGCGCCTGGTGGTTCTTCCAGCAGACCCGCGCCGCGCCGCTGGAAACGCCCCCGGAAATCCCGGAAATGACCGTCGAGCTGAGCAGCCCGACCCCGCCCGCGCCGCCCACCCCGGAACCTCCGCCGCCGCCACCGCCGCCCGAACCCGAGCAACCGGTGGAAGACGAAGACGCGCTCAAGCCGCCGCCCAAGCCGGTGGAGAAACCCAAGCCCATCGAAAAGCCCAAGCTGGTCGAAAAACCCAAGCCGGTGAAAAAGCCCGAGCCGCCGAAAACGCCGGCGCCACCCGCCCCCGCGCCACCGGCCGCGCCCGCAGCGCCCAGCCAGCCGGCCGCCGCTGCGGCGCCTGCCGCGGCCCCCGGGCCGGTCAAGGAATCGGCGGCGGTTTCCGGCCTGGCCAGCCTCGGCAACCCGCCGCCGGAATACCCGTCCCTGGCTCTGCGCCGCAACTGGGAAGGCACCGTGGTGCTGCGCATCAAGGTGCTGCCCAACGGCCGCGCCGGCAGCGTGGAAGTCACCCGTTCCAGCGGCAAGCCGCAACTGGACGAGGCCGCCGTGGCCGCGGTGAAGAATTGGAAATTCATCCCGGCCAAGCGCGGCGACACGCCGATCGAAGGCTTCGCCACCCAGACCATCGATTTCAAATTGCCGCAATGACCGCGGCCTGACCTGAACTCACAACCTGTTTACGCATGCGAGGTGTAGCCATGAACGATTCCCTGACATCCCTGATTGTCCCCGGTGTGCTCTGGGCCCTGGTGCTGTTTTCCGTGGTCAGCTGGGCATTGCTGCTGGTCAAGTCGGCGCAGTACCTGCGGCAGAAGACCCAGAACCGGCAGTTCAGCAAGGCCTTCTGGAGCGCCCCGGACCTGCTCACCGCCGCCGAGCACGCCAGCCAGTACCCCGGCTCCCTGGCGCGCATCGCCAGCAGCGGCTTCGAGGCCCTGCTGGTGGAAGAGTCGCCGCGCACCACCCAGCAGCTGGCCCACACCATCAACCGCGCCGACCGCCTGGAGCGCAACCTGCGCCAGCAGATCCAGAAGGAACGCCGGGCCCTGGAAAGCGGCCAGGCGGTGCTCGCCAGTATCGGCAGCACCGCGCCCTTCATCGGCCTGTTCGGTACGGTCTGGGGAATCATGGAGGCCCTGCAGAGCATCGGCGCCAGCGGTTCGGCCAGCCTGGAAACCGTGGCCGGGCCGATCGGCCATGCGTTGATCGCCACTGGCGTGGGCATTGCCGTCGCCGTGCCGGCGGTGCTGATCTACAACTTCTTCCTGCGCCGCCTGAAGCTGGCCTCGGCCAGCATGGACGACTTCGCCCATGACTTCGACGCCCTGGCCCAGCGCAGCGCCTTCGCCATCAGCCGCCAGGCCATCGCCAGCAAGACTGCCCACGCCGTACGGGAGGCCAGCTGATGTCCTTCTCTACTCAAGACAGCGACGAAGTGCTCAGTGAAATGAACGTCACGCCACTGGTGGACGTGATGCTGGTGCTGTTGGTGGTGTTCATCGTCACCGCCCCGCTGATGACCAACGCGATCAAGGTCAACCTGCCGAAAACCGACGCCGTGGCCCCTGCCGAGAAAAAAGACCCGGTGGTGGTCAGCGTCGACCAGGACGGCAAGTTCTACCTGGCCAAGTCCGAAGTGGCCCCCGAGCTGCTGGAAAGCAGCCTCAAGGAGGTCAAGGCCAAGGACAGCGAGGTGCGCGTGCAATTGCAGGCCGACGCCGCCGTCAACTACGGCCAAGTGGCCAAGGCCATGGCCTCCATCGAACGTTCGGGAATCACCAGGATATCCGTGATGACCACCCGATGAAGGCAGTGCCTGGCGCCCCCTGAGGGACGCGCCAGGCACTGCCTCGAAAAATCCCGTCGCAATCGGCCGACCGCAAGGCGCCACGCGCCTGCGGAGGGGATCGGCTTGCTTGAAGAAAGTGGTTTTCCGGGGCCGGTACAACCCAGCCGGAGCAATGAGGGCCCACAAGGCCATTTCGATAAACGTCTGAAAGAGTCGGAAGTAATCATGCTGATGAACATTCCACGTTTCACGCTCAAGCCACTGGTGACCACGCTGCAACGGCACCGTTTTGTCCCGCTGTACCTGATGGCCATGGGCCTGGGCGCCGGCACCACGCAAGCCGCGGAAGAGGACGCTGACAGCAGCGCCGCCGTCCCGGCCGCCAGTGCCGCGGCCGTGGCGCCCACCACCCAACTGCAACGGGTTGAAGTGACAGGTTCGGCGATCCGCCGGGTCGATGCCGAAACCGCGGTGCCAATCACCATCCTGCGCGCCGAAGAGTTGCGCAAACAGGGGGTGAGCACCACCGCCGAACTGGTGCAGCGCATCACCGGCAGCCAGTCGATCAATAACAGCGCCGGCTCGGTGGGAGCCGCCACCGGCGGCGCCTCTTTCGCCGACATGCGCGGCATCGGCGCCAACAAGACCCTGGTGCTGCTCAACGGCCGGCGCCTGGCCAACAACGCGTTGTCGGGCACCAACTCGGCCGGCGGCGCGGTGGACCTGAACATGATCCCCTTCGCCGCCATCGACCGGGTCGAAGTGCTGCGCGACGGCGCCTCGGCCCTCTACGGCACCGACGCCATCGGCGGCGTGATCAACTTCATCACCAAGAAATCCCTGACCGACGGCCAACTGACCCTGGGCGGCGAAACCCCGACCCACAGCGGCGGCGGTGCGAGCAAGGACATGAGTGCCAGCTGGGGCTTCGGCGACCTGGAAGAAGACCGCTTCAACGTGCTTGGGGTGTTCAACTACAACAAGCAGCAGAACCTGGACGCCAACGACCGCTCCTTCGCCACCGACTACCGTCCCGGCCGTGGCCTCGACCAGACCTCGGGCACGGCCTTTCCGGGCAACTACTCCCAGGGCGACAACGCCACCAACCCGCTGGCCGGCAGCAACTGCAACGGGCCGAACCTGATTGCCCGCCAGGGCCTGTGCCGCTTCAGTACCCGCGAGTACATCGACCTGGTGCCGGAGACCGAAAAGACCTCGTTCTTCGGCAAGAGCACCGCCAAGCTGGCCGACGACCACAACGTCAACCTGGAGTACTTCTGGTCGCGCAACAACAACGCTACGGCGGTCGGCCCGGCGCCCCTCACCGGTCTGAGCCTGGACTCTTCCTCGCCCTACTACCCGGGCAACGGCATCACTCCGGCACCGACCGGCTTCACCCTCGACCCGAGCCAGCCGATCGGCGTGAACTGGCGCGAAACCGCCGCCGGTGCGCGGGAATCCAAAGACCAGAACACCAGCCAGCGCTTCGTCCTGAGTTTCGACGGCCTGGTGGCCGGCTGGGACTACAACCTCGGCGCCTCCTACAACCAGAACAAGGTGGTCTCCAGCGTCACCAACGGCTACGTCAGCGACCGCGCGATGATCGCCGGCCTGGCCAGCGGCCTGCTCAACCCGTTCGGCCCGCAGACCCAGGCCGGCCAGGACTACATCGAGCAGGCGGCCTACCACGGCGCCTACTCCACGGCTGTCGGTCGGGTGGTCGGTTTCGATGGGCGCGTCAGCCGCGAGATCGGCGACTGGTTCGGTGCCGGGCCCTCCGGCCTGGCCCTGGGCGGCGAGTACCGCAAGGAGAAATTCCACCAGGACTACGAAGAGTTCGCCGGTGACATCCAGAGCCTGGGCATCGACCCGTCCGGCAGTGTCGAGGGCAATCGCAGTGTCAGGGCGGCCTACGCCGAACTGAACGTACCGGTGCTCGACAGCCTGGAACTGTCCGTCGCCATCCGCCACGACAAATACAGCGACTTCGGCAGCACCACCAACCCGAAATACTCGTTCCGCTACCAGCCGATCAAGGAGCTGGTGGTGCGCGGCGCCTACAGTGAAGGCTTCCGCGCACCGTCGCTGTACGAGCTGTATGCGCCGCGCAGCATCACCTACACCCAGGGCTACTACAACGACCCGGTGCTCTGTACCGGCGGCGTGGTGCAGCCCGGCGGCAACGGCGGGCGTGACTGCGGCCAGCAGTTCCTCAACCAGATCGGCGGCAACACCGACCTGGCCCCGGAAAAGGCCCGCAACGTGACCCTGGGCTTCGTCTATCAGCCGATCCGTGACCTGTCGGTGGGCCTGGACTTCTGGTGGATTCACATCTCCAACCAGATCCAACCGTTCCCCGAATCCACGGTATTCGACCAGTCCGGCGCCTACGCCGACCGCTTCGTGCGCAACGCCGACGGTTCGTTGAACTACATCGTCACCGGCAACGCCAACCTGGGCATAGTCGAAACCAACGGTGTCGACGTATCCCTGGACTACCGTTTCCCCAATACCCCTACGGCCAGTTCGGCCTCGGGCTGCAAGGCACCTACGTCAAGAGCTACGACTTCCAGAGCACCATCAAGGGGCCGTTCACCGACAAGGTCGGCGACTTCGAGGGCGATGGCGTGATCGCCCGCTGGAAACACAATCTCACCGGCACCTGGACCCTGGGCGCCGCGCGGGCCTCGCTGAGCAACCGCTTCACCACCGGCTACAACGACTACGACCGCAGCACCAACGCCCGCGTGGCCTCGTACTCGGTGTGGGACCTGGCTGCCGGCTACACCTTCGACAAAGTGCTGGACGTCGACGCCGGGGTGAAGAACGTCTTCGACCGCGACCCACCGTTCTCCAACCAGGCCTACAACTTCCAGAGCGGCTACGACCCCCGTTACACCGACCCGCTGGGCCGCACCCTGTTCGCGCGCATGACGTACCACTTCTGAGTCACCGCCGGGGCCGCGCAAGACTCCGGCCGGCCCCGGCCGCATTGCGAATTCGCGCCCCATGGCGGCCCGCCGCCGTGGGTCTTTTCGCCCTGCCGACCCTGGCTTTCCGGCATCACGAGGAACCTTTCGATCATGTCTGCACTGACCCGCACCCTGGCTGGGCTGGCGCTGGCTGCCGCGCTGCTTGGCGCCGCCGGCGGGGCCCTGGCCGCCGCCCATGGCAGCTATGCCATGACGGTCTATGGCGAACCGCCGAAGTACCCGCCGGGCTTCCAGCACTTCGACTACGTCAACCCCGATGCGCCCAAGGGCGGCTCCCTGAGCCGCGCCTCGATGGAGATCGGCCAGTTCAACTACATCACCCCCTATGCCGACCAGGGCATCGCGGTGGCCCAGGTCAACGACTGGGTGTATTCGCCCCTGGCCTTTCGTTCCCTGGACGAGCCCTACACCGTCTACGGGCTGGTGGCCGAACGCATGGAGCGCGACCCCGACGGCCTGTGGGTGCGCTTCTACCTCGACCCCAGGGCACGCTTCGCCGATGGCACGCCGATCACCGCGCAAGACGTGCGCTACACCTTCGACCTGCTGCTGAGCAAGGGCAGCCTGAGCTATCGCCAGCTGTACGGCGACGTGCGGGACGTGGTGATCGAAGGCCCCGGGCAGGTGCGCTTCGACTTCAAGAACAACCTCAACCGCACCCTGGCCCTGGACCTGGCGACCCTGCGCGTGCTGCCCGAACACTGGTGGAGGACCCGCGATTTCGCCAACGGCGGCGGTTTCGAGCCGCCCCTGGGCAGCGGGCCATACAAGGTCGGCAAGGTCGACGCCGGGCGCAGCATCAGCTTCGAGCGCGACCCGAACTGGTGGGCCAGGGACCTGCCGGTCAGCCGCGGCCTGTACAACTTCGACCGCCTGACGGTGAATTTCTACGGCGACACCGACGTCGCGCGCCAGTTGCTGCAGGCCGGCGCCTTCGACTACAACCGCGAGTTTTCCTCGTCCGGTTACGTGGTCGGCTACGACAGCCCGGCCCTGCGCGACGGCCGCCTGCAACAGGCGATCCTCGCACCCGACAAGCCCACCGCCGCCCAGGGCTTTGTGTTCAACCTGCAGCAGCCGGTCTTCCACGACCGCCGGGTGCGCCAGGCGCTGACCCTGCTGTGGGATTTCGAGTGGACCAACAAGCAGATGATGCGCGGCTTCTACGTGCGCCAGCAGAGCTACTGGCCGAAAAGCGAGATGGCCGCCACCGCCCTGCCGGACGCCCGCGAACGGGAGATCCTCGAACCCCTGCGCGGACAGATCCCCGACGAAGTCTTCACCCAGGTCTACCGGCCCCCGCAGACCGACGGCAGCGGCCGCATCCGTGACAAGCAGCTGCAGGCCCTGCGCCTGCTGGCCGAGGCCGGCTGGACACCCCGGAACAACCGACTGGTGAACGCCGCCGGCGAGCCGCTGGAGTTCACCTTTCTCGATGGCCAGGGCGGCTTCGACCGCATGCTGCTGCCGTACAAACGCACCCTGGCGCAGATCGGCATCACCCTCAACCTGCGGCGCATCGATTCGGCGCAGTACATCAACCTGCTCAACGCCCGGGACTACGACATGATCGTCACCAGCTTCCCCCGCAGCGGCGACCCCATCGTCTCCCCGGGTCGCGAGCTGTACAGCCTGTACGGTTCGCAAAGCGCGACCCAGGTCGGTAGCTCCAACTCCATGGTGCTGGCCAACCCGGCAGTGGACCGCCTGATCGATGGCCTGGTCCAGGCCAATAGCCGCGACGAGATGGTGCATTACGCCCGGGCCCTGGACCGGGTGCTGCAATGGGGCCAATACATGATTCCCAATTACTACTCCAAGGGCACGCCCACGGTGTTCCAGAACCGCTTCGGTCGGCCGGCCATCGCGCCGATCTACGACGAGGGCCTGAACACCTGGTGGGAGGTCAGCCCCAAGGCCCTGACCAGCCGCCAGATGAGCACCCTGCGCGGCACCCTGGAGGCGCACTGACATGGGCCGTTACCTGAGTCGTCGCCTGCTGCTGATCATCCCCACCCTGCTGTGCATCCTGGTGGTCAACTTCCTGATCGTCCAGGCCGCGCCCGGCGGCCCGGTGGAACAGGCCATCGCCCGCCTGCAAGGCTTCGGCGGGCATGCCATGGGCGGTGGCGCCGAGGTCGCCGCCGTGGGTGGCAGCGGACGCAGCAGCCGTGGCCTGGACCCGGCGCTGATCGAGGAGATCAAGCACCACTACGGCTTCGACAAGCCAATGCACCAGCGCCTGTGGCTGATGCTGAAGAACTACGCGCAACTGGACTTCGGCAACAGCTTCTTCCGCGGGGCCAAGGTCACCGACCTGATCCTGCAGAAACTGCCGACCTCGCTGTCCCTCGGCCTGTGGGCGACCCTGATCACCTACCTGGTGTCGATTCCCCTGGGAGTGCGCAAGGCGATCCGCAATGGCAGCGCCTTCGATGCCTGGACCAGCAGCGCCATCGTCCTCGGCTACGCCATGCCGGCGTTCCTGTTCGCCATCCTGCTGATCGTGGTGTTCGCCGGCGGCAGCTACCTGGACTGGTTCCCGGTGCAGGGCCTGGTCTCGGACAACTTCGCCAGCCTCGGGCCCCTGGCCAAGGTCGGCGACTACCTGTGGCACCTGGTGCTGCCGGTGTCGGCGCTGGTGATCGGCGGCTTCGCCACCCTGACCCTGCTGACCAAGAACAGCTTCCTCAACGAGATCAGCCGCCAGTACGTGGTCACCGCCCGGGCCAAGGGCCTGAGCGAGCGTCGGGTGCTCTACGGCCATGTGTTTCGCAACGCCATGCTGCTGGTGATCGCCGGCATTCCCACAGCGCTGATCGAGGTGTTCTTCGCCGGCTCGCTGCTGATCGAGACCCTCTTCAACCTCGACGGCCTCGGGCGCATGAGCTACGAGGCCGCGGTGTCGCGGGACTACCCGGTGGTGTTCGGCGCGCTGTTCCTGTTCACCCTGTTCGGCCTGCTGATCAAGCTGATCGGCGACCTGTGCTACAGCCTGGTCGATCCGCGCATCGACTTCTCGGCGAGGACTGCCTGATGTTCACACTCTCTCCCCTGGGCCGTCGTCGCATCGAACACTTCAAGGCCAACCGCCGGGGTCGCTGGTCGCTGTGGCTGTTTATCGGCCTGTGCCTGGTCTGCCTGGGCGGCGAGCTGATCGCCAACGACAAGCCCTTGGTCATCCGCTATCACGGCGCCTGGTATTTCCCGATCCTCAGCGACTACGACGAAACCGAGTTCGGTGGCGAACTGCCGTTCCAGCCCGACTATTCCAGCAGCTACGTGCACGAACTGATCGAGGGCCAGGGCGGCTGGATGCTGTTCCCGCCGATCCCCTTCAGCTACGACACGGTCAACTACGACCTCAGCCTGCCGGCCCCCAGCCCGCCCTCGGCGCAGAACTGGCTGGGCACCGACGACCAGGCCCGGGACGTGCTGGCGCGGGTGATCTTCGGCACGCGGGTGTCGATCCTGTTCGCCCTGGCGCTGACCGTCATCAGTGCGCTGATCGGCATCACCGCCGGCGCCCTGCAGGGTTATTACGGCGGCTGGGTCGACCTGTTCGGGCAGCGCCTGCTGGAAATCTGGTCGGGGCTGCCGGTGCTGTACCTGCTGATCATTCTCTCGGGGTTCGTCTCGCCGAGCTTCTGGTGGCTGCTGGGGATCATGGCGCTGTTCTCCTGGCTGGCCCTGGTGGACGTGGTGCGCGCCGAGTTCCTGCGCGGGCGCAACCTGGAGTACGTCAAGGCCGCCCGGGCCCTGGGCCTGAGCGACGGCGAGCTGATGCGCCGGCACATCCTGCCCAATGCCATGACCTCCACCCTGACCTACCTGCCGTTCATTCTCACTGGCGCCATCGCCACCCTCACCGCCCTGGATTTTCTCGGCTTCGGCATGCCCGCCGGCACCGCCTCCCTGGGCGAACTGATCGGCCAGGCCAAGCGCAATCTGCAAGCCCCCTGGCTGGGCCTGACGGCGTTTTTCGCCCTGGCGCTGATTCTCTCGTTGCTGGTGTTTATCGGCGAGGCCTGCCGCGACGCCTTCGATCCCCGGAGCTGACATGCACGACAACCTGATTGAAATCCGCAACCTCAAGGTGGCCTTCGCCGGCACCGAAGTGGTCCATGGCCTGGACCTGGATATCCGCCGTGGCGAATGCCTGGCCCTGGTGGGCGAGTCCGGCTCGGGCAAGTCGGTGACGGCCCACTCGATCCTGCGCCTGCTGCCGGCGCAGAAGGTGCAGACCCAGGGCAGCATCCGCTACGCCGGCCTGGACCTGGTGCAGGCCAGCGACGCCCAGTTGCGCACCCTGCGCGGCAACCGCATCGCGATGATCTTCCAGGAACCCATGACCTCGCTGAACCCGCTGCACACCGTGGAGAAACAGATCGGCGAAGTGCTGGACGTGCACAAGGGCCTGCGCGGTCGCGCGGCCCGGGCGCGGACCCTGGAACTGTTGGAACTGGTGGGCATCCGCGAGCCGCACAAACGCCTCAAGGCCTACCCGCACCAGCTGTCCGGCGGCCAGCGCCAGCGGGTAATGATCGCCATGGCCCTGGCCAATGAGCCGGAGCTGTTGATCGCCGACGAGCCGACCACGGCGCTGGATGTGACGGTGCAGCGCAAGATCCTCGAACTGCTGATCGCGTTGCAACGACGCCTGGGCATGTCGCTGCTGCTGATCAGCCACGACCTCAACCTGGTGCGGCGCATCGCCCAGCGAGTGTGCGTGATGCGCCAGGGCGAGATCGTCGAGCAGGCCGAGTGCGAAGCACTGTTTCGCGCTCCGCGGCATCCCTACAGTCGCTTGCTGATCGAAGCCGAGCCCAGCGGCGCCCCGGTGCCCAGCGCCTATTCGCACAACCTGCTGGAAGTGAGTGAACTCAAGGTCTGGTTTCCCCTGCCCAAGGGCCTGTTCAGCCGCCAGCGCGACTACATCAAGGCGGTGGACGGCGTCAGCCTGAGCCTGCACCGGGGCAAGACCCTGGGCATCGTCGGCGAGTCCGGCTCGGGCAAGTCCACCCTCGGCCAGGCGATCCTGCGGCTGGTGGAGTCCGAGGGTGGCATCCGCTTCGGCAACAAGGAGCTGAGCATCCTCAACCAGCGCCTGATGCGCCCCTTGCGCCGGCAGCTGCAGGTGGTGTTCCAGGACCCCTTCGGTAGTCTCAGCCCGCGCATGTCGGTGCAGCAGATCATCGCCGAAGGCCTGCTGACCCATGGCATCGGCACCGCCGAGGAACGCGAGGCGGCAGTGATCCGCGTGCTCGAGGAAGTGGGCCTCGACCCGCAGAGCCGCCACCGCTACCCCCACGAGTTTTCCGGCGGCCAGCGCCAGCGCATCGCCATCGCCCGCGCCCTGGTGCTGGAGCCGGCGCTGATTCTGCTGGACGAACCCACCTCGGCCCTCGACCGCACCGTACAGAAGCAGGTGGTCCAACTGCTGCGGGAGTTGCAGGTACGCCACGGCCTGACCTACCTGTTTATCAGCCACGACCTGGCGGTGGTCCACGCCCTGGCCCACGACCTGATCGTGATCAAGGACGGCAAGGTGGTGGAACAAGGGCCGTCGCAGGCGATCTTCAGCGCGCCGCAACACCCCTATACCCGGGAGCTGTTACAGGCTTCGGGGCTGCAATGGAGCCCGCCGCAGGCCTGCGAAGAACCGGCCTGAGGCTCTGTTCCGGGGGTTGGCGCAGCTATCATTGGCGTCGATGGTCACCATCGACCCAATGAAATTCTCAAAAAAAATCCGCCACGTAACATCTGCTCCATACCAACCAAACAACACCCCGGAGCACACCACCATGAAACGCCAAATTCTTCTCAGCATCGCTTTCTCGGTTCTTGCAGCAAACGCTTTTGCCGCGTCCTCGGCCTACCCTGTGGTCGCCGAAGGCGGCTCGGATCGCCTGATTGAAAAACGTCTCGCCGAAGGTGGCGCCGATCGCTTGATCGAACGCCGTGTTGCCGAAGGTGGTTCCGATCGTCTGATCGAACGTCGCGTTGCCGAAGGTGGCTCCGACCGTCTGATCGAGCGTCGCGTCGCCGAAGGTGGTTCCGACCGTCTGATCGAACGTCGCGTTGCCGAAGGTGGTGCTGATCGTCTGATCGAACGCCGCGTTGCCGAAGGTGGCTCCGACCGTCTGATCGAGCGTCGCGTCGCCGAAGGTGGTTCCGATCGTCTGATCGAGCGTCGCGTTGCCGAAGGTGGTTCCGACCGTCTGATCGAGCGTCGCGCCGTATGATTGCGCGGTCCGCAGTACTCGAAAAAAAGCCCGGCCTTATCAGCCGGGCTTTTTTCATTTCAGGGCGTCGGGATTCCCCGATCGATCGCTTTCACCCTGCTCACTTCGCCATGCAGCGCTGATACCGCTCGTCCACCCGTTTGGCGAACCAGGCGGTGGTCAGTTTGCGGGTGATCTTCGGGCTCTTCAGCTGGATACCCGGCAGGATCTGCCGCGGCAAAGCCTTGCCCTGGGCCTGATCGGCCAAGGCGAATACCCGCTTGTACAGCTTGGTGTCTTCGAACTCGAGGCTGTTGCCCTTCTCCAGCTGGTTGCGAATGGTCGGGTTGCGCATGTCCAGGGATTTGCCCAGGGCGCGCGCCGCCAGCTCGGTGCTGCCGGGCATGATCGAGTCGTAGCGGATCAGGTCGCCGTCCAGCGCCAGGGAAATCCCCGAGGCTACGCTCAGGGCGTTCTGGAACGCGGCATTGCGGCTGGCGTACCAACCGGCGTTGAAATCGGCGAAGCGGTACAGCGGCTGCGGGTAATTCACCGGGTAACCGAGCAAGTGGGCGATGCCGAAATACATGCCGCCACGCCGGCTGAACACCTCGCGGCGGATCGAGCCGTCCACGCTGTAGGGGTAATTGCGCGCCTGCTGCTCGGCGAAGTCGATGCTGACCTGCATCGGCCCGCCGGTGTGCACCGGGTTGAAACCGCCGAACAGGGTCTTGCCCATGGGCACGCTGCCGATGAAGTCGTCGAAGATCGTGCTCAGTTCCTTCTCCGTGCGCGCCCCGGCCAGGCGCTCGCTGTAGGACTTGCCGTTCGGCGAACGCACCTGTAACGCCGCGCTCACCAGCATCGACGGCACATGCACCTTGGCCGCGCGGCGGTCGATTTCGCTGCGGGCGATCTTGCCCAGCCCCGGCACCGGCGGGTCGACCTGATAGGTGGACTCCTGCTCGGCCACCGCCAGCACCGCGCAGAGGTTGCTCTTGCTCGGCTCGATGCCCTGGGCGGTAAAGGCCACCTGGATATCCCGGGCCCAGCCCTGGCGATCGGCGACCTTGGCCGGCAACAGGCGCGCCACCTGGGCCTGGACCTGCGCCGGGCTGGGCGCCGGCGCCTTTGAACCGAACTGGCCGGCACAGCCGGCCAGGGCCAGCGAGGCCGCGACAGCGGCCCAGCGAAGTGAATGCAGAGGTTTTATAGACATGGCTTCCCAGTAATTCCGAAGGTGGCCCGCGCTTGAGGTGCATGCGTCGCCGCGGATATCGACCCTCAAGGCGCCGCGCTGTTCCGTACCAGCGACAGGCCATTTGAGCATTCCCCGTGACCGACGGCGAATTTCACCTAATCTGAAACCTCATCGCCCACAGAAAAACAACACAGGGGGCCCATCGTGAGCGTGCAACTCAACCACACCATCGTCTGGTGCCGCGACAAGCAACGGTCGACGGATTTTCTCGTGCAGGTGCTCGGCCTGCCGCCACCTGTGCCCTTCGGCCCGATGCTGGTGGTGCAGCTGGATAACGGCGTGTCCCTGGATTACTACGACAACGACCCGCCCATCGCTTCCCAGCACTACGCCTTTCTGGTCGCCGCCGACGACTTCGAACCGATACTGCAACGCATTCGCCAGCGCGGCCTGGCGTTCTGGGCCGACCCGGGCAAGCAGCGCCCCAATGAAATCAACCGCCACGAAGGCGGACGCCGGGTGTATTTTGATGACCCCGACGGCCACCTACTGGAAGTGTTCAGCCAGACCTGAGCGTCCTTTACCTGCCCTGGAGTTCCCTGCGCCATGCTCTCACTGGATTTTCTCATCACCTCGCTGATCGTCGTGCTGATCCCCGGCAGCGGCGTGATCCTGACCATTTCCACGGCACTGGTGGCCGGCAAGCGCGCCAGCCTGTTCACCGCCATCGGCTGCACCGCCGGGATAGTCCCGCACCTGCTGGCCTCGGTGCTGGGCCTGTCGGCCATCCTGCACACCAGCGCGCTGGCCTTCCAGGGCTTGAAGTTCGCCGGGGTCGCCTACCTGCTGTACCTGGCCTACGCCACCTGGCGCGACCGCTCGGCCTTCGCCGTGGACACCCGCTTGCCCGCCACCAGCGCCGGCGGCCTGGTGCTCAAGGCCTGCCTGCTGAACATCCTCAACCCCAAGCTGACGATTTTCTTCCTGGCCTTCCTGCCGCAGTTCATCAGCCACGACGGCCCCTCGCCGGCCATGCAGATGCTCGGCCTGAGCGGTGTGTTCATGGCGATGACCTTCGCCGTATTCGTGGTCTACGGCCTGCTGGCCAACCTGTTCCGCAAGGCGGTGATCGAGTCGCCCCAGGTGCAGAACTGGCTGCGCCGCAGCTTTGCCGCGAGCTTCGCCGCCCTGGGCCTGAACCTGGCGTTCGCCCAGCGCTGAAACCTGCTACACGAAACCGGCATGACATTGATCTCTCGACGAGGGCAAGGACATGAACCGCAGCGACGTACTGATCATTGGCGCCGGCCCCACCGGCCTGGTTCTGGCGCTGTGGCTGAGCCGGCAAGGGGTCAAGGTGCGCATCCTCGACCAGACCGCCGGCCCCGGCACCACCTCCCGGGCCCTGGCGGTGCAGGCCCGGACCCTTGAGCTGTACCGCCAGCTGGACCTGACCCAGGCGATCCTCGACCAGGGTCACCGGGTGCCGGCCGCCAACCTCTGGGTCAAGGGCGAACAGGCCGCCCACCTGCCCCTGAGCAGCATCGGCGCCGACCTGACGCCCTACCCCTTCCTGGAAATCTACCCGCAGGACCAGCACGAACAACTGCTGATCGAGCGTCTGCAGCGTTTCGGCGTGACGGTCGAGCGCCAGACCGAACTGCTGGGCTTCATCGACCACGGCCACCTGGTCAGCGCCCAGCTGCGCGGCCCCGACGGCCAGGAGGAAACCTGCCAGGCCTTCTACCTGGCCGGCTGCGACGGCGCCCATTCGACAGTGCGCAAGACCCTGGGCATCGACTTTCCCGGCGGCACCTATCAGCAGGTGTTTTATGTGGCCGATGTCGACGCCCGCGGGCCGGCGCTCAATGGCGAGTTGCACGCGGACCTCGACGAGGCGGACTTCCTCGCGGTCTTTCCGCTGGCCGGCGAAGGCCGGGCACGGCTGATCGGCACGGTGCGCGACGAACGTGCCGAACAGGCGCAAACCCTGAAGTTCGAGGACGTCAGCCGGCGCGCCATGGACAACCTCAAGGTCCAGGTCGACAAGGTCAACTGGTTCTCCACCTACCGCGTGCATCACCGGGTAGCCGAGCGCTTCTTCAGCGGCCGCGCCTTTCTGCTTGGCGATGCCGCCCACGTGCACAGTCCGGCCGGCGGCCAGGGCATGAACACCGGGATCGGCGACGCCATCAACCTGGCCTGGAAGCTCGCCGCGGTGCTCAACGGCAAGGCCGAGGAGCACCTGCTGGCGACCTACGAGTTCGAACGCATCGAATTCGCCCGGCGCCTGGTGGCCACCACCGACCGGGTGTTCAGCTTCGTCACCGCCGACGGGCCGATCGCCAACCTGCTGCGCACCCGCCTGGCGCCGCTGCTGATCCCCAAGGTGACTGCGGTGGAAGCGGCGCGCGAGTTCCTGTTTCGCACGGTGTCGCAGATCACCCTCAACTACCGCGACATGCCCCTGAGCTGCGGCAGCGCCGGCCATGTCCACGGCGGCGATCGCCTGCCCTGGGCCCACGGCGCCGTCACCGACAACTTCGCCAGCCTCGACTACCTGGGGTGGCAGGTGCATGTGTACGGCGTCACCAGCGACGCCCTGCGCGCCTGGTGCGCCGAGCGGCAGATGCCGCTGACGGTGTTCGACTGGGAACCGGCGCACCAGGCCGCTGGCCTCGCGCGCAACGGTTTCTACCTGCTGCGGCCGGACACTTACGTGGCGCTGGCGGAGAAATCGGCGGACCCGAAGGTGCTGGAACGGTATTTCGAGGAGCGCAAGATTACGCTGTGAAGGGGGGGCAGATAAATTCGTCGACGGGATTATGCAGCGCCTGGATTGACGTCATCGCGGGCAAGCCTCGCTCCTATAAAACCTGTAGGAGCGAGGCTTGCCCGCGATAGAGCCCTTGAGGGCGATACATTTACATCTGGTACACCACTGGAGCGCGTCAGATCCCGGCGAGCGCCAGGTCCATCGCGAAGTAGGTGAAGATCAGGTCGGCACCGGCGCGCTTGATCGAGCCCAGGCTTTCACGCACCACCCGCGCTTCGTCGATGGCCCCGGCCTGGGCGCCGAACTTGATCATCGCGTACTCGCCGCTGACCTGGTAAGCCGTCACCGGCAGGCGCGAGGCTTCGCGGATGTCGCGGATGATGTCCAGGTAAGCGCCGGCCGGCTTGACCATCAGCGAGTCCGCGCCTTCCTGTTCGTCCAGCAAGGACTCGCGCACCGCTTCGCGGCGGTTCATCGGGTTCATCTGGTAGCTCTTGCGGTCGCCTTTCAAGGCGCTGCCGCCGGCCTCGCGGAACGGCCCGTAGAGCGCCGAGGCAAACTTGGTGGAATAAGCCATGATCGCGGTCTGGCTGAAGCCGGCCTCGTCCAGGGCGCGGCGGATGGCCTGGACCTGCCCGTCCATGGCCGCCGACGGCGCGATCACATCGGCGCCGGCGCGGGCCGCGGCCACTGCCTGCTTGCCGAGGTTGACCAGGGTCTGGTCGTTGTCCACTTCATGGCCGTGCAGCACGCCGCAGTGGCCATGGTCGGTGTACTCGCAAAAGCAGGTGTCGGACATCACGATCATCTCCGGCACCGCGTCCTTGGCGATCCGCGACATGCGCGACACCAGGCCGTTGTCGTTCCAGGTGTCGCTGCCGTTGCTGTCCAGGTGGTGCGACACGCCGAAGGTCATCACCGACTTGATCCCGGCGCGGGCGTAACGCTCGATCTCCCCGGCCAGCTTCGATTCCGGAATGCGCATCACCCCCGGCATGCTCTTGATCGGCACGAAATCGTCGATCTCTTCCTCGACGAAAATCGGCAGCACCAGGTCGTTGAGGGTGAACTCGGTTTCCTGGAACAGGCTGCGCATCTGTTCGCTGCGGCGCAGGCGACGGGGACGGGCTTGGGGGAACTGGCTGGACATGGGACTTCCTCAGGGCAGGCCAAGTAAGACGAGGCTGGGCGCGAAAAGACCGCAGCCAAAAGAAGCGAAGCTTATGCCCCAAGCCCCGACCGGCACAAATACCGCGTCGCCAAAACTGTGTTTGCGCGTTGGTAACAATGCCGTGAAAGCAGGGGGTTACGCCTGTCAGACAAATGCTCCACGGCGAAACTGTCGCGTCGATTTTCGATCTAAATAAGACACGCAGAGCTGCGCAGGCCGGCCTTGAAGACCAGTGCCTGCGGCACCTGCTCGCCGCGTGTGCAGGACCTTGCGCCCGATAGAAGCGGGCCCGGGCGAATCATCTGCCGGGGACGACATCGAGGATTCCAGTCGAGCTCCCTGGCAGCACATTCGCGCGATGGCTGTCGCGGGCACAAGAACCGGGTTTGCAGGCTGTGAGCCCGGTTGTCGTTCTGTCGTGGCGGGTCGCCACAGGGACGTTCGCGGCCCGCCCCTTGACCCGGGAGGAGAAGCGAAAATGACCAACTCCGTGAAAAAAATGCCGATCCAGACTGAAGACAAGGCCACCCGGCGCTCAAGCATGAGCGACCTGTGGCAACCCCTGGAAAAACTGCGGCAACAGGTCGATCACCTGTTCGATGACTTCAATCGCGGCCCCGGCCTGTCACCCTTCAGCCGCGGGCTGTTCGATGTGGATCCGTTCTGGCGGCGCGAGCTGATCGGCCGCGGCATGCCTGCCGTCGACATCACCGAGAAAGACGAGAGCTTCGAAATCACTGCCGAATTACCCGGCATGGATCAGAAGAATATCGAGATCAAACTCTCCGACGGCAGCCTGATCATCAAGGGTGAAAAGCGCGAGGAAACCCAAGAAAACAGAAAGGGCTACCACCTGAGCGAACGTCATTACGGCTCCTTCGAGCGGGTGTTCAACCTGCCCAAGGGGGTCGATGCCGAAAAGATCGAAGCGAGCTTCAGCAAAGGCGTGCTGAGTATCTCGCTGCCGAAAAAACCCGCCGCCATGACAGCGGACAAGGTCGTGCAGATCAAAGGCGAATGAGCCAGGCCAGCCAGCCCCTTGCCGGGAAAATGGCAAGGGGCTTTTTTTGCCGGCCGGCACACCCGCTCAGCGCGTCGTATTGAGCGCCACGGCCGCCAGGATCAGCGCCTTCAAGGCGGCCTCGTCAATCTTGTCACCCTCATGCAGATCGATCGCCCGTCGGGTATTGCCCTCGAGGCTGGCGTTGAACAGACCCGCCGGATCGTCCAGCGCGGCGCCCTTGGCGAAGGTCAGTTTCACCACGTTCTTGTAGGTCTCGCCGGTGCAGAGGATTCCGTCGTGGGACCACACCGGCACCCCGCGCCACTTCCACTCCTCAATCACCTGCGGGTCGGCCTGGCGGATCAGCCTCCGGACCCGGGCCAGCGTCTCGCCGCGCCAGTCGCCCAGCTCTTCGATGCGCCCGTCTATCAGCTGTGAAGCGCAACCGCTCTGCTCTGCCGGCGTGGCGTCGCTGCTCTGTTTCTTCATCCTGGTCATCCTCTGGAGGGGTCGCCCGACATTTGAGTATCGCTGACGGGGCATTTCCCTCCAGGTAACCGACGAGCGTCACACCGGCAGCGCGGTGCCCGGTTTGTTTTTTGGCATGGGGTTTTCCGTCTTCAGGCGCCGCATGCCCTTGATGCGGGCTTGCTTCTGGCGTCGCTCGGATTCGCTGGCGCCCCTGAGATTGAAGGCAGGAGGCACTTGTCTTGACAGGAGGGAGTAGCGGGAATCGAGAGCCAGGCACGCCATCCATGCGCACCTGGTTTCTTTACAGCGGGGGGTGAATCAGTTCCACGGACGGTCGCCGTGCTCGTCCTTGACCCGGGTCGGCAGGCCCATCAGGTCCAGCGCCTTGAGGAACGGCTCGGCCGGCAGTTCCTCGACGTTGACCATGCGCTGCACGTCCCACTCGCCACGGGCCACCAGCAAGGCCGCGGCCACCGGCGGTACGCCCGCGGTGTAGGAAATACCCTGGCTGTCGGTTTCGGCAAAGGCTTCTTCGTGGCAGGCCACGTTGTAGATGAACACTTCGCGCGGCTGGCCATCCTTGGTGCCCTTGACCAGGTCGCCGATGCAGGTCTTGCCGGTGTAGCCCGGCGCCAGCGAGGCAGGATCGGGCAGCACGGCCTTGACCACTTTCAGCGGCACCACTTCCAGGCCTTCGGCGGTCTTGACCGGTTGCTCGGAGAGCAGGCCGAGGTTCTTGAGCACGGTGAACACGTTGATGTAGTGCTCGCCGAAGCTCATCCAGAAGCGCACGTTGGGCACGTCGAGGTTCTTCGACAGCGAGTGCACTTCATCGTGACCGGTCAGGTACAGGTTCTGCGAACCGACCACCGGCAGGTCGTCGGTACGCTTGACTTCGAACATGGTGTTGCTGGTCCACTGGCTGTCCTGCCAGCTCCACACCTGCCCGGTGAATTCGCGGAAATTGATTTCCGGATCGAAATTGGTGGCGAAATATTTGCCATGGGAACCGGCATTGACGTCGAGAATGTCGATCGAATCAATGCGGTCGAAATACTGTTGCTTGGCCAGGGCCGCATAGGCGTTGACCACGCCCGGATCGAAGCCCACGCCAAGAATGGCGGTGACGTTCTTCTGCTGGCACTCCTCGAGGTGTTTCCACTCGTAGTTGCCATACCAGGGCGGCGTCTCGCAGATCTTGCCCGGTTCTTCGTGAATGGCGGTGTCCAGGTAGGCCACGCCGGTATCGATGCAGGCACGCAGCACCGACATGTTGAGGAAGGCGGAGCCGACGTTGATGACGATCTGCGATTCGGTCTCGCGGATCAGCGCCTTGGTCGCCTCGATATCCAGCGCATTGAGCGCATAGGCCTTGATTTGCGCGGGCTGTTTGAGGCTGCCCTTGGCCTTGACGCTGTCGATGATGGCCTGGCATTTGGAGATGTTGCGCGACGCGATAGCAATACGACCGAGTTCGTCGTTGTGCTGCGCGCACTTGTGGGCCACCACCTTGGCGACACCTCCTGCACCAATGATAAGAACGTTCTTCTTCAATTTCTTTATCTCTCCTTTCCGCCAGCTTACGAGAGGCTGGACAGGTAGTCTTCGAACCCAAATTCACGAACCACCTCGACACTACCGTCGAGTTGTTTCACTACGATGGACGGCATTTTCAGGCCGTTGAACCAGTTTTTCTTGACCATGGTGTAACCCGCCGCGTCAACGAACGACAGCCGATCGCCGATGGTCAGCGGACGATCGAATTGATACTCGCCGAAGATGTCTCCGGCCAGGCAAGACTTGCCGCACACCATGTAGGTGTGTTCGCCCGCGCTGGGGGCCAGCTTGGCGTTCAGGCGATAGATCAGCAGATCGAGCATGTGCGCTTCGATGGAGCTGTCGACCACCGCCAGGTGCTTGCCGTTGTAGAGGGTGTCGAGCACGGTGACTTCCAGCGACGCGCTCTGGGTGATCGCCGCTTCGCCCGGCTCCAGGTAGACCTGCACGCCGTACTTCTCGGAGAACGCCTTGAGGCGCGCGCAGAAGGCGTCCAGGTCGTAGCCTTCGCCGGTGAAGTGGATGCCGCCGCCGAGGCTGACCCATTCGACCTTGTGCAGCAGATGGCCGAAGCGTTCCTCGATGGTGCCCAGCATCTGGTCGAACAGGCCGAAGTCGGCGTTCTCGCAGTTGTTGTGGAACATGAAGCCGGATATCTGCTCGATGACCGCCTCGACCTTCACCGGGTCCCACTCGCCCAGGCGGCTGAACGGACGCGCCGGGTCGGCCAGCAGGTAATCGGAACTGCTCACCTGAGGGTTGACCCGCAGACCGCGGACCTTGCCCGCGGACGCCTCGGCGAAGCGCTGCAGCTGGCCGATGGAGTTGAAGATGATCTTGTCGCAGTTGTCGAGCATCTCTTCGATTTCGTCGTCGGCCCAGGCCACGCTGTAGGCGTGGGTCTCGCCGGCGAACTTCTGCCGGCCGAGCTTGAGCTCGTACAACGACGACGAGGTGGTGCCGTCCATGTACTGCTGCATCAGGTCGAACACCGACCAGGTGGCGAAGCACTTGAGCGCCAGCAGGGCCTTGGCGCCGGACTGCTCGCGCACATAGGCGATCTTCTCCATGTTGCCGAGCAGTTTCTGTTTGTCGATGAGGTAGTACGGCGTTTTGATCATTTCGAGGCCTCCGGCCAGGCCAGCCAAAAAAAGGATGCGCATTGTGCCTTCACTTGCTGCGTATCGAAAGGGCAGAAAGCACCGCTCGCCGGGTCAGTGCCTCGGCACTGTGTCCGGATCGGCGCCGTCGCAGGCAATGGGCCAGGACGCAAACCGCCTGGCAGCCCCTATCCTAGGGGCCCGCCATGACGTTCTGACGTGGCACGCCGCGGTGGCTGGCGCATCGCACCCGCCGCTCAATCATCCTCGTGCAATTTGATGCCCCGGGCGTGCAGCAGGTGGGGCACCACCAGCACCAGCAGGGTCAAGCCGAGGAAGGCCGCGGCGATGGGTTGGGTGACGAAGATCGACCAGTCGCCCTGGCTGATGGACAAGGCGTTGCGCAGTTGTTTTTCCGCCATCGGCCCCAGCAGCATGCCGACGATCACTGGCGCGACGGGGAAGTCGAAACGCCGCATCAGCACCCCGCCCCAACCGATCGCCAGCATCAGCAACAGGTCGAAGGACGAATGGCGCATGCCGTACACGCCGATGGAGGCGAACACCAGAATCCCGGCATTGAGGTACGGCCGCGGGATCTGCAGCAGTTTCACCCAGAGCCCGACCAACGGCAGGTTCAATACCAGCAGGATAACGTTACCGATATACAACGAGGCCACCAGGGTCCAGACCAGCTCACCGGAAGTCTGGAACAGCAGCGGCCCCGGCTGCAGGTTGTAGTTCTGGAACGCCGCCAACAGGATCGCCGCGGTGGCGGAGGTCGGAATGCCCAGGGTCAGCAGCGGCACCAGGGAACCGGTGGCGCTGGCGTTGTTGGCGGCCTCCGGGCCGGCCACCCCTTCGATGGCGCCCGGCCCTTTGCTGGCGGCAAAGTCTTGCGGGTGCTTGCTCAGCTTGCGTTCGGTGGAATAGGACAGGAAGGTCGGGATTTCCGCGCCACCGGCCGGGATCGAGCCGAACGGAAAGCCGATCAGGGTGCCGCGCAGCCAGGCGGGAATCGAGCGTTTCCAGTCCTCGCGGGTCATCCACAAGGACGTCAGGCGATGTCGGCCGGACGCTTCCTCCTTTTGATACAGCAGGCTGTACAAGGCCTCCCCCACGGCAAACAGGCCGACCGCCACCAGCACCACCTCGATGCCATCGACCAGCTCGGGAACGCCCAGGGTGTAGCGGGCAATGCCCGAGGTCGAGTCGAGGCCGATCAGGCCAATGCCCAGGCCGATCCCCAGCGAAGCGAAACCGCGCAGCATGGACGCGCCGAGCACCGCCGACACCGTGGTGAAGGACAGCACCAGGATCGCGAAATACTCCGCGGGGCCGAACTTCAGCGCCAGCATGGCGACGATGGGGGCGAACAGGGTCAGCAGCACCGTGGCGATGGTCCCGGCGAAAAACGAGCCGATCGCCGCGGTGGCCAGGGCCGGCCCGGCGCGGCCGTTGCGGGCCATGAGATTGCCTTCCAGGGCGGTGACCATGGACGACGACTCGCCCGGGGTATTGAGCAGGATCGAGGTGGTCGAACCACCGAACTGCGCGCCGTAATAGATGCCGGCGAACATGATCAGCGCGCCGGTGGGATCGACCTTGGCGGTGATCGGCAACAGCAGCGCCACGGTCAGCGCCGGGCCGATCCCCGGCAACACGCCGATCGCCGTGCCCAGCAGGCAGCCGATAAACCCCCAGAGCAGGTTGATCGGCGCCAGCGCCGCGGAGAAACCTGTCGCCAGGCTCAAGAGAATGTCCACCGTGTGACCTCCTTCGGGCCCGGTTCAGATCCAGGCGTTGACCAGGGGTGGCAGGGCCACGCCCAGCCCGGCGTTGAACAGCCAGTAGATCGGCAGGGTCAGGGCGATGCCGATAGCCAGGTCACGCAGCGGCCGCCGGCTGCCGAAACCCCGGGCCGAGCAGGCGAACAGCAAGCTGGCGGCCAGGACAAAACCGATCAGGTCGATCAGTACGGCAAGCGCCACCAGGCCGGCGGTGACCCAGGCCACGCCCAGCCTGCCACCGGGCAAGGCCTGGGCGGTTTCGTCGTCATGGGCGGCCAGTTCGCGGAAACCGCCGGTACAGGCCTGGTAGCTCAGCAACAGGCCCACGGCGCCGAGGAAGGCGGCGACCGCGCTGGGATAGACATGGGCACCGAGGATGACGAAGCCCATCTCGGGCGGAAAGCGCAAGGCGCCGATGACCAGCGCCAGGCTGATGGCGATCAGCCCCAGGCCAATCGCCAGCTGCGACAGTACGACCCTGCTGCGCCCGGCCATCTCAAAGCAGCCCGACCTTGACCAGCATCGCTCGCAGGCGCAGGTGTTCCTCGTCGACGAACTGGCCGAACTCGTCACCGGTGAGGACGCTCGGCGACCAGGCGTTGGCTTTCACATTGTCCTGCCAGACCTTGCTGTTGGTGGCGGCCAGCACCGCCTCGGTGACTTGCTTGCGCTGCTCGGCGCTGAGGTTGGCCGCGCCATAGACACCGCGCCAGTTGCCGATGATCACGTCGTAGCCCTTCTCCTTGAGGGTCGGCGCATCGATGCCGGGAACGCGCTCCGGAGCGCCGATGGCGAGCAGGCGGAACTGCTTGGACTGCACGTACTTGGCCAGCTCGGCATAACCGCCGGTGATCACCGTGATGTGGCCGCCCAGGGTCGCGGCCACCACTTCGCCGCCGCCGGCGTAGGCGACGTAGTTCACCTTGTTCACCGGCACGTCCATCTTGCTCGCCAGCTCGGCGATGCCGATATGGTCGATGGAACCCTTGGAGCCGCCGCCCCACTTGATGCTGGCCGGGTTGGCCTTGAAGTCCTTGAGCAGGTCGTCGAGGGTCTTGTAGGGCGAATCCTCACGCACCGCCAGCACGTTGTATTCGGTGAACAGCCGGGCGATCGGCGTCACGTCCTTGAGGCTGATCTGCGGCTTGTTCTGCTCCACCGCCGTGACCATGATCGCCCCCACCACCAGCAGCGCATTCGGGTCGCCCTTGGTGCTGTTGGCGAACTGCGCCAGCCCCAGGGTGCCCCCGGCCCCGCCCTTGTTCTCGAAGGTCACGGACTTGGCCGTGCCGGCCTCGAGCAGGGCCTTGCCCAAGACCCGCGCGGTCTGGTCATAACCGCCGCCCACGGAGCCCGGGGCCATGAACTTGACCGTATCCAGGGCAAACGCCGGGGTTGCGAGGGTGAGCGTGGCGAGGCTGGCGGCAAGGGCCATGCCGCGGCTGAATCGACGCAGTGCTGTAAACATCAGGTTTCTCCCGAGACTATTGTTTTTGTTGATACCGGTTGAATGCGCCCAGAGCGTAACCCTGCGGGGCCTGCGGTTAAGTGTAGACGGCCGGCGCTTCGTGGCCGCCAGAGCAGCCTAGCTGAACAAAGCCCCCAGGGCCGGGCGCCGCCGCCAAGGGGCCGCCTGGGGAGGCTTGATTGGGAGGGGTTGGCCGGCATGAAGCCCGGCCGGCTGGAGGAAGGCCAGCCGCTTGTGCGGATAAAGCTAGGTAATCAGTTATTACATATCAGGCCATGCAGCACGCCGAAGCGCAGCCCCGGTTCGGAAGGCGTCATATGGGTGACGCCAAACACCTTGAACGCCGCCAGCATCACCGCCAGGCCGCCGGGCAGGATGCCCAGGCGATGGGATTGCAGCCCGGCCAGCCGCAGGCGCTTGACATGCCCGGCCTCCAGCAGGCGCAACGACAGGCGCAACAGCCCGCCGTAGGTGATGCCGTCCTGGCCATAGTCGTTCAGGCCGTTGGCCTTGAGCACCTTGGCCAGGAACCGGGCGGTGCCCGAGGAGCCTATGGCCTGCTGCCAACCGAGCTGGCGATAACGCCGGGCGACTTTCTCGAACTTCAGGCTGGCCAGGCGCTCGGCTTCCTGCAGGGCATGAGCCGAGACCGCGCCGCCCGGAAAGTAGCGCGCGCCAAAGCTCCCGCTGCCAATGGCGATGCTCTCGGTCAGCAAGGGCTGGGCGCCCTGCCCGAGGATCAACTCGGTGGAACCGCCGCCGATGTCCACCACCAGCCGCATGCTTTCGCTGCCCGGCACGGTATGGGCGACGCCGGCATACACCAGCCGCGCCTCCTCATGCCCGGAAATGACATCGATGCGAAACCCCAGGTGACGCTCGGCGCTGGCCAGAAACAGCGGCGCATTGTCGGCTTCGCGCACGGCGCTGGTGGCCACCGCCCGCACCCGCCCGGCCTCGAAACCGCGCAGCTTCTTGCCAAAGCGCGCCAGTGCCTGCCAGCCCCGGTCCAGCGCCAGCTCGTCCAGGGCGCCCTCCTGGAAGCCCTCCGCCAAGCGCACCGGCTCACGCAGGGTCTTCACTTCCTGGATCATGAACCCCTGGCTGCGCCGGACCGGCTGGCCGATCATCAGGCGAAACGCATTGGACCCAAGATCAATGGCTGCGAACAGAGAGGCGTCGCCTTTCATGGGGGGATTCCTGGCAGGTTCATCGACCGGCAGGCCGCGGCCTGTCGAGCACTCAAGACGGTTTGCGGCGATCTTGCCATGGCGTCGATGACGCCAAGATGACAGCCGCCCGCCTTTTCCAGGCCCACTCCCGCGCACCATGTCCCTGCCTGTGAATCAGGCGCAGGGCGCGGCCGCCGACAACGTCAACACCCTGTCATCATTCTGTCATTTCCCGCGGTGACACTCGGGTTCTACAACGCGTGCTCTCCTTTAAAGCTGCCCCACCCGGCGGCTTTTTTTTGCCCGTGAATCGCGCTCAAGGGCGCGTCGCCAGCTGCACGCAACGGATTGCCAGAATGCTGGTCGGATCCACCAGCGCCACCCGGTAAGCGCCGACCTGGAAATCGGCGCAATGGCTGAGGACCAGCGGCAGCTCGGTGCACCCCAGGATCAGCACCTCGGCCCCCAGCTCGCACAGGTGCTCGGCGGCGAGCAGCAATTGCTCCTTGCAGATGCCGTCGACGAAACCCGCCTTGATCCCGCGCTCGCCGTAGATCGCGCTCATCACCAGTTCCTGATAATCGAAACCCGGCGTGAGCAACGACAGGCCGGCGAGCCGCGCAGCCTCGTGGTAGACCCGGCTCTGCACCGTACCCGAGGTGGCCAGCAGGCCGATGGGCTTGCCTGGACCGTATTGCTCGACGATCGCCTCGACGGTTTCGTTGAGCATGTTGACGATGGGCACTTGCAGGTAAGGCTGGATGCGTTCGACAAAGGCGTGGGCGGTATTGCAGGGTATGGCGATCGCGTTGGCCCCGGCGCTTTCGAGCCGCTTGCAGGTGGCATACATGGCCATGGTCGGGTCGGCCTGGTCGAACAGCAGGCTCGCGGTCCGGTCCGGAATCTGCGGGTTCTGCTCGACCACCATGCGGATATGATCCTGATCCCGATCGGCCGGCGTATGTCGGACCACCTTGGCCATGAAGTCCACGGTGGCCGCCGGCCCCACGCCGCCGACTATGCCGAGCTTGAACGGCGGCCGGGCGGGCTGGCCATCGGCCTGGGTCGCCGCCGCGGCGTAGATCTCGTTGACGTCGAGCAGCGTCACCCCGCGACGCTGCAGGTCGGCGCACACCAGCGACAGCTCGGTCATCCCGGGCACTATCAGGTTCGCTCCCTGTGCCTGCAACGACAGGCAAGCCTGGTACACCCCTTCCAGTGGCACCCCGTCCAGGTGCCCGTCCTTGATTCCGTCCACCCCGTAGATCGCCGCCATCATGGCCTGCTGATCCTGCGGCTCGGGATAGACCAGCTGGAAGTCGGCCCCCAGGTACCGCTCGAAGAGCCCGGCGTACCGCACGAAATCCGAGGCGAGTACGCCCAGGACCGCGCCCGGTTCCAGCACATGGCGGATATGCGCGCTCAGCGCCGCCATCATGTCCAGGATCGGGATGCCCAACTCCTGCTGGATCTCTTCGCGGAAGGTGTGGCTGGCAAAACACGGCAGCATGATCGCGTCCACCCCGCTGCCTTCGAACGACTGGCAGACCTGGAAAACATAGAACTTTCTGGACGTCATGTTCGCGTCGCGGTCCAGCGGCAACAGCAGGTCCTTGAACGGGTGCTGCTCGAACAGGAAGTGATAACGCCCCTGATCGGCCAACACCGCCCGGGACTTCACCAGCTTGAAGAACAGATCGCCGCCGGCCAGGGAGCCCAGTCCCCCTACGATGCCCAGCCTGCTGGCCGGCGCTGGCTTGCGTGTCGGTTTGGATAGGCTTTTCATCGCGGGTTCTCAGGCGGAAACGGAGGAAGGATTCTGCGTGGCCCGCGCCACGCCAAGCGGCGACTCGACGGCATCGGCACTGGGTTCCTCGTTGCCTTCGGCCTTGGCAATCACCGCCGTGGCAATGCTGTTGCCCACCACATTGGTGGCGGTACGCGCCATGTCGAGAAACTGGTCGATGCCGAGGATCAGCAAGATGCCGGCTTCGGGCAGGTTGAACATCGGCAGCGTGGCCGCCACCACCACGATCGACGCCCGCGCGACCCCGGCCATGCCTTTGCTGGTCACCATCAGGGTCAGCAGGATCAACAGCTGCTGGGTGAAACTCAGGTCGACGTTGTAGGCCTGGGCGATAAACATGATGGCAAACGCCTGGTACATCATCGAACCGTCGAGGTTGAACGAGTACCCCAGGGGCAGGACAAAACTCGAGACTCGCTTGGGCGCGCCGAACTTCTCCAGCGCCTCCATGGTTTTCGGGTAGGCCGACTCGCTGCTGGCCGTCGAGAACGCCAGCAGGATGGGTTCCTTGATCAACTTCCCGAGGGTCAGCACCGAGCGCCCGAGAAACAGATAACCGGCGCCGAACAGCACCGCCCAGAGGATCGCGATGCCCAGGTAGAACTCGGCGATCAGCTTACTGTAGTCCAGCAGCAGGCCCAACCCGCCAGTGGTGATCGCCGCGGCAATGGCGGCAAACACACCGATGGGGGCGAAGGCCATGACGTAGTCGGTGATCTTGAACATCACCCTGGCCAGGTCATCCACCAGCGCGGGGATCTGGGTGAACCCCGCCCTCTTCACCGCCGCCAGCGCAAAACCGAAGAACAGCGAGAACACCACGATCTGCAGGATCTCGTTATTGGCCATCGCCTCGGCGATGCTGCGTGGGAAGACGTGTCCGATAAACACCTTGAGGCTGAAATCGCCGGTGCTGATCGCCACCGGGGCGGCACCCGCCTGGCTGGCTTGCAGATCGAGCCCGACCCCGGGCTGGAACAGGTTCACCAGGAGCATGCCGATCAGCAGCGACACCATCGAGGCACTGACGAACCAGGCCATCGCCCGGGTGCCGATACGCCCCACCGAACTCGAACTGCCCATGCTGGCGATGCCGCCCACCAGTGTGGCGAATACCAGCGGCGCGATGATCATCTTGATCATGCGCAAGAAGATGTCGGTGACCATCGAAAAGTACGAGGCGATGTCCCTGGCCTCATTGGCATCCGCTGCAAAACGATGACAAAGCCAGCCCACAAGTACGCCCAAGGCAATACCGCAGGCGATCTGCCGGGGAAGTCGGTTCTTTTTCACGGTGCGTTCCTCAAGTGGTGTTATTGGATTTCTACTTGGCAGGAGAAGGAATCGAAGGCACGGCCACTCGGCGGTGGCGCGTAGTCAGGGCGATTCTAGGGAGCCCGTGAGGCGCAGATGATGAGTAATCGCCATAGCTTGATGCGTTATTGGAATAGTTTCCGAAAGGCCGCGAATATCCGTGATCGGCGGCGTAGACTTTTTCCAGCCATGGTTGAGGATGCGGCATGCAAATCAAGTGGGTGGACGATCTGTTGGCGATCGCCGAGTGCAAGAATTTTTCCAGGGCAGCCGAGATCCGCTGCGTGACCCAATCGGCCCTGTCGAGACGGATCCGCTCGCTGGAGGACTGGGTCGGCGTCGAGTTGGTGGACCGCGGTACCTATCCCATTCAACTGACCCTGGCCGGACAGACCTTTTGCGAACAGGGGCGCGAAGCCTTGTCCTCGTTGCTGGAACTGCGCTCATCGCTACGCCAGGAAGAGCGCATGCCCGGACGCTCGATCCAGGTCACCGCCGGGCACAGCCTGTCGATGACTTTCCTGCCCAAATGGCTGGCGCGGTTCCAGCAGCACAACGAGCCCTTCAATGCCCGGGTGGTGGCAGCCAATATCCATGACGCAGTGATCGCCCTGGCGGAGGGCAATTGCGACCTGATGATCGTCTACCACCATCCCAAAGCGCCGATCCTGCTGGACCACGAAAAGTTCGTCAGCCTGACCCTGGGCCAGGATTCGTTCATCCCGCTGTGCGCGCCGAACCGGCGCGGCGAGCCCCTGCACCGCCTGCCGGGCAAGGCCGGCAAACCGGTACCGCACCTAGCCTATACCGCTACCACTTTTCTCGGCCGGGTGGCCGATATCGTGATCAAGGACAGCCATGTCCCGTGCGTGCTGACGCGCTGTTATGAAGCAGACATGGCGATGCTGCTGATGCGCATGGCCATGGAGGGCTACGGCGTGGCCTGGCTGCCGGAGAGCGCGGTGGCCGAGGAGCTGCAGCACGGGCGCCTGGTCCGGGCCGGCGGCAGCGAGTGGAGCACCCAGCTGGAAATACGTTCGTACTGCTCCAGGGCCAACCAGAACCCAACCATGCTGGAGCTTTGGAAAACCCTGGAAAAAGCCTCGCAGAACCTTGCCGCCCAGGGTTGATGGCCAACCATTCCCCGACACTCAGGGGGGGGGAAGGCCAGCCCCTGCAGCCCTCGCCTACAACGTCAGGCTGCCCTCGATACAGGTCACCACCGAGCCGCCGATCCAGATTTCATCGCCGACCTGCTCGACCTGGATGCGCCCGGCCCGGCCCATGCTCAAACCCTGGCTGACCACGTAGGACGCCGGGGCCAGGCCGGCGCCCAGCAGCCATTGGGCGATGCCGGCGTTGAGGCTGCCGGTGGCCGGGTCTTCCGGCATGCCGTCGCCGGCGATAAAGGCGCGCACTTCGAACTGCGCCGCGTCGCCATCGTGCTCGGGGCTCCAGGGCGCGATCACCCCCACCGCAAGGCCCCTCAGCTGCGAATAGTCGGGTTGCAGGTCGAGCACCTGGCCGCGCTCGGCCAGCAGCACCGCCAGCCAGCCGGCGCCGTTGTCCACCCATTGCGCGTCGAGAATGGCCCCGGGTGCCAGCCTCAGGCCCTGGCGCACCTGCTCCAGCAACCCGTCATCGACCGGGCCGGACTTGAGCAAAGGCGGCGCGAGAAACGCCAGCTCGGCGCCGTTGCGGCGAATGCGCACCAGGCCGACCGCGCATTCCTGGACGATCTCCTCGCCCTTGGGCACGCCGCCGGCTTCCAGCCAGGCATGGCAACTGCCGAGGGTCGGATGGCCGGCGAACGGCAGTTCCTGCAGGGTGGTGAAAATCCGCAGGCGGTAATCAGCCCGCGGGTCGCGAGGTTCGAGGAGGAACGTGGTTTCGCTGAGGTTGGTCCAGTTGGCGAACGCCGCCATGCGCGCGTCGCTCAACTCATCGGCGCCGAACACCACCGCCAGCGGGTTGCCCTTGAGCGGCTGGTTGCTGAAGACATCTACTTGCTTGAAATCGAAGCGGCTCATTACGGGTCCTTGTCTGAATGAACACGGCCAGGCCTGGAACCGGCCTGACCTGCAAAAAAGCTCACCTGTAGCCGCTGGCGAAGCCTGCGCTCGACGACGCAGTCGTCGTAGAACCTGACGACGCGGTGTATCTGGCACAACGCATCAGGCCTTTTGCGACGACTGCGTCGTCGAGCGCAGCCTGCGGCAGCGGCTACAGAGAGGGCAGTCAGACGGGCTTGGGGATTTCCAGGCCGCGGATCACCGCCGGGCGCGCGAGGAAACGCTCGAGCACACGCTGCACATTGGGGAAGTCCTTGAAGCCCACCAGATCGCCCGCTTCATAGAAGCCGATCAGGTTGCGCACCCAGGGGAAGGTGGCGATATCGGCGATGGTGTAGCGCTCGCCCATGATCCAGTCGCGGCCTTGCAGGCGGCCCTCGAGCACGCTCAGCAGGCGGCGGGATTCAGCGACGTAGCGGTCGCGCGGACGCTTGTCCTCGTAGTCCTTGCCGGCGAGTTTATTGAAGAAGCCCAGCTGGCCGAACATCGGGCCGATGCCACCCATCTGGAACATCAGCCACTGGATCGTCTCGTAACGCGCCGCGGATTCCTGGGCCAGCAGTTGCCCGCTCTTGTCCGCCAGGTAGATCAGGATCGCCCCCGACTCGAACAGCGCCAGCGGCTGGTCGCCCGGGCCGTGGGGGTCGAGGATCGCCGGGATCTTGTTGTTCGGGTTCAGCGAGAGGAACTCGGGGGACATCTGGTCGTTGGTTTCGAAACTGACGCGATGCGGCTCGTAGGGCAGCCCGATCTCTTCGAGCATGATCGAGACCTTGACGCCGTTGGGAGTCGGCAAGGAATACAGCTGAATCCAGTCGGCGTACTGCGCGGGCCATTTCTGCGTGATGGGGAATGCATGGAGATCGGTCATGACAGGCTTCCAATGACAGTCAGATGAAAGGCCGTGGCCCGGGGCCGGGCGCGACGGCGCTAGATTACAGGCATCGGTCCGCGGCGCGCATTCTTAAATTCGAAACATCCGGTGGTTAAGCTTCCCGGCAGCCAGACAGCGGTGCGGATAAAGTAACGGGGCCACACTCGCAGTCCACGTCGGATCGAACCAAAAGACATCCCGGGACTCTGAGCTACCTACGGGTAGAACACCCGTTCAATGACAGGGAAAACCACACGATGCCGGGAGCTCGCCGTGGAAAGGTTTGTCAGCCTTAACCGATTGCGCTGAAGTACCGACGATCCATGAAGAATCTGCTGAGTTTCACCCAACGCCTGCAACGCCGGTCCTACGTGTTCTTCCCGGCGCTGCTGCTGACCAGTGCGCTGCTGCTGTCGCTGGAGTCCAGCGAAAGTCGCGCCCAGCCGGTGGACGGCACCCAGACCCTGGTCTTTCTGCGCCACGCGGAAAAACCCGCCGGCGGCCTCGGCCAGCTCAACTGCCAGGGCCTGAACCGCGCCATCGACCTGGCATCCCTGCTGCCGGAAAAATTCGGCAAGGCCAATTACGTGTTCGCCGCCAACCCGACGCGCAATGTCGAGGAAGGTGAGCTCGACAACTCCTACAGCTACATCCGCCCGCTGATGACCATCAGCCCCAGCGCCATCAAGCTCGGCCTGCCAGTGAACATCGAATTCTCGGCCAACGACACCAGCGAACTGGCCGATGAGCTGCTGCATGACCGCTACCACAACTCGATCATCTACACCGCCTGGTCCCACGGCTACCTGCCGGAACTGATCAACAAGGTGGCGCGCGAAGCCGTCGGCGAGAAACGCACCATCACCGACGACTGGGCCTCCAACGACTTCGACTCGCTCTACGTGCTGACCCTGACCTGGCACAACGGCAAGGCCACCCTCGACAGCCGCAGCTACAAGCAGGGCCTGGATAACGGCGAGGAAAACTGCCCGACCTGATACGCCGCCCTCAGCGCAGGGCGTCCAGCAGGCGGTACCAGGCGATCCCCGCCCCCAGGTACAGGCGCTGCAAGCCATGCAGCGGAATCGGCCGGATCGGCGTCACCGGAAACGGAAATTCACTGCTCGCCCCCGACAGCCGCGCCGCCAGGTGCTTGCCCAGGGCCGTGGACAAGGCGATGCCGCGACCGTTGTAGCCGAGCAGGATCGACAACCCCGGCTGCGGCTCATGCAGTTGCGGCAGGAAACTCTGGTTCAACGCCACCCGCCCGCTCCAGCGATACTCGATGGGCGTGCCCGCCAACTGCGGAAACAAGCCCAGCAACGAACGTTCCAGATGACGCCAGTCGCCGCTGTGGCTCGGTTCGGAAAACGGTCCGCGCCCCCCCAGCAACAAGCGCCCCTGGGCATCCTGTTTGAAATACAGCAACAGGCGCCGGGCGTCGGAACAGACCTCGCCGTTCGGCAGGATGCCCTGACGCAGCTCGGCCGACAGCGGGCGGGTGGCGATGATGAAACTGTTGGCAGCAATCACCGTCTGCCGCAGCCGTGGCCACAGGTCGTCGGTGTAGCCATTGGTCGCCAGCACCACGCGCTGGGCCTGGACCCGATGGCCCTGGGCGGTGCGCAGCTGCCACTGCCCGCCTTCGCGCTGCAAAGCCTCGACCCGAGTCTGCCCGTGAATCCGCACGCCCTGCTGCTGCGCCACCCTGGCCAGGCCGCGCGCATAGTTCAGCGGGTGCAGGCTGCCGGCGCGCGGATCGACCCAGCCGCCGAGGTAGTTCTGGCTGCCGATGCGCCGACCGACGGCGGCGCGATCGAGCAACTCCACCGCCACCCCGCGCCGGCGCCACTGTTCGGCGCGCTGTTCGATGGCCTGCAGGGAACTGGCGGAAAACGCCGGTTGAATCCAGCCCTTGCGCGTCGCATCACAAGCGATGCGATGCTGCTCGATCAGGGCGAACACTTCGTCGGCGGCCGAGCCGGCCGCCTCCAGCATGGCTTCGGCGCGGGCCGCGCCGAACTTGGCCAGCAACTGATCCGGGTCGTACTTGAGCCCGGGAATCACCTGCCCGCCGTTGCGTCCGGAGGCACCCCAACCCGGCTCCCCGGCGTCCAGCACACAGACGCTGACCCCGGCCTCGGCCAGGCGCAGCGCGGTCACCAGCCCGGTGTAGCCGGCGCCGACTATGGCCACGTCGACCCGCAGGTCTTCGGCCAGCGCCGGGGTCTCGACCGCCGCCGTCGCCGTGGCGGCCCACAAGGAAGGCGGCAGGCGCAAGGTTTCGGCGGCCTTCATGCCTGCACCTCCGCGCCCTGGTTGAGCAGGCGCTTGAGGAAGTCCTGGGTGCGCGGATGGCGCGGCGCGCTCAGCACCTGCTTCGCCGGCCCGGCCTCGACGATCTTGCCGCTGTGGAGGAAACACACCTTGTCCGCCACGTCCTGGGCAAAGCCCATTTCGTGGGTGACCACGATCATGGTCATGCCTTCGTCGGCGAGCTTGCGCATCACCGCCAGCACCTCGCCCACCAGCTCCGGGTCCAGCGCCGAGGTCGGCTCGTCGAACAGGATCGCCTGCGGGTCCATGGCCAGGGCCCGGGCAATCGCCACCCGCTGCTGCTGGCCGCCGGACAGTTCGTCCGGATAGGCATGCATGCGATGGGCCAGGCCGACCTTTTCCAACAGCGCCTCGGCCCGCTCCCGAGCCTGCTGCGGGTTCTGCTTCTTCACGTAGATCGGCCCTTCGGTGACGTTCTGCAACGCGGTGCGATGGGGGAACAGGTTGAAGCGCTGGAACACCATGGCCACCTGGGTGCGCAGCTGATGAATGGTCTTGCCATGGCGGTCGACCCGCTCGCCGCTGACCAGGATGTCGCCCTGCTCGTAGCTTTCCAGGCCGTTGATGCAGCGCAGCAGGGTCGACTTGCCGGACCCCGAGGGTCCGATCAGGCACACCACTTCCCCGCTCTGCACGCTCAGGTCGATGCCTTCGAGTACCGCCACGTTGCCGAAGCTCTTGTGTACGCCCTTGATCTCGATCATGACTTTCTCCGGGTGCTGAAGCGCGCCTCCAGGCGACGCAGGGCAAAGGACAACGGCAAGCTCAGGGCCAGGTAGAGCAAGGCCACCAGGGTGTAGACGGTCATGTTCTCGAAGGTCGAGGACGCGATGAGCTGACCGGCGCGGGTCATCTCGGCCACGGTGATGGTGGACACCAGCGAGGAGTCCTTGAGCATCATCACCAGGGTGTTGCCATAGGGCGGCAAGGCGATGCGAAAGGCCTGGGGCAGGACCACCCGGCGCATGATCATGCCGCCGCGCATGCCGATGGATTCGGCCGCCTCGATCTGCCCCTGGTGAATGGCCTGGATGCCGGCGCGGAAGTTCTCCGCCTGGTACGCCGAGTAGGCGATGCCCAGGCCAATCACCCCGGCCTGCATGGCCGTGAGCTGGATGCCGAAATCCGGCAGCACGAAGTAGATGTAGAACAGCTGCACGATGATCGGCAGGCCGCGAATGACGTTGACCACGCCAATCGCGAACAGGGAGATCGAGCGCACCTTGGACACCATCATCAAGGCGAATACCAGGCCGATCAGCGAGCTGAGCACAAAGGAGCCGGCCGTGACCTGCAAGGTGACCACCGCCCCTTTCAGCAGAATGGGGAGGAAGTCCAGAGCGTTCTGGAGAAACATAGGAGGACCTGCGCAATCAGGAGTGAAGCGACCCCGCCGGACGGCCGGGCCGCGGGGTGGTCAGTTGAGCTTCCACTTCTCGATGATCCGCTCCAGGGAGCCGTCGGCCTTGATCGCCGCGATGCCGCGGTTGACCTCGTCCAGGGTCTGCGCATCGCCCTTGCGCACGATCAGGCAGACATCGCCCATCACCACCGGTTGGTAGCTTTTCACCAGCTGCACCTTGTTCTGGGTGCCCTGGGCCAGTTGGTAGGCGACGATCGGCCGGTCGGCGAAACCGGCCTTGATCCGCCCCAGCGCCAGGTCGCGCAGCAGGTCGGGGATCGAGTCGTAGCCGCGCACTTCCTTGAAAATCCCGCGCTTGTTCAACTCATCGATGAACACCGTACCGACCTGGGCGCCGACCACCTGGTCCTTGAAGTCCTCCATGCGGGTGTAGGCGGTGTTGTCGTCGGCGCGCACGATCAGCCCCTCGCCATAGCTGAACACCGGGTTGGAGTACTGCACCACCTTCTCCCGCGCCGGGGTGCGCAGCATGGCGGCAGAAATGATGTCGATCTTGTTCGAGGTCAGCGAGGGAATCAGCGCGGCGAAGGTGGTCTGCTGGATGTCCACCTCGAAGCCGCCGGCCTGGCCCACCGCACGGGCGGCGTCGATCATCATGCCTTCGATACTCTGGCTCTTGACGTCGAGAAAGGTGAAGGGAATGCCGGTGGCGGTGGCGCCGACCTTGTACACCGGCGCGGCGCCGGCACTGACAGAACCGACGAGGCCGGCGGTGAGTGCGCAGCACAATGCAAGGACACGAAAACGCTTTTGCATGGCGAATCTCCCATTGGACGATTTTATTGTTGGAAGTCCGTGATGGTTGGCCTCTGAAAGTGGGGGCAGGAGGCATGGGCTCGACTATAAACAATTTACAAAAATCGTAAATAGATTTATAAATATCGAATATCGATATTTAAAACACAAAAAATCCAAAGGAACCGCCATGAGCGACACCCCCAATAGCCTGTTCAATCAGTCGCTGGAAAAAGGCCTGGCGGTCCTGCGCGCCTTCAACGCTGCCCAACGGACCATGAACCTGGCGGAAATCGCCGAGGCCGCCGAGATCAACAAAAGCTCGGCGCAACGCATGATCCACACCCTGGAGCAGCTCGGTTACGTGCGTAAGCACCCGCAGACCAAACGCTTCCAGCTGACCCCGCGGGTGATGGAGATCGGCTACAACTACCTCGCCGCCGACACCCTGGTGGACGTGGCCAACCCGTTCCTTGCCGAACTGGCCCAGGTCACCGGCGAAACCACCAACCTCACCGAGCCCGATGGCCTGGACATGGTCTATGTCGCGCGCTTCGTGGCGCCCAAGTTCATTCCGATCCACATGCCCATCGGCAGCCGCATTCCGATGTACTGCACCGGCTCCGGCCGCGCCTACCTCAGCGCCCTGCCCGACCAGGAAGCCCTGGCGATGCTCCAGGCCAGCGACCGCCAGGCCCATACCCGGCATACCCTGACCGGGATCGACGCGATCCATGGGGAAATCGTCGCCACCCGCCAGCGCGGTTACGCCCTGAACCAGGAAGAGCTGTTTCTCGGCGACATGAGCATCGCCGCGCCGATTATCGGCAGCCAGGGCCTGCCGGTGGCCGCCGTGCACGTGGTGATCCCCAGCAGCCGCTGGACCCTGGAAGAAGCCGAACGCAAGCTGGCGCCTTCGGTGATCGAGTGCGCCCGGGCGATTCGCACCTCGATTCGTACCCTCTGAGTGGCCATGACCCTTTTGTAGTCGCCGGTGCGGATTCCGGGATTTGGCCCGGCACTCCGTGTTGCGAGGTTTTACCACCGCTGCGCGGTCGATCGCAGCCTTCGGCAGCGGCTACACAGGCGCGCAAGGTGCGCGAGTAGGCTAAGATTCGCGACCTAACGTCATTGCCCGGAATCACTGTTCATGTCCAGCCTTGCCCCTGCCAGCCCCGTCCGGGGCTGGTCGTTCTGGTGGAAACCCGCCCTGTTCGTCCTGGTGGCGTGCGTCGGCCTCTACTTCGTCAAGTGGTCGCCCTACTACGCCAAGGCCTTTATCGCCGCCGACAGCCACAGCATCGGCGCCTCGATCATCAACGATCAGCCCTCCTCGCCTCTGAACGCCGCCCTGGCCTACGCCCAGGTGTATTTCCTGGCGATCTGGAAGGCCGCGGTGCTGGCGGTGATCCTCGGTTCGCTGCTGCAAGTGCTGATCCCGCGGGACTGGCTGCTGCGCCTGTTCGGCCGCGCCGGTTTCGGCTCGACCTTGCGCGGCGGCCTGTTCGCCCTGCCGGGCATGATGTGTTCCTGCTGCGCCGCGCCCGTGGCGGCGAGCATGCGCCGGCAGAATGTCTCGGTGGGCGCGGCGCTGGCCTTCTGGATCGCCAACCCGGTACTCAACCCGGCGACCCTGGTGTTCATGGGCTTTGTCCTGGGATGGGGTTTCACCGCGCTGCGGCTGGTGGCGGGCATCGTGCTGGTGCTGGGAGTGTCGCTGGTGGCCCAGCGCATCGCCCGTCCCGAGCAACTGCCGGAAGCGGCGGTGGAGGCCGTGGTCGAGGCCAGCACGGGCAATGAAGGTGCGTTCTTTAGCCGCTGGGCACGCAGCCTGTGGCAACTGTTCTGGAGCACCATTCCGATCTATGTGCTGGCGGTGCTGGTGCTGGGCGCGGCGCGGGTCTGGCTGTTCCCCCATGTCGAGGGCGCGATTGGCGACAGCCTGCTGTGGCTGGTGCCGCTGGCGATTGTCGGCACGTTGTTCGTGATTCCCACCGCCGCGGAAATCCCCATCGTGCAGACCATGATGACCCTGGGCATGGGCACCGGCCCGGCGGTGGCCTTGCTGATGACCCTGCCGAGCATCAGCCTGCCGTCGCTTTTGATGCTGCGCAAGGATTTCGACGCGCGGGTGCTGATGACCGTCGCCGGCCTGACCATGCTGATTGGCGTGGTGTGCGGGTTGATTGGCGCGGCGCTGTTGTAACCCAAGGTTCGATGGCGTCCGCCTGGACGTCATCGCGAGCAAGCTCGCTCCTACATGGTTAGCGCCCCCCGTAGGAGCGAGCTTGCCCGCGATGGGGCCAAAGGCCCCGCCCTTCTACCGACTCAACCGCGCTGACGAGCGCGCTCGCGCAAATACTCCAGCACCGCCGCCTGCTCGCCGACGAACTCGATGCGCGCGCCCTTGCTTTCGCGCTGGAAGGCATACATCGGGTCGTAATATTCCTTGAGCAAGCCTTCGATCCAGGCCCGGTGCAGGTCCACGCTGCCGCTGCGGGCCTGCTCGGCCAGGGCGGCCTCCAGCAGCTGGTACAGGCGCTGGTGACGCTCGCCCCCCAGGCGTTTGCGGATGTTGTTCAGGCTTTCCAGCAGGCGCTCGGAAAACCGCGCGAAACCGTCCTCGCCATGCACCGCGACGAACTCCGCGCACAGGTCGATCACGTAGTCGCGCAGGATCCGCTCGACCCGCCCCTCCAGGCCATCCTCCAGCCAGACCATCGGGAAACGCTGCATGCCCTGGTACAGCGGCAACGGCAAGGCGCAGCTGCCGATCATGCGGTTCTCGTCTTCCAGCACGAACCCGCCGATGCCGCGCTCGCGCTTTTTCAGGATGTCCACCGCCAGGCGGTTCTCGAAGTCGATGTTCGACGGCTGGCCGCTGGCGCGCTTGCCGAAACTGGAGCCACGATGGTTGGCGTGGCCTTCCAGGTCCAGGCCGTTGGCCAGTTGGTTGAGCACCTCGGTCTTGCCAATGCCGGTCATGCCGCCGAGCAGGACAAAATCACACTCGGCCACCGCTCCTTCGAGGGTGTCGAGCAGGAAGGTACGCATGGCCTTGTAGCCGCCGCCGACCCGCGGGTAGTCGATGCCGGCCTCGTCCTTGAGCCACTGCTGGACGATCTGCGAACGCAGGCCGCCGCGGAAGCAATACAGGTAGCCGTCGGGGTGGGCCCGGGCGAAGTCGGCCCAGGCCTGGATGCGTTCGGCCTTGATCGCCCCGGACACCAACTGGTGCCCGAGGACGATCGCCGCCTGCTGGCCCTGCTGCTTGTAGCAGGTGCCGACCCGCTGTCGTTCGTGGTCGGTCATCAGCGGCAGGTTGACCACCCCGGGAAAGGCGCCCTTGCTGAATTCGACCGGCGCACGGGTATCCATCATCGGCCGGTCGTTGAGGAAGATTTCGCGGTAGTCGGTAATATCGATGGGCATCAGATCACCTCGACCGCGGTGCTCTGTCGTTCCACCAGCTCACCGATCGGCGCCAGTTCCAGGCCCAGTTCGGCGGCCAGCGCGAGGAAGGCCGCATTGCCTTCCGGGGTGACAGCGATCAACAGCCCGCCACTGGTCTGCGGGTCGCACAGCACCAGCTTGTGCAGGGCCTGGATACGCCCGAGCTTGTCGGCGTAGCTGTCGAAATTGCGCTGGGTGCCGCCCGGTATGCAGCCCTGGTCCAGGTAGTACTCGACCCCGGGCAGGCGCGGCACGCGATCGTAGTGAATGCGCGCGGTCAGGCCGCTGCCATCGGCCATTTCCACCAGGTGCCCGAGCAGGCCGAAACCGGTGACGTCGGTCATCGCGGTCACGCCGTCAAGCTTGCCGAAGCGGCTGCCGGGCTTGTTCAGGGTGCACATCCAGTCGCGGGCCAGGCCGACGTCGGCGCTGCGCAGCTTGCCCTTCTTCTCGGCCGTGGTCAGCACGCCGATGCCCAGGGGCTTGGTCAGGTACAGCAGGCAACCGGCGGTGGCGGTGTCGTTGCGCTTCATATGGCGCTTTTCCACCAGGCCGGTCACGGCCAGGCCGAAGATCGGTTCCGGGGCGTCGATCGAATGGCCGCCGGCCAGGGGGATGCCAGCCGCGTCGCACACCGCGCGGCCGCCGCGAATCACCTCGCGGGCGATTTCCGGCGCCAGCACGTTCACCGGCCAGCCAAGGATGGCGATGGCCATCAACGGGTCGCCGCCCATGGCGTAGATATCACTGATGGCATTGGTCGCGGCGATGCGCCCGAAGTCGAACGGGTCGTCGACGATCGGCATGAAAAAGTCGGTGGTCGAGACCACGCCGCGCTCTTCGTCGATGGCGTACACCGCCGCGTCGTCGCGCGAGGCGTTGCCGACCCAGAGTTTCGGGTCGAGGTTCTGCGCACCGCTGCCGGCCAGAATCACCTCCAGGACCTGGGGAGAAATCTTGCAACCGCAACCCGCGCCGTGGCTGTACTGGGTCAGGCGAATCGGCTCGCTCATGGGGCACCTCTGGAAGTCGTGGAGCGGCGATTCTAGCAGAGCGACCCGAGCAGAACGTCAAGCACCCTTTCCCTGCACTGCAGAACCAGCATCGAACGAACGCAGCCAGATAGTCAGCGAATACTCGACCCGAGGCCGCGAAGGTCGTTGGTTGCCATCACCTCGATGATTGAACGAGGGCGCATCGGCCCTGTGCCAGGCGCCAGCGCCTTCGCCCTTTCTTTGCGCACAACGCCCAGGCGCGGTGCAACGTCCTGACCGAAAAGACAGCTTATGGGTAGGTTTCACCTTTATTTCAATCAGATACTTCAAGTTGGTACAGCATATGCAAACGTTTGCGAGGTCAGCCTTCGAGAGCTTTCGCCGCCAGTTCGGCCAGGCCGGGCCACTCGGGCTTCAGAACCGCACGAACAGGGATTTTCAATGCACGTACCTTTCACCCCCTCCGCGTCCCGCCACACCTTGGTTGTTTCCTTGCTACTAAGCGCCGTTACAGGACTACTCAGCGCTACCGCCCAGGCCGAGGAAAAAACCCTCGACGACTCGGCCCAGGGCGAGAGCCTGAGCCCCGCTGCCGCACCGGCGAAACCAGGCCCCTACCTGTCGGACTGGTACAACCAGGACCTGACCCTGATCGGCAGCAAGGACATCAGTTTCGGCCCGCAGCCGGCCGACGATATCTACCTGGAGTACGAGTACTTCGGTCGCAAGGGGCCGTTCGAGCTGTACGGCTACATCGACATCCCGAAGATCTTCAACATCGGCAACAGCCACGACAAAGGCGTGTGGGACCACGGCTCGCCGGTGTTCATGGAGCACGAGCCGCGGATCTCCATCGACTACCTGGCCGGGCGCAGCCTGGCCATCGGCCCGTTCAAGGAGTGGTACGTGGCGTTCGACTGGATCTACGACCACGGCAGCAACAGCGCCAACCGCGCCAATACCCTGTACAGCGGCCTGGGCACCGACATCGACACCCATTCGCGGGTCAACCTGTCGGCCAACTTCTACGGGCGCTACCAATGGGAGAACTACGGCGCCAGCAATGAATACTCCTGGGACGGCTACCGCGCCCAGCTCAAGTACATCGTGCCCATCAGCAAGTTCGGCAACGGCGCGTCGCTGACCTATATCGGCTTCACCAACTTCGATTTCGGCTCGGACCTGCACAAGGACAACCCGGCCCGCACCGCCAATGCCACGGTAGCCACCAATGTGCTGCTGTACTCCTTCACCCACCTGCGGTTCACTCTGGTCGGCCGTTACTTCCACAACGGCGGCAACTGGCAGGACGGCAGCGAGCTGAATTTCGGCGATGGCGATTTCCGCGCCCGGTCCAATGGCTGGGGTTATTACGCCGGCATCGGTTACCAGTTCTGATCACTCAAGCAATGGAGGCTTTCATGCACGCGATGACCCGTCTTTCCCTTTCCGTGGGCCTGGCCTGCGGCGCCCTGCTCGCGTCGACGGCCTGGGCCGCCGAGGCCCCGGCGACCCCGATCAAACCCAAGGTGATGCTGATCACCATGTTCGCCCCCGAGGCCCAGCACTGGATCGAGCGCCTGGAGCTGAAGCAGGAAGTGCGCGTACCCGGCCTGTCGGCGGAGTACCCGGCGATTCGTTGTAACACCAAGGACGTCTGCCTGCTGGTCACCGGCATGGGCCAGACCAACGCCGCGGCCTCGACCCTGGCACTGGCGCTGTCGCCGAAATTCGACCTGCGCAAAAGCTATTTCCTGGTCGCCGGGATCGCCGGCATCAGCCCTAAACACGGGACCATCGGCACCACTGCCTGGGCCCATTACCTGGTGGAATTCGGTACCCAGTGGGAACTGGATTCGCGGGACGCGCCCAAGGACTGGCCGACCGGCTACCTGGGCATCAATACCAAAGGCCCGAACGAGAAACCGCCGCTGGACTACAAGACCGAAGTCTTCGAACTCAACCCGAAACTCCAGGCCAAGGCCTTCGCCCTGTCGCGTCGGGTAAGCCTGAGCGAAAGCAAGGAATCGGCGGCCTGGCGCCTCAAGTACCCGGCGGCCCCGGCCAACCAGCCGCCGGTGGTGACCCAGTGCGACACCCTGGCGGGCAACACCTGGTTCTCCGGCACGCGCCTGAGCGAGCGGGCCGAGGTCTGGACCCGCCTGCTGACCGACAACAAGGGCGAGTACTGCACCACCCAGCAGGAAGACAACTCGACCTACGAGGCCCTGCTGCGCGCCAGCCGCGAAGGCCGGGTGGACGTGCAGCGGCTGGCGGTGGTCCGCGCCGGCTCCGACTTCGACCGCCCCGAGCCAGGCGGCAGCGAGGTCGACAACCTGCTCAAGTACGCCGACCAGGGCGGTTTCGTCCCGGCCCTGGAAAACCTCTATCGCACCGGCAACCCGCTGGTGCAGGACATCCTGAAGAACTGGTCGGCGTGGGAGAAAGGCGTGCCGGAGGCGTAAACCAACCTGTAGCCGCTGCCGCAGGCTGCGATCGACCCGAAGGGGCGTGGCGATCTTGCGATTGCCGAGGTCCTGCGGACCTATCGCAGCCTGCGGCAGCGGCTACATAAAGCCGATTGATGTGGCGATCTTGCGATTGTTGAGGTCCTGCGGACCTATCGCAGCCTTCGGCAGCGGCTACACAAAGCCGTGCCAGCCTGCCGATTCAGGCAGGTTGGCCACCCTTATGGCAACAGAATCACCTTCTCGCCGCTGCCCTTGTTCACCTCGTGATAACGCTCGACGCCCTGCTCCAGCGGCGATTCGAACAGCCCCTGCGGCAACGGCAACAGCCCCTCATCGAAGAACCGGCCGAACTGCTCGAGCATGGCCGCGCAGGCCTGCACGCCGTACAGCAACGAGTTGATCCCGACCACCGAACCGCCCTTGCGATACAGGCCCAGGGCCGGCAGTTGCACATGACCGTCCACCGGCGCGGCGATGATGGCGATGCGGCCGAACGGCGCCAGGGCCGCGACCGAGGCCGGCAGCCAGAAACCGGTGGTGTCGAAGATCACCTCGGCGCCGCCGGCGAACACCTCGTTGACCTGCGCCCCGAGGTCTTCCGGCTGGTCCAGCTGCACGGTCTGGAACCCCTGCGCCTGCAAGGCCTTGACCTGCTCCGGGCGCCGCGCGGCGGCCAGCACCCGGGCTCCGCGAACCTTCGCCAGGGCCAGGGCGGCGCTGCCCACCGCCCCACCGCCAATCACCAGCAAAGTGGTGCCGGCGCTTACCCCACTGCGTTCCAGGGCATCCCAGGCGGTGGTGTAAGGCACGCCCAGGCTGGCGGCCTGGGCGAAGCTCAGCTGCGCCGGCTTGTGCGCCACGCCCTTGGCCGACAGCGCCACGTACTGGGCATGGGAGCCGTCCGCGTAGAACCCCAGCTCCTTGCCGGTGCCCCAGACCTCCTGTCCCACCCACTCCTGCGGCCCCTCCACCACCACTCCGGCAAAGTCCCGCCCGGGAATACGCGGCACGGTGGTGTAGGGAAAACGCCCGAGCACGTTTTTCACGTCGCTGGGGTTGAGGCCGGCAGCCTTGATCCGCACCAGTACCTGATCGGCGGCCGGCACCGGGGTCGGCACCTCGACGTAGTGCAGCGACGAGAGATCGCCGGTCTTGGAAAATTGCAGGGCGTGCATAAGCACCTCCATGAACAGGAATACATAAAAGAATCGAAAGACCTCAGGACAACCAGTTGCTCACCAGCTGCCGACCCATGGGCCACAGCTGTTCGCCGGCAAGCATGCCGAGTAGCCCGACCAGGGCGATGGCCGGCGGCGCCGGCGAGCGAAAATTCAAGGCGCCGTAGAGCAATCCGACGCCGAGGCCGATGGCCAGGGAGATGAGGTAATGCATGACGAACTCCAGGCAGTGCGCCGCGCCAGAGCGGCGACGATTGGGCATGCCGGGAGTCTAGGGAACGCCGAACCGGGCAACCGGCCAAGCACTTCAGGATTTCGGCCAATCTGTGGGTGGGCGCCGTGGCGGCCTGGTTGGTTGGCGATGCCGATACTGTGGTGTGCCAGACAGGACGCTATCGCGAGCAAGCTTCGCTCCTACAGAAGAGGTGCGGGCAGGCCGCTATTTCGTGGAGGCCGCCTACCCGTAGGAGCGAAGCTTGCTCGCGATGACGGCAGGCCTGCCTACCGCAGCGCCTGCATCGCCAACACACTTTGCGCCCACAGGAAGCGCGGCTCAGGCGCGGGCTTCCCCGGCCGCGTATTGCGACGGGGCCAGCCCCAGCTCGCGGCGGAACATGTCGCTGAAGCTACCGGGGGAATACCCCAGCTCACGGGCGATGGTGCCGACCGGCACGCCCTGGATCAGCTCGGCGGCAGCCGTGGCCAGCTGCACCTGGCGACGCCACTCGGCGAAGCCCATGCCCAGGCCGTCCTTGAACAGCCGCGCCAGGGTGCGCACGCTGGCGCCCGCCGCCTCGGCGTGGCGTTCGAAGGGAATGTCCAGGGAAGGCGCGGCCATCACCGCCTGGCAGAGGCTGATCAGGCGCCGGTCGGAACTGTCCGGCAGGACGATCTTCAACCGCGAGCGCCGGGCGCGCTTGAGCTCCAGCAGGGCCAGGCCCACCAGCGCGTCGTAGTACTCCGGCTGCGGCGCGCCGTCATGCTCCACCAGGCGTACGATCAGCTCGCGCAGCAGGTTGTCCACCTGCAACACCTGCACCTGGCTGTCGAGGGTCGCCGCCAGGCACGGGCGCAGATAGATATTGCGCATCTGCAGGTCGGTGACCACGCGGATCCCGTGGGGCACGCCCGGCGGCAACCACACCGCCCGTTGCGGCGGCACCACCAGCGCCTCGTTCGGCGTCTCGACCCACATCACCCCGCTCATGGCGTACAGCAGCTGCCCCCAGGCATGTTCGTGGGGCTCGATGAACAGGCCACGCGGATAGGTGCGCGCCAGGGGTTGCACCGGTACGTCGGTGTCGCTGAGGTCGGGAGGTGCGGCAAGGGCCATGGCCGGGCATCGTCGTCAAGCAAGGGGGCCCATGGTAACCCCGTCGATCCGCCTGGAAAACCGCGAGAAAACATCCGAACGGGCGCCGCAGCGACAGGCAATAAGCCGTTCGGATGCTCGCCCGACCGCTGATACCCTTGCTCGACAATCCGAGTGAATTTTTCCCTGCCCGCGCGGGTCACTAAACCATCACAGGGAGGATTGATAGCTCTATGAACAACGCAAAACTTTTCGTCATCGAATACACCCTGCACGGCACCCCCAAGTCCTTCATCATCCGCTCGGAGAAGATGGACAACGCCGAGGCGTGGCACTGGGCAAGCTGCGACGCCGGTGTCGGCCGCATCGGCCGCTTTGGCCTGGAACGGGTGAAAAAGACCAGCAAGCCCCTGGCGGAAAAATTCGGTATCGAGAACGTCACCTGGCGACCGTCGACCTGAGCCAAGCGAGGTCGATGCCTTGTGCGGCGTGTGCTGCCAAAGCCGCCGGCCAGCCGCCTTGCCAGCGAAACCACTACCTGCACCTGCGCAATTGAAAGTGGAGCCACGACAGGCTCCACTGTTTTTTTCGCCCCGCCACTGTTGCAGCACGTCAGTGATGCGCGCCCTTGGCGCAATCGCAGCCTTCGGTGGAGGCGCAGGGTTCGCCGTTGGCGTGGTGGCTGGCGCAGGCCTGGCAGCAGTAGTGCTTGCCGTGACGCACGATGGCATGGGCGCCGACCTTGCAGGTGCAGCCCGGACAGGCACAAGTCTCATTGGACATAAGGTGACTCCTTTGTGGTGGTCGTCGACGACGCGGATGTTGCCGCGTCTCTAGCAGTGTAGTAACTGCCCATCGCCGCCATTGGCCCCTGGTCGCGGCGGCTTCAGTTCCAGCCTTCCAGGCGCAAGGTCGCGCGCACCAAGCGCTGCTCTTCGTTTTCGATCTCCCGCAGGTTGTCGCAGAGGCCCTGGATATGCGCGATGGCGGCCTTGCGCGCCTGCTCCGGCAGGCGTCCGGTGACGGCGTTGTAGAGCCGCGCGTGCTGGCGGTCGATCTGGCGCTTCTGCGCCTGGCGGTGGTAGAGGTTGTTGACCGAGGCGAACACCGAATTGAGCAGCAGGTCGGTCAGCGAGCGCAGGGTCTGCACCAGCACCGGGTTGTGCGAAGCCTCGCAGATCGCCAGGTGGAAAGCGTGATCCAGGCGCGCGTGGGCCGAGGCATCAAGGGCCTGGTCGTGGGCGTCCAGCAGCGCCTGGTAAGCACGGCCGATCAGCACGAAATCGGCCTCGGTGCCGCGCAACGCCGCCAGCCGCGCCGACTCGCCTTCCAGCAGGCTGCGCACTTCGAACAGGTCGTAGAGGGTGCGCGGCTGGGAGCTGAACAGGTGCATCAGCGCCGAGGTCGTACCCTGCCCCGACAGTTGGGCGACAAACGAGCCCTTGCCCTGTTCGGTTTCGATGATGCCCCGCGCCCGCAGCAGCTTCAGGCCCTCGCGCAAGGCCGTGCGCGACACCCCGAGTTTTTCCGTCAGGCGCCGCTCCGAGGGCAGCAGTTGGCCGGTCTTGAGTACGCCGTCGACGATCAGGCGTTCGATGCGTTCACACACCACATCCGCCACCTGGTGCCGGCCCGAATCGCTCCTGTGCATGCGCCCTCCACTGGTATGACCAGCCGTGAAGAAAAAACCCGATCAAACGGACCGCCAGGCCATCCTGCTGATATACCTGGCTTTTTATAAAAAACCCGGCATCGACGACAAAACAAACTGGTTCGACCAGCGTTCGGCCCCGTGGACAGTAAGGCCAGCCGGGCCAATGATGCAACTGAGCGGCCTGCCCCTGCCGGCCGCCTAATAAAAACAACTCAGGGTCGTCAGCCACCCATGAATATCCTCTACGACGAACGCGTCGACGGCGCGCTGCCTAGCGTCGATAAAGCGGCATTGCTCCAAGCGCTGCACCAGCGCCTGCCCGACCTCGACCTGCTGCACCAGACGGAAGACCTCAAGCCCTACGAATGCGACGGCCTCTCGGCCTATCGCACCACGCCGATGCTGGTGGCCCTGCCGCGGCATATCGAGCAGGTGCAGGAGCTGCTGCGGATCTGCCATGAACGGCGCGTGCCGGTGGTCGCCCGCGGTGCCGGCACCGGCCTCTCCGGTGGCGCCCTGCCCCTGGAACAGGGCGTGCTGCTGGTGATGGCGCGCTTCAACCAGATCCTGCATATCGACCCCGCCGCCCGCACCGCGCGGGTCCAGCCCGGGGTGCGCAACCTGGCGATCTCCCAGGCCGCCGCGCCGTTCGGCCTGTACTACGCCCCCGACCCGTCCTCGCAGATCGCCTGCTCGATCGGCGGCAACGTCGCGGAAAACGCCGGCGGCGTGCATTGCCTGAAATACGGCCTGACCGTGCACAACCTGCTCAAGGTGGAGATCCTCAGCGTCGAAGGCGAACGCCTGACCCTGGGTAGCGACGCCTTGGACGCGCCAGGCTTCGACCTGCTGGCGCTGTTCACCGGCTCCGAAGGCCTGCTCGGGATCATCACCGAAGTCACGGTCAAGCTGCTGCCCAAGCCGCAACTGGCCAAGGTGCTGCTGGCGGCCTTCGACTCGGTGGAAAAAGCCGGCCGTGCGGTGGCCGATATCATCGCCGCCGGCATCATCCCCGGCGGCCTGGAAATGATGGACAACCTGGCGCTCCGCGCCGCCGAGGACTTCATTCACGCCGGTTACCCGGTGGACGCCGAGGCCATCCTGCTGTGCGAACTGGACGGTGTCGAAGCCGATGTCCACGACGACTGCGACCGGGTCCGCGCGGTGCTCGAACGGGCCGGCGCCACCGAGGTCCGCCAGGCCCGCGACGAAGCCGAACGGGTGCGTTTCTGGGCCGGGCGCAAGAACGCCTTCCCGGCGGTAGGCCGGCTGTCGCCGGACTACTACTGCATGGACGGCACCATTCCGCGCCGCGCACTGCCGGGGGTGCTCAAGGCCATCGCCGCGCTGGCCGCCGAATACCAGCTGCGGGTGGCCAATGTGTTCCATGCCGGCGACGGCAATATGCACCCGTTGATCCTGTTCGACGCCAACCAGCCCGGCGAACTGGACCGCGCCGAAGCCCTGGGCGGCAGGATCCTCGAACTGTGCGTAGCGGTCGGCGGCAGCATCACCGGCGAACACGGGGTCGGCCGGGAGAAAATCAACCAGATGTGCGCCCAGTTCAACAGCGACGAGCTGAGCCTGTTCCACGCGGTCAAGGCGGCCTTCGACCCCGGCGGCCTGCTCAACCCCGGCAAGAACATCCCGACCCTGCACCGCTGCGCCGAATTCGGCGCCATGCATGTGCACGCCGGACAATTGCCCTTCCCCGAGCTGGAGCGTTTCTGATGACGGCACTCGCGGATAACGACGCCAGCGGCGAACTGCTGGAACAGGTCGGGCAGGCGCTGGCCGGCAATACCCCGCTGCTGATCCAGGGCGGCAACAGCAAGGCCTTTCTCGGGCGGATGAGTGCTGGAGAAGTGCTCGACACCCGCGGCCATCGCGGCATCGTCAGCTACGACCCCACCGAGCTGGTGGTGACGGTCCGCGCCGGCACGCCGCTTGCGGAACTGCTGGCCACGCTGGACGCCGCCGGGCAAATGCTGGCCTGCGAACCGCCGGCCTTCGGCGACGGCGCCACGGTCGGCGGCATGGTCGCCACCGGCTTGTCCGGCCCGCGGCGGCCCTGGGCCGGCTCGGTGCGCGACTTTGTCCTCGGCAGCCGGGTGATCACCGGCACCGGCAAGCTCCTGCGCTTTGGCGGCGAGGTGATGAAAAACGTCGCCGGCTACGACCTCTCGCGCTTGCTGGTGGGCAGCTACGGTTGCCTGGGAGTGCTCACCGAGGTGTCGCTCAAGGTCCTGCCCAAACCGCGCCAGTGCCTCAGCCTGAGCCTGGAAATGGACAGCGCCAAGGCCCTGGCCCGGCTCGCCGACTGGGGCCAGCAACCGCTGCCCATCAGCGCCGCCAGCCATGACGGCCAGCGCCTGCACCTGCGCCTGGAGGGCGGCGAAGGTTCGGTGGCCGCGGCCCGCGACCGCCTGGGTGGCGAGCCCTTGGCGGCCGATTACTGGGCCAACCTCAACGAACAACGGCTGGCATTCTTCGACGAAGGCCTGCCGTTATGGCGCCTGTCGCTGCCCAATAACACGGGACTTCTGGAGCTGCCCGGCCAGCAGTTAATAGATTGGGCCGGCGCCCAGCGCTGGCTGAAATCCGCGGCGCCCGCGGAGCGCATCCGCAGCCTGGTCGAGCGCGTCGGCGGTCATGCCACCTGCTACAGCCACGGCCTGGTGGACAGCCCGTTCCAGCCACTGCCGGCAGTGCTGCTGCGCTACCACCGCCAGCTCAAGGCGCAACTGGACCCGCAAGGGATCTTCAACCCCGGCCGGCTCTACGCCGAGCTCTGATCGGAGACCTGAGCATGCAAACCACCCTGAGCGAACAGGCGCGCCAGCTGCCCCGCGCCGCGGAGGCCGAGAGCATCCTGCGCACCTGTGTGCACTGCGGTTTCTGCAACGCCACCTGCCCCACCTATCAGTTGCTGGGCGATGAGCTGGACGGACCGCGGGGGCGCATCTACCTGATCAAGCAGGTGCTGGAAGGCCACGAGGCCACGGCCAAGACCCAGCTGCACCTGGACCGCTGCCTGTCGTGCCGCAACTGCGAAACCACCTGCCCGTCCGGGGTGGATTACCACAACCTGCTGGACATCGGCCGCGCCGTGGTCGATGCCGCCGTGCCCCGGCCCCTCGGCCAGCGCCTGCTGCGCCAGGGCCTGCGCGCCCTGGCGCCGAACCCGGCGCTGTTCAAGGCGCTGCTCGGCACCGGCGCCACCTTGCGTCCGTGGCTGCCCGAGGCCGTGCAAGGCAAGCTGCCGCGCCAGGTGCAGCCGGCCAAGGCGCGTCCGACCACGGCCCACGTGCGGCGTGTCTTGCTGCTGGAAGGCTGCGTGCAAGCGAGCCTGTCGCCCAATACCAATGCGGCGACGGCGCGGGTCCTCGACCGCCTGGGCATTGCCGTGCAAGCCGTGAGCGAAGCCGGCTGCTGTGGCGCCGTGGATTACCACCTGGACGCCCAGGAGGCCGGCCTGGAGCGGGCCCGGCGCAATATCGACGCCTGGTGGCCGCACCTGGAAAACGGTGCCGAAGCCCTGGTGCAGACCGCCAGCGGCTGCGGCGCCTTCATCAAGGATTACGGCCACCTGCTGGCCCACGACCCGCGTTATGCCGCCCGCGCCGAGCGGGTCAGCGCCCTGGCCCGGGACCTGGTGGAAGTGCTGCGCGACGAACCGCTGGAACAGTTGCACGCCCACAGCGACCAGCGCCTGGCCTTCCACTGCCCGTGCAGCCTGCAGCACGCGCAGAAACTCGGCGGCGCGGTGGAGGCAGTGCTCAAGCGCCTGGGTTTCGAACTCACCGAGGTGCCCGACAGCCACCTGTGCTGCGGCTCGGCGGGCACCTACTCGCTGACCCAGCCCGAGCTGGCGCGGCAACTGCGCGACAACAAGCTCAATGCCCTGGAAAGCGGCCGGCCCGAAGTCATAACCACCGCCAATATCGGCTGCCAGACCCACCTCGACGGTGCCGGGCGCACCCCGGTGCGGCACTGGATCGAGCTGGTCGAGGCCGCCCTGCCGCCCCTGAATGCTTCCCATCAATCAGCTACGCCCTGAAAGGAGCACGCCATGCACAGCAAAGCCGTACTGGGTCAGCGCGAAGTCCAGCGCATTCTGATCGCCGCGCGGGACGAGGCCGAGCGCAACCAATGGGCGGTGAGCATCGCCATCGTCGACGACGGCGGCCATCCGCTGGCCCTCGAACGCCTGGACGGCTGCGCGCCGGTCAGCGCCTACATCGCCATGGAAAAAGCCCGCACCGCGGCCCTCGGCCGACGCGAGTCCAAGGGTTATGAAGAGATGGTCAATGGCGGGCGCACCGCGTTTCTCTCGGCGCCCCTGCTGACCTCGCTGGAAGGCGGCGTGCCCGTGGTGTTCGACGGCCAGGTGATCGGCGCAGTCGGGGTGTCCGGGGTCAAGTCCGGGGAGGATGCCCTGGTGGCGCGGTTCGCTGCCCAGGCGTTGGATTGAAGCTTGGGCCGGTCGGCCTGGGTTTGAGGACCGCTGCGCGGTCCATCGCGAGCAAGCTTCGCTCCTACAGAAGCAGGAGCGGGCCGGCCAATCCTTCGGCTCACACCACCAACTGTGCAATCAACCAGGCATTGGCGCCGCTGATAACGGCGAACAGGCTCCAGGCGAGGATGCGGGTCGGCCAGCGGTTGACGAACACGCCCATCAACCGGGGGTCGCTGGTCATGCGGATCAGCGGGTAGAGGGCGAACGGCAGTTGCAGGCTGAGCACCACCTGGCTCAGCACCAGCAACTGGCCGACCGCGCCGTCGCCCATCAGCCACACGCCGACGAACGCCGGCACCAGCGCCAGGCCGCGGGTGATCAGGCGCCGCTGCCAGCACGGCAGGCGCAGGTTCAGGTAGCCCTCCATGATCACCTGGCCGGCGATGGTGCCGGTAAAGGTCGAGCTCTGCCCCGAGGCCAGCAAGGCCACGCCGAACAGCACGCTGGCCAGCGCCCCGCCCACCAGCGGATCGAGCAGGTGATAGGCGTCCTGCAGCTCCACCACCTCGGTGTGCCCGGTGCCATGGAAGGCCGCGGCGGCGAGGATCAGGATCGCCGCGTTGACCAGCAGCGCCAGGGCCAGGGAGCCGATGGTATCGATGCGCGCCAGCTTGATCGCATCCCGCCGGCTGGCCTCGTCCCGGCCCACCAGGCGGGTCTGCACGATGGAAGTGTGCAGGTACAGGTTATGCGGCATCACGGTGGCGCCGAGGATGCCGATCGCCAGGTACAGCGGCGCGGCTTCGCTGATCGCCGCCAGCGACGGCGTGAAGCCCCGCGCCACGTCCGGCCAGTAGGGTTTGATCAACAGCAGCTCGACGAAAAAGCACAGGCCGATGGTGCCCACCAGCACCAGCATGATCGCCTCCAGGCGGCGGAAGCCACGGTTCTGCAGGGCGAGAATCAACAGGGTGTCGAAGGCGGTGATGACAATCCCGGTGGTCAGCGAAACGCCGAGCAACAGGTGGAACGCCAGGGCGCAACCCAGTACCTCGGCAAGGTCGGTGGCGATGATCGACACCTCCGCCAGCAGCCACTGGGTGCGCGCCGTGCGGGTGCTGTAGCGCTGCCGGCAAAGCTGTGCCAGGTCGCGCCCGGTGGCGATGCCCAGGCGCGAACACAGGCACTGCACGGCCATGCCCGCAAGGCTCGCCAGCAGCACCACGAACAGCAGGTTGTAGCCATAGCGCGAGCCGGCCTCGATGGCGGTGGCCCAGTTGCCCGGGTCCATGTAGCCGATGGAAATCAGCAGGCCGGGGCCGGCGAAACGCAGGATGCGCTTGAACAGTGGTGCCTTGGGATCGACAACGATGGTGCCGGCGACTTCCGGCGGGCAAAAGGGCGCGGTACCGACTTTGGGGAGAGTGAATTTCACGCGGGCATCCGTAAGGCTGGAACGGTGGCCCAGCTTAGACGTTTCAGCGAACCGGCCCAAGCCTTGATAGCGCCCTGCCCCGGCCTTTTGCAGCCTGCCTCTGTAGGAGCGAAGCTGGCTCGCGATAGCGGCATATCAGTCACCACCACAGATGAGCCGCCCCCTTTTCCCAAACTACCCTACACCGACCGGCCGCTCCTACAGCGCCCGTATTTTCAGGCATGATGCGGGGCAGCCATCCGCGGAGCCGCGCCATGAACACTCCAGCCCAACCCACTGTCGCCCTGGCGATGCGTTCGTATTCCGGGCAGGTCGAGCTGCACCATCACAATTTTCCGCAGATCGTGCTGCCGCAGTCGGGGGCGATGGAGATCGAGGTGGACGGCCGTGGCGGCAAGGTCGATGCCAGCCAGGGCGTGGTGATTGCGCCGGGAGCCCGGCATAGCTTCCTGGCCGAGCGCCGTAACACCTTTCTGGTGCTCGACCTGGATAGCCCCGGCAACGAGGCGCCTCTGGCCGATAGCCGCTTCTTCGCCATCGACCCGCAGATCCGCCACCTGCTCGGCTATGCCAGCCACAGCGGCGCGTTGCTCAGCTCCTCCAGCCCGGTCGCCAGCGCCTGGAGCGCCCTGCTGCTGGCCTGCCTGGCCCGCCCGACGCCGAGCGCGCCGCAACGCCAGACGCTGGTGCGGGCCCTGACCTACATCGAGCAGCACCTGGGCAGCCCGCTAAGCGCCCGCGCCATCGCCCAGGCCGCGGGGGTCAGCGAGCGCAGCCTGTACCTGCTGTTCGAGCGGGACATGCACAGCACGCCTTTCGCCTACATTTCGACCCTGCGCCTGGACCGCGCCATCGACCTGCTCGGCCGTACCCTGCTGCCCATCAGCGAGATCGCCCAGCGGGTCGGCTACGCCGATCAGAGTGCCCTGACCCACGCCTTGAAGAAGGCGCGCAACCAGACCCCGGCCGCCCTGCGCAAGGCCGCTCGCGACGCCCAGGCGCAGGCTGCGACAAGAGTTCGGCAGGCCTGATCAATACCGCCGTCGCGGCGCCTTCTATGCTGGCCACACCGCCCTTGCCTCGGTGTGTCTATGACCGCAATCCACTCAACCCGCCTCGCCCCCTCCCGCAGCGGCGCCGCCACCGCCATCGGCATGATCGCGGTGTTCCTCTGGTCATGCCTGGCGCTGCTGACTACCCTCACCGCCGGCATTCCACCCTTCCAGTTGCTGGCCCTGAGCTTCGCCGTGGCCTGTGGCGCCAGCCTGGTGCTACTGGGCCTGCAGGGACGCGCCGGTTTTCGTGGCTGGCGCCAGCCCTGGCCGGTCTGGGCCCTGGGGTTCGGCGGGATCTTTGCCTACCACGCGCTGTATTTCTTCGCCCTGAAAGCCGCGCCGGCTGCCGAGGCCAGCCTGATCGCCTACCTCTGGCCGTTGCTGATCGTGTTACTGGCGGCCAGGGCCGGCGGCGAACCGCTGCGCGGCCGGCAACTGACCGGTGCCTTGCTGGGGCTGGCCGGCACCGCGTTCATCATGCAGCAGCGCGCTTCCAGCCAGGTCGGCGCGATGCCGGTGGCGGGTTACCTGGCGGCGTTCGGCTGCGCCCTGGTGTGGTCCGGCTACTCGGTGCTCAACCGCCGTTTCAGCAGCGTGCCCAGCAGCCTGATCGGCGGCATCTGCGGGCTGGTGGCGCTGGCCGGGCTGCTCTGCCACCTGATGTTCGAAAGCCCGGTGCAACCGGACCTCAAGCAATGGCTGGCGATCCTCGGCCTGGGGCTGGGCCCGGTCGGCCTGGCCTTCTTCGCCTGGGACCACGCCACCAAACACGGCAACCTGGCCACGCTCGGCGCGCTGTCGTACCTGGCGCCGTTGATCTCCACCCTGCTGCTGATCGTCATCGGGCAAAGCCCGGCCAGTGTGTGGCTGCTGGTGCCGGCGTTGCTGATTATCGCCGGGGCGGTGCTGGCGACGTCGGGAGCCCGTTCTGCCCAGGGTTGAGGAGCGTCCGATAAGCCCCACGAGGCTGCGCCCGCGCCCTTTTATCCGAAATTTCGCGTCACCGCATATCCCGCTGGAGTGCCCCGCGACAGCCATGGGAAGATGCGCGCCCCAACGCGCTCACTCTGGAGAATCTGCATGTCCCTGTTCGGTAAACACGCCGCGGTCCTGGTCCTGGCGGCGCTAGCCGGCTTCAGTGCCCTGGAGGTGTCCGCGGCCCAGCCGACGAACAACAAGGCCAAGGTCGAGACCGTCTCGATGCTCGGCGGCAAGTTCAAGTTCAGCCTGCCCAAGGGTTTCATCGCCAACCCGCTGCCGGCCGGCGACGAAGCCAGCGGCACCGCCGGCGCCACTGGCACTATGTACACCAACGCCAGCACCAAGACCGTGGTCATCGCCGCGCAGAACCTGATCCCCGATGCAGTGCAGGCCAAGGACAACGACGCGCAGTTCCTCGACAGCGCGGTGTCGGGTTTCCTCTCGCAGCAGGCGGCGGCCCTGCCGGACTTCAGCAAGCAGAGCGAAAAAAGCATGACCCGCGGCGGCCTCGGCCTGCGCCAGATCGACAGCACCGCGACCCAGGGCGGCGGCATGACCCAGAGCTCCACCCTGCTGGCCGGCTCGGGTAACCGCATGGCGGTGGTGCAGGTGATTTCGCGGATCGGCGACAAGGCCAATCACGACAAGCTGGTCAGCCAGATCGTCGGCAAGTAAGCGCAGCGGCACAGCGGCCGCGGCGGGTTCACGGCTTCAAGGGTTGAGGCTGAGCAACCAGCGGTTCAGGTCCTGGAGCTCGGTGTCGCTGATGGTGTGACCAATGCCCGGGTAGGCATGGAATTGCGGAGCCAGGCCCAGGCCGCGCAACAGGCTGTCGGCCTCGGAGCCGTCGCTGTAAGGCAGGCGCATATCCGCGGTGCCATGGGCGATGAAGATCGCCAGCCGCTCCAGGCCCGCTCCGCTCTTGAGCTGCGAGCGCAGCACCGGCAGGATCTTCCCGCTCAGGGCGGCGATCCCGCGGACCGCCTGGGGATGGCGCAGACCCAGCTCGTAGGCCATGATCGCGCCCTGGCTGAAGCCCACCAGGAACACCCGGTCGGCGCGGGTGTGGTACTTGGCGAGCGCCTGCCGCACGAACTCGTCGATCAGCTTGGCACTGTCGGCCAGCTCGGCGGTCACGCCGTCGTAAGCGCCTTCGCCCTGCTTGTGAAACCACTGGTAACTGCCCTCTTCCACGGTCTGCGGTGCCCGTACCGAGAGGTAGGTGTAATCCGCCGGCAACCCATCCTTGAGGCCGAACAGGTCTTCTTCGTTGCTGCCGTAGCCGTGGAGAAAAATCACCAAAGGCCGGTCGCGGGAATCGGCCGCGGCCTGTTCCAGGTAGAGCAGCGGCAGGTCGTCGTGCAGCACCGTCTGCGCCTGGGCAGTGGCGCAAACACTTAGCAGCAACAGGGCCAGGAACTTGAACATGGGACGTCCTTCCGGGTGGGCAGGCCTGGCGGTGTGGCCAGGCCTGCAAGCAGGGGAAACGCTCGGCCATCATCAGGCCGGCGCACGTCTCAATCGTTGCTCAGCTTGCCGCTGCGGATCGGCTCGCGGCCGGCGACCTTGGCCTGCCAGATGCCCGGCTCGGTGTAGCGGCTGCGGTCCAGGGCAAACAGCACGCCGCTGGTGGCGGCACGCACCACGCTGACGATGTCGTTCAGCGGGTCGACCACCTCGAAGATTGCGTCGCCCCGCTCCACCCATTCGCCAGCCTCACGCAGGAAGCTGACCACCCCATGGTGCGGGGCAAACAGGTATTGGGTGCCTTCGAACGGCATGCCCTCGCAGCAGGCATCCGGGGTCGCCGGCCATTGGCCGTCGATAAACCCCTGCTCGGCGAGAAAACCGAGGATCGCTTCACAGTTGGCCTGGGCCTGTTCGACCCGGGTGTCGCCCATGCTGCCCAGCTCCAGGGTGGTGGCGAGGTTGGCCGGGGGAATCGCCGCCCGCGGGAAGTCGCGGGCCAGGCGCAGCCAGGGCGTGGAGCAGGATTCGTCGAACGAGCTGCCGCCGGAGTCTTCGCAGAGCAGCGCCACCCCGGCCTTCAGCCGCGCGGCCAGGGATTGCCAGCGTGGCCAGTGCTGAGGCAATGCGTAGAGGTGGATCGCCGCTTCGAAATCGCAGTGCAGGTCGAGGGTGATCTCGGCGTCGCAGGCATGGCGCAGCAGCAGGCGTTGCAGGGCCTGGAGTTGCGAGGTCGGGGCTGGCAGGCGGTCGAGGACGTCGCCCATGGTCTGGCGGATCAAGGCGACGTTGGCCGCCGCATCGCTGCCCAGGCGGTCACCGATCAGGTCGCCCACCGGGCCGCTGAGTTCGACGAAGGCGCGGTTGAAGTTCTTCCCGCTGCCGCTTTCGAAACGTCCCAGGTGGCTGCTTTGCAGGTGCTGGTCGAGGCCGATGGGGTTGGCCACCGGCACCAGCTCGATCACGCCCTTGAGTTGCCCCTGGGCTTCCAGTTCGCTCAGGCGTTTTTTCAGTTCCCAGGCGGTGCGCATGCCCGGCAATTCGTCGGCGTGCAGGCTCGCCTGGATATAGACCTTGCGGCTGCCGCCGCCAAAACGGAACACGCTGAGCTGGCGCTGGGTGCCCAGGTGGCTCCAGGGCAGGGAATGGTCGATGCGTTGCATGAAGGGCTCCGGAAGAAAAATGGAGTTCGGCGGGGACCGTAGCCTGAGGCATTTGCGCGGCCGTGAAAAGGTCGTCGTCCGCTGCCGGGTGGCGCGGGCTTCTGTAGCCGCTGCCGCAGGCTGCGATAAGGCCGAAGGCCTTCAGCGATCTCAAGGTCCCTGCGCGCCCTGCGGGGTCGATCGCAGCCTCGCGGGCTCGGCAGCGGCTACAGGAGCGCCCCATCGCACGGGGTAAATAGCACTCATGAAAAAGGCGGCCCCGGTAAACGGCAGCCGCCTTTTTCAGCCCGGCGAATTACTCGCCGTAGACGTCGAACTTGAAGTACTTGTCCTGCACGGCCTTGTACTTGCCGTTGGCGCGGATCTCAGTAATGGCGGTGTTGAATTTCTCGGCCAGGGCGGTATCGCCCTTGCGCACGGCGATGCCGGCGCCGCCACCGAAGTACTTCGGATCGTTGTACTCGGGACCGACGAAGGCGAAGCCCTTGCCGGCGTCGGTTTTCAGGAAGCCGTCGTCGAGGTTGACCGAGTCGGCCAGCAGCGCGTCGATGCGACCGGACACCATGTCCAGGTTGGCTTCCTGCTGGGAGCCGTAACGCACCAGGTTGATCCCGGCCGGCACCAGCACCTCGGTGGCGAATCGGTCATGGGTACTGGCGCGCAGCACCCCGACTTTCTTGCCCTTGAGCTCGGTCAGCGGGTCCTTGACCTCGGTACCTTCCTTCATCACGAAGCGGGCCGGGGTGTGGTAGTACTTGATGGTGAAGTCGACGTTCTTCTTGCGGTCGTCGGTGATGGTCATGGACGACAGGATGGCGTCGATCTTGCGCACTTTCAGCGCCGGGATCAGGCCGTCGAATTCCTGCTCGACCCAGGTGCATTTGACGTTCATCTGCTCGCACAGCGCGTCGCCGATATCCACGTCGAAACCGGTGAGCTTGCCGTCGGGGGTCTTCATCGAGAATGGCGGGTAGCCGGCTTCGATACCGATGCGGATCGGCTTGGCATCGTCAGCCACGGCGCTCAGGGACAGCATGGACAGTGCCAGGGCACCGAACAGTACAAGCTTCTTCATTTATAACTCCCGTAGACGGAGGCTTTTATTGGCAGAAAGGTTCGATTGGGGGAAATCGAAGTGGCCAGCAGTCTAGAGCGGCGCCTGGGAGGCAAATTGTGTTTATGCGACAAATACTTATATAAAATCCACACCTGCATTCAGGCGTCGGGCAAGCCGCCCTGCTGCCGCCGTCGGCGTATCGCGAACGGTTCGGGCGTGGGGAGAAGGTGGTCGCCGAGTGATGGGCCGAGCGGGAGAACGTCATCGCGGGCCAGCCTCGCGCCTACAGAAGCCTGTTTCGTTGGCGTGACTGAAGGGCTGCTTCCGTAGGAGCGAGCGGGCGGCGATCCGACTTGCCCGCGAAAGGGCCAGCTCTGCCCTCCTCAATCCTCGGGCTTGCGCAGCAGGTAGGTGTCCATGATCCAGCCATTGGCCTGCCGCGCCGCCTTGCGCACTTGCTGGATCTGCCCCGCGACCTCCTTGAGCCGGCCGGCAATCAGGATTTCCTCCGGCGTACCGAGGTAGGCGCCCCAGTAGATCTCCAGGTCTTGGTCCGCCACCTGGCGATAGGAGTCCTCGGCGTCGAGCATCACCACCAGGCTGTCGGCATCGCTCACCTGCCCCGCCGCCAGTCGCCGGCCGGTGGTGATCTCCACCGAGCGGCCAATACGGTTCAACGGCACCTTGTGCTGCGCCGCCAGGGCCTGGACGCTGGTGATGCCGGGGATCACCTCGAACTCGAACGCACAGCGGCCGCTGGCCAGGATCGCCTGCAGGATGCGAATGGTGCTGTCGTACAGCGCCGGATCGCCCCAGGCCAGGAAAGCCCCGGTTTCGCCGTCCGCCAGTTCCTCGTCGATCAGCCGCTCGAAGGTGCGCTGCTTGTCGCGGTTCAGCTCGGCGACGCTGGCCTGGTAATCCACCTCGGCGCCGCGCAGCCGCTCCGGGCTTTGCGCTTCGACAAACCGGTAGCCGGGCCGCTCGATGTAGCGCTCGCAGATTTCCCGGCGCAGGTCGATCAGCGCGTCCTTGCTCTGGCCCTTGTCCATCAGGAAGAACACGTCGCTGCGATTGAGCGCCTTGACCGCCTGCAGGGTGATGTAGTCGGGGTTGCCGGCGCCAATGCCGATGATCAGGAGGGTTTTCATGGAAGAAATCTCGGAGTCGATACTGCGATCGAGTATGGCCGGGTTGGCGGGTGGCGTCACAGGACGGCTGCGTTAATCACGCCGGTCCAGGCGCAACCTCCAGCGGCCATTGAAGCGCAGTTCGACCTGGGCCAGCGGCTCGACATCGATGGCATTGAAGCTCGCCAGCGGGCACTGCATGACGTGCACCAGCGCCGCGCGGATGACCAGCGGATGGGTCACCGCCAGCACATGCCCGGGCTGCTCGCACAGCGACGCCAGCCACGCCGCGACCCGCTCGCACAGCTGCGCCACCGACTCGCCGCCATGGGGCGCCAACTGGCTGTCTGCCAGCCAGGCTTGCACGGCCTCGGGCTGCTCGCGCTGCAGAGAGTCAATGGACAGGCCCTGCCAGCGTCCCATGTCACAGTCGCGCAACGCCGCCACCGTCTCCACGGCGGCGCCATACAGGGCGGCGGTCTGCCGCGCCCGTTGCTCAGGAGCACTGAGCAGCCGCGGCAACCCCTTGAACGCGCCGGCCCGCGAGCCCGCCAGCGCCTGCCAGTCCATCTCCAGCGGTTCGTCCAGCGGGAAACGCGCCAGCTTCTGGGCGACGGTCCGGGCATGGCAGATCAGGGTCAAGCGGGTGGCCGGCACGGGGAATCTCTCGACGTTGAATGGACGCAGTGGGCAATGTGGCTGCGTTTGTATCATGGGCCGCCGAGGGATTCCCAACTTGTCGCAGTTGAACCTAGGCGCTGGCGATCCCCGGCCGGGCCAGGTACAGCACCTCGTAGCGTTCGGCGCCGCGTGCGCTGTCGGGCGCGCTGGCCGACAGGGTGAAGCGCACCAGCTCCCAGGCCTGCAGGTCGAGGGCGACGAACACGGCGAAGGTATCCGGGTCATCGGCCAGCCGCTGGTTGTGTTCGACCTGCTCGGCCAGCAGCCTGGCCCGGTCCGCCAGCGGATCGATCGCCAGCGACTCGCGGTAGAGCGTCCGTGCCTGGTTGGCGCGCCCGCGACGCCAGTCCAGGGGCAACCAGGACTCGATGTGCGGGCGGCCGAAGGAGTCGATCACGCTGTCGAAACCGCTGCCCATGAGAAACCGGGCGGCGCCCGCCGGGTCGGCCCAGAGGTAGATCGAGGCGTACAGGTTATGCCGCGCGCCGTGCACGCCCCGCTCCTGCCCGGCGAAGACCTTGAACAGCAGCCCGTCGACCTCGTCCCACAAGGGCCCGCGATCCGCGGCGCGGTGGCGGATCACGCCCATGTCGTAATCGGCGGGCAAGCGGTGTGAATACTGTTTGGCCAACATGGCGGTGCTCCTGTGCTTGAGGGTGTGGCCAGCTTGCGCAGGGCCAGCCATTACAACAAGATATCTGCACATATATCTGCGATAAGCATTCGATATGAGCGAACCCGTCAAGCCGCTGGACATCGACACCGTGCACGCCTTCGTGCTGATCGCCGACTTCGGCAGTTTCACCCGCGCCGCCCAGGCGCTGGACACCTCCCAGGCCGCCATCAGCCTCAAGCTCAAGCGCCTGGAGGAACGCCTCGGCTATCGCCTGCTGGAGCGCACGCCCCGGCATGTGCGCCTGACGCCGGTCGGCGAGCAGTTCATGCAGGCCGCCCGCGACCTGCTGCGCGCCCATGAGCGGGCCCTGGGCGACATGCAGGCGGCGCCGGCGCGACGGCTGATCATCGGCATCAGCGACCACGTGGCCGGCGCGGAACTGCCGCACCTGCTGAGCCGCATCGCCGCCTACGATCCGCTGCTGATCATCGAGGTGCGCATCGCCTCCTCCCGGGACCTGACGGCGGCCTTCGACCGCGAGGAACTGGACGCGGTCATCGTGCGCAACGAAGGCGCGCGCCAGGACGGCGAAGTGCTGGTGGCCGAGCGCTTCGGCTGGTTCGCCGCGCCGGCCTGGCAGCAGGCTCCGGGCACCCCGCTGCGGCTGGCAACCATGGCCGCGCCCTGTGGCGTGCGGCATGTCGCCGTGCGTGTGCTGGACGACGCCGGCATTGCCTGGACCGAAGTCTTTATCGGCGGCGGCGTGATGGCCGTGTGCGCCGCGGTCAGCGCCGGGCTCGGGGTCGCGGCGCTGGCCCATCGGGTGGCGCCGGCCGGCGCGGTGGAAGTCGGCGAACGTCTCGGGCTGCCGGTGCTGCCGGTCAGTGAAATCATCTTGCTCGCGCGGCCCACCGACGCCCGCTCCGAGGAAACCCTGCGCGCCCTCAGTGCTGCCTTTCGCGGCACCCTGCCGCGCTGACGGCGTGCCTCAAAAAACCTCGAACACCCAATAAACCGGGGCTTTCACGCCCCCTTTTGGCGCATTGCAGGGCGCTTTTATTTTTCACTGGACATGTAGCGTAAATTACATAAATACTGTTTTCACTTTCAGTGAAACAAAAACGACATCCACTTGCGAAGGCGTTTTCATGCCGTCTCTCAGAGACCAGATCACCGACCCGGCCCTCGACCTCACGCCTTCGGAGCGCAAGGTCATCCGGGCCCTGCTCGACCATTACCCGCGCAACGGCCTGGGGCCCATGTCGCGGCTGGCCGAACACGCCGGCGTCAGCGACCCGACCATCGTGCGGCTGGTGAAAAAACTCGGTTTCGGCGGTTATGCGCAGTTCCAGGAAGCGCTGCTCAGCGACATGGACGCTCGCCTGCGTTCGCCCAGCACCCTGTTGCAACCGCGGGCCCAGGTGCCCCGGGACGATGCCTGGAGCCACTACCTGCAAGGCAGCCTGCGCAGCCTGGAACAGACCCAGGCCCTGACCCAGCCCGAAGACGTGCGCATCCTGGTCGACTGGCTGCTGGACAGCCGGCACGCGCTGTACTGCTACGGCGGGCGCTTCAGCAACTTTCTCGCCAGCTACCTGCTCAATCACCTGCGCCTGATGCGCCCCGGCTGCGTGGCCCTGGACGACAACGCGCAACTGCCCGACCGCCTGTATGACGTGCAGCGCCAGGACATCGTCCTGCTGTTCGACTACCGCCGCTACCAGAGCCAGGCCCTGCGCGTGGCCAGCGCGGCCAAGGCGCGGCACGCGCGGGTGGTGCTGTTCACCGACATCTATGCCTCGCCCCTGCGGGAGCTGGCGGACCTGATCATCAGTGCCCCGGTGGAGTCGGCCTCGGCCTTCGACACCCTGGTGCCGGCGCTGGCCCAGGTCGAGGCGCTGGTCGCCAGCCTGACCCTGCGCAGCACCGACCTGGACCGACGCCTGGAGGGCATCGACGCCCTGCGCAACGAATTCGCCACTCACCTGCTGGAGGACAAATAAGGATGGTCTGCCTTCCCCACCAATCGCCCCGCGACCTGCCATTCACTCTCGATCGCACCGCCCTGCTGCTGGTGGACATGCAACGGGCCTGGCTCGAGCCGCAGCTGGATCCGCATTTGCAGGTGCCGGACGCCGAGTACTTCCTCAAGCGCACCCGCGAGCAGGTGATTCCCAACCAGCAGAAGCTCCTGGCGGCCATGCGCGGCGCCCGGCAGAACGTGCTGCACACCATTATCGAAAGCCTGACCGCCGATGGCCGCGACCGCTCGCTGGACCACAAGCTGTCGGACATGCACCTGCCCAAGGGCAGCCCGCAGGCGGCGATCATCGATCCGCTCGCGGCGCGGGAGAACGAAATCGTCCTGCCCAAGACCTCCTCCGGGGTCTTCAACTCGACCAACATCGACTACGTGCTGCGCAACCTGCAGACCCGCCACCTGATCGTCGCCGGCATCGTCACCGACCAGTGCGTCGACATGGCGGTGCGCGACGCCGCCGACCGCGGTTACCTGGTGACCCTGGTGGAAGACGCCTGCGCCACCTACACCGACGCCCGGCACCAGGCCTGCCTGAACGCGATCAAGGGCTACTGCTGGATCACCGACACCCAGACCGTGCTCGGCCGCCTGCGGGAGATGCAGGCATGAGCCGGAACAGCGAGCCGTTGCGGCCGGTGGCCATGACCACCCTGCTCACCACCGACCTGATTGGCGTCAGCCGTGGCCGCTCGTTCCCCAGCGACGAACTGGACAGCTACACCAGCACCGGCTGCGGCTGGGTACCGGCCAACAGCGCGCTGACCCCGCAGGACATCATTGCCGAACCCAACCCCTGGGGCGCCCGTGGCGACCTGCGGCTGATCCCCGACCTGGCCAGCCGAGTCCAGGTCGGCAACGGCCCGGACGCCAGCGCCTCGCCGCTGGACTTCATCCACGCCGACATCTGCGAGACCGACGGCCAGCCCTGGGCCGCCTGCCCGCGCACCCTGCTGCGCAACGAGGTGCAGCGCTACGCCAGCGAGCTGGGGCTGCAGGTCACCGCCGCCTTCGAGCACGAATTCAACCTGCGCGGCGCCACCGCGCAACCGGAACGCCTGGCCTTCTCCCTGCAGGCCCAGCGCCAGGGCGCGGACTTCGGCGGCTGGCTGCTCAGCGCCTTGCGCGCCGCGGGCGTCGAGCCGGAAATGTTCCTGCCCGAATACGGCAAGCACCAATACGAAATCACCTGCCGCCCGACCCAGGGCGTGGCCGCCGCCGACCGCGCGGTGAACGTGCGCGAGATCACCCGCGAGATCGCCCGGCAACTCGGCCATGGCCTGAGCTTCGCGCCCAAGACCGCGGAGCACGCGGTGTGCAATGGCGTACACCTGCACCTGAGCCTGCAGGACCTGGACGGCGCGCCGGTGCTGTACGACCCACAGAGCACCAATGGCCTGTCGTACCTCGGCGAGTGCTGGGCCGCCGGGGTGCTCAAGTACCTGCCGGCGCTCTGCGCCTTTACCGCGCCGACGCCGATTTCCTACGCCCGCTTGCAACCCCATCACTGGAGCGCCTCCTACGCCTGCCTGGGCCAGCGCAACCGCGAAGCCTCGCTGCGCATCTGCCCCACCGTGAGCCTCGGCGGCAAGCCGGTGGCGCCGCAGTACAACCTGGAATTTCGCGCGCTGGACGCCACCGCCTCGCCGCACCTGGCCATGGCCGCGGTGCTGATCGCCGGGCGCCTGGGCATCGAACAGAAGTTGCCGCTGCGCGCCGTGACCGACGAAGTGCCGGACGAACTGAGCGCGCAGCAGCGCCAGGACCGCGGCATCGTCGCCCTTCCGGCTTCGTTGCCGCAGGCGCTGGACTGCCTGCGCAACTGTCCGGAACTGCTGCAAGCACTGCCAGCCCCGCTGCTGGACACCTATTTCGCCGTCAAACACAAGGAAGTAGAACTGACCGAGCACCTGACCCCTGCCCAACTCTGTGAGCACTATGCACACCTGTACTGAAACCGCTGAACTGGGGCTGTACACCCAACCGGCCTACCGGCTGCTGCGGGAAGATTCCGCGCACCCGCTGATCCTCGTCTGCGAACACGCCAGCCGTTATATCCCGGCGGCGCTCAACGACCTCGGCCTGGACCCGGAAGCGGCGCGTGAACACATCGCCTGGGACCCCGGCGCCCTGGAGCTGGCGCAAAGCCTGTCGCAGACCCTCGGCGCCACCCTGCTGACGGCCAATTATTCGCGGCTGCTGATCGACCTCAACCGCCCGTGCCAGGCCCACGACAGCATTCCGTTGCAGAGCGAGATCTACCAGATCCCGGGCAACCAGCACCTCGACGAAGCCACCCGCGAGTACCGCCGCAAGCAGCTGTTCAGGCCCTTTCATGCACGCCTGAGCGGGCTGATCGACGCACGCCTGGCCGCGGGCCGGCCGGTGCGGGTGGTGGGCATCCACAGTTTTACCCCGCTGTACTACGGCCAGCGCCGCACGCTGGAGATGGGCGTGCTGTTCGACCGCGCCGAGGGTTATGCCCGGCGCCTGCTGGAAGGCATGTCGGTCCACGACGTGAAGATCGCCGGCAACGAGCCATACAAGATCGACGCCCTGGGCGACATGACCGTGCCGGCCCACGGCGATGCCCGCGGGCTGGATTCGGTATTGATCGAGGTGCGCAACGACCTGCTGCGCACCCCGCAGGCCATACAGTGCTGGACGGATTATCTGGCGCCGCTGTTGTAAAAAAGCTGTACATCAGGATGGAGCTGTCGTTGTAAAAAAGCTGTTTGCTGTACCGGTACAACAACTATAAAAAACCGCCGTGGCGTGTCTTTAAACCTGCCAGGTTCAAATACATTGCTTGCCTCTGCAGGTCGTCCTTCGACCTCAGCGACAGGCTCCCGCCCCCCTTTGGCTGACAAGGAGAACCTCTTCATGGAGATTGAAGAATTCGGCTACAAACAGGAACTCAAGCGCGGCCTGACGCTGCGCGACCTGGTGGTCTACGGGATGATTTTCATGATCCCCATCGCCCCGTTCGGGGTCTACGGCTATGTGAACCAGGAAGCACCGGGCATGGTGCCGCTGGCCTACATCATCGGCATGCTGGCGATGCTTTTCACCGCCCTCAGCTACGGCAGCATGGCCCGCGCCTTTCCCATCGCCGGCTCGGTCTACTCCTACGCCCAGCGCGGGCTCAACCCCCATGTCGGCTTCATCGCCGGCTGGCTGATGCTGCTCGACTACCTGCTGATTCCGCCGTTGCTGTACGTCTACGCGGCCATGGCGCTGAACCACCTGTATCCGGACATTCCCAAGGTCGGCTTCATCCTCGCGTTCCTGGTCAGCGCCACCTTCGTCAACCTGCGCGGCATCACCTTCACCGCGCGGATGAACATCGTGTTCCTCCTGGCGCAACTGGTGGTGCTGGGGATATTCCTGTTCTACGCCTGGAATGCCCTGCACGGTGGCGCCGGTAACGGCCAGCTGACCCTGGCACCGCTGTACAGCCCGGAGAATTTCCACTTCGGCATGCTGATGCAGGGCGTGTCGATCGCCGTGCTGTCGTTCCTCGGTTTCGATGCCATTTCCACCCTGGCCGAAGAGATCAAGAGCGAGCCGGGCAAGAGCGTCGGCCGCGCCGCGCTGATCACCCTGCTGGTGATGGGCGCGATCTTCGTGGTACAGACCTGGATCGCCACCGACCTGGCCGCCGGCATGGGCTTCAAGTCGGCCGACACCGCCTTCTATGAGATTGCCGAAATCGCCGGCGGCAGCTGGCTGGCGACCCTGACCGCGGTGGCCACCGCGCTGGCCTGGGGCGTGGCGGTGGCCATCACCTCGCAAGCGGCCGTGTCGCGCCTACTGTTCGGCATGGCCCGCGACGGCAAGCTGCCGAAAATCCTGGCCAAGGTCCATCCCAAGCACAACACGCCACACGTCAGCATCTACCTGGTGGCCGTGCTGTCGCTGCTGATCTGCTACCTGTTCATCAACTCGGTGGACACCCTCACCTCCCTGGTGAACTTCGGCGCCCTCAGCGGTTTCATGCTGTTGCACCTGACCGTGATCAATCACTACTGGCGTCGCAACCAGTCGGCCCAGGTACTGCGGCATCTGATTTGTCCGGTGATCGGCTTTCTAATTGTCTGCGCGATCATGTACAACATGGGGGTCGATGCGCAGAAACTCGGTTGCATCTGGATCGCCATCGGCCTGGTCTACCTGTTTTTCCTCAACAAGCTGGGCGCCAATACGGCGCTGGCCGATCCACTTTAATCAACACCCCCGGCCGCCGCGGCACCATGAAGGTGCTCCGGCGAATCCGAGTGGGCGCCGACAGGTGCCTGCGTGCCACCGCCCGCCCATGCGGGCAGTGGCAGTAATGCGTGGAAACCGACAGTGATTGTCAGGTTCGGCGCCCCGGGTTTCGCGACCAGGCGTCGATCATTTTGATACAGGAGTGCATCCATGCTGGTCTTACGCCCAGTTGCGCCAGACGATTTGCCGGAGTTGCAACGGCTGGCCCGTGAAAGCCTGGTGGGGGTGACGTCCCTGCCGGACGATCGACAACACCTTTTGGACAAGATTCTCGATTCCTGCGCCTCCTTCGCCGCCAACGTGCAGGCGCCGGGGCCGGAGAACTATTTTTTTGTCCTGCACGACCCGTCCAGCGGCCAGTTGCGCGGCTGTTCGGAAATCCTCGCCATGGCCGGGTTTTGCGCGCCCTTCTACAGCCTGCGCAACCGGCCCTTCGTCAGCAGCTCGCGGGAGCTGAACGTGCAGCACGGCGTGCCGACCCTGTCGCTGTGCCAGGACCTGAGCAACCATAGCCTGCTGCGCGGCTTCCATATCGACCCGGACCTGGTGGGCACACCGATGGCGGAGCTGCTTTCCAGGGCCCGCCTGCTGTTCATCGCCGCCCATGGCGCGCGCTTCGCCGACACCAGCATCACCGAGATCGTCGGCTACAGCAGCGACGACGGCCATTCGCCGTTCTGGGATGCCCTGGGCAAGCACTTCTTCGACCTGCCCTATGTCGAGGCCGAACGCCTGTGCGGCCTGCAAAGCCGCAGCTTCCTCGCCGACCTGATGCCGCAGTACCCGATCTACATCCCGATGCTGCCCAAGGCGGCCCAGGACTGCATCGGCCAGGTCCACCCGCAGGGTCGCGAGGCCTACGAGATCCTGCTGCGCGAGGGGTTCGAAGCCAACCACTATGTCGACCTGTTCGACGGCGGCCCGACGCTGTACGCCCGCCACAACGGCGTTCGCTCCATCCGCCAGAGCCTTATCGCCAACGCCTGCCCGGGCCAGCAGAGCGGCAGCGGCCGGGCCTGGCTGGCGAGCAACGAGCGGCTGGGGCAATACCGGGCGGCCCTGGTGCACCTGGACGAAGCCCCCGGCGACCTGGTCAACCTTGACCCGCAAACCTTCCAGGCCCTGCACCTGCAAACCGGCGACCCGGTACGGCTGGTCGCCCTATGAAGAACCCCGGACACGTTTGCATTCGCCGCCTGAACAGGCGCGCAGAAGGAGCTGCATCATGATCGTTCGCCCGGTACGCGTGACCGACCTGCCCGCGTTGATGGCCCTGGCCCGGCGCGCAGGCCTGGGGCTGACCAGCCTGCCGGCCAACCAGGAGCGCCTGACCCACCGGATTCGCTGGGCCCAGCGGACCTTTGCCGAGCAGGTGGAACGGGCCGACGCCGACTACCTGTTCGTGCTCGAGGACGACGACCAGCAAGTGATCGGCATCAGCGCCCTGACCGGCGCCGTGGGCCTGCGCGAACCCTGGTACAGCTACCGGGTCGGCATGACCGTCAATTCGGCGCCGCACCTGGGCATCCGGCGGCAAATCCCGACCCTGTTCCTGAACAACGAAATGACCGGCCAATCGGAACTCTGCTCGCTGTTCCTGCGCCCCGACCAGCGCCGTGACACCAACGGCCGCCTGCTGTCCCTGGCGCGCCTGCTGTTCGTCGCCGAGTTCCCGCACCTGTTCGGCGACAAGCTGATCGCCGAGCTGCGCGGCAAGGGCGACGAGAATGGCTGCTCGCCGTTCTGGAACAGCCTGGGCCGGCACTTTCTGCAGATGGATTTCGTCCAGGCCGACCACCTGTCCAGCCTCGGCCACAAACCCTTTATCGCCGAACTGCTGCCGCGCCAGCCGCTGTACACCTGCCTGCTCAGCGAACCGGCCCAGGCCGCGATCGGCCAGGCCCACGAAAACGCCGAGGCGGCACTGGCCATCCTGCGCCACGAAGGTTTTGCCCATCAGGGCCATATCGACATCTTCGACGGCGGGCCGGTGATCGAGGCCGAGCTGAGCAAAGTCCGCGCGGTGCGCGAAAGCCAGGTGTTGCCGCTGCTGGTCGGCACCCCGGACGACGACGCGCCGACCTGGCTGATCCACAACCGTCGGTTGGAAAGCTGCCGCGTCACCCGCGCCCGCGCTCGCCTGGTGTCCGGCTGCCTGTTGGTGGATCGCCTCAGCGCCAAGCGCCTGCAAGTGCAGCCCGGCGACCTAGTGCGCGCCGTGCCGCTGCTGGCCACCCAGGCCAAGGCGGCCGCGGCCGAAAGCCCAAGGGCGGCGCTGGCTGATGCCTGAGCGGCGCCACGGGCCGCATCGGACTCATTCGAGCTTGAACCCGTCATCCAGCGGCACCCGGTAGCCGTTGGCCAAGCGATTGGTTTCGTTGGCCATGCCGACCACCGCCTGCAATTCACCGAACATCGCCTCCGTCATCCCTGCCTTGCGCGCCGCGGCGGTGTGCGAAGCGATGCAATACGGACAGTTGTTGGTGACGCTGACCGCGACGTAGATCAGCTCCTTGGTCAGCGGATCGAGCGCCCCCGGCGCCATGATCTCCTTGAGGCTGTCCCAGGTACGACGCAAGGTCGGCGGATGGGCCGCCAGGCATTTCCAGAAGTTGTTCACCTGGTCGACCCGGCGGGTGCGCATGATGTCGTCGAACACCGCCCGCACTTCCGGGCTGGCGTCGACGTATTCGGTGAGGTGGCTGCTCATTGAAGGCTCCGCTGTGGGGGACGAGGCTTTCGAGTATAGGCAGAGGGATCGCAGGCGCCTGCAGCCATTCCCTTGTAGCCGCTGCCGAGCCTGCGAGGCTGCGATAGGACCGCAGGTCCTCCAGCGGTCTCGAGATCCTTGCGCCTGCTGCGCAGTCGATCGCAGCCTCGCGGGCTCGGCAGCGGCTACAGGGTCCGGCCATGCAGAAAATGCAGTGCGTCTGTTCCTGCAATCAATGCTTGGCCGACAGCTCCATGATCATCCGCGCCAGCAGATAGATCCGCGGCGCCACGCTCTCGACTTCGGCGTACTCCTCGGGGGTGTGGATATTGCCGCCGACGATGCCGAAGCCATCCAGGGTCGGCGTGCCGACGCCGGCCGAGAGGCTGGAGTCCGCCGCCCCGCCGCTGCCCTCGATGGTCAGCTTGCGGCCCAGCTCGCCGTAGATGCCCTGGGCCATGGCCACCAGCGCATCGGACTTCTCGGTCTGCGGCATCGGCGGCAAACCGCGCTGCAAGGTGGTCTTGACTTCGGTGTCGGCGATCAGCTTGTTGGCCGAGACCCGCGCCAGATCCTTCTCGATGCGGTCGAACTCCTCCGGCACCGCCGCCCGCACATCCGCCTTGGCGGTGGCCTGGTCGGGAATCACATTGGTCCGGTCGCCGGCCTTGAGCACGGTGAAGTTGATGGTGGTTTTCTTCTCTTCATCCCCCAGCTTGCCCAGTTGCAGGATCTGGTGCGCCGCCTCCATCGCCGCGTTGCGCCCCAGCTCCGGCGCGACGCCTGCGTGAGCCGCCTTGCCCTTGACCTCCACCAGCGCCGTGGCGCTGCCCTTGCGCCACACCACCAGGCCATCGGCCGGGCGCCCCGGTTCCAGGTTCAAGGTCACGTCGTGGGCCTTGGCGGTTTTCTTGATCAGCTCGGTGGCGATCTCCGAACCGGTTTCCTCGCTGGCATCGAGCAGGAAGGTGATCTGTGCGTAGTCCTTGAACTTGAGGTTATCCAGGACCTTCAGCGCGTAGATCCCGGCGACGATGCCGCCCTTGTCGTCCATCACTCCCGGGCCATAGGCGCGGCCATCCTGGATACGGAACGGCCGCTCGGCCGCGGTGCCTTCCTTGAACACCGTGTCCATGTGCGCCATCAGCAGGATCCTGGCCTTGCCGGTGCCCTTGAGCGTGGCCAGCACATGGCTGCCGCCGGCCGTGCCGTTGGGGACTTTTTCGATGCTGGCGCCAAGCTTCTTCAGCTCGGCGATGGCGATGTCGCTCACCTGGTCCAGCCCCGCCTCGTAGCCGGAGCCCGAGTCGATATTCACCAGGCGCTCCAACAGTTTCAGGGCGTCGCCCTGGTATTGCTGCGCATCGTTCTGCACTTGTGGGTGGGGGGCGGCGCTGGCGTGGGTGGCCAGCAGGCCAAGGGCGAGGGTCAGGCCGATACGGGCGGCCAGCAATGAGCGAGGGGAAGTCTGCGTCATGAATCGGTCCTTGTTTCGTGTCGGAAGGTGCCCGCCCACCCTACCTGACAAATTCGCCCCCCTCCATGCTGGCGCAATGCTCTGCGAACGGCCTTACAAGGAGTTCAGCAGGACCTTCGACGAGCAGCCGCCGCGGCGGCAGCTGACCTTGTTGCGGCCGGTGGTCTTCGCCTCGTACAAGGCCTGGTCGGCATCGTTCAACCAGTCCAGGGCATCGCTATGGTCCGGGGAATAGGCGGCCAGGCCGATGCTCAGGCTGACCTCCAGGGCCGGGCTCTGCTCATAGCCCAATCCGCCGAAACGGCAACGCAAAGCCTCCATCAGTTCGGCGGCATGCTCCAGCGGCACGTCCGGCAGGATCACGCAGAACTCGTCGCCGCCATAACGCCCGGCCAGGTCGCTGATCCGCAGGTTCTGCTTGAGCAGCTTGCTCAGCTGGCGCAACACGATGTCGCCGGCGACATGGCCGTAGGTGTCGTTGATGGCCTTGAAATGATCGATGTCGATCAGCGCGATGGCGCCGCCCTGGTTCGGGTTCGTCCCCTGGCGCCGACAACGCTGGAACTCGATTTCCAGCTGGTCCTTCCAGGCCCCGTGGTTGAGCAGGCCCGACAGGCTGTCGGTGCGGCTCAGGGCCAGCAATTCGCGCTTGTGCCGAGACAGGACATTGGCCTGCTGGTAGCAGATAAACCCCAGGGCCAGCGGATACAGGGTCAGCATCGGCAAGCAGGCATAGAGCTGCAGCGCACTGGTCTGGGCCTCGAACCCGATGCCGAACAGCAGCAGCCCGAGCGCGACTCCCAGCATCTGCGCCAGACAACCGGCCAGGAAAAAGGGCACGCCACCCAGGGCGATATTGTTCATCGCCATCAACGACAGGGTGGTGGTGGTCGGCAGCGGATTGAAATGCATGGCCGCCACCCAGAACCCGCCGAGGAAGGCATCCACCAGCAGGTTGCGATGCTCGCCACGAAACGGCACTGGCGAGCAGCGCGCCCACTGGTACGCCAGGTGCGGCCAGATGAACGCGTTGAACGACATGAACGCCCAGACCCAGGGCGATGGATGCAGCGGGTATATGCCCGCGGCCACGCAGAAGAACCCCAGGGCCAGCCCTAGAATTCGCGTTTTGTACAGCCTCCTGGCCAGTGAAAGTCCCTTTCCTCCGTTGTGCGGCGTCAAGGCCAAGTCGCCTCCGTTGAACGGTACGCAAGCCATGGAATGCGGTCGTGTTCAGAAGTCTATCAGCGCAACGGCAAATCGCCATCACCGCTCAGCCCCCGGAAAGCGCTGCGGGTTGCCTGAGTGAAACCAGCGGATGCCATCGGTCCAGCTGCACGTAGCCACCCTGCCCGCCTGCATTCATTTGCAGAATGAAGTCCGGAAGAAACTTCGTTTGTCAGTACACCCCGCGCCAACCAGAATCAGGCCCAGCCAACACCACTACCCTCTTTGTCTCACTACGCCGGGAATCCTTGTTTATGAGCCTGCAGAGCTTCGTCAGCCCAGACCTGATCCGCCAACGTTTTTCACGGGCGATGTCGGACATGTACCGCGAGGAAGTGCCGCTGTACGGTGCCCTGATGGAGCTGGTGGCCCAGGTCAACGCCGGGGTCCTGGACAGCGACGAGAGGATCGCCCGGCAGCTGCGCAGCACCGGCGAAATCCAGCGCCTGGACCTGGAGCGCCACGGCGCCATTCGCGTCGGCACCGCCACCGAACTGGCGACCCTGGGCCGCCTGTTCGCGGTGATGGGCATGCAGCCGGTGGGTTATTACGACCTCACCCCGGCCGGGGTACCGGTGCATTCCACGGCCTTTCGCGCGGTGCATGAAAGCGCCTTGCAGGTCAGCCCGTTCCGGGTCTTCACTTCGCTGCTGCGCCTGGAACTGATCGACAACCCGCAATTGCGTAGCTTCGCCGAATCGGTGCTGGCCCGCCGGAGCATTTTCACCCCGCGCGCCCTGGCCCTGATCGAACAGGCCGAAACCCAGGGCGGCCTCGACGACCGCGCCGCCGGGGAATTCGTCGAGCAGGCCCTGGAAACCTTCCGCTGGCACCACAGCGCCACGGTCACAGCCGGGCAGTACCAGCAACTGAGCGCCCAGCACCGGCTGATCGCCGACGTGGTGGCGTTCAAGGGGCCGCACATCAACCACCTGACGCCGCGCACCCTGGACATCGACCAGGTGCAAGCGCTGATGCCGGCCCACGGCATCACCCCCAAGGCGGTGATCGAAGGCCCGCCGCGCCGGGAATGCCCGATCCTCTTGCGCCAGACCAGCTTCAAGGCGCTGGAGGAAGCCGTGGCCTTCACCGACCAGCCCGACAGCCGCGGCAGCCACAGCGCGCGCTTCGGCGAGATCGAACAGCGCGGCGCCGCCCTCACCCCCAAGGGCCGGGCGCTGTACGACCAGCTGTTGAACGCCGCCCGCGACACCCTGGGGGACTTTCCCAACGAAGCCAATGCCCAGCGCTACAACACCCTGATGACCGAACACTTCCGCGCCTTTCCCGATGACCACGAGGCCATGCGCGAACAGGGCCTGGCGTACTTCCGCTACTTCGTCAGCGAACAAGGCCTGGCCGCGCGCCAACAGGCGGATCGACCGACGAACCTGGAGGCGCTGATCCACGCCGGGCATGTGCGGGCCGAGCCGCTGGTGTACGAGGACTTCCTGCCGGTCAGCGCCGCCGGGATCTTCCAGTCCAACCTGGGCGACGATGCGCAAAGCCATTACGCCGGCCACTCCAACCGGCAGGCTTTCGAGCGGGCCCTGGGGCGCCCGACCATCGATGAACTGCAGCTGTACGCCGACACCCAACAGCGCTCGCTCCAGGCATGCGCCACGGCGCTGGGCCTGCCCGCTCTCTGATTTTGCGTCCCACAGCATCAGCCAGAATGGCTGATGCTGGCCCTTTCCAGCAGCCACCACAGGGCAATGGCTACAGGGTGTTTCGGCAACCCTGATCGACAACATGCCGATACGAAACAGCCCGCCTCGTCCACTCCCCTCCTGCTTACCTTCCCATGACGTCTTCAGGTGCACCGTCAGTCGCCTGGGGGTCATTACACCTTTTTATTTTGTCTCTATGTGGATACAGTTCTCATGAATTACGAGATCCTGCAGACGACCGTCTTTGCCCGATGGCACACCACACTACGGGACCTGCGCGCCAGGATAGCCATCGCTCGGCGTATCGAGCGGGCTTCGGCGGGCAACCTGGGCGATGTGAAAAACCTCGGCGGCGGTCTCTCGGAAATGCGCGTGAATATGGGCGCCGGCTACCGCCTCTATTTCACGGTTCGCGGCAATACGCTGATCGTCCTGCTGCTGGGCGGCGACAAGTCCACCCAGCCTGCCGATATCTGCCAGGCCCGTTACCTGGCCAAGGAGTTCTGATATGTCCGACACACTGCTTGCCTTCGACATCGCCGCCCTGCTCGACAGCGACCAGGCGATCAGCGAATACCTGTCCCAGGTCCTGGCCGATGGCGATACCGATGAACTGATCCGCGCCCTGGGCCATGTCGCCAGGGCGCGGGGCATGACGCAGATTGCCAAGGCCACCGGCCAGGGCCGGGCCAGCCTCTACAAGGCTTTTGCCCCGGGCGCCAAGCCGCGCTTCGATACCGTGGTCAAGGTCATGCGCGCGCTGGGCCTGCAGCTGTGCACCACCGTGTCCCGAGGCTGAAGCCGACCCAGGCGGCAGGCAATGAAACAACAGGCTGTGTCGGTAAAGAGTCTTGCTGGAGAGAGCCGAGAGTGCTTGGCAACCGCTGGCAACAGGCGTCGAACCTGCGCAAGTCGCATGAACGCAATGGCGGAAATGGTGGGGCGGAAACCCCGAAGAGGGTGTTCGCCCAGTGCTCTGGCCTGGCAATCCATGCACCGGTAAAGAGCCCTTGCACCGGGCGAACGAGAACTATTTTAATCGAACAGGAAAAGAAAGTCCGTGCACATATTCTGAAGAATTCTGAACACAAAGCTGGCGAAATTTTTTTTATTTCGCTCACCTTCGTTCAACTCCCCGCACGGACCTCCCGAGATCCGCGCGCCGGCCGCCACAGCGACCAGCGCCCGCTCTCAATCAACCTTCGTGCTGGGTCGTAACTTGCAACACGTCGGTATAGGTCACCACCACGCTCTGGCCGACCTTGAGGTCTTTCAGCCGGGCCTGGACTTCCGGTTTTTCCACGGCCAGGACCTTCTTATTGCCCGCCGGCCCCTGGAAGGTCAGCTGGTTGTTCTTCAGGTCGATGTCGGTGATTTTCAGTTGCACCTGTACCTGGCGATAGGCTTCACCGCCCGGGTTGGGGTTGTCCTTGGTGGCGCGAATCACCCCGGTGCGCTCGGCGGAATCCGGCAGGCCTTTTTCCACATTGGTGTCCAGCACCGCCACCACCGCGTGAGTGACCCGCACATTGACCTGGTCGCCCACCTTCAAATGCCCCAGGTCCTTGGCCTGATCGCTGAGTTGCACATGCACCGGTTGGCCCTGCGCGCCTTCCAGCACCACGCGATGCTTGGCGGCATCCACGGAGAGCACCTTGGTCACCAGTTCATCGGCCTCCACGGTACCGGCCAACGGAATGTCGGCGGCATGGGCATGCAGGCTGGCAGCAGACAACAGAGTGGCCAAGGCAACGGCTTTGGCCAGAGAGTGAAGCGGCTTCATAGACATTCATCCCTGTAATTGAAGACAAGACCCGCGCCGTTCAGGTGCGCGGTGCCGCTTGAGCATAGACGCTGTAAATGCCTACGCCGCCGCGAACCACAGATTCGTTGCTCCCCGTTCAACCACCGAGCGCCCGCACCAGCACAGCCTGGTTCTGCAATTGCGCGGTCTTGATCCGCGACAGCGCGTTCTGCGCCGTGAGCTCGACGCGCTGGGCCTGCAGCACATCGAGAAACGGCGCCTCACCGGCGGCCCAGGAACGCTGGATCTGCTGCGCCGCCGAACTGGCCTGCGCCGCGGCACTGGCCAGATGCTGCTGGCTCTCGGCATTGCGCCGGGCTGCGGCGAGGGCCGACTCGACTTCCGCCACCGCGCCGAGCACGGTACGGCGATAGCCGAGCAAGGCCTGGCGCCCCTCGGCATCGCGCAGCTCCACCACCGCGCGCCGGCGTCCGCCGTCCAGCAGCGGCATGCTGGCATTGATACCGGCCAGCCAGAAAGTCGAACTGGCCAGGTTCGCGGCGCTGACACCGTCGACCAGCGAGCCCAGGGCCGCCGACAGGCTCAGGCGCGGCAGCAGGTCGGCCTTGGCCACCCCGACCCGCGCGTAGGCAGCGATCAGCCGGGCCTCGGCAGCGCGGATGTCGGGGCGCCGACGCAGCAGGTCGGCCGGGGTGCCGGCATCCACCAGATCCACCTCGCTCAGTTGCGTCGGGCTGGCGGCGAACTGTTGGTACAGCGCCTCGCTCGGCTGCGCCAGCAGCACTGCCAGGCGGTGCAACGAGCGCTGCCACTCCAGTTGCAGGGCCGGCACCTGGGCCGCAGTGGATTCCGACTGGGAACGCGCCCGCAGCAGATCGGCCTGCGGGCTGCTGCCTGCCGCATACAGCTGCTCGGTCAGTTGCAGGGTGCGGCTCTGGCTCTCGGCGTTCTGCCGCACGATGCTCAGGCGCTCTTCCAGCCCCCGCGCCTGGGCATAGGCCTGCACCACCTCGGTGACCAGCGCCACCTTGACCCCGCGCGCTTCTTCCGCGCTGGCCTGCAGGTCGGCATCGGCGGCCCGCACACCTTCGCGAATCCGCCCGAACAGGTCGATCTCCCAGGAGGCGTCGAGACCCAGGCTCAGCGGCTCGGTCATCAAGGGTTCGCTGAACCCGGCCTGGTCCGCCGAGATCCGTTGCCGGGCGGCGCTGGCCCCCAGGTTCAGCTCAGGGCTCGCGCCGGCGGCCGCGACGCCGCGCAAGGCACGACTGGCATCGATCCGCGCCAGGGCAATCTGCAGGTCGAGGTTTTCCTCCAGCGCCCGCGCCACCAGGCGGTCGAGCAAGGGGTCGTGGTACAGCGTCCACCATTGCTCGGCAATGCCCGCCGCCGGTATTTGCGGCGCATTGACGAAACGCCCGGCGGGCGCCTCGACAGCCGGTGGCAAGGTCGGTGCGGCGCAGGCCGCAAGCAGCGCCGCGGTAAAGGCCAGGGTGGGAAAACGCAGCAGGTTATTCATGGACCACTCCCGAAGCAGAGACGCTGGATAAGTCCTGCGACCGCCGCTCGCCCCCGGCAAGACGGCGGATCAGGACATAGAAGATCGGGGTGAACAGCAGGCCGAACAGGGTCACGCCGATCATGCCGAAGAACACCGCCGAACCGACCGCCTGGCGCATTTCCGAACCGGCGCCCTCGGACAGCACCAGCGGCAGCACACCGAGGATGAAGGCCAGGGAGGTCATCAGGATCGGTCGCAGGCGCAGGCGACAAGCCTCCACCACGGCATCGACGATGCCCTGCCCGTCCTGTTCCTGCTGGCGCGCCACCTCGACGATCAGGATGGCGTTTTTCGCCGCCAGCCCCACCAGCACGATGAAACCGATCTGGGTCAGGATGTTGATGTCCAGGCCCATCAGGCGCACGCCACCGGCGGCGGCCAGCAGACACATGGGCACGATCAGCAGGATCGCCAGCGGCAGGCTCCAACTGCCGTACTGCGCGGCCAGCACCAGGTAGACGAAGATCACACAGAGCGGGAATACCAGCAGGCCCATGTTGCCGGCGGTGGTCTGCTGGTAGCTCAGGTCGGTCCACTGGTAGGTGATGCCCGCTGGCAGGGTCTGCCCGGCCAGGCGCTCCATGGTTTGCAGGGCGAAGTCGGAGCCCAGTCCGGGCAAGGTATCGCCGTTGATTTCCGCGGTCGGGAACAGGTTGTAACGTGGGAAGCGCTCGACCCCCAGCGACTCGTGCAACCGCGTGACGCTGGCGATCGGCACCATGTCGCCGGCCTCGTTGCGCACCTTGACCCGCGCCAGGTCCTCTGGCGTGACCCGATACGACAAGTCCGCCTGGGCCGTCACCCGATAGGTGCGCCCCACCAGGTTGAAGTCGTTGATGTAGGTCGAGCCGAAATAGGTCTCTATGGCCTGGTTGATCTGGCTGCTGGGCACCCCGAGCATCTCGGCGCGCTCACGGTCCAGTTCGACGAACACCTGCGGCGTACGGGCCGAGAACGGCGAGTAGACACCGGTCATGCCCTGGGTCGCATTGGCCGCGGCGATCAGTTGCTCGGTGGCCTTGGCCAGGGCCTGGCTGCCCAGGCCGGCACGGTCCTGCAGGCGCATGGAGAAGCCGCCGGTGCTGCCCAGGCCCTGGACCGGAGGCGGCGTGGCGACAATCACCGACGCGCCGCTGACCACTTTCAGGCGCTCACGCAGGTCGGCGGCGATCTTGTCCGAGGTCAGGCCGCGCAGCTTGCGCTTGGACCAGGGCTCGAACACCGGCGCCAGGCCGGACGAGTTGGAAGAACTGGTGCCGGTGACCATGGAGAACCCGGAGAACGTCGGCACCCGGTCGACACCCGGCACTTGCAGGGCGATGGCTTCGATCTGCCGGGAAATCTCATTGGTGCGCTCCAGCGCAGCGCCTTCCGGCAGTTGCACGATCACCACCAGGTAACCGCGGTCCTGGGCCGGAATGAAGCCCTTGGGCGTGGACACCAGCAGGTAGGCGGTGGCCGCGATCAATACCGCGTAGATCGCCAGCATCAATGGAGTCCGCGCCACCAGGGCCCGCACGCTGCCGGCATAGCCCACCGAAAGCTTGAGGAAGCCGCGGTTGAAGCCCTCCGCTGCGCGCTTGAGCAGGCCGGCCACACCGCGCCGTGGCGTTTGATGCGCCTTGGGGTCGTGGCGTCGCAGAATCATCGCCGCCAGCGCTGGCGACAGGGTCACCGAGTTGAACAGCGAGATCGCCGTGGCCACCGCGATGGTGATGCCGAACTGGCGGAAGAACTCACCGGAGATCCCCGGAATGAACGCCGTGGGAATGAACACCGCGCAGAGCACCAGAGTGATCGCCACCAGCGCGCCGCCAATCTCCTGCATGGTGATCAGCGTGGCCTGCAACGGGCTCTTGCCTTCGGCCAGATGGCGCTCGACGTTTTCCACCACGACGATGGCGTTGTCGACCACGATGCCCACCGCCAGCACCAGGCCGAACAGGGTCAGGTTGTTGATCGAGTAACCGAGCATGGCCATGACCGCGAAGGTGCCCACCAGCGACACCGGAATCGCCAGGATCGGGATGATCGATGGACGCCAGCCTTGCAGGAATACCAGGATCACCAGCACCACCAGGATCACCGCCTCGTAGATGGTCTTGCCCAGCTCGCCGATGCTGTCGGCGATGAACGCGGTGGGGTTGTAGCCAATGCTGTACTCGATGCCTTCGGGGAATTCCTTGCTCAGGTCCTGCATGGTCTGCTCGACCACCTTCATGGTGGCCAGGGCATTGGCGCCGGGACGTTGCAACACCTGCAAGCCGATGGCCGGGTGGCGCAGGTAATAGGTGTTGTTGACGTAGGCCAGGCCGGCGATTTCGGTGCGCGCCACATCCTTCAGGCGCACCAGGCGCCCGGCGCTGCCGGACTTGATGACGATGTTGTCGAAATCCGCCGGCTCTTTCAGGCGGCCTTCGAAAATCAGGTTCGGCTGGAAGGCCTGGGACGCCACCGGCGGTTGCGCGATCACCCCGCCCGCCACCTGGGTGTTCTGCGCACGCACCGCGGCAATGATGTCCGCCGGCGTCAGGTTGAAGGACGCCACGCGCTCCGGGTCGAGCCAGATGCGCATGGAGTATTCACGGGCGCCCAGCGGATTGATGTCGCCCACGCCGTCGATGCGCTTGAGGGTATCGGCGACGGTCCGGATGGCGAAGTTGGAAACGTAGAGCTGGTCGTAGGTGCCCTTGGGCGAGGAAATGAAGATGGTCGACAGCTGGGTCGGCGACGATTTGCGTACCGACACGCCGCTGCGCTGTACCGGCTCCGGCAGGCGCGGCGTGGCCAGGGCCACGCGGTTCTGCACCAGCACCTGGGCCTTGTCGACATCGGTGCCGCTCTTGAACGTCACGGTCAGGTTGAGGCTGCCATCGGAGGTCGCCTGGCTGTACATGTAGAGCATGTCCTCGACGCCGTTGACCTCCTGTTCGAGGGGGATCGCCAGGGTCTCGGCGACGGTCTGCGCCGACGCGCCCGGGTAGGTTGCCTGCACCACCACGGTGGGCGGCGCGATGTCCGGGTACTCGGATGTCGGCAGGATCAGGTAGGCCAGGCCGCCGACGATCATCAGCACGATGGACAGCACGATCGCCAGCACCGGCTGTTCGACGGAGATTTTCCCCAGGTTCATAGCGGCGCTCCTTCGCTGGCCGAGGCCTTAGGCGCCAGCGCCAGGGCCTGCTCGCTGGCGGTCGCGGTCTCGCCGACGCGCACCCGCTGGATGCCATCGACTATTACCCGGTCCTCGGGCCGCAGGCCGCTGGCGACTTCGCGCAGGCCGTCATGCAGCTTGCCCAGTTGCACCGGACGCAGTTCCACCTGGTTCTGCGCATTGAGCACATAGACCACCTTGCGCGTGGCATCGACGCTGATCGCCGTGTCCGGCAGCAACAGCGCCTGATAGCTCGGGCGCCCGGAAAACTGCACACGCCCGAACTGCCCCGGGCTCAGGCGCAGGTCCGGGTTGGCCACCCGGGCGCGCTGGCGCAGGGTACCGGTGGACGGGTCGAGGCGGTTGTCGATGAAGTCCATGCGCCCGCTCAGGGTCGGCTCGCTCTGCCCCGGCAAGGCGATGCGCACCAGGTTCTGGCCCCCGGTGCCCTGCTCCTGGCGGCGGTACTTGAGGTAGCTCTGCTCATCGATATCGAAGTAGATGTCGATAGGGTCCAGGGACACGATGGTGGTCAGCAGGGTCGCATTATTGTTGCCGCCGTTGACCAGGTTGCCTTCGCTGATCAGCTTGCGGCTGATCCGCCCGCTCATGGGCGCGGTGATGCGCGTGAACTCCAGGTCGAGCCGGGCATTGCTCAAGGCGCCTTCGGCGCTCAGGACTTCGGCCTGGGCCGCCTGCCGCGCCTGCAAACGCTGGTCATACAGGCTGCGGGCAATGGTCTTCGATTCGATCAGCACCTTGGCCCGGGCATACTCCTGCTCGGCCAGGGCCAGCTGCGAACGTACCTGGGCCAGCTTGCCCTGGGCCTGGACCACCGCAGCCTGGAAGGAGCGCGAATCGATGACGAACAGCAGGTCGCCCTTCTTGACGATGGCGCCGTCGGTGAAGGCGACCTTTTCCAGGTAGCCGCTGACCCGCGAACGCACTTCCACCGAATCGGTAGCCTCGAAACGTCCGGTGAAACTGTCCCAATCGATGATCTGCCGGTTCACCGGCTGGCTCACCGAAACCGTCGGCGGCACGGGCGGGGCCAGTACCTGATCCGGACCGCAGCCGGACAACGCCGACAGCAGCGCCAGGCCGATGGCCGACAACGCGGCAAACTTCAAGGGTCTGGACTTTATCGCGGATAATCTTGGTTTCATAACTTTCTCCGGGGTTGGCGAACAACTTTGCAACCCAGTTTTCAGCCACACAAAAGAGTCGGCCGCCTACTTTCCAGCAGCGGCCACTTGAACTTTAAACTTCAGTTTTGTGCCGAGCCCGCGCTCAGTGCGCGGTTTCTTTCGACAAAGGCACCGGACTCCTCGGCCTGCACGCTGACCACGGAAGACAAGGCCAGCAAGGCAAGGAACAGGGCTGCGGATTTTTTCAGGCTGAACATGACGGAGAACCTCAGTGATATTTAAGTTGAGCGAATTCTCCGTCTTTGCGAAAAAAGATAAATGCTGCACAGGGGAAAAGAATATTGAGTCGAAATCATGAATCGACACTTTATTAGTTCAACAGAAAACCATTCACAGTTTGACGCGAGAGATAAATGAATATTGGGCAAATAACTAATGACCGGCACTCACGAATACCTCGTTAATAACCGGTCATTTCCAGATAACCGCTGCCGGCATGGCTGCCGCTCAATTGCACCGGCCCTTCCCAATAAGGAATGCGCAGGTTCATCCAGGCCTTGGGGTTGAGCGCCTCGGCATTGATATCCAGGCCGTGGCCGGGAATGCGCAAACGCCAGCGGGTGGGCAGCGTGCGCCCCGCCACCTTGGAGTCCTCCAGCGGGGTGAGTTGGATATCGTCCTTGTGCAGGGTCTGGGTGCGGCCGTCGGGCTCGATCCAGGTGCCGGTGATGTAGGGCGGTTTGTGGTTTTCCCGCACGCGGAACAGCATCAGCCGTTCGCCGCTGTCCAGGTGCAGGGAGAACCAGTCCCACCCGCTCTGCCCGGCCGCCAGGGGCTGGCTGCTCCATTCGCGGTCGAGCCAGGCCGGGCCGCTGACCTGATAGGTCTGGCCGTCGATCTGCAGGCTGCCCTTGGCCTGGAAAAACGGCTGGCTGTAGTAATAGGACGCCTGACCCTGTTCGGACTTGCGGCTGTAGCCCGCCTCGCCCTGGAGCACCAGGGGCCGGTCGCTGCGCAGCTGCAAGCGGTAGGCGAAACCCGCGCCGCTGGTTTGCAGTTGCATATGGGCCAGAGGGTCGGCGTTGGCGTCGGCGGACTGGCTGCTGAAACTCCAATCGTCGATCCAGGCCTTGAACGGCTGCGCGGTCACCCCGGCCTGCCCCACCCCGCCGCGGGCGTAACGTTCGGCGGCGTGATGGGCAGTGGCCGAAGTCGCCGCGGCGTGGCCCAGCCAGACATTCGGCGCCTGCCAGCCGGGCTGGTCGGGTTCGGCGCGCAAGGCGCTGCGAAACAGCGTCCACTGCACGCCGAAGCGCTGGCCATCGCTGGCCCTGAGGTCGGCGGTGAGGTACCACCACTCGATGCGAAAACCGTCATGCACGCCATGGTCGGCGGGGAAACTGAACACCCGCCCCGGCACCACCTGGGTGAACGCCGCGGTATCCTCGCCCAGGCCGGCGAAACCTTGCGCCGGCTCGTCGCCTTTATCGCAACCGCACAGGGCCAACGCCAGCAACAGGCCAGGCAGCCGTTCAATCTTCATGGGCAAAGGTCCTGAGCAGATCCGCCGGCTGGCTGCGATACAACCGCAGCAACGGCCAGGCCGATGCGAGCAAGGTGGCCAGCACCGCCAGGGCCAGCAGCTGCACCAGTTGCAACGGAAACACCCGCAACGGCAGGCGCCAACCGAAGGCCTGGACATTGATCACCGTGTCCAGGCACCAGGCCAGGGCGATGCCCAGGGGCAGCGCCAGGAGCAAGGTCAGCAGCGCCAGCAACCAGGTCTGCCCGAGGTTGAGCAGCATCAACTGGCGCCGGCTCACCCCCAGCGCCCACAGCGGCGCGAGCTGGCCTAGGCGGCTCTGGCTCTGGGTCAGCAAGCTGATAAACAGCGCCACGCCGGCCACCCCCAGGGTCAGGCTGTTGAGTGCGGCGGTGGCGGCGAAGGTGCGTTCGAATACCTGGCTCGACCAGCCCTTGAGCTGCGCCTGCTCGACCATGCGGCTGTCGTCGAGACCGAAGCGCTGCTGCAAGGCGCTTACCAACGGCGCCACGGCGGCTGGCTCAATACGCAGGTTAAAGCGGTTGGGTGTCAGCTGCGGCCAGTGCGCTAGCAAGTGCTCGGCGTTCACCAGCAGATGGCCCCTGGGGTTGCCGTAGTCGGCGTAGATCGCCACCACTTGCGGCGCCCACTGCCCCACCGGCACGGGAATCTCCAGCCGATCGCCCAGCCGCACCTTGAGCCGGCGCGCCGTCTGCTCGCTGAGCATCAAGGTGTCAGCGCTGGCCAGCTGGGTCCAGGGCCGCTCGCCCAGGGCTTCGAGCAAGGGCCAGTGCTGGCGGTAGCTGGCATGCTCGATCACCCCGTACAGGTCCGCCGGCCAGCCTTGCAGTTGCAGCGCCACCTGCCAGACCGGCAGCACCGCGGCAACGGCAGGCTGCTCAGGCAGCCAGCCTTGCAGCTCCCGCGCCTGCGCCGGGGTCTGCGGGTTGATGTACAGCTCGGCGCTCAGGCGCTGGTCGAGCCAGTCGGCGAAGGTCTGGCGAAAACCGGCGGTCATGCTGCCGGCGCCGATATTGGCGGCCAGGGCCAGCAGCAGCGCCATCAACGCCAGGCTCAGGGCCGGCAACTGCTGCCGGCAATCGGCGAGAAACCACTGCCCGAGCACCGAACGGCTGCGCCCGAGCAGCGCGCTGAGCAACCCATTGAGCAATACCGGCAGACCCAGGGCCGCGCCCAGCAGCAAGCCGGCCATCAGCACGAAACCGCTGCCCAGGCTGTTACCCCAGGTCCAGGCCGCGCCCGCCAGCGCTATCAGGGCCGTGGCGACCCAGGCCTGACGCCGCAGCCAACGCGCATGCGCCTGGTGCCAGGCCTGGGGATCGGCCAGCGCCAGCAATGGCAAACGCGCCGCCCGCAGCAAACTGTTGGCGCCCGCCAGCAAGGCGCCGAGCAGGCTCAGACCGATGCCGCTCAACCACCACACGGGGCTCAGGCTCAACCGCCCCGCCACCTCGGCGCCATACAGGCCGCGCAGGCTGGCGGCGACATCCGGCAGCAGCACGCTGGCCAGCAGGTACCCGCTAAGCACCCCGGCCAGCCCACCGAGCAAGGCCAGGCCACCGAGTTCGACACACAGGCAGGCGATCAGCATCCGCGCGCTGACCCCGCAGGCGCGCAGGGTCCGCAGCAGGCCGCGCCGCTGCTCCAGGGCCAGGCCAATGGCGGCGTGGACGATAAACAGGCCCACCAGGAACGACAGGAAACCCAGGGCATCCAGGTTCAGGTGAAAGCTTTCGGTCAGGCGCGCCAGATCGTTTTCCTCACTGCCGCGCTTGAGCACCAGCAGGCCCTTGAACGCATCGGGCAAGGCCGGCGCGCTGGCGGTGAAATCCGCCGGCAACAGCAGCCGTGAGATCTGCTGCGGCAACCCCAGCAGCGGCTGGGCAAAACCGATATCCACCAGCAGCAACCCCGGCGCCATGTCCGCCTGGCTGTGCAGCGGCGGCAGTGGCTGGCCGCTCGCGGTCACCGGCCGATCGCCTTCGCGATAGCCGAGGGCTTGCAGGGTTTGCGGGGCGATCCAGGTGCTGCCCGGTGGGCTGACGAATTCGACCATGCGCGCGGAGTCCAGCACCTGGCCGGCGACCGCCGCACCGGCCGGCAACGACAGCGGCTCGATCCCGAGCAATTGCAGGCGCTGCTGTGCATGGCCCTTGAGCGTCAGCCGGCCTTGCACCACCGGCGACACCGGCCAGCCGGCCCGGCGCAGGCCGACGAACAGGTCCTGGGAAAACGGCGCACCATTGGCCGTGGCCAGGCTGGCCTGGGGCGCGCCGCCGATCAACTGGCTGGCCTTGGCATAACTGTCCCGCGCCTGGCTGTTGAGCGCCTGCACCCCGGTCAACAGGCTAGTGGCCAGCCACAGCCCGGTCAGCACACTGAAGAACTGCACCGGGTGCCGCCGCCAATGGCTGAGCAGCGCCCGCAGGCTGTGCCAGAACACCCGCACCTCAGCGCTCGCCCGCGCCGGCCAGACGCCCGCCATGCAGCAGCGCGATCCGCCCCAGGCGACTGGCGACGCGCTGGCTGTGGGTGACCATCAACAGGCTGGTGGGGGTCTCGGCCAATAGCTCCAGCAACAGCTGCAGCACATCGTCGCTGGTGGCTTCGTCGAGGCTGCCGGTGGGTTCGTCGGCCAGCAACAGCCGCGGTTTGCCGGCCAGGGCCCGGCCCAGGGCCACCCGCTGTTGCTGGCCGCCGGACAGTTGTTCCGGGTAACGCCGCAGCAGATCGCCCAGGCCCAGGCGCTCCACCAACTGCGCCTGCCAACGCCCATCGAAACGCCCGGCCAGCCGCGCCTGGAACCCCAGGTTGTCCTCCACCCGCAGGCTGCCGATCAGGTTGAACTGCTGGAACACCAGCCCTACTTCGGTGCGCCGCCAGTTGGCCAACTGGTTCTCGTTCATCCGCTCCAACTGCTGCCCGCCGATGCGGATGCTGCCGCCATCGACCTTGTCCAGGCCAGCGATCAGATGCAGCAAGGTGCTCTTGCCACTGCCCGACTCGCCCATCAGCGCCAGGCTGCCGCCCTGCTCCAGGTGCAGGTCGACCCCCTGCAACACCATCAACGGGCCCTGGGGCGTGGCGTAGCTTTTGCGGACGGCTTGAACATCGAGCATGGGTGGGCTCTGGCAGCGGAAGGAAGGCTCAAGGATAGCGCTTGTCAGAGCACGAGGGTTCGCGGCAGCAACTCCGCCCACGGCTCAACCTACGCTCAGACAACCCGGCAAGGACTCAATGTCCTCGTCATCTGACCACTATGCGGTTCTTGTACAGACACTCCTGATACACCCGCCTTGCCTGCAGCGCCCACTTATCAGCATTAGCCCTCCCCTCAGCAGCATTTGAGGGGCTGATACTCGTCGTTTTCGGGCGCCTTCAGGCCGCAACGCTGCTCAGTGGCATTGGCAAAGCGACGTAGTAGTTCGATGGCACCGTTGCGCGCCTCTGTCGAGAGGTCGCTCGAAAGATGACGGGCCTCTCCCACCAGATCCGATCGAATCCTTTCATACACAGCCAAGCCTTCTGGCGTTGCGCTGATCGCCACCGCCCGGCCATCGGTCACGTCCTGGATACGATGCACCAACCCCTGCTTGCCCAGCGAGTCGACCAGCCGGCTCGCGTTGCTTTTGTCGAGGAAAAGCTCACTGGCCAGAGACTGAACACGAACGGGCCCGGCCTTGATCACATGCTCAAGCGCATAGCATTGAGTGACGGAGAGGCCTTCGCAGCAACTGCGATCCCTGTCACGGAACTGGTAGACCCGAACCAGGTGACTGAGTGCCTCATAAAGCGCCTCTGCATCCTGGTCGATCTGGTCAATTTTTGGCATAGCGGACGACTCGAAATTTCGGGAACTCAGGCAGATAGCACCTTAGCAGGCAGAGCGACAATCATTTTGGATATAAGCATGTCACAAAATTGTTTCTTAATTTTAGTTGCGGGTCGCAACGTATTTTGCCACTGTAGGTTCCCGGAAAGGCCATGAGGCCGCTCAGTTACATGCTCCGGTAACCGCTAGGGGGTGCAGGGATGTTGACGCAAGCGCTCAGGATTAAAACGGGGCCCTGGTTACGAAGCCTATGGAATAGCGCTTCCATTCCTCTGCCGGTCGCCATGCTGCTGGGTGCGATTTTGCTCCCCTTGCTCGGAGGCGCAAGCAGTAGCAGCGTCTTTGAAACGCTCAGCAAAGGCTTCGGCAATAACCTTGGCTATTTCGCCATGGTCATTCTGAGTGCGTTCTTCATTTCAGGCTGGATAGCGGCGCGAGGTAGCGCCTCGTTTGGCAAATTTGGCGTATCGCTTTCACCATTGCTTGGCGCCGGGATGGTTTGTCCCGACACGGCCTACGCTTCCCTGGCCCCGATTGCCGGAAACCACAAGAAGTACATTGCGATCGGGTGCTATTCGGGATTCAAGCTACTGATGCCTGCCGGCCCGCTGATCATCGGCATCGGATTAGGGGCGAACACCCATGACCCGAGATTCCTCTACCAGGGACTGCTGCTCACAGTCATCACTTGGATAGCCGGGGCGGCCTGGACCTATTGGACGACCCGGACGGACTTGCCAACGACCAATCATGCAACTAACGCTGCTACGCCTCAGGACTCGGTTGCCAAAGTGATCATGCCTCTGGCGGTATTCTTCATACTCCTGATCACGGGATATGTGATTGCGAAGAACCAGCATCCGGTGGTCGAGTTCTGCACGACACCTGCCGGTGCACTGATTGTCACCTCGCTGCTGATTGCGTTGAACAGCAAGCCTGGCGAGGTTCAGGATCTTCTGTCCAAGGCCATGCGCAGGACCAGCTCGCTGCTATTCACCATCGGCTGTGCATCTGCATTGGGTCTGGCACTGGGCAAGGTGCTTCCAAAGGAACTGCTTGAACACACGCTCACCCCTTCAGGCAGCACCACGCATATTCTCGTAGGCGTGTTCGTGTTGGCTGCCATTTTCAAAACGTTGAATGGCTCCTCGCTTGCAACTTTTGCTGCAATTCCACCTGTTCTTACTCCCCTCTTGGCATCCAGTGGAGTGGACTTGATGAGCATTACCTTTGCAGTTTGCCTCGGGTCCTTCATCGCCATTCTCCCCAACGACAGTTACTACTGGTTGGTGAAGTCAGACGCCTTTCCTGAATACCCCACGGGAAGATACATGCGTCTGATTACAGCGGGTTCAGCCCTGCAAGCATTGGCGGGCCTCGCCGTCCTGTTGCTGGTATCGCCCTAACTTCGAATCCAACTTCGAATTCTTGCAACACCCACAGTGGCTCTCGCCACCGAATCGTCGCGCCTGAACTCAAGGAGAAAGAGAATGAAATACTTGGTCGCCAGTACATTTGAAGGGGGATATCAGCCACTTAATGCGATATCTGCAACCACTGCTCTACTTGATGCAGATATTGATGCGCAGTTGATCGATATCTATGTAGAGGGCCTCTGCGTTGAGCGGTTCGGCGGCGCCGATCTCGTCTTCATCTGCGTGCCGCTTTTTGACTCGCTGACAGCCGGCACCCAGTTGGCGAAGACGCTGAAAGAAGCACATCCAGACCAGAAGATCTGCTTCTTCGGGCAGTACGCGACCATCAATGCAAAGAGCCTGGCTGCCAAGTACGGTGATTACGCGATCGCGGGTGAGTGGGAAAAACCCATCGTCAGCCTGGCAAAGCACCTGAATGGCGAGCAAGAGCAAGACTTGCGTGGAGTCATCGATCGGCCCCGTGGCCTTTCCAGTGAGATCGTCGTACCCCAGTTGATTCGCGATGGATTCCGCCTGCCGAGGCGAGACCTGGCACCTCCCCTTCACAAATATCCGCAGCCCCAGCTGGAAAAGCTGCTGGGTAGAAAGGCCATCGTGGGTGGGGTCGAGGGCTCCCGCGGCTGCCACCACAAGTGCTCTTACTGCTCGGTGTATGCAGCCTATGACGGCAAGGTCCTGCTGGTCTCTGATGATCTTGTTGAGCGGGATGTAGCCAACCTCGTCGCACAAGGAATGACTCACCTGACATTCACCGATGCTGACTTCTTCAATGCCAAGACGCACGGTCTGAAAATCATCCGCAAGCTGCATTCGCTGTTTCCCGAACTGACGTACGACTTCACCACTCGGGTGGACCACATCCTGGAGAACAAGGAAGCGATCAAGGAAATGGGCCAGCTAGGACTGGCCTTCATCACCACCGCCCTGGAGTTCCCCAAGCAGGAGGTCCTCGATCAGGTCTTCAAGGAGATGGATGTGCCGATGATCGAGGAGGCTTTGGCGTTCTTGAAAGAGGCTGGGGTCAAAGTCAACCCGACCTTCATCACGTTCAACCCTTGGGTAAGCCTCGAAGACATGGCCGAACTCCATGACTTCATCGCCCGGAACGAGTTGGAGAACATCGTCGACCCGATCCAGTTCGAGACCCGGCTGCACCTGTACAAAGGCTCACCACTGCTCGACAACGCCTCGGTCAAGGAGCTGAAGCTGGAAGAGCACGAGTTTCACTTCGACTGGCAGCATTCGGATTCTCGCCTGGACAAGCTCTTCATGGACTCGGTCACGCCGCCAGAAGAAGGTGTGTTCAAACGCTGCTGCCTGAAGTGCTAAGGAGATAACCATGTCTTCACTTTCCCTGCTACAAGCGGCCCTCAGACTGGCCAATCAGACAGAGGGGTTCCAGGCGCCAGCGCACATTGCCTGGCGGACTCACACGGAGTCCATGAAGAGCATCCTGGCGGACGACAAAAACACCCTCTTCATCTGCCCTGAAAATCGTCGTCGCGAGTTCACGGCGCAGCATGGCCAAGCTCAGGGTCGTGCCTTCAGCCCAAGCGTAAATAGCGCTCAGGGCAGGCCAAGCGGAACCGACGACCCATCTTCCACGTTCTCGACCATCTACTGGGAAGGGTTCAATGCTGAACCCGCTTTCAGCCACTACGCACAGTCGATCTATGAACGTCTGGAGCGACAGGGTCGCCTGGTATTTCCCGCCATTCTGGCGGATGAGGAAGCCGACGCTGTTCGTCCTTTTGTCGTCGAGGGCCTGGAGTGTCGGACGGCGATAACCGAGCCCCTTGTTGCCGAGAAACTCTGCGAAGCCGGCTTCCATGGCATCACCTACGCCTTGGCGTCTGAAGTGCCCGTCTGTATTCAGGACGGTATCGAATACCGTCTGTTTACTATCAGTGCCTACAAGGGCAAAGCCGGTGTATGTCTCGACCAGGGGCATGCTGTTATCTACAAAGGTCCCTGGAAGCATACGGTCGACGACGATGGCCATACCTACCATCGTGGTGTGCGTACCGCAGTGTGCGAGAAGACCTTCAATCTGCTGATGAGCCAGCCCTATCAGGGACAGTTCATTCCAGTGCGTTGCTACGTTGAGCCGCCGTTGGAAAAGAGTGGCTTCTTTGACTGCAACACACCCTCCATCCGGGCCCCCAAAGTCACCAAGGGGCTTCTTCCTATCGCTGGTTCTGCCGAAGAATCGTGCTGTGCCGATGGTAGTTCGTGCTGCTAAACGGGAGATGAATAATGGCTTCTGCACTTGAAAACGAAATCATCGCGGACTACACCGAGGCGCTTCGTCAGGGCAACGTCGTACTCGAATCGCAGCTCAACGAGAGCTGTTGCAGCGAGGCTTACGGCGCCCAGTACCTGAAGAACATTCCAAAGCGGATCACCGAGGCCAACTTCGGATGCGGTAACCCGACCCAGTATGTGCGCGAAGGCGATGTGGTCCTGGACCTGGGGTCGGGAGCCGGCCTCAATTGCTACGTTGCAGCGCAGATCGCGGGCAGCAAGGGCGCCGTTATCGGTATAGATATCAATCCGAGTATGTTGCAGATTGCCCGCGGCGAGGCGGCTGCCTTTCAAGAGGCCACCGGCAGTGCTCCGTTGCGATTCCACAGGGCATCGGCCAGCAATCTGAAGATTGACCAGGATCTTGCCGAAGAACGCCTGCGCACCGAGCCCTGCACTGACTGGGCATCGTGGAAAAACTTCGAACAGTTCGTCAGCGACAGCGCCCAGACCCATCCACTGGTGGAGGACCAGTCCATCGACCTGGTGATCTCGAACTGTGTGATCAACCTAGTCGGAGAAACTGAAAAGCAGAACGTCTTCGCAGAGATCTACCGGGTCCTGAAACCGGGTGGACGCTTTGCAATTTCCGACAATGTTTCGAACGTCGCCATACCTGACGAACTGAAGCAGGACACCACGCTGTGGTCAGCCTGCTATTCGGGTGTGTTACAGGAACAGGCGTTTTACCAGCAGCTTCAAGATGCCGGTTTGACGGGGATAAATATCGAAGCGAGGAACGACGCGTCGACCAAGCGGATCGGCTCCGTTCAGTTCTACTCCGTCACGGTCACTGGCACCAAGCCACAGGTTCGCAAGGGTCATCCTTTGACCGTGATCTACCGCGGGCCTGCTCGCGAACTCACCGGTGATAGCGGCAAAGCCTATAAGCGTGGAGTGCCCACCGAACTGGCTTGCGAGGATGCCTACCTTTCTTCGCAGAGCTCGGTGTTTGTCGTGGAAGGCAATCAGCCCGAGCAGATCAGACCCAAGTCCTGCTGCTCGTAACGCTGTCTGCGGCTACTGCTAGCTGTAGCCGCTTCCCTCAATCGCTTACCTTCTCAGAGCCTTCCAGATGAGTACTTCACGGAAAATTTTGGCTGAAACGCTCGGTGCCGCCATTCTGCTCTGCACCGTTGTAGGGTCCGGAATCATGGCGCAACGCCTGGCTAACGGTAACGATGCACTCGCGCTCCTTGCCAATGCTTTGGCAACGGGGGCCAGCTTGTACGTACTGATCGTTTGCTTCGCCACCTTTTCGGGAGCGCACTTCAATCCCGTGGTGTCGGTTGTCGACTACCTGCGCGGAGGGCTGAGCGCCAAGCTTCTAGGCCCCTATATCGCGGCACAGACGGTGGGTGCGATCCTGGGGGTCTTCGCTGCACACCTGATGTTCGAACTGCCGGTGGTGGAGTTCTCCCAGCATGTCCGCACCGGGCCTTCGCAATGGTTCAGCGAGTACCTGGCAACCTCTGGATTGGTCCTCACCATCCTACTGTGCGACAAGTACCACAAGGCGAAGGTGCCACAGGCGGTGGCCGCCTACGTGGTGGCCGCTTACTGGTTCACCTCCTCCACAAGCTTTGCGAACCCTGCGGTAACCCTTGCCCGATCGTTCACCGATACGTTCTCAGGGATTCGCCTATCGGACGCGGCGCCTTTCATCATTTCGCAGTTCTTCGGTGGTCTTACGGCGCTCTTTCTGGCGAGATTTCTCACTGGAAACGCTACTGCCCTGGAGACCTCCCAACCTGTGCTTGACGACCAGAAACTACCAAGCCGATAAGGCTTTTCACTGTGGCCTGTCAGCCCGCGCTCCCCGCTCGCGGGCTGACTTCATCCAGGCCTACAGCTCTACGTATCCTCTCGCCTCGCTGAACGCGACGATTTCTCTCGGCGGCGTCACTGTATTCAGCGGCTTGCGCCAGTAACCGACACCATGCCATTGCCCATGCTTGAAGCCCACTTCGGGATAGGTGCCGATATGGGTGAAGCCCAGGGCTTCATGGAGCCCAACGCTAGCAGCGTTGGGCTGGGCAATGCCGGCGTAAGCGGCATGGAAGCCTTGTCGCTCGAGGATCGGCAGGAGCCGCTGGTAGAGTGCGCGGCCGATGCCACGACGGTGTGCCGCGGGGTCGATATAGACCGTGACATCCACCGACCAGCGATAAGCCTCCCTGGCGCGATGCTGACTGGCATAGGCATAACCAACGACCGCGCCGTCCAACTCCGCTACCAGATAGGGATAGGTCGCCAGTGTCGCCTCGATCCGGCTCGCCATCTCCTCGATCGTTGGCGGGATGAGCTCGAACGAGATGACCGTATCCGACACCATAGGTGCATAGATCGCCTGAATGGCCGGAGCATCGGCCGGCGTTGCTATCCTGATCTTGCCCATCCTGTTTTCTCCTTGCCGTTACTCGCCATGTACCGCGTGAGCAGGTGGATCTTATCGGTTTCAGGTCCGATGCAGAGCATGGGGATGGACAATCCAAAACGACTTGCTTTGCACGGACCCAGGACGACGGCGTTATAGAGATCAGCAGTCGCCAGGACTCAGCCGAGCTTACTGCACCGGCCAAAAATTCATCAGCAATAAACGCTGGGCATAGTTCAGGGCAATACGCCGGTAGCGTTCATCGAGCATCAGCGTCAACAGATTCAGCTGCGTCCAGGGTTCGACCTGCGCTCAGCAGTATTAAAACGGACTGTTCGAACCGCGGATGGGCAGTGGCTGCCCATCCTGGCTAAAAGCGACCCCATGGAAGTGACTGCGACGCCGCGGCGGCCTGCTGGGTGACCCCTGACATCCGGCGCAGCGTCGTTCCCGCAGGCCTGCTCCGTGAGCAAGCCTTTGTCGGTGGTCGTTACTTGGGTTGCTCCACGGTGCGCAGATAGGGCTTCAACGTCTTGAAGCCTTGCGGGTATTTCTTCCGGGCGTCCTCGTCGGATACCGAGGTAGGAATGATCACGTCCTCGCCCGGGCGCCAGTTCACCGGGGTGGCGACGGTGTGCTTGGCATTCAGCTGCAGGGCATCGAGCAGGCGCAGCACTTCATCGAAATTGCGCCCGGCGCTCATCGGGTACACCAGCATCGCCTTGACCTTCTTGTCCGGGCCGATGATGAACACCGAACGCACGGTGGCGTTGTCCACGGCGGTGCGCGCGCCGCCACTGGCATTGGGGTGGATCATGTCGTAGAGCTTGGCCACCACCAGGTTTTCGTCACCGATCATCGGGTAGTTGACCGCATGCCCCTGGGTCTCCTGGATGTCGCCGACCCAGGCCTTATGGTCGCTGACCGGGTCGATGCTGAGCCCGACAATCCGGGTATTGCGTTTGTCGAACTCCGGCTTGAGCCTGGCCATATAACCGAGCTCGGTGGTGCACACCGGGGTGAAGTCCTTGGGGTGGGAGAACAGGATTGCCCACTTATCGCCGATCCACTCGTGGAAATGCAGCGGACCTTCGGTCGTGTCGGCAGTGAAATCGGGTGCTTCGTCGCCAATGCGGATTGCCATGTTTGGTCTCCTTGCAGTGACTGGGAGGGGTAGTTGTCAGGGAACTGACGGCTGTTACGGCGGCGTTCGGGTACGACTGAACCTATCGGCGCGAATGAGTATAGGAGACCCATCAGGCAAGGCGAGCGCAGACAAAAAAGCCCGGCAGTCTCGCACTGCCGGGCTTTGTTCTCAGGGTAGGCCTTCAAAACCGGTAGTTGGCGCTCAGTTCCAGGGTCCGTGGCGCGCCCGGCGTGATCAGGTCCACCGAGCCATGCGCCGAGGCGTAATAGTCCTTGTCGAAGACGTTACGCAGGCGCAGGGCCATGTCCCATTTCGGCAGGTTATAGAGCAAGGCCGAGCCGCCGGTAGCGTTCGTCGCAGCCCTGCCGGCTGAAACCCTCGAGGCCCAAAGGCAGCCCATAAGCCAGCGCCGTCCCTATCGGCCAGGGGCAACGAACTATTAGTATTGCGGCCCTTTTCTTCATCGCAGGACGCACAGATGAATTACACCCAGGCCCAACTGAAATACCGGCTGGCCATCGCCGCAGGCGCACTGCTGTTTACCGGCGCCTTGATCTCCACCGTGTTTTCCACCCTGAAAATGCTCCACTGGCGCCTGGACAGCTACACCACCGCCGCGGCGACCATCAACCGCCCGATCAAGAACTTCATGTTCACCGTCTACGAAAACACCCGCCCCCTGGACTGGTTCTGGGACAACAGCCCAACCCCCGACTTCATCCGCCTGAGCAACCCGCCCCACTGGAAATTCCTGGTGATCTACCTGCTGATCTTCATCGGCGCCGCCCTATTCACCTGGGGCCGGACCCTGATGCGCAAAGTCGAAGCAGTCGAACCGCTGATCCAGGCTCGGCTCAATGCGCCAGCGGAGGAAGGTGTCGCAGTCATGACGTTGCAGCAATTGGAGGAGTCGACCCCGGTGGAAGCTGTGCCTTCGTTTTTTTCGCAGGTTCGGGTGCTTTGTGTGCTGCCGGTGGGGATTGGGGTGGTTTACGTTGGCGTGCTTTGGATGCTGCACATTCTGTGAGGCCGGTGGTGGTGGATTGAGGGCTCTGTGCTCGGTGATAGGTATCCATGGGTTAAGGCAAATCAAGGGGACCTTTTCAGAGCGCTTCTAACGTATGAAGTCGCAGGCGGCGTGGTCGAGGACTCGCTTGATGAGGAACTGGAGGAGTTTTTGCATTGGGACATTTTCTGACCGAGCCACAACTGACAGAAGTCAGAACTGCACTGTCTGAGCCATTCAACTATTTTCCGACCGATTACGACTACATCGCGCGACAGGTCAAAGGTGTCGATCCTGACGTACTCTACGAAATCTTTTATTCAGAAGTGGCGCCCGTGTGCTTCTCCAACCTTGCAGCAGTCTTGCCCTCTGTTTGGACAGGCTTTGACCCCGACTGGCTCAGAGCTAGGATCGAGGAAAGGCTGGAGGCGCGGAAGCGTAATTGGTTACGCAGGCAGTTTGATAAGGTGCTGGCTCTATGGCTGAAGTACAACTACGACTACATGTGGAAGGAAATTGCTTGCAGGCTTTGAGGTTCGGTTATGAACTGACATTAGTGCATGATCGACAACAGAAATAAAAAAGGGTCGATACCAATAGGGGGCGTCAAGTCAATGTGATTACGCCCCACCACCGTCCCTGCTAACACCCCCCGACACAACCACTCAAACATCCCCTCCAATGCGCGGTTGCGCCGCTCAAGCGCGGCCCCTATAGTTCGCGCTCGCGGCAAAATCCGCGAACGACCTTGGCCGGTCGAGCATAGGAACGCATCAGCGTCCAAACACCATTGCAGGCGCTTTTTTTGTGCCTGCGATTTTGTGTCATGGCGGCTGTGCGTGGGACACCTTCGGGTGTGCCGGTGTCCTATGCCCGGTCGGCCAACCCGCGTACAGCCGCCACCCTAATTCGCTTGGCCGCGAAAGGTGGCTGCTCTATTCATAGGAGCTGCACCGATGATTGACCATCAAACTTCCCGCTTCACCCCCGTCGATACCCACGACGCCGACGCTCCCGTTTTCTACCTCGATAGCAGTGCGCCCTTGAGCGATCTGGCGGCTTGTGCAGCCCATCGTTTCACCGTGGTGCGCGACCTGATGGACAGCCTGTCCACGCTTAACCTGAAAGATATTGCCGACTGCGATCTGGCGCGGGTGACGCGAGGGGTGCATTTGCTGACCCGGGAAGGCTGTGCGGTGTTGGAGGTGATTCAGTGGCGCACGGCGCAGGAGGCCTGAGCGCTATTGAGCCTGGGAGGCTGTTTGTAGCCGCTGCCGAAGAATGAGGCTGCGATCGGCTGCGCAGCAGACGCTAATTCTGCCTCCCGGCTTTACCTGTTACACCGCGTCGTCAGGTTTGGCGGGCGCTTCGTCGGAATGCCGCCCAACCCGATCGCAGCCTCATTCTTCGGCAGCGGCTACAGGGAGCGTCAACCCCAAGCCGCCGACTCAGCCTTCGCACCTTATGAGGAGATCCCCGTGCACTATCCCATCTGCATCGAGTGGGGCGACGAGCACACGGCTACCGGCATCCAGATTCCCGACATTCCTGGCGCGGTAACCGCCGGCGATACCTACGAGGCCGCGTACAGCGCCGCCATCGAAATCGCCCACGTCATGCTCGAAGAACTGGCCCGCGAGGGGCAAGCCATTCCCCTGCCCTCACCCACCGGCACACACCGCGCCAACCCCGACTTCGAAGGGATGGGCTGGGGCATGCTGGATATCGATATCACGCCTTACCTGGGCAAAACCGAGAAGGTCAATGTGACCCTGCCGGGTTACGTGATTCAACGCATCGACCGCTTTGTGCGCGAGCACAACATCAAGAGCCGGTCGTCTTTCCTGGCGGATGCTGCGATGGAGAAACTGGGGTGGTAAAGACCTCCGAGCTCCCTGCGCACAGCCCCAGAGTCCAGACCGGCCGCCTCGCTTCGGTTCTTGATCTCCTGGCCCTATTAGCCACGATGGCCAAATACAGGCATTGATTGGAGGGGTATGACTATCTAAAGGAAGCGATGGCTGGTTGAGCGCTCATGAGCACGCAGTAGCGTGAAGGCATGACCATTGCAAAAATAACGCTACGAAAGGGGGTTAGACGTGCGTTAGATTGGCTCGAATAGGGTTCAGCGCATCAAGGTCTACAAACCAGTCGGTAAAGTCGAAGGAGTTTTTTGGAAAATGGAAAAGCGTTATCAGGTATTTGTCAGCTCGACGTTCATAGATTTACAAGAAGCGAGAAAGGAGGTAATGCAAGCTTTACTGGAGTTGGACTGCATTCCATCAGGCATGGAGCTTTTCCCTGCGGCAGATGAAGACCAATGGAGTCTAATTAAAAAAGTGATAGACGATAGTGACTACTACATTGTTATTCTCGCAGGCAGGTATGGTTCTATCGGCCCTGAGGGCTATAGCTATACGGAAATGGAATACCGTTATGCAACAGAAATCGGAAAACCAGTAATCGGCTTTGTATACAAAGACCCCGGCCAGCTACCCGCAAATGTTTGTGAAGAAACGCCCGAGGGCAAGGCGAAATTAAATAACTTTCGAATATTAGCACAACAAAAAATGTGCCGTTTTTGGGAAAGCCCATCCGACCTCGGCAGCCAAGTTAGTAGAAGCTTAGTCCAGCTTATTAAAAGCAAACCAGCTATAGGTTGGGTCAGAGCGAATCTGGTTCCCAACGAAAGCGCTGCCAAAGAAATATTAAAGTTACACCACCGCATTGAGGAGCTTGAGCAAGAAATTAAATTAGCAAAAACTCAAGAACCTGAAGGGGCTGCCGAGCTAGAAAAGGGAAGTGACGAATTTGAAATAAACTACACGTTCAGAGGCATCAATACTTACAACTTAATAAATAACGAATACAAAAGCTCAGTACTATTTACGTGGGATGATATTTTTTTCACCCTTTCCCCACTAATGATTAATGAAGCGGGTGATTACACATTAGTCCCGCCCCTAAACTCAATGATAGAAGTATTCAGCCAAGACCACTTTAAAGGGGACAAACGATTTGAAGATTTAAGATTAGCTCAGTTCAACATTAATACTGACGACTATCACACGATAATAATTCAGCTTCGCGCACTGGGACTGATTGCACAAAGCGATAGAGCCAGAAGCGTCAAGGACAGTGGGACCTACTGGAAGCTAACTCCATACGGAGACACTGTAATGACAAGATTGCGGGCCAAGAAAAAACAACGTAATTAGGGGTTATCACAAATTCTTAAGCCCCACTGATACTCACTCATTCCGCCAGACCGCACAGACTGGCGGCATGAAACTCAACGAGCACTCAACACCGAACTTTTTCTCCACTGTTTCAGACGATCAGGCCGGGATGTGTTGAACTTACACCCCTAGGCCCAAGCACCAGTAAAGGTCCGCTCCGTATCTGCATCGAGTGACTGGTGAGCGCGGGCTTGCAGGCTCCTACTGCACCGGCAAAAAATTCATCAGCAACAAACTCTGCGCATAATTCAACCCAATCCGCCGATAACGCTCATCCAACATCTGCGTCAACAAATCCAACCGCGCCACAATCTTCCCAAACTCCACAGCAAAACTCAGATTGCTGCCCTCCTCCGAAATCTCATTGGAAAACAGCAACAGCTCCCCATTGGCCCCCTGCCGCTGGCTGAGCATCCAAGTGGCCTTTTCAATATTGCGCGCCGCATTGCTGACAAACTGCGGATCGATAGTGTCGGTCATGAAAAATTCGGTACGCCCACCGTGGGCGGTGACCAGCATGCTGCCAATGGCATAGATGAAAGCGCCGACCCGGTCGCCACGAAATTCCGGGCTCAGGGCATAACTCAACGCAGCCAGGTCACGGCGGTTGCCCAAGGCCGGCAAGGCCTTCTGCTGTTCGATGGCCTGGCGGATTTCCCGCTGGGCGCTGGTGGCATCGGTATACCCCCACTCGCGCCACTGATTGGGGTTGCGCAGGTAGAGCTTGTTCATCAGCAGGTAAAGGCTTTGCAGGTTGTCGCGCATGCTCAGGGTGGCCATACGGTCGACGCTGGTCTGGAAGAACTCCTGGGGCTTGCCATTGCTGAACTGGTGGACCATGTCACGCCCCTGCTGCTGGCTGCAACCCGTGGCGCAGAGCATCAAGGCACCCACCAGCCACAGCGGCTGGCGCAACACAGGCGCGAACAACACACGCAGGTAAAGAGAAAGCGGATAAACCATCGGCACCATTCTGGACTCTGGCCGCGCGGGGAATCGGCGCGGCCTGGCCCTGAATAGAACCGCAAAAACGCAAAAAGTGCGGTGGCCGCAGCCTCAGCGCAATTGCAGCGGGTCCACCAGCCCGACGGCGATGGCCATGCCCACCAGTTCCGGCAGGTGCTCGGCCTGCATGCGCTTCATCACCCGCGAGCGATACAGGTCGATGGTCTTGACGCTGACCCCCAGTTGCTCGGCGATCTCGCGATTGCTGTAGCCCTGCACCAACGGCAGCAACACGTCCTTCTCCCGCGGCGTAAGGCTCTCCAGGCGCGCTTCGACCCGGGCCTGCCCGGCGTTGCGGCTGTGGCGGTCGTCGGCGCGGCTCAGGGCCTGCTGCACACTGTCCAGCAGTAGCTGTTCGTTGTAGGGCTTCTCGATAAAGTCCACGGCGCCAGCCTTGAACGCCCGCACCACGATGGGCACATCGGCGTGGCCGCTGACAAAGATCAGCGGCAGGTGGATATCCCTCTGGCGCAGCTCTTCCTGGACATTCAGCCCGCCCATGCCGGGCATGCGCACATCCAGCAGCACGCAGGCGTCGAGGCTGGGGTCGCAGTGTTCGAGGAACTCCCGGCCGCTGGTGAAGGGCACGGCCTTGAGGCCCACCGACTCCAGCAGCCAGACGGTGGAGTCGAGCATGCCCGGGTCGTCGTCGACCACATACACCAGCTGCTGCGCCGCACTCGTCATTGCCTTGCTCCTGTTATCGGTTGGGTGGGTGAATCGGCTTGCGCCGGGGCCGTCGCCGGCAAGTGGCAGCACATCTTCAAGCCGCGGCTCTGAGGCTGGGCCTGCAAGTCGCCGCCGAAGCCTTCGACGATGCTGCGGCTCATGGACAGCCCGAGCCCCAGGCCGTTGGCCTTGCTGGTGTAGAACGGGGTGAACAGCTGCGCCAGCTGCTCGGCGGAGACGCCCGGGCCCTGGTCGCTGACGCTGACCTCGACCCCGCCTTCGCTACTGGCCCGGGCACCGAGGACGATCTGCGAGCCCTGCTGCGGATGCACCTCGCGATTGGCCTCGATAGCGTTGCGCAGCAGATTCAACAGCACCTGCTCGAGCAAGATCCGGTCGGCGTACACCGGCGGCAGATTATCCGCCAGGCGCAGTTCGATCGTCACCTGGCAGGCCTGCGCCTCCCAGGCGCACAGGCGCACCGTTTCCCGGGCCACCTCGGCCAGGTCCAGGGCCTGGACCCGGCGCCCGCCCTTGCGCAGGAAGGCCCGCAGACGCTTGATCACTTCGGCGGCGTGGGTGGCCTGTTCGGCGATCCGCTCCAGGCCCTGGGCGACCTTGCGGGCGGCCTCGGGCTGAGTGTCGAGGGCTTGCAGATAACGTTGGCTGGCGTTGGCGTAATTGACCACCGCCGCCAGGGGCTGATTGATCTCATGGGCAATGCCCGAGGCCAGTTCACCCAGGGTCACCAGGCGCGCGGTGTGGGCCAGTTCGTCCTGATGATGGCGCTGCTGGGCCTCGCGCAATTCCCGTTCGCTTTGGTCGTGGGCCACCAGGGAATAGAAGCGCTCGCCACTGGCCGCGCGATGGGCCAGCAACATCAGCGACACCGGCACCGACGCGCCGCCGGCCGGCGGTTGCAGGCGCGCCTCGATGCTCCAGCGGCCTGTGTGTTCGGCGCGGTGCCAGCCTTCGCGTTGCAGGCTGTCCAGCACTTCCTGGGTGAGGATGCTTGCCAGGTCCGGCATCGGCTGCCCGGCCTCCAGGCCCAGGGTGCGCCGGGCCGCCGGGTTGAGGTAGGTCACCGCGCCGCCGGGCTGGATGAACAGCACCGGGTCGGGGTTGGCCTCCACCACTTCCGCCAGGCGCCGCTTGTTCTCTTCGGCCTGGACCCGGGAGGTGATGTCCCGGGACACCGCCACCACTTCCACCACCGCCCCGGTGTAGGTTTCGCGGATCGCCCGGCAGGCGGTCTCGAACCACAGGTAATGGCCGTCGCGATGGCGGATGCGGTAGGTCATGGTGTGGTAGCCGTCCTGCTCCAGGGCGTCCCGGGTGCGCTGCGTCAGCCCGGCCAGGTCCTGGCTGTGGAACAGGCTGCGGGCCAGGCGCCCGCGCAGTGCTTCGGGCCAGTAGCCGAGCAGGGTCCAGGACGCCGGCGAGGCGTCGAGAAAGGTGCCGTCCGGGGTATGCCGGGAAATCAGGTCGGTGGTGTTCTCGGTGATCAGCCGGTACAGGCGCCGGGCCGTGGCCGACTCGCGCTCGGCGAGGATCTGCGCCGTGGCTTCGCGGCAACGGGCCAGGACCCGTTGCCTGTGCGGGTCGGGGATAAAGCTCCAGAGCAGCACCCGCTCGCCCCACTGGGCCTCGACCTCTTCGATGGCCCGCTGTTGCTCCAGGCAGGCCCGGACCAGGGCCGGGTGATTGACCGGCAGCAGCGCCGCGACCTCGCTCGACGCCTCAGTCTCCAGCCATTGCAAGAGTGCCGGGTTCAGGTCCACGGGCCGCGCCTCGGCGTCCAGCAGCAGGCTGGGTTGCGGGTCATGGCCCAGCCAGGGCGAGTCCGGCAGCCGGCCTTCACGCTGCAGGCGCAGCCAGCGGTTCAAGTGGGTGGAGGTGGGCATCGTCGATAAACCTGCGGGCTGGATCAGCGAATTATTAATATAGTATAAATACTATACAACTCAGGTAGTACTTCCATATCCATTGCCAAGCAGTATATAAAAGCTCCCGGATAAGTCACCGAGTGCCGCAAAAATGGCCTCGGCCAATAGAGCTAACAATCAGCCACCGGGTACCCGAACCATGTCCATCTACGAGCAAGGCCTCGCGCCGACGGCCGTCAACCATATCGCCCTGTCCCCCTTGAGCTTCATCGAGCGCACCGCCGCCGTTTACCCCGATTACCCAGCGGTGATCCACGGTTCGATCCGCCGCACCTGGGCCCAGACCTACAGCCGCTGCCGGCGCCTGGCCTCGGCCCTGGCCGGGCGCGGGATCGGCAAGAACGACACAGTGGCGGTGATGCTGCCGAATATCCCGGCCATGCTCGAAGCCCACTTTGGCGTGCCGATGATCGGCGCCGTGCTCAATGCCCTCAACGTGCGCCTGGACGCCGAGGCCATCGCCTTCATGCTGGCTCACGGCGAGGCCAAGGTATTGATCGCCGACCGCGAGTTCCATGAGGTGATCCACGCCGCCGTCGCCATGCTCGACCAGCCGCCTTTGGTGATCGACCTCGACGACCCCGAGTACGGCGAGGGCCAGCCGGTCAGCGAGCTGGACTACGAGGCCTTCCTCGCCGAGGGCGACCCGGAATTCGCCTGGCAGTGGCCGGATGACGAATGGCAGGCCATCGCCCTGAACTACACCTCGGGCACCACCGGCAACCCCAAGGGCGTGGTCTATCACCACCGCGGCGCCTACCTCAATGCCCTGGGCAACCAGATGACCTGGGCCATGGGCAACCACCCGGTGTACCTGTGGACCTTGCCGATGTTCCATTGCAACGGCTGGTGCTACCCCTGGACCGTCACCGCCCTGGCCGGGGTCCATGTGTTCCTGCGCCGGGTCGACCCGCAGAAGATCCTCAACCTGATCCGCGAGCACCAGGTCACGCACCTGTGCGGCGCGCCCATCGTGCTCAATGCCCTGGTGAACATGCCGGACTCGGCCAAGGCCGCCATCGATCACCCGGTCGACGCCATGGTCGCCGGGGCCGCGCCACCGGCCAAGGTGATTGGCGCGGTGGAAGAAATGGGCATCAAGGTGACCCACGTCTACGGCCTGACCGAGGTCTACGGGCCGGTGACCCTGTGCGCCTGGCACGCCGCCTGGGACGAGTTGCCCCTGGAACAGCGGGCGCAGATCAAGTCGCGCCAGGGCGTGCGTTACCCGACCCTGGAAGGGGTGATGGTGGCCGACCCGAAAACCCTCGAACCCACGCCCCGCGACGGCCAGACCATCGGCGAGATCTTCATGCGCGGCAACACGGTGATGAAGGGCTACCTGAAGAACCCCAGCGCCACCGCCGAGGCCTTCGAGGGCGGCTGGTTCCACACCGGCGACCTGGGGGTGACCCACCCGGACGGTTATGTGGAGATCCGCGACCGGCTCAAGGACATCATCATTTCCGGCGGCGAGAATATTTCCACCATCGAGCTGGAAGGCGTGCTCTATCGTCACCCGGCAGTGCTGGAAGCCGCGGTGGTGGCCCGCCCCGACGAGAAATGGGGCGAGACGCCCTGCGCCTTCATCACCCTCAAGGCCGACCACCAGCAGGTCAGCGAGGCGCAGATCATTGCCTTCTGTCGGGAACACCTGGCGGGCTTCAAAGTGCCGCGCACCGTGGTGTTCAGCCAGTTGCCCAAGACCTCCACCGGCAAGATCCAGAAGTTCGTCCTGCGCGACATGGCGAAAAACCTCTAGCTTGAATAGACAGAAACCCCGTGCATGTCGTTGCCCTGCAGGGCGTCGGCATGGCGGGGCCTAGCCTTTTTGAATCACCCGGCCCCGGCCGTTCAACCGCCACTCTTGCCCGAGGTTTGTTGCGATGCCTGAATTCAACGCCCCCCTGCGTGACATGCGCTTTGTCCTGCATGAAGTGTTCAACGCGCCCAGGCTCTGGGCCCGGCTGCCGGCCCTGGCGGAGACGGTGGATGCCGATACCGCCGATGCGATTCTCGAAGAAGCGGCCAAGGTCACCGGCCAGCTGATCGCCCCGCTCAACCGCAGCGGCGACGAGGAAGGCGCCACCTGGGACAACGGCCAGGTGCGCACCCCGGCCGGTTTCAAGGAGGCCTACGCCACCTATATCCAGGGCGGCTGGGTGGGCCTAAGCGGTAACCCGGCCTACGGCGGCATGGGCATGCCGAAGATGCTCGCGGTGCAGTTCGAAGAAATGCTCTACGCCGCCAATTCCAGCTTCGCCCTGTATTCGGCCCTGAGTTCCGGCGCCTGCCTGGCCATCGACGCCCACGCCAGCGAGGCGCTCAAGGCGCTGTACCTGCCGCCCATGTACGAAGGTCGCTGGGCCGGCTCCATGTGCCTGACCGAGGCCCATGCCGGCACTGACCTGGGGATCATCCGCACCCGCGCCGAACCCCAGGCCGACGGCAGCTACCGGATCAGCGGCAGCAAGATTTTCATCACCGGCGGCGAGCAGGACCTGACCGAAAACATCATCCACCTGGTCCTGGCCAAGCTGCCGGACGCCCCGGCCGGGCCCAAGGGCATCTCGCTGTTCCTGGTGCCGAAGATCCAGGTCGACGCCCAGGGCAACCTCGGCCAGGCCAACGCGGTGAGCTGCGGCTCCATCGAGCACAAGATGGGGATCAAGGCCTCGGCCACCTGCGTGCTGAACTTCGACGGCGCCAGCGGCTGGCTGATCGGCGAGGCCAACAAGGGCCTGGCAGCGATGTTCACCATGATGAACTACGAGCGCCTGTCCATCGGCATCCAGGGCATCGGCTGCGCCGAGAACGCCTACCAGAACGCCCGCACCTACGCCCGCGAGCGCATCCAGAGCCGCTCGCCCGCAGGCCCGGTGGCCAAGGACAAGATCGCCGATCCGATCATCGTCCACCCCGATGTGCGGCGCATGCTGCTGTCCATGAAAGCCATGACCGAGGGCGGCCGGGCCTTCGCCAGTTACGTCGGCCAGCAGCTGGACCTGGCCAAGTTCGCCGACCAGCCCCATGAGCGGCACAACGCCGAGGCCCTGGTGGCGCTGCTGACCCCAGTGGCCAAGGCGTTCTTCACCGACACCGGGCTGGACAGTTGCATCCTCGGCCAGCAGGTCTTCGGCGGCCACGGCTATATCCGCGAATGGGGCCAGGAGCAGCTGGTGCGGGATGTGCGCATCGCGCAGATCTACGAAGGCACCAACGGCATCCAGGCCCTCGACCTGCTGGGCCGCAAAGTGGTGGGCAACGGCGGCGTGGCCCTGCGCCTGTTCACCGGCGAGATCCGCGACTACGCCTACCTGCCCGGCGCCGCCTACGCCGCCGAGCTGCTGGACGCCGTGCAGCGCCTGGAAGACCTCAGCGACTGGCTGCGCGAACAGGCAGTGCAGAACCCCAACGCCGTGGGCAGCGCCTGCGTCGAATACCTGCACCTGTTCGGCTACGTGGCCTACGCCTACCTGTGGGCGCGCATGGCCCAAGTGGCCGAGCACAAGCACGCCGAGGACGAGAGTTTCTACGGCGCCAAGCTGGCCACCGCGCGTTTCTACTTCAGCCGCCTGCTGCCGCGCATCCTTAGCCTGGAGCAAAGCATCCGCGCCGGCAGTTCCTCGCTGTTCGGCCTCGAAGCGGAGCAGTTCTAACCCCTAGGGCGGGGCCTCCATGCCCCGCCCTGCTGCACGGCGGCTGATGCAAAACCGGCGGCGGCCTTGCATACTGCGCGCCCCGAACACCGCCCAAGGAAGAAACGTGTTGGCGCCCGCCCCGATCATTGCCCGGCCAGCCATGCTGCTGCCCGATGCTCCGCACCTGATCCGCACCTTCGCTACTCGCCTATTCCAACTTGGTGATCCGGCCCTGTCCGCCACCGGCAGCGGCTTGCCATTCCCTTGAATCCGGCCCGCCCCGAGCCATCCCCTTCCCTGTCTTTGTCGAGTACGCCCATGCATCGCCTGTTCACTTTGTGGTTATGGATCAACGCCGTCCTGAGCGGAATCGCCGTGGCGGCCCCGCTGTCCGTGATGGTGTTTGCCGACCTGCAACTGATCGTCCCCCGGGACGTCAGCGGCACGCTGTTCGGTGGGGCCATGGGCTTTCAGCTGTACCTCGGAATCTGGCTCCTCTGCGCCCTCGGCCTGGGCCTGGCCCTGCTCACCCGCATGCCCGGCGCCCGCCTGGCCTGGATCGTCGCCGGCCTGGTGCCGCTGCTACTCGGCGCCTGGTGGCGCATCAACTACCCGGACGACGCCGACGGCAACCTGATCTTCAGCCCGCAAGCCTGGGAACTGGATTACGCCATGGCGATCGGCGTCGGCTTTGTCGCCAGCGGGCTGTACTGGTATCGCCACGGCCGCCTCAAGCTCCGGCCAGCCGCCAGCAGCGCGGATGTATTGTTCTTGCGGACTGTAGGAGCGCTGATCCTGGCCGGCGTGTTCATCCTTCCCGCGTTGAGTTTCATCAAGGAGCAGACCCTGCCTCATTGTGCGTTCAACAAGGCTGGGCAACAGCTGAGCGTGTGCTTGGGGGATGACCCGGATGAGCGGGTGATTGTTGATTGATGGGTGGGGCTTGAAAGAAGCAGAGGCTGCTGCCGGCCAGTAGCAGATCTTCGTCAAAACCAGGTATCCGTCACAAGCGGTGGGAGGCCGCTGCGATTTGTAGGCGCAAGGCGCCGTTTTTTCGTCACTAATGCAGTCCATGATGAAATTAGACATTGCTTCGGACCACGCGATGCTGGGCCGTCAAAATCTGATCAATATCTAGGAGCGACAGGGGGGCCGACGTCTGGAGAGTTACGTCTTTGCGGGTTGCACCACGGTAGATCCCATCTAGCCTAAGTGGAGGCATCAACGTACGTGCTGTCAGCGTCCAGGCTGCGTGATTTCAATGCCGATTGCGGGTAACCGCATCCATCAGCAAGGAATCTGAACATGAAGATTTCAAGACTGTTCTGCGCCGCCATCCCACTGGTTTGTATCGCTTGCTCTCCGACGCCACTGGTTTACCAACCCTCCGATACCAGCGGGAAAGCCACCGGCAGAGTGCAGCCATTAACCAATTTGCTTCCCATTGACTCCCACGTCAGGCTGATATTTGTTCACGGTGTTGGCGATCATTGCCCGGGCTATGCACTGGATCCAGAAACGGGCTGGTTGAGCACCGAAAACGCTGCAGCTATGGGGCTGACCCCGGTCTCGAACGTCGAGCCGGTCGCGCACTTCATTGACGTCAGCGTCTATATGAAAGGCATTAAGGACAGGTCTTCAGGGGTCAGCTTCGCCAAAAAGGACTATAGATTGACGTTGCCTGACCGCGCGGAAGTCGAGGTAGAAGCGATTGAAATTACCTGGTCATCTTTGACTCAATGGATCAAGAGCACTCAACTCGGGTATGACTCACCGTCGATTTTTGCTGATAAAGACAGCCCGCCTTGCCTACAACGCGGCGGTGTAGACCTGGCGTCGACTGTGCAGGCCCCTTGGCGAGTGCCGATCAATAAAACAATCAAGGAACAGGTATTCGACAGAAACCTAGCCGATGCCATGCTCTACGCGGGCACCTACCGGCAGACAATCGAACGTGGCCTGGCCGAAGGGCTTTGCCATGCAGTCACCCCTACCGCAGACGACGCCAAGTGCATCTGGCCTTCGGCACAGGACAGCGACAGATCAGCGTACAAAAACTTGTTTGTGACGCACAGCCTTGGTAGTCGCATGATCTACGACATGTTCCTTGATCTGATGTCGGATGCAAAAGAGAACATTATCCCCCTAGATGAGCGCCAAAAAGCGCGGCCGTTTATTGAACGCATGCTGGCCGACACGCCTGCCTTTTACATGATGGCTAACCAGCTAGCGTTGCTGGGCCTAGCGAACGTCTCGCCGGACATTCGATCGGTGAATCCGCGTCCGTTATCAAACACAACCGGTCAACTTATAGAGCCTGCCAAAGGGTCCAATGGATCATCACCGCCCTTGCCTTTTTCGTTGGCAGTCGAGAGTGAGGCTCCTGGCGTTCCGGAATTACCAAAGGCACCGTCCGAGCCCCTCGTTTTCGATAATGTCCTGCTCAAGATTGGCAACCTCAAGGCACTGGCAGCCGCGAAGACACGCAGGCCAGTCACTAAGCTGGAGATCGTCTCGTTCAACGATACCAACGACCTGTTGACCTGGCATATCCCCAGTTGGTACGACACCGCAAAGGCTAGCGCACCGGGACGGCAGGTGATCCATGTGACGGATGTATTCGTGCGAAACGCCACACGTTGGCTCTATCTCTTTGAAGACCCCGCAGATGCTCACGTTAATTATTTCAATAACCCGAGCGTGAGGAACATCATTCGCTGTGGCGCCGCAAAAGGGAAAGTTTCAGCCTGCACCGATTGACCCTCACGGTGCTCAACAACGCGTCAGCAAAACTAAATTGGCCGTAAGCCGCCCTTCATGAGCGGTCGTTGTCGGCCAAAAGCGATATGTCATGTGTACCTATAACGGCAAGGCCGATTCAGTTTCTGAGTTAGATAGTCATAAACATCATTCGAAGCAGAGTACCTTGACTGGCAGTAGCCACGACTTGAACTCTACTCCGAAAGTAATTGACCGGCCTCCAAAGGGCTCACCGTCAACACACCAATATAATTAACAAACTGTCTATTGATCGAGTCCCAAAGCCTTATTTCGGTCACTTCGTGCAAAAGCCCTTCAAGCTCAGGCTGGATAGGTCCCATGCAAACGGATAGCCAGCTCAGAGCAGTTACACATCTGCCGCAGTTTCCGTCGGCCCTATGACACAACCACTCAAACATCTCCACTCATGCACCGTTGCGGCGTTCAAGCGTCACTCCTATAGCTCGCCCTCGCAGCAAAATTCGCGAACGACCTTGGCCGGTCGAATTACAACGCTGCATCAGCGCCCACAACACCTTTGCAGTCACCTATCGGGTGCCCGCGACAGGATGTTATGACGGCTGTGCGCGGTGATTCTCCGGTCGTCATATACGCGCACAGCGGTCATTTTCTTCGTCGTCGGTAACACAGGTGATTGCTCCATGCACAGGAGCTGTACCTATGATTGCCCAGTCACTCTCGCGCTTTACCGCCGTCGACACCCACGACGCCGATCAAGCGGTTTTCTACCTCGATACCCAAGCCTCCCTGAGCGATCTGGCCAGCAGTGCTGCCCATCGTTTCACCGTGGTACGCGACCTGATGGACACGCTGTCCACGCTTAACCTGAAAGATATTTCCGACTGCGACCTGACGCGGGTGACCCGAGGGGTGCATCTGCTGACCCGGGAAGGGTGCGCGGTGCTGGAGGTGATTCAGTGGCGTGCGGCGCAGGAGCCCTGAGCGCTATTGAGCCTGGGAGGCTGTTTGTAGCCGCTGCCGAAGGCTGCGATCGGCTGCGTAGCAGACGCACATCCTGCTTCGCGGATTTACCTGTTGCACCGCGTTGTCAGGTTTGGCGGGCGCTTCGCACCCGGTCGCAGCCTCGCAAGCTCGGCAGCGGCTACAGGAATTGCGTTCAGCCTCAGGTCGGCCGGTAGGCCGCCGTCTGGCTTTTGCTTTGGCTTTTGATCTGAAGGCCCCGTTAACCACGATGGCCGAACGCAGGCATTGAGCCGTGGGTAACCCGGCAGGACGCCGGGTTAGCCGCACGGGGCCAGGGATGGCCCCTTGCGGCGGCCCACGGATCAATGCCTTCGTTCGGGCATGCCGAGCCTAGGCGAGGCACCGAGTGGTGGGGCAAGGCCCTTTGGTTACTTTGGGGCCTTTCCAAAGTGACCCGCCGTAAGGGCGGAACCCTAAGTGGCCGTTACCGCAGGAATGGATATGTACACCGTTCAAAAAAGCGGTGCCAGGGCCGACGCTATCGCGAGCAAGCTTCGCTCCTACAAAAGCCCACAACGTACGGCTGTCGGTGCGCCGGCAAATTGCATTGCATCGCCTACCGTCGCAGGATGTCGCCCTGACCCACAACCGCTCAAAAGGACGTGCCGATGACAATTCGTGCTGTGGTTTTCGATTTTGGTGGCGTGCTGTTCGACTGGAGCCCGCACCACCTGTACCGCCAACTGATCCCCGACGATGCCCGTCGCCAATGGTTCCTCGAGACCATTTGCACCCAGGCCTGGAATACCCAGCAGGACGCCGGGCGAACGCTGGCCGAAGCGACCCGCAGCCTGGTGGCCGAACACCCGGAGCATGCGCCGCTGATCGAGGCCTATTACGGGCGCTGGCCGGAAATGCTCCGCGGCCAGCTGGACGACGGCGTGGCCTTGCTGGAAGAGCTGCACCAGGCGCAGATGCCGCTGTTCGGGCTGACCAATTGGTCCCAGGAGACCTTCCCCTACGCCTGGGACAACTATCCGTTCCTCCAGTGTTTTCGCGACATCGTGGTGTCCGGGCAGGAGCGGCAGATCAAGCCTGACGCCGAGATCTACCACACCACCCTGCAGCGCATTCGTGCGCACCTGCCGGATGTGGCGCCTCAGGAGTTGGTGTTCATTGACGATCACGCACCGAATATCGTCGCCGCCAAGGCCCTGGGCTGGAATGCGATTCACCACCAGTCGGCGGCTGAAACCCGTCGCCAGTTGCAGGTCTTGGGACTGCTGGGCGCGATGTGAAATAGCTGCATGAACCCGTTGCCGCAATGACAGCCAGGATCAACCGATCTGCGATAAAAAAAGCGATGGCCGCTGCCGGCCATCGCCAAATCGCCCTGCTCAGGCGCCTTGCAACGGTCCGGGTGAAACGATGATCTTGACGTTGTGTTCCTTGTTGTTGACCAGCTCCTCGAAGCCCTGGCCAACGATCTGTTCCAGCTGGATACGCCCGGTCACCAGCGGCGCAATGTCCAGGCGGCCGTCAGCGATAAAGGCGATCACATCGGCGAATTCGCCGTTGTAGGCCAGCGCCCCCAGCAGCTGTTTCTCGGTGGCCACCAACTCGAAGAAGTTGAACTCGCTGGGCTCCTCGAAGATGCCCACCAGCACGCATTTGCCAGCCTTGCGGATCAGGTCGATGGCCAGCTTGGCGGTGTGCTTGTTGCCGATGCATTCGAAACTGACATCCGCCCCCAGCCCGCCAGTCAGGCGCTTGACCTCGGCCAGGGCATCGCATGCCTTGGGGTCGAGCACATGGCTCGCGCCGACTTCCAGGGCCTTGGCCTTGCGCGCGCCGGACATTTCCAGGGCGATCACCTGGGCCGCGCCGGCGGCCTTGGCGCACATGATGGTGCACAGGCCGATGGTGCCGGCGCCGACCACCACCACGTTCTGGCCCAGCAGGCTGCCGGCCTTCTTCACCGCGTGCATGCCCACCGCCAACGGCTCGATCAGCGCCCCGGCCTCGGCGGGAAAGTTGTCCGGCAAGGCGTACAGCAAGTTGGCCGGCACATTGACCAGTTCGGCGAAGGCGCCGTTGTTCATCAGCCCGGTAAAGGCCAGGTTCTCGCAGATGTTGTACAGGCCTTGGGTGCAGTAATAGCAGGTGCCGCAGTGCTGGCAGGCGTCGGCGGCCACCGCCTGGCCAACGCTGAACCCCTGGACCCCGGCGCCGAGGGCGACGATCTCGCCGCAGAACTCGTGGCCGAGGATGCACTGGCCCTTGATCCCGGTCAGCGGGTGCGGCGCTTCCACCGGAATGAACACTGGCCCGGCCACGTATTCGTGCAGGTCGGACCCGCAGATGCCGCACCAGTCGACGCGGATCTGCACCCAGCCGGCGGGCGGCGCCTCGGGCAGCGGCACGTCTTCGACGCGGATATCGTGACGGCCATGCCAGACTGCGGCGCGCATGCTGGAGACGGGTTTGAGGGAAACACTCATCTTGGCTTCTCCTTGTTTTTGTCGGGCTGCGACGGCCCCTTGGCCGCCGCAGAAAACTTCAGTGCTGCTGGATAAAGTCGAGGACCAGGCGATTGACCTGCTCCGCCGCTTCCATCTGCACCATGTGCCCCTGCCCCGGCAGCACCTCGATCTGCGCCTTGAGCCCGGCGCTGTGGCTCACCGGAATGATCCGGTCGTCGCTGCCCCAGATCACCAGCACCGGCTGCCCGCCGTCCTGCACCACGGGGCGCAGGTCGACCTGTTGGCGGCCCTCGGCAAACAGCTGGCCGGCCAGTTGCCCGAGGGCCGCGTCCACCCCTTCCAGGCGCTTGAACTTGAGCATGTCGTCGAGCATCTGCCGGTTTACCAGCTCGGCGTTGGAGAACAGCTGCACCAGCTGCGGCTTGAGGGCATTGCGGTTGCCGGCCTCGACAAAACCGCGCAGGTAATCGCCATTGATTTCGACCCCCAGCCCGGCGCTGCCGATCAGGCTCAGCGAGCGCACCCGCTGCGGCGCCAGGCGCGCGGTGTTCAAGGCCACCGCGCCGCCCATGGAATGCCCCGCCAGGTGGGCCGCGGGAATCTCCAGGTGATCGAGCAAGGCCAGCAGCACGTCGCTCAGCTCGTCCAGGTCGCCTCGTTGCAGGGCCTTGGCCGACTCGCCGTGGCCCGGCAGGTCGAGGGCGACGACCCGGCGCCCGGCGGCCAGGGCTTCGTGGTTGAACAGCCAGTTGTTCAGGTCGCCGCCAAAACCGTGCACCAGCACCAGCGGCGTGCCGCCTGCGCCGCGCTCGAAGTAGCGGATCAGCCGGCCCTCCAGCTCGACCTTCTGCGGCGCCGGGCCGCTGTCTTCGTCGGCGGCATCGCCGGGCACGAAAGACGCCTGGAACTGCTCGATCACCGCGTCGATCTCGGCATCGCTGGCTTCGCCCTCGACGACGATACCGAGCAAGGCGCCCACCGCCAGGGTCTCATCCTGGCGGGCGACCTGCCGGCGCAGCACGCCGGAGAACGGTGCCTCGACGCTGCTGGAAATCTTGTCGGTTTCCACGTCCAGCACTTCGTCGCCCTTGCTGATGCTTTGCCCCTCTTCCTTGAGCCAGGCATCGACCCGGCCCTCGGTCATCGACAGGCCCCACTTGGGCATGGTCAGGGTATGGATCTGGCTCATCGGCGGCTCCACTCGATCAGGTTCAGCACGGCCTGCTCGATCTTCGCCGCGTCAGGGATGTACAGGTCTTCCAGGGCATCGGAGAACGGCACCGGGGTGTGCGGTGCGGTGACCATTTCAATCGGCGCCTTGAGCGCGGCGAAGGCTTTTTGCGCCACCAGCGCCGAGATGTCGGTGGCCATGGAGCAGCGCGGGTTGGCTTCGTCGATCACGACAAGACGCCCGGTCTTCTCCACGCTTTCCAGGATGCTGTCTTCATCCAGCGGGCTGGTGGTGCGCAGGTCGATGACCTCGCAATCGATGCCGCGCCCGGCCAGGCTGCGCGCCGCCTCCAGCGCGGTATTCACCGTGCGCCCGTAGGAGACCAGGGTCACGTCCTTGCCGTCGCGCAGGAAGTTGGCCTCGCCGAACGGAATCGCATAGGACTCCTCCGGCACTTCGCCCTGCAGGCTGTAGAGCAGCTTGTGCTCGCAGAAGATCACCGGGTCGTTGTCGCGGATGGCCTGGATCAGCAGGCCCTTGGCGTCATAGGGCGACGACGGGCAGACCACCTTAAGACCGGGGATATGGGTCCACAGCGAGGTGAGCATCTGCGAATGCTGGGCCGCGGCGCGCAGGCCGGCGCCGACCATGGTGCGGATCACCAGCGGGGTCTGCGCCTTGCCGCCGAACATGTAGCGGAACTTGGCCGCCTGGTTGAGGATCTGGTCCAGGCAGCAGCCGGCGAAGTCGACGAACATCAGTTCGCACACCGGGCGCACGCCCCGGGTGGCCGCACCCACGGCGGCGCCGACATAGCCAATTTCCGACAATGGGGTGTCCAGCACTCGCCCGGGGAATTGGTGGTAGAGGCCCTTGGTCACCCCCAGCACGCCGCCCCAGGCGTCGTTGTCGCCGGGGGCGCCGGCACCGCCGGCCACGTCTTCACCCATGATGAACACGCTGGGGTCGCGACGCATTTCCTGGGCCAGGGCTTCGTTGATGGCCTGCTGGTAACTGATTTTTCTCGCCATGATGGTTCTCTCGATTTTTTGTTGTGGGGGCGATGAAGGGGCCGCTCAGGGGTAAGCGACGTAGACGTCGCTGAGCAGGTCGGCCGGGCTCGGCTTGGGGTCGGACTTGGCCTTGCGCACCGCGTCCTCGATCAGCGCGTCCACTTGCTGGTCGATCTGCTCCAGCTGGCTGGCCTGGACCAGGCCCGAGCGCGTGGTGCACTCGCGAAACTGCATCAGGCAGTCGTTGTGCTCGCGGTAATGCTTGACCTCGTCGGGGGCGCGGTAGGTCTGCGCGTCGCCCTCGAAGTGGCCGTAGTAACGGGTCAGCTTGACCTCGATCAGCGAGGGGCCCTCGCCGGCCCGGGCCCGCTCCACGGCGGCGCCGGCGGCCTCGTGCACGGCGAAGAAATCGAAGCCGTCCACCGTCACCCCGGGCATGCCGAAGCCGGCGGCGCGGTCGGCGATGTGATCGCAGGCCACCGACCAGTTGGACGCGGTGGCCTCGGCGTAGCCGTTGTTCTCGGCGACGAACAGGCACGGCAGGTTCCACACTGAGGCCATGTTCATGGCCTCGAACACCGCGCCTTCGTTGGAGCCGCCGTCGCCGAAGAACACCACCGACACGCCGTCGGTGCCCTGCAGCCGCGCCGCCAGGGCCGCGCCCACCACCAGCGGCGCGCCGGCACCGACGATGCCGTTGGCGCCGAGCATGCCCTTTTCGAAATCGGCGATGTGCATGGAGCCGCCCTTGCCCTGGCAGACCCCGGTCTTCTTGCCGTAGATCTCGGCCATCATCCCGTACACGTCCACGCCCTTGGCGATGCAATGGCCGTGGCCACGGTGGTTGGAGGCGATGCAGTCATCGTCCCGCAGGTGGGCCATGACCCCGGCGGCCGAGGCCTCTTCGCCGGCGTAGAGGTGGACGAAACCGGGGATCTCGCCGGTGGCGAACTCCACGTGCAGGCGTTCTTCGAATGCGCGGATGGTGCGCATCACCCGGTAGGCATGCAGCAACTGCTCAGTGGTCAAAGGTGTCGACATTTTTATTCTCCAGGGTGTCTTCGGACTGAAAGTTCACGGGGTGTTGCCGGTGCTGGCGGTCGATGGCCAGCAGGCGCTGGCGCGCCGCGTGGTCCAGCACCGCGTTGACGTCGATGCTCAGCGGGCCGCCGCCATCGAGGGTGACCGTGGGCCGGTCGTGGGCGTTGAATTCGATCTCGCGCTCGCCATCCAGGGCCAGGGTGCCGGCGCTCAGGCACAGCGGCTGGGGCATGTCGGGTTGCAGGTAGCCGCCGTCGAGCACGCCGCAGCCCTGCAACAGGCCCGGGGCCAGGGGCACCAGCAGCGCCTCGGGGGATTGGGGGTCGAGGCGCATCCAGGCGCCGTGGGGCTCCTGGCGGGTGACCGGCAGCCACAGCCCGCAGAGCGCGGAAATGCCGATGGACTGGGGCTCGGCGAAGGTCACGAAGACCTCGGCCAGGTCGCTGGCGCGGCTGATGGCCCGGGCGCCGACAAAGGCCAGGGGCGACACCGCCACGTCCACCAGGGCCACTTCACAAAGACCCCGGGAAGGCTCGCGCACCAACAGGCGCTTGTTGCGCCGCAGAGCGATTGCGCCGGGCACCCGGCCGCTGGCGTAGAGGCCGCCGGCCAGCCCGGCACTGGTGGCTTCGCGCAGTTCCGGGAAGGCGTTGTTGGTACCGGTGGACAGAGTCAGCAAGGGGATATCGCCGACCTCGGCGGCCACCGCCTTGTGGGTGCCGTCGCCACCGAGCACAGCGATCAGCGCCACCTCGCGCTCGGCCATCCAGCGCGCCGCCCGGCGGGTGTCCTCGACGCTCTGGCGCAGGGTCAGGTCAAGGAATTCCAGGGCCGGCCAGTGATGGTCGCGGGCCTGGCGGCTGCGGCTGTTCTTCTGCACCGCGGCGGCGATCCCGGTCATGTCGGTGGGCATCAATACCTGCTCGATGCCGGTGGCGCCGAAGGCCGCCAGCAGGCGCTGGATCACCGAGACCTTGTCGGTGCTGGAAAACAGCCCGGCGTTGGCGGTGAGGCGGCGCACATCGCGCCCCGAGGCCGGGTTGGCGATGATGCCCACGCTCAGGGGACGGCGACTCATAAGCCCACCGCGGGCGGATCACAGGCAGGACAAGACATAGGGCACCTCGTTGTTATTCTTGGATGAGCCAGTCGGGGCTGGTTATCCAGGGATAGAGCAAGGCCGGTGCCAATTGCCCTGGAAAACTCGGACAAGGCCGATCCAGAGCGGTTGCCTTGACGCTGGCGAGGCCTTGGCCAGCCCCACCGATGAGACGTTGCATGTCAGGTTGCACGGGGCTTCGGCGAGACCTTGAGACGTTGCGTCTCACCGTCGCTGCCGGGGCAGCCGGCGCTTGTCGAAGCGGGCGGATCGGCGCTTAATTGCGCCCACAACGATAAGAAGCTGCAACCGGAGGCCTTCATGCTTTCCGCACACTCAAGAGCCCACGTGGACTGCGTCAGCCGGGTCCTGAAAAACGCCGCGCACCTGCCCCAGGCGCCGGTCCCGAGCCTGATCCTCGACTCCTGGCGCCGCTCCCTGGAGCAGCACCACCTGGACCCCGGTTCGCTGCAGGGACCACGCATCCTGTCCCAGGATGTGCTCAAGGAATGCCGCGAGCGCTCCGAGCTGTTCCTGCGCATTGCCAGCGAAGAAGTGGCCCGCCTCCATGGCCGGGTGCGCGACGCCGACTATTGCGTGCTGCTCACCGACGCCCAGGGCCGGACCATCGACTACCGGGTGGAATCGACCATTCGCAACGACTGCCGCAAGGCCGGCCTGTACCTGGGCACCTGTTGGTCGGAGGGCGAGGAAGGCACCTGCGGCGTGGCGGCGGTGCTCACCGCCCGCGCGCCGATCACGGTGCACAAGCGCGACCACTTTCGCGCGGCCTTTATCGGCCTGACCTGCTCCGCCGCGCCGGTGTTCGACCCCCAGGGCGAACTGCTGGGGGTGCTGGATGTTTCGGCGGTGCGCTCTCCGGACGAGCGCCGTTCCCAGCACCTGATCCGGCAGATGGTGGTGCAGAGCGCCCGGGAGATCGAACAGGCGTTCTTCATGAGCAGCGCCCAGGGTTATTGGGTGCTGCGGGCCCACGCCAGCCCGGGTTATGTCGACAGCCAGCCCGATTATTTATTGGCCTGGGACGACGACGGCTGCCTGCGCGCGCTGAACCCGGCGGCCCGCGCCTACCTGCTGCAACGCTATGGCCAGCTGCCCCGGCACATCGCCCAGGTGTTCGATCCGCAATTGCTGCATCGCGCCCAGGATGAAGCGCTGTGCCCGCTGTCCGCGGAACTGCATGGACGGCTGCGGGCGCCACGCCGGCCCCTGAGCCGCCCGCGCCTGAGCCTGGCCGGCGAGCCACTGGACCCGCGGGTGGAACAGAGCCTGCGCCTGGCGGTGCGGGTCAAGGACCGGCATCTGCCGGTGCTGATCCAGGGCGAGACGGGCTCCGGCAAGGAAGTCTTCGCCCGCCAGCTGCATCAGGCCAGCCAGCGCCGCGAGCGGCCGTTCGTGGCGGTGAACTGCGCGGCGATCCCGGAAAGCCTGATCGAGAGCGAGCTGTTCGGCTATGTCGCCGGAGCCTTTACCGGGGCCTCCGGCAAGGGCATGCAGGGCCTGTTGCAACAAGCCGATGGCGGCACCCTGTTCCTCGACGAGATCGGCGACATGCCCCTGGCCTTGCAGACCCGTTTGCTGCGGGTGTTGGCCGAGGGCGAAGTGGCGCCGCTGGGGGCGTCGCAGCGCCGGGCGGTGGATATCCAGGTGATCTGCGCCACTCACCGCGACCTGGAAAGCCTGGTGGCCGAGGGGCGCTTTCGCGAGGACCTGTATTTCCGCCTGGGCGGCGCGCGCTTTCAGTTGCCGCCGCTGCGCGAACGCAGCGACCGGCTGGCGCTGATCACGCGGATTGTCGAGGAGGAGTCCAAGCGCTGCGGGGCGCCGGTGCAACTGGGCAACGCGGCCCTGGAATGCCTGCTGGGTTATCGCTGGCCGGGCAATGTGCGGCAATTGCGGCATGTACTGCGCTATGCCTGCGCGGTGTGCGAGGGACCGTTGATCCAACTGCATGACCTGCCGGAACAGGTGCGCGGGGTCGAGCCCGCGGGCGACCTGCCCGCCCCGGAAACCGGCGGCAGCCCCGAGCGCCAGGCGTTGCTGGATGCCTTGGTGCGCCATCGCTGGAAGCCGGTGGCGGCCGCCAGGGCCCTGGGTATTTCCCGCGCGACCCTGTACCGCCGGGTGCAGCAGCACGGCATCCAGATGCCCGGACGCAGCCCGGCCTGAGCGGGGTCGGCGATGCAGAGTCCGTAGCCATTGCCGCAGACTGCGCAGGAGACGTAAAACCCGCATCCATGGTTAACCTGATGCACCGCGCTGCCTGGCTTGGCGTCCGCTGCGCGGCCGTGCGCAGCCTACGGCAGCGGCTACACAGTCGGGCGCGCGGCAGTGGCTATGGGGTCGGGGGTTGGTAGCGCGCGCGATAGCGCCCGGGACTTTCGCCGGTCCATTTCTTGAACGCGCGGTGGAAGGCGCTGGGCTCCTGGAAGCCGGTGCGCTCGGCGATTTCGCCGATGCTCGCACGGCTCTGGCGCAGCAGTTCGACGGCCATGCCGCGGCGCACTTCGTCCTTGATCTCCTGATATGACACGCCCTCGCGCTCCAGGCGCCGACGCAGGGTGCTGGGGCTGACCTGCACCTCGCCGGCGAAGGCTTCCAGGGTTGGCCACTGGCTGTAGTGACTGCGGCGCAGGCGTTGATAGACCTGGGTCGCCAGGCCGTGCTGGTTGCGAAAACGGATCACCAGCCACTGCGGCGCGCTGCGCAAAAAGACCTTGAGCGAGGCCAGGTCCTGGACCACCGGCAGGCGCAGGAAGCGGCTGGCGAATTCAATTTCGGTGCGCTCGGCGCCGAAGGTCAGGTTCGGCCCCCAGAGCAAGGCATCGTCGCTCAGGGACAGGCGCGGATAACGAAAGTCGGCGCGGTCGATGGGAATGCGCCGCCCGCCGAGCCAGCACAGCAGGCTGATCATCAGCACCAGGAAGGTCTCTTCGCCAAAACGCCCGGCGGCGTCATCGCAAGGCTGGCTGTCGAGGCTCAGCACCGCGCGCTTGCCGCGCACGCTGAGGCTGCCGCGAAAATCGCGCAGGAACAGGCCGAAGTTGGCCAGGCATTGGCGCAGGGCTTTTTCCAGGGTCGGCTCCTGGATCAGCCCGCGGCAGATCAGGGCGAACGCCCCCGGCGGCAGGCCATGGGAATCGAGCTGGAAAAACTCGTCGCGCAGCTCGCGGATCTGGATCAGCCACAGGGCCGCGAACGCGCTGGCCGGCACCCGCGCCTCGGGCTGGCCGAGCAAGGCCGGATCGATGCCCGCCTCGGCCAGCACCGCGGCCAGGCGCTCGGGCCGCTCACGCAAGGCGTGGACCATCACCTGCACGAAGTAGACCGCGACCGAATCCTTTTCCCGCATGGAATGACTGCTCTCTGTGGCTGTGGACATGGCAAAAAACGCCAGGACGGCTGAGCGCTTTTGGCATAGGCCGGGGTCGGCGCGGGCACTAGACTCGCGCCTCGAAGGTTGCATTGCAAGACGCGCTCGCGCTGCGCTGCGACACGTCCGGACGAAGAAAGAGAAGCCAAGATGAATCTGCAGAATATCGGTGTGATCGGCGCCGGCACCATGGGTAACGGTATCGCTCAGGTCTGTGCCCAGGCCGGGTTCGAAGTGACCTTGCTGGACATCAGCGACAGCGCCCTGCAAAAGGCCGTGGCCACCGTGAGCAAGAACCTCGACCGGCTGATCGCCAAGGGCAGCCTGGACGAAGCGCAGAAACAGGCGGCGCTGGGGCGCATCCGCACCAGCACCGACTACGCCAGCCTGGTCGACGCACAACTGGTGATCGAAGCGGCCACGGAAAACCTCGAGCTGAAACGGCGGGTGCTGCAACAGATCGCCGCCCAGGTTGCCAGCACCTGTGTCATCGCCTCCAACACCTCGTCGCTGTCGATCACCCAGCTCGCCGCCAGCGTCAGCGCGCCCGAGCGCTTTATCGGCCTGCACTTCTTCAACCCGGTGCCGGTGATGGCGCTGATCGAAGTGATCCGCGGCCTGCAGACCAGCGACGCGACCCACGCCCTGGCCCTGGACATGGCCACCCGCCTGGGCAAGGTCGCGATCACCGCCGGCAACCGCCCGGGCTTCGTGGTCAACCGGATCCTGGTGCCGATGATCAACGAGGCGATCCTGGTATTGCAGGAAGGCCTGGCCAGCGCCGAGGACATCGACGCCGGCATGCGTCTGGGCTGCAACCAGCCGATCGGCCCGCTGGCCCTGGCCGACCTGATCGGCCTGGACACCCTGCTGGCGATCCTTGAGGCCCTCTACGATGGCTTCAACGACAGCAAATACCGGCCCGCGCCGCTGCTCAAGGAAATGGTCGCCGCCGGTTACCTGGGGCGCAAGACCGAACGTGGCTTCCACCGCTATGGCTGAGCGTTGCTCGCGTTTCGCCGAAAGCCGCGACAAGGCCCTGGAGCTGTTCGCCAGCAAGGGCTTCGGCCAGGTCGGCATGCGCGAGCTGGCGAGCCATCTGGGGCTGACCCCGGGCTCGCTGTATCACCATTACCCGAGCAAACAGCACCTGCTGCTGGACTTGATCGAAGAGTTCTACGACGAACTGCTCGATACCCTGGGGCGCATCGAACGGCGGCGCAAGGCGCCGGACGATCGCCTGCGCACCCTGATCCGCGCCCACCTGAAACTGCACCGGGAACTGCCCCGGCACTTCCGCCTGGTGGAGCGCGACAGCGGCTGCCTGAACCAGGACCAGCAGCAACGGGTGCGCCAGCTGCGCGAGCAATATGAACGCCGCCTGCTGATGCTCCTCGGCCCGCTGCCGCGGCTCGGCGACGCGGCGCTGCTGGCCACCGGGCATGCCATCGCCAGCCTGCTCAACAGCGCGCCCGGCTGGCTGGACGAACAGCCACTGACCGAGCACGAGCGCGAAACCCTGCTGGAACACCTGCTCAGCGGTGCCCTGGAACGGCTGTTGAACAGCGCGCCGCAGAGCGCCGTGGCCTGAACCGCGGCGCAACGGCAATTGCCGACCACCCCGCCAAATCACCGCACCTGCGACCATCGACTGCCGACCGCATTCCCACAGACAACAACCGCCCCTGTAGCCGCTGCGCATTCCCTCTGGCAAAAAATGACCTCCTGTAGCCGCTGCCGCAGGCTGCGTGAAGGCCCGCAGGGACTTCCGCGTCCGTGCGGTCGCCGCGAGCCTGCGGCTCGATCGCAGCCTTCGGCAGCGGCTACAGGTAAGGTGGATGGCGGGGCATGTTAAGTGGCGGCGCCGGCTTGTATTCATTCCTTGTAAGCGGTGGGTCGCTGATTGCCAAACGCGCTATAGGGCCGCGCCAGTTCCTTGTCCTGCCTGGATATATTTTTTCCCGATAACGGCTATTCAAAGTTATTTGTTCACCCTTGCGTTTGCCCCGTGCCCGGCCTGCTTAACTGCAAAAGCTGCCGGATAGCGCAGTCTCTACAACTCCCACGGAAGGCAACGCCATGAGTTCATCCTCGCTGCACCCCGTCACGCCTTATGGTGTGGCGATTCAAGAAGCAATCGCCCTCGGCAACCTGCCGCAGATGAAGTCCCTGCTCAAACAACGCGATTCATCCCAGAAAGAATCCAAAGAACTGAGCAGCGCTTACGAGCAGTTGGCACAGGAAGTCGCCCGTCTGGAACGGCGCTAAGGCCGTTCCATTTTCTAATGCACTGGAGGCAATCATGTCCGGTTCCACTTCGTCCAATCTTGGCTTGTTTCCCCTCAGCTACCGGATCGGCACTTCGATCCCCGGCGCGCCGAGCCTCACCCTCGACCTTCTGGTCTACACCCCCGAGCAGACCGTGCGCGGCACCTCGCTGGTGACCCAGGCCACCAACCCGCCGCTGGAGCTGCAGTCCGATGTGTGGGGGCAATACACCTACCTGACCGTCATGCCACCCAGCACCAGCAAGATCCTGGTCACCGCCCAGGGTAATCAGGGCGGGCCGGGCTCGAACTCGATCATCACTTTCAAGATTCAACTGGTGGTGGATCACGACTGGAAGAACGGCATCGCCAACTACCAGTACTACAACGGCCAGCGCTGGGTATCGGTGGAGAACGTTCCCGCCCACCTCGTCGAGTCGGTGCCCTCCTACGCCTTCTCAGCCTTGCCGATACCGCTGGAGCCCGGCCCGGTCCTGCTGCCCTATCCACCGATCACCCCGCTGTATGCCGCGCCGATCCATGGCGCCATCGCCAGCGGCGACCTGGCCCAGATGAAGAGCCTGGCCAGCCTGGCCCAGCAGCAACTGGAGCAATTGCCCCAGCTGCGCAGCGCGCTGGACGCGGCCAAGGACGAGATCGGCAGGCTCGAGCGGCGCTGACCATGGCGCGCCAACCCATCCGGCTTCCCTGAACAAGAACAAGGAGTTGCACCATGCAAACTGGACTGTTCCATACCCGCATCCAAGCCACCACGGGGCTGTTGGGTGCCCCGGTTCTGACCCTCGACCTGTTGGTCAACACCGTGCAGAAAAAAGTCAGCGGCGTGGCCCGAGTGTTCAAGAGCACCTACCCGCCGGTGAACTTCTTCGCCGACGTGTGGGGCGACTATTCCCAGTTACAGCTGCACCCGTCGACCGAAGGCCACATCATCCTGAGCCTGACCGGCAACCCCAGCGGCCCGACCAGCCAGATCGCCGCGACCTTCCAGCTGCACGGGATTCTCGGGCTCGACTGGGCCAGCGGTTTCGCCAGCTACAAATACTGCTACCAGGGCAGCTGGCAGGACGTGCAGCACGCCACGGTCAGCCAGGCGTCGATCCCGCACCCCGAGCCCGTGCCTCATCACCCCGTGCCGCTGTATGCGGTAGCGGTGCAGCAGGCGCAAAGCAGCGGTGACCTGGCGCAGCTCAAGGCGGTCGTCCGCCAGGGCGAGCAGCAACTGGCCAGCGGCGATGCGCTGCGCAGCGCCTTGCAGCAGCTGAACGCCGAGATCGCCCGCCTCGAAGCTCGCTGAAAGGTGGCGTCCGGGCCTGGCCTTCCTCAGGGCCAGGCCCGGGTCCCCACTGGCAAACCCTTTGTCCGCCCGGGCCGGCATCGCCAGGGACGGCGCGGACATCCGCCAGGTTCGTGCCGCGCGCCTGTGTGCGCGCAAAGGACTGTCCATGTCAGCCAATCGCCCCGCCCGCTACCTCAGCGAAACCGACCTCAAGCGTTACGTACCGGTGCATGTGGTCTGGGAAATCACCCTCGCATGCGACCTCAAATGCCTGCATTGCGGCTCGCGCGCCGGCCACCGACGCCCCAATGAATTGAACACCCAGGAATGCCTCGACGTGATCGACGCCCTCGCCGCCCTCGGCACGCGGGAAGTCACCCTGATCGGCGGCGAAGCCTATTTGCGCAAGGACTGGACCCGCCTGATCCAGGCCATCCACGACCACGGCATCTACTGCGCGATCCAGACCGGCGGGCGCAACCTGACCCCGGCGAAAATGCAGGCCGCGGTGGAGGCCGGGCTCAACGGCGTGGGGGTTTCGCTGGACGGCCTGGCGCCCTTGCACGACGCCGTGCGCAATGTCCCAGGCTCCTTCGACAAGGCCGTGGACACCCTGCGCCGGGCCAAGCAGGCCGGGCTCGCGGTCAGCGTCAACACGCAGATCGGCGCGGCCACCCTGCCCGACTTGCCGGAGCTGATGAACCAGATCATCGAACTGGGCGCCACCCATTGGCAGATCCAGCTGACGGTGGCCATGGGCAACGCGGTGGACCACCCGGAACTGCTGCTGCAACCCTATCAACTGCTGGAAGTGATGCCGCTGCTCGCGCGTCTCTACCGCGAAGGCCAGGAACGCGGCCTGCTGATGAACGTGGGCAACAACATCGGTTACTACGGCCCTTACGAGCATATGTGGCGCGGCTTCGGCGACGAACGCGTGCACTGGAGCGGCTGCGCCGCCGGGCAAACGGTGCTGGCCCTGGAAGCCGACGGCACGGTCAAGGGCTGCCCTTCGCTGGCGACGGTGGGGTTTTCCGGCGGCAATGTGCGCGACATGAACCTGCACGACATCTGGCACTACAGCGAGGGCATGCATTTTGGCCGCCTGCGTTCGGTCGACGACCTCTGGGGTTATTGCCGCACCTGCTACTACAACGACGTGTGCCGCGGCGGCTGCACCTGGACCTCGCACTCGCTGCTGGGCAAGCCCGGCAACAATCCGTACTGCCACTACCGCGCCCTGGACCTGCAGAAGAAGGGCCTGCGCGAACGCATCGTCAAACTCGAGGACGCCGCCCAGGCGTCATTTGCGGTCGGTCGCTTCGACCTGATCACCGAACGCATCGACACCGGCGAGACGGTCAGCAGCGTCAGCGACAGCGGCCAGGTGATCAAGCTGGCGTGGATCAACCAGGGGCAGAAATCCCCCGAGGAAGGACGCCTGCCCACCCAGCTGGCGCTGTGCCGCGGCTGCTGGCAGTACATCCATGCCCACGAAACCACCTGCCCGCACTGCTCGGCCGATGTGGCCGGCGCCGAGGCCGACTACCTGGCCGACCGCGCCCGGCAACAGGCGATCATGGACCGCCTGACTGGCCTGCTGGGTATGCCCCAGACCCGGCTGGTGTAGCCACCAGCCTAGGCCCGCCGCCAACCGGGCGGCGGGCCTGACAGGGGTGCCCCAAGGGTGATAACCCGCCACGGGGCCATGAGAAATCCGTCTAAAAACAAGCCCACTGCCACACAGGTTTAGGCTTTGCTAGGGGAGGCCTCACCCCATCAGCTTTTGCCAGCGGGCCGGCTCACCCGGCGCGCCCGCGGCCCCTGCCATCCGGGAGTCCCAGCATGAAAATCAATCCCTACCTGATCTTCAACGGCGATTGCGCCGCCGCCTTCAAGTTCTACGCCCAGTGCCTGCAAGGCACCCTCGAAGTGATGATGACCTTCGGCGAAAGCCCCGCCCGCGACCATGTTCCCGCCGAGTGTCACGACCGGGTCATCCACACCCGCCTGCTGGTGGGCGACCAGGCCATCATGGGTTCGGACAGCACGCCCGACCGGCCATATTCGGGTATCCACGGCTGCTCGATATCGCTGAATGTCGACAGCATCGCCGAGGCCGAGCGGGTGTTCGCCGCGCTGGCGGACCAGGGCACTGTGCAGATGCCGCTGGAGGCCACCTTCTGGGCGGCGCGCTTCGGCATGCTGGTCGACCGCTTCGGCGCCTCGTGGATGGTCAACTGCGAAAAGGACCAGTGACAAGCGCCTGTCGTTAAGCCAGGGGGGCCGCGGCGATTCGCGGCCTCTCAGGCCTCGCCCTCGGCCTCCATCGCCCGCAGGCCCCCCAGCCGCTGACGTATGCCTTCGCTGGCCATCGGCCCGGCCTGGACCGTGCACGCCTCCAGCGGCACCGGGCGGCCATCGGCCAGGTCGGCCATCATCGGCCGCACCGGCCTGCCGGTGGCGCGCTCGACGATCTGCACGCTTTCCCCTTCCGGCGCGTAATGACGATTGCCCCAGGCGACGAACGCCATCAGCACCACACGAAAATCCTCGCCCCGGGCCGTCGGTACATATTGGTAGCGCAGCGGCCGCTGACTGTAGGCCTGACGCTCCAGCAAGCCGTCCTCGACCAGCGAATTCAAACGCCGGGTGAGCATGTTGGGAGCGATCTGCAGACTGCGGGAAAACTCCTCGAAACGCCGCAGGCCATGCAGGGCATCGCGCATGATCAGGATGCTCCACCACTCGCCCACCCGTTCCAGACTACGGGCAATCGGGCATTCGTCGTGAAGGAGGGTCTTGCGTTGCATGGCGGTTCCTCGGATTTCGCAGTTGCGTATTTGTGGTTCGGGCATGTTACTTTCATGATGATAGTGACGTCCATAGAGCGACACACCCCACACGAGATGAAGGAGCTGAAGGTCATGAACAAACGCATTGTCGTCACCGGCATGGGCGCATTGACCCCGCTGGGCTGCGGCGTCGAACAGGTCTGGCAACGCCTGCTGGCCGGGCAATCGGGTATCCGCCGGCTACCGGAAGAACTGATCGGCGACCTGCCGATCAGCATCGGCGGCCAGGTTCCCGACCGCATCCAGGACCCTCAGGCCGGCTTCGATCCGGACGCGCTGCTGGCGCCCAAGGAACAGCGCAAGATGGACCGCTTCATCCTGTTCGCCCTCGCCGCCGCCCAGGAGGCGCTGGCCCAGGCCGGCTGGGCGCCGCAGACGGCAGAGGCGCAGGAACGTACCGCCACCATCATCGCGTCGGGCGTGGGCGGTTTCCCGGCCATCGCCGACGCCGTGCGCACCACCGACAGCAAGGGGCCGCGCCGTCTTTCACCGTTCACCATTCCGTCCTTCCTCAGCAATATGGCCGCCGGTCATGTGTCGATCCAGCATGGCCTGAAGGGGCCGCTGGGCACGCCGGTGACGGCCTGCGCCGCGGGCGTCCAGGCCATCGGCGACGCCGCGCGGATGATTCGCGCCGGGGAGATCGACGTCGCGGTCTGCGGTGGCACGGAAGCCACGATTCACCGGGTCAGCCTGGCCGGTTTCGCGGCCGCGCGCGCCCTGTCGAGCGATTTCAACGACACGCCGGAACGCGCATCGCGGCCCTTCGACCAGGCGCGCGACGGCTTCGTGATGGGCGAAGGCGCCGGGCTGCTGGTGATCGAGGAGCTGGAACACGCCCTGGTCCGGGGCGCCACGCCGATCGCCGAACTGGTGGGCTACGGCACCAGCGCCGACGCCTATCACATGACCGCCGGGCCGGAGGACGGCGACGGTGCCCGCCGCGCCATGCAGCAGGCGTTGCGTCAGGCCGGCGTCGAGCCGTCCCAGGTCCGGCACCTGAACGCCCACGCGACCTCGACCCCGGTGGGCGACAAAGGCGAACTGGCGGCGATCAAGAGCGTGTTTGGCAACCACAGCGACCTGGCCATCGCCTCGACCAAGTCGGCCACCGGCCACCTGCTGGGCGCCGCCGGCGGGATCGAAGCGATCTTCACCATCCTGGCGCTGCGCGACCAGATCGCCCCCGCCACCCTCAACCTGGAAAACCCGGATGCCGGCGCCAAAGGCCTCAACCTGATTCGTGGCCAGGCCCAGCCGCTGGCGATGGAATACGCCATGTCCAACGGCTTCGGCTTTGGCGGGGTGAATGCCAGCGTGCTGTTCCGGCGCTGGGGGTAAGGCGGGGATTGTTCGCCGGGCACAGGGCGGTTTCAGTGCGGCTTCGCTGAAACCTCGATGTGCCCGGCCAGCCTTGTGCAACGGGGTATTTTCAGTAGGTTGTCGACACGTCCGGCACCTTCGCCAGGTTGGCGTGCATGCGCATCAGCATGGCTTTGAGCTGCTCCACTTCCGCCTCGCTGAAACCCTGGATGGCCACCTCCTCCCAATACATCGCCCGTGGTACCAGCGACTCCACCAGGGCCAACCCCGCGGGCGTCAGGCTGATGCAGACCTGACGGCCATTGGCGTCCTGCCGCTCGCGCAGGATCAGCCCCAGCTTCTGCATGTTGGTCACTTGCCGCGACAAGGTGGAGATCTCCGCCGAAACCCGTCCGCCCAGCTCGCCAAGGCTGAGCCCGCCCTGTTCCCGAAGCACCGCAAGCACTCGGTACATGACCAGCGTCAGGCCATGCTCGCCAAGCTCCTGGGAAAAACACTCGCCCATGCGCACCCCGACACGAGTGACCAGGTAAGGGACGGCGGTGGAAAAACAGTAACTGTTCAAAGGTTCAGACCTCGGTATCCATTGCTGAGACGGCTCTGCGCGGGGGCATGTTACGTCGTTGAGCTGATCCGGTGAAATGCGCCTGTCCCTTTCATTCGACACTGGCCGAATGGAGATGGTGGAAAACATGCACTTACAACTATTGCAAATGCAACACTTGTAAATACAAATATCTGTTGAAATACTCCTTCCGCGATCGCCCTCGACCCAAGGCCGCCATCGCGTTCCGAGCCAAGGAGGCGACACCCGGTTGACTCAACCGACGGCAACCCGGAGTCCTTCCACCTTTCACAACGGCAGATTGTCCCTATGAATGCTTCCTCTTCCTACAGTCTGGCAGCACGGCTTTTCCACTGGAGCATGGCGCTGATCATCATCGGCGCCTGGCTGATCGGTTTTTACTCCGCCAACCTGCGTGGCGATGTGCCCAGGGGCGGCCCGGCGGTCTTCGTGCACAAGGCGATTGCCAGCACCGTGCTGTTCCTGCTGCTTGCCCGGCTCTGCTATCGCTTGACCCACCGCTACCCGGCCATGCCCAGCAGCGTCTCCAGGGCGATGTCCGGTATCGCCCATATCGCCCACGCCCTGCTCTACCTGATCGCCATGTTGGCCGTGCCGCTTTCGGGCTGGTACTGGAGTTCGGTCGCCGGTCACCCGATACCGCTGCTGGGTCTGTTCAACCTGCCGCCCATAGCGCCGGTGGATCAGTCCCGCTACGACCTGGCCATGTGGATACATCGCCTGCTGTCCTGGGGCGCCGGCGCCTTGATCCTGGTCCACGTGCTGGCGGCGTTCAAGCATCACTTCTTCGACAAGGACGACATTCTTGCGCGCATGTTGCTCAGGGTTCGCCGCCGCGGCTGACGCCCGGGCTGGAAGGTAGAGAGGATGGGCGGCTGCAAGCCACCCTCGAGCTAACCAAACTGTAATGACGCCGGATTTATAGCGGCTGGATCGGGCTTTTACTAGGACGATCGTGCCAATGTCCCCCTTGCCTGGCCCACACCCTCCAAATGAATGAGTAGCTTGGGCGCAGATTCCGGAGCGCGCAGTCACCAGGCTCCGAAATCCGAGCGAAGAAGAACAAGAAGACTTCAGCTCTTGTTTTTGTTCATGACTTTTTAGTTTGTGAGGGAAAACGAACCATGGCGATATTCGACTACAAGGGCCAAGACGGCCGCGTGCTGATTTCAGATGCCTGGAACCTGGCCACCTACACCAGCGGCGTAGCGACGGTAGGCGCGCTCTATCACTTGCCCGGGGCGGTCCTGGGCGAAGGCAACACCTTTGTCCTGCCCAAGGGCTGGCGCGAGATCAGCGCCAGCGACCTGGGCATCGACGGCAGCCACCTCGACCTGACAGGCAGCTTCAAGGGCGAAAACGTATCCGGCTCCCAGGCCAAGGTATTCGGCCAATACGACGAGAGCGGCAAGCTGGTGAAAATGGGCTTTTCGATTGCCGGCACCAACTCGCCGATGGACTTGCTGGGATACCCGGCAATGATCGACAACTCCTATATCCACGGCTACGACTACCTGCTCGACTCGATCAAGAACTACGCCACCAGCCATAACCTGACGGGCAAGGATGTGCTGGTCACCGGCTACAGCCAGGGCGGCTCCGTGACCAACAGCATGTACCTGGGCAGGGAAAACCTGGCCGATGGCTTTTTCAAGGATTCGGACTACTTCGGCATGGCGTCGCCAAAGGCCAGCAACAGCGACGGTATCTTCAACTTCGGCTTCGAAAACGACATCGTGCACCGGCTCATCGGCGAACAGACCGACCTGAGCGGCGCCATTCTCGCGGCCCTCAAAGGCAGTGACGCCAGCTACACCTCGACCACCGACAACATCGTGCTGTTCGACACGGTCTACGCTTTGCCCACCTGGCCCAACGGCCCCTTCTCCGTGATCAATCCCAACGGTTGGGTGGCGCACCTGGAAGGCGTTTTCATCAACCCCATCCAGCGCATCGGCCAGTCGACGTTCTACGACTACATCGAGCGTGACAGCACCATCGTCATCAGCAACCTCGACCCGGTCAGCCGCAGCTTTACCTGGGTCAGCGACAAATACTCCCCCACCTCCAACCACTTCGGCACACCGGCCTTTCTCCTCGGCACGGACAGCGCGGACAAGCTGCAGGACGGCAGGAACGACGACTTCCTCGACGGCTTCGCCGGCAACGACAGCTTCAGGGTCAGCACCGGCACCGACGTCGTCGCCGGCGGTGTGGGCGACGACAAAGTCTTCCTGCAGGGTACGGTCACCAGTTACGAAGCCGTGCGCCTGAGCGATGGCAGCCTGTTTCTCAACGACACCAACGGGCGTTACGGCCTCAAGGAGCTGCACGACGTCGAGCATGTCGAGTTCGAAGGCCTCCTGGGCCAGGCCTTGACTCCGGCCTTTACCGTGACCGGCAGCAAGCTCGATTTCGAAGGCCTGTTCGGGTCGGACAAGAGCTACGCCAAGGCCACCGAAGGCACACAGTTGGCAGACCTGCTGAAAGGTACCGCCTCCCGCGACCTAATCTTCGGCCAGGGCGGCGACGACCTTATCGAAGGTGGCGCGGGCCATGATCTGCTGCACGGCGGAAGCGGCAACGACACCCTGCTCGGCGGCAATGGCAACGACGCACTCTACGGCGGCGCGCACAACGACATCCTGGTGGGTGGCCTGGGCAACGACACCCTCAGCGGCGGAGTGGGCAGCGATCTGTTTGTCTTCGACGTGGGCGGCTTCGGCCATGATGTGATCAGCGACTTCAACGTTCACCAGAACGGCTTCGATCAGTTGGTGTTTTCCAAGTCCTTGTTCGCCTCCACGGCCGCCGTCCTCAGCGCCACCAGCCAGCAAGGCAGCGACAGCCTGATCGTGGCGGGAGACAGCAGCATTACCCTGGTCGGCTTCAACCCCGCGCAACTCAGTGCGGACATGATCAGCCTGGTCTGATGCTCGATGGGCACACTCTCCGTTCAGATGAGGGTGCTGCCCGATCAGCCTTGGCCATTACAGAAACGAAAAGGGCCCACCTTACGGTGGGCCCTTCTTTATTCTCTCAATCCTTCACGCCCCCACCTGACCGGTCTCCCATGCGGGTAATCCATCGGCTATCAGCGTCTCAACCTCGCCTGGGGGAAAGACCGGAATGAAAAAGCCCGGCTCTGGGCCGGGCTTTGACAGGAAAGCGTCCTGGATCGTTGACGACTCACTCTTCTGGCACTCGGAGAAAACCTCAGTCGTGCAAAAGGCTCGAACCATACTCGTTATAGCTATTGCCCAGCGCGGAAGCGCCACCGCCGGTATTCAACTTCGTGTAATTGCCGCCGAGCCTGCAGGCATCCGAGAAACAGGAGCGTGTCGTCGTTCCGGAGCACGCACTCAACACAAGCGTTGCGGCAATCAACACAACTTTTAAGCCATTCACCTTCATGCTTAGCATCCCCTGGTCAGAGCTGAGTACCGACGAACCGTAGGCAAATCCATCCTACGCCCTCCTATTGGGGGAACGCATTTAAATGCAGGTATCAACATTGAAATGTTTGAGGGGCGTTTAGCTGACGCCGGGAAAGCAGACTGCAAAACCAGCAACACAAAATCCCAGACATGAAAAAGCCCAACCTGTGAAGATTGGGCTAAGTCATTGAAAAATATGGTCGGGACGGAGTGATTCGAACACTCGACCCCTAGCACCCCATGCTTGAAAATGCACATAAAGTGCTGATTTTATTGGGTCTTTACCGGCGCTCGCTGCAAACGATGCCGTACCGGCCCCAACCGAATTTCACAAATCCCCGAAAAAGTCCCCACCCTCTTTCGGCGTTCTGTCGACCACATACAATCCCCCTATCCGCGGCGCCGAGACCATCAATCGGTCGCTGACGAATGGCCCGCCCGTTGGTTTACGTTGAATGAAGTGGATCATTACTTCAGAGGCGAGCATGTGCGGACGTATCGCGCAGTACCACGGCACTCACGACTTTGTTGCCGTACTCAGCATGCCAGGCGCGTTGGTCACACCGTCGGCAATCAACCGCTGGGGCGGTATAACGTGACGCCAACGACAATGGCCGCCCTGCTTCATCTGGTGGGAGAAACGCTCCACGATGATCAAGTGCGATAGGAATGGCGCCACATCAAGGGGAGCCAGTCAGAGCCTTTGTATAGCTTAAGGCCGACATGGCCGTGGGCAACGTTAAGAATCACAACCCGGATCCGATGGCCAGGACGGGGGATATCACAGATGGAGACTACAAGGGGAGCGACTAAGCCAATTAGCCTACCCTTCACCAACACGCTTCCTACGCAACAAATATCGCATCTAGCGCGGTGACCGAATCTTCGTGCTTACCTATAACTCTGCAAAGGTCAAGCATAAAAACGCGTGCCAGGTGATCCACATTATGTAGAATGGCCGCCTTATAAATAATGCTCACGCGCAGCCGTTCGCAGCCCCTTGAATTATCCTGTGCCAAGTCAAATCAATAAGTACAGAAACATTGTTTAGCATCAAGCTGATCTGCTCCGACCAACCGCTCAAAGCTCCAGACAAGAGAAACATCGATGAGTGACTCGCCTCAAATCAATTCCCAGATACCCCAGCCGAGACATCAAAGATACCGACCCGACATAGATGGATTACGAGCTATTGCTGTATTATCAGTTGTTGCCTTCCATGCTTTTCCTGACTGGATGAAAGGTGGCTTTATTGGTGTTGATATATTCTTTGTTATCTCTGGCTTTCTGATATCGACGATTATCTTTGAAGGCCTTGATAAGGAAACATTCAGCTTTTCCGATTTCTACGCACGCCGGATAAAACGAATCTTTCCAGCACTTCTTTTAGTGTTATCGGCATGTTTAGCGATTGGCTGGGCTGCGTTATTTGCTGATGAATACAAGCAACTAGGAAAACATATTTTTTCCGGAGCATCCTTCGCATCCAACTTCACATTATGGGGGGAAGCCGGGTATTTTGATAACTCCGCCGAGAGCAAACCGCTTCTGCACTTGTGGAGTCTGGGCATTGAAGAACAATTCTATATTGTTTGGCCGTTGCTGCTTTGGTTGGCATGGAAGCGAAAGTTCAGCCCCGCATTGATAATCTCTACGCTTGCAGTCATTTCTCTCTACCTCAACCTTCGAGGAGTAAGCAAAGATGCCGTGGCCACATTTTATTCCCCACAGACACGCTTCTGGGAGTTACTAAGTGGCAGCCTTTTAGCATGGGCGACTCTCTATAAGGGTGATTTTTTCAATACCATCAAGGTTAAGACAGGGCGCATTCTGGAGGTAGCGATACCAGGAATTCAAGTAAATAGTGGAGAACGGCAACTATCCAATCTGCTATCACTTGTTGGCCTGTCATTGCTCGTGTACGGCTTCTGGCGTATTGATTCTGGGATAGGTTTTCCAGGTAAATGGGCAATAATCCCAGTGCTGGCTACAGTACTGATTATCTGTGCGGGACCGCAGACCATAATTAACAGACTTGTTTTGTCAAACCCAGTTTTGGTTTGGCTGGGACTGATCAGTTTCCCCCTCTACCTGTGGCATTGGCCATTATTATCGTTTCTATGGATCATCGAAGCCGGCAACCCAAGCTATAAGGCGCTGCTGATAGTTCTGGTGCTATCTGTTTTGCTTTCGTGGTTGACCTATCGGCTAGTCGAGCGCCCAGTTCGTCTCGGACGGTGGCGCAAACATGTACCTTCAACGCTGGTATTTTTGATGTTGGTTGTGGGCGCTCTGGGGGGCTTAACCTATAAGAAGGATGGTTTTGGCGACAGAGTGGCTGCTAACGGTGTGAAGTTTTCCGAGTACTCTGACCTCTTGGCCATTAACCTTGGACTGGGTGATAGCTGTGTATATGACAAGGACTTCAAGACTGATAAGTGTAAATTTGGCGATAGTCCCACAGTTTTGCTATGGGGAGACTCTTATGCGATGCATCTGGTGCAGGCACTAGAATCCAGCAAGGATGTTTATTCCTTTCGTCAGCACACGGCATCTTCTTGCCGTCCTATCTTGGATATGAATTATTATGACAACGGACCGGACGGGGATAACTTTGTAAAAAACTGCTTGCGACAAAATGAGCTGGTGTATAAATGGTTATCGGAAAACAGACAAATCACACACGTCATCCTGTCGTCACCGTACAACCTTAAGAGTGATATTTTTGTTGAGGGAAAGGTTGTCAAAGGCGGGTATGACACCCAAGCCCGCTACATGGAGTTGACAATAGATAAGTTACGAGCACTGGGCGTCAAACCCATTGTTGTTGCACCGACGCCTTGGTCTGGTTATGACATGGGACGATGCTGGGCAAGACGATCACTCGTCAGAGCAGAGGCGAGCTGCGACTTCTTGTATAAGAACTCAAATGAAATGACCTTTGATATAAGTCAATTCATGCAAAAAGTGGAAACGTTTGCTCCAGTTTTCCATCTGCAAGATCTCACTTGTGTTGATGGTGTGTGCTCCACTCATATAAATGGTTTTCCGCTTCATCGTGATAAAGGCCATTTATCCATGTCGGGCTCCGCCGAGCTCGGTAAAAAGTTCAACCTGACCAAAATGCTGATCGATAGGGCTGACTCATACTGGGACAACCAGTAACGTCGAGCAGCGCCCCCCATTTGGGCGAAGTAGTTTGGTGCGGTACGCCGCACCATTCCTCCTACAGGCACGCCCCAACCGCCGCGACCAGCTCCCGCTCATAGCCAATCCGCTGCCGCCGTTCCGCCAGTAGCGCCCGCACCTTCAGTTCCAGATCGTCGGACTTCTTCAGATCGGCAGCTGCCCAGGGTGGCACCGCCACCTCCTGAGTCTTGCACAGGACCGGCACCGGCACCTCGACCCGAACAGTGCGCACTTCAGGCTCCCGGCCGGCGCACCCCGCCAGTACCACTACAACCCACAACAGCAGCAACTTCATAACCCCAGCTCCTGATCGATAACGACCGTGGCGGCCGCACACTGGTCGCCACCGGTTCGCTCCTGCAGCAGACGGTTTGCCGCGGCATACTCGCCCTGGGCCAGCTCTCGGGCGTCGGCCTGGGCCTGGGCGGCGCGCTGCTCACGCTCTCTACCGGCCAGCACCAGCTCGCCGAGCTTCCTGCCCTGCTCGCCCGCTAGCGCTTCCAGATTGGCCCGGCCGGCCTTGGCCGTTGCCAGGTCGTCCTGGGCGGCGTCGAGCTGTGGTCGGTAGTGGCCCGCGGCAAGCCAGGCACCAAGACCGGCGCCGGCGGCGATCAGCAGGCCGGCCAGCACCAGCATGCCGAGCAGCTTCTGCACCGGCGTCATGTCAGCGCCCGCCGCACGCCTTCGGCCAGCACGGCGTCCGGATAGGCATACCCGGCATTCTCGTGATGGATGATCGCCTTGACGAACCCGGCCATGACCGTGGCCTGGGCCAGGTCAATCTCCGCCCCAGGCCGAGTGCCGGTGTTTGCCTCTACGGCCCGCACGTAGGCAGCTGTGTCGTTCTCTACCGCCGGCGCCCAGCGACTGATAATCGCCTTCACCGTCTTGAGCCCGTGCTTACGCTGGTAGGTCAGCAGAAGCTTGCCCAGGGCGCGGATGCCATTCTCTGGCGTATCGAACCGAGCGAATCGCTTCTCAAGCGCTGGGTTTGGTGGGAGCTGGCCCTGCCACTTGTTGGCCGGGTTGTAGTCGATGTTCCCGGGATTGCGATTGCGCACCCCGCGGGTTTCGGTGTTCGGCATACTTTTCTCCAGGCAAAAAAATACCCGCTCAATGGCGGGTGCGGGCTTGCGGACGAATCACTCTGGCCGCGGCGGCCAGACTGGCGGATCAAGGCTTAGATCGACCCGGTTTACAGCAACTCGGTACTGCCTCCAGGCTGTTAATGCCGCGACATCCTCATCTGTCGAAAGGCCAAGCTCTACCGAATCCTTGAGCGGTGCGATGCGTAGGCGTGCGACATCAAGGAGCTCATCACGCTTGAGTGCATTCTCGGCACAGATCTGCCCGGGAGTCCTTGCGGGAGCTTCTTGCGGCTCGGCAACCACGACCACGCCGTCCTTGACGATAAAGCCATTACCACGCTGGCCCGCGACAAGGCCTGCATACTCCTCGTCATCCAGTTCGATCGCGTCATCAGGCTTGAAACTATCGTCGTAGAAACCGCCAGCACTGGGCGAATAGAACATGGTCATTTCCCGCAGCTCCGGAAGTTGAGATAAGGAACCCAGCCGGTGACCGGCGTGCAGATGGCAACGGTGAAAGCGGTTAGGCTCTCCGTTGTGCTGTTTGTGCGCTTGTCGGTGGTCAGGAAAAAGGGGGTCATCGCAGACTGGGCGTAGGACGGCGCGCCATTGAGGCTCGCGACGATGTTGTGATGGGCTGACAGGTAGTTGATCGGCAACGTGACTATGTAGAAGTGCGTGTACCAGGTCTGGCCGCCGATCGTCTGCGGGTTAAAAGCTCCCACGGCAGAGAGCGCAACAAGCCCCCATTGAGTGATGCCACCATCCGGCATTCGACGCCAACCTGTGGTTGCCAGCAGACTGTTGTCCGAGAACTTCTTAACGAACCCCTGCCCCGCCAAGCTGGACAGGGTGGCATCGAGCGGCTGAGCTGCTACGGGCGTGTTCCCCCCAAGCGCGGCGTACAGCTCATCAAAGTTGCCGTTGATTTTCATGTTGGCGCTTCGTGGCGTATCACCGCCTACGCCAGTTGGTGGCGTCCCGAGTTGAATTACCTGCTTAGCCATTTATTGCTCCCAAAAGAAAGCCCTCGCGCGGAGGGCTTGGTTGAATGCGTGCCTGATTACAGGGGTCGCATTGGCCTGGCGGCAAAGGTGGTTCGTCCGTTCTTTGCAGTGCCGCCTTCAGAGCTCACCATCGCACCTATGTAGCCATTGAGGGTTGAGCGCACACCGGCATGGAATCCACAAGGCGTTTCAAGCGTCGAGTTGCCGTTGTAGATCCTCCCGCCGATCAGGGTCGAAGCGAGGAAGTAATCCGCATAGTCGCCAGTCCACGGCATCTGGCAGCCAGACCAGTAGACTCCTCCGACCTGCTCGCCACGATTATCGAGTGACCAGCCTTCATTGACAGGAAACCCTCTCATCGAAAGCAGGTTGTCGGCCCCGACAAAAATCACCTCGCCGGCCGCGTTTTTCAGCCTGATGTCATACTCGCTGGGTGGGCCAACAGAACGGAACGTCGCCACCAGCCACTTCCCGCTGCAATCCGAGCTGTTGAATGGCGACATCAGCTGCAGTTGGAACGAGAACCCCGTCCAGCTCCCCGGGCTGCCGATGTTCATCAGCGTGTGATACATGCCCTGGTTGTTCGGGTTCAAGAACACCATGGGCGGATCGGGTGTGGTGATCGGCGTTGGGTAAGTGATGGTTGCTGAAGTGATGGTGAGAGGGGCACCAGGCGGCTTACCGATCACATAGCTGCCACTGGCAGCGACCCCGAGAACCCTGTTCACGCTGTCAATCTGAAAGAAGTTCAGACCGTTGCGCGACCTGAATCCGTAGTCCATGCCTCCCCCTATTGATAAGTCAGGATGAAAACGTTCAAGGCTATGCCGGCGCCACGGCGCACCCTGAGCTGGCCGGTAGACCAGAACACAGCAGGGAGCGCCGAGGAGCTGTTAGAAGCGTCCTGAAGCGTGACGCAAACGAACGAAGTCGCGGTGATCTCCGGCATATCGATGAAGCTGGTGAAGTCGCTGGTGATCGGTGGGACCGTAACCTTCTTGGTCACGATCGAACGAATCCCCATGGTCGACGTGTTGAGCGTTTCCACGCCGGCGGCGCTCCTTGTTCTGGCTCCATAAAACGCCATTACGAAAGCCTCCCCAGCCCTGCACGCTCGATATGGTTCAGGTCGTAAACGAAGATGCCATTGTTGTTCAGCAGCGTAGAACCTTCCGCTGACTGGCCACGTAGCGTCAGCGTCCCTGCCGGTATGTTGATTTCCAGCAACGGCAGGCCTTCGCTGTTGAGTGCTGCCGACCTGAGCGTCATGCCAAGTACGAGCTCCTTGATAAAGGCCTGGTTGATAAACGCCTGGTTGATGAAGACCTGGCCGTCCTGGACAACAAATGGCACAGCGAGAGCGCCCCCGCCCATGCCATTCACCACGGCGAAGCGATCCGCGCTCACCAGGAACTGGCTCTGCAGGCCGGCCGGGCCGTTCTCGATGCCCAGCCCAATACCTGCGGCGACATAACGCCCCGCAGAATCGATCTGCATCTTCACCGACCACATGGTTGAGGCCTTGCCGTCGAGCGCCACTTGGGCCTGGCTGACCTGCTGGACTACTGCGCTGTTTTGCGCCATTTCAACCTGAACGGTATCGACTCGCTTGCCGGTGGCCACGTCCCCCTCAATCACTGCCGATTGCACCGACCAGACCCCAACAAAGCTTTCCGTCGAGCCGGCCAGGTCCTCGGTGGAGCCCGCCATCGGCGGGTTCACTTGGGCAAACACGCCGTCTACCTTCTCGCTGATGGCCGATACCTCACCCGATACCACCTGGATGCGGTTGTTGACCGACCCGGGCAGGTCGGCCGGTCCATCGATCAGGTTGATTCGGTCGCCCAGGTGTTGGCCGAGGGCGGACTCGCCGATCTGGCCGGAGAAATACTCCTCGTATTCGCTCTGGTCAGAACTGGCCTGGCCGTTGACCCCAATCCCCGTCGGGTACCATGGCCCGATGTTGCCGGTGCGATCGACCAGGCGCGCCCAGAAGAAAAACGAGGCACCCGCCAGGATGCCCTGCATTTCGTGCCGGGCCTGCGGGTATGCGAAGTCGCCCAGCTTGATCGCGTCTGCAAGCGACGTGGTCTTGCTGTACCAGATCTCGGTGCGCTGGGTGTCCTCTGCGCCCGCAGGGAAGCCCCAGTCCAGCCGGATGCCGTAGACCAGGCTCGTCGGGGTCAGGAACGACACCGACGGCGGCACCCCCTCCTTGCCCTTGAGCTGGGTCAGGCTCGAGCTTTTCCAGATCGACGAGATATCGAAGGCGCTCACCGCCCGTACCCGGGCCAGGTAGGCACCGGCATAGATCCCGGTCACGTCGACGCTGGTCGCGCCAGTGCGCTGCACCTTGATCCAGTTCCCGCTGTCCTTGCGCCATTCCACGTCGTAGGCCACAGCACCGTTCACCGCGGGCCACGAAATGTTCATGGTGCTGACGGCGATGCCCTGGTCAACCGCATAGTTCGAGGTCAAGGTAACGCTCGCCGGCGGCGGAACGACGGTGATCGGGATCACGCTGATCGGCCGCTCTTCCAGGCGGGCGCCGGTGTCGATGAAAGCGAACTTGCCGGGTTCGTACTGCAGGGCGCTGATCTCGAAGTCGCCCTCGGTGGTGCGCTTGGTGCTCAGCACCCGGTAAAGCGGGATTGCCAGGTCGTCGGCATCCAGCGCCCACTGCAACTGAGGCAGCGGTGGCTCACTGTAGGCCGCGGTCACGGTGACAGCGCGCCCGGTGACGCTTTGCACGGTCCGGCCTTCGGCGCGTCCGCCCGGCAAGTTGATGATCAGGCGATCGCCGGCCTTGGCCTGGGTGTCGCGGTCGAGCGTCACCACGCGCCCGGCCACTGCCGAGATCCGGCCGCCAATTTGCCGGCCGGCCAGCAGCGAATCCGCCACCGGGATGATGTGCCCGGGCAGAGGAATCACACCTTCCATACCAGTCTTGAAGTTGATGGTCCGGTCCTGGTTGTTGCTCAGGATCGCCCACTTACCGCGGCGCTGTGCCTCCGAAGCACGGGTGCAGCCAATGGCCGTCAGTTCGGTGGGCTTATCGCCGAAGCGGCGCTGCAGCTCCAGATCGGCAAACGGAATGACGTCGGTGTCGTAGTTGTTCGCCGGGTTATCGTAGCTGACCAGGGCGCGGGTGTACCGGGTCTTGGCCGAGGCACTGCCGTAGGAGAACTTCCCGTCGACGACGTTGGCCCGGGTGAAGACATAGTCGTAGTCCTGGGCGCGTGGCATGTCGGCCTGCATCACCAGCTGGCCCTGGGCCCAATAGGTCATGCCTCGGTAGATGCCGGCGATATCGCGCAGCAGCGACCAGGCGTCGGCCTTGCCCTGCAGGTTCATATCGCAGAGGAAGCGCGGCTCCTGGCCGCCCAGGCCGTTTGGCACGTTCTGGTCGCAATACTGCGAGATCCGGTACAGCTCCCACTTGTCGACCATATACGGCTTGATGCGCTTGCCCAGGCCGAAGCGGTCCTCGGTGCAAATCCCGTAGGTGATCCAGGCCGGGTTGTTGGTCCAGGCCTGCTTCATGGTGCCGTCCCAGGTCCCGGTGTAGGTGCGGGCGACAGGGTCGTAGTTGCTCGGCACCTGCCACTTGCGCGCCTTGCACTTCACGGTGACGGCCGGGATGTTGGTGAACTGCTCGGCGTCAAACTCGATGTACAGCAGCGCAGTGTTCGGGTACCGCAGCTTTGCGTCGATCACCTCGGTCAGGCCGGCGATCAGCATGGTGTCGGCGACCTTGTTGCTGTTCTGGTTGGGTGTCAGCCGGCGCACGCGAATCAACCAGCCACTGGTGGCCGGCGGTAGGTCTACACGACGGGACCGCTCGTAGCGGGTGGTGGTCTTGCCGTCCACCGCCTCGAGCAGCACCTGCTGATAGGCGCCGCCATCGGTGGCCACGTCAATCGCGTACTCGATGCGGTAGCCGCCGATCCCTTCTTCGTCCTGAGCCTGCAGGGCCGGCCAGGCGAACCGAACGCGCGCGGCCGACAGCTGGGTGTTGGTGATCGAGCGCACCCACGGGTCGCTACGCAGCTCGACGTTCAGCGTGGTCTCGTTCTCGACCGACGGAATGCCCGGAATGTACGACTGATCCACGGAGCCCGAGCGCCAGTCCCACTTCACGTTCGGGAAGTTGATGTTCCCGCTCGCATCCTTGATCGGCGTGTTGTCCAGGTAGATGTCGTAGTCGGTCGGGGCGCTGTCGAACTCGCCCTCGCCCACGGCAATCAGCATCTTGGCCAGGTTGGTCGAGCGCAGGCTGTCGTTGGCTTCGGTTGGTGACTTTGGCTTGCTGCTACCGCCCTTCTCGCCGCGGATGTCGATCTGTGCTGCTGCGCCCATGTTTTCCTCCAGGCATAAAAAAGCCCGCGCTAGGCGGGCCGGGATTACTTTTATCAGATCATGTTTTTTGCGGTTGCAGGTCCAGCAGAAGCGTATCGTTTTTCTTGGGGAATGCAGTATTCAGCATGAGCATGAACTGGTCCCAAGATGTCGATGCGCGCATCAAGGCGATGAGCGCGTGTACATGCTGAGCCAATGCCGGATGCCCCACATCCTCAGTGAGTAACTGGTGATGCTTGCCCTTGCGATTGCCTTTGGCATCCTTCGGGTTTCGCATTTCAAGCTCCTGAACAATGCCGGGAGCGAGGCGCTCATAAACAATGTCATTGGTGTACATCCCGGCTGCTCCGGGCCGCCTTGATGGCGAACTCAAATCTTTCCGCTGCCATCCTTTGAGCCGAAACATCTGATTGTAGAACTCGTCAGGAAAACGTTTCGCCCATGCAGCCAGTTCTTTCCTCAGAAACTGATCGAGAATTGCTTGAAGGGCCTGCTTGTCCCTAACCTCCTGGTAGCCGGTAGCCTCATCGACCAGAGCGGTAATACCTACATGGGCCAAACCCCGCATTATGATCTCAGCTTTGGCCGCTACTTTTTTCTGAGTTTCCGACAACTCCCCAGCATCCCGGGCCTTCAGCCATACTTCGCAAACTTGGGGTAGTGCGGTTGCATTTATGCCATGAGCAACACCACCTCCCTGACCGTGCCGGTACTCAAGAGGGGCAGACACCAGCGCCATCAAGTCATTGGAAATAAAGGGTAAAAGAGCCTTTGGATTCATGAAAAACGGAAGTTTTCCACCAGCAGAATCGTCCTCTTTTTTCCTGAAGTCATTACCGCCGTAGCCCCTTCCTAGTGCGCGCCCGACACCACGCTGAGAAAGCACCCGAGTCCCATCTGGCAGCACGGCGCAGTCAATACTTAACTCGCCGATACTCAACTGCCCAACGTACAGAGCCTTTGGGGAACCCCAGCGGGCCTCTGCAGCTTTCTTGGCAATTTCAGAGCGTTCGCTCGGCGATAAAGCTTTTGCTCGAGCTGCGCCACCTGCGGCTTTCCCCTTTGGCTCCAACATGCTTGCATCCTCTGATTGATATGCTTGCATTAAAAATCATCAATGCAAGCATGTCAAAGCCATTTTGCAAGCATGCCAAGCTCACACTTTATCCTCCGCGTAGATCGATGCAGAAATGATCATCCCGCCCCACCGGCGCTCACCTATGCAGATCGGGACAGGGTTGCCGCTGGCGGTTGTGTTCTTGGCGCTGCCGAAGGCGTATGAGGGCAGGTTTTCGGGGGATGCGCTCTGCGATAAGCCTCCCTGTTGCGGGCTGAGCATCTGGATCACGCCACCGGCGACTGTTCCTATACCGCCGGCGATCAACGCCCCGCCAATTGGGGATGCTGCGCCAAAAGACATCCCGCTGATCACTACGCCAGCGACAATCATCACGGCGCCAACAATAGTTTGCAGAAGTCCTGCGCGCTTGCTGCCTGTAATAACCGGAACTATCTTCAGCTCCCTCGTACCACTTAGGCTGAACTCTTTTTCTCCAACGTTCTTGCCGTTACGAAAGATGGCAAATCGCATTCCGAGATTAGAAAGCCTAACCACCTCCTCCTTGAAGCCAGAAACAGTGACCTCCAAGGCCTTGAACACTTCAACTGCGGTGCCATTGTCTAGAGTGCGGTAATGGACCTTCTCAAGACCACGCCACATACGCCCAAGTAATTTGATTTCTGTCCGAGGCGCGTAATGCGCTGCCGTATTTGACATTTCATGCTTCCATAAAAAAACCGCCCGAAGGCGGCCATGTTCAATTTATTTAGATGCACGCTTTAGCTGTATCCTTCCAGCCACTTGTTCCTGCCCAATCCATCGGGAGGAAGACACGAACCTTAGAGCCGGTGTTCACCTGTTCAACAACCGCCAATGCAACAACGCCAGAGAAAGTGGCTGAAGCAGCAATCTTGTACCCAGCCTCAGTCTCAATGGAGCTGGTTGACGGGTTGAACTCTTGCCACTTAGGCGCAAGACACCGAGCAAACTGTTGCGGTGTTTTTTTTGATTGGCTCGAAAAAACTGGCTTGTCTTGCTCCAGGCCTGAAGTCGAACACCCCGCCAGTAGCGCAACAGCCAACGCTCCTATCACAATCCGCATATTTACTCCTTGTGCTCTCGTACGGTGAGGGTGAAGAAATAGAACGAGATTTTTTCGTTCTCAATATCCCTCAGCTCGTACCGAATTCTATCCAGACCATCGTCGATGCGAGTCACGACGAGGTCCATGAATTGGGTTAGTCCGCCACCGAAGCCGCTTAGGCTCAGTGCGCTAACGTCATGAAAAACAGCCGTCACACCCTCTGTTTCTGGATCTTCCGAGGAAGACATAGTCAGCGTGAGGTTGTATTTGAAATCCACCATTTCGAGCCGCATCGAAGCTACGCAATTGTGTTCGAAAAAGAGTTCGTTTAAGCGAGACAGCTCCATTTACGACTCCGATTGCAGATCGGCTGAAGCACGCAGCGCTACTGCTCCAATACCAATTCCAGGTGCGCTTTTGGTTTCGAGTTAGGGATCGACCTTCTCATCGAAAACTATTTGATACTGTTTTTTACCAGTGCCCTCAAGTAGGTCTTTCAGAGCCTGGGCTCGACGGTCTAAGCAAGCTTTAAAACCTGAGCTTTCAGGGGGGCCGAAATCTAAGCAGGGATCACGATTATCAAGTGGTTGCCTCTTGGGGGAGCACCCCGCCAGTAGCGCTACCGCTAACGCTCCTACAATCAATTTCATGCAGGTCACTCCTGTGGAAATGCGGGCAATGTAGCACCGGGTAGCCAGAAACGAAAAAGCCCAGCGGGGGCTGGGCTGTCCCCTCGACGCACGGGTCACTTGTGAAAGATTGCCCAAAGCACTCCGGCGATAATCAAGAAAGCGAGCAAGTAGGAGCCGAAGCCTGGCCTTGCTGTCGGCGCGCTGTGGCTGATCTTGGGCGCCTTGCCGTTGCCATAAAGCTTCGACGTAGAAATTCCTGTTCCTGGAATGCTGCTCGTGACCTTCGTGCCGCGCTTGCTCAGGTTCACTGTCGTGCCTTTTCCCCCGATAGACGTACTGAGACCGCTTTTGCTGACATTAAGGCGAATGCCTGGGGCGACTTTGAAGCTCTTCCGGATGCGAAATGCCATGGCTCTAATCCCTGAGAGTGCAAAACGCCATCATAGCCCCATTCGTCTCGGCGCCAAGCTGTCCGCGCATCCAGCGTGGATGGAAAGCCAGTAGCGCCCGTCTCAAGGTTAGCAGTAACGTTTCGCCTCTCTCAGAACCAAGGAGCGGTCATGTCTATCAGAAGCCTCGCGAAAAACCTTCCCGCTGATCCCGACAACAATGGGTGGGTACTTGGCTGGGGTTTGCGCCGAAGATCTTCATGGGAATTCATCGACATCTATGCGTCCAAAGACGTAGCTGATGCTGAAGCATTACGCCTGGGCCCTGACTACTTCGTTGACTATGGCACTCACCGTCTTGGCACGGACGAGTTCATTGGCGGATCTAAGCCTCCGAAGTAGCGGGAAGGCTTTCCTCGGTTAGTTGGATGCGGCATGGGCCAATCACAAGTTTGGCGATCAAGCCGGGCTTGCCAGTGAAGCTCCGGTGGTAACCCGACCCACCTGGCCCGACTTTACCCGAGAACTTCATACGGTCGATCTCAATGCCGCCATCCAAAATTGCGACCTCGGCGTCGGCGCCGCAGAGAACGCCGCCGGGCATGGTGAAGAGGTCATGAATGGTCAGAATGTAACGCTGGCTTATTTGCATATCGCCCTCCTAGCTCAATTTGGCTGAACTGAAAAAACTGTCTGCCGCACAGACATAAGGAACCACGTTGATGGACCCTCGATTTGTAATCGAAAGAAACTTCCCGCGATGCGATAACTACGATGACAACTCATTCCTCGGAAAGCTGCACGAGCACGCTCTTTGGGCGCAAGATGAGTATTGGCTCCTGGAGTGGGCTCTGTACCAGTTAGCGAAGGATGAGGCTATTTCTGAAGATCTCTCGTGGCAGGTGTTTCGAATTTTTAGCCACTGCTTTCTCTCATTCGGATGTCACCTTGATCGTAATGACTTTTTCAAAATTCGAAACCTCAAGAGAGCGCAGCTATACGATTGCAGGGAGAGATTCCAGATGGTATTTGAGGGTTTTTTCTCCAGAAATATGCCTGAGCAAAAGTTTTTTGAAGAAGAGAATCCACTGTTGCTCACCCTCCATAAATATTCTTAAGCGCTTTTTTTGCATCAGATGATTCGGGTGCATCTTTGTGCCTGAGGATCAGGCGCGTGCGCTGAGCCCAAGGCCCGCCGAAAACGATGATTTCGCTTGGCCGGCCATACAGGTGGTGCAACAGGAAAGGCCCAGGACCGAACACCTCGGCAGCCTCCCCTGGCAACTGCGGATCCGGGCCGAGGTAAATCCCCGCGTGGTTCGGGTGCGCCGTGCGCCCCACGGACATGACGACCATGTCGCCGCGCTGCGGCTTGTCGACCTGCACGAATCCCGCCGCTTCATAGGCCTGCTCGTAGAGGCTCGGCCCGGCCGGGTCTTCCCACCAGCCATCAGCGCGCTGGAAGGCTTCGAACTCCAACCCCCACTCTCGCTTGTACCAGTCCGCGCAGACCTGCCAGCAGTCCCAGGCGCCGTGAACGAATGGTCGCTTGAGCAGCGGCGTGCTGCCCGCCGGCGCGATGGTGCGCAGATCCCCTTCAGGCCAGCTCAGGATGTGCCAGGGCAGCGCTGTGGCTTCGCACATGGCCAGGTCGCGCGGCGACGGCCGGCTGGTGGCGTCTGGGTGCGAATGCACGATGCCGATCACCTCGCCCTGGTCCTCGGCCGCCGCGTAGTCCTCCGGATCCAGCCGGAACTCCTCGTTTGGCTCGGTGGAGATGTTGCGGCACGGGAAGTACTGCTGCTTGCGCCCGACGGCCAGCAGCAGGCCGCAGCACTCTTTCGGGTACTCGGCCGCCGCGTGCGCCTGGATAGCGCTCAGGATGTGTTTGCGCATGGTCAGCTCCGGGCGATCAGAGAAACAGCAGGGAAGCCACCGTGGCTGAGAGGATTTCCCTTCCCAAACCGACACTCGCACCCGGTCGTGAGCAGCGCATTGCACTGATCCTTTTCAGGGTCATCCGTAGGATTGCCCTCTATGTCGAAATAAGGGCCGGTGTACTGACAGTTGGGACCTCTATAGCCCCCCGTCAGCGCCCAGTGGCACAGTGTCGTTGCCTGCCGGCCGATGGACTCTCCGCCAACGTCGCCCGGACTGGCCAGCTCCCAGCTGACTGTTTCCCCGTCCTCATTGGTCTTCTGATCGATGTACCAGACCTCGATCGTCTCCTGGGTGGGGTCGGCCGTTGGGTTGCCGCTCGGGAAGTTCTGCGCGTCCAGGTAGCTGCCCAGCGTGTGCCGCATGGTCAGCTTGAACTCGAGCAGGTCCGCGAACGCCAGGCAGAGCGCGGTGATGCGCCCGTTGACGTTGCCGACCGAAAGCGTGGGGCGTACCGCGGTACCGTCGCCGTTGGCTTCGATGCCGTCGATCTGCATGGGCCAGGCGCCGTACTCGTTGCCCTGCCACCAGATGGATTTTGCCGGCAGTTGGTCGGCGTTTGGCCCTGCTGCCAGCAGCTCCTCGGGCGAGTGTGGGATCGCATGCCCGTGGAAGCGCAGCACATCCGCCCCGTAGTCCGATCCGTCCAGTTCGAAGAGCAGCACTTCACTGCCAGGCTCAAGAGCCTGGATATCACTGATCAGCGGCATGATTGCCCCTTATGGATGAAAGGCCCGGTTGAACGTGGCCGTGACCTTGAAGACCCCGCCCCCGACAGGAGTGGGAACGGGATTGACGCAGGTGAACAGGCCCAGCTCACCGAGCGGGGTCGTCCAGAGAAAGGCTTTCGCGCCGGCGTGCCGATCGTAGAAGGCCATGATCTCAAGCACCCGGGCCTTCGAACCGGTGTAGGTGACCGGGTAGGAGTCTTCCTTGTTGTTCGGTCCGTCGCCGGCTGTTTGCTTGTAGCCGTCACCGAACTGCGCGGTTCGCACCCGATAGGTGATCTCGGGTGCGTCCCCGTTCTGCGTTGGCCAGGTGAACGTTTCAATCGCCATTACCCCCTCCCATTTATCACGCGCCAAATCGAACCACCTGGCTGCAGCCCTCTGGCGATTGCCGTTTCAGCCTCAGTTTTGGCGGCCTGCTGAATGCCTTTGCCCAGCTGCGTCGTGTCCTCCTGGGTGGCTCCCTCACCCGCGCCCGATGTTTGCACCGAGACGGCTACCGGGAAGTTGTAGGTGTTACCACCTCCGCCTCCAGACATCGCTGCCAGAGCAGGCCCGCCGCCACTGCTCAGGGGCGTAACGCTGCCTCCATTTGCCCCGGTCATCAGGAACGACCGACCACCCTCGTTGTACAACTCCGGCCCCAGCTCATTGACCTCGTACAGAGAGTTGGGCGCAACAGGACCGCCAGCGGCTCGATATCCAGAGAAATCGACCCCGGTATAACCAGCCTGTGTACTACCAGCCGAGGCCGCCCCAGTACCGCTACCACTACCAGTGAAATAGCTGGTTGCTGCGCCCACCAAACTGCCCAGCAACGCTGAGCTGGCCTGGCGCGTGGCAATCCGTGCCATGTCCGCCAGCACCGACTTGGTGAAGTCGGAGAACGAGAACTTCCCGGTCATGGCGAAGTTGACGACTGCGTCCTCCATGGAGCTGAAGGCGTTGGTGAACAAGCTTTTCGTCTGGCCAGCAATATCGCGCGCCGACTCCAGGTAGTTCTGCCACGCCGACGAGGCGCCGGCGCTCCAGCTGCCCTGGGCAGCGGTCATCTCGTCGTAGTTGGCGATTGCCGTTTCCTGCAGGTCCCGTTGAGTCTTGTCCAGGGCCGCCAGCTTCTGGTTGTACTCGTCGAGACTCATGCCACGCGAGCCGTCGCCATACTGGTCGGCCAAGGTCAGGCGCTGCTGGTTGATGCGGTCGTCGATGCCGTTTTGCTGGTCGGTCAGCCCGCGCTGCCGGTCCCCCTGCCCAAGGCCGGCGGCCGCACGCTGCCCCTGCCGGCGCAAAGTGTCGACTTGCTGCTGCAAGGCCCCGGTATAGGTGCTGACAGCCAGGGCCTGCTTCTTGAGCCTGCCCTCCTCGTTCGAGGCAAGCACAGCCAGTTCCGAGTCGGCATCCTTCTGCGCCTTGACCATGGAGGCACGGGCATCGGCAATCTTCTGGTCCAGCTGGATGCGCTGAGCCGCCGAGGTGCCGGCCTTGCCCTTGGTCGCTTCGAGTGCCGAGATCTCCGCCTCGTAAGCCGCGGTGACCTCGTCGCGCTCGTTGCCGATCATGGCCTGACGTTTGAGTAGGTAATCCGCCTGGGAGACCAGGCCGGCCTTCTGCGCCGCGTCCAGTTCCTTCTGGGCGTTTTTGTACTCGGACAGGATGCCGGTGAGCGCGTTTTTCGAGTCGTTGAAGCTGGTCAGGTCGACGGCGCCCGCGGGTGCTTTCGAGTCCTTGAACTTGTCGTTGATATTCGCGATGTTCTTGTCGACCACCGCCTGATTCAGGCGTGCATCGTTGGGGCTGACTTTGCGGATATCGTCGAGTTGCCGCTTGTACTCCTTCAGAGCATCGGCGCGCTTCTGCTCGTTCGTCCAAGAGGACTTGGTCAGCGCATCGACCTTGCCCATTGCGGTGACAGCGTCCTGCTGGGCTTTTGCCTGCTCCCTTTCCCACTTGGCAATGTCCGTCGCCGCAGCCTTCTGATCCTCCAGCATGTTGAGCTGGTTGCTGTAGAGCTCGACCATCTCCTTCTGGTTCTGGAATGCGCCAACATTTCCCGACTGGGCCCGCTCGAGGTTACGCCGAGCCTGCTCGATGTCAGCGTCGATATCGGGACGTCCCAGGTTTTTCAGGTTGTCCGCTGCCCGCGCTACTGCGTTGTAGCCCTTCTCCCAGAAGCTCAGGTTTTCGAGGATCCGCGGCGTGCGCTCGTTGATCGCGTCGGCGTATTGCTCGGTCGCCAGCTTTACCGCACCAGCATGATCACCCTGCTCTTCAAGCGCGGCGATCTGCGAATAAACCGAGGCGGTCAGGTAGTGGTACTGCTCGTTGAGCGCTGCCGAGGCCTTTACCGGTTCGTCGGCGATCTTCAAGAACTCGGCGACCGTCTCCTTGACCGCCTTGCCGGTAGCCTCCTGCATCGACACAGCAGCCTGGGTGATACCCAGGAAGCTCTCGCCGGCGATCTTGCCATTTCCCGCCAGCAGCGCCAGAACCTCAGCAGCCTGCCCGGTGGTGCCGACAGTTGCGCCGACCTGGCGCGCCATATCACCAAGCTGCCCAGCGCTCACGCCGGCGAAGTTGCCGGTCAGTACCAGGGATTTGTTGTACTCGTCCTGCTCCTTGGTGCCCTTGTAGTAGGCGACGCCAAGAGCAGCGACTGCGGCAGTGGCCAACGCGATAGGCGCCAGAATGGCCAGCAACCCCGCTGCCGATGCGCCAGCACCAGCGCCCAACTGAGCCACGGCGCGCACACCACTGCCCCAGTCACCAGACGACAGTGCGTTACCAAGCTGCACGACGTTTTCCTGGGCCTGGCGGGTGCCGAGGCGCAGCTTGTCGAAGCCGGAAGCAGTCTTCTCGAGCTTGGCGTAGTCCTTGTCGATCTTGCTCAGCGCGGAGTTGTATTGCTCCTGGCTGATACGGCCGGCATCCAGGTGCTTACCCAGGTCCTCGATCTGCTTATCAAGCTTGCCTACTGCGGCCCTAGCAGGATCAATAGCGCCTAGCAGGCTATTGAGAGCCTTCTGCTCGTCCAGAGTGGACTTGACCAGCGCGGCCTGCTGCTTGTCGAGCTGCGCGGTGATCTTCGCGAACTCAGCTTCGCCATAGGCACCGGTCTTGGTCAGCCTGGCCAGGGCATCACGCTGCTTAGCCAGTTCCTGGGTGGACTTGGCGCCAGATGACAGCGACTTCTCCAGCGCCTGCATCTCGTTCATCAGGCCGACAGCAGACTGCTCGGCCCGGGTACCGGCCTTCGTCATCTTGTCGAGGTCGGTTGCAGCCCGAGCAGCATCAGCGGAGTCGACGCGGATCCCCAGTTCAGCGATGTTCATCGACTCACCTTGAATAGTTGCCCATGGTCACGGGCTGGTTTCTCTGGCCTCAGCCATTACGGCGAGGGCTTCGGCCTCCATGACACGAATGTCTTGGAAAATGGTGGATCTTTCCTTGGCAGGGATCCCAGTGAGCCGCATGACACTGGGCAGCACTCCGTAGTCCAGCCCAATAGCGCCGCCGGCACCTACGCGCCATTGAGTCCCCATTGACTCCATGACTAAGAAGGCCGGCCAGTTATCTGGCCAGACCTCAATGGTTTCGTCGTAATCCTCAGGGGAGAAGCCGAACATTGCCATCTGCTTGGCGGAACTGCTCGACTCATAGAGCGCACGCGCGGCGGCGATCAGTTTCCCAGGCGGGCTTTCCCGAAGGCGTCGCTGTAAGCCTTCACAACGGCGTCAGAAACACCAACGCAGCTCTTCACCAATGCGGTGACGGACTCGTCGTTGAACTTGTCGCCAAACCCCCATCCAACCACCAGGTCCTTGATCTGTTCGACGCCTTGCTCCACCTCTGCCGCGGTAATCTCGGAGAGTGTCGGCTCTACACCCTTGAAGCGCTCGCCAATGGCCTCGGCTCGCTCTTTCCAGGAGTCGAACAGCTCAGCCAAAGCGGTGCGGTCACGATATTTGAACGTGAACGGAACCATCACCGGCTTATCGCCAACCTGGGGGATGGCGACATCGATGGTGAACGTAGGCTTTGGTGCGATAGAGAACTTTGCCATGAGTCCCCCTTACGAGTTGTAGCGAGTTGGGCGGGAGGCGAACGACAGTGTGATGGTCCGCGTCATGATGTTGTTGCGGCTGAGCGTTGGGGTCGCGGTGATCGACACGTAGGCGTAGTAGTAGATCGTTGCCCCGCTGGGCAGATTGGCTCGGACCAGGCGCGGCTCTTTGTCTTCGTCCGCCGCCTCGACGATGGCGACATACGCCTTCTCCGGATCGTCGGCCACAGGAAGAGTCATGCTGCTGGCGGACTTGGTGGTGGGCATTTGACGATCATCGTCGTCTTCCAGGAATCCGTAGGTGAGGAACTGCTGATCCCCGCCGTTAGCTGCCGGTTCGGTGATCTGGGAGATCTGCGTCCAGCTAGAGGCAGCACGGACCGTACCTGCTCCCGACCCAGCTGGATAGTTCTTGGTGCTGGTAGTGTCCACGCCTTCCGCGGCGAAATCGCCTACGTCGGAGTCGATAACTCGCGCCGGACGACCATTCAACTTGGCCCAGGCAGATTCAATGACGATCACATCGCCATTGGCCAATCCGTGCGCGGCGGCGGTAAGAACTGCGGGCTTTGCATTGGTGATCGCAGTAAATGCCTTTGGGGCGCTCATGGTGCCCGCAATTTCGAAGGTCGTTCCGTTGGGAATCCTGACGCTCATGGTTTTTCCTCTTTGCAGAAATGACAAAACCCGCTCAATGGCGGGTTCTGGGTTTGCCCAACGGGCGAATTATTTGGATGGTGCGCTACTCAGGAAATCGGCAGCTCTCGTACTCCGCAAGCGGTAGCCCCGACTTGGAGCCAACGACAACACCGGTCAGCCCGCAGTGCGGACAACAGGCATGCTTCTCGTCGTACCACTTCGTGATTTGAGCCGGCTCTGACCATTGGCCGCAAGCGCTGCAGATGCATCTGTCGCTCGCGTTGATTTCCTCACGATTGTTCCAACCGTGATCGTCGGCTGATTCATCCAACCACTGTAAGCGCGCCTTTGTTGCATCATCCATGGAGTAGCCCTGATCACTGCATTCACATGGTGCGATTCTAACGCGATGCCGCTCAGTCGGTGTCAGCCCGGTACACAAATGAGACCGGTACGATGTAGGTTGTGTCATCAGGAATGCCGGGGCCCTGGTCGACTGGCGACATGGTCACGACGGTTAGCGCGCCTTTTGTGATGCGCTCGTACAGCGGAAACAATGCTGCGATCTGATCAGCCAGTGTACCGGCTACGCCGCGGTACTTGCCTGCAGGCGTCACGATGCTGACCTGAAACACGCCGGTGAACAGCTTATGATCTCCGGCGAGCGTGTTGGTCACGGTGTCGCCCGGCAGCGTGAACGCCTTGAGGTACGTTTCACCGTCTCCCGGCTTGTATGCCTCATTCTCGACGACCACCTTCAGCGGTGACGGCAAAGCCTTTGCCCATCCGATGACCCTGGCCTCGTAGATCGAGGCAATCACGTTGTGGCTCATACCTGATTGTTCCTGATGGCTTCCTGCACGATCTGCTGGAAGCGAGCGACAGTGACACGGACCATGCCCCCGGGGGCCTGGGTCGAATGCCCGAACTCGAGCGGGATGGCGTATGGCAAGTTGTTGATGAGGTAGGCAACCTGTCCGGCAGTGAAATCGCTGACCGCCGAAACCAACGCTGTGATCGTCTCCTGCCCGCCCGGGTCAACCTCATCAAAAGTGACGTTCTCGACCACATCTATCGAGAGGTGCCAATTCGCCCGGAACCGGCCCCCGACATAGCCCTCAGGCGCAACGATGTCCATGCCGTCGTTCAGCTTGCGCCCTGGCTTGAGCCGGCCGGCCTTCGTGAGATTGGCCGGGTCATTGCGCAAGTCGCTGTTGTGATCGTCCACGGCTTTGTTGTACTGCTGGGCCACAGCGTTCTGCGCCCAGATCTCCGGGTTGCCGACGGGTGACATGCGGATCAGGCTACTACCGACCTCGATGATGATCTCGCGCAGGCTGGCATCGATGGCTTCCGTGGCCTGGGCTGCAAACTCGGCAAGGCTGAGGGCGAAGCTGCCGGACTGTCCGGCCCCTGCCCGACTCACGATCTCACCTGCAGCTCGTACAGAATGGGTGTGCCGGCCGGGTTGATCTCTTTCAGCGGCGGGACAATTGACCAGGTGCGCCCCTGGACAACGACCTTGTTCAGCAGGCCTGGCGCCCACTCAAGCCCGCGGGCAGCGATCTTGAGCTTCTTGTCGCCGACCTTGATCAGGCTATTGGCCTGGAACTCCTGACCGCTGAAGTCGAGCAGGATGCCTTGGGCGGTTTGCTCGGTAACGGTATCAGGACCTGCCGTTCCAGTGCCCGGGTCGTACTCGCCGGGCTTGATGTCGCGGATCAGCACAGGCTGGCCGAACTCTGTGATCATCTCCAGAGCCATCACGGCCATTTCGTCGTAGAAGGCCATGAGGGCTCCAGATGTGAAAAGCCCAGCGCGATAGCTGGGCTGTCTAAGCTAGCTATTATTTTCCGTTAGCATTTTTTACACGAGCTTCGAACTCTTTTAGTAGCTCATCTGCCTGCTGAGCTGCCTTCTTAGCAGCCGTATCATCCCATTTTGCAGTAGCCAAGTAGCCACTTAGTGCTGCTGCCGCAAATTGCACCCAAACCTCTTGTTGACCTTTCAAAACCTTGCTCATTTGAAACTCCTTTTCGTTGAGCGGCCATTTGACATTATGCGCGCACAGCAAACAACCCACGCTTTAACAGGTAGTCGGCAAACTGCGTTGCACTCGGCCGATTCGGCGCCGCCGGCAACAGGCGGCCGCTCGTGTTCGGGATCGTCGCGTACTCGCGATCAACTGCACCTTCAACCCGTTCCCGGGTAACTGCACCTTTGCGCTTTTCGATCGGGTCGATGTCGTCGGTGTGGATCTCGGCAGCCAGGGCCATCTGGCCGTACTGGATACGCGCTGGCAGGTAGTTGTTGGGCTTGATCTCCTGATCTAGAAGCACTTCCCGGCGCGGCCAGGCCAGAGCCTGCTCGCTACTGGTCTTGCGCCCCTTCCAGGTCATGCCATCCATCGCTAAGGCAGCCCGGCGAAGCAGCGCTTCCTGTGCTGGAACTTCCCCGGGGATGGTCACACCGAACTTCACGGCGTACATAGCCAGGTCCTCGGTGGAGGCGTAGCTTTCGGCGTCAGGCTTGCCGGTACCGTCCTCAATGATGAGAGTCATGAATCCGCTCGCTGTGTGGTTGATTCGGGTGCCGGTGAACGCGCACCCGAGTTATTAGGCCTTTTGCAGATCAGCAACCGCCTTTTCCAGCGATTCTACCGACGCATTCGCCCGATATTGCACGTTGGCGGCGTCGAGTTGAGCTTTGAGGCTTGCGATCTTCTCGGCATTGTCGACTGGCTCCGCAGCCGCCTTGAGGCGTGCGACTTCAGAGCGGAGCGATTCAACCTCGCCCACCAGGGTGTCACGTTCGCCCGTGAGGGTGGCGACACCTTCGTGAATGGCTTTCAGCGCGTCGAACAACCGGATCGGCAGCTCGCCATCACCGGGGCGCTCCAGGGTCGACTCGCCTTCAACAGCTTCGATCAATCGCAGGATTCCGGCGTGCTCAGTACGGAGGTTATCGTTTTCCTGTTCCAGACCGGCAATGATGTCGGCTCCGCCCGAATCAACCGGCTGGCTGATCAAAGGCTTTAACACCGAGACTTCGACGCCCAGCGCCTCATAGGCGCCGACCACCTTCGGCCAGTCGCCAATCACGACCGCATGGGTCACACCAGCCTCCGGTCGATCAAAGTGAGCTGGATTGCGGTACCGCTTTTCCGGGTCGAAGTCCGAATTCTGAGTGGAATAAACCAGTTCCATAAAAGTCTCCATAGCGGCCATCGCTGGCCGCTGTCAGGGCCAGTATCAGCCGCCGGCTGGTGGCGTGGTGGTCAGGGTGATCATCACGCCGGCAGTGACCTTGTCGCTGCCGGCATGCTTGATCCAGTTGGCCGCCGAGCCGACCGCAGCCAGCGTTGGGTTCGAGCCACCGACCGCGTCCTTCCAGCTGTAGCCCAGCACGTCGATGTTGACGGTACCTTCGGCGCGGTAACCGATAGCCAGGTTCTCCTCATCGTCGACGGTGTAGGAGCGGAAGCCCGGGGCCTGGGACTCGGTGATCACCACCGCATTGGGTAGCAGACCAAAGATCACGTCGGCCGGCGCGGTGTCGGTCACCAGCACCGGTTTGCCGAGGGTGCCTGGCAGGCCGCCATAGATGACGACACCGGCTTCCTCGTAGATCTTGTTGGTGATGGCCTCGTCGACAATGTCGAAGTAGGCGCTGGAGTGCATGACCCACAGGGCGATACGGCCGAACTTATCACCGAACTTGCGCATGCCACGGGTCAGAGTTTTCTTGCCATCGGTTTCGATGTTGGCAGTGACCACCATGCCGGCGTTGGAGCCGATGGCCGCACGCAGCGCCGCGGTGGCGTACTGAATGAAGCCTTCCAGAGTGGCATCAGCAACGTCGGCGCCGATGATCTGGGAGAACTCATCTACCGGACGACCGCGGCGCTTGAACACCTCTTCGGTGGTCTGGTATGGGCCGTACTTCCATGGAGCCTTGACGCCAACAGCCTCGCCGGCGCCGATCTTCTTCGCGGTCACCTTACCGGTGGAGTTGACATCGCGATGCTCCAGCGAGCCACCAACCTTGTAGAAGGCACGCTTGCGGAAATCGCCTTCAATCAGCTCGTTGTCGAGCACGATCGCACCATTGGACGATGCGTTGAACACATCGAGGTTGTCCTGGACACGCTCCAGGTATGCGGTTTGCGCCTCATCGTTGTAGATGATCAGGTCGCTATTAACAGTCGTTGCCATGGGTGAATCCCCTTACTTGGGCAATTGCAGGAATGCGGTTTGGCCGTGCTTGCGCTGGTAGTCGCGCTTCTGCTCGGCAGTCATTTCGGAGCGCTTGAATGCAGCCTGGCCGCTACCCCCGCCCGGGGCTTGTGTGCCTGAAGCCCTTGGCCACAGGTGAGGCGCGCTTTCGCGCAGAGATTCCGCCCACTCGAGCGGTGTCAGAGGGGTCTTGCCGTCTTTGCCGAGGATGACCTGACCGGACTCATCCACGGCTACCGCTTCGCCCTCTTCGTTCAACGAGAACACGCCTTTGGCGCGCAGGATGATGTCGTCGGTTGCTTCCGGCAGTGCTCCGGCTTTCAGTGCTGCGCCGCGCACCGAATCACCCAGGACCTTGCCCTGGAACTTGGCGGCGAACGCTTCGGCTTTCTCGGCCCGCGCAGTGACAGTCTTCAACTGTTTGTCGTAGTCGCCTCGCAGGCGCTCGGTACGTCGATTGAAGACCTCATCCACCTTACCCTCAGTCAGCAGCTTGGTCTCTTCGTCTTGGCCAGCCCGGCTGAGCAAGCCTTTGACGGCGTCGATATCGATGCCTTCAAACTGGGTCTCGAACTGGCTGAGCTTGCCGGAGGCGTCCTTCAGCTTGCCCAGCAGTTCGGTGTTCTTGGTTTTCAGCCCGGAAACGGATGCTTCAACGGCAGTCGCGATAGCGGCCTTGATTGCCGGGTTTTCCAGGTCGATTTCGTTTTCTTCTGCCACGTTGATGCACCCCTTGGGTTTGGATTAGCCTGCCTAACAGGCGTAGGAAATCGTGTCCCTAAATTCAGGGACGTTCGAAATGGAGAGATTTATGGCGCGGATGGACACAAGACTGGAAAGCGAGGGAGCTGAATTTCTCGTCCTGGGGCAATTACTGATTCACAAAATTGCGGCTTACAAGACTTACACCAATATGCCGGGATACGACATCGTCGCCACCAACGCTGAGCACAGCTCCTCCGCGAGGATTCAGGTAAAGAGTCGATGGAAAACTGGTGCGAATGGATTCCCAATCAAGAATTTCGAGTGCGAGTTTGTGGTAGCGGTGTTCCTCAACCGCGGGTCTCCTGACGGAAAAAAGCTACCTATGCCGCCGCATTACTACGTTTTGCCAGCTGCAACTGTCCAGGCACTTCGTCGCTCCGAGGGCTGGGGCAAAGTCAATCTGAATCACTTACCTGAACTTGAACAATACAGAGAGGCATGGGGCTTGATATCAGATTTCTTAATGTCAAGCCGTGCTAATCCCAGCCCGTTGGAATGCTAAAGGCTCTAGTGCTTTCATCTGTGCCAAGGTCAGCGCCGCGAAGTTGCGATCGAGCTGCAGCTCCGCGAATCGCTCAACGCTCAACCCACCCTCACGGAACAGCTTTGCCCGCACTGGCCCGATTGCCACGTCCTGAAACGATGCTGGCTGCTGATAAAGCCAGTGGTAATAGTCGAGGCTCGCACTGACCTGCCCTGCTCCATCTGCGCCCACTGCGGCTCGCGTGGCGCCCTTGGCAAACATCTCGCTGAGCTTGGTCAGCAGAATGAAAGTCGTGCGGCAGTTCGGGTGAAATGGCGGCCTGGGCCCGGAATCGACCGGGAACCGCCTCTTATCCATCGACCGACATTGCTGGCTGGTCTTGCTGTCCAGAGTGGCGACCATTTCAACTTCGGACACGATGTCCGTATTGGCCTTGGCCACCTCCATGCGCGCCTGCGACGACACATGCTGAATCGCGGTATGTACGACCGTGCTGGCATTGCGGTTTGTGGTTGCCAGGATGCCGTCTTTGTATCCGGCCGCCTTGGTACCGCGAATGTTGCGGATGATCTGGAAGTTCGTTTGCCCCTCGAAGAAGCCCTGCCGGATCGTTCCGGTGACCCGGTCACGCTCTGCGACGGTCCAGCCCTTGATGAACGACTTCAGCAGCTTGCCGCCACCGGTGCCGCGCACGCTGAGCGGGTTTGTCAGCACCGCTGTACGGATCGCAGCAGTCGTTGGGGCTACTACGTCAAGCGAGACACCGACCGGCGCCGACCAGGCCAAGCTCGCAGCCTCAAACTCGGCCTCGTAGTTGGCGATGTCGATCAGATCGAGGTTCAGCTGCGCGCTGTACCGGTCAAAGATGCCCAGCAGCAGGCTGTCAACCTCTTTCAGCAGCGCCTCCAACCGCTTGGTGTTGTACTCGGTCAGATCCGACTGAGTGAGGCGATCCCGGATCGACCGGTCAATCTCCTTGAGGAAGGGAGCGAACTTGCCCACCTCTCCCGCCTTCAACTGCTCGAGAAAGACGGCGTGCCGAATTGTGGCATCAAGGATCGCTTGGTTTGCCGCCATTTGGATTGTCCTCATCGTCCAGGCCCAGGCCATCGCCCTGTTCCTGCAGCTCACCGTCGATCTGCAAGTCCGTGCGCTCCGGCGCAATAAGGCCCAGCTTGCGCAAGTAGGCGCGTAGGTCAGCCTTCGCAAACCCGCCGTTCTGCCAGAGCCCCACCAGTGCGGTGATCATCTGAGGATCAGCCGTCAGCTCGACGAACTCCTGGTTCACCTGGTAGGCGACCTTCTTGTCGGCGACGCCCATATAGGCACAGCACCACATGATCGCCCGGGTGTAAGCCTCGCTGACGTTGGCCACGCAACCAGCCAGCACCGAAGTCGATGCCGATTGATCGCCGCGGGCTTCAGTTGCCGTCTTGGACGAAAGCGAAGCCACCACCATGCGAGCGCCCAGCTCGATCATCATCTGGTTCTTGTCGGCCATGGCCTCCTTGACCAGTGTGTTCGGCAGCGGCTGCGCGTAACCGAATGCACCACCGGCAGGCAGCATCATCGGCGCTCTGGAGCCAACATAGACGCCGTTCTTCTCCATCCAGTCGCGCCACTGTTCATCCAAACCGGAGATCCACGGCTGAGCCTGACCACACCAGAAGACGCTGTCCTCGTAGTCGGCGCTGTTCCGGTAATGGCCCAAGTTGATCATCGCGATGTCGTAGAGCGGCGACTCGTCGATGCTGGGATCATTGTTCTGCGCGCCAACGAAGGTGAACGGAATCTCTTTCAGACGTCCAGTGATGCCCTCAGGCCTGAACTCCTCAACAATGGCCAGCGGGCCGCCACCTTTAGGACCAGACCGCCGCCAGACCCGACAGACAAAGCCGTCAGGCTCAAGTGCCAGCTCGCGATACTGCTCAATCACCTTGAAGCCGAAGCCATCCTCCACTTCCGGCGCCTCTCGCAGCACCACCAGGGTCAGAACGCTGTGCCCATTCACCATGCCGGTGCGCCAGTTGATGATGTCCTCGGCGCAGTACGACAGGATCACCGAGTGGCCGCCAATGCCATCGTCCTGGTGATAGTCGACGTACAGGCCATGGCGCCCCGCCTCAAGCACCTTCTCAAGCGTGCCCTGCGAGTGCTGGTAGATGCTCACGCCGGAGCCGTTGGCGTTGTCCTGCAGGTACTCCAGCTTCTTCGGTACCGCCAACGTCGGGTCTTTGTGGAAGGCCAGGCCGAGCAGCCCGTTACGGGTGTGCCCGGTAGCGTTCTTGAACACCGCGCGCTCACGGTATGCCTTGTTGCGATCCTGGTTCTCAGGCGACTTGTCGTGTGCGTTGATGTACGGCAGCCGGTCGACAACCCGGTGCTGGCCGGCGCATACGTCGCGCACTGTAGACCAACGATCGAGCGCCTCGAGGTAGTCCGCCCGCTTGAAGGAGACGTCGTTGCTCATCGGGCGTATCCCATCTTGATAGCGGTGACCGGTTTGATGATCGGGTACTCGCGGTGAATGAAATAACCACCGCCATCGTTGGCGTGGTCGTTGCCTTGGCTCTTGTCCGGCTCGCCGTTGGGCGCCCAGATTTGCTGTTCCAGGCCGTCGGCATACGTCGGGCATGTGAACGGGTTGACCAGGTAGCGCCGCTCGCCCTGCGCGTTGCAGAACATGGCGTTCATGGCGTTGATCCGATCTTTAACCGGTGGGTTGGCCGCCGGTGCGATGACCGTGAAGCCTGCCTGTTTCAGCATGGCAATATCGGTGAGGCTGGCATTGACCGACTTGCGCGAATCGCCGGAAGCGTCCGGATAGATCCGGATCTCGCAGGTCTTCCTGAAGTCGTTGCCGGTGTGTTCCCAGTAGCGTTCCTTGATGCGGCGGATCATGTCGGGCGTGTCGTAGCCATCGATCAGCTCATCCACCGCCCTCGGCATGCCATGGTCGCGCTTGACGTGGGTAATTGCCGCCATGCGACCAACGTTAAAATCCATCCCAATGAACAGAGGCTCACCAGGCTGAACAGTGTCGAAGCACTGATTCAACTTGCGATCGTAAGCGTGGTAGATCGAGCCAGAGGTCAGGTTGACGAACTGGCCATTCAGGTAAGCCCTGATCAACTGCTCGGGATACGACTCCATCAGCGATGGGATGTAGTCGTCCGGCAGGTTCAACTCATTGTCGAACGTACTGGCCTGGACCAGACCGTACATGTCCTTGAGCGCCGGCTTGTCGCGCAGCTGCTTCACGAACTGCTGGAACACGAACTTGAAGCCTTCCGGCGTCGTGGTGACGTCAACGCCGTTCTTCAGGCCCTGCAGGTTGTAGCGCATCCGGGCAATGATCTTGCGCCAGGCCTGCTGCGCCTTGATCGACGTCAGCACGTCCAACTCATCCACCAGGGCGTGACCGATCTTGAAGCCGACGATGGTCTGCGGCTTCTCCATCGACCTGCAGATCACAGTGCCGCGGCATTGCCGGCCGCTGTAGATGTGAACCTCATGGTTCGCCTGGTTGATCTTGGTCTTCAACCCCCAGTCATAGGCCACCTCATCCATGGTCGGATAGAAGATGTCCCGGATCTGCGGGTAGGTCGGCGCGAAGTACCCAGCGTTGACGCCTGGCCACTCCATGAAGTGCTTGCTCAGCGCCGAGCATCCAACCCAGGTCTTCCCAGAGCCGAAGCCAGCAACGAATGCGCGGAATTTGTGGGGCAACAGAAGGAACTGCGACTGCGGAACGTTAAGGCTCGGCATTCGGCTTCCTCGCATCCACTACGTCGACCTGGATCCGGGTCGGGATCACCGGCTCGTCATCAGGCTCGTCCTTCCGTTGGCGATTCACATAGACGTCGCCGCACTCCTTGGCAGCCTGCTCCAGGATCTGCATAGCCAAGACGATATTCTTCATCCCCTCGGCGCGCTCCACAAAGCGATTCATGGCGCGCAGTCGGTACGCACGGTTGGCGATCGGGATTTCTGCCGTGTCCTCACGAAAGCGCTTACGGGTGTCGTGGAAAAGGGTCTGCCATTTGATGGCGAGCCCCTTACCCGCGGCCTTGGTTGGGTCGTGCGTCTCCACCTGCTGGCGGGTAACCACCACCCCAAATTCGTTCTTGACGGAGTCGACCACCTGAGAAGGTGTGTCAAAACACGCCAGAGCCTGAACGATGAAGCTCTTCACCTCATTTTTCAGGGTTGCCATAGGGTCTCATCCGTCTAGAGCCTGTCTAGAATCAGGCCGACTTGAGCAGACAGGTTCCGCAGGCCCTCGATATGTTCAATTTCCCCACCTCAGCGGGCTTGTTGGCGGCATCAACCAATGCCTGGACGTCAGGGCTTGCACCGTAGCGGCGGACCACGCCGACAAACTCCTCGACATCGTGGCCACGCATCTCGATCTTGGGTGCGCCTTCCTTAGTGAAGGCTGGCTGACCGTATTTGTCTTTGGCGTGGGCCAGGTGGTAAAGCTCGTGCTCCACCAGGGCGCAGAACTCTTCATCGCTGCACTGGGCGCAGTAGTCAGCAGCCAAGGTGATGATGAAAGCCGGCACCTCGCCGAACCAGTCACGCATCTGCTGTTCCATCCGGGCCTTCTGCCAACCGCCGGCGCGGAATGCCACCTGCTCGGCCTGGCCCAGGACTGTACGGCCCTGCTTCTCGAAGTGTGACGATGCCCACATGACTTGGATGTCTGCATCCAGTAGGTGGGCATGGTCTTCGTTGTGAATACTGCCTGTCGCAGCCAGGATCTCCTGCTGTATCCAATCCCACGCCTCGGGCGCGGGCAACAGCGTCAGGAAAGGATAATCAAGCAGATCGGGTGACGGTAAGGGGCGCTGATTCATGATCGTGTCCCTGTAAAGGGGGTCAATTGACGCCCCGAAGTATCTTTTCCCATGGCCAACTACTGCTTCCACAATGAAATCAGGAGTAACCATGAACAGCCTTATATGGTACGCACTGGCCGCAGCCGTCCTCGGGTACGCGATCGGACCAGAATGCTATAGCGAACCGGCAACTCTCGCATGCCTGGCCGCCAGGCCTTAACCTTAGCCGTGCCGCAGTCACCTGCGGCACTTCCCAAGTAGATGAGGGCCACTCTTATACTCAAGTACTACCCCTCATACCGGATCAAATACATTCCAACTCTGCAAACCAAAGGACTGCAGCCAATGAAGGCTTTCCTGAAAATCTTAGGCGTACTCTCCGCCGCCGCACTTACCGCCTCCTGCCAAAGCGGCCCTCCCCCAGCCCCTAAAACCGAAGCACCTACACAAGCAGTTGTCCTCGACAACTGGTTTAAGGTTCGATTCTGTGCTGATGGGAGTAACACCATTGACGGAAAGCTCATCCAGGGCCGGCTTTGCTCTCAAACGCAAAAGTACGAGGTTGCTGGTGGGCCAGTGATCAAATTGGCCGGTCAGCACGGATATGTCGGCTCTCTCTCGCCACAGGAAGCAGTCAAAGGCTTTTCGGTCAAGGGTGACGGAATCACTTACACACTTAAGTGCGAGCTGCTACCCAATACTGGTGCTGATTCCGGGGAGACCTACCGTTGTGCATACGATGCCAACAACCTTCCTTTGGTCAGAGTAAATATCACCTACCCGTAACGATCAGCACTCCTTCGTATAACGCGACACAATTTGATGACTCACGAAATGTGTCGCGACCTACGGTGAAAGCTGCAACTGCTTGTTGAACAGCTCTCGGATCTCGCCAAGCCTAGTCATCACGAGCGGCTCGCCCTTCAAGTGGATCAGGTGAGCCAGTTGGTGAACGATCCCCTCATCCGACAGGACGACGCTCGAAGGCAGCTCCTTGAACCAGCACACGAACACCGCGAAGTGCAGCGCCGCGGGCAGCTCCTTCAAGAAGCGCTTGTCGGTCATGCCGATGAATCGGGCGTGCTCCTCGCGCAGGTCCTGGTAGCTGGCCGAGTACTGGTTGTTGCCGATCAGGTACTCCACCGCTCTACCCCTTCACGTCGAACACATGGCCGCGGCGGGCCCAAGCATACGCCACGACACCGCCATGCAGCATTACGCCTAAGGGGTTAACCCATTGACCTTGCATGGTCGTCACGAACGAACCGAACGCGCCGATGGCCACCAGGTAGAAGGCGATGCTCAGTAGAGGTTGGTCGATTGGTCGAACCCGGCGCAGGTAATCACAGGCTGCCAAGGCGACCAGGATGCACAGAACCGCATCGGTCACACTCAGCGCCGATACCAGGATGCTGTTCATGTCAGGCACCTCGCGTCGCAGGGAACGACCCGATGACCTTCTTGATGGCCGGGATGATGTTCATCGCGGTCAGGCCCAGCACGAATGCCACCCCACACAGGAGGTTGTCATCTACTACAAGGCTCAGCTTTGTAGCGAGCCAGGCAGTAACAGGCTGGGTCAGGTACACCGAGAAAAAGAAGCCAGTAGCCACAGCCGCGGCCGCCTGGCCCCGAGTCAGGTCCTTCAGGAAACCGAGGGACAGGATCGAGCCAATGAATGCAGCCATGACCACGCCGTACTTAACCAGCAGCACACTGGCGGCAGTGCTCGTTGGTTCTGCCATTGGGTGTCTCCATGGGGATTAAAAAGGGCCTGCGTTGGCCCGGGCATAGCCCAAAAATGAAAAAGCCCGCTCAGTGGCGGGCGTATGGCTCCGTGCTATCGTCGAGATTCCTACAATCGCAACAAAAGGGACGGATCCATGGGGCACTTCATTATCACTTTCCGCATAAAGGACACGGGTAGCTATCAAAAGCGCTACGACTCATTTGTAGAGAAAGTCAAAGAGATTTCTACGGATAGATGGGAGGAGACATCATCTTTTTATGCCATTACCGCGACTGGAACAGCCCAGGAAATCTGCGACACACTTTATCTTCGTACCGACTTTGTAGAGGCCTGGGATCAAATGGTTGTGATTGACCTTGATAGGAAAGAGAAGGCGTTTCGTGGCCCTGACATGTATGAGCATACCCTAGGAGCTTGCTTAGGGTTTTAACCAAAAATCAGGGCTTCAAGCTCAGCCAGCCTGGCCTCCGATTCCTTCAGGCTGGCTTCATTAAATGACACATACCCATCCACCTTCGTCAACTGGGCCTGAGCATCGGACTGCATACGTTTCGCCTCTGCAAGCTTCTGCTTTTTACCGACTATCGACTCAATCAGTTCGCGGTACTCGCTTTTCATCTTGATCTCCAGAAATGAAAAAGCCCCAGCGAATGCTGAGGCCCTGAATAGGTGCGCGGTCTCTCCCGCCGTCCGCCGTGACCATCACAGCGCCGACACCCTACTGCATCGGTCTCGCCGCGAAGACCTCGAGCCACCCTGAAAGCATGTGAGGTCAAGGTGCACGGGCTTCCGGTGTTTTCTCGTAGCACTGCACTTGCCGGATTATCAGTGTCAAGGCCTTCCGTGAGGCTGCCCTGGCTAAAGTGGATTTAAAATCGACTCCAGTGGAAGTCCCACCTTGGAGCGATGAGAGTGGCTGGTTGAGAAACAAAAAGCCCAGCTGGTTTAGGGCTGGGCTATGGGCGATCAAGCTACAGTTTCTGCCGGGAAGTGCCTTCGCAAAAACTCGGCGAATGTTTCAGCGCCAGGGTCGAAATCGATCATCCGAATCACGGTAGCTCCGCGCTCAACAGCCTTATCCATCAAGACCTTGTTACCAAGTCTTGGCTCGGCGGTTAGAACCGCAAATACAATGGCATGGGAGAGCAACTGCTGATCGGTAAAATTCTTTGGATTGCCCGAGGGTCTTTCCTTTCCCAGCTGATCCTTGGTCGACTCGATGTATTCGATTTGTGAAAGGTCGGCAAGAATTCCCCTGCCGAAACCGTAAGAATTTGAGCCGAAACCAAAATAGCCCACTTCGGGTATTTCTCCACCCCTAGATATCCGATCTATGAATGCCTTTTTCCCAGGCTCTTCGGGTCGCTCAGGGATATCGTTGAGTTCTTTTAAGACGTCCCCCGTCACATACAATTTGAATTCGTCGGGATCAATATCTTTCGGCTCGATGCCGTGCTTGAAAAGCGCATCGAACGCGCAGCTATCAACGAAAATCGACCTAGCCATTCAGACCGCTCCCTGACCTATCATAAAAACCAATATAGCGGGCGATCATAGTCTAAAAGTTAGTACCCACAAAAAAGCCCGACGCGGTGCCGGGCTTTCTGGATCACTCCTACACACGCAGGAATGACAGGATGGAGAAATAATCGGACATGCGGACACCAATTGCAAGCCCTTTTGAGGGACTCTTTTCAGGCCGCCTCGCTGGTAAGCACTTCCGCCTCCTCCAGAAGTGATTGCGCCTCCACCAGGGCTTCGTCGACAAGCTTCTCCAATGCCCCCTTGATCGCTTGATTCCAGCGTCGGTAAGTACGCTCGGTCAGGCCCTGATTGTCCCAGGTGTTCATGTCGTAGTTCGAGTCGGCCAAGACGATCATGTCGCTCGAGCGCGTTTCGACCTTCAGCTGCGAATGCTGGTTTGCTCGATCCACAGCCAGTTGTGCGGCATCGTTCCGCCAGCCCCACTTCTCATCATCGTCACGGCGCTCTGGCGCAGCAGCCTTCACAGCCTCGCGCCGGATGCCCTTCACCTGCGGAATCGCCCACACAGTCACGGCTTTCTGCGTGAACAACATCGGCGCGGGGCTGGCCAGCACTGCAATCAATCGGCCGATCGACTCGACCTTGCGCCCTTTGTGGGTGCTGTACTTCGCTGTCAGCGCATTCCAGTGCCGCGGCGAGAGCTGGGCATGCAGAACCTTGTGCACCATACAGTCGATGAGCAGCGCCGCATCCTTGCCCGTGATTTCGCCCTTCTGTTTTGCGCATTGCACCTTGGGCTCAAAGTCGCAGCCGCCGGCGGAGTTGATGGTCTCGGCCGCCAGGGCGCGCACGACCGCGGAAATTACGTTGTGATAGATCATGCTGCTCTCCCCTTCAGCTCTCTGGCCTTTGCTCTGTACTCGACAGTCATCGCCTTCAGTTGCTCGATGGTGTATTTCTTCGGTAGGTGGGGGCCTTCCAGCCACTCCACCTGGTCGGCACCGATCCGCCGCACCAGCTCGATGCGGTAGTTCACGATGTCACCGGACTTGTGGTTGTTGCAGGGCGCACACTGTTTGTGGACGTTGAGCGGCTCGAAGCGCAGCTCCGGGCTCGCTGCCACGGTCCGGTAGTGCCCGGCGTGGTACTGGCCTTCGTGGTGCCTGCCGCAGCTCACGCACGGCAACTGGGCATCGCGCAGGCGCACCCACTCGTTGAACGCTTGCTGCGTATCGCGAGCGTGATCCGCCCTGGTCTTCAGCCTCTCCTTGCGGACCTTGATCTCCCGGCGCTCGACCTGGGCCAGGGACTTCCTGGCCTTCGCCTGGTTCACGTCCTTGATCGCCAGGCCGCACTTCGGACTGCATACGGCCTGCCCAAGGCGCTGCGGGACGAATGAGGCCCTGCATTCTGGGTTCTTGCACTTCTTCGGTCGGGGCTGCTTTGCAGGAAGGCTCATGCAGCCTCCTGGCTCAGCAGGTCACTGAACACCACGCCATGGCCGGTGAAGTACGCAGCCATACGGTCGGTGTACTGGATGCCCTGGGCGCGATTGAACAGGCTGGTCACCGGGAAGCCATCCGGGCCAAACAGCTTGCAGCCGCCCATCATGCTCAGCTTCGTCTCGTAGGGAAGATGGCGCATGACCCGGTACCACTCAGCCTGAAACCCAGCATCCTCGTTCAGCAGGATCTGGACGCCAAAGTGCAGCTTGCAGTACCGGCGCGCGTCGCCTGCATCGCCGATCTGGGTCATCTCGGAAATGCGCTTGTACATCGCGAACCACAGGGCGTTCTGATCGAGCGTGCGGTCCTTCCCCGGGCGCAGGGAGACAACCACGAACTTCTTCTCCCGGAACATGGTGGTCAGGCAGGTGATGGCTTCGGAGAGCTTGGCCTGGCAGTTGACGGAGATCTTGTCAGTCATAGGCACCCCGCGAAGTCTTCGAGCAAGCCTTGATTGTCCTCGGCCAGCTTGTCGCGCTCCTTGCGCAGCGCCTCGTTCTCGGCCTTGAGCTGACCAGCACCGCGCTGCACCGTTTCCATCTGGCTGCGAAGTGAACTGTTCTCCGCGCTGATGTGGCTGAACTGGGCGGCGATGTGCTCTTCCAGCGATGCCTGGTCACGCTGCCAGTCGGCGTCATCGTGGAAGTAACCGAAGCGCTCGCAGAGGCTGCGGTGGAAGTTTTTGAAATCAGCGAGCAGGGCCAGAGCCCCCTCAGCAAGATTCTTGTGGTGTTCATCGACGCAAAACCGTCGATCTGTCATCACGCGGTCAGACAACTGCTTCAGTTCGGTGTAATCGGTCATTGAGCGATCCCCTTCAGCAAGGCCTGCAGCTGCTTCAACTTACCCAGGGCCTCGGCATTACTCTCCTGATCAGCCGCCACAGAAAGAGCCACTTCTTCGATGCGGGCCGCCATGGCCTTCATGCGCTGGCCGAACTCGTCGGCGAGCAACAACACCTCACCGGAGAGTGCCGCGAGAGAGTCGAGCGTTCCGGTTTCGGTTTTCTTGATGGACACGACGGTTTGGGTGGCGGTCTTCGACATGGTCTGTTCTTTCCTTGATTTTTGGGTGGCGGCAGCGCGCTGGAAGTGGCCATTGACGGGTTCGCGGATCAGGCCGTGTTCTTTCAGTGCGCCGAGGCAGGCGCGAACTGCCGGGAATTCGGCGCTGCTGGTTTTCGAGGCTTGCAGGGCCCGATGGATTTCGAGCGCGGCCCAGTGCTGCTGGACTGGGACGACTTGGAAGACCTTGCGGGCCAGTGCCGTCTGGCCAGCGAGCATCTGTTGTTGCCTGGTTTCGTTCATCAAAGGCTCTCCTTGCGTTGTGCCGCCGCAATAGCCTTGCGGGCTTTGCGTTTGCGCAGATAAGTGTCGACACGATCAGCCTGGGCCTTCTTCAGCCGCTGAAGGTCATTGCGTGCTTTTGCCGCATCCACGATCTGGCGGACCTCAGCGAGCCTTTCGCGAAGATGTGGCGACGGATTCGCTTGGGATCCGGTGAGCAGCCCAGCAATGGCCTGGCCATCGGCGGTGATTGGGGTGATGCGAAGATCTGCCAAGTACTGAGTGGCGGACTGCTGATTAATCAGTTGCATACGGACCGCGGACTCTATGGCGATGACCCGGCGCCCTGGGTCGAATCCAAGGGAGACGCTCCAAGTAGTTGGAATGGCTTCTGCCCGAGCCGTTGCCACCAGGCGGTCGTAGGCGCTGTTGAACGCCATGCGTGCGCCCACCTTGTCACCAAGCCGCAGGATCGGAGCAGCAGCGGTCATGGCCTGCTGTATCTCGGTCGTCATCACTACGGTTTCGATCTCGTCACTAGCGAGCAGTGCGATCGACCAGGCCTCATCTTTCCCTGGGCGGCCATCCATGAGTTGCACACGCGACAGGATGTCCGCCATGGCGAGCTTGCCCTTCACTTCGAAGCGGCAAGCCTTCAGTGCAGCCTTGACGACGGGTACCGGGTACGCGCAAAGGTCCTCAGCCATCATCGCCGCAGTTCCAGGGTTCATCTCCTGCCCCATGGCCTCAGCAGTGGCGCAGATCGCGGACGCCAGCCCGGCTACCTGCTGATCGTTCATTTCAGAGGTATTCATTGCGATCACCTGCTTGGCGCTTGGCCAGAACCATCTGGGCTGCCTGCTCTGCCGCGGAGAGGTTCGCCTCGGTGCGCTCCATCTGGCGGGCAGTTGCCCCGTTGATGCGCTGGCCCGTGATCCACTGGGTGTGGTAACTCTCGGCGTTGGCCAGCAGCTCGTTGAGGCTGTGGCACTTGCGGAGAATGGAAGCGTCACTGGTTTTCAGGAAGTGGGCGGCGACGTGGTGGGCGACATCGGCGCCGAGCCGGTCGACCAGTTGGCCGAGCTGCCCACCGACTTTGGCGTTCCACACCGGCCAGGTGCTGTAGCGCTTGCGGTAGGCCATGGCGTAATTCGCCCAGACCTTGAAGGTTTTGCAGGACTGGTCTTTGGGGCCAGGCATGTCAGCGGGGATCTCAACCCGGGGCGTATCGGTGCGATCAACGACCAGCACCAGATTGTGGGCCGGCTTGTCCGGGCTGCCGTCCAATTCCTGACTGGTGCCCTGATTGGTATCCTGATGATTGGTATCCTGATTTGTCGGATATTTTTCCGACCCTCGCTCGGATTTTCTTCCGACCTTGCTCGGAGATTTTTCCGAGGTAGATCGGATTTTTTTCCGACCTTGGTTTTCTGGTGGGGTCGGATATTTTTCCGACCCATCAAGCTTCTGGTTCCACTCGACGGCCTTCTCGGTCAGCCGGAAAAGCGTGATGTTGGAAGTGCTGGAAAGTTCGATTAAACCGGCCTCGTCCAGGGCCTTCAGCATGCGATAGGCAGTGTCCGGCTTGTCAGTGAGAAGCGGCAGCTCCTCGACGATCTTGGCCTTGCTCAGCGCGAAGAAGATCCCATCGTCGGTCTTAACCGGCTTGGTCCAGCTCGGGCAGCCGTAGATGAAGGCGAACAGCAGGGCCTGCTGAGAGTTCAGCCCCCACTCGAGCGCCTTCACCTGGTTGATCGTGATGGTGAATTGCATTTCAGGCCTCCGCCGATGTGCGGAAATCAATGACCTTGACGCCCTTCCAGCTATTGCAGCTGGCACAAAGCGTCTGGAGGTTCTCTAAAACTGCCTCCCCGCCCAGGCTTTCAGGGTGAATATGATCAGCTCTCAGGTTTCTGTGATCGCCACAGCGCAGGCAGCGATACAGGTCGCGCTCGAAAACTTGGGTTCTTATGGATTGGCCGATAACAGCTTTTTTAGACCTTGGCGCTTCCTCATTCGGCCAGGTAAGCCAGACACCGCCATGCTTCTTGCTATAGGCGTTCGCAATTCTTTCAGCGCACTCTCCACAGACAGAAGCGCCGGGGACCTCGAGCGAATAGCAGTACATGGCATTGCGAGCTTCCTGGCTGGAGTCGCCACACACAGGACAGGAAGAAGTAGGCACCATGCTCACGCCCCACCTCGCATGGCTTTGTCGTGGATGATCAGCCCGTCCCAGGTCTTCTTTTCCCGCGACACGTTTTCTGGTTTTGAAAAACGTGTCGCGACATTGGTCGGGGTGTTGATTGAATTGGTGTGGGTATGCATAATCTTCCCCATCAGGTGGTATCGAATTAGCCGGGGCGCAATCCCGGCTTTTTTGTGCCTGTCGTTTGCGTGGCCTTATCAGGGACTGAGTCCCTAATTAGGGATTGGGCGGTTACCTTGGCGCCGCGAACAGCACCACGTTGCTGCTCTTCCGCTCTCGCCTTTGTGCGAGGTACTGCGTGGCCTTCTTCAGGATCTGCTCGGCCAGTTGGTCGGTGGTTACGCCAACCTCCTGCGCCCAGGCTTCCAAGTCCTCAAAGTCGTCCTTCCGGAATCTCTCAACCTGTACGTCGTGCTGCTGGACTTCGTTTGCAGGCGACATGAACCTCTCCCCATTCCCTATTCAGGCCTTGGCCTTCTTCTCGTTGATCAGCGGCAGATGGCCGTGTTCTTTCTTGAAAGCCAGTGCTGCCAAGATGATTTCCCGGGCCAGCACGCTGTGTTGCGCCTTGAGTTCCAGGGCGTATCCCTTCAGCTCGTTGAAGTCTTCGTCATCCAGACGGACCTTGACCTGGTGGTCGTGGCGGTGGGATTTGTCGTCATAGGCCATCGGTATTCCCCTGGCTGCTACGGTGTGGTCTGGATGAGCGCTTGCTAGTTACTCTTCAGGGCCTGCTCAGGCCCTACGGTGAAATGGCATCACCGCCCCCCGCGGACTCCGGGGCTTTGTTCGGTTGGCCAGTTCTTTCCGGATCAGCTCTGCCGCAAGGGCGTCGGGTGTTACTCCCCGTTTTTCCGCCTCTCTCTCCAGCTGCTCCATCAATCCCTGGTCCAGCCCGACTTTTTCAGTCGGCATGAGGCCTCCTTCGGGCCTTCAGGCCACGTGCTGATCGCCGGTATTCTCCGAAGCCAGTGCAGCCAGCTGCGCCTCGAGCAGCTCGCGGCACAGAACTGCACGCTGTGTGCGATGAAACTTGGCCAAGGCCTGGATCAGTTCAAACGTGTCCTCGTCGACCCGGACCTTGATCTCGCGGTCATGCAGGTGCTTGGGGTTTGCGTACATGCGGGGATTGCTCCTTGGTTGCTCGAAAGGGTTAGGCGGCGGATTTGGTGGGTGCTGTTTCTGCAAGCAGATGAGATGCCTTGAAAGGCTTGCCGCAGGCTTTCGCCATGGCCGAGATCTTTTCTGCGTACTTGGTTTCGCCGGTGTATTCGGTGCGCGGGAGGCAGCCGGCTGTGAGCCACTTGTAAACGGCTCGCGGCGTCTTCCCGCAAGCGAGAGCAACGGCGGCAACTCCGCCCGCATCATCGATTGCCTTCTTGAGTGCCTGCATATGGGCCTCCAATGGAAATATGAACTGCAAGTACATATTATGTCGGAACTGAAAGTACATGCAAGCGCATGCGATATTGAACCTATGGTTCAGATAGAAGAAATCCGCAGATCATTTGTTTCCCGTTTAAAGGAAGCTCTCGCCGCAGAAGGGATTCCAGAGTGGGGAGCAGGTGTTCGCCTGGCAAAGATGGCCAAGGTCACGCCGAAAGCTTGCAGCAAGTGGCTCAATGGCGAGTCGATGCCGGGTGGCACGAAGATGTTAGCCCTGGCTGGCGCCCTCTCTGTCCGGGTCGAGTGGCTGGAGTACGGTCGCGGAGAGATGCGGGAGGCTGTCACCGCACAGCCTGTTGATCACCGTATTCCCCCGCGCGAATTCAACTTGCAAGACGATAAATCCTATACAGGGGTCCTGCAGCTTACTGCTCGCGGGTCTACCGGCAGCGACGATGATAATTCACATGTCGAGATTCGCGGCGTTCTTGCATTCAAGACAGAGTGGTTACGAGCAAATCGACTCAACACAAAGCACCTAGATGTCATCTACGCCGACGGCCATAGCATGGAACCAACCATCAATGGTGGTGACGTGCTGCTAATTGATGAATCAAAGATTGAGCCTCGAGATGGACAGATTTTCGCGCTGCAAAGCAATTCAAAGGGCACAATCGTAAAGCGCTTAGTGAGGTCAGATTTCAACGGCTGGATCATCCGAAGTGATAACCCAGACAAGGCAAAATACGGCGATCAGATCCTTAGTGATGAGGAAATCAACGAGGTCCGGATCATTGGGCGCGTGGTTTGGCGTGGTGGAATGCTCTAGTCAATTAATAAGCTGATATGGATGATGCGAGGATGAGGAGGCTAACCTAGGCAAGGAATCTCTTCCTCTTTGCAGTGCAATGGGCCATTGTACTGTCTGGACTGAAATACAAACAAAGGGAGTTGTTATGGCAAAACAGCCTGTTCCCCAAAAAAGGCAAAAGGAGATCCCTTCGCCTGATGGAGAGCCAGTATCGAATTCCTCTGAAGAAATTTTGGGGAGGATGATCAATAAGATTGGCGCAGAAAAAGATGCAGACGTGTATCTATTCGGAGGGCCTCTTGAGAGGTCATACGAAAATGCGATGCTTATGCTTATTCAGCATAAAAAGAATAGGAAGAAGAATGCAGTTCTGCATCTAGATACATATGGCGGTCACGCCGATGCTGCTTACAAGATTGCGAAGGCCTTTAAGCGTAACTACGATCGCCTGACCGTGATGGTCTTCTCGGACTGCAAGAGCGCAGGAACCCTGCTCTGCTTGGGGGCCGATGAGCTAGTGATGTCAGATCTGGCTGAATTAGGACCGCTTGATGTGCAGATCCCCAAAGAAGGGGAATTTAGCGGGCGACGGTCAGGGCTGGATATCACTGACACGCTGGTTGCATTGCAAAGTGAATCAATCCGCCTCATGCGCCAGCATTTCATAGATTTGCGCCTTGGGTTCAACCAGCAGATATCAACAAGGGATGCGCTTGATAATGCAGCAAAAATCGTGTGCGGGTTGCTTGCACCTGTCTACTCGCAAATAAACCCGCTAAGCCTTGGTGAATCTGCTCGCTCTAACTCCATCGCATTCCACTATGGACAGAGGTTATCCAAAGGCAACCTCCACCCAGGAGCACTGAACAAGCTGATCAGTGGCTATCCTTCCCATGGATTTGTAATTGACCGTGAGGAGGCCAATGAGCTATTCATTTCAGCTCGCCCACCTTCTCCATCTGAAGAACTATTGATGCTTTTGGTGCTCCAAAAATATGAGCAGCTGGCATCTCGTCGCAGACCCTTGATTTTGTGTCTATCCGACGACTATCCTTCGCCGCAATCGAAGCAGGAGAAAGAAAATGTCAAGTCTGAGCAGGTCTCAGGTATCAAGCCTTCTGTCCAGCAACCAGAAAATCGCGATGAGCCAGGCGGTGACCGAGCTGGCAGCGACATCACAAATGATGGCGGAGCTGATGGAGACCGAAATGGAGGTTCGCAGCCAGATGCTGGAGTTCCTGGAGCAAAGGGCGGAAACATTACTGCCTCTGGAGCTAAAAAAACGCCAACTCGAGTGCGTAAGATAAAGTCTACGCCGCCTCCGCAATGAGAGCCCATAAGCCCAGCCTAGTGCTGGGCTTTTTGTTTCTGCCATCCCCACTTCAACTGCCGGCCCTGACCTGGCGCCGATCCTCCACCTGACTTAATCAGTCCAAGCCATAAGAGCCTGCCATTGAGCGGGCTTTTTTATGGCCGCAAGAAATATGTACTTTTGGTACTTGACCAATATGAACCTTTGGTACATATTTCACCTCGCCGAGTCACCCAACAGGGACTCGCCAGGGCCTCAAGAGACCCGCCGCTCTTTAGCGACACCCCTTGCCGGATCACCACCGGCCCAGCTTCAAAGGCAGCGATGAACCGGCCTCAACGGTTCAGAGGGTTGGCAACTGACCCGGGCGTGCAGCGTAAAGCGCCAAGAAGAGTTATCCAGCGGGAGAACAAGCCGAAAGGCCCGCGGCTGGAGGAACAACTTGAGATAGGCCGGTGACCGACGCCAGAAGCGGGTCACGGCGGAAAGCATCACTGAGCAGCCTTCTCGCGAGGGTTGCTTGGGATGACAACCACTTGGAAATAAATTGCATGGCCAAGTCTTTCAAGCAAATGATCAAGGACGGGGATCTGAAACGTGCCGACGCAATGAAGGCGCGCCTGGAGGATCTCTACGAAGAACCCGGCTTCAACCTTCGAGCCGAAGGCGAAGAGCTGGAAGAGAGTATTGATGCGCTGGCCGAGTTCATCTTCGCCGGCGGCCAGATCCCGGCATTGGAGGTACGACCTCGAGCTGAAGGTGGAATGTGGGTTGTCGATGGCCACCGCCGTCGCCGCGCCTACTTGAAGCTCGACCAAGCGGGACGACTTCCAAGGGTGCCGAGCAAAGATGACCCAAAGCGCTTAGAGGCCTGGATCTCGATTGTCCCCTTCGAGGGTAACGACGCCGAACGTGTCGCCAGGGTCATCACCAGCCAGGAAGGAAAGAAGCTCTCTCCTCTTGAGCTTGCGGACGGGTACAAACGACTCACAGCGTTCGACTGGACGCCTGATCAGATCGCAAAAAAGGTCGGCAAGACCCGTCAGCACGTTGAGCAGGTGATGACGCTCGGTAATGCCAACACCGACGTTCAGCAACTGGTCGCCTCAGGACAGGTCTCTGCGACAACGGCCGTTCAAGTCGTCCGCCAGCATGGCGAAAAAGCAGGCAAAGTCCTCGGTGGCGAGCTGCAAAAGGCCAAGACCACCGGCAAGACAAAGGTGACAGCAGGGTCAATGCGTGGCCCGACGACGCCACGCCAGCGACTCGAGGCGGTACGAACTGCAGCACAAGAGCTCGTAACAGCACTGCCTGAGGGCTTCTTGGATCCATCAGCGTCAGAGCTTAGCGTGCCCGCAGATCTTCTCCTGAAGCTACAGCAGGCGGTCATTGCGGCCAGCCAGACAGCCTAGCAATTCAATTGCGAGGCAGAGCCATAAACATCACGTCAGCCTGACGAAAACTGCCGGCGAAGCATGGCCAGCTTGTAGAAATTGGCCCGCGCCGCGATCAGTGCCCGCACATGCGGCCCGATCACCTCGAAAGAGGCTGCATCGGAGTGTGATCTGGAAAGGTGACTCCATACCGGGCTCAGTTTGTCGCTGAGCTGAGGCCTTGAGCCGGAACAGAATGGGCGTCCTTGCGATGACAAGCGCAGATCACACCCCGATACGGACAACCGTTGGCTTCAAAGAGCTTCAAAAGTCCATTTTGCTATTTCTGGATCGCTCGGTCGAACCGTTAGGTTCAAAATGATATCGGTCTTCGAGCCAGTCGGTGCGATGGCTGGCATACAGAAAACCGGGCCATAGATGCAAGGGCAGTCGGCCAAACGCAGTGTATTAGCTAGTGGTGCGAATAGGGCGTTGAGCTTTTGCTTCAACATTTCCTGCACAGCATCAACATCAAGATCCGGATCTACACGCTTCGCATCATGAAGCAATTGGGCGGTCGCCCTCAGATTTCCCTTATCGATAAAAAACTTGTACATCGCAGTGTTCCTCTTGATGGATTTTGGATCCTATTTGACCAGCTCAAATGATGCCATATTGACATCAAAGCTTCACAGATAATTCCCTTCCTCTCCGACACCACCCGCATGCACTCCCCTCCGCGCCCATCGGCAACCAGCGGAATGGATGAGTGCATCCGAGTTTTGTTGGTCCAGCCCCCTGGAGACGATCATGTCAGCACTACGCAAGGCACAGCTCGAGCACGACAACCGGATGCCACCACCAGTGAGCGAAGAAGACCTCGCTGAAACGGAATGGCTGGAAGCAAACACCGAGCGTCTGTTGATGGGCTACCGGATCTCTTGGGGCTATCACCCTTCAGAGCGTGGCGAGGTCACCCAGGCCGACTTTGCAAAGGCGGTTCAGGATCACCTGAACCAGCGCCAGATCGACGGTGAAGACCAGCAAGACGCCTTCGGGCAGTTGGTGATCAACGCCATGGGCTTTCGCAGTTCCGGCCTGCTGATGGACCTGGCGGTCTACCTGCTCGGTAAGAAAACAGCGCTGAAAGACATTGCGCTCGAGCTGCTGAAGCCACATGCCGAGAAGGCCGTCGCCCTTGACCAGGAGCAAGCGCGGGTTGAACAGGAGTGCGGATTTTGAGCCCGCACATCCTCATCGACCAAGCGCTGGAGGGAGTCAGTGATCCCACCAGCCAGGCCGACATGAGCGTTCTGGTTCAACAGTTGATCACCCGCCTCTACACCGACGAGCTGATCACCACCGAAGAATTCAGCCACTACTGCAAACGCCTGCTGAACATCTGCCAGCAGCGAAAGGAGGCAGCATGACCACTTCCCCAGTCAAATCGCTCATCGACGAGCAATTGGAAGACATTACCGCTCACAACCTGCGTGATGCATACAGCCTGGCCGAGCGCCGGGGCTTCTACGGGCCGCCAGTTGAGCAGTATGCGGAGCCAGGTTACCGCGGCCGTGTGCTGCAGGTTCTCCGCTATCGCGTGGCCCAGCTGGAGCGGCGGCAATGAGCGGCGCCGGCGCACACAAGCGCGGCCAGCAACTGGCGATCCGCTGCGCGAAACTCCGTCGCGAAGGCCTTTCCCTTTCCGAAGTCGCCCAGGTCACCGGCATCAAGAAGGAGCAGGCCAACGCCAAGATCGTCCTGGGTGAACGGCTTCTGTCCCTGGTCGAGTCGTGATCGTCCTCCTTTACTGGCGTAGCTCCTTCCCTGCCCTTGCCCTCTGCACTGCCGCAATGCTGATCAGCGCCCTCGCCGATCACCTCACCCAATAACCCACATCTTTCAAAGCTGCGCACCTGCGCGGCGGGAGATAGTCATGCCTGCACCCAACCTCGCTCTATGGGAAGAAGTCGAAAAGACCGATCCCAAGTTCACCAGGGAATACACCGGCCTTGGTGGATTCACCGGTACCGCGGTGAATGCTCAGTACCTGGCTAAGCGCGCGACCGAGCAGTTCGGCCCCTGCGGCACTGGCTGGGGTTACGACGTGATTGAGGAGCGCTTCGACGTCGGCGGTCCTCTGCTCGGCAAGGAAGGAAATGTGCTGGCTCACGCCCAGGTGCACACACTCAAAGTTGCCCTGTGGTACCTGGGCGGCGATGGCGAGCGCAAGACCATCACCCACTACGGGCACACTCCATTCATCACACAAAACAAATTCGGAAGCATCAGCACCGACTTCGATGCACCGAAGAAGTCTCTCACCGACGCTATCGGCAAATGCCTGAGTCAGCTCGGCTTCTCCGCGGACGTTCGCCTGGGCCTCTATGACGACATCCACTACGTCAACGAACGACTCGGCGAGGCCGCGATCGAGCGGGCCGAGGACAAGATCGAAACGAAGGAGCGCCAGGCCGCCGAGTACCGCGAATGGCTGGCCGAAACACTCCATCTGATCGCTACCGCGCAGTCTCTCAACGAGCTGCAGCAGCTCTACAAATCGGCCATGCGAAAGCTGGATCTCCGCAAGAATGATCCGGAGTGTGACGGCCACAAACTCAAATTCACCCGCGCCAAAGATGCCCGCAAGGCTGACCTTGAAGATGCCCAGGAGAGTGCCGCATGACCCGACTCTATGCATTGACCGGCCAGATGGCCGAACTCGCCGCCATGGCGGATACCGACGACGAAGGGCTGCGCCAGGCCATCCAGGACACCATGGACGGTATCAAGGGGGAGTTCGAAGTGAAGGCCGACAGCATCGTCATGCTGCGCCAGAACATCGAAGGCGATATCGACGCCATCGACAAGGAAGTCGATCGCCTGAACGAGCTCAAGCGGGTCAAGAAGAACACCGTGGGCCAACTCGGCGACTTCCTGCGCCGGAACATGGAGGCTGCAGATATCAAGTCGATCAAGCGCCCGCTGTTCACCATCACTCTTGCTCTTTCGCCTGAGAAGGTCATCGTCGACAACGAACAAGCCGTGCCTGACGAATTTGTCACGCTGAAGAGCGTGATCACCCCAGACAAGAAAACCATCGCCGTTAAACTCAAGGAAATCCGTGATCACAACAATGCAGTGCGCAAGCGCATCGAAGCTGGTGAAGACGCGGAGCATGAACTTCTTCCGGAGCCCGCCTGGGCGCATCTTGAGCGCGGCGAAAGCTCGATCCGGATCAAGTGAAGGAAGCGGCGTGAGACGAACCATCAACCAGGCGGCCACGCGCCGCAGACAGACCTGGCTGGGCCTGCCGGCCAGCGGAATTGAAGAGGTGGCTATGGCCAAGACTGGAAAAGAACGATCGGCCAAAGCAGCGCTGAAGCGGATCGAGTTCGACGAGAAGGAGTTGCGGCACCGGCTACGGCTGGGTACTCGGCAGATGCTTGATGAGTTGATGGCCTGGAACAATATCGAAGAAATCAGCGAGGCGGTGCAGAACCTGATCATCAACGCTCACGCGCTCGGGCCGACCCTCTCATTTCAAGCGATTGAAAGTCCGCGCCACAAAGTGCAGATAAGCGAAAACGTGGCGCGTATGTTCCGGGATGAGAGTTTGGCCGAGTTAAAACGTGACCTAGGTGACGAAATTATTCACCCCGGACTGATTTCGACACAGATATCCGCCGACTAAAGGGCGGGTAGACAGAAGTGCTGTCTTCCACCTCATAAGTAGCGACTATTTCGCCAGCTGCGTTAAGTTCTTCGTAGTGATAAATATCAGTGTCTTCGCCCCGCCGAGCCCCCCTAGCCTCCATCCCTGTAGCAACGAGCCGGTGACCATCTGGAATCGGCATTTTGTTGAAGTGCGCTTCCATCGTACCTCCAGTATCCGGCCCCATGCCGGTCACCCGTAATACCCCATTCAAAACCAAATTGCCACCATGCCGTCGGACGGTTTGACTGCTCTTTACATTAAACCGGAGCCTCTTACTGGAGACCCGAGAGCAACACCATCCCATAGAGGGTGATGAAACTCAGGCCCGCTGGCTCCAAGCTCTGAAATATCATGACAAATTTGATAACGAGCACCGTCAGCGGAAATCAACTCAACGCTAACTAGTTCATATGCATTAAAGACATAGTCGAAATCTCTGGGCAGCTTAAAGTCAACGGGGTGATCTATATTAATTGGCAGAATCTGCCCTGGATCGAGCAGGCAGGACTCCATCTCAGAAGTATATATAATTGTGAACGAATGACTTGACCGCATGTGCCCGCGCTTGTCAGGCCCTCTGAGAATTTCGATAGACTTTACATATAGTGCCTGTTTACCGGTATTACTTAAGGTATATCTGAGGTTCCGCATCTCAGGGCTAATAAGACGCTCCTTAGGTATATCGTAAATATTGTCTCCAAACTGCAGCAAAACTGATGCAGGTGTAAATGTCCTTTCGAGAAGGATCAACATCGCACTGGAAGGTTTGTGTAATTGAGAAAAGTACAGCGCTGCGAATGATACTAGCAAGGCCCCGCCTGAAAGAGCCAAAGTCATTAGGTCTTTCGTTTCCATCTATCAGCTCCATCTGCAGCCCAAAATAGTTATCACACCCGATTCCAAGCCAAATTGCCACCATGCCGCCGCCAGCACGGAGGGCGGCGCATGCATGGAGAAAGCCATGAGCAATTTCAACTGCGCCTACGTGCGCAACCACTACGGTGTGCCGACTGAGGTCGGGCGCCGCGTGATCGCCAACGGTGAGCCGGGTGTGATCATGGCTGACCGCGGCCATTACATCGGCGTCATCCTCGACAGCGACCCGAAGAAGCGCATCCGGAACTACCACCCGACCTGGGAGATGCAGTACGGCGACATGGCCGAAGAGCTACCGCTCAAGCAGTGGGAAGTGCTCATCGATGGTATGTACGACTGGGATGACGTGCGGTACATGCTTGGCGATGCGCACCACTGTGTGCGGCGCGTATGGGCTGCCACTCGCAGCCAGGCCAAGTACCGGGCCTACCAAGAACTGGACGAGTGCTTCGAAGACGCCACAGCCATGCTCACCTTCAAGGTCCGCGCGGCAGCCTGAGCCTCCTGCTCTGCCCAACAGCTCCTTCCCCACATCAACGAATCACGTCACCGAGGCTGGCCAGGCCATGGAGGATTTCCCATGCAAGCAGTCATCTATGCGGGCCTGCGTAATGGCGCCCGCGACCAGCAGATCCACGACGCCTTGACCTACAAGCACGTTGCTGAGGTCGCCCAGGACTTCAAGCTCTCCCCGAACACGATCCGAGCGGCGTCGAAGCGCATAGCCAATGCAACGGTGTACGAGCTGAGCCTATTGGGGGGGGTAGCCCAATGCCGATTGGTAGAGTCGCCGCAGACTGCTTCCGCAAGGCTGCACTCGGTGCATACCGCAGCTACCACGGCACCTTTCGCAACCTTGAGCTGCCTTGCTGGGTGATCACCGACGGCACGCAGCGCATCGAAGTGGTGGAGCTTCGGAGGATCGATACTGGCGAAGTCTCGCCGTAGTCCAGCCCCCCACCCAACCTTAACGACTCACGCCAGCCGGTGAAGAAAACCTTTATCCATGCGATATATTCTGCCACTTCAGTTGCGGCGCAACCTCGGCGATCACGACTAACCTCCCGACAAAATTTGCTCGGGAGATTAGTAGAGTTGAGCGATTATCTAAACATGATTCAGCTCCGGATATATACCCGAGGCCCAATCAAAATTAATTTGATGCTCGCCAAAGAAAACCTTAGTCTGGCGCCAGTGATTGTCCGCAGACATTAGATATTTTAATAAGTAGGAATCCCAGAATTCGTCCACAGATTCGACACCAGCTGCGCAGGCCATACCAGCAAGTGTAACAAGCCTATCGCACAAAAAATCCGCTAGCTTTGCATACCAGTCGCCCTTCAGGGGATCAACGGTTTCAGACGTAAACTCCGTTCCCCCCTCATGAAATATCTCACAACGGTACACATACATTTCCTCTATTGTTTTCTTCCATTTTTTTGACTCTGGATTAGGGTTTGCCGAAGAAAACCCCTGAAGCGCTTGGTTTTTGTAAATGATAGTAGAGTAATATTTTGATGGAGCACCTATTAATAACGGAATCCGCTTATTTGCTCCAGGTCCATCTTTCTCACCTTTGGGGAGCATAGACTCGAGGCCTACCCACGAGAAAGCAAAACGATGGACGATATTAGCTGTCCTCTGAGACTCTCGATCCCAAGACATACACTTGCTCAGTGCTTTCCCCAACGGGGTCAAATTATTTTTCAGAGAGTCGTGCAGAAATTTATCCCAGTAACATACTTCAGGGGCGTATCGAAAACCTGGCCCCATTGCGGTGTTGCTTGCCTCAATCGCTTCCCACTTACCTCTATGGCAAACAGCCCCAACGGCCACGCCTTGCCTTCTATTCCAACTAATTAGACGCGCCCGGGACATAACTAGTTTTTTATTTAATACAGCTAGTGCAAGATCAGCAATCATTAACGCATCTTTCACGCCTTGCTCGTCAACACTAGGAACTGGTATTAGCAATACCTTTATATAGTCTAGAGTCAGGGGTCTATGATCAGCAATCCCGAAGGACACAAATGATTTGGCAACCGCAGACACAATATGCGAAGAGCCGCACTCTGGATTCTTTGAATCCTGAAGCAGGAACATGTCTGGCCCCAATCCCAACCCCATAGGGGGGATACTTAGAACACCAGTTACTGCAAACGCAACCCATTTTTCCGATGAATTTAAATCAATCCTAATCATTACAAATCCCTTAACGCACAGGCGCACGCAAACATCAGCAGCGTCTTCTGAAGTGAACGTTAAATCAATATACGAACAACAGCAATCGACCTGTTCGCCGGCCTCGGCGGATGGAGCACTGGCGCGCTACATCACCAGTATTAACGCGGCGCTGCCTGCAATCGCCATCTGGCAGCTTGGAGCAGTGGAGCATTGAATAGAGAAGCGAACTCGGGTCTGAGCATGATAGCCTCCACTGTCAGATGCTCCCTTCCTTCTCGCAGTAATTTCTTGAACCCATCTTGAAAATCTGGGGACTGAACCAGCTTTATCGACGCTTCAACAGGATGCTGCGCACGGTTCATGGCTTCCCACTTAGTTGGGTGATATCCGAACTCGTGGCACTCACGGATTGCTTCGAAAATAGCCTCAGCAAAGGCTGCCCTTGTCTGCTCCACACAACACTCCTTGTTTCCATGGGCGGCACATTGCCTCCCTCAGCCCTCTGAATACCTCAAATCATCTATTCACGCCACTTCGGCGAGGACCCCCATGTCTGCATTTCAGAAAAAGAACCCGCTCGACTTCAAAACCCAGTACGGCCTTGGCCTCGATCCGCAAGACGATGAGATCGTTGTCGACTTCTTCTGCGGTGGTGGCGGCGCCGGTACCGGCCTGGAAATGGGCCTGGGCCGCGCGGTGAACGTCGCGAAGAACCACAGCCCTGCAGCGATCAGCATGCACACCGTCAATCACCCCGGTGCAGTGCCCTTCACCACAGACGTTTTCGACGGTGACCCAGATGCCGAGTGCGGCGGCAAAGCCGTTGGCTGGTTCCACATGTCGCCGGACTGCACCCACCACAGCCAGGCTGCCGGCGGTCAGCCGCGCAAGCGCGAGATCCGGAACCTGTCGTGGATCGGTCTGAAGTGGGCCGGCAAGAAAAAGCCCCGCGTCATCAGCTTGGAGAACGTGAAGCAGATCCTTCAGTGGGGGCCGCTGATAGCCAAGCGCTGCAAGGCTACCGGCCGCGTGGTGAAGCTCGGCGGCGGAGTAGCAGCCCCCGGTGAGGTTGTACCGGTCCACCAGCAGTTCCTGGTGCCCGACCCAAAACGCCGTGGCCAGACCTGGGCCGTTTTCGTCGCCGAGCTGCAGCGTCTGGGCTACGTCGTTGAATGGCGGGTGCTGAAGGCCTGTGACTACGGCGCGCCGACCAGCCGGGAGCGCCTGTTCATGATCGCTCGATGTGACGACCAGCCAATCGTCTGGCCCGAGCCGACCCACGCCAAGAATCCGACCAAGGGCCAAAAGAAGTGGCGCACCGCAGCCGAGTGCATCGACTGGACTATCCCGAGCAAAAGCATCTTCAACAGGCCGAAGCCACTGGCACCGGCCACCCTACGCCGGATCGCGAAGGGTATGAAGAAATTCATCATCGATGCCGCTGACCCGTTCATCGTGCCGATTGCGAACTGGTCCGGTGACAGCGTGCAGTCAGCACATGAGCCGCTGCGCACCGTGACTTCCTGGCCCCGCGGCGGATCGTTCGCCATGGCCAGCCCGATCATCGCGCCGGCTACGCACCAGGGCGGCGACCGGATCAACGACCCAGCAGCCCCGCTGCCGACCGTCACCTGCGCGAATCGCGGTGAGCTAACGCTGATCAGCCCGACCCTGATCCAGACCGGATATGGCGAGCGCGCCGGACAGGAACCTCGAGTGCCCGGCCTTGACCAGCCTTTGGGCACTGTCGTTGCCGGCGGTGTAAAACACGCCCTCGCCGGCGCAGTGCTGGTAGGTGCCGGTGGCCCCGAATACTCCGGCAAGCCTGCAGCTGTCGACCAGCCGGCCGGGACGTTGATGACTCAGAACCACCGCGCGATCGCGGCGGCGCACCTGGTCAAGTTCCGGTTTGTGGATGAAGGCAAGGCGCTTGACGATCCACTGCCAACCGTCACCAGCGGCGGGAACTACCAGCGCCCGGCCGGCGCCGAGCACGCCATGGGCATCTCGACAGTGTTCATGGCCCAGATGAACGGAGGTTTCAACACCACTGCGGCCAAGAGCATCGAGGACCCGATGACTACTGTAACCAACACCGGCAGCCAGCAGCAGTTGGTGACGGCAAACCTGGTGCACCTGCGCGGAAACTGCGATGCGCGAGACGCCGGGGACCCGCTGCACACCATCAGCGCCGGCGGCACTCACCACGGCCTGATGACAGCCTTCATGGAGCGCCAGTTTGGCGCAAGTGTCGGCCAAGCCGTGGACGAACCAGCCCTCACCATCACAGCAGGAGGCGGTGGCAAAAGCTCGCTGGTCGAGCTGCAGCTATCGCCAGAGGTCGAGGCCGGCGCCCTACGCGTCGCAGCCTTTCTGATCAGCTACTACGGCACCGAGAACATCAGCGGAACCGACGCACCTGCGCCGACCATCACCACCAGGGACCGCCTCGGCCTCGTCACCGTGACCATAAAGGGCACCCCTTACGTGATCGTCGATATCTGCCTGCGAATGCTGCAGCCGTCCGAACTGTACAAGGCCCAGGGTTTCCCGGCCGATTACATCATCGACCGCGGCGCCGACGGTAAGCCGTTCACCAAAACCCAGCAGGTTCACATGTGCGGCAACAGCGTCAGCCCACCGCCGATGGCCGCACTGGCCCGGGCGAATGATCCATGGAGGGTAAACCAGCGCGAAGCGGTGGCCGCATGAGGCCCCACCACAACGTCTACACTAGGCCGGTCGGCAACGGAATCGCTACACTTTAATCAATATCATTGTCGTGCAGAAATTTAGCGACTTGCTTCGCCGAATTACTTCCGGAGTGATCAGACGTAACAATAATGAAGTTGCGGTTTAGCCTCCGCTGTAAGAAATCGAGTTCTTCAGGGAGGCTATCACCAACAAACATCATGAATCTAATCCCCAAAAGCTCGAACTGTATACCGTTGATGCTTGGAAGAGCCATTAGTGCTGGTAGCGACATAATCCCGTTCATTTCTGGCTGCGTGTTAACGTCCGCCACTAACAAGAAACCCTCTATGTACCCATGCGGATTCAAGAGAAACCTCTTCAGCTTTTCTAACTGCGCCCCAGTGCAAGCCCCCTTACAGCTTTTTATGCCCGGCGCCGGGACCGGCCATTCTAGGGCGCGCCAGAATACGCTGACTGCGAAGTAGTAAAGAGCCAAACTCAACTCTTCGGGAAGTTGGTTGGGAACAAACAGGAGTCTGCGAACGCTCATTTCTACGGGACGAATAGTCATAAGATGCTCAAGCAGAGGAAATTCATGATGGGTACCCCAATGCTTGGCAACGATTGCTTCTCCATGTTTGGAAAAAAGATGCTCGCATTTTGAACATAGGAAATGAGCATCCACCTGCTTATCAGTCCTCCCAAATCTGCCCGACTGCATGTCTATCCTCAGAGGTGATTTCCCACCTTCTGAGGGCAGATCTCTAACTTGCTTGTAGGCTGATTTAGGGAGCAGGTGACTTTTTTTTAAGATCCCTGCCTGTCCGCACAAACCGCATATCCCATTACGCATTTGCTTTTCCCTTGAGCGACACTCTACTGCAACAAACATTGACAGGTTCACGGGCATCGAGATTAGCGCATCCAAGATGCCGAACAGTCATCGAGTATCAAATTCATTTTCTGGAGTGCATCCGTACTCCATCCCGCAGTAACTCCCTCCCCCTTCAAAGTCAGCCGCTATAGCGGCAAGGACGAAGTCATGCCTGAAGAAACTGTTTTGATCCAGCCGCTGCCGGTCGAGCGCGATATCGACGGCTGGTGGTCTCACCCAAATTACCTATCGGAGTTCGATGACGAGATCACCGAAGCACAGTTCCAGGAGTGGTGCCTGCGCCACCAGGTGGAAACCAAAATCACCTACATGGAAAGCGACGTTCCCGCCGATGTGTTCGATACATACATGGATGACGGTCAGTGCGATTGCTCGGCATGGGAGATCCAGCATCCAGACGAACCGGGCTGGTTCATCCTGTCGATTCATGACGCGGAAGATGGTCCGGTCTGCGTGTGGGGTCGTCGAGCGGCGCCCGTGCCGAAGCTGCCAGGCGCGAAGGTGGCGCCATGATCCTTCCCATCCTCTACATGGCCTGGCTGATCTACACGGGGCCGAAGCGATGAGCGAATACCAGCTCTATCATGGCGACTGCCTCGAGCAGTTGCTGCAGATGCCAGACAACAGCGTTGATAGCATCGTAACCGACCCGCCCTACGGCCTGTCATTCATGGGGAAAAAATGGGACCACGACGTTCCGTCGGTCGAGGTATGGGCTGAGTGCCTGCGCGTTCTCAAGCCGGGCGGTCACCTGCTGGCCTTCGCCGGTACCCGCACTCAGCACCGTATGGCTGTGCGGATCGAGGACGCCGGCTTCGAGATCCGCGACATGATCGCCTGGGCTTATGGTTCTGGCTTCCCGAAGTCGCACAACCTCGAGGGCGAGCATGAAGGATGGGGCACAGCGCTGAAACCGGCATTGGAGCCGATCACCGTGGCGCGCAAGCCGTTCACCGGAACTGTCGCAGATAATGTCCAAGCTCACGGTACCGGGGCGCTGAACATCGACATGTGTCGAGTCATGCCGACAGGTGAGCGGCTGGGCGGCGGCGATGAGTGCGGTAAGTCGGGTAAGCCAGAAGGTTGGGCCCGGCCGTGGATGGATGATCCTTCCCATGTCGCAGCACATAACGCCAAGGTAACAGCGAACGTCGAAAAGGCCTCACAGCTTGGGCGCTGGCCCGCAAACCTGATCCATGACGGAAGTCCTGAGGTGCTAGCGGCATTCCCTGATGCCCCAGGCCAACTGGCCGCTGTAAGCACCAGCGACACACAGCGAGCCGGTCAAAACTGCTACGGCAACATGAAGCGGGGCCGCGGCAAAGAGGCCAGTGCAAATAGCGATAATTCTGGCGTCGTCGGCTTTCAGATGAAACCCGGGGCCCGGCGACTGGATTCTGGCAGCGCCGCCCGCTTCTTCTACTGCGCCAAGACCAGTCGCGCCGATCGCCATGAAGGTCTGGCCAATCCCGGCCCGCAGTTCACCACCGGCACCACCCTGCGCAAAGTCGAGAACGTCGGTACCAGCGGAAACAACCACCCAACGGTGAAGCCGACAGACCTGATGGCCTACCTGCTACGCCTTGTCACACCGCCAGGCGGTACCGTGCTTGACCCGTACATGGGCAGCGGCAGCACTGGGAAGGCGGCGATGCGCGAGGGCTTCCGCTTCATCGGCATCGAGCGAGACCAAGACGAGCACGGAAACTGTCTCGGTTATATAGCGATCGCCCGTGCACGAATCGAGCATGAGCGAAACAAATCGAAGCAGTTGAACTTGGAGGAGTTCGCCACAGCCCACCGGAAAGTCGACGGATAGCCAGGACAACGGACTGGGCGAACGACTCAACGATAGCCGCGCGCAACGCCGGTAACTATCAGAGCTTTCCAAAATGCCCGCGCCCGAAATCTGAATTGGCGCTCGTCCCGGCCAGCACATTCGCCCCTTTACAAGTGCGCTGGGCCGGTCGAGCGGCGCAACTCTACAAACTGTCGCGACAACTGTCCCGAACACAATTCTGAATAAACCTGAAGCCTGCTGACCGCGGGCGAGGACACCCCATGGCAAATGCCACAGCAGCCAAAGCCACCAGTATTCAGCCGCGCTTCATTCGCTTCGGTGATGCGCCTGGCTACCTCGGTATGTGCAATGACGAATTCAACAAAACTGTTAGGCCAAATGTCCGGGAATTCCCGATAGGGAAACAAGGAGTCGCCTTCGACCGGCACGAACTGGACGAGTGGGCCGACGCCTACATCGCGGCCAAGGCAATTGAAAAAGCCGCCAAACAGGACAACAATCGGCCTCGCAGCGAGCGCCAAGGAGCAACACAATGGCGCGAAAAACGATCTCCGGTCTCTACCAGAAAGGTGGCATCTGGCAAATCGACAAGGTCTTCCGTGGCGAGCGACTTCGAGAAAGCACTGGAACTGGTGACCGGCAAGAAGCAGAGCAGTATCTGATTCACAGGCTTGAAAAGTTACGCCAGGAGCGCGTTTACGGTGTTCGCCGTACACGCACCTGGGAGGAAGCAGCGACGCGATTCCTGCTTGAGTACAAGGACCAACCCTCAATCAAGCTTTCGGCACACCACCTCACGCACCTTCATCCCTATCTGAAGGATCTGCCGTTGACTCACATCGACGACCAGGCACTTGAGGAGTTTGTGGCTGATCGATTGAACGGGATGGTTCTACCGTGCGGTAAGCAGCTGAAGCCAGTTGCACCTCGTACAGTGAACATTTCCATTGAGCGGGTGATCCGGATTCTGTCGCTTTGCGCAAGAAAGTGGCGGGATGAAGAGCGCAGGCCCTGGCTCGACTCGGTTCCGATGCTGACAAAGCTCGATTTGAAGAAGAAGGTGCGGCTGCCCTACCCAATGACTTGGGACGAGCAGTCGATCCTCTTTGGAGAGCTGCCGACGCACCTGCAGAAGATGGCCCTGTTCAAGGTGAACACGGGTTGCCGGGAGCAGGAAGTCTGCAAGTTGAGATGGGATTGGGAAATCCAGGTACCGGAACTGGGGACCAGTGTTTTTCTGATCCCTTCCGACTTCGGCGGCCGTAACGAGCGATCCGGCGTGAAGAATGGCGACGAGCGCCTGGTGGTGCTCAATGCCGTGGCCAAGTCGGTTATCGACAAGCAGCGCGGACTGAGTAAAGAGTGGGTGTTTCCGTACAACGGCACAGCCATGCACAGGATGAATGACTCTGCATGGAAAAAAGCACGGGTGAGAGCGGCGAAACTCTGGCAGGAGGAAAACCTTCGCCCCGCTCACCCAGGGTACGCATCCATCAGGGTGCATGATTTGAAACACACGTTTGGTCGTCGCCTTCGGGCGGCAGGCGTAACCGAGGAAGATCGCAAGGCCTTACTCGGCCACAAGAACGGCAGCATCACCAGCCACTACTCCGGCGCGGAGCTTGAGAAGCTGATTGACGCTGCAAATAGGGTATCAGCCACGGACTCACGCGGGCCTGTACTGACGATTTTGAAGAGGAGGACAGGATGAAGTCCCGAAAATCTCCCCACAAATGAAAAAGCCCAACCTGTGAAGATTGGGCTAAGTCATTGAAAAATATGGTCGGGACGGAGTGATTCGAACACTCGACCCCTAGCACCCCATGCTAGTGCGCTACCGGACTGCGCTACGCCCCGACTAGGCGTGTTACTGAGTTAGCTTCTTAACGAAGCGTTCAAGAATATATCGCAAGCTTTTGAAATTTGGAAGTATTTTAAAGGCTGAAATTATTTCTTGAGTACTACCAGAACGTCCTCCAGTTCGGAGATCATCTGACGGATCAACTGCTTGTACTGGGTGGTGTCGTCTTTGGCTTCATCACCGGAAAGGCGCAGGCGCGCTCCACCGATGGTGAACCCCTGATCATACAGCAACGCGCGGATCTGCCGGATCATCAGCACATCCTGGCGCTGATAATACCGGCGATTTCCGCGGCGCTTGACGGGGTTGAGTTGAGGAAACTCCTGCTCCCAATAACGCAGCACATGCGGCTTGACCGCACAGAGCTCGCTGACTTCACCGATGGTGAAGTAGCGCTTGCCCGGAATGACCGGGAGCTCGTCGTTATGACTTGGTTCCAGCATAAGCCTCAACTCGGGCCTTCAACTTCTGCCCTGGACGAAAGGTGACCACACGGCGTGCCGTGATCGGGATTTCTTCACCCGTCTTCGGGTTGCGGCCAGGTCGCTGGCGTTTATCCCGAAGATCGAAGTTACCGAAACCGGACAGTTTGACCTGTTCGTTATCTTCGAGAGCGTGCCTGATTTCCTCAAAAAACAGCTCGACCAATTCCTTGGCCTCACGTTTATTCAGGCCCAGCTCTTCGTAGAGACGTTCGGCCATTTCAGCTTTCGTCAGAGCCCCCATACGTCACTTCCTTAACGTGGCGTTCAACCTTTGTTCGAGCGAGGTGAGGATATTTTGCGTCGTGGAGTTCACCTCATCGTCATTAAGAGTGCGCGATGGATGCTGCCAGGTCAAGCCAACTGCAAGGCTTTTTCTATGAGGATCAATGCCTTTACCCTGGTACACGTCAAACAACCTGAGGTCTGTCAGCCATTCACCTGCATTCTCACGGATTACATCCAGTACCGCACTGGCAGCAACATCTCGATCAGCCAGCAAGGCCAAGTCACGACGCACTTCAGGAAAGCGCGACAACTCACGGAATTCAGGCATTTTACCCGAGGCTACTTCGGCCAGAACCAGCTCGAAAACGAAGACTGGACGGTCGAGACCGAGGGTTTTCGACAACTCAGGGTGGATAGCGCCAATATAACCAACCAGACGACCTTCACGCTCGATGCGCGCGGTTTGACCCGGGTGCAACGCAGGGTGCTTGCCAGGCACGAAAGTGAACGCGTCGAGTGCACCGGCAAAACCCAGCACCGCTTCCACATCAGCCTTAACGTCGAAGAAGTCCACGACATCGCGGCCTTGTGCCCAGCCTTCCGGCAGACGAGTGCCGCATACCACACCGGCCAGCATCGGCTCTTGCTTCAAGCCTTCCAGTTGACCGACGAAACGCAGGCCGCTCTCAAACAGACGGACACGGTCCTGCTGGCGGTTCAGGTTGTGCTGAAGCGCCTTGACCAGCCCTGGCCACAGCGAGGAACGCATGGCAGCCATGTCGTTGGAAATCGGGTTGGCCAGCAACAGCGGCTCGACTCCCGGATTAAACAACTCGAACTGTTTCGGATCGATGAAGCTGTAAGTAATAGCTTCCTGATAACCGCGGGCCACCAGCAAACGACGCAGCTCAGGCAGATCGCTACGAGCTTCGGCCTTGGCTTGTGGAGCCAGGCGCGCCTGAGGGTAGCGAACCGGTAGGCGGTTGTAGCCGTACAAGCGAGCCAGTTCTTCGATCAGATCGACTTCCAGGCTGATGTCGAAGCGATGGCTTGGCACTTCAACGCGCCACTGCCCTGCTCCATCGGCGGAAATCTTCAGACCCAGAGCACCGAGCAGACGCTCGACTTCTGCCGCTTCGATTTCCATGCCCAGCATCTGGGTGATGCGCTCGGCACGCAAAGTGACCGGAGCGATCGAAGGCAGGTGCTGCTCGCTGACTGCTTCAATGATCGGGCCAGCTTCGCCACCAGTAATCTCCAGCAACAAGCCGGTGGCGCGCTCCATGGCTTCACGGGCCAATTGCCAGTCCACACCACGCTCGTAGCGATGCGAGGCGTCGGTGTGCAGGCCATAGGAACGGGCCTTACCAGCGACAGCGATCTGGTCGAAGAAGGCACTTTCCAGGAAAACGTCGCGGGTAGTTGCCGCTACACCGCTGTGCTCGCCGCCCATAACACCGGCAATCGCCAGGGCACGGGTATGGTCGGCGATAACCAGGGTATCGCTGCGCAGGGCCACTTCCTGGCCGTCGAGCAAGACCAGCTTCTCGCCCTCTTCGGCCATCCGCACACGGATGCCACCGTTGATTTCGGCGAGGTCGAAAGCATGCAGCGGTTGCCCCAGTTCCAGCATCACGTAGTTGGTGATGTCTACGGCCGCATCGATGCTGCGTACATCAGCGCGACGCAGACGCTCGACCATCCACAGCGGGGTCGGCTTGGACAGATCAACATTACAGATAACCCGGCCCAGATAACGCGGGCAAGCTGCGGGCGCCAGCACTTCAACCGGACGCACTTCATCGTGCGCAGGTGCCACGGATAGCACCACCGGACGGGCAACAGGCGCTGCGTAGAGCGCGCCGACTTCACGGGCGAGCCCCGCCAGCGACAGGCAGTCACCGCGGTTAGGAGTCAGGTCGACTTCAATGCTGGCATCGTCCAGTTCCAGGTACTCACGGAAATCCTTGCCTACCGGCGCATCGGCCGGCAATTCCATCAGACCGTCATTGCCCTCTCCCACCTGCAGTTCTGCCTGGGAGCACAGCATGCCGTTCGACTCGACACCGCGTAGCTTGGCCTTCTTGATCTTGAAGTCGCCAGGCAGCTCCGCGCCGATCATGGCGAAAGGGATCTTCAGGCCCGGACGCACGTTTGGCGCACCGCACACGACCTGGAAGGTTTCCGCACCATTGCTGACCTGGCAAACACGCAGTTTGTCAGCATCAGGGTGTTGCTCGGTGCTCAGCACCTCGCCCACCACCACGCCACTGAAAACACCGGCGGCCGGCGTTACGCTATCGACCTCAAGACCGGCCATCGACAGACGAGCAACCAGCTCGTCGCGACTTACCTGCGGGCTTACCCAGCCACGCAGCCATTGTTCACTGAATTTCATCCTGCTCTCCTGAAAGATTCGTTACGGGCGTGCGACCTAGCGAAATTGCGCGAGGAACCGCAAGTCGTTGTCGAAGAACAGGCGCAAGTCATTCACGCCGTAACGCAGCATGGCCAGACGCTCGGCGCCCATGCCGAAGGCAAAGCCCTGGAACTCTTCCGGATCGATCCCGGACATGCGCAGCACGTTCGGGTGAACCATGCCGCAGCCCATGACTTCCAGCCAACCGGTCTGCTTGCAGACACGGCAGCCCTTACCGCTGCACATCACACACTCCATGTCGACTTCGGCGGACGGCTCGGTGAACGGGAAGTACGAAGGACGGAAGCGCACCGCCAGTTCCTTTTCGAAGAACACCCGCAGGAACTCTTCGATGGTCCCTTTGAGGTCGGCGAAATTGATGTCGCGATCGACCAGCAGGCCTTCGACCTGGTGGAACATCGGCGAGTGGGTGATATCGGAGTCGCTACGGTACACACGGCCTGGGCAGACGATGCGGATCGGCGGCTGCTGCGATTCCATGGTGCGGACCTGTACCGGAGAGGTATGGGTGCGCAACAGCATGTTCGCATTGAAATAGAAGGTGTCATGCATCGAACGGGCCGGGTGGTGGCCTGGGATGTTGAGTGCCTCGAAGTTGTGATAGTCGTCTTCGACCTCAGGGCCTTCGGCGATGCCGTAGCCGATATGGGTGAAGAACTGTTCAATACGTTCCAGAGTCCGGGTCACAGGATGCAGACCGCCGGAGACCTGGCCACGGCCAGGCAGGGTCACATCGATGGACTCAGCGGACAGTTTGGCAGCCAGCTCGGCTTCTTCAAACAAAGCCTTACGCGTATTGAGAGCCTCTGTAACACGCTCCTTGGCAACGTTGATCAGGGCGCCGATCTGCGGGCGCTCCTCTGCCGGCAAATTCCCCAGGGTCTTCATCACCTGAGTCAATTCACCCTTCTTGCCAAGGTACTGAACCCGGATTTGCTCCAGGGCATTGATATCTTCAGCGCTTTGCACAGCCTCTAGTGCTTGAGAGACCAGCGCATCCAGGTTTTCCATGTACAGACTCCAGATACAAAATAGGGGAAGAGCTTGTAGGCTCTTCCCCTATTTATGACGTTTAACACCTGGGCCCACAGAGGTGAGCCCGGGTGACTGTCGGGGGTACTTAAGCCAGAGTGGCTTTAGCTTTCTCGACAATCGCAGCAAACGCCGCTTTTTCGTTCACTGCCAGATCAGCCAGAACCTTACGGTCGATCTCGATGGACGCTTTTTTCAGGCCGGCGATGAAACGGCTGTAGGACAGACCGTTGATACGAGCACCAGCGTTGATACGAGCGATCCACAGAGCGCGGAACTGACGTTTTTTCTGACGACGGTCGCGGTAGGCGTATTGGCCTGCCTTGATTACCGCTTGCTTGGCAACACGGAATACGCGGGAACGCGCGCCGTAGTAGCCTTTAGCAAGTTTCAGAATTTTTTTGTGACGTTTACGGGCAATGACGCCACGCTTTACACGAGCCATGAGTTACTTCCTCTATTCTTGATCCAAAAATTAACGAAGGCGCAGCATGCGCTCGACTTTTGCCACGTCAGACGGATGCAGCAAGCTGCTACCGCGCAGTTGACGCTTACGCTTGGTCGACATTTTGGTCAGGATGTGGCTCTTGAAAGCGTGCTTGTGCTTGATACCGTTAGCAGTTTTCAGAAACCGCTTAGCAGCACCACTTTTGGTTTTCATCTTTGGCATGTTCGGATACTCCGCATTCAGTTGATAAACATAATCAGAAGGCCTGCCGTGCCCTGTTGATTACTTCTTCTTTTTCGGGGCGATGACCATGATCAGCTGGCGTCCTTCCATCTTAGGATGCTGTTCGACCGAACCGTACTCTTGCAGGTCAGCTTCAACCCGCTTGAGGAGTTCCATCCCCAGCTCCTGGTGGGCCATCTCACGGCCGCGGAATCGCAAGGATACCTTGGCCCTGTCCCCGTCACTCAGGAAACGTACCAGGTTGCGCAGTTTTACCTGGTAATCCCCTTCCTCCGTCCCTGGACGAAACTTGATTTCTTTTACCTGAATCTGCTTCTGGTTCTTCTTCGCCGCAGCAATCTGCTTCTTCTTCTCGAAGATCGACTTGCCGTAGTCCATCACACGGCAAACCGGTGGGACTGCGTCGGCGGAGATTTCCACCAGATCAAGCTTGGCTTCTTCAGCAATACGAAGCGCTTCATCAATCGAGACGATGCCAATCTGCTCGCCGTCAGCGCCAATTAACCGAACCTCGCGTGCCGAGATATTCTCGTTGATCGGGGCTTTCGGTGCAGCTCGTTTATCTTGTCTCATTTCACGCTTAATAATAATTACTCCGAATCTGGGCGACCACGCCGGGAAACCGCTTGTGCAAGGAACTCCGAGAATTGGGCGACGGGCATCGAGCCCAGGTCAGCACCTTCACGGGTACGCACAGCGACAGTCTGCGTCTCGACTTCCCGATCTCCAATAACCAAGAGATAGGGAACCTTGAGCAAAGTATGCTCGCGGATTTTAAAGCCGATCTTTTCATTTCTCAAGTCGGACTTGGCACGAAATCCGCTTTGATTGAGGGTTTTTTCCACTTCGAGGGCAAAATCTGCCTGTTTATCAGTGATATTCATCACCACGGCCTGGGTCGGAGCCAGCCACGCAGGGAATGCCCCTTCGTAATGCTCGATCAGAATCCCGACGAAACGCTCGAAAGAACCGAGGATCGCCCGGTGCAACATCACCGGATGTTTACGGCTGTTATCTTCGGAAACGTACTCGGCACCCAGACGGATCGGCAGGTTGAAATCGAGCTGCAAGGTACCACACTGCCAGACACGACCCAGGCAGTCTTTCAGCGAGAACTCGATTTTCGGACCATAGAACGCCCCTTCGCCCGGTTGCAGGTCATACGGTAGCCCGGCGCTATCAAGCGCGGCAGCCAAGGCATTTTCAGCGCGATCCCACAGCTCGTCGGAACCCACACGCTTTTCAGGGCGAGTGGAAAGCTTCATTTCGATGTCCTTGAAGCCAAAGTCGGCATAGACATCCATGGTCAGCTTGATGAATGCCGCGGATTCAGCCTGCATCTGCTCTTCGGTGCAGAAGATATGCGCATCGTCCTGGGTGAAGGCACGCACACGCATGATGCCGTGCAATGCACCGGACGGCTCGTTACGGTGGCAGGCACCGAACTCGGCCAGACGCATCGGCAGCTCGCGGTAGCTCTTCAGGCCCTGATTGAATACCTGCACGTGGCACGGGCAGTTCATCGGCTTGATGGCGTAGTCGCGGCTTTCCGACTCGGTGGTGAACATGTTTTCGGCGTAGTTGGCCCAGTGCCCGGATTTCTCCCACAGGCTGCGATCGACCACCTGCGGAGTCTTGATCTCCAAGTAGCCATTGTCGCGCTGCACCTTGCGCATGTACTGCTCGAGCACCTGGTACAGGGTCCAGCCATTCGGATGCCAGAACACCATGCCCGGCGCTTCTTCCTGGGTATGGAACAGGCCCAAACGCTTGCCGATCTTGCGATGGTCGCGCTTCTCGGCTTCTTCGATACGCTGGATATAAGCCGCCAGCTGCTTCTTGTCCGCCCAGGCAGTGCCATAGACGCGCTGCAGTTGCTCGTTCTTGGCATCGCCGCGCCAGTAGGCGCCGGACAGCTTGGTCAGTTTGAAGGACTTGAGGAAGCGAGTATTCGGCACATGCGGACCACGGCACATGTCGACATATTCTTCGTGGAAGTACAGGCCCATGGCCTGTTCGTTCGGCATGTCCTCGACCAGGCGCAACTTGTAGTCTTCGCCGCGAGCCTTGAACACTTCGATCACTTCGGCGCGCGGAGTGACCTTCTTGATGACGTCGTAATCTTTCTCGATCAGCTGCTGCATGCGCTGTTCGATGGCCGCCAGGTCGTCCGGGGTGAAAGGACGCTCGTAGGCGATATCGTAATAGAAGCCTTCATCGATCACCGGACCGATAACCATCTTCGCTGTCGGATACAGCTGCTTGACCGCGTGGCCAACCAGATGAGCGCAAGAGTGGCGAATGATCTCCAGCCCCTCTTCATCCTTTGGCGTGATGATTTGCAGGGTCGCGTCGCTGTCGATCAGATCGCAGGCGTCGACCAATTTGCCATTGACCTTGCCGGCCACGGTGGCCTTGGCCAGACCTGCACCAATGGATGCGGCGACCTCGGCTACGGAAACCGGATGATCGAATGAACGTTGACTGCCGTCGGGAAGAGTAATAGTGGGCATGGCGCCTCCTCTCCTAGTGGTGACCCCTACCAAAGGTCACGTGGGTTGGGATGAGCCAGTACGCGGTTCGATCCAGGCCGTTCGTGACGAACGCCTGCCTCACAGTGGCAGGAGCCTTGCGGCCAACCGGTAAAACGAACCAGAGTGACTGGAGTTCAAATCAGAAAAATAGAGGCATAGACCGCGGTGGGATTGAAACTCGCCCAGAGCCTGAAAACACCCAAGCCGGGCATGCTAGCACAGATGAACGGTCATCGCGCCGTACTTCCCACCGGGACCAGCGTATCCGCGCTTTCTTTCGAGAAAGTGAACTTGGTGTGTACGCAAGGTCTCAAATACACCGAGAATCGCCATTCTTGTACCAATCCCAGGAGAGCTCGACTCATGCGCCTCACCCAACTATTCGCCCTTGCCGCCCCTTTCGCCCTGCTGCTGCCACTGAGCGCGCAAGCCGCCTGGCCAGCCGGGGTACGCGCCGAATACATGAAGGATTGCACGGCTGCCGCCAGCCAAAGCGTTGATGTGAAAAGTGCGGAAAAGCACTGCGCCTGTGGTGCGGACAAGCTCAATGAGAAATTCACTACCGACGAAATCAAACAGCTCATGAGCAAGCAGACTCAACCGGATCCGGCGCTGAGAACCAAGGCCCTGGACGCTATTGCCGCTTGCCGGGTGGTGAAATAAGCCTTTAAAGCGCGAGAGAGGGCCTTGAATCAGGTTCGATGCGATCTGAAAACCGGCCTTTTTTCACAATTTACGCAGCTTTTACGGCTTTTTTTATCACCGAATATTTTCAGCGAAAGCCCCTTAAACCGGGGCCTTCAGCCGATCGGAGCAACAAAACGGACTCAAGCACCTGGGAATCGGCACGTCCGGGGGGCTCCCAAGTCGAACATTTCGACTATGATAGCCCGGTGTGCCCAGTTGGCCTGAGCAGCACAGTACTACTGAAAATATATGTTTCTTGGAGATACACCATGTCTAATCGCCAAACCGGCACCGTAAAATGGTTCAACGATGAAAAAGGCTTCGGCTTCATCACTCCTCAAGGTGGCGGTGACGACCTGTTCGTACACTTCAAAGCTATTGAAAGCGACGGTTTCAAAAGCCTGAAAGAAGGCCAGACCGTTTCCTTCGTGGCTGAGAAAGGCCAAAAGGGTATGCAAGCTGCACAAGTTCGTCCTGAGTAATTTCTCAGCGAGCTAAAAAAACCCCGTCCATGTGACGGGGTTTTTTATGCAAGGTGCAAAAGCGCTGACGCGATCAGCCGCAGTTGACCCGGGTGACCACCAGATTGGTATCGGTGTTTAGGTTCAGCCGATCGGAACGGTATTCCAGGGTGATCATGTCATTCGGCTTGAGAATACGGGCGTTCTGCGCACCTGCGCGAGTACGCGCCTGTTCCAGCAGCTCAGGCGAAGCTTTTTTGCCGATGGCGAATTCGGCCGCCTTAGCCTCACAGCGGCTATGGCCGCTCTCGGTCGCTACCGGATCCTTATCCGGCGAAGAAGTGCTGCACCCCGTCAAAACGACTGCAGCCAACAAGGTACCGAATGACGCGAGCTTCCAAGGCATGAAGCCTCCTTTTCAAAAATAAGCAGAGATAGTGCGACAACCGCTCTGACTATTGGTTTCACAAACGGACTGGCCAATGGCCTCTTGGCCAGGCAGCGGGCAAGTCTGCATCAGGTACGGCCACGTTTTCATGCAGCAATCGTGACCGGATATGAACAGCCTCAGTAAATATCGATGTAATCGAACGGTGGCTTCGGCCAGTTCTGTTTCAACGCGTTAAAAATCTGCGTCACCCAGACCTCATCACTGGCCGCTACCCGCCCGACATAACCGGAACCGGCGGCCCAGGTCTCCAGCCTGAACAGCAGGCCGTCGATGTCCGCGCCACCGACCACGCCCGACGAGATATAGGCAATGCCCGCCTTGGTCACTCGCAACTGGGTATGCACATCGTCACTGGCCGACGCCAGCAACTGGCGCACCGCCTCGAAGGTCAAGGCATCAGGGTTGTTCAAATCGATCTGCACACTGGCACCCCTTGAAAACAGACAATGACCAAGTGTCGCACAGCCCTCCCCTCATGCCTAAGTCGGAGTGCGAAAAGCCCGCCAAGGTGTTTAACTCTACAAGACCGGAAGCCCTCGACAAGCGCCTGTCCGGCCCTATCCTTTCCGAGTTCGCGAGACTTCCATGGCCACCGTGACGATCGACGCCGACATCAAAGCCAAATGGCCCGAAGGCCACTGCTCCTACAGCCCCGGCAGCCCCGAAGAGCTGGCGATCATCGGCATCGACTTGCTGATCAGGGAGCTGGGCACCGAAGCGGCCCAGACATTCATCGAGCAGATATTCGAGAAGTATCCCGGCGAACACTCAGGCTCGCCGGATACAGGGAAGGCGTAGCGCCCGACAGGCCGGCACCTGCCGGGAATATCACTTACTTCAGGCGAGCCAGGCGCTCGGTCAGCAGATCGAAGAAACCCTGGGCATCGCCATTCTCCACCCAGAACACGTTCTTCTCCTGCTTCAGGCCGTCGTACCAATCGACGATGGTCTGGCCGAAGGTTGGGCCCTCACGGCTGTCGATCACCATGTTGGCCTGGCGCCCGCTGAACAGCTCGGGCTTGAGCAGGTAGGCAACGACGGTCGCGTCATGCACCGGGCCACCCGGAATGCCGTAGTGCTCCATGTCACCCTTGACGTATTCGTTGAGGATATCGCCCACCACCTTGCTGGCATTGTTGTTCAAGGCCGCGATCTTCTGCAGGCGCGCATCGCTGGTCAGTACCTTGTGGGTGACGTCCAGCGGCAGGTAAGTCAGCTTCACGCCGCTCTTGAGCACCACCTCGGCAGCCTGCGGATCGGCGAACAGGTTGAACTCGGCCACCGGGGTGATGTTGCCGCCATTGAAATGCGCCCCGCCCATGACCACCACTTCCTTGATGCCTTGAGTGATATCCGGTGCCTGGATCAGCGCCAGTGCCAGGTTGGTCTGCGGCCCCAGCATGGCAATGGTGATGCTGTGGGGCTTGGCGGCGCGCAGGGTGTCGATCAGGTAATTGATCGCACTGCCCTCAGCCAGGCCCTTTTTCGGCTCATGCACCGTGACCCCGGAAATGCCTTCCTTGCCGTGAATGTTCTCGGCATAGATCGGCGTGCGCAGCAGCGGCTTAGGCGCGCCAGCGTACACCGGCACCTCTTCGCGCCCCGCCCACTCACGGGCCAGGCGCGCATTACGCGAGGTCTTGTCCAGGCGCACGTTGCCGGCCACCGTGGTCAGCGCGCGGATCTGCAGTTCTTCCGGCGACGCCAGGGCGAACAGCAACGCAACCACATCATCGGCACCCGGATCGGTATCGATGATCAGATCGATTTTTTCTGCCGCATGGGCGCTGGTAGCAGTGAACAGGGACACGAGCAGAACACTCCGGATCAGGTGTTTCAATAGCTGAGCATAGCGGTGCATGGTGCACTCCTTTGCGTGGTTGAACAGAGAGGGGCAACGCTCAGAACGTCACCCCGGCAATCAAAGCGATGTTGCAATAAGGCTGACACTCCCCCGTGCGAACGATGGCCCGCGCCTGGCGGCTGAGCGCCTTGAACTCATCGTGGCTCAACAGCTTGCGCGCGCCCAGCGCCCCCTCGGCGCTCAACGCCTCGAGCGCTTGCAGGGTCGGGGATTGTCGATCCAGGATCTCCCGCGCCAGCACATGGCCTTCCACCTGCATCTCGCAAAGCACCACCTGCAAGGTGCTGAGGAAATCCGGAATACCCTGGGTCAAGGCCAGGTCGATCAATTCGACGCCCGGCGGTACAGGCAGGCCGGCATCGCCGATGACCACGATATCGCCGTGCCCCAGGGAGGCAATCAGTCGCGACAGGGCGACATTGAGCAAGGGTGTTTTTTTCATGCGGGAGAGAACGCCTGTACGTCGGACAACGTGGGAATGGAAGGTTGCGCACCTGGGCGGGTCACCGACAGCGCTGCCGCGACCTGACCGAAACGAATCGCCTCAGCCTCGTTCTTGCCGGCGGCCAAGGCGGCGGCAAAACCACCGACGAAGGTATCGCCGGCGGCCGTGGTATCGACCGCCTTGACCTTGGGCGCCGGGAAATGCTCGAAGCTCGTGCCATTGGCGAACAGCGAGCCTTGGGCGCCGAGCGTGATGATGACCTTGCCGGCCCCGGCGGCGATCAAGCGGGCGGCCGCGGCTTCGGCGCTCGCCAGGGAATCCACCGGCAAGCCGCTGAGGGCCGCGGCCTCGCTTTCGTTGGGAATCAGATAGTCGATGGACGCGTACCAGTCCGCCGGCAACGGGCCACTGGCCGGTGCAGGGTTGAGGATCACGGTCTTGCCCAGTTCACGGCCGCGCTTGAGGCTATGCCCCACAGTGGGCAGCGGTACTTCGAGCTGGCAGATGATTACATCGGCCGCCTGCAGCACCTTGTCGAAGCCGCTGACCACTTCTGGCGTGAGCCGACCATTGCCACCGGCCACGATCACGATCGCGTTCTGACTGCTGTCGTCCACCACGATCAAGGCGACGCCACTGGAGCCAGAGACAGCGGTGACGGCCTGGCAATCGATCCGTTCGGCGAGCAACGCCGAGCGCAATTGCTCGCCGTAGGCATCATCACCGACGCAGCCGATCATCGACACCTGGGCACCCAGGCGGGCCGCCGCCACCGCCTGGTTCGCCCCCTTGCCACCGGAAACCGTGGCGAACGACTGGCCGATCAGGGTTTCACCGGCACGCGGCAGCCGCTCGGCCCGGGTGACCAGGTCCATATTGAGACTGCCTACTACCACTACTTTTGCTGGCATACATCGATACTCACAATTCGATTCAACGGTACTCGGCGAATGCGCCGGCCACAGGCGCCGTCGACTCGCGCAGGACAATGCTTGGGGTGACGATACGCTGGTCGGTCGGCAATCCAGGGGTGGCAATGCGGCGCAGCAACAGCTCCGCCGCCTGCTCGCCCAGTTGCAGGATCGACTGGCCAACTGTAGTCAGCGCCGGATACACATAACGACTCATCTGGATATCGTCGAAGCCGATCACCGACAGTTCGCTCGGCACCCGGATATTGCGCTCCGCCGCCGCGCGCAGCACACCGATGCCCATCATGTCGTTACCGGCGAAGATCGCGCTGGGCCGGTTGCGCTCCAACAACTGGGCCGCCGCGTGATAACCGCCGGTACTGGTGAAGTCGCTCTGCAGGATGCGCTGCGCAGGCACCTCCACGCCGGCTTCGCGCAACGCCCGCTGGAACCCCGCCAGACGTAGCTGCGCCACGCTGGTGTAGTCCGGGCCGCCGATGCAGGCGATATCGCGATGGCCCAACTCGAGCAGATGACGGGTCGCCAGGTACGCGCCGTATTCGTGATCGATCCGCACCAGGTCCGCATCCACCCCTTCCAGCCCGCGGTCGACGATCACCATCGGCGTGCGCACGGCGGCCAGGCCCTTGGCCAGCCCGCCGTCGCCACCGGCCGAGGTCACGATCAGGCCGTCGATGCGTTTTTCCAGCAGCACTCGCAGGTAGCTGCGCTGTTTTTCCGGGTCGTCGTCGGAGTTACAGAGAATCACGCAGTAGCCGTTGCGCTCGCAATAATCCTCGATCCCTCGGGCCAACTCGGCGAAATACGGATTGAGGCTGTTGGGCACCAACAGGCCGATGGTCGCCGTGGTCTTGGCCTTCAGCGAACGCGCCACGGCGCTGGGCACGTAGTCGAGCTGCTGGATCGCCGCCTCGACCTTGATCCGCACTTCCTCGCTGACCGGACGCGTCTTGTTCAGCACATGGGAAACCGTGGTGTAGGAAATCCCTGCGAGCGCCGCCACATCTTTGATCGTTGCCATGACTCAGCTCCGCCGGCTTGCGCGCTGGCTGCGATAAGTATCCAGTACCACCGCAATCACGATGACCGCGCCGGTGATGATGCGTTTGGTCGGCTCGGTCGCGCCGATCTGCGCCAGCCCCGCGGCCAGCACCGAGATAATCAATACCCCAAAAAAGGTGCTGATCACCGACCCGCGTCCGCCCATCAGGCTGGTACCGCCGATTACCACCGCCGCGATCACTTGCAGCTCCAGACCGGAGCCGGCATTCGGGTCCGCGGCCTCCAGGCGGGAAATCTGGAACAGCGCGGCGATGCCCGCCAGCAGCCCCATCAGGCTGAACACCAGGATCTTGTAGGGTTTGGGGTTGATGCCCGCCAGCCGCACCGCTTCCTCGTTGGTGCCGATGCCGATCAGGTAACGGCCGAACACCGTGCGCGTCAGCACCGCCTGGGCGATGAAGATGATCAGCAAGGCAATGATGAACGATGGCGAGATACCGAAGGCGATCGGGTTCGACAACCAGGCGAAGGCATCACCGATATAGGCGGTGCGCGAGCCGGTCATCTGGTAAGCCACGCCGCGGGCCATTTCCAGCACACCGAGGGAGACGATGAACGAAGGAATACGCCAGGCGACAGTGATCGAACCGGTGATGGTTCCGGCCAATGCCGCGCAACCCATGCCCAGCAATGCCGCCGGAACCACGCTCCAGCCCCAGCCGAGAATCGCCACGCTGACAGTGGAGGCCGCCAGGGCCAGCACCGAGCCGACGGACAAATCGATGCCGCCGATGATCAGGACAAAGGTCATGCCCACCGCCAGCACCATCAGGTCCGGGATCTGGTTGGCCAGGGTGCTGAAGGTGTCGTAGGAAAGAAAGTGGCTGCTCAGTGTCGAGAACAGCGCAATCATTGCCAGCAAGGCACCGGCCAGCCCCAGGTAGGTGCCGAGGCCGTAATAGTTGCCGCCACGTTTGCCGGCCGAAGATGCAGTTTTCATGGGAGGTCCCTAGGCGCCGCTTCGTTGAGCAACGCATCACGTTTTTGATAGCCGGCGAAAGCGGCGGCAAGCAGTTCATCCTGGGTCCAGCTATCGCGCTCGAAGGTATCGATCAGGCGCCCGGCGGACAGCACACCAATGCGATCACAGATCAACATCAGCTCCCGCAGGTCGCTGGAGACCACCACCAGCGCCTTGCCCTGGCGGGTCAGTTCGCCAAGCAGGCCATAGATATCGAACTTGGCGCCGACATCGATGCCCCGGGTCGGCTCGTCGAACAGCAGCACCGCGCAATCGCGCTCCAGCCAGCGGCCGATGACTACCTTCTGCTGATTGCCCCCGGACAGTTCGGATACCAGCTGCGCTGGCCCCGAACTGCGAATGCGCATGGCATCGATCTGCCGCTGCGCCAATGCCGATTCGTCACGACCATTGACCAGGCCGCCACTGGAGATCTCCGGCATGTTGCCCAGGGCGATATTGGCGCTGATGGATTGCGTCAGCAGCAGGCCTTCACCCTTGCGGTCCTCGGTGATCAGGGCAATGCCGTGGGCCACTGCATCGACCGGCGAACGGATATTCGCCACCTGCGCCGGATAACCCAGGGCCACCGTGCCGCTGTCAGCCTTGTCGGCGCCGAAGATCAGTCGCAACAGTTCGGTGCGCCCTGCCCCGATCAACCCAGAAATACCGAATATCTCGCCGCTGCGCACCTCGAAAGACACGTCCAGAACCTTGTCGGAACGACTCAGGCCGCTGACCGTCAGAGCCGGCGCGCCAATCTTGCGCGGGCCGAGATCGATGTGTTCGCCCAGCTCGCGCCCTACCATCAGGTTGACCAGTTGCTCGCTGTTGTAATTGGCCATCGGCTCGACACAGACCAGGCAACCGTCGCGCAGCACCGCAATGCGCTGCGCGACCCGGGCCAGCTCTTCCAAGCGATGGGAGATATAGATGATGGCCACGCCACGGGCCTGTAGACGAGTGATCTGCTCGAAGAGCAACTCGACTTCGCGAGCCGTGAGCATCGCGGTCGGCTCGTCGAGGATCAGCACATGGCAGTCGCCGATCAGGTTGCGCGCGATCTCCACCATCTGTTGGTGGCCAATCCCCAGTTCGCCGACCAGGGTATCGGGGTCGATCGCCTCCAGGCCGACCTGGGCCATGGCTTCGATAGCCGCCTTGCGCAACTGTTTGCGGCTGATCCAGCCACCGCGGCTGGGCAGGTTATCGAGGAACAGGTTCTCGGCCACCGACAGCGTCGGCAACAGGTTGAGTTCCTGCATGACCATACGGATGCCCAGCTCTTCGGCCTGGGTGCGACTGCCAGGACGGTAAGCCTGGCCGTTGAAGCGCATCTCTCCGGTGGTCGGGGTCACCAGGCCACCAATGATTTTCGACAGGGTGCTTTTGCCCGCGCCGTTTTCCCCGGTCAGCGCCAGCACCTCCCCGCGCATCAGCGTCAGGTCGATGCCGGTCAATACCGGTTGCGCATAGGTCTTGCCGATACCGCTGACCGAAAGGACAGCGTTCACAGCGGAAACTGACATAAGAAACTCTCCATGCGCCCGCCTGTTCAGGCGGGCGCCGTTGCGCCGCCAGAAAGATTACTGGGTGACCAGCTCAACCGGAGTTTCGATCACGCCATTGGCGCCACCGTCCACCTTCTCGCCCTTGAGGATCTTCAGCGCCGTCTCGATACCGAAGACCGCCTGCTTGGCGGCGAACTGGTCGGCGGTCGCCAGCACGCGACCGTCCTTGAGCATCGGCTTGATGGCATTGATGTTGTCGTAGCCGACCACCTTGACCTTGCCGGCCTTGCCCGCCGCGCGCACCGCCGAGACGGCACCGACGGCCATGCTGTCGTTGCCGGCCAGCAGCGCCTTGAGGTTCGGGTATTCGCTGAGCATGGCGGCGGCGACGCGGTTGCCGGCATCGATTTCCCAGTCGCCGGATTGCAGCGAGACCACCTTGATCTGCGCGGCCTCCATCGCATCCTTGAAGCCTGCGGTGCGCTGCTGGGCGTTGGTGGTGGTCGACACGCCTTCGATGATGCCGACTTCGTCCCCGGCCTTCAGGTCCTTGGCCAGGTACTCGCCCACCAGGCGCGCGCCCTTGCGGTTGTCGGGGCCGACAAAAGGCACGCTGATGTTTTTGCTTTTGAGTACGGCCGGATCCAGCTGGTTGTCGATGTTGATCACGGTGATACCGGCGTCCACCGCCTTCTTGATCACTGGCACCATGGCCTTGGAGTCCGCCGGGGCGATCACCAGCGCGTTGACCTTGGAAACGATCATCTGCTCGACGATACGGATCTGGTTGGCGGTGTCGGTTTCATCCTTGATGCCGTTGGAAACCAGGTCGAAATCGGCGGCATGGTCTTTTTGATAAGCCTTGGCGCCGTCTTCCATGGTGAGGAAAAATTCGTTGGCCAGGGATTTCATGACCAGGGCGACCTTGGGTTTTTCTGGGGTCTCGGCGAATGCCGAAGAGAGGGGAAGCGTAGCGGATGCGGCAGCCAGAACAGCGACAGCGAGAAGACGTCCAGCGAATGGCAGCTTCATGGGTTCACTCCGATCTTATGATTATTGTGAGCAACGCTTGCGCCGGAGTACGCTCGACGACCTTCAGACCCCGATTAACGCGGCTTGAAGCGAACCTGAGAGGTGTATGACTTTTATCGCCCAGGGCCTGCGCAAACGTTTGCGTAAAACCAACTATGCGAACCCTGCTGCTATTTGTCAACGGGGGAGCCAAGCCCATGAGCCGCCCGGAACGCCAGGACAGGCGCCCCGTACGACATCACACAATCATGCGGTGGTACTGACCAGTGTGCCTGACGAAGCGTCCTTGCTCAGTTCCTTGACCAGCTTCCCCGCCACTTCCTGCAGCGCGCCGTTGGTATCGACGATCTGGCCTTGAATCGCCATCACCACGGTCGCCTTGGCTTCAGGGGTCGGATAACTCGCCGCCTGGGCAGCGGCCAACTGCTGCTGTTGCTCCTGCAATTGGGCCTGCAGTTCTTTCATGCGCTTGAGCAGCATTTTCACCACCAGGCTTTGATTGTCCCCTTCGGAGTCTTGAGTCTCGGCCTTCTCGGCCTCGGAACCGGACGCCACTCGCAGCTTGCCCTCTTCATCGATCCCCAGGACTTGCGCAGCGCTATCGGCGGCGCCCTGGCTCAGAGCCTCGATAGTGGCCGGTGATTTACCGTTGATGGTGATGGCCCCGGCAGCGGGAAAACCGACAGAAATAGACATGTGAGCTCCATAAAGAAACGATCCTTGAAGGGCATCGGCTGCAAGGACCATCTCTTTAATTCAGCTTTTTCCTCATGAAAATCAGAACTGTCGGACAACCGAACGCAAATCTTCCGAGCATTCGGAAAACCGGACAACGAAACGGCCATCGAATCCGATAACTAAAAATAAGTTGATATAAATCATTAAGTTAAAAGAGTTTTGCGACCACAGTCCGGCTGGTACAGATCCTGCTGTTCCCTTTCGCCCGCGGCATTCAGATCTGTCTCGGGTGTATCTAGATGAACCTGCACCAGCACCGTCTCACTACTAGAGAGAAAATAATGAAATCTGCTTTCAACACCCTTGTTCCGGGCGCTTTGGCCCTCCTCTTGCTCCTTCCGACTGCATTGCAGGCCAAGGAAGTCGAAACCAAACAGAAGCTGGCCAACGTGGTCGTGCTCGCTACCGGCGGCACCATTGCCGGCGCTGGCGCCAGTGCCGCCAACAGCGCCACCTACCAGGCCGCAAAAGTCGGCATCGAGCAGCTGATCGCCGGGATCCCCGAGCTGAGCCAGGTCGCCAATGTGCGCGGCGAACAGGTCATGCAGATCGCCTCTGAAAGCATCACCAACGAAAACCTGCTGCAACTGGGCCGCCGCGTCGCCGAACTGGCCGACAGCAAGGACGTCGACGGCATCGTCATCACCCACGGCACCGACACCCTGGAAGAAACCGCGTACTTCCTGAACCTGGTGGAAAAGACCGACAAGCCCATCGTAGTGGTCGGCTCCATGCGTCCAGGCACCGCCATGTCCGCCGACGGCATGCTCAACCTGTACAACGCCGTCGCCGTCGCCGGCAGCAAGGAAGCCCATGGCAAGGGCGTGCTGGTCACCATGAACGACGAGATCCAGTCGGGTCGCGACGTCAGCAAAATGATCAATATCAAAACCGAAGCCTTCAAGAGCCCATGGGGCCCGCTGGGCATGGTGGTGGAAGGCAAATCCTACTGGTTCCGCCTGCCGGCCAAGCGTCACACCCTGGATTCGGAATTCGACATCAAGACCATCAAGAGCCTGCCTGACGTCGAAATCGCCTATGGCTACGGCAACGTCAGCGACACCGCCTACAAGGCCCTGGCCCAGTCCGGCGCCAAAGCCATCATCCATGCCGGTACCGGCAATGGCTCGGTGTCTTCCCGCGTAGTGCCGGCCCTGCAGGAGCTGCGCAAGAATGGCGTACAGATCATTCGTTCGTCCCACGTCAATGCCGGCGGCTTCGTACTGCGTAACGCGGAACAGCCTGACGACAAATACGACTGGGTCGTGGCCAACGACCTGAACCCGCAGAAAGCCCGCATCCTGGCCATGGTCGCTCTGACCAAGACCCAGGACAGCAAGGAACTGCAGCGGATGTTCTGGGAATACTGATTGGCCCGCCCGACCTGCTCTGGTCGGGCACCGCTCTACCCCGCACTCGCCCGCCCTGGGCGAGTGCTCCGCCCCGGTTGGCCTGCCCTCTTCTTTATCCCGCAGATAAAAAACTCAATCGTTTTGCAGCAATCCGCGGATATTGCTGTCAGAAGAACCTCTTGAATTTTAAGCGGTTGCGAAATTTCCTACAGTAAAATACTGTACGCGCATACAGCTTAATAAGGAATGTTCCGTGCCCGCCGCAGCACCACCAAGCTCTTATGAACGCCTCGGTTTGCGCGTTCAGCAAATCATCAATTCGCCCAACGCACAAAAAGCCAAGGCCGCCCTGATCTTCCGTCAGCCCGACGAAGCGGTCGACGAGTGGGAGCGCCTGCTCGAAGAAATCGCCGAAAACGACAACGTCACCCTCGCCTATCGCGATGACGGCGGTGTGCAGATTTTCTGGGTTGTGCCGAAGGAAGACTGAGTCGATGATTGCCCGCTGTTTTGCTGTACTGCTGCTTTGCGTTGCCCTGAATGCCCAGGCCGATGCGCCCCGTACCTTCAACGAAGCGAAGAAAATCGCCTGGAAGCTGTACGCCCCGCAATCCACCGAGTTCTACTGTGGCTGCAAGTACAGCGGCAATCGGGTCAACCTCGCCGCCTGCGGCTATGTCCCCCGCAAGAACGCCAATCGCGCCGCGCGCATCGAATGGGAGCACATCGTTCCCGCCTGGCAGATCGGCCATCAGCGTCAATGCTGGCAGCAAGGCGGACGCAAGAACTGCACGCGCCACGACCCTATTTATCAACGCGCCGAAGCCGACCTGCACAACCTGGTACCGAGCATCGGCGAGGTCAATGGCGACCGTAACAACTTCAGCTTCGGCTGGCTGCCGGCGCGGTCCGGCCAGTACGGTTCGTGCCTGACTCAGGTCGACTTCAAGGCCAAGAAGGTCATGCCACGCCCATCCATTCGCGGCATGATCGCCCGGACCTACTTCTATATGAGCAAGCAGTACAACCTGCGCCTGTCGAAACAGGATCGTCAGTTGTACGAAGCCTGGAACAAGACCTATCCGGTACAACCCTGGGAGCGCCAGCGCAATCAGAGCGTGGCTTGTGTGATGGGGCGTGGCAACGAGTTCGTCGGCCCGGTCAACCTGAAGGCCTGCGGCTGATATCCGTCCGGGTTGCCGATAAACGTCCGGGGCATGGACAGCCCCCCTCAAGGATGATTGAGCGCCGGCAAGACTGGCCTTGACCCGGCACCCAAAAGAACGGCTTATTGCGCGACGCGGTGCTCGATCACCTGCGGCTCGATATTGCGCTTCTTGGCCTTGGTCAGCTTCTCGACCAGCTCGGCTTTCTTGGCTTCGGCTTCGGCCTGGGAATCGAACGGGCCGATCAGCACCCGATCCTTGCCATCTTCGACGACGACATAGGAAATGATCCCGTGTTCGATCAGCCAGCCGGCCAGATCGCTCGTCGCCTGAGGCAGGGTGCCGGCGACCAGCACATCCCATTGCGGCGTCGTGGCGGCCTGCGGCGGCTGTGCCTGGACAACCGGCGCCACCTTCTTGTCCACCTCGGCATGCTTGCCTTCACCGCATCCCGCCAATGCCAGGACCGCCATCATCATCGCTACTGTGCGCACAACCTACCCCTTGAAAGTCTGAGGCGGCGATTTTAGCACCCCAATCCCCTGCACAAACGCCACAAAATCAGCGCAAAACAAGGAGAATGATATTTATCGCCTCTGTATAGTTGCACCTCGGGAATTAATACAGCGTCTGCGCGTCAGAAAGAGGCACCCACACAGTGGTACTTCGCAGTAATCTATACGCACTACTACCGACATCTGCACTGTCTGAATCAGGTGCCCTACTAAGCAATCAAGGAGAAGATCATGCTGATACTCACCCGCAAGGTCGGTGAAAGCATAAATATCGGTGACGACATCACGATCACCATTCTGGGCGTTAGCGGCCAGCAAGTCCGGATCGGCATCAATGCCCCGAAAGACGTCGCAGTCCATCGCGAAGAAATCTACCAACGGATCCAAGCCGGCCTCACCGCCCCGGACAAACGCGAAACACCTTGAGCGCCATGAGCGGCCAGCCCTTTGTCTCGTCACAATGGCTGGCGCAGCGTCATCGTTGATTGATTCCCCGCAGCATCCTCCCCCTCTTCATATGGCAGCGGCGCAGTTCAGGCCGCCAGCGCCAGCCCTGGCAAAAGTGCACTACCCAAGCCCTTCACTGATAGCGCTCCATCCCGGCAATCTGTCGATACGACTCGGCCGGGAGAAAGCCCTTCCTCGTTTTTGTATAAATACTCAGTAGCGTGGCAATGAGCAGGAGGAGTAATTTCAAGACCTACCGCCTCCGCGAACCCGCCGAGGCTCCCCCCCTTGCCATCGGCAGATGCTTTACGAACAAGGAGCGGTCATATGCAAGAGTTCGCTTACCTTCTGATCACCAACGACCTGAATGCGATGCGGACCATTGCCGCCTGCTCGACGGAGGGGCTCTACGAAGTCAAACGCGGAATATTCACCTTCCGCTCCGAGGCCAACGTCGACTACCTGCACCGCGTGCTGGCTATCGTCAGCGACGAGTTCGGCATCATTCCCGTGCAGCAGGCCGAGTTCAAAACCAACCGGGCCACCATCAGCAAGGCTTTCAGCCAACTCTGCTAGAGCGCGCGGTGCTCAATGACGCGCAACAGCCCGCAGCGAGCCCGAGCACACGCGACTCCTCACCTCATGACTGGCCGAACATAACCCCACGTGCCATGCCACTGGCCGCCACTACTATCAGCACAATCAGCAGCGCCTGCAGGTGGCTGATGCGCGCAAACAGCGTGGCGCGACCGGTATCGATCGACGCCCCGCGCCCCAGGGCGATTCGCCATTTGATCAGCGCAACCATTGGCCATATTTCGAGCAACAGGATGATGACGAACAAGGTCATCTTGATGTGAAACAGCGGCTGGTGCAGGTAGTAGTCCGTACCTTTTTCGTAGCCAGCGAAGGCGCGCAGCAAGCCGGTGATCAACAACACCGCGGCGGCCAGCCCCCAGCCATTGTCGGCCAGCAGAGCCCGGCGCACATCCGCCCCTTCGGTGACCACGCGGCGCAACGCTGTACCGCGATTGAGCACCGCCGCAAAGGCGACAGCAAAGGCCAACAGGTGTACGGCCGCGAGAAACCAGTGCATGAGCATCGCTCCACTCTCCATTGACGGATGACAAAAAACGGCCTGTGAGTATTAGCCCATAACCCGCAGCTTTGCCTTGCCCGATACCCAATAAAAAAGGCGCCCGTCATCAGGGCGCCTCTGCACTGCTCCTAGCCGCGCTCACGCACGACGCTGAACCGCCACCTTGGCCCAAAGGGTGAAGGCGACATCCGGAGTCCAGCCGGCATTCGAGGTGTGCTCTTGAAAGCACAGATACAGATTGCCCTGATAAGTCACACCATCATCTTTGCGATAGTGATGATTCAACTGCCATTCCGGGTATTGCGGGTCAGGCACCCCGCCAGCGGTCTTGATGTTCAGGCTGGTACTGGGCAGCGACTGATTGCCCTGGGCGTCCGTAGCGCTGACAAAGTAGCTGTACAGCGTATCGGTTTTCAGCCCCTCGTCCTTCAAGGTCAGCGAGGCCGTCTGGGCCACCGGCTTGCCATCGCGAAACAGGGTGTAGAACTCGATCGGGCGAACACCGTGGGCAGCACTCCAGCTCAAGGTCACGCTGTTCTCTGTCTGCGCGGGGGAAAACAGGTTGCCCGGCGCCGAAGGTCGCTCCTCGCCGCTGCCGCCATGGATCAGCGGCGCATAACGATCACGGAACTCCCAGTTGTAACGGACGCCGTACTTGTTGAGGCCGTCATCCCAATTGACCGACCAGGTCATCAGGCCCTTGATCGACAATCCGACATGATCCAGACGCTTGAAGGCATTGCTCACCGCCGCAGGGTCGATGACATACCCGGTCGCTGCCGCGTCGACGTTGGCCGGCAGACCGATCACGAACTTGTCGGCAGGGATGGCGATATAGCCACGCGTACCGGTGACCAGGCTCTCGGTCAGATAAAACAGAAAGTCTTCCTTCAGCGCGTCATTGTTCTGGGCAATCCAGGCACCCTGCCCGCCGTTGGCTTCCTGGACCCACAGACCGTCGCCGCCCTGGTTGTAGTATTGCGGCGCGATGAAATCGTAGTAGCCATCCAGCGCCTGGATATAACCGACGTATTTGCCGCCGGTGGCGAGGTAGGGAAACTCCGGCGCCATGCTGATGATGAAATGCTTGCCCTCGCCTGCGTAGTGATCCTTCACCAGCTTGAGCGCCGCCGGCAGCACGATCTTGTTGTCGGCAAAATCGATGGCGCTTTGCTCGAGGTCGATGTCCAGCCCGTCGAAACCATAGGTTTCCACCAGACGGATGATTTCGTGGGCCAGCGCTTGCTCGTTGCCCTTGTGCAACTCGATATGAGCGTCCGCACCGCCAAGGGAAATCAACACCGCCCGCCCCTGGCTGTTGAGCACGCCAACCTGGCGCCGGAACTCCTCGTCCGACAGGTTGTAGGGTTTGAAGGTGGGAATGCCGTTGCCCTTCATGAAGGCTACCGCCACCACGTTGTATTCCTTGGGTACATCGACCAGGTCGAGGTTGGCGAACTGCCCCTGCTGGTAGCCGTCACTGGGGCCAGCCGGCCAGTTGTGCCAGAAGCCCATGAGAATCTTCTTGCCTGCGATCGACGGCATCAACGATGCCGAATCATTCGCCTGAGTCTTTACCGCTGCAAAGTCGATCTTGTTCACGTTCTAATCCTTCAGAACCATTTAAAGAGAATGACAACTTCTGCTGTTATTCGAAGTCGACTATTTGAAGTCGACGTCGAACGCCTGATAGAACGCATTGCCGGTGTCGGCGACAATCCACGCCAGCACAATCACGTGATGGCCTTTCTTGTTCTTGGGCAGTGTCACCTGATGTTCGACCTTGGCCTTCATTTCATCGCCGTGCTGGTCATACGGAACTTGTGTGTAGAAGTCCTTGAAGAAAGCCTGCGGCTCCAGTTGCGCACGACTGATACGCTGTTTCGGGTCCCAGCCATCTTTGGTGATGAACCAGCTGTAACCGCGGGTCACATGAGGAGCGGTGTACTCCCACTTGACCTGGAACACCTGCCCCGGATCGACGTTGAGCAACGGCCAGGAGAACGAACGCCCAAGCTTCTTCGACATTTCTTCATTGGTGAAGTTGAGGCAGTCACGCTCGTCGGTCTTGCCGCCGCTGAGGATATACCCATCAGCCGGTGGCACAACGCTGGCGACGTCGCTCTCGTATGGTTTCTGAAAAGGTCCGCCCACCAGGGCCGGGAAATTTTTACCGCCTTCCATCTCATTGACCTGCCAGGTGCCGAGCAGCCCCAGCTCGACGGCGACAGCACCACGGCTGGAGGGGGATACGACACGCCCGTGTTTCGGTTGAACTAATGGCTTATTCATTATCTTTCACTCCTTTGATTAAATGAATCTCCTTCTTGAGGAGAACTTTTAAACTAGTCCAAATCAGTGTTTTGTCTACTGATCCCCGCATACAAAATGCCGAGCAAATTGTTGCACCTCAACAAAGCCGGGACATCAACAAATAATTACAGCACAAACCTACAGAGAGAAAGGCAAATAACTTACACAAGCCAATAAATGAATATTCAACTAGCCTCTTGTTAATCAACCCTTCAGGAAAAACAATGGAGATCTTCAATAAACCATAAACCCGGCAAGAGCCGGGTTCATGATCCGTTTACTGGATAGCGTTCAAAAAGGAATTACAGGCAAGTCGCCAATGCGGCCAGTCTACGCTTGGCGACCCAGTTGTCCTGGACCGCGTAATAATTGACGGTGGTACCCGAAGCCTGCCCCCGAATATCGGCAAAGGACTCCGCCGAACGGGTATAGACCGTGTATCCACCCACCTTGGCAGATTCCAGATAGGCCGACGCATCCACACCGAACACAGCTTCGTCCTGCCAGGCAAACTGCACACACTGCGCCACGATTTGCTCCGCCTTGGCCGACGAGAGCACCTTGTAGGGGCTCTTCGAACGCGCCTCATTCATCGCCGAGCCGGCACACCCCGCCAGCAACGCCACGACCATTACCGCCATCAACACCCGCATCACGCTACCTCGCCGTAAAAACGCGACTGTATCACTCACATGACAAGCCATTGGCACTCGGCTGCGAGAAAACCACTCGCAGACCATTTCGCTCACTGGCCGGAAAAACAAAAACCCGCGCAAGGCGGGCTTCTTCATGAATCGATAACACCTCGGTTAAAGGCGGCGTAAAAACGAGCTCACAATACTCTTGGTGGCAGCCGTTGCATCCAGCTCACGGGCAGCCCCATAGGCATGCCAAGCAATGGCCGCAATTTCATTCAAGGGCCGGGCCTCCTCGGCATTGGCCACGGCAACCTCGAATACGTGATGCCGTACATTGCCGGCGTCGAACTCCAGGATGTAAAGAGGCTCACTGGCATCCAGCCCTGTCTCTTCCCGCAACTCACGTATCGCGGCGGCAGCGGGAGACTCCCCAGGCTCGACCTTGCCGCCCGGTAAAGACCATTTTGCGCGATCCTTGCGGACAAAAAGAATTTGCCCTCCGTGCGCACAAATTACCGTCGCTCTACTCTTCATACCTGCACCCTACCCGACCACATCCTGCCCGTATTGCGCAGGGAACGTGCATACAGACCGAAAACTGACTTAAAAGTGTCACAAAAATGTCATGAAATACATAAGCATTAAGGATGCCAAAAAGACAACGGCATAGCCTGGAACAAAACCCACCCATACAGACGTAGACATTCACTTCAAATAAAAACTGCATGCATCTCTATAGGTATCCGTGCATTCCAGGATTGTTGATGAGGAGAAGTCTCGAGACTCTTTCCATGACAACGAGCTTCCAACCCACATGACCTGTTTGTAATGACCGCCGAGATCAAGATGCATATTCAAATATCGGCCACCGGAGGTTACATAGATACAGCTATTTATAAAACCAACTTTATCGCCACCTTGGTGAGTCAATACAAAATAGCTTTTCTCGAAGTTGGTAACAGCTTCCATGGCACCGTCAACCAGCACACCTACCCATTCAGCACCCTCACTTTTAGCTGGCGCGCTAAAAATGCCCATCATGCCCTTGATATCTCGCGGCGAAGGACATGATTCCTGATCACCCGGCCAATCAGGGATATTGAGGTAATTACTAGCAGGCGCGGCATACACGAATGTAAATAGCTGCGAACACAGCAACACCCAACCCAACAATCTAGACACGTTCCATTCCTTCGTAAATATCAGAAGGAAGGTTCTATCAACTAGAACAACTTTAGAATGTAGGACGATTCCTAAAATATTAGATTTTTCTCTTAAGACCAGCAGTCTCTACATCGAAGCGCCCGCTCTTGGTGGTCAGTTGCAAAGTGCAGTCACAACGACGCCCCTGACTAAAGCGTGCTATCCACCTGGACCAGGCCAGCCTCCAACGCCGCGAAGATCGCCAGCTTGAAGTCATCGGTGGACCTTGAAAGAACACTATCAGGAAGGGCACGCCGCAAAAGGAGATCGTGTACCTGGAGGCAGGTGCCGACTTGGCCTTTTGAGTGGCGGCTTTGCAAAGGTTTTGAAAACCGCGGACAACAAAAAAGGGCCCACCTTTCGGTGAGCCCTTCTAGACCGCCCAGCAGAGCGGATTTTGTTTGGTAGGCGCGATTGGACTCGAACCAACGACCCCCACCATGTCAAGGTGGTGCTCTAACCAACTGAGCTACGTGCCTGCTGTGAGGCGGCATTCTACGGAATTCCGGAGGGGTGTCAACACCTTTTTTGCAGCTAACCCTCTGAATATGCGAATTTTTATTTTTTGAGCCTGCCAAGAAGAGTTTTCGATGGCTGGTAGGCGTTTTTCAACTCAGGTAGGATCCACGCAATTGTCAAGAATATTAAACAGAGGTTGCAGGATGGCGAACACACCTTACCCACAGTCGTATTACGCGGCGTCAGCCAACGCTGCTCCAGCCCGCCCGCTGCTGCAAGATGATGTGGAAACCGATGTCTGCGTGATCGGTGCCGGCTATACCGGCCTCTCCAGCGCCCTGTTCCTGCTTGAGAGTGGTTTTAAAGTCACTGTCCTGGAAGCGGCCAAGGTAGGCTTCGGCGCTTCCGGGCGCAACGGTGGACAGATCGTCAATAGCTATAGCCGCGACATTGATGTGATTGAACGCAGTGTCGGCCCCAAGCAAGCTCAACTGCTTGGCCAGATGGCCTTCGAAGGCGGCAGGATCATCCGTGAGCGGGTCGCCAAGTATCAAATCCAGTGCGACCTGAAGGATGGCGGAGTGTTCGCCGCCATCACCAGCAAGCAGATGGGTCACCTGGAGTCGCAGAAGCGCCTGTGGGAGCGCTACGGCCACACCCAGCTGGAATTGCTGGATCAGCGCCGCATTCGCGAAGTCGTCGCTTGTGACCTGTACCAGGGCGGCATGCTCGACATGAGCGGCGGGCATATCCACCCACTCAATCTGGCACTGGGTGAAGCGGCAGCCGTGGAATCCCTGGGTGGCGTTATCTACGAGCAGTCCCCGGCGGTACGCATCGAACGCAGTGCCAATCCGGTGATACATACCCCTCAAGGCAAGGTCAGGGCCAAGTTCGTCATAGTCGCGGGCAACGCCTACCTGGGCAATCTGGTGCCGGAACTGGCCGCCAAATCGATGCCATGCGGCACCCAGGTCATCACCACTGAACCATTGAGCGATGAGCTAGCAAAAAGTCTGCTTCCCCAGGACTACTGCGTCGAGGACTGCAACTATCTGCTGGATTACTACCGTCTTTCCGCCGACAAGCGCCTTATATTTGGCGGCGGCGTAGTCTACGGCGCTCGCGACCCGGCAAATATCGAAGCCATCATCCGACCGAAGATGCTCAAGGCCTTCCCGCAACTCAAGGATGTGAAGATCGACTACGCCTGGACCGGCAACTTCCTGCTGACCCTGTCGCGTCTGCCGCAAGTCGGACGCCTGGGCGACAACATCTACTACTCCCAGGGCTGCAGCGGCCATGGCGTCACCTACACCCATCTGGCGGGCAAGGTACTGGCAGAGGCCCTGCGCGGCCAGGCAGAACGTTTTGACGCCTTTGCCGAGCTGCCGCACTACCCCTTCCCTGGCGGCCAGCTGTTGCGCACCCCATTTACCGCAATGGGCGCCTGGTATTACAGCCTGCGGGACAAGCTGGGGTTCTGATAACCCTGCCTCTCTGCAAATAAAAAACCGCCCATAAGGCGGTTTTTTATTTGCAGAGAGGCAATATCGACTGCCTGAGCAGCATCAAAAAAGCCGGATTCCGAAAACAAAAAACCCCGGTCTTTCGACCAGGGTCTTTGCTATCGATCCGAAGAGCTTGCGGCTTCTTCGTCACTTGAAGGCGTTCAGTGTTCCTTCAAGTAGATATGGCGCAGCGGACGGGACTCGAACCCGCGACCCCCGGCGTGACAGGCCGGTATTCTAACCGACTGAACTACCGCTGCGTATCGCTTGGACTTACGTCCATGTGAACCGTTTAAATCGTCTGACTGGAGAGCTTCGAGGCTTTTCAATCTCAGAGCAGGAATCCCTGATCTGGAAAATATGGCGCAGCGGACGGGACTCGAACCCGCGACCCCCGGCGTGACAGGCCGGTATTCTAACCGACTGAACTACCGCTGCGCGTCGGTTGGATGCTTCCGTGGAAGCCTCCGCCTTTCTTTCGAAAGACACTCAAGAAGTGGTGGGTGATGACGGGATCGAACCGCCGACCCTCTGCTTGTAAGGCAGATGCTCTCCCGGCTGAGCTAATCACCCTTTGCTTCGTTGAGGCCGCGAAATTTACGCAGATACCGATGCTAAGTCAATACCCTGCTTGAAGTTTTTCTGAAAAAGACAAAATCACGACAATGCCTGCAGAAGGGATCAACAACACCGACGACCTAAAGCCGTGCTCGTTGCGCCCTCCACACGCCATCAGTCGCGATAAATCATTTTTTTGCTCATACCGCCGTCGACCACGAACTCCTGACCAGTGACAAAACCGGAGTTCTTCGACAACAGCCACGCCACCATCGCCGCCACATCCTCGACCGTCCCTACCCTGCCCGCCGGATGCTGAGCATGATCGGCATCGCTCAGGGGCTCGGCCCGACGCGCCGCCGGGTCCCGAGCGTCGATCCAGCCGGGGCTGACCGCATTGACCCGGATCTCCGGCCCCAGGCTCATGGCCAATGCATGAGTCAAGGCCAGCAAACCGCCCTTGCTCGCCGCATAGGCTTCAGTGTCCGGTTCCGATTGCCGGGCACGGGTAGATGCCAGGTTGACGATGGCTCCGCCATGAGCACGCAAATACGGCGCACAGTGCTTGGCCAGGAGCATCGGACCGCTGAGGTTCACCGCCAGCACCCGATTCCAGTAAGCCAGGTCGAGGCTCTCCAGGGTGATGTTGCGCGGATCGGCGACTGCTGCGTTACACACCAGCGCATCGAGGCGCCCGAACTGCCCCAGCACTTCGGCGACACCCAGGGCGACCTGCGCTTCATCCGCCACATCCATGCCAATGAACCAGGCACTGTCACCCAGGACCTTGGCCACCTGGGAGCCGCGTACCCGATCCAGATCGGTCAGCACCACCTGCCAGCCTTCGCTGATCAGCCAGGCAGCGATGCCCAGGCCGATACCGCGTGCCGCGCCAGTCACCAGCGCGACGCGGCCGTTGGCAATGCTCTGCTGTTCGGACAACTCGATCACAAGGCTGCCAACCCGCGCGCCAGGTCGGTTTGCAGGTCCACCACATCCTCAAGGCCGACAGCGATGCGAATCAGGCTGTCACGAATGCCCGCCGCTTCACGCTCTTGCGGCGCCAGACGGCCGTGAGAGGTGGTGCTCGGATGAGTGATGGTGGTCTTGCTATCGCCCAGGTTAGCGGTAATGGAAATCAGGCGAGTGGCGTCGATAAAACGCCAGGCCCCGTCCTTGCCGCCCTTGACCTCAAAGCTCACCACCGCGCCGAAACCACGTTGCTGACGCTTGGCCAGTTCGTATTGCGGATGGCTTGGCAGACCGGCGTAGTGCACCTTCTCGATGCCGTCCTGCTGCTCCAGCCATTCGGCCAGGGCCTGGGCATTGGCACAATGGGCGCGCATCCGCAGGTTGAGGGTTTCGAGGCCCTTGAGGAAGATCCAGGCGTTGAACGGACTCAGGGTCGGTCCCGCGGTACGCAGGAAACCCACCACTTCTTTCATCTGTTCGCTGCGGCCAGCCACCACACCGCCCATGCAACGCCCCTGGCCATCGATGAACTTGGTCGCCGAGTGCACCACCACGTCCGCGCCCAGCTTCAGCGGCTGCTGCAACGCCGGAGTACAGAAACAGTTGTCGACCACCAGCATCGCGCCCTTGGCGTGAGCGATTTCGGACAACGCGGCGATATCCACCAGTTCGGCGAGCGGGTTGGACGGTGATTCAACGAACAGCAGCTTGGTATTGGCCTTGATCGCCGCATCCCAACCGGACAGGTCCGCCAGGGGCACGTAATCGACCTCGATACCGAAGCGCTTGAAATACTTTTCGAACAGGCTGATGGTCGAGCCAAACACACTGCGCGAAACCAATACATGGTCGCCCGCGCTGCACAAACTCATGACCACCGAGAGAATCGCCGCCATGCCAGTGGCCGTGGCCACCGCCTGCTCGGCGCCTTCCAGGGCGGCGATGCGCTCTTCGAACGCCCGCACGGTCGGGTTGGTGTAGCGGGAATAGACATTGCCCGGCACCTCGCCGGCGAACCGCGCGGCCGCATCGGCGGCCGTGCGGAACACGTAGCTGGAGGTGAAGAACATCGGATCACCGTGCTCCCCTTCCGGGGTACGGTGTTGGCCGGCGCGCACGGCCAGGGTGTCGAAAGCTACGCCATCAAGGTCGCTGTCCAGCCGACCGGCATCCCAATCCTGACTCATGCCGCCTACTCCTTATGTCTTCTAATGCTCTAGATCAGTTGTTGTACAGATCGATGATCGCACTGACCGCCTGGGTCTTGGCCTTGGAGGCATCGTTACGTGCGTTTTCGATCTTGTTCAGGTAGGCCTCGTCGACGTCGCCAGTGACATATTTGCCGTCGAACACCGCGCAGTCGAAGTTCTCGATCTTGATCTTGCCGCCACCGACCGCCTCGATCAGATCAGGCAGATCCTGGTAGATCAGCCAGTCGGCGCCAATCAGATCGGCCACATCCTGAGTCGAACGATTGTGCGCGATCAGTTCGTGAGCGCTCGGCATGTCGATGCCGTACACGTTCGGGAAACGCACGGCAGGCGCCGCGGAGCAGAAGTAGACGTTCTTCGCGCCGGCTTCACGGGCCATCTGGATGATCTGCTTGCAAGTGGTGCCACGAACGATCGAGTCATCTACCAGCATCACGTTCTTGCCGCGGAACTCCAGCTCGATGGCATTGAGTTTCTGGCGCACGGATTTTTTCCGCGCAGCCTGGCCCGGCATGATGAAGGTCCGGCCGATGTAGCGGTTCTTCACGAAACCTTCGCGGAACTTGACACCCAAGTGGTTCGCCAGCTCCAGCGCCGCGGTACGGCTGGTATCCGGAATCGGGATGACCACATCGATATCGTGATCCGGACGCTCGCGCAGGATCTTCTCGGCGAGCTTCTCGCCCATGCGCAGGCGCGCCTTGTACACCGACACGCCGTCGATGATCGAGTCCGGACGCGCCAGGTAGACGTGTTCGAAAATGCACGGAGTCAGCTTCGGATTGGTCGCGCACTGACGGGTGTGCAGCTTGCCGTCTTCAGTGATGTAGACCGCTTCGCCCGGCGCCAGGTCGCGAATCAGGGTGAAGCCCAGCACATCCAGGGACACGCTTTCGGAGGCGATCATGTATTCCACGCCTTCGTCGGTGTGACGCTGACCGAAAACGATCGGGCGAATACCGTGAGGGTCGCGGAAGCCAACGATGCCATAACCGGTGACCATGGCGACTACCGCATAACCGCCAACGCAACGGTTGTGCACGTCGGTCACGGCGGCGAACACGTCTTCTTCGGTCGGTTGCAGCTTGCCGCGCTGGGCCAGCTCGTGAGCGAAGACGTTGAGCAGGACTTCCGAATCGGAATTGGTGTTGACGTGGCGCAAGTCAGATTCGTAGATCTCCTTGGCCAGTTGTTCAACATTGGTCAGGTTACCGTTATGCGCCAGGGTGATGCCGTAAGGCGAGTTGACGTAAAACGGTTGAGCTTCGGCCGAAGTCGAGCTGCCAGCGGTCGGATACCGCACATGGCCGATACCCATGTGACCGACCAGGCGCTGCATGTGCCGTTGATGGAAAACGTCACGGACCAGGCCGTTGTCCTTGCGCAGGAATAACCGGCCATCATGGCTGGTCACGATACCGGCAGCGTCCTGGCCGCGGTGCTGGAGGACGGTTAGCGCGTCATACAGCGCCTGATTGACGTTCGACTTACCGACGATACCGACGATGCCACACATGCGACGCAACCCCTACTTAATGAAACTGAACTGAACACATCTTACTGAGGCGTTTTGGCCGGTAAGAGTTGTTCCTTGAACGGTATTTCAGCGGGTACGCTGATACCGCTGGCCAGCCACTGACTGCTCCACCCCAATATGAGGTTTTTTGACCAGTCTGCAACCAATAGAAATTGTGGCACCAGTCGCGACTGCTGCCACCAGGAATCCTGTTGTACCGGCCCCAGGCTCAACAGCCCGACCGCCACGACCACCAGCAACGCGCCACGCGCCGCGCCGAAGGCCATGCCGAGGAATCGATCGGTCCCGGATAGCCCGGTGACGCGAACCAATTCGCCGATAAGATAATTGATCATTGCGCCCACGATTAAAGTGGCGACAAACATGATGGCACAGCCCGCGATCACGCGAGCCGAGGGAGTCTCGATGTATCCGCTGAGGTATTCGGACAGAGAGCCACCAAACATCCAGGCAACGACTCCTGCGACGATCCAGGTAAGCAGCGACAGCGCTTCTTTGACGAAGCCGCGACTCAAACTGATCAAAGCGGAGATGGCGATGATTGCAACGATCGCCCAGTCAACCCAGGTAAATGGCACAGTGCAGCCTACAGACGGATAAGGCGGCGCATTTTAACAGAGCGCATGGCCGTCGGTAAGCTGCGATTCACTGTGCTTTGCAAATCAAGGCGATAGCCTTAACCGCGCTCAGGCTGGAAGCGCACGACAAAACCCTTGAGGTTCTGCTGACGGCTCAGCAAATCGCGCAGGCGGTCTGCCTCGGCCCGCTCGATCAATGGACCGACGAATACCCGGTTCTTGCCATCGGCGGAACGGATATAAGCGTTGTACCCCTGGCTGCGCAGGGTTTTCTGCAGGTTCTCGGCGCTTTCCCGACTGGACAGGCTGGCCAGTTGCACCGACCAACTGACCGACAGGCCGTTTGCATCGACACGGCTTGAGGTCGCATCGGGCTTGGCTGGCGCTGCGGCAATCGGCTGGGCCGGAGCCGGCTTGGGGGCTGGCGCCGGAGGTGGAGCCACGGGCTTGCTCGCGGCAACTGGCGGTGCCACCGGGACTGGAGCCGGAGCAACCGGAGCGCTTGGCGCAATCGGCATCGAAGGCGCGGCCTGCTGGGCCACTTCTTCATTGGTGGGTACCGGTTCCTGTGGCAGCGCCTGCGGCTCTGGCACCACCACAGGCTCGACTTGCACCTGGGTTACAGCAGGCGCCTGAGGCACTGCTGGTACCTCGACATTGATATGCCGCTGCTCATCTTCACGGGAAAACAGCATCGGCAGGAAAATCACCGCCAACGCCACCAGAACCAAGGCCCCAACCATTCGCTGCTTGTAGACGTTATCCAGCATAGCCATGTGCAGCTTCCTCCGTGGAGCGCCGAGCGAGCCACTCGAGCGCCTCGGCAACACAATAAAAAGATCCGAACAGCAGAATCTCGTCTTCGGCCGTAGCCTGCGCACACTGCCCTTCCAAGGCTGCGGCGACACTTTCATAAGACGCTACCGAAGCCCCAAGGTTCTGCAGTGCTGCCTGCAAGTCCGCAACGGGACGCGCACGGGCAGAATCCAGCGGCGCCACCGCCCAATGCTCGACACAGGCATCCAGGCGGGCAACCACGCCCTCCAGATCCTTGTCCGCCAACAGGCCGAATACCGCCAGGCGCTTGCCCGCCACTGGTCGGCGCATCAGGCGCTCGGCCAGATACTCCGCGGCATGGGGGTTGTGTCCGACATCCAGCAACAGATTCAGGTGCTTGCCCTGCCATTCGAATTGACGGCGATCCAGGCGCCCGACCACTCGCGTCTGCTGCAAGGCTTCGGCGATGCGTTCGGGCTGCCAAGGCAGCCCCAGCAACAAATAGGCCTGCAAGGCCAGCGCGGCATTCTCCATGGGCAGATCGAGCAGCGGCAAGTCCCGCAGCTCGACAGCAATGCCCCGCGCATCGAGCCCCCGCCACTGCCAGTTCGCCTCGGTGATCCCCAGGTCGAAATCACGACCGCGCAGGAAGAACGGGCAGTTCAATTCACGCGCCTTATCCAGCAGGGGCTGAGGGGGATTCAGGTCACCGCAGAGCGCAGGCGCGCCCTGACGGAAAATCCCGGCCTTCTCGAAGGCCACGGACTCACGGGTGTCACCCAGGTAATCGGCATGGTCGACGCCGATACTGGTGACCAGCGCCAGATCCGCATCCACCAGGTTGACCGCATCCAGGCGCCCACCCAGGCCGACTTCCAGCACCACGGCATCGAGACCGGCACGCTGGAACAGCCAGAAGGCCGCCAGGGTACCCATCTCGAAATAGGTCAGGGAAATTTCACCGCGCCCGGCTTCGACCGCGACAAAGGCCTCGCACAGCTCGGCATCGCTGGCTTCGACGCCATCGATCTGCACGCGCTCGTTGTAGCGCAACAGATGGGGGGAATTGTAGACACCGACCTTCAGCCCCTGGGCCCGCAGCAAGGACGCCACGAACGCACAGGTAGAACCCTTGCCATTGGTACCGGTCACCGTGACGACCCGAGGCGCCAGCCTGCCCAATCCCATGCGGGACGCTACTTCTTGCGAGCGCTCCAGCCCCATGTCGATGGCTGACGGATGCAACTGCTCAAGGTAGGCAAGCCAGTCGCCAAGGGTACGCTCGGTCATATGTTTGCAGGCACCGGTGGCACCACGATCGCCTCGACAGGCGCGGCCACGAACTCAGGCGTCGGCAAGCCCATCAGTTGAGCCAGCAGGTTACCCAGGCGCGGACGCAGCTCCTGGCGCGGGATAATCATGTCGATAGCGCCATGCTCCAGCAGGAACTCGCTGCGCTGGAAACCTTCCGGCAGTTTTTCACGCACGGTCTGCTCGATCACGCGAGGACCGGCGAAACCGACCAGGGCCTTGGGTTCGGCGACAATCACGTCACCCAGCATCGCCAGGCTGGCGGAAACGCCACCGTAGACCGGGTCGGTCAACACGGAAATGAATGGCAGCCCTTCTTCACGCAGGCGCGCCAGCACTGCGGAAGTCTTGGCCATCTGCATCAGGGAGATCAGCGCTTCCTGCATCCGCGCACCGCCGGAAGCGGAGAAGCAGACCATCGGGCAACGCTTTTCCAGCGCGTAGTTGGCAGCACGTACAAAACGCTCGCCAACGATGGCGCCCATGGAGCCGCCCATGAAGGAGAACTCGAACGCCGATACCACCACCGGCATCCCCAGCAAGGTACCGCTCATGGAAATCAGCGCGTCCTTTTCACCGGTCTGCTTCTGGGCCGCGGTCAGGCGATCCTTGTACTTCTTGCCGTCGCGGAATTTCAGACGGTCTACCGGCTCCAGGTCGGCGCCCAGCTCGGCACGGCCTTCAGCGTCGAGGAAAATGTCGATACGGGCGCGAGCGCCGATACGCATGTGGTGGTTGCATTTGGGGCAGACGTCCAGGGTCTTTTCCAGCTCTGGACGATACAGCACCGCCTCGCAGGACGGGCACTTGTGCCACAGACCTTCAGGCACCGAGCTTTTCTTCACCTCGGAACGCATGATCGAAGGGATCAGTTTGTCTACTAACCAGTTGCTCATGCTTTCTTTCTCCAGTACCGGCGGCCCGAACGCTCTGGTTCGCGGCCCCGCGTATGCCCTTGAGCTAAATTCATGTGTGCGGCGATGATCTGTTCGCTACCGCGGTCAGCGCGAGCTTGACCTGCCTGTACCGAACGGCTCCTCAGCCATCCCGACAACCCCCGGATAGAGCGGCTGCCACTTCGATTTACGGCCCGCCCAGCGACGGTGCCGGCCTGTTTTGTACAGTGGTGTTATGGACGGCGGCAGACTGCCAGCCGTCACATCGACTAACAGCTGCCGCGAACGGCCTGCATAAATGCGCGAATCTTTGCGTGATCCTTGATGCCCTTGCTCTGCTCCACCCCGCCGCTGACATCCACGGCGTACGGGCGAACCTGCGCTATCGCCTGGCCGACATTCTCGGCAGTCAAGCCACCGGCCAGGATAATCGGCTTGCTCAAGCCTTGCGGTACCAGTGACCAATCGAAGGCTTCGCCGGTTCCACCCGGCACGCCCTCGACGTAGGTATCGAGCAGGATGCCGCTGGCCCGCGCATAAACCGCGCAACGGCTGGCAATATCGTCGCCGGCCTTTACCCGCAGCGCCTTGATGTAGGGCCGGTGATAGCCCTCGCAGTCCGCCGGTGTTTCATCGCCGTGAAACTGCAACAGGTCCAGCGGCACCGCGTCGAGGATCTCGCCCAGCTCGCAGCGGCTGGCATTGACGAACAGGCCCACGGTGGTCACGAACGGCGGCAGCGCGGCAACGATCGCCCGCGCCTGCTGGACGTTCACCGCCCGCGGACTCTTGGCGTAGAACACCAGCCCGATGGCATCGGCCCCGGCCTCGACCGCCGCCAACGCATCCTCAATGCGGGTAATCCCACAAATTTTGCTGCGAACGGCTGACATGTCGTTTAAACCTCAGGGCAAATCCGGGGAAAGTCCCGGATGGTAGCAAATGCTTTTCCGGGCGTCAGCCGTCAAGTTCCGAGAAGCCGGTGAGGAAATGTGGCCCAATGTATCGCTCGGGCAGCTCGAATTCATCGTGATACTCAACCTGCACCAGATACAGTCCGAAAGGATGCGCCGTCACCCCGCCCGTGCGGCGAATCCGGCTCTCCAGCACTTCCCTGGCCCACTCGACCGGACGCTCGCCCGCGCCGATGGTCATCAGCACTCCGGCGATATTGCGCACCATGTGATGCAGGAACGCGCTGGCGCGGATATCCAGGACAATCATCTTGCCGTGCCGGGTGACCCGCAGATGGTGGATTTCCTTGATCGGTGACTTGGCCTGGCACTGCCCTGCACGGAATGCACTGAAATCATGGGTACCCACCAGATGCTGGGCAGCCTCGGCCATCCGCTCGACATCCAGCGGGCGATGATTCCAGGTGATCTCCTCGTTCAAGTGCGCCGGACGGATCTGGTCGTTGTAGATCACGTAGCGATAGCGGCGGGCAATCGCCTTGAACCGCGCATGAAAATGCGCCGGCATGACCTTGGCCCAGCTCACGCTGATGTCGTGGGGCAGGTTGATATTGGCCCCCATCACCCACGCCTTCATCGACCGCTCGGCCTGGGTATCGAAGTGCACCACCTGCCCGCAGGCGTGCACGCCGGCGTCGGTACGCCCGGCGCAAGACAGCAGCACCGGCGAGTCCGCCACCCGGGACAACGCCTTCTCGAGGGTTTCCTGGACACTCGGGACACCGGAAGCCTGACGCTGCCAGCCGCGATAACGAGAGCCCTTGTATTCGACACCCAACGCAATTCTGAAAAAGCCTGCGGCCGCCATTTCGGCGGCCGCGTTATCTATATTTGCCAAGAACTTACAGCCTGCTGATATGCGCAAAGGCAGCCATTATAAGGCGCGCGCAAGCAGACGCCATGCGCGACCCGCTTTTAGTTGATGTTTGCCCATTAAGCGCCAGCGAGCGTAAACAGGATTGCGTGAAAACCAGGACAAACGCTATATAGATGAATATATAGCGAAAACCATAAATCCACTCGACCGGGACCTGAGACCAATGACCGCCATCAACAAGGAGGCCGTGGGCCTCGCCTACAGCCTGCAAGGCATGCTCCACGCCAAACGCAAGACCTGGGAAGCCATCGCGCAGATAGCCGCGCGTATCCAGCCAGGCATGCTCGAATCCCAGGCTCGCGCCTTGGGGCTAGAGGTGCTTGCGGAATTGGGCATGGACCGGATCTGGCACCCGGCGCTGGTGCGCTTTGGCGAAAACACCCTGAAGACCTTCAAGCAACGCTCCGAAGGCGATCCGATATTGGGCGACAACGACATCTTCTTTATCGACCTGGGGGTGGTCTGGGACCGCCACGAAGGCGATTGCGGCGCCACCTTCGTCACCGGCAACGATCCCGAGATGCAAGCCTGTGCCACGGCGGCCCAAACCCTGTTCGAACGGGTTCGTGATCACTGGAGCGAGCACAAGGTCGCCGGCCCCGCCCTGTATCGCTATGCCGAAGAACAGGCGAGCGCCATGGGCTGGATGCTGAACCTGGAGATCAAGGGGCACCGGGTCAGCGACTTCCCCCATGCCATTTATCGAGCGGGCGACCTGGGCAACTTCGAGGCATGCCCCAACGTTGGCCTGTGGATTCTGGAAATCCAGATCGCCCATCCTACCCGGCCGTTCGGCGCCTTCTACGAAGACCTGCTGGCCTAACCGCGCAAGCGCCGCCATGGGCCCAGAAACAAAAACGGCAGCCTCGATGGCTGCCGTTTTTTTGCTGCTAGCGTCGACTCAGGCCAGACGCGCGAGCATTTCCTTGGCTTCGCTTTTCTGACCGTCGTTACCTTCGCTGATGACTTCGCCGAGAATATCCCGAGCGCCATCGTTATCGCCCATGTCGATGTAGGCCTGGGCCAGATCGAGCTTGGTCGCCACTTCATCGGCGCCGGAAAGGAAATCGAAATCCCCTTCGTCGGCACTGCCCGCGGCATCTTCCGCGGTAAAGGTCGGCTCGGCCAGGTCCGGCTGCTCGAGACTTTGCGACAAGCGATCCAGCTCGGCATTGACATCGTCCAGCTCGGAAGCGAAAGCATCCTTGGCAGCGGGCTGCGCATCCATCTCGTCAGCCAGGGACAAGTCGAAGTCCGCTGGCAGCTCAAGATCGTCGAGCGCAGCTTCGGTCACCGTAGGCACTTCGGCAGCCGGTAGATCCTTCAGGTCGTCATCCAGGCTGAGCAGGAATTCCTCATCGGCTTGCGCCGCGGCAGGAAGATCCTCACCCAGATCCAGGTCGAAATCCGACAGATCGTCCAGGCTTTCCTTGGCTTCGGTTTGCTGCTGCAGTACCGACTCGAAGCTCAGGTCGTCATCCAGCGGGAAGTCGTCCAGCTCGGGCTCAACTTGAGCAGGAACAGCCGGAGCAACCGGCGACGCCGAAGAGGCGGCCTCCAGATCGTCCAGGCTCAGATCGAAGTCGGTATCCAGGTCGTCGACAACCGGTGCCGGCGCTGGCTCCTGCGGCTCGTCGAGCAACAGCTCCTTGACGTATTGAGCATCCAGCGCCGCCGCCACGGCCGCAGCGCCGAGACCCGCGGCCGCCACAGCAGCCATTGCCGGGAAGCGACTTTTCAGCTGTTCGACTTCAGCGTGATTCTTGCCATTGGCCACCAACTGACGCTCCTGGGCCACAAAGGCGCTGCGATCGCCCTGATGACCGTAGACTTCCATCAGCTTCAAGCGCACCTCGCTACGCTGCGGCTCCAGCTTGACGGCCTCCTCCAGGATCGCCGCCGCCTGGTTCAGGCGACCGCCATCGATATGGGACTGGGCCTGATCCAGCACATCGGCCGGGTGCTCGACTGCGGCAGCCACCGGCGCCGCGTCCACCACAGGCGCCACGACCGGGACTGGAGCTGGAGCTGGAGCTGGAGCTGGAGCTGGAGCTGGAGCGAGCTTGACGCTCGGCGGTGGAACTTCAAGGCCTTCGAAGCTGCTTTCCGGCAAATCCAGATCCTTGGACAGATCAGACTCTTCGGACAGGGCGCGAGCCATGCGCAGATGCTTTTCTGCCTCCTGCTGAGCCTTGCGACGGCGAGCCAGCAACAGCAGCAGCAACAGCACCAGCACTGCCCCGCCGCCCGCCAGCCCCAGGAGGATCGGATTGGTCAGCAGGTCGTTGAATGTGTCCTCATCGGACGCCGGTGCTTGCGCCTGGGCCGGTGCCGCTTCAGCCGAGGCCTCGCCCGACGTTGCCGCAGGATCGGTCACTGGCGCCGCCGGGGTCGCAGGCTGCTCAGCCAGTTGTGCCGGCATGGCCGCGGTCGGTTGTGCTGGTGCCACGGCACCCGCCCCTTGCGCCTGCAATTTGGCCAACTGGTCGTTCTTCAATTCGATAAGGCGTTGCAGCTTGTCCAGCTGGCTTTGCAGGTCCGTCAGACGGCTTTTCAGCTCGGCGTTGTCACGCCGGGCCGTATCGAGGCTTTCCTGAGTCACCGCCAGCTTGTTGCTCAGCGCCTGGCTGTCGCCAGCCGCCCCCTTGCCTCGCGCCTTGCCCGACTCGGCAGACACCAGGCTCAGATTATCCTTGGCCGCGCCTTGCGCAGGCGCCTTGTCCGCGCCCGCGCGCCGGGTGCCATCCAGTTGCTGCTGAGCGCCACGCGGCGCCAGGCGGCGCCCCTGACGCCACGCCGTATTCTGCGCGGCGACCTCGGCGATCGCTTGCGGCTGCGGCAGGCTGGTGCTCTGCACGGCATCGGGCAGGCGCAATACCTGCCCGGTCTTCAGCCGGTTGATGTTGCCGTCGATAAAGGCATCCGGATTCAGCGCCTGGATGGCCAGCATGGTTTGCTGGACCGAACCGCCATTGCGGGCCTTGGCCGCAATCTCCCAGAGGGTATCGCGGGCCGAGGTGGTGTATTGAGCAGGCTTGCCGGCACCGGTGACCGGCGCGGCAACCGCTGGAGTTTGTGCCGCGGATTGCACGGCCGCTTCAGCGGTTTGCGGGGAAAACTTGGAAGGGTCGAGCAGGACGCTGTAGTCGCGCAGCAGACGGCCATTGGGCCACATCACCTGCACCAGGAACTTGACCATCGGCTCGGAGAGCGGCTGGCTCGACGTGACCCGCAGCACGCTCTTGCCGCTGGCATTGAGCACCGGCGTAAAGCTCAGGTCATTGAGAAAGGCCTGGCGATCGACGCCCGCCTTGGCGAAATCTTCAGGCGAGGCCAGGCTCGGCACCACCTCGGCGGCGGTGAGATCCTTGACGTCCAGCAACTCGATTTCTGCAACCAGTGGCTGGTTCAGAGTCGACTTCAGGGTCAGCTCCCCGAGCCCAAGCGCCTGCGCCATACCGGAGGACAGCGCCGACGCGGCCGCTATTGCTAACACCAGTTTGCGAACTTGAACCATAGCCTCATCCTTTGTTTGAACATTCCTCGGCCAGCGAGAAGGTGTTGTAGCGCTGCCGTAAGGCATTGCGTGCGGCCTGAAGGGCCGCTTCGCGCGATATATGTCTGCATGCCTTGGAAGCCCGCGACAGCAGCTCACCTCCAGCAACCAGCCAAGCATAGCGCCCAGCTAGAATCATTCTGCAAATTGTTGCCAAGTATCTTTTACAGAAGGTCTTTTATCAACAACTCAGCCAGCTGCACGGCGTTGAGCGCAGCCCCTTTGCGTACGTTATCTGACGTCAGCCAGAGATTAAGTTCCGCCGGGTCGTCGATCCCCGCGCGCACCCGACCAACGTAGACCACATCCTGCCCCACCGCATCGCCCACCGCGGTCGGGTAGTCGCCCGCCTCCACCAACTCGATGCCGGGCGCCGCTTCGAGCGCGGTATTGACCGCATCCAGGTCGATCGCCGTGGCTGACTGCAGAGTCACGCTATAGCTATCGCCAAAAAACACCGGGGCTTGAACACAAGTGACAGAAATCTTTAATAAAGGCTGCGCCAGCACCTCGCGCAACTCCCGGACCAGGCGTTTTTCCAACAAGGTGTGACCTTGCTCATCGGGCGTGCCGACCTGTGCCAACAGGTTGAATGCCATCTGCCGGTCGAAGAATCGCGGCTCCAACGGGCGCGCATTGAGCAGTTCGGCGGTCTGCCGCGCCAGCTCGGTTACCGCTTCACGGCCCTGGGTGGACACCGCGAGGCTGGCGGTCAGGTTGACCCGCTGGATCTCGAACAAGGCCTGCAACGGCGCCAGGACCACCGCCAGCGACGTGGCTGCGGCGCTGGGGCTGCTCAGTTGAACGGGCTTTTCCAGGCCGCTCAGCACCCGCTCGTTGGCTTCCGGCACCAGATTCGGTGCCTGGGCCGAAGGCAATGCGCCCGACAGGTCGATCACCGCGCAATTGGCCGCCGTCGCCCGAGGGGCGAAGCTCAGGGTCACCGCCGGGCCGGCAGCGAAAAACGCCAGCTGCACCTTGCTGAAATCGAACTCGTCGACCTCACGCACGCGCACATTTTTTCCACGAAACGGCACCGAGTGCCCCGCCGACTCGCTGCTGGCCAACAGGTGCAGGTTGGCGATCGGAAAATCGCGCTCTTCGAGAATCTGGACGAGGGTTTCGCCGACAGTACCGGTGGCACCGATCACGGCGATATCGAAGGACTGGTTCATGGTGCTACCTCTGGCGAAACGGGGGGAGCGGCACTTTACCCGGCGCTTGGGGGCGAGGCAATTTATCAGATCTGGCACATCAGACTTTTCGCAAACATGCTCATAGCCAGCAATCAGAGCTGCTCCGATATGAAAAAAGCCCGCGCCTCTTGCAAGGCGCGGGCTCTTTCAACGCATCAGAGCATCAACGCTCGAGCAGGATCCGCAGCATGCGGCGCAGCGGTTCGGCGGCACCCCACAGCAACTGGTCGCCGACGGTGAACGCGCCGAGGAACTGCGAGCCCATGTTCAGCTTGCGCAGACGGCCCACCGGGATGTTCAGGGTGCCGGTGACCTTGGTCGGGCTCAGCTCCTGCATGCTGATGTCACGCTGGTTCGGTACCAGCTTGACCCAAGGGTTGTGCTGGCTGATCAACCCTTCGATATCGGCGATCGGCACGTCCTTGTTCAGCTTGATGGTCAGCGCCTGGCTGTGGCAGCGCATGGCACCGATCCGCACGCAGATGCCGTCGACCGGGATCGGGCTCTTGAAGCGGCCGAGAATCTTGTTGGTCTCGGCCTGGGCCTTCCACTCTTCGCGGCTCTGGCCGTTTGGCAGTTCCTTGTCGATCCACGGGATCAGGCTGCCGGCCAGCGGCACACCGAAGTTCTCGGTCGGGTAGGCATCGCTGCGCATGGCTTCGGCGACCTTGCGGTCGATGTCGAGAATGGCGCTGGCCGGATTGGCCAGGTCATCCGCCACGGCGGCGTGGGTCGCGCCCATCTGCTTGATCAGTTCGCGCATGTTCTGCGCGCCGGCACCGGAGGCCGCCTGATAGGTCATGGCGCTCATCCACTCCACCAGACCGGCTTCGAACAGGCCGCCCAGGCCCATCAGCATCAGGCTGACGGTGCAGTTGCCGCCGATGTAGTTCTTGGTGCCGGAGTCCAGCTGCTGGTCGATGACCTTGCGGTTCACCGGGTCGAGGATGATCACCGCGTCATCCTGCATGCGCAGGCTGGAAGCGGCATCGATCCAGTAGCCCTGCCAGCCGGCTTCGCGCAGCTTGGGGAAGACTTCGCTGGTGTAGTCGCCACCCTGGCAGGTCAGAATCACGTCGAGGGTCTTCAGCTCTTCAATGCTGTAAGCGTCCTTGAGCGGAGCAATGTCCTTGCCCACGGACGGGCCTTGGCCACCGACATTGGAAGTGGTGAAAAACACCGGCTCGATAAGATCGAAGTCTTGCTCTTCCAGCATCCGCTGCATGAGCACGGAACCGACCATACCGCGCCAACCGATCAGACCTACACGTTTCATCGCAACTACACCTATACAAAAGTGGGCCACCGTCTGAGCGGTGGGCCCGAAAGATTACAGATTCCGCAGCGCGGCGACTACTGCATCGCCCATTTCCTGCGTACCCACCTTGGTGCAACCGGCCGACCAGATGTCGCCGGTGCGCAATCCCTGGTCCAGTACCAGGCTCACGGCCTGCTCGATGGCATCCGCCGCGTCGTTCAGGTTGAAGCTGTAACGCAGCATCATCGACACCGACAGAATGGTCGCCAGCGGGTTGGCGATGCCCTGCCCGGCGATGTCCGGCGCCGAACCGTGGCATGGCTCGTACATGCCCTTGTTGTTGGCATCCAGCGACGCCGACGGCAGCATGCCGATGGAACCGGTGAGCATCGACGCTTCGTCGGAAAGGATGTCGCCAAACATGTTGTCGGTGACCATCACGTCGAACTGCTTCGGCGCACGCACCAACTGCATGGCGGCGTTGTCGACGTACATGTGGCTCAGTTCGACATCCGGGTAATCCTTGGCCACCTGCTCGACCACTTCGCGCCACAGCTGGCTGGACGCCAGGACGTTGGCCTTGTCCACCGAGCAGAGCTTCTTGCCGCGCACACGGGCCATGTCGAAGCCGACCCGGGCGATGCGGCGGATTTCACTCTCGCTGTACGGCAGGGTGTCGTAGGACTGACGCTCGCCGTTTTCCAGCTCGCGGGTGCCACGTGGCGCGCCGAAGTAGATGCCGCCGGTCAGCTCGCGAACGATGAGGATGTCCAGGCCGGACACGATTTCCGGCTTGAGGCTGGAAGCATCGGCCAGTTGCGGATAAAGGATCGCCGGACGCAGGTTGCCGAACAGGCCCAACTGCGCGCGAATTTTCAGCAGGCCGCGCTCAGGGCGGATATCACGCTCGATCTTGTCCCATTTCGGGCCGCCCACGGCGCCCAGCAGGACCGCGTCGGCAGCCCGCGCACGGTCCAGGGTCTCGTCGGCCAGCGGCACGCCATGCTTGTCGATGGCCGCGCCACCGATCACGTCATGGCTCAGCTCGAAGCCCAGGCTGTACTTGGCGTTGGCCAGCTCCAGCACCTTGACCGCCTCGGCCATGATTTCCGGGCCGATACCGTCGCCTGGGAGAATCAGAATCTGCTTGCTCATGTTTTCCTCATTTGCTCTGTCGGTGTGCTGGTTGGCACGCCCGGAAAAATGCTGTTGCCTGGCCTGCGGCGTCCGCTCACTCGTAGAGAACGAAGCGCTGGCCCGAATATCAAGCCGTCATGGCTTTTTTGGGCGGTTGCAGCGAGCAAAAAGCTCGCTCCTACAGGTTGTGTGTCCTCTCCTGCCGGAGCGAGCTGGCTCGCCATCAATGCATCACTTTAACGCCGATCAGGCGTCGCGAAACAACCACGGCTGGCTGGCCCGATGCTTGGCCTCGAAGGCGGCAATCGCGTCGCCGTCCTGCAAGGTCAGGCCGATATCGTCCAGGCCGTTGAGCAGGCAATGCTTGCGGAACGCATCGATCTCGAACTTCAACACCTTGCCATCGGGACGGGTCACGGTCTGGGCCTGCAGGTCGATCTGCAACTGGTAGCCCGGATTGGCCTCGACCTGCTGGAACAATTCATCGACTTCAGCATCGCTGAGGATGATCGGCAGCAAGCCGTTCTTGAAGCTGTTGTTGAAGAAGATGTCAGCGTAGCTCGGGGCAATGATGCTGCGAAAACCATATTCTTCCAACGCCCAAGGCGCGTGCTCACGGCTGGAGCCGCAGCCGAAGTTTTCCCGGGCCAGCAATACACTGGCGCCCTGGTAGCGCTCGGCGTTGAGCACGAAATCCTTGTTCAACGGACGCTTGGAGTTGTCCTGGTACGGCTGGCCGACATCCAGGTAGCGCCACTCGTCGAACAGGTTCGGGCCGAAGCCGGTGCGCTTGATCGACTTGAGGAACTGCTTGGGAATGATCTGATCGGTGTCGACGTTGGCACGATCCAAAGGCGCGACAAGACCGGTGTGCTGGGTGAAAGCTTTCATGCTGCGCTCCTTAGATCAATTCACGGACGTCGACGAAACGACCGTTGACGGCGGCGGCCGCGGCCATGGCCGGGCTGACCAGGTGAGTACGGCCACCGGCGCCCTGGCGACCTTCGAAGTTGCGGTTCGAGGTCGAAGCGCAATGCTCGCCGGACTCCAAACGGTCCGGGTTCATCGCCAGGCACATCGAGCAGCCCGGCTCGCGCCATTCGAAGCCCGCTTCGAGGAAGATCTTATCCAGGCCTTCCGACTCCGCCTGGGCCTTCACCAGGCCCGAACCCGGGACCACGATCGCCTGCTTGATGGTCGAAGCCACCTTGCGGCCCTTGGCGATAACCGCCGCGGCGCGCAGGTCTTCGATCCGCGAGTTGGTGCAGGAACCGATGAATACCCGGTCCAGCTGGATGTCGGTGATCGCCTGGTTGGCGGTCAAACCCATGTATTTCAAGGCACGGACGATGGAGTCGCGCTTGACCAGGTCCATTTCCTTGGCCGGGTCCGGCACGTTCTGATCGACCGCCAACACCATCTCGGGCGAAGTGCCCCAGCTGACTTGCGGCTTGATCTGCGCGGCATCCAGCTCCACCACGGTGTCGAACTTGGCATCGGCGTCGGACACCAGGTCCTTCCAGGCTTCAACGGCGAGGTCCCATTCCGCGCCCTTGGGGGCGAATGGACGACCCTTGACGTATTCCACGGTCTTTTCGTCCGCCGCCACCAGGCCCACACGGGCGCCGGCTTCGATGGACATGTTGCAGATGGTCATGCGGCCTTCGACGGACAGGTCGCGAATCGCGCTGCCGGCGAACTCGATGGCATGGCCGTTACCGCCAGCGGTGCCGATCTTGCCGATCACAGCCAGGACGATGTCCTTGGCGGTCACGCCAAATGGCAACTTGCCCTCGACCCGCACCAGCATGTTTTTCATTTTCTTGGCGACCAGGCACTGGGTGGCGAGCACGTGCTCGACCTCGGAGGTGCCGATGCCGTGCGCCAGGGCGCCAAAGGCACCGTGGGTCGAGGTGTGGGAGTCGCCGCAGACCACGGTCATGCCGGGCAAGGTGGCGCCCTGCTCCGGGCCGATGACGTGAACGATGCCCTGACGCACGTCGTTCATCTTGAATTCGACGATGCCGTATTCGTCACAGTTGTCGTCGAGGGTCTGAACCTGCAAACGCGAGACCTGGTCGGCGATAGCGCTGATGCCGCCCTTGCGCTCCGGCGTGGTCGGTACGTTGTGGTCCGGGGTCGCGATGTTGGCATCGATGCGCCAAGGCTTGCGCCCGGCCAGACGCAGGCCTTCGAAGGCTTGCGGCGAGGTCACTTCGTGGATGATGTGACGATCGATATAGATCAGCGCCGAGCCATCGTCGCGCTGCTTGACCAAATGCGAATCCCAGAGCTTGTCGTAGAGCGTTTTGCCGGCCATCAGACGGTTCCTCATCATTTTCTATGCCGCGGGTCTCTGACACCGGTCAATAACCCCTTGGCTTGTGAGGCTGATGCTATGGCGTTACATTAAATAACTCAAATTCATATTTTTTATACTTTGGATAACCGACTGGAATACGACCATGGACCTGGCCAACCTCAATGCCTTTATCGCGATTGCCGAAACCGGCAGCTTCTCCGGAGCCGGCGAGCGCCTGCACCTGACCCAGCCGGCCATCAGCAAGCGCATCGCCGGCCTTGAGCAACAGCTCAATGTCCGGCTGTTCGATCGCCTGGGCCGCGAAGTGGGCCTGACCGAGGCCGGACGCGCCCTGCTGCCGCGGGCTTATCAGATCCTCAACGTGCTGGACGACACCCGCCGGGCGCTGACCAACCTGACCGGCGAAGTCAGCGGCCGCCTGACCCTGGCGACCAGCCACCATATCGGTCTGCACCGCCTGCCGCCCCTGCTGCGCGCCTTTACCCGCCGATACCCGGAAGTGGCCCTGGACATCCAGTTTCTCGACTCGGAAGTGGCCTATGAAGAGATCCTCCATGGTCGCGCCGAGCTGGCGGTGATCACCCTGGCCCCCGAACCCCATACACTGGTCAAGGCCACTCCGGTGTGGAACGACCCGCTGGACTTCGTCGCCGCCCCCGAGCATCCGCTAGTGAGCAACGGCACGGTCAGCCTGGCCGATATCGCCCTGCATCCGGCGGTATTTCCCGGCGGCAACACCTTCACTCACCATATTGTCCAGCGCCTGTTCGAGGCCCAGGGCCTGACGCCGAACATCGCCATGAGCACTAACTATCTGGAAACCATCAAGATGATGGTGTCCATCGGCCTGGCCTGGAGCGTCTTGCCGCGCACCATGCTCGACGATCAGGTGGCGCGCATTCCTTTACCGGGCATACAGCTCACTCGCCAGCTAGGCTATATCCTGCATACCGAACGGACGCTGTCGAATGCTGCGCGGGCTTTCATGGCCTTACTGGATGCACAAGTCGATTGGCCAGGGACCAAGGCGTAAGCGTCCCGGCATGACTTATGCCACCTCTTTGCTTGCCTGAACCTGCGCCTAACGCTCTTTTCAGCCCAAGGCCCGCTGCTCATGCCAAAACCCGCTGACCGTCTACCGCCCATGCCGCGCGTTCACGCGCTCGACCCGAAACAGTCGGAGCAAAGCTGGGAGAGCGCCCCGCAGTTGCTTGCCGCACTCAATGGCGCACGGCTGGGCGCCTGGTACTGGGACATCGAAAGCGGGCAAATCAGCTGGTCGCGGGGCACCCAGGCGCTGTTTGGCTTCGATCCGCGCCAGCCGCTGCCCAAAGACCTGGAATACCTCGACCTGCTGCCTGAGGAAGACCGCGCCAAAACCATTCGCGCCTTCCATTCGGTGCTGGCCGGCGCGCCGCTGGAACAGGCGATGCATCACCGCATCCGCTGGCCCGACGGCAGCCTGCACTGGCTGGAAATCAACGGCAGCGTGCTGCCGGACAAACATGGCAAGCCCCGAATGATCGGGGTGATTCGCGAAATCACCCACCAACGCCAGCGGGAACAAGCCCTCAGCAGTTCGGAAAAACGTTTTGCCACGCTGTTTCACCTGTGCCCGAACATGGTGCTGCTGACCCGCCTGGAAGACGGCCTGATCAGCGAAGCCAACCAGTACTTCGAAAGCCTCTTCGGCTGGCCGGTGCAGCATGTCATCGGCCGCACCACCCTCGAACTGGGCCTGTGGGTCGACCCGGAACAACGCGCGCAAATGGTCAAGGCGGTACAAAAGCGCGGCCAGGCCGCCACCCTCGAGGTGCAACTGCGCGCCAGCAACGGGCAGATTCACGACGGTATTCTCAGTGCCCAGAAAGTCGAGCTGGAAGGCCAGGCCTACCTGCTCAGCACCTTTCTCGACACCAGCGAACGCAAGCTCGCCGAACAGGCCCTCAAGGACAGCCAGGAGCGCCTCGACCTGGCGCTGGACTCGGCCCAGCTCGGCACCTGGGACTGGCACATTCCCAGCGGCATGCTCTACGGCTCGGCCCGCGCCGCGCAGCTGCATGGCCTGGAGCCGATGCCGTTCCATGAGTCCTTCGATGCATTTTTCGAGGGCGTGCCCGACGAAGAGCGCAACAGCATGCGCGATGCCTACCGCAGCCTGCGCGAAGGCCCGGCCGGCAATTATCAACTGACCTACCGCGTGCAACTGGCCGATGGCTCGTCACGCTTTCTGGAAAGCCGCGCCCGCCTCTACCGCGATGAGCAGGGCCATCCGCTGCGCATGGCCGGGACCTTGCTGGACATTACCGAACAGGTCGAGCGCGAGCAGCGCCTGGTGACGTCCGAGGAAAAGTTCGCCAGCCTGTTCCAGGTCAGCCCGGACCCGATCTGCGTCACGCTCCAGGAAACCGGGCAGCTCATCGAGATCAACTCCAGCTTCACCCAGACCTTCGGCTGGACCGCCGACGAAGTGCTCAACCGCAGCGCCGACGAAATCGGTCTCTGGGACGACTCCGCCCAGCGCCTGCAACGGGTCGAGCAGGTAATCCGCGAACAGGCGCTGAACAACGTCGCGGTGGTGGTCCGGCACAAGGACGGGCACCCCCTGGCCTGCATCATTTCCAGCCGGCAGATCACCGTCGACAAACAGCCGTGCATTGTCACCACGCTGCGCGACATCACCCAGCAACAACGCTCCGAGGCCGCGCTCAAGGCCAGCGAAGAGAAGTTCGCCAAGGCATTCCACTCCAGCCCCGACGCTATCACCATCACCGAGCGCGACACCGGGCGTTACCTGGAGGTCAACGACGGCTTCTGCCGGCTGACCGGCTACCGCGCCGAAGAAGTGATCGGCCGTACCGTGTATCAGGTCGGTATCTGGGCCGAGGAAAAACAGCGCTCGATCCTGCTCGCCGAGCTGCAGCTCAAAGGTCGGGTCAATCACCTGGAAATGCTCGGCCGCAACAAGCGTGGCGATATCCTGACAGTCGAGGTCTCGATCGAACCCATTACCCTCAATGAAACCCCCTGCCTGCTGCTCACCGCGCGGGACGTCAGCCTGCTGAAAAATGCCCAGGCACAGATTCGCCACCTGGCCTACCACGACCCGCTGACCAACCTGCCCAACCGCGCGCTGTTGATGGACCGCCTGAGCCAGCAGATCGCCCTGCTCAAGCGCCACAACCTGCGCGGCGCCCTGCTGTTCCTCGACCTGGACCATTTCAAGCACATCAACGATTCCCTCGGCCATCCGGTGGGCGACACCGTGCTGAAGATCGTCACCGCGCGGCTCGAAGCCAGCGTGCGCATGGAAGACACCGTGGCACGCCTGGGCGGCGATGAGTTCGTGGTCCTGCTCAGCGGCCTGGAAGGCAGCCGCAGCGAAGTCAGCGAGCAGGTGCGTGAACTGGCCGATACCCTGCGCGAGCTGCTGTCCGAACCGATGTTCCTTGACGGCCAGCGCCTGCAGGTGACCCCGAGCATCGGCGTGGCGCTGATTCCCGATCACGGCTCGACCCCCACCGACCTGCTCAAGCGCGCCGACATCGCGCTGTACCGGGCCAAGGACTCCGGGCGCAACACCACCCAGATGTTCCACAACACCATGCAGAAAGCTGCCAGCGAGCGCATGCGCATGGAGACCGACCTGCGTCTGGCGCTGTCCCGGGGCGAATTCAGCCTGCATTTCCAGCCCCAGGTCGATGCCCGCGACAACCGCATCGTCGGCGCCGAGGCCCTGGTGCGCTGGCACCACCCCGAACTGGGGGCGCAATCGCCCACCGAGTTCATCAAGGTCCTGGAAGACAGCGGCCTGATCCTCGAGGTCGGCACCTGGATTCTCGACGAAGCCTGCCAGGCCTTCAGCCAGCTGATCGCCGAAGGTCTGGTGGACCCGCTCGACTTCAGCCTGTGCGTGAACATCAGCCCGCGACAGTTCCGCCAGAACGACTTCGTCGAGCGTATAGAGCACAGCCTGAGCCATTACCAGCTGCCGCCTTCGCTGCTGAAGCTGGAGATCACCGAAGGCATCGTGATCCAGAACCTGGAAGACACCATCGGCAAGATGCGGCGCCTGAAAAAACTTGGCGTGAGTTTCGCCATGGACGACTTCGGCACCGGTTATTCGTCGCTGACCTACCTCAAGCGCTTGCCGGTGGATGCGCTGAAGATCGATCAGTCCTTCGTCCGCGATGCGACCCACGACCCCAACGACGCGGAGATCGTGCGCGCCATCGTCGCCATGGCCCGCAGCCTGGACCTGAAGGTGATCGCCGAAGGCGTGGAAACCGCGGAGCAGCTCGAGTTCCTGCAAGGCCTGGGCTGCCATTTGTATCAGGGTTACCTGCACAGCCGACCGCTGCCGCTGGAGGGGTTGAAAGCCCTGCTGGTCTGAGCGGACGACATGCAATCGCCGGCCTGACAGATCAACGGGGCAGCAATTGCCAGTGTTTGGCACAACCTGTAGGGTCGCGTTTTTTGTGACGCCCACGAGATCGATCATGCAGGATGCAACCCTCCCCCGCCCGGCCCTTCTGGGCATTGACCTTGGCACCACCAACAGCCTGATCGCCGTCTGGCAGGACGGCCGCGCCCAGTTGATCCCCAACGCCCTCGGCGATGTCCTGACCCCGTCGGTGGTCAGCCTCGATGAAGACGACAGCATCCTGGTGGGCAAGGCCGCGCGGGCCCGCCTGACAACCCACCCGGAACGCACGGCCGCGGCCTTCAAGCGCTTCATGGGCAGCGACAAGCGCCTCGAACTGGGCGGCCGGCCGTTCAGCCCGGAAGAACTCTCGGCGCTGGTGATCGGTTCGCTCAAACAGGATGCCGAAGCCTTTCTCGGCCATCCGGTGCAGGAAGCGGTGATTTCGGTGCCCGCCTACTTCAGCGACGAACAACGCAAGCGCACGCTGTTCGCCGCCGAACTGGCGGGCCTGACGGTGTCGCGGCTGATCAACGAGCCGACCGCGGCCGCCATGGCCTACGGGCTGCACGAACAGAAGTTCGAACGCACGCTGATCTTCGACCTGGGCGGCGGCACCTTCGACGTCACGGTGCTGGAATACGCACTGCCGCTGATTGAGGTGCATGCCTCCACCGGCGACAACTTCCTGGGCGGCGAGGACTTTACCGAGGCCTTGTTGCAGGCCTGCCTCAAGGACTGGCAACTCACCCCGGCGCAGATCGACGCCCAGGGCATGGCCAGCCTGGGCGACGCCCTGGAGCAGCTCAAGTGCGCACTCGCCGAAGGCACTCAGTCACTGAGCTGGCGCCATGGGGACACGTCATATGAATGGACGCTGGACGAAGCGCTGGCACTGAAGATCTGGGAACCGCTGCTGGCCCGGTTGCGGGCGCCCATCGAACAGGCCCTGCGCGATGCCCGCCTCAAGCCTCGCGACCTCGACAGCCTGGTGCTGGTAGGCGGCGCCACCCGGATGCCGGCGGTGCAGCAGATGGTCGCCACCCTGTTCGGCCGCCTGCCTTACCGCCATCTCGACCCGGATACGATCGTCGCGCTGGGCGCCGCCACCCAGGCCGCCTGCAAGGCCCGGGACGGGGCCATCGAAGAATTGATCCTGACTGACGTCTGCCCCTACACCCTGGGGATTTCCACCCGTCGCGGCGAACAGGTCAGCGGGGCCTTTTCGCCAATCATCGAACGCAACACGGTAATCCCGACCTCACGGGTGCAGCAGTTCTACACCACACATCCGCATCAGGCGTTTATCCGCATCGAGGTGTACCAAGGCGAGCGGCCCTGGGTACGGGACAATATTTTCATCGACGCCTTCGACGTGCCCCTAACGCCCAGCGAACAGATCCAGTCCCTGGACGTGCGCTTCAGCTATGACATCAATGGCCTGCTCGAAGTCGACGTCACCCTGCTGGCCAGCGGCGAACGCCATAGCCACAGCATCGACCGCAGCCCCACCGGGCTCGATGCGCAATCCCGGCAGGCCAGCCATGAGCGGCTGACCGCGCTGAAAATCCATCCTCGCGACGCCCTGCCCAACCGCACCCTGCTGGCACGCCTGGAACGGGCGTGGGCGCAAAGCCTGGGCGACGAGCGCGAGCGCATCGCCGACTGGCTGGGCACCTTCACCGCCGTGCTCGGTGGCCAGCAACCGACGGAGATTGCCAGCCATCGGACCCAACTGAACAAGGCGCTGGATCAACTGCGTCTCTAGCCGTTGAGCCGCCGCAAGCTGGCCTGCAAACCACCGGGCAGCGCGTCTTCACCCGCGCTGTCGGGCGGTACGCCATAGCGGTTGGGCAGCTTGTCGCCGGGAAAGGCGAACAGGATCAGCGACAGAAATGGAAAGAACACCGACAGACCGCCCAGCACCAGCAAGGTCGGGATACCACGCCCCATGTCATGCAGGCGGCGCAGAATCGCCCCGAGTAAAAACAGGCTGCCCAGCAATGACACAACGATCGCGGACAGCGACGTGCCGCTGAACAACGCGGCCAGCGGGGTGACCAGCACAGCGCCCAGCACCTGCCAGAAAAACGCCCCGCGTCCCAGCCGTGTGCCCAGGCGCCAGAACGCCGTGGCGGGCGTCGGACGGCTGTCGCCCTTAGCCAGCAGCAGACGCTCGCTCCAGGACAGCAGCGCACTGAAGGCAAACCGCAGGCCGAGCCCGTGTTCCGGATTGTCCTTGGCCCGCTGCATGCGCAGCAGCACTTTCTGCCGAGGCACACCGGCACCGCCGTAACGCACCAGCCCCTTGAGCACATCGAGGGCCAGGTAAAAGGCCTCGCTGTCGATCCCTTCGTCTTCGACCAGCATCTGCTGCGGCGGCCGTGGCGGCTCGCCCTTGATCAAGCCGTGGCGGAAGCCGTCGAACCAGTCCTGGGGATTGGTGATTTCGGTAATCCGATCGAGCAGGTATCGACGCTGCTGCGCATCGATCACCGGGTCGTGATACAGCACACCACTCAAGAGCATGCGCCCGAGCAAATCGTCCGCGAAGGCGTGCAGGTCGCTGCGCAGACATGCGAACAAGCGCTCATCGCTCAACAACCGCGCACTGTCGAGCGCTTCCTGGACGCCAAGCAATTGCCGGTCGAGCAAGGCATGCAGCGGATCGTCCAATTGCAGCCAGCCGAGCAAAGCGCTCAGGTCGCCCTGTTCGCGCTGTAACTGGGCAAGCTGCGGCTGCAGCCGGCTGAGCGGATGGGACGGATTGAGCGCCAGGCGCTCCAGGCACCGCGAGTCGATCAATTGCCACCAGCGTTCCGGCTGCTCCAGCAACGCCATCAGGAACAGCGTATGGGCGTACCAGTGCCAGACCGCCTCTCCCGTCCCTGGCGGCGGCAACACTACGCCATGCTGGCTCAGTTGCAGCAGCAGGTTCAGTTCCGACAAATCGCTAGCGGCATCCGTATCGCTCAATTCGAAAAACTCGGCGATACGCTCCAGGGCAGCGTGACCGTAAGGACGCAATCGGCGCAGCCACACACGGCAGATCTTATGCGGCTCACCGGTTGTCAGCGCAGCGGCCAGTTGCACCGAAGCAGCCCCTTCATCGATGAAGGCCTTCATCGCCAACGGAATCGGTGCCTGGTTCAACCAGCGCAGGTGCTGCCCGGCCTGGTCCTTGAACCCGCTCAGCACCAGGCCTTCGAGGGCATCCAGCGGCTGCGGCTCGTCCAGCACCTGTTGCAACAGGTCTGCTGCGCCACGGTGCAAGGCCCAGGCATGCCGGTACAGGCGCAACAACCGGGTGTCGGTGTTCTGGCCCAGCAACTGTGCCAGCAAGGGCAACTCGTCGCCGGTCATCCGCCAGTCGATAAAGGCCTGCGCCAACCCCTGCAGCTCGAGCCGGCCAACGCCGAGCCAGCGGATCAGCGTCTCGGGGCGTTGTGAAGGGCTGCCGTATTCCTGGGTGACATGGGCGAGATCGGTGGACCAGCCGCTGAAATTCTCCAGACGATCAAACGCCTGGATCAGCAGCGGCAAAAAGTCCGGCTGACGTTTGGCGCACAACGCCAGCAATTGGCTCTCGGCCTTGGGATGACGATGCTCCTGCCAAAGCCGGACCCAGCAAGGCAACGCCTGATCGTCCAGCCCCAGCAGGCTGTTCTGGCACGCCAGCAGGTAAAGCCAGTCCACATCATCCGGGGCTTCGCGCTGCTGCTCGATGCACAACTGCAGCAACCCCTGGCCACCGATGCCGGCCTGGGTGAATTGCACCAGCAAGCGCTTGATGAAGAGCGCATCATTCGGCAACGGCAGGCAGGTGTGTTGGCTGGCGAAGCCTTCGTATTCGTGGAGCGGTCGCCGGTCGAAGATGAAGTCGAGACTGCGCGCGTACCACAGGCTTTCGGTCTGCGCCGGTTCCGACCAATTCCCCATCAGCACCGTGTCGAAAGGGTCCGGGGTCTTGATCCGGTTCAGATAGTCCTCGACATGACGGGCCTGATCGAACCCCAGCTCCAGCAACTGATGCTCCCAGCCCATGCGCTGGGCCAGCAGGCCCGCGCAACGATGGGACAGCGGCCCGGCGTTGGCCGTCCGCCCGAACAACTCCCAGCGCAGGTCATCGAGCATGCCGAGCGGCAGTTGATCCAGTGTCTTGATAAAGGCCTGCCAGGCCTCAGGATTGAAGCGTCGCGCCGGATCACTCAGCAGCGCATCAAAATCGAGGATGGCCTGCGCAGGCGCAGGCTCGCTCTCCTGCGCCGCTTCAAGTTCCTGCGCCTTGTCACGCACCAGCCGCAGGGCACTCTCATAGGCCTGGCGCAGTGCTTGGAACCCTTCGGGATCGGTCTCCGGGTGATGCTCCGGCAGACGGGCACGATAGGCATTGCGAATCAGCGTTTCATCGGTGGTAGGGTCGATACCCAGCTTTATCCAGCAACTCATGACCAGTCGAACTCCTCAAGCGACGCCGGACGTTGCGGCAAATCCAGTTCCAGATGCCAAGGCAGGTCCGCCAGGCAGTCCGCCATGTTTTGCGCAAGCCCCTGGGCGATCATCAGGCTGTTGGGGTTCTCCCCCTGTCGATCCAGCTCGTAAGCCAGTTCGTCGTCGCTATTGCCCAGGCAACCCCAGAACGCGCGGCCAACCAGGAAACCATTGAAATAGGCGAACCAGCTGCCGTAGTGGTATTGCGCCCTGACCGCCAGCCGGCCGTGCAGCCACAGGCTCTCGGCCAGATCGATCCACTGGTTGCGCACGCCACAACGCAAGAGAAACCCCATGCGCCCGTAATCCCAGGCCAGGATCCCGCCCGGGCCGCAAGCACCAAAGGTACGGCTGGCGAACTCATGCAGGATGCGTTCACGGGGCTCGAGGGTCTCGAGCAGGGCCTGCCACTCGCTCGGCAGGCAGCGCTGCCAGGCGCGATAGGCGTCGTCGAGGCGGGCGGCGTGACCGTGGTCAGTCATCTTTTCCAGCATGTCCAACAACTGCCGTCGGTCACCGATGCCCCAACTGCCTTGCAGGTCGATGGATTCCGGGCCGGGGTAGAACGCGGGGTTGTCGTATCCGGCGCGAGGGTTGAGCGCAACCATCGGCGCAGAGAGGCTCCACAGCCAGCGCTGGTGTATCTCGTCCATGAAAAAGGCTCCAAGCCGACCAGTGAGGAATGGGGGGTCGGCAAAACTGCGGCGGATTGTAGAGAAACCATCGCAGGCAGCAAAGGTGAACGATGATTCTGCCGGGCATAAAAAAGGCCCCGACAAGTCGGGGCCTTCATTTGGCGACTCAGCGCTCGATCAAGCGCCTGCATTGCTGCGCATGGATCAATGCTGCAGAGCCGCTTGCTGCGTCCCGTTGATTGGGATGCGTTTGGCTTTCGCCTCTTCCGGGATCACCCGCAACAGGTCGATGCTCAACAGACCATTGCTCAGGCCGGCGGCCTTGATCTCGATGTGATCGGCCAGGCGGAAGGACAGCTTGAACGCACGCTGGGCGATGCCCTGGTGCAGGAAGGTGACGCCTTCGTTCGCGTCACGTTTGCCGCCACTGATGGTCAGCACGCCCTTCTCGACTTGCAGTTCCAGGTCTTCTTCCTGGAACCCGGCGGCGGCCACGACGATGCGGTACTGGTCGTCACCGTGCTTTTCGACGTTGTAGGGCGGATAGGTGCTGCCTGGCTCATTGCGCAGGGCGGTTTCGAACAGGTCGTTGAAACGGTCGAAACCCACCGAGGAACGGAACAGTGGTGCGAGGGAAAATGCAGTACTCATGGTTCAAATCTCCTGAAAACAATCAGCAAGTTTTTTTGTCTCCGCGACCCGAATTCGGCATCGCGTAACCCTTAGATAGGGACCGCCGATTGCATTTCAAGAGACTTTTCGCAGATTTTTTCAGGCCGCCTCGGCCACCGGCAAGCCCAGCAAACGCGAGACTTGATCCGGCTCGGTTTCGCGACGCAGGACGGTGAACAGCTCCACCGCCTCGGGATAATTGCGGGTCAGCATCGCCAGCCACTGCTTCAGGCGACCCGGCGATTGGCGAGCCGTCATCTGCGCCTTGGCTTGCAGCCAGAAGTCCTGGATCAGCGGCATCAGCTCGGCCCAGGTCATCTCGACCACCTCTTCCCCGGCCCGCGCGGCGGCGATTTGCCGGGCCAGGTCCGGACGCGACACCAGGCCACGACCGAGCATGATGTCTTCCACCCCGCTGATTTCGCGGCAGCGGCGCCAGTCTTCGACACTCCAGATATCGCCGTTGGCGAACACCGGCACCTTGACCACGTCCTGCACCCGCGGAATCCACTCCCAGTGCGCCGGCGGCTTGTAGCCGTCGACCTTGGTCCGCGCATGCACCACGATATGTTCCGCGCCGCCTTCGGCCAGCGCCGTGGCGCACACCAGCGAGCCATCCGGGCTATCGAAGCCGAGGCGCATCTTGGCGGTCACCGGGATGTGCGCAGGCACAGCACGCCGCACCTGCTCGACGATCTGGTTGAGCAGCTCCGGCTCCTTGAGCAGCACCGCACCGCCACGGGATTTGTTGACGGTCTTGGCCGGGCAGCCGAAGTTCAGGTCGATGACTTCGGAACCGAGCTCACAGGCCAGCGCGGCGTTTTCCGCCAGGCACACCGGATCGGAACCCAGCAGCTGCACCCGCAGCGGCACGCCGGACGCGGTCCGGGCGCCGTTCAACAACTCGGGGCCGAACTTGTGGAAATAGGCCGGCGTGAGCAACTGATCGTTGACCCGGATGAACTCGGTCACGCACCAGTCGATACCACCGACCCGGGTCAGCACATCCCGCAGGATGTCATCGACCAACCCTTCCATGGGCGCCAAAGCAATTTGCATGAATCACACTCAACGTAAAACGCGGTAAAAAAACGTGCGCCAGTTTACTGGGTTTCGCTGGGAAGCAGGTATTTCAACGGGTGGATGGTTGCGGGTTGGTCTCAGCTCGCCCCTTGCAACGCCGGCCCATAACCCTCGAGAAACTCCGCCGGCATGCGCTTGGGCTTGCCGCTGGACAGCTCGATGCAGACAAAGGTGGTCTGGGCCCGCAGCAAGGTGGTGCCATCGCTCGGACGCACCAGTTGGAAGCGTCGCGACATCTTCAGGCGCTGGTCCCAGTCGACGATCCAGGTCGCCAGCTGCAGCTCGTCGCCTTCATAGGCCGCCGCCAGGTAGTCGATCTCGTGGCGTACCACCGCCATGGCCCGATCCAGGCGGCGGTATTCGCTCAGGTCCAGGCCCAGGCGCTGGGAGTGACGCCAGGCGCAACGCTCCAGCCAAGTGACGTACACCGCGTTGTTGGCATGCCCCAAGCCGTCGATGTCTTCGGCACCTACCTGCAGATCGATGATAAACGGCGTTGCCAGATCCCAGCCCATGCCCCACTCCCGGTCAGATTATTCGACCGGGGCAGTGTAACGGATTGCTCAGGCGGATTGGCGCGCTTGCAGGCTGCGGCCGGCCAACAGCGTCAGCACACCCTCGATCAGCCGCGGATCGGCCAATACGCGCTGATGCCCGCCCTCCTTCAGGCGCAACAAGCGACTGTCGAACCAGGCGTCGTGGATCAATTCGGACTCCTTGACCGGGACAAAGCAATCGTCTTCGGCATGCACGATCAGCCCGGGCATATCCAGCTGGTAGTGCGCGACATCCAGGGCCGCGGCGCGCATGCCGACATCCTGCTCCACCTGGCGGATAAAGGCCGAGCGCGCCTTGGGCGGCAGGCGCACATAACGGGCGAAGCCGCGCAGGACGCCGAGTATCCGCGCCGGGGCGGCGATGCTGACCAGGGTCTCGGTACGCAAGCCCAGCTGCACCGCCAGCATGGCGCTGGCGCCCCCCATGGAATGGCCGATGACCGCGCGCAGCGGCGGTAACTCCGCGGCGGCTTCGAGCATCGCCCGGGCAAACAGCATCACATTGGCCTCGCGACCGGGAGAACGCCCGTGGGCGGGACCGTCCAGAGCCACGACGCTGTAGCCGGCGCCCACCAGCGCATCGATCAGGCTGGCAAATTGCGTGGGGCGGCCTTCCCAACCGTGCATCAACAGCACCGCCGGCCCCTGGCCCCAGCGCAATGCCGAGAGCCCGAAGCGCAGGGTGATGCGCTCCGAACGCGCCAGCAGCGGCAGCTCCCAGTCACGCGGCAGCCGCTCGCGCGGCGTCATGAAGGCCAGCCGCATCTTGCTGGCGACCAGCTTCGGTGCAACCCAGCCCAAGGTGCCGTTAACGCCACGAACCCAACTTAACGTGCTCATCGCTTCTCTCCTCAGGCCAGCGCCTCAGGTCATAGCACCGCCGACTTGGCAGCGCGTAGTAAACGGTCCGACAGCTCACCGGCTCCCAGCGCCCGGGCCAGGGACAAGCCGCCCACCATCAGGGCCAGATCGGCCAGGGCCTTGTCGGTGTCTTCGGGGGTGGTCGCCAACTGAGCCAGCATCAGCTCGATGTGTTCATTCAGGACTTTGCGGAAATCGTCCGGCAGGCGCCCCATTTCACCGACCGACGCGGGGATCGGGCAGGCCTGCTCGGTGGAATCGCGGTGCTTGCGCGACAGATAGAACGCTGCCACCAGCGCTCGCCGCTCCTCGCCGGTCAACGATGCGTCCATATCGGCGATCAGGCCCCGGCGCTGGGCCAGCAATTGACTGAACGCTTCCAGCATCAGGGCGTCCTTGCTTTCGAAATGCGCGTAGAAGCCACCGACCGTCAGGCCCGCAGCACCCATCACTTCGCCCACGCTCGGCTCGGCCGGGCCACGCTGCACCAGCGCGGTGCTGGCGGCCTGGAGAATGCGCTCGCGGGTTTGAGCTTTTTTATCGTTCATCGTTGCCTCCGAATATTACGATAAAAATATTATTCTCATAATAAATTTTCGCAAGTCGTTAGTGTGACCGTCGGTCAGGAGAACAGTGTGGGGAGAAAGGGAGAATTGGCCAAACGCCAGACAAACAAAAGGGCCATTCAATAATTGAATGACCCTTATAAATCCCGCAGAGCGGGTAAACGTGGCGTCCCCTAGGGGACTCGAACCCCTGTTACCGCCGTGAAAGGGCGGTGTCCTAGGCCACTAGACGAAGGGGACACAAACCCTTCTATACAACTGATCAGTGCTGAGAGCTGATCGATTCAAGGCCGGTGTGGCCAGACCTTGAACTGTAAAATTGGTGGAGCTAGACGGGATCGAACCGTCGACCTCTTGCATGCCATGCAAGCGCTCTCCCAGCTGAGCTATAGCCCCAGATTTTTCGCCTCGCGGCGGAGCGACATCTTGCAACATCGCTTCTGTAAAACTGGCGTCCCCTAGGGGACTCGAACCCCTGTTACCGCCGTGAAAGGGCGGTGTCCTAGGCCACTAGACGAAGGGGACGCAAACCCTTCTAACAACTGATCAGCGCTGAGAACTGATCGATTCAAGGCCGGTGTGGCCAGACCTTGAATGTAAATTGGTGGAGCTAGACGGGATCGAACCGTCGACCTCTTGCATGCCATGCAAGCGCTCTCCCAGCTGAGCTATAGCCCCTCGTCGGTGAGGACGGGGCGAATCTTAAGGGCGTATCGGAAGGCTGTCAAATTTTTTTTCAGCTTTTTTTAAAAAAATTTGCCGGCATAACAATCACTTACCGCCCTCCCCCGTAAATCCGGGGCTTTTTCCGACTGTTGTGCCCTCCAGCAACGGTCGCGATCTCACTTCTTGCGCAGGTCCGCGGGAGCCAGCATGCCGGCTCCCGCGAATCAGCAGGCTGAATCAGGCGATCGCGCCCAGCAGCTTTTCCCACTCTTTGTTTTCTTTCTTCGACACGCCACCCAGCAGGTCGATGGCCTGGCGCAGGCGGAAACGGGTCAGGTCCGGGCCCAGAATTTCCATGGCATCGAGCACCGAGACCGAGCTGGCCTGACCGGTGATCGCGGCGAACATCAGCGGCATGGCATCACGCAGCTTCAGCTCCAGGGATTCGACCACGGCCTGGATGGTCGCGGTGATGCTGTCCTTTTCCCACTGGCGCAGGCTTTCCAGCTTCCACAGGATCAGTTGCATCAACTGCCGCACCTGATCGCCCGAAAGCTTCTTCGACTCGAACAGCTTGGCATCCGGGGTCACGCCACCGGCGAAGAAGAACCCGGCCAACGGCGCGATCTGGCTGAAGGTTTCCACCCGGCCTTGCACGTGCGGCGCGATCTTCATCAGGTATTCGGGGTTCAGCGCCCAGGTCTGCACGCGGCTGGCGAACTCTTCCACCGGCAGGTCGCGCAACCACTGGCCATTGAGCCAGGACAGCTTCTCGATATCGAAGATCGGTCCACCCAGGGAGACCCGCGACAGGTCGAAGTTGTCGACCATTTCCTGCAGCGAGAACTTCTCGCGCTCGTCCGGCATCGACCAGCCCATGCGGCCCAGGTAATTAAGCATGGCTTCCGGCATGAAGCCCATGCGCTCGTAGAAGGTCACGGAGGTCGGGTTCTTGCGCTTGGACAGCTTGCTCTTGTCCGGGTTACGCAGCAGCGGCATGTAGCACAGCTGCGGCTGCTCCCAGCCGAAATACTCGTAGAGCAGAATCAGTTTCGGCGCCGAAGGCAGCCATTCTTCGCCACGCAATACGTGGGTGATGCCCATCAGGTGGTCGTCGACCACGTTGGCCAGGAAGTAGGTCGGCAGGCCATCGGTCTTCATCAGCACCTGCATGTCCATGCGATCCCACGGGATCTCGACATCGCCACGCAGCATGTCCGGCACCACGCAGACGCCTTCGCTCGGCACCTTCATGCGGATCACATGCGGTTCACCAGCGGCCAGGCGACGCGCGACCTCTTCCTTGGACAGCAGCAGCGCGCGGCCGTCGTAGCGCGGCGTCTCGCCACGGGCCATCTGCTCGGCGCGCATCTGGTCCAGTTCTTCGGCGGTGCAGAAGCACGGGAAGGCATGGCCCATGTCGACCAACTGCTGGGTGTACTTCTGGTAGATCTCGCTACGTTCGCTCTGCCGGTAAGGGCCGTGCGGGCCACCCACGTCCGGGCCTTCGCTCCAGTTGATGCCCAACCAGCGCAAGGCGTCGAAAATCTGCTGCTCGGACTCGCGGGTCGAACGCAGTTGATCGGTGTCTTCGATGCGCAGGATGAACTCACCGCCATGCTGCTTGGCGAAGCAGTAGTTGAACAAGGCGATGTAAGCGGTACCTACGTGGGGATCCCCGGTAGGCGATGGCGCGATGCGCGTGCGGACGGTGGTCATGGCATGTCTCGGAAAGAATATGAAAAGCGAAGATCAAACAAGAGGCGAATGGTAACAGGCGATGCCGGCCCCGCTCCAGTGAGCAGGGCATTTAAGCCAAGGTTGAGGCTACTCGAGTCGCCCGGGCCGCCGAACCATCGATTGTCCGCCCGTGGCATTTACCACTGGTCGGCCGTATGCCAGATTCGCCCTCTGACAAATTTCCTTACATTTACCTGACCGCAGCCTGCCGCCCCATGCCAGTTCAACTCAAGCGTCGCCTGTTTATTTTCCTGTTCCTGGTCCTGCTGATTGCCCTGGGCTTTCTGGCGCAGTGGTTTTTCCATGGACGCTTTTATGAAAGCACCGATAACGCCTATGTCCAGGGTGAAATCACCCGCGTTTCCAGCCAGCTTGGCGCGCGTATCGACGAGGTGCTGGTGCAGGACAACCAGCACGTCGAAAAAGGCCAGCTGCTGATCAGGCTCGAAGGCGATGATTTCCACCTCGCCGTGGATCGCGCCAACGCCACCCTGGCCACCCGCGAGGCCGAACGCCTGCAAGCCCAGAGCAGACTCACGCAACAGGCCAGCCTGATCGCCGCCGGCGAAGCCCAGGTGGCTTCCAGCCAGGCCAGCCTCGGGCGCTCGCAGATCGACCTGTCCCGCGCGCAAACCCTGCGCAAGCCGGGTTATGTCTCCGAAGAGCGGGTCACCACCCTGTCCGCCGACAACCATATCGCCCGCTCGCAAGTGGCCAAGGCCCAGGCCGACCTGCAAGGCCAGCGCCAGCAGGTCAATGCCCTGAGTGCCGAGATCAAGCGCCTCGACGCGCAGATCGCCAATGCCCGCACCGACCTGGCCCAGGCCGAGCTGAACTTGACCCGCAGCGACATCCACGCCCCCATCAGCGGCCTGATCGGCCAGCGCGCGGCGCGTAACGGCCAGTACGTGCAGGCTGGCGCCTATCTGCTGTCGATCGTGCCGGACCAGGACATCTGGGTTCAGGCCAACTTCAAGGAAACCCAGATCGGCCATATGCAACCGGGGCAAAAGGCCGAGCTGCTGTTCGACGCCTACGGCGACACGCCGATCGAAGCCCGTGTCGACAGCCTGTTCGCCGCCTCGGGTGCGCAGTTCAGCCTGCTGCCGCCGGACAACGCCACCGGCAACTTCACCAAGGTGGTGCAGCGCATTCCGGTGAAACTGACCTTTGCCGCCGACAACCCGCTGCACGGCAAGATCCGCCCGGGCATGTCAGTCACTGTCAAAGTGAATATCCAGCCCCTGAACCCAGCCCCCTCGAACGATGGCCGGTGACCAACTGTTGCGCCCGGTCGGCGAACCGACCCGACGCGACTGGATCGCGGTGATGAGCGTGATGCTCGGCGCCTTCATGGCGGTGCTGGACATCCAGATCACCAACGCCTCGCTCAAGGACATCCAGGGCGCGCTGTCGGCGACCCTCGAAGAAGGCTCGTGGATCTCCACTTCCTACCTGGTGGCGGAGATCATCATGATTCCCCTCACCGCCTGGCTGGTGCAGCTGCTGTCGGCGCGGCGCCTGGCGGTCTGGGTCTCGGCGGGATTCCTGATCGCCTCCCTGCTCTGCTCCATGGCCTGGAGCCTGGAAAGCATGATCGTGTTCCGCGCCCTGCAGGGCTTTACCGGCGGCGCGCTGATCCCGCTGGCGTTCACCCTGACCCTGATCAAGCTCCCCGAGCACCATCGCGCCAAGGGCATGGCCATGTTCGCCATGACCGCCACCTTCGCCCCGTCCATCGGCCCGACCCTGGGTGGCTGGCTCACGGAGCACTGGGGCTGGGAATACATCTTCTATATCAACATCCCGCCCGGCCTGATCATGATCGCCGGCCTGCTCTATGGCCTGGAGAAGAAGGAAGCCCATTGGGAGCTGCTGAAAAGCACCGACTACGCCGGCATTCTCACCCTGGGTGTCGGGCTCGGTTGCCTGCAGGTGTTTCTCGAGGAAGGTCACCGCAAGGATTGGCTGGAATCGAACCTGATCGTCAACCTGGGCAGCATCGCCCTGCTGAGCCTGATCACCTTTGTCATCGTCCAGGTGTCCAAACCCAACCCGCTGATCAACCTGGGCATCCTGCGCAACCGCAACTTCGGCCTGTCGAGCATTTCCAGCCTGGGCATGGGCGTCGGGCTGTACGGTTCCATCTATCTGTTGCCGCTGTACCTGGCGCAGATCCAGAACTACAACGCCTTGCAGATCGGCGAAGTGATCATGTGGATGGGGGTGCCGCAGCTGTTCCTGATTCCGCTGGTGCCGAAGCTGATGCAGTTCATCTCGCCCAAATGGCTGTGCACCCTGGGCTTTGGCCTGTTCGGCCTGGCGAGTTTTTCTTCGGGGGTGCTCAACCCGGACTTCGCCGGGCCGCAGTTCAACCAGATCCAGATCATCCGCGCCCTGGGGCAGCCGTTGATCATGGTCACCATTTCTTTGATCGCCACCGCTTACATCCTGCCGCAGGACGCCGGTTCGGCCTCCAGCCTGTTCAACATCCTGCGCAACTTAGGCGGCGCGATCGGCATCGCCCTGCTCGCGACCCTGCTGGATGCGCGGACCAAGACTTACTTCGACTACCTGCGCGAATCCATAGCGCCGAGCAACCCGCAAGTGGCCGAACGCCTGGCGACCCTGGCCGAGAAGTTCGGCAGCGATACCGCCGCCCTCGGCAAACTCAGCGAAATCACCCACCAGCAGGCGCTGATCATGGCCTACAACGACGCCTTCCATTTTGTCGGGATCGCCCTGGGCGTCAGCATGCTGGCGATTCTGCTGACCAAGGCGTTGCCGGCCGGGATCAAGGCCGGGGAAGCACACTGACTTGCCAGGGTAACCGCTGTAGCCGCTGCCGCAGGCTGCGATAGGTCCGAAGGACCTTCAGCGGTAGTGATACCGCCACGGCCGTACCGGCCGATCGCAGCCTGCGGCAGCGACTACAGGTGAGGCTCAAACCGTCAGCAAACGCTCGCGCAGCTTGCCGATTTCGTCGCGCATCTGCGCCGCAGCTTCGAACTCCAGATCGCGGGCCAACTGGTACATCTTCTCTTCGAGCTGGCGAATGCGCTTGGTGATCTCGCTGGGCGAGCGCAGTTCGTTTTCGTAGCGGGCGTTTTCCTCGGCGGCCTTGGCCATGCCTTTGCGCTTCTTGCTGCGCGAACCGGGCACGGTGGCGCCTTCCATGATGTCGGCGACGTCCTTGAACACGCCTTTGGGGGTGATGCCATTGGCCAGGTTGAAGGCGATCTGCTTGTCGCGACGGCGCTCGGTCTCGCCGATCGCCCGCTCCATGGAGCCGGTGATGCGGTCGGCGTAGAGAATCGCCCGGCCGTTGAGGTTACGCGCGGCACGGCCGATGGTCTGGATCAGCGAGCGCTCGGAGCGCAGGAAACCTTCCTTGTCCGCATCGAGAATCGCCACCAGCGACACTTCCGGCATGTCCAGGCCTTCGCGCAGCAGGTTGATCCCCACCAGCACATCGAAAGTGCCCAGGCGCAGATCGCGGATGATCTCGACCCGCTCCACGGTGTCGATGTCCGAGTGCAGATAACGCACCCGCACACCGTGATCGGCGAGGTAATCGGTCAGGTCCTCAGCCATGCGCTTGGTCAGGGTGGTCACCAGGACCCGCTCTTCCACGGCCACGCGCTTGGTGATTTCCGACAGCAGGTCATCGACCTGGGTCAGCGCCGGACGTACTTCCACCTGCGGGTCGACCAGGCCGGTCGGGCGCACCACCTGCTCGACCACCCGGCCGGCATGCTCGGCTTCATAGTTGCCCGGCGTGGCCGAGACGAAGATGGTCTGCGGGCTGACCCCTTCCCACTCGTCGAAGCGCATCGGCCGGTTGTCCAATGCCGAGGGCAGGCGGAAACCGTACTCCACCAGGGTTTCCTTGCGGGAGCGGTCGCCTTTGTACATGGCGCCGACCTGCGGCACGCTGACGTGGGACTCGTCGATCACCAGCAAGGCGTCCGCCGGCAAATAGTCATACAGGGTCGGCGGCGCCGCCCCGGCAGGCCGCCCGGACAGGTAGCGCGAGTAGTTTTCGATGCCGTTGCAGTAACCCAGCTCGAGGATCATCTCCAGGTCGAAACGGGTGCGCTGCTCCAGGCGCTGGGCTTCCACCAACTTGTTGTTGCTGCGCAGGTACTCCAGGCGTTCCTGCAACTCGACCTTGATCCCCTCGATGGCATCCAGCAGGGTTTCCCGCGGCGTCACGTAGTGGCTCTTGGGATAGAAGGTGAAACGCGGCAGCTTGCGGATCACTTCGCCGGTCAGCGGGTCGAAAGCGGAGATGCTTTCCACCTCGTCATCGAACAGCTCGATGCGGATTGCTTCCAGGTCGGATTCCGCCGGGTAGATATCGATCACATCGCCGCGCACCCGGAAGGTGGCGCGGGCAAAATCCATGTCATTACGGGTGTACTGCAGGTCGGCCAGGCGGCGCAGCAAGGCGCGCTGGTCGAGCTTGTCGCCGCGATCGACGTGCAACACCATCTTCAGATAGGTTTCCGGGCTGCCCAGGCCGTAGATGCACGACACCGTGGTGACGATGATGGCGTCCTTGCGCTCCAGCAGCGCCTTGGTCGCCGACAGGCGCATCTGCTCGATATGGTCGTTGATCGAGGCATCTTTCTCGATAAAGGTGTCGGACGAAGGTACATAGGCTTCCGGCTGGTAGTAGTCGTAGTAGGAAACGAAGTACTCCACCGCGTTGTTCGGGAAGAACGCCTTGAACTCGCCGTACAACTGCGCGGCCAGGGTCTTGTTCGGCGCCAGCACCAGGGTCGGACGCTGTACCTGGGCGATCACGTTGGCGATGCTGAAGGTCTTGCCCGAGCCGGTCACACCGAGCAGCGTCTGGTGCGCCAGCCCGGCCTCGATGCCCTCGACCATCAGCCGGATGGCCTCCGGCTGGTCGCCGGCGGGCTGGAAGCGGGTGACTAGCTGGAATTCAGACATAACGTACCTCTGGGTTCACTCCAGCACGACGCCGCCGCACAGGAACGAGAAAGACCACAAACGACGAGTGTCGCCGGGAAAATACTGGATTGTGCTGGATGTGGAGGCAAATTCCACAGCTTTCAAGGTAAAGCTCCTAAGCCCCTGTACGACTTTGACGTTGCAATAAGACTAACGGTCGAAAAATAAACCGAAAAACTTGCCGGAAAAGCCCTTTCAGCTGTCGCCGCGCGCAGTGATGTGCCTCTATACTAGCTCCCCGTTTGTGCACCGCTCTAGTGCATTCGGCTGGAGCGCGACACGTCCCTCCACACTCCATTCAGAGCCGCCGTAATAATGAGCCTGTTCTCCGCTGTCGAAATGGCACCACGCGATCCTATCCTGGGCCTCAACGAAGCATTCAACGCCGATACCCGTACCAACAAGGTCAACCTGGGGGTCGGTGTTTACTGCAACGAGGAGGGGCGAATTCCACTCCTGCGCGCCGTTGTCGAAGCCGAGACGATCCGCGCCGCTCAACATGCCTCCCGTGGCTACCTGCCAATCGACGGTATCGCCGCCTACGACCAGGCCGTGCAGAAGCTGCTGTTCGGCAACGACTCGCCGCTGCTGGCCGCCGGTCGCGTGGTCACCACCCAGGCCGTCGGCGGTACCGGCGCGCTGAAGATCGGCGCCGACTTCCTCAAGCAGCTGCTGCCTGACGCGGTCGTGGCCATCAGCGACCCAAGCTGGGAGAACCACCGCGCGCTGTTCGAAACCGCCGGTTTCCCGGTGCAGAACTACCGCTACTACGACGCCGCCACCCACGACGTGAACCGCGTCGGCCTGCTGGAAGACCTGAATGCCCTGCCAGCCCAGTCGATCGTGGTCCTGCACGCCTGCTGCCACAACCCGACCGGCGTCGACCTGAGCCCGGAAGACTGGAAAAACGTGCTGCAGGTGATCAAGGCGAAAAACCTGGTGCCGTTCCTCGACATGGCCTACCAGGGCTTCGGTGACGGCATCGCCGAAGACGCCGCCGCCGTGCGCCTGTTCGCCGAGTCGGGCCTGACCTTCTTCGTCTCCAGCTCGTTCTCCAAGTCGTTCTCGCTGTACGGCGAGCGCGTTGGCGCCCTGTCGATCGTCAGCGAATCGAAAGAAGAAAGCGCGCGCGTGCTGTCGCAGGTCAAGCGCGTGATCCGCACCAACTACTCCAACCCGCCGACCCACGGTGCAAGCATCGTCGCCGCCGTGCTCAACAGCCCGGAACTGCGCGCCCAGTGGGAAGCCGAACTGGCCGAAATGCGCCTGCGGATCCGCGGCATGCGCCTGCAGATGGTCGACCTGCTGGCCAAGGGCGCGCCACAGCGCGACTTCAGCTTCGTGGCCCGCCAGCGCGGCATGTTCTCCTACTCCGGCCTGACCGTCGAACAAGTGACGCGCCTGCGCAACGAGTTCGGCATCTACGCCCTGGACACCGGCCGCATCTGCGTGGCCGCGCTGAACCAGAACAACATCGACGTCGTGACCAAGGCCATCATCCAGGTGATCTGAGCCACCCGCGGTGAGTGAAAGGGGGAAGCCTTTGGGCTTCCCCCTTTTTTGTGGGCCGCCCTCGCCGACCCGATGCCCACTAGACTGAATTCAGCTTGCCTTCTTCCCTATCGCTTCCCTATCGAGAACGCCCCATGAGACACGACGACCTGCGAGCCGACCGCGACGAACTGGACCACTTCCCCCGCCCGCAGAAACGCGAAAGGAACCTGGTCCTGCAAATTGCCCTGGGGGTATTTCTCGGTGGCCTGGCGCTGTGGCTGGTGCAACTGGCGGCCACATCGCTGGCCGCGAAATTCATGCTGGGCACCTTCACTTTCGGCGGTTGAGAACGCTCAACCGGCCAGTTCAGCGCTGCGCTGGCTGGCGGCATCATCGAAGGCCACGTACAGCGACTCGGCGACCTGGCTCTTGATGGCCTTGGCGCTTTCCAGCCCGAGGACAAAACCTTCGGCCTTGCCACCCGCGCGGTTCAATTCAGCGGCCGATCCGGCCTGGGTAATGGCATCCCACAGTTTCATGGCCTGGGGACCGACGCCTTTGGGCAGGCTGATCTGCTCGATGCTCATAAAACCTCCTCAAGCAGAGGCGACAGGGCAAGCAGCGTGGCGGGTAAAAACTTGAACAGGGTCATGAGCGTTACCTTTTCGGCTGGAAGCCGGGAGCGCGTGAAACCACTGCCGGGGCGCCATGGTAGACCTGTGCCGCGATTCCGGTAACCGCCAACGGCCAAATAGCCGCGGATTGGCACAATGGCCAGGGTCGACCAGGCTCACTCAAGCGAAAAATTATTTGGGGATACTTGACTTCTCCTTCTTAATCAGTAAGATACGCCGCATTCCGCGATAGCTCAGTTGGTAGAGCAAGTGACTGTTAATCACTGGGTCCCTGGTTCGAGTCCAGGTCGTGGAGCCATCTTCCTACACTGATTGGCCAGCAACACTTCAAGGAGCGCCCTGCTCCTGCGGCGAATCAGTTCAGCGTCACCCTCCCCAAGATCGATTCAGCGCATGCCAGACCGGCATGCGGATACACGTTTGCGCTGCAGCCGATTCCAGCCTGTCTCCGATTGCCTGGCGCCAGCGCCTGAAGTAGGCTGTGCCCCTTCTCACGCCAGCCGTCACGACTCATGTTTTTCCCCGCACAGCCCCATCACAGCTTTCTCTCGATGAGCCCATCGCAGACCTTCGCGGTGTCGCAATCCGACTGCGCGATCAATCGACGCCGCCGCAGCGTGCTGTTCGCCTTCACTTTCTCCCCTCACGCCTGAACCCCACCGTTGCGCCTGAAGCCGGCGCGGACCTGATACAGCTGCGGCTCTCGCTCGCCGCGCACCGCCCCATCCGCCGCTTTGCACCGCAGAACCCCGGCCCGACCTACGCCCGCGTATGCCGAACCGCAACCCTGCCCGAGCAAAAGCGCCGCGCCACAACAAACCGTTTTTAAGCACCCGCCCCATCGGGTGCAGGTGTATTCCATGAATAAAACCCTGTTGGCCGCGCTGATCCTCGGCATCTCGATTGTCGGCCTGAGCATCGGCTCCACCGTACCGGTCATTGCCTTGCGCCTATATCAGGCCGGCGCCTCGAACACCCAGATCGGCATCATGTCGGCCCTTCCCGCCGCCGGCATGATGCTGTCGGCGTTCCTGGTGAACGGGCTATGCCAGAGACTCAGCCGCCGGCAGATCTACCTGCTGTGTTTCAGCCTGTGCGCCCTCAGCATCGGCGCCCTGGAGCTCCCCGGGATCAGCCTGACCGGCCTGGGGCTGTCGCGGATCGTCATGGGCTTCGGCGCCGGGCTGATCATCATCCTGGGAGAAACCTGGGTCAACGAGATGGCCGCGGACGCCGTGCGCGGCCGAGTGATCGCGGTCTACACCACCTGTTTCACCGTGTTCCAGATGATCGGCCCCGGCCTGGTGGCCCTGCTCGGCACCGAGGGGCCGGCGGTGATCGCCACGGTCAGCACCGGTTACCTGCTGGCCATTGCGGTGATCTGGCTGACCCTGCCACGCCAGCGCCCCGTTGCCGGACACGCCACAAACAAAAGCTTCTCGGTGCTGGGCTTTATCCGGGTGGCGCCGGCACTGTGCGTGGGCATCCTGTTCTTCGCCTTCTTCGATACGGTGATTCTCTCGCTGTTTCCGGTCTACGCCGCGACCCACGGCTACGCCATCAAGCTCGCGGCGCTGATGGTCAGCATCATTCTGCTGGGGGATGCGGCGTTCCAGTTTCCTCTGGGCTGGCTGTCGGACAAGGCCGGACGCGCCGCCATCTACCTGGGCTGCGGCGTGGTGTCGTTGGTGATCGGCCTGGGGCTGCCACTGTTGATGAACTACCCGGCGCTGCTCTGGCCGAGCCTGGTGATACTCGGCGCGGCGGCCGGCGGGGTGTACACCCTGGCGATCATCCTGATCGGCCAGGAGTTCAGCGGCCCCGACCTGGTCACGGCCAACGCCAGCGCGGGCTTGTTGTGGGGGATCGGCAGCCTGCTGGGGCCGCTGCTCAGCGGTGCAGCCATGAGCGGTGGCGCCCACGGCCTGCCCTTGACGCTGTCGGCGGCAGCCGCCGTGGTGGTGCTGTTCGCCTTGGCGCTGGTCCGGCAAGGGCTGCCGGAGCGGGTCGCGGAGTAGCTAGCCGGCCAGGACTGGACTGATTGCGTCCAGCCTGGCGATTCAGCCGGCCCTAGACCTTGCTGGTTTCGACCGCGCTCGAGGCATGGGACGACGCCTGATGAGCAGCCGGAGCATGCTCGCCATGGGACGTATCCACCACCGGAATCTCGTTGCCCTCGGCATCGTGCAGCTTGCCGCCGCTGAAATAATCGCCCTCACGCAACGCTGCCAGGTCCTGGTAGCGCAGGGTACGCTCGGACGCCACGGCAAACACCGATTGCTGGTCCGAGTTGCCCAGGGTGAAGTGGTTGAAGGTGAGGTTCAGCACAATGGCCATGATCGCCGAGGAGCTGATGCCGGAATGGAAGATGGTGGCGAACCAGCTTGGGAAATGGTCGTAGAAGTTCGGCGCGGCGATGGGAATCATGCCGAAGCCGATCGAGGTGGCAACGATGATCAGGTTGACGTTGTTACGGTAGTCGACCTTGGACAGGGTCCGGATACCGCTGGCCGCCACGGTGCCGAACAGCACGATACCGGCCCCGCCGAGCACCGAAGTCGGTACGGCGGCAATCACCCGCCCCATGAACGGCAGCAGGCCGAGGATCACCAGGAACACCCCGCCGGTAGCCACCACATAACGGCTCTTGATCCCGGTCACCGCCACCAGCCCGACGTTCTGGGCGAAGGCGCTCTGGGTGAAGGAACCGAAGATCGGCGCGATCATGCTCGACAGCATGTCGGCGCGCAGGCCATTGCCCAGACGCTTGGAGTCGACCTTGGTGTCGATGATCTCACCCACCGCGAGGATGTCGGCCGAGGTTTCCACCAGGGTCACCATGACCACGATGCACATCGACAAGATGGCGGCGAAATGGAAAGTCGGCATGCCGAAATGAAACGGCGTCGGGAAGCCGAACATCGGCCCCTGGGTGACCATGGAGAAATCGGCCATGCCCAGGAACACCGCGATGATCGTGCCCACCACCATGGCCAGCAGGATCGACAGCCGGGAGATGGTCGCGCTACCGATCTTGCTCAGCAGCAACACCAACACCAGGGTGATCGCCGCCAGGCCGATATTGGCCATGCTGCCGAAGTTTTCCGCATGGCTGTTGCCACCCATGGCCCAGCGCGCCGCCACTGGCATCAGGGTCAGGCCGATGGTGGTGATCACGATGCCCGTGACCAGCGGTGGAAAGAACTTGGTGATGCGTGAAAACACCGGAGTGATCAGCAGACCGATCAACGAGGCGGCGATCACCGCCCCGAGAATCGACTGGAAGCCCCCTTCGCCACCGCTGCTGACAATCGCCACCATGGTCGCCACGCCCGAGAAGGACACGCCCTGGACCAGCGGCAGCTGACAGCCGAAAAACGGCAGGCCGAGGGTTTGCAGGAGAGTTGCCAGACCGCCGGCGAACAACGACGCCGCGATCAGCAGACCGATGTCCGCCGGCGCCAGGCCGGCGGCCTGGCCAACGATCAAAGGCACCGCAACGATACCGCCGTACATGGTCAGGACATGTTGCAGGCCGTAAGCCATATTCGCGCCAAGACCCAGGTTTTCATCTTCAGGCCGTTGCGGTGAAACAGAGGGCGTTTTCATGGTTGGGGGGTTCCCTGATTTTTGTTATGGGGCACACTGTATTCAACAGTCGGGACAAATGTCTATAGAGTTGTATACACTTTATTCGACACAGCCCAACCTCATAAAACCGCGATACCCGATAACCCGCCCCCGCCTTTCACCTGCCGAACACTGCGCCAGACACCCTGATAGAATCCCCCGCCTCCAAAGGGCGCCTACCCAGGCACCGCCCTTCGTCTACGCATGGAAGCGCTTGAATGAATCATCTATGGCAAACCTTTATCCTCGCCTATGGCAGCTTCCGCACAGTCATAGTGCTACAGGGCTTCGCAGTTGCAGTATTCAGTGCGTGTTTCGCCGATAGCCTGTGGCAAGGGTTCTGGTTTGCCCTTGGGGCATTCGCCTTGTTCATCAGCGGTGGCCTGCTGTTTGGCTTTCTGCCCATGGCGCTGGTGTTTACCCCGCTGTACGCCCTGCTCTGCGCCAAAGGCCTGGCCAATTGGTTCAGCAGCCTGCTGCTGGGGCTGTCGATCGCCGGTGTACTTTGCCTTCACCCGGCCTTGCGCCTGCTGATGCCGCTCTGGCTGCTGGACAGTGCGTTGATTGCGCTGCTGACTCACTGGACGTATCGCCGCCATCTGAAGGATGGTTATGAGCGGACGCCTTTATGGCGCTGACCCTGAGCTGCCTGGGGGCTTTGCTCAACAAAAGAGTGCTCAGCCTGGAAGGAATCGCCACGCGAACAGATGCCTCTCGATCCTGATCAGCCCTGCGTTATTGATGCTGGCGTCCGGCGCCCAGGCCGCGCCGGTCTGCAGCGACTTCCTGGCTCAGATCGGCAACAAGCCCGCCTTTATCGAGTTCCTCGAATGTCACTCCGAACCCGAGTTGCAGACCAAGCCGCTGCGCGCCACCTATCGCCTGGCGGGGCGTGATGCCCAGGCTGCCGAACGCTACCTGGGCGAGCAGTTCCGGATGCCGCCCCTGCGGCGCTCCTGTTGTGTCTGGGATGCGCCGCCTGGCTTCTACCGTGACCCGCGCAGCCAGTTGGGCTACAGCCTGTTCATGGGGTCGGCGGAAACCTTCGTCGATCGCCGCGAAGCCTGGGGGGATATCGACTATTTCTATCTGACTATCGACCTCGACACCGAGGAACCCTGAAGCCCGGACCGATCAGGCCGGTTGCGGCAGCGCGAGCAATTCGCCAAGGACCTCTCGCAGCCGCGGGTGCTGCGGCACCCGAATGGCGAACTCATTCTGCAACAAGGCAATCAACTCGTCGGGGTCGGTGATCTGCCGGCGCTCGCTGTCCTGGCCCAGGCGATGCACGGCGTAGCTGCCGTTATTCAGGGTCCGGCGCAGGCCTTCGCCCATCAGCGCGACTTTCAGCTGACCGAGAAACGGCGAGTTCTTGTGGGTCGAGACGAACCAGTTACCCATTTCGTAATCCACGGTTTCCTGCCGCTGCAGGTCAAATACATACATCGCCCGCCACTCGCCGGCGACCTTGGCGCGCAGGGTGTAACTGCCATCACGCTGGGTGATGCGATAGGGCTCGTGGGGCGTGGCCTGCTCGTCCTCGGTATCGAGCAGCAGCGGCGCGGTGGGCACCATGCCGCCAAAGCCGACATCCGAGACATAACGCACGCCGTCCAGGGTCAGCAGTACCAGGCGGTGAGCGCGCGCGGACCAGGCATCTTCCGGCCCGCCCATCACCACTCGCCCGGTAATGCCCCGCGTCTCATAGCCCAGGTGCTGCAACAGCACCTGGTACATCTGGTTGAGTTCGTAGCAGTAGCCGCCACGGCCTTCATGCAGGACCTTGTGCTCCACCGAAGCCAGGTCGATCGGCACCGGCACGCGCAACAGGGTCGACAGGCTTTCAAAAGCGAAGGTGCTGGTGTGGCGCAACTGCAACTCGCGCAAGGTCGCCAGGCTCGGCGGCGGCGCGCTGTCGTAGCCGAGCCGTTGCAGGTAAAGCGCGAAGTTCATCAGGTGGGGCTGACTCATGGAGTTGTCCTTATGCATGAGGTGTCGCGTATCGGCGCTATGTATAAGCCATAAAAGCCCCGAACCGACAATTGATTTGGACAATATCCCTGCTCGAAACAGCCCATGAATGGACCTTGCCAAGGCTTAGGTGTCTGCCTGTAATAGACGGCCGAAGCCCACTCCTTCACTGCTGGAAAAAACCTGCCATGAACATACTGGAAGGCCCGCGAATCCTCCTGCGACCGCTGCAACTCTCCGACGCCGACGCCCTGGTCAAGGCCGCCGAGGATGGCCAGTTGTGGAACCTGCCGTTCACCGTGGTGCCGTCCAGCGCGACGGTGGACGACTATCTGCAGATCGCCCTCAGCGGTCGCGACGCCGGTACTGTCCTGCCCTTCGCCACGGTCCTTAAGGCCAGCAACGAGGTAATCGGCTGCACCCGCTTCTGGAAGATCGACCGCAAGAACCGCAAGCTGGAAATCGGCAGCACCTGGATCGCCACGCGCTGGCAGAAAACCTTCGTCAACACCGAAGCCAAGTACCTGATGCTGCGCCACGCCTTCGAGAGGCTCGACTGTGTGCGGGTGCAGTTCACCACCGACGAAATCAATGAAAAGTCGCGTAACGCCATTCTGCGCCTGGGAGCAAAACAGGAAGGCATCGTGCGCCATGAACGGATCATGCCCGATGGCCGCAAGCGCAACTCGGTGCGTTTCAGCATCATCGACGATGAATGGCCTGGCGTGAGGCAACATCTCGAACACAAGCTGGGCTACCTGGATCAGGACTGAGCGCCCAAAGGCACAGGCAACGAGCAATCAGCGATCCGAGCGGGCCAACGGTTGGCTGACGCTCTCGATCGCCACCTGATTGCGTCCGGATTTCTTGGCCTGGTACAGCGCGGCATCGGCGTGCTCGAGGAACGCTTCGATGCTGTCGTGCCCGTTCGGCACGAAGCAGTAGCAACCCAGGCTGAGGGTGACTCGTGCAAAGGGCGAGCCGGTATGCGGGATGTTTTTCTCCATGACGCCGCAGCGAATCTGCTCGGCCATGGCCAGCGCCCCGTGCATCTCGGTATCGGGCAACAGGATCACGAATTCCTCCCCGCCATACCGCACCGCCAGGTCGGCCTTGCGCTGACAGCAATCCCTCAGCACCTGCGCCACCTCGGCCAGGCACTGATCCCCGGCGACATGGCCATAGGTGTCGTTGTAGCGCTTGAAGAAATCGATATCGAGCATGATCAGGCTCAGCGGGCTCGCCTGCCGCCCGCCGCGCCCGAACTCGGTTTCCAGCGCCCGCTCAAGCAGCCGGCGATTGGCCAGGCCGGTCAGGCTGTCATGGGTCGCGATCACCTCCAGCGCTGCCTGTGCGGTCCGCAGGTCGGCCTCGATACGCTCGCCGTTGCGTACCTGGTGCACGAAGACCCAGCCGAACAAGCCGATCCCCAATACCACCAGGGCGACAATGGCGCTGGACTGGTAGGCGCTGGCGTACCAGTCCTTGAGGACCGCATCCTTCGAACTTGCCGCGCTCACCACCAGCGGGTAGGCGTCCAGTTGCCGATAGCCGTAGAGCCGCATCTTTCTGTCGACCAGCGAACGAATCATCGCAGTGCCCGAAGAAGACTCAGGCAAGTACTTGCTGAAAATTTCCCCGCGCGCCAGGGATGCGCCGATCTGCCGCTCCTCCAGCGGACGCCGCGCCAGCAGGGTGCCATCGGACAGGGCGAGGAACATGCTGCCGTTGTCATCGATGTCGAAGCTTTTGAAGAACTGGTCGAAATAGGCCAGCCGGATACCGGCCAGCAGCACGCCTTCGAAATTGCCCTGCTTGTCGTTCAGGCGCCGCGTCAGCGGAATGATCCACTCGCCGTTTTCCCGACTGCGGATCGCGGGCCCGACGTGGGCCAGCAAGGAAGCGTTCTGCTGATGAAAGCGGAAGTAGTCGCGATGGGCCACGCCTGCGCTGCGTGGCAAGCGCTCGAACGAGGTGACCACCCAATGCCCCGCCCGGTCGAACAGGAACAGGCCATGCAGCTGTTTGAGCGCTTGCGCCCTCTGCGCAAAGATCTTCTGCAGGAAAGGCTTCTGCTCAGGGCCATAACCATCCTTCTGAATCCAGTCGGCCAGGCTGGCCAGCACCAGGTCGGCCTCGATGAAGGTGTCCTCGGCCTGTTGCGCCATGGCCCGGGTCAGGTTCGACGAGGCGACCTGCGCCCGCGCCATATCGTAGTGATAGGACTGCGCCAGTTGCAGATAAAGCAGGCCGCACAGGCACAGGCAAACCATCGAAATGAATACCACCGCGGCCTTGAGCAGCAGAAGCCGTTTCAAGGTTCGATCGGAGGCATGGTGAGGATCGTGAATCGGGATAGGCAAAGCATCATCCTGGCAGGGTAAGGCATCCAATGCAGCCGGGCCGGCCAATCCTAAGAGGTAATAGCGGACAGTTCAGGGTGGCGACGTCTGAAAATGTAGAGCATTTTTCTGATGCTCATCAGGGATATATAAAAAACACCCTGTCACAATACAAACATCGGCATCCAGCAGAGGGTCATGAATCGCTGGCCACCCTCCGCCAAGGTAAAGTACCTTCCGAGACTACACTTACCCTCACATCACGATAGGAAGTCGGAATGAGTAAGGTCGATGAACTCGCCGCAAGGCTGAAACAAAAACAGGACAGCTGGGCCAAGGAAGACATCTCGGCAGACAAGGCCATCGAGCTGTGGCCTGCACAGGTCTATGAGATGTACCACCAGGTCGAGACCTGGCTGACTCCACTTTCAGAGGTCGGCCTGAATATCCGGCGCGTCCCCACTCGCGTGTTCGAGAGCCACCCCTCTGGTGCGACCTTCAACTATGCCATCGATCAACTGCTGATCGAGGGCAACCACCAGAGCATCCTCCTCGACCCTATCGCCCGCTTCACCACGGGTGGCGCCGGGCGTGTCGAAATCCACGGCAAAGGCCCTGAACGCTACCTGCTGCGCAACGGCAGCGAACATGGAGAGGGGCACTGGCTGATCCAGACGGTTCCCGGCTCCGGTAAATCCAGGCCGGACCCGCTCGAACTCAACGAAGACACCTTGTTGTCCGTGATCCAGGAAGGCCTGGACCTCTGAACCCCGCTCAAGCGACTGCCCCTCGGGCAGTCGCGCCGCTGAAGCCGACGGCTAGAGCCGCCGCGCCGCACAATACGCCACTATCACCTGGGACAACGCAGCCACTATGCCCTGATCGGCATCCTTGGCCGTGAACAGCCGAAACTCCGCGTCAGGCAGCACCGGCAAGCCATGCTCAGCCCCCAATACCGCAAGCCCTTGCCCCAGCTGGCTGGTGGCTATCGGCGCCACCGCGAACCCGGAGAGGGCCGCCGTGCGCAACGCCGCGGTGCTCGGGCAAAGCATTGCCGTGCGCTGGGCGATTCCTGCTTGTGCCAGACGCTGCAGGGCTACCGCCCGATAAGGGCATGGCTCGGGAAACAGCGCCAGTGGCAGCGGAGTCGGCAAGCGACCCACCAGATACGCGGAACTGGCCCATACCAGCGACTCCTGCCACAACAGCAGGCCCGGCTCACGGGTTTCACACAGCGAACCTATGACCACCTCAAGGCCGCCCTGCTGCATGCGCTCCAGCAGCGTGCCGGGAATATTCACCTGTATATCGATTTCCATGCCCGGATACTGCGCCGCGAACTCCTGCAAAAGGCGCAGCAGGCGGGGCTCGACAAAGTCCTCGGACATGCCGATCCGCACCCGGCCGTGAAACGGCGAACGCGTCAGCTCAGCCCAGGCATCGCGGTTCAAGGCGAGGATGGCTCGCGCATAGGCCATCAGGCGCTCGCCATCGGCAGTCAAGTGCTGGGAACGCGTGGTACGGGTCAACAGCGGCTTGCCGACCTGCTCTTCCAGGCGTCGCAGATGCCCGCTGACCGCCGACTGCGTCAGGTGCAGCCGTTCAGCGGCACGGCTGAAGCCTTCCTCGTCCACCACCGTTACAAAGGTCTTGAGCAACAGAACATCGAACATATAAAGATACGTGATCAATCAGCCATTTATTTACAATTTATATTCCGTAAAGCGCTATGTTGCAATGTCGGCATTCCTCATCCGAGATGCCGTCATGACCCGCCTGCTGCATATCCAATGCTCCCCCCGCAAAGAGCGCTCCGCCTCGCAACAAATCGCCCGAGGTTTTATCGATCGCTATCAGACCCACCATCCACACACCGAAGTCAGCACCCTGGACCTGTGGAGCCTGGACCTGCCGGAATTCGACCAGCACGCCATGGACGCCAAGTACGCTGGCCTGCAAGGCATGGCCCTGTCCCCCGACCAGCAAGACGCCTGGAACACCCTCGAAACTCTCGCCGCCCACCTGCACCACGCCGATCTGCTGGTACTTTCCGTACCCCTGTGGAACTACAGCATCCCCTACAAGCTCAAGCACTTCATCGACCTGGTCACGCAGAAAGACATCCTCTTCAGCTTCACCGCCGAACACGGCCTGCGCGGCCTGCTGCACAACAAAACTGCGGTCGTCGCCTACGCCCGCGGCCTCGACTTCTCGCCGCGATCCGACACGCCTGCGGAACGCTTTGACTTCCAGAAGCCCTACGTCGAAGCCTGGTTGAAGTTCGTCGGCGTCACCCAGGTGCATGCACTGATCGTGGAAAAGACCATCCTGGGGCATGAGGTGGATCAGGTGGCGCGGCGAGAGGCCGGGAATCGGGCCAGGGAGCTGGCGGACAGCTTCAAGTGATTCAAATGCAGCGAACATTCGCCTAGCCATGCGGCTATCGAATCACACAAAAAAGCGGGCGACCTTAAGATCGCCCGCTTTTTATTAGCCTGCCGTTGTTCATGCAACCGATCGGAATATAGGAACCGAAGACCATTCATCCTCCTGGTATGCGCGCCCTTCCAACCCCGGAACTCCATTCCTGATAAACTTCCCCTCCTTCGCCTCACCCATCCAGATTGCCCAATGCTCTTATCTCCTGCTCCAACTGCCTCGCCAGCCCTCTCCCGCCGCTTTTCCGTGGCGCCGATGATGGACTGGACTGACAGGCACTGCCGCTTCTTCCTGCGCCTGCTGTCCAAGCAGGCCCTGCTCTACACCGAGATGGTCACCACCGGTGCGTTGCTCAATGGCGACCATGAGCGTTTTCTGCGTCACGACGAGTCCGAGCATCCCCTGGCGTTGCAGTTGGGTGGCAGTACGCCGGCGGATCTGGCGGCTTGCGCGCGGATGGCGCAGGAGCATGGTTACGACGAGGTGAACCTCAACGTTGGCTGCCCGAGCGATCGGGTGCAGAACAATATGATCGGCGCCTGCCTGATGGGGCATCCGGGCCTGGTGGCCGATTGCGTGAAGGCGATGCGCGATGCGGTGAGCATTCCGGTGACGGTCAAGCATCGGATCGGCATCAATGGCCGCGACAGTTATGAACAACTGTGCGATTTCGTCGGCCAGGTGCGCGAGGCTGGGTGCACCAGCTTTACCGTGCATGCGCGGATCGCGATTCTTGAGGGGCTGTCGCCGAAGGAAAACCGTGACATTCCTCCCCTGCGTTATGACGTGGCAGCACGCTTGAAAGCGGATTTTCCCGAGCTGGAGATCGTCCTCAACGGCGGCATCAAGACCCTGGAGGCCTGCCATGAGCATCTACAGACTTTCGACGGGGTGATGCTGGGCCGCGAGGCCTATCACAACCCTTACCTGCTGGCGGAGGTGGATCAGCAGTTGTTCGGCAGCACCGCACCGGTGATTTCCCGGGCCGAGGCGCTGGCGCAGTTGCGACCTTATATCGCCAGGCACCTGGCCACGGGCGGCGCCATGCACCACATCACTCGCCATGCGTTGGGGCTGGGGACCGGTTTTCCGGGAGCGCGCAAGTTCCGCCAGTTGCTCTCGGTGGACATTCACAAGGCCAAGGATCCGCTGGCGCTGCTGGATCAGGCCGGGCAGTTGCTCGAAGGTCGCTAACAGTCGCTCGGGTTGAACCTGATGGGTGTTTTGGCATCGTAGTAAACGGATAGCGCCCCAGCATTCAAACACCTGTTTTTCAGGTTGTCGCCCTTGGGGCTCGTTTAGGCATCCGGTTACGCATTCGCACCCTTGAGCGGCTGTCAGCGCTCGGGTAATGTCAACAGACCCACAGGACAGAGCACTCTCATGACTTCCAAGCTGGAACAACTCAAGCAGTTCACCACCGTGGTTGCCGACACCGGCGACTTCGACGCTATCGCCCGGGTCAAACCGGTAGACGCCACCACTAATCCTTCCCTGTTGCTCAAGGCCGCGGCCATTCCGGGTTACGCCGAGCTGCTGAACGCCTGCGTCAGTGACGTCAAGGGCGATGTCGGCCTGGCCAGCGACCGTTTTGGCGTCGCAGTGGGCAAAGAAATCCTGAAAGTGATCCCCGGCCGCATTTCCACCGAAGTGGATGCCCGCCTGTCGTTCGACACCGATGCCATGCTCAAGCGCGCCCATCGCCTGATCGAGCTGTACGACAAGGCCGGCATCGGCCGCGAGCGTGTACTGATCAAGATCGCCTCCACCTGGGAAGGCATCCGTGCCGCCGAGCAGCTGGAACGCGAAGGCATCCAGACCAACCTCACCCTGCTGTTTTCCTTCGCCCAGGCGATCGCCTGCGCCGAGGCCGGGGTGTTCCTGATCTCGCCGTTCGTGGGGCGTATCTACGACTGGTACAAGAAGGCCAGCGGCAACGACTACACCGGCGCCGACGATCCGGGCGTGCAGTCGGTAACCCGCATCTACAACTACTACAAGGCCAATGACTACAAGACTGTGGTCATGGGTGCCAGCTTCCGCAACCTGAACCAGATCGAGCAACTGGCCGGCTGCGACCGTCTGACCATCAGCCCGGACCTGATCGAGAAACTGGCCGCCGACACCGGCAAGCTGGAGCGCAAACTGGCGCCCGGCCACGCTGGCGAAGCTCGCCAGAGCCTGAACGAAGCGCAGTTCCGCTGGGCCTCCAACGAAGACGCCATGGCCACCGAAAAACTGGCCGAAGGCATCCGTCAGTTCGCCCGCGACCAGGAAAAACTCGAGGCACTGCTGGCCGCCAAGCTCTGATCGAGCGAGCGCCAACGCAAAAAGGGCGGACCTTCACGGGTTCGCCCTTTTTTATGTGCTGCCGCTTTATAGGATCAGTTGCGTTCCAGGGCATTCACCAGATCGTGGAAAGCCTCGCGGTTGGAGTCGTTCAAGCCCATGAGGATCTTGTGCGCTTCCAGCACCTTGAGCCGCACCACCTCTTCCGACTGGTCCTGGGATGGCAGGTCGGTCAGGCATTCCGGGCATGGGATCGGACGATCAACGATGTTGAACACCTGATCGAAGCCCATGGACTGCAGTAGTCGAGTGATGTCTTCGTGGGTGGTGACGACGGTCGGCAACAGGCCGACCTTCTGCCGCGACAGGATCGACAGCTTGGCCAGCAGGCCCAGGGTGGTGCTGTCAATGCTGCGGGTTTCGGTCAGGTCGATCACGATCGCCGAGAAGTTCAGCGCCGTGAAGATTCGCTCAATAGTCGCATCCAGCGCCGAACACAGGGTCAGGCGCACTTCACCGATAAACTTCAGGACAAAGGTGCCGTCCTGCTCGGCGAACTGGATTCTACCGGTACTCATTAAAGATTCCTGCTCAACACCAACAGGGCGATATCATCCGGCATCTCCCCTAGCGTGGCCAATCCAAAAACCTGCCGCAGACCATCCAGGCTGCCGCTGGCCGTTCTCACCCGATCAGGTAAGGCGGCCTCTTTCTCTTTGAGTGTGGGTTCCGGCAAAAGGTCCAGAATGCCATCAGACATCAGCGTCAAGCTGAAGCTCGGAGGCAGTTCCAGAATGTGGTCTTCATAGGTGGCTTCATTGAACAAGCCTACCGGCAGACCCCGCCCTTCCAGGTAACGCACACTGTCTGGCGTGTACAACACAGGCAATGGCAGGTGTCCGCCAATGCTATAGGTCAACAAGCCCGTCTCCTCGTCGATGACGCCACCGACCATTGTCACGTGTTTGCCCAGCTTACAGCTGATCAGGCCACGGTTGATATGGCCCAGGACTTCCGACGGCTTGAATTCCGGCAAAGTGCCGTTGCGCTTGGACTCGAACAGCAAGCGCGTGGTCATGAACTTGAGCAGCACCGTGACAAAGGCCGAAGACGCACCATGCCCGGAAACATCCGCCAGGTAAAAGGCTACGCGGCGCTCGTCGACACGAAAGTAGTCGACGAAATCGCCGGACAGGTACAACGACGGAATGATCTGGTGCGCGAACTTGAACTCATCAATGGTCCATGGGCTCACCGGCAGCATGTTCATCTGCACCTGGCGCCCGGCGTTCTGATCTTCCTGCAGCAGGCTCAGGCTGGCTTCGAGCTCGCGGTTGGCGGCTTCCAGCTTCTCCCGGTAGCGCTGGTTTTCCAGCAGCAGGCGCGCGCGATCCAGGGCCCGGCGCACCGAGTGCTCCAGCACCGCGAGGTCTTCCAGCGGCTTGATCAGGTAGTCCGCCGCGCCCAGGCGCAAGGCCTCGACGGCATCGTTCATCACACCGGCACCGGAAACCACGATGACCGGGGTTTGCGGTTCGATGTCGGTTACCTGACGGATAAGTTCGAGGCCACCCATCTGCGGCATGCGCAGATCGCAGATCACCAAGTCGGGCTTTTCCTGCTCGAACACCTGAAGTCCCTGCTGACCGTTACTGGCCTGCAGGACGCTGAAGCCACTGTCTTCCAAATAGGCCGCGAGGCTCGCGCGCACTACTTCGTCGTCATCGATTATCAGCAGCGTGGCACTGGTTTTTGGCATGTGGGCAAACGGCGCCAGAATTAGGTTGGCGTAGGTGGCTGGGCACGAGGCCTGGACACACACTACTGGATTCGCTTTCTAGCCACTCTGGAAATGGAGTCAGGGCCCGTAGCCCTGCACGCTCGACCATCAGAGGTGCCCTTCTAAGGCGCAGACGGTACTCCCATCCGCGGGGCGTTTCAAGCTCATGCCGATGGTCGCCGGACGTCTTTACACCTCAAATCACCGGGAGTTATAAGAACAGGCAAATCCGCAACTTAAACGCAGGTTGGAGCCTATGAGCCCAAACGATCGTGACTACAGTGAAAAGCGCGATTACATCCGCATGCGAGTGGATGCAGAGGTCACGCTAATCCACCAGGGCCAGGTGATTGCGGCCGTCTGCATCGACCTTTCCAGCGGTGGCATGCAGGTTCAGGCTCCGCGCTCATTCAAGGTCGGCGATCAGCTCAGCGTGCGTATCGATTCCGAGCACGCCGCCCTCAGGGGACTGGAAGCGGACACCGAAGTGGTCTGGATCACCGAGCTGGAAGGTAACGGCCAGAAACTTGGCCTTACAATCCTGAAGATGAACTGATTCTAAGATCAACAAAAAAGGCGGCCCCAAGGGCCGCCTTTTTCATGGACAGGTCGCTTAAAAATCGTCTTCGACCTTGCCGTCCTTGACCTTGAATTCGCGGTTCTGCAGGTACGCATTGCGAATGAAGGTGTACTTGTCGCCACTGATCAGCTTCTCGCTCGACAGCAGGCTCGCGCGGGTGTCGACGACCTCCAGGGCAAACACGCTGTTACGCACCGGCACGTCGTTCACATAACGGTAACCGTCGGTGAAGCTGTCCACATACTTGGCCGGCGCATCGCGCAGGGTGCTCGGACCGAAGAACGGCAGCATCACGTAAGGACCACTGCCGACGCCCCAGTAACCCAGGGTCTGGCCGAAGTCTTCATCGTTACGTTGCAAGCCCATCTTGGTGCCCACATCGAAGAAACCCGCCACACCGATGGTGGTGTTCATCAACAGCCGCGCGGTGTCGACGGCAGCGGCATGGGGCTTGGCTTGCAGGATATCGTTGGCCAGGTTGCCGACATCACCGATATTACGGAAGAAGTTGTGAATGCCGTCTTCGAGAAACTGCGGCGTTACTGCCTGATAACCTTGCGCCAGAGGTTTCAGCGCATAGGTGTCGATGGTGTCGTTGAACGTGAAGATCGGGCGGTTGATGCTTTCCCACGGATCGTCTTCCGCAGCGTGGGTCATAACCGGCACCAGCAGCATGCCGGCACACATAAGCTGAGCGAGACGATTGCTCCAGCGCATAGCAGAAACTCCTTGGATTGTACTGTCGCGGGCGCTATGCCCTGGCGGTAAGCGCGCTAGTATAAGTCGGATATATCCATTTATGCAGCACTGGTGCAGTGCTTCGCCCTCTCCCCCTCGTTTGCATGGCCTGTTCACAGGGATGTCATCCAACGGTCATCTGTCGTCGATACTCTTGCGAGGTATTTCAGGGACGTCACGATGCCTCACGCCGAAGCCTTGCCTGTATCCGCCCCCACCTTGACCGCCGTGCTCTTTGGCCTCAGCGGTTGCCTGGTGGATTTCGGTGCGCGGATGCGCCTGCATAGCGCCGACCACCCTCTGGAACAGGCCCATGCCACTCACGGCGCCCTGGACATTCTGCACAGCCTGCAGCACCAGGGCGTGCCCTGCGCCTGGCTCGACGAGTTGCCCGCCCCCCTCAGCCAGCACCTGGCAAGTTCACTACCCGACTGGGTCACCCCCTCCCCCAACACAGGCTCCCGCTGGCCGGCTCCCGATGCCTGCTGGCAGGCTCTGATGGCCCTGAATGTCAGCCGCCTGGACGGCTGCGTGCTGGTTAGCGGCGAACCGCGCCTGCTGCAATCTGGCCTCAACGCCGGCCTGTGGACCATCGGCCTGGCATCCTGCGGTTCGCTCTGCGGCATGAGTCCGACGCAATGGCAGGCACTGAGCCAGCAGGAGCGCGAGCTCAAGCGTGGCAAGGTCACCCTGCATCTATTCAGCCTCGGCGTGCACTCGGTGATCGACCATCTGGGCGAGCTGCCAACCTGCCTGGCCGATATCGGCCAGCGTCGCCAGAAAGGTGAAAAACCCTGACTTGATCAAGATCATGCACATTGCCCGCGAGTGGATTACGCTAAGCCTCAGACATGGACCTTTAGCGAATCGGCGCGGTCCATGGCTGTGCCTATCAATGAAGGGAGAACGCCATGCCTGCCCGCGAACTGCAAGAACAGCTCAATACCCTGCGCGAGCAATTGGAGCAGAACCCACCGCTTTCGGAAGCAGAACGCGCCAATCTGCAGGAGTTGATGCAACAGATCGAGCTCGAGCTCAAACTGGAAAACGCCACCCAGGACACCAGCCTGGCCGACGGGGTCAACCTCGCCGTCGAACGCTTCGAGCTTGAACACCCCGCCATTGCCGGCACCTTGCGCAACATCGTGCAAACTCTCGGCAACATGGGGATTTAACCCCTTACAGACAAAAAAGCCCCGCTACCAGAGCGGGGCTTTTCATTACTGGCGAACCAGTCGAAAGTTGGCGAAACTCGCGGTTTCGGTGCTGCGATACGGGTTGATGTCCAGTCCACCACGACGCACATAACGCGCGTACACCGTCAGCTTCTCCGGCTGCAGCAAACGCTGCAGGTCGAGGAAGATCCGCTCCACGCATTGCTCATGGAAATCCGAGTGCTGGCGGAAGCTCACCAGGTAGGCCAGCAGGCTGGCGTGGTCCAGCGCCGGACCACGGTACTCCACCACCACGCTGCCCCAGTCCGGCTGGCTGGTGACCGGGCAATTGGATTTGAGCAGATGGCTGTGCACGCTCTCCTCGACGATCCGCGACCTGTCGCACTGCAGCAACTCCGGACGCGGGTGTTCATAGCTGCTGACGCTGATATCCAGCTCGTCGATGCAGGCACCCGGCAAGGCCACCACACCTTCCGCCTCCACTTCGCCCAGGCTGCGGATGCGCACGCCCACCGGCTTGCCGGCCGCCGCAGAGAGGTCGGCACGCAAGGTTTCCTCCAGGCTCTGGCGATCCGCGAAAGGAGTCTGGTTCAGCGAGTTGAGGTACAGCTTGAACGACTTCGACTCGATGATGTTCGGTGAGTCAGCCGGAATGCTGAACTCAGCGATGGCCACCACCGGCTTGCCGGAGGGCAACAGCCAGGACAGCTCGAAGCAGTTCCAGAAGTCCACGCCTTTATAAGGCAGGGTGTCGGCGCTCAGACCCAGCTCGGCCCATTTTGCCGCCCGCGGGATTGGGAACAGCAAGGATGGCGTGTAGGTGGAGACGTATTCACTGGACTTGCCCAGCGGCGAATGTTCGGCTGCGGGATGCATGGCGGAAACCTGACTGAAGAATCAGGCGATTCTATCAGTCTTTGCCTCCGCCTTTGAGTCCCAGGCGCTTACTGGCTGACCGTCAGCTTGCCGACCATGCCTGCCTGATAGTGCCCCGGGATATTGCAGGCGAACTCCAGGCTGCCGGCCTTGCTGAAGGTCCAGGTCAGCTCAGCGGTCTTGCCTGGCTCTACCAGCACGCTGTTCGGGTCGTCGTGCGTCATGCCGGGCATCGCGCCATGGCCCATGGCGGCGTGATCCATGGCCCCGGCGGGCATGTTCTTCATCGCGGTGGGCGTGAGCATGCCGCTCTGCTGCATCTTCAGCATTTCCTGCTGGTGCTCGGCATGCATGGTCGCGGTACCGAGATTGAGCTCATGCAGCAACTGGCCCTTGTTGATCAAGACAAAACGCACGGTTTCGCCAGCCTTGATGTCCAGGCTCTTGGGGGTGTAGGACATGTCGTTCATGACCACTTCCACCGTACGCGTGGCCTTGGCCGCCGGGGCCGCCTGACCGAAATCGTAGGTCTGCGTCGGCGATGCCCAGGCCGGCGCACCCAATGCCAGCAAACACGCGGCCAGCGTCAACGAACGAGGTAAAACACCCTTGGGCAAAAACATAATCGCACTCCAATAAGATGAGGTTCAGCTTGTGTGAAACTCTAAGGCCGCAGCGCTGCCAGCTGGCTGACTGCTAGATTACAACTTTGTCAGCTTGTGTCCTGCGGCCGTCACCCAGGGTATAAAGCCCGCGTTCCATTTGCCATGAGCCGCCCATGAAACTGCTGATCGTCGAAGACCAACCGAAAACCGGCCACTACCTGCGCCAGGGCCTGAGCGAGGCAGGCTTCAACGCCGAGCTGGTGGCCGATGGCACCACAGGGCAACACCTGGCGTTGACCGGCGACTATTCCCTGTTGATTCTCGACGTGATGCTGCCGGGCCGCGATGGCTGGCAGATCCTGCAAGCCGTGCGCGGCGCCGGGCTGGAGATCCCGGTGCTGTTCCTGACCGCGCGCGATGCGGTGGAAGACCGGGTCCACGGCCTGGAACTGGGCGCCGACGATTACCTGGTCAAGCCTTTCGCCTTCTCCGAATTGCTGGCCCGGGTCCGCAGCCTGCTGCGCCGCGGCAGCTCCACGCCCCAGGAAACCACCCTGCAACTGGCGGACCTGCGCCTGGACCTGATTCGCCGACGGGTCGAACGCAACGGCCAGCGCATCGACCTCACCGCCAAGGAGTTCTCGCTGCTGGAAATGCTCCTGCGGCGCCAGGGCGAAGTGCTGCCCAAGACGCTGATCGCCTCTCAGGTCTGGGACATGAACTTCGACAGCGATACCAACGTCATCGAGGTGGCGATCCGCCGCCTGCGCCTGAAGATCGATGACGATTACCCGAACAAGCTGATCCACACCGTGCGCGGTATGGGCTACGTGCTCGAAGAGCGCCAGGCCTGATGCGCCGCTTGACCCTGAGTGGCCGCCTGGCCCTATTGTTCGCCGGCTGCACCGCGGTGGTTTCGCTGCTGGCCGGGGTGCTGTTCAGCCGCGCCAGCGAGGCGCACTTCATTGAGCTCGACCAGCAACTGCTGGAAGGCAAGCTCATCGCCATGCGCAGTGCGCTGCAGGGCGCCGACACCCCGCAACGCTTTGCCGAACGCAAGGCGCAGCTGCAGGATGAACTCAGCCATCAACCGGACCTGACGCTGCGGGTCACAGGCGCGGATGGCGCCCTCTGGTTTGACAGCGCCAAGGGGTTGCCGGCCGCTCCGGCCCAGCCGACCGGGCTGCACAGCCTGCAACACGACGGTACCGCCTACCGCATCTACAGTGCGGCCCTGGAACCTGGCCAGGCCGGCTCGCCAGAGCTGACCCTGATGCTCGACATCACCCACCACCAGCACTTTCTGCAGCGTATGCAGCACCTGATCTGGCTGACCGTCGGCCTCTCGGCGCTGGCCACCGCGCTGCTCGGGGCCTGGGCCGCGCGCAGCGGCTTGCGTCCGCTGCGGCGGATGAGCGAGGTCGCCGCGGGCGTGTCCGCCAGCTCCCTGACCCAGCGCCTGCCGGAGCAGCAGATGCCCGGCGAACTGGCCGAACTGGCCCAGGCCTTCAATGCCATGCTCGGGCGCCTGGACGACTCCTTCCAGCGCCTCTCCGCGTTCTCGGCGGACATCGCCCATGAGCTGCGCACCCCGCTGTCGAACCTGCTGACCCACACCCAGGTCACCCTCACCCGCCCACGGGCGCTGGAAGACTATCGCGAAGCCCTGCACAGCAACCTCGAAGAGCTGCAATGGATGGCCCAACTGGTCAACGACATGCTCTACCTGGCCAAGGCCGACCACGGCCTGCTGACGCCAAAGCGCGAAGCCCTGGAGCTGGGTGAGGAAACCGACATGCTGCTAGAGTTCTATACGCCGCTGGCCGAAGACGCCGGTATCGCCCTCGGGCGCGAAGGCAGCGCGAAGATCCAGGGCGACCGCAGCATGTTGCGCCGCGCCCTTGCCAACCTGCTGGACAACGCCCTGTGCTTCACCCCGGCCGGCGGCGAAGTGCGGGTGCGACTTGGCGAGACCGCCAAGGGTTCATACCTGCGGGTGGAAAACACCGGCGAAGGCATTGCGCCCGAACGCTTGCCACGGCTGTTCGACCGCTTCTACCGCGCCGACCCGGCGCGCCATGAAGGCAGCAGTGAACATGCAGGCTTGGGGCTGGCCATCACTCAATCGATCATCCGCGCCCATGGCGGGCAGATTCGTTGCGAATCGGCGCAGGGCCGGACGAGCTTTGTGATTGAGTTGCCGAGGCAGGACTAGCGCAGGGGTTGCGAGCAAGCTCCCCGGAGGAGTGAGCTTGCTCGCGATAGCGAGATTACGAATAACGCAATGCAGTCGCCGGCTCGACCTTCGCCGCGCGCCAGGCTGGATACAGGGTCGCCAGGAAGCTCAGAACGAAACCCGCGGTACAGATCAGGGCCACATCGCCGCCCTGCAGCTCGGAAGGCAGGTTGCTGACGAAGTACACGTCGGAACTGAAGATGTGCTGGCCGCTGACCCGCTCCAGCCACCCCACCAGTGCACTGACGTTCAACGCCGCGATCACCCCCAGCACGCCACCGATCAAGGTACCGACGATACCAATCACCGTCCCCTGGACCATGAAAATCGCCATGATCTGCCGTGGCGTGGCGCCGATGGTGCGCAGGATCGCGATGTCCGCACCTTTGTCGTTCACCACCATGATCAGCGTGGCGATGATGTTGAACGCGGCCACGGCCACGATCATCAACAGCAACAGGCCGATCATGGTCTTTTCCATCTTCATCGCACTGAACAGGCTGCCCTGGGTGTGGGTCCAGTCATCGGCCTTGAAGCCAGCGCCCAGGCTGGCCGCGATATCGCCGGAAACCTTGGGCGCGGCGTACAGGTCCTTGACCGCCAGGCGCACGCTCTGCACCTGGTTCGGCTGCCAGTGCTGCATCTCGGCGGCATCGGCCACATGGATCAGGCCCATGGAACCGTCGAGCTCGGCCCCGACCTTGAATACCCCGACTACGTTCAAGCGCTGCATGCGCGGGGTGATGCCGCCCGGCGCGGAGCTGATTTCCGGCACGATCAGGGTCAGCTTGTCGCCGACATTCAGGCGGAAGCGCCGTGCCGTGATCTCACCGATCACCACCCCGAACTCGCCCGGCTTCAAGGCATCCAGACGGCCCTGCACGATGTGCTGGGCAACGATGGAGACCTTGCCTTCCTGGGCCGGGTCGATGCCGCTGATCTGGATCGGCTGCATCGAGCCCTTGTAGGAGAGCATGCCTTCCATCTCGGTGAACGGCACCGCGGCCGTCACCTCGGGATTTTTCATCGCCGCGGCGGCCACCGGCTGCCAGTCGTCGATCGGTTTGACGCCGACGATGGTGGCGTGGGGCACCATGCCGAGGATGCGCGAGCTCATTTCGCGCTGGAAACCGTTCATCACCGACAACACCACGATCATCGCCAGCACGCCCAGGGCGAGGCCGATCATCGAGGTCATGGAGATGAAGGAAACAAAGCGATTGCGGCGCTTGGCGCGGGTATAGCGCGTGCCGATAAAGATCGATAACGGTCTGAACATTCGCTGGGGCACCGTATGGAAATTAAAGACCCGGCGCCTGTTTCAGGCGCCGGGCTGCGACCAATCAGATGGGCGTCAGGAAACCTTCCTGCAGGTGCAGGACGCGGTCCATCTGGCGAGCCAGATTCATGTCGTGGGTCACCACCAGGAACGCGGTACGCATCGAGGTGCTGAGTTCCAGCATCAAGTCCTGGATGCCTTGCGCGGTGTGGGAGTCGAGGTTGCCGGTCGGCTCGTCGAGCATTACCAGCCCTGGCTTGTTGACCAAGGCACGGGCGATGGCCACGCGCTGGCGCTCACCACCGGACAGTTCGGCCGGCTTGTGCTCCAGGCGATGGGCCAGCCCTACCCGCTCCAGCAAGGCGGTGGCCCGCTGACGGGCTTCCGGGATCGCGGTCTTGCCGATCAGCAGCGGCATGCAGACGTTTTCCAGGGCGGTGAATTCCGGCAGCAAGTGGTGGAACTGGTAGACGAAGCCGAGGGCGCGGTTGCGCAGCAGGCCGCGGCCCTTCTCGCTCAGCGCCGAAAGCTCCTCGCCGTCGAGCCAGACGCTGCCCTTGGTCGGCGTGTCGAGGCCACCCAGCAGGTTGAGCAAGGTACTTTTGCCCGAACCTGAGGTACCGACGATCGCCACCCGCTCGCCCGGGTGCAACTCCAGTTGCAGGCCGGACAACACCACCACCGATTCCGGACCTTCCTCATAGGACTTGCCCAGGTCGCGGCAGCTCAGAATTGCTTTTTCACTCATGCCCAACTCACTCATAACGTAGCGCCTCCGCCGGCTGGGTGCGCGCGGCACGCCAGGCTGGATACAGGGTGGCGAGGAAACTCAGGACCAGTGCCGCGCCGCAGACCATCAACACATCCTCGGCCATCAGTTGCGATGGCAGGTAGTCGATGAAGTACACGTCGGCATTGAGGAATTTGTGCCCGATCAAGCCTTCGAGGGCGGAGATCGCCGCGCTCACGTTCAACGCCGCGAACATCCCGACCACGGCGCCAATCAAGGTACCGATCACGCCGATCACCGTGCCCTGGACCATGAAAGTCGCCATGATGCTGGCCGGCGTCGCACCCAGGGTACGGAGGATCGCGATATCGCCCTTCTTGTCGTTCACCACCATCACCAGGGTGGAGATGATGTTGAACGCAGCCACGGCGACGATCAGCAGCAACAGCAGGCCGATCATGGCTTTTTCCATGCGGATGGCCTGGTACAGGTTGCCGTGGGTACGGGTCCAGTCACGGGCGTAGTACTGGTTCTCGCCCAGCTGCTCGGCAATTTCCCAGGCGGTGCGTGGCGCCTGGAACAGGTCGTCGAACTTCAGGCGCAGGCCCTGCACCTGGTCCGGTTTCCAGCGGTGCAGGCGGCCCAGGTCGTCGAGGTTGGTCAGGCCCAGATAGCCGTCCAGCTCGCCGGCGCCGACATGGAAGATGCCGACCACGGTAAAACGCTTCATGCGCGGGAACATCCCGGCCGGGGTCACCGTGACCTCGGGCGCGACGAAGGTCAGCTTGTCGCCCAGGCCAACCCCCAGCTTGGTCGCGGCCTTGTCGCCGATCACGATGCCGAAGCTGCCGGGGGCCAGGTCGTCCAGCTTGCCCTGCTTCATGAAGTTATCGATGATCGAGACCTGGCGTTCCTTGGCCGGATCGATGGCGTTGAGCAGGACTTTCTGCACCTGGCCGTTATTGGTCAGCAACCCCTGCATCTGGGTGAACGGCGCAACCGCCAGCACCTTGGGGTTCTGCTTGACCTTGTCGGCCAGGCCCTGCCAGTCGCTGATCGGCTCACCGGATTCGATGGTCGCGTGGGGCACCATGCCCAGCACGCGGGTGCGCATCTCATGGTCGAAGCCGTTCATCACCGACAGCACGACGATCATCACGACCACGCCAAGGGCGAGTCCGATCATCGAGGTCAGGGAAATGAATGACACGAAATGATTGCGGCGCTTTGCACGGGTATAACGCGTGCCAATAAATACGAAGAGAGGTCTGAACATGTCGGGGCTTGTTCGGAGGAAAAGAAGACGTCCTTGTGGCGGGTCCTGGTAAGCAGCTTTACACTCAGACCACCGCCGCTACCATGGGTTCGCCATGTCGACATTAGATGAAGAAGATCGCCGCGAATACTACCGTATCGAGGACACGATCGCACTGGAAATTAGCCCCTTGTCCGCCCACGAAGCGGCGAGCAAGGAAGTGTTGCAGGATGCGTCGCCGCTGTTCAACCTGCTCAGCGAGCTGCATCTGAGCGAATTCGAATCGCAGCACCTGCTGCGCCAGGTCAGCGAGCGCGACCGGACCCTGGCCAACTACCTCAAGTCCATGAACAAGCGCATCGACCTGCTCAGCCAGGTGGTGGCGCAGACCGTGCTCGGCAAGTTCGGCGAGCCGCAGCGGGTGATTCTCTCCGAGGGTGGCATCGAGTTCGAACATCACCTGTCCTACCCGGCCGGCACCCACCTGGCGGTCAAGCTGCTGCTGATGCCCCAGGCCTTGGGCCTGTTGTTGCGGGCCAAGGTCACCCATTGCGAAACCCGCAGTTTCGGCACGTTCGAAATCGGTACCGAGTTCGAAGCATTGACCGACGCCCAACGCCAGTTGCTGGCGCGCTATATCCTGCAGAAGCAAGCCCAGGAACGTCGCCAGGCCCGAGAGCAGAACGACCCGGCAGCCGATTGATCTGCGGCCCCACCGCGCAGCACTGACCATCTAATGGAAAAATTTCCGTGAAGGAGCAATCGTGACCCTGATTTATGGCCACCGCGGCGCTAAAGGCGAAGCACCGGAAAACACCCTGACCAGCTTCCAGCAGTGCCTCAAGCATGGCGTGCGCCGCTGCGAACTGGACCTGCACCTGTCCATGGACGGCGAGTTGATGGTGATCCACGACCCGACCCTCAAGCGCACCACCGACCGCCGCGGCAAGGTGGTCGAACACAGCGCCGAAGAACTGGTGTCCTATGACGCTCGCAAGGGCGGCCCGGGCTGGGTCACACCCTGCCCGATCCCGCGCCTGGAAGAACTGTTCGAAAAATGCGACTTCGAGCACTGGCAGCTGGAGGTCAAGAGCGCTTCGCGCACCCGTGCCGCCACCACGGTGTTGGCGATTCGCGAGATGGCGCAGCGTTTCGGCCTGCTGGACAAGGTCACCGTCACCTCCAGCTCACGGGAAGTGCTCAAGGCGGCTGTCGAGCTGACCCCGGATCTGTCGCGCGGGCTGGTCGCCGAATACGCCTGGCTCGACCCGTTGAAGGTCGCGCAAAGCTACGGCTGCGAGATTCTGGCGCTGAACTGGACACTCTGCACCCCGGAGCGGCTGCAACGGGCGCAGCGTCAGGGCTTGCATGTATCGGTGTGGACAGTCAACGAGCCTGCGCTGATGCGCAGACTCGCCGACTTCGGCGTAGACAGCCTGATTACAGACTTTCCCGGTTTGGCCAGCGCCACGCTCGAGAGTTACTGAAATCGGTCTCCCCGGCCGGCTCAGGCCACCGGCCGGAGTCGCTCAAAAAAGCCGGTTGAGGCCGTCGTAAGCGGCTACCCGATAGGCTTCGGCCATGGTCGGGTAGTTGAACGTGGTGTTGACGAAGTACTTCAGGGTATTGAGTTCGCCCGGCTGGTTCATGATCGCCTGGCCGATGTGCACGATCTCCGAAGCCTGGTAACCGAAGCAGTGCACGCCCAGGACTTCCAGGGTTTCGCGGTGGAACAGGATCTTCAGCATGCCTTGCGGCTCACCGGCGATCTGCGCGCGGGCCATGCTCTTGAAGAAGGCCTTGCCCACTTCGTACGGTACCTTGGCCTGGGTCAGTTCCTGCTCGTTCTTGCCGATCGAACTGATCTCCGGAATGGTGTAGATCCCGGTCGGCACGTCGTTGACGAAGCGCCAGCTGCCGTTGTCGACGATGCTGCCGGCGGCCGAACGACCCTGGTCATGGGCGGCACTGGCCAGGCTCGGCCAGCCGATCACGTCGCCGGCGCCGTAGATGTTCGGCACGCAGGTGCGGTAGTTCTCGTCCACCTCGATCTGGCCACGGCTGTTGACCTTGACCCCGATGTTTTCCATGCCCAGCCGGTCGGTATTACCGGTCCGGCCATTGCACCAGAGCAAGGCGTCGGCCTTGATCTTCTTGCCCGACTTGAGGTGCAGGATCACGCCATTGTCGAGGCCTTCGACGCGGTCGTATTCCTCGTTGTGGCGCACGGTGATGTTGTTGTTGCTGAAGTGGTAGCTCAGCGCCTGGGAGATCTCGGAGTCCAGGAAGCTCAGCAACTGGCCGCGGTTATCCACCAGCTCGACCAGTACCCCCAGGCCACTGAAGATCGAGGCGTATTCACAACCGATCACGCCAGCGCCGTAAACGATGAGTTTGCGCGGGGTGTGGCCGAGGCTGAGGATGGTGTCGCTATCGTAGATACGCGGGTGGTGGAAATCGATATCGGCCGGACGATAGGGACGCGAGCCGGTGGCGATGATGATGTGCTTGGCCACCAGCTTCTCGACCACGCCGTTGGCGCAGACCACTTCGATGGTCTGCTCGTCGGCGAAGCTGCCGGTACCGAAGAACACGTCGACCCGGTTACGCGCGTAGTAGCCGGTGCGCGAGGCCACCTGTTTGGAGATGACCTTCTCGGCGCTTTTCAACACATCAGGGAAGGAGAACCAGCGCGGCTCGCCAATGGCCCGGAACATCGGGTTGGTGTTGAACTGCATGATCTGCCGGACCGAGTGACGCAAGGCCTTGGACGGGATGGTGCCCAGGTGGGTGCAGTTACCGCCGACCTGGCGACGGCTATCGACCATCGCTACTTTGCGCCCTGCTTTCGCGGCGTTCATCGCCGCACCTTCTCCAGCGGGGCCTGAACCCAGCACCACTACGTCGTAGTTGTAGACAGCCATGCGTACTCCTCAGAACAGGCCGCGGCACCCGATATGGTGCCTGCGGCTAAATCATGTCGCGGCCAGCGGCATGAAGGATCAATTTGGCTCGGTTACGAACCCGGGCACAGTCTATAGAAGCGTCAACGCCGCGCACATTAACCCTTGGTCGCGTCGCCGGCTACTTTTGCCTGCGACATCGCGCCGCGGCACCGCGCAAGATTACTGCTTTTGTCCGGCAAACAGGCGATCAAACGCGCGGTTGCTGCGTGTGACGAAGCCTGTATCGGCACGAATCACAAAAAATGCGGCGATATCGTGTTTTTCCGCGTAATCCCAACCGCGCTCGGGACCGAGGATCAGCAGCAGGGTCGACAGACCATCGGCCATCACGGCAGCGGGATGAATCACCGTGACCGAAGCCAGCCCATGCTCGACAGGCCTGCCGGTGCGGGCGTCGAAGGTGTGGGAATAACGCTGTCCGTCGCGCTGGAAATAATTGCGGTAGTCGCCGGAAGTCGAAACCCCATAACCATCGACGGCGATGACCCGCTCGGCCAGCTGTCGATCGTCCCGCGGCTCCTCCAGGGCAATGCGCCACGCCGAACCGTCGGGTTTCCTGCCGACCGCCTTGAGTTCGCCGGTGGCTTCGACCAGGTAACTGTCGATGCCCATTTCCGCGAGCCTGGCGGCAATCCGGTCCACTGCATGACCGGCGGCGATGCTGTTGAAATCCACCTCGACTGCGGCGTCCTTGCACAGCTGGTCGCCCTCGATACGCAGATGGGTATAGCCGACTCGCTGCCGCACCTGCGCCAGCGCCTCGTCGCTGGGCACCACCTCCCCGCGCCCCTGCGGACCGAAGCCCCAGAGGTTGAGCAACGGCTCGACCGTCAGATCAAAGGAGCCCTGGCTGTCCCGCGACAGCTGCTGACCAATCTCGATCAATCGCAGGACCGCCGCCGGCATCGCCTGGCAGCTATTGGCCGGCAGGTCGTTGAAGCGTTCGATGTCCGAGTCGCTGCGATAGGTCGACATCTGCCGGTCGACCTGCGCAAGTATCCGCTCGACCTGGGCCTGCACCTCACTCGGCGCAGCCAGCCCTGCCCGCCTCACGTACTTGACCGAGTAGGTGCTGCCCATGGTCGGGCCGCCAAAGCTTTCCAGCGAATCGCCCCGGCCGCATCCGGCCAGGGCCATTGCCAGAACGACAGGAAGCCACCCTCGCACCCAAGATCCACCCAGCAAGACTTCGCCTCCCGACAATCGATTTCCCTCTCGGCTTCGTCCGACCAGGGCGGGCCATTATGCGGCAGACAGCGCGGATTTGATGCAGGCCGAACCCGGCTCATCGCGAGCTCGCTCCTGCGGGTTTATTCCGCGAACTGGCTGGCAATAAATCCCAAGCCGTCCATCTACTTAGCAAGCAAGCTAAGAGTTTTTGTTGCCTCGGCAGACTCATACACATATTGTTACAAACTGTCTGGCCTGCGGCTTAGCCGCCCCAGACCGTGCAGCCAGGACGGATAACGACCAGGGATCGCTAACAAAATAGCCAAAGTGAGTGAATAAAATGTCCACGACCACGGGCAAAGGCAAGGCGATCTTTCGCGTTGTCAGCGGCAACTTTCTGGAGATGTTCGACTTCATGGTCTACGGCTTTTACGCCACGGCCATTGCCAAGACCTTCTTCCCTGCCGACAGTGCTTTCGCGTCATTGATGCTGTCGCTGGCGACCTTCGGCGCCGGCTTCCTGATGCGCCCGCTGGGCGCGATCTTTCTTGGCGCTTATATCGACCGTCATGGCCGGCGCCGGGGCCTGATCATCACCCTGCTGCTCATGGCCGCGGGCACCGTGCTGATCGCCTGCGTCCCGGGTTATGCCACCCTCGGCGTCGCCGCGCCGTTGCTGGTGCTGCTCGGCCGCTTGCTGCAGGGATTCTCTGCCGGTGTGGAACTGGGTGGCGTCTCGGTTTACCTGGCGGAAATCTCCACCCCGGGCCGCAAGGGCTTCTTCGTCAGCTGGCAATCGGCGAGTCAACAGGCCGCCGTGGTCTTCGCCGGCCTGCTGGGCGTTGGCCTGAACCACTGGCTGAGCCCGGAACAAATGGGCGACTGGGGCTGGCGCATGCCGTTCCTGGTGGGCTGCATGATAGTGCCGGCGATCTTCATGATCCGTCGTTCGCTGGAAGAAACCCCGGAGTTCCAGGCACGCAAGCACCGCCCTACCCTGCAGGAAATCATCCGTTCCATCGGCCAGAACTTCGGCATCGTCCTGGCCGGCATGGCACTGGTGGTGATGACCACTGTGTCCTTCTACCTGATCACCGCCTACACCCCGACCTTCGGCAAGGCCGAATTGCAACTGTCGGACCTGGACGCTCTGCTGGTCACCGTGTGCATCGGCCTGTCGAACTTCTTCTGGCTGCCGGTGATGGGCGCCGTATCGGACAAGGTCGGGCGCAAGCCGCTGCTGCTGGCGGCGACCGTCCTGGCGATCCTCACGGCTTACCCGGCCCTGTCCTGGCTGGTGGCCAACCCGAGTTTCAGCCACCTGCTGATCGTCGAGCTGTGGCTGTCCTTCCTCTATGGCTCGTACAACGGCGCCATGGTGGTGGCTCTCACCGAAATCATGCCGGTTGAAGTGCGCACCACCGGCTTCTCCCTGGCCTACAGCCTGGCCACCGCCACCTTTGGCGGCTTCACGCCGGCGGCCTGCACCTACCTGATCCATGCGCTGGACAACAAGGCGGCGCCGGGGATCTGGCTCAGCGGCGCGGCGGTGCTGGGCTTGATCGCGACCCTGGTGTTGTTCCGCGGCAACAAGCATGAACTGCGCACTGCGCAGTCAGCAGTAGTGGGTGGCGCCTGATCGACCGTCTTCGCGGACAAGCCTCGCTCCTGCAGGTTATGCGTCAGTTCTGAAATCGCATACGCCCCGTAGGAGCGAGGCTTGCCTGCGAAAAGGCCCGTCCAATCAACTCATTCCTCCAGCCGTCAAACGCCACAAACAAAAACGCCCCGACAAGTCGGGGCGTTTTCATGTGCGGCTAAGGCTTAGCGCGGGAACGCAGGCGGGTTCACACCAGCCATGTCTTCCATCACGCGAACCACCTGGCAGCTGTAACCGAATTCGTTGTCGTACCAGACGTACAGAACAACGCGGTTATCCTGGGTGATGGTCGCTTCAGCGTCCACCACACCGGCGTGGCGCGAGCCCACGAAGTCGGTGGAAACCACTTCCTGGGAATTGACGAAGTCGATCTGCTTGTGCAGATCGGAGTGCAGCGCCATGTAACGCAGGTACTCGTTCATCTCTTCACGGGTAGCGGCTTTCTCAAGGTTCAGGTTGAGAATGGCCATCGACACGTTTGGCGTCGGAACGCGGATCGCGTTACCGGTCAGCTTGCCGGCCAGCTCAGGCAGGGCCTTGGCGGCAGCGGTGGCAGCACCGGTCTCGGTGATTACCATGTTCAGCGCGGCACTACGGCCACGACGATCGCCCTTGTGGAAGTTGTCGATCAGGTTCTGGTCGTTGGTGTACGAGTGAACGGTTTCGACGTGACCGTTGACGATGCCGAACTTGTCGTTCACAGCCTTGAGCACCGGCACGATGGCGTTGGTGGTGCAGGAAGCGGCGGAAACGATCTTGTCGTCAGCGGTGATTTCGGCGTGGTTGATACCGTGAACGATGTTCTTCAGCTTGCCTTTGCCAGGCGCGGTCAGAACGACGCGGTCGATACCCGGGCAGGCCAGGTGCTGACCCAGGCCGTCGGCGTCACGCCATACACCGGTGTTGTCCACCAGCAGCGCGTCTTTGATGCCGTACTGGGTGTAGTCCACCTCGGTCGGGTTCTTCGCGTAGATAACCTGGATCAGGTTGCCGTTGGCGGTGATGGTGTTGTTGGCTTCGTCGATGGTGATGGTGCCGTTGAACGAACCGTGCACCGAATCGCGACGCAGCAGGCTGGCGCGCTTGGTCAGGTCGTTTTCGGCGCCTTTGCGCACCACGATGGCACGCAGGCGCAGGCCGTCGCCGCCACCGGTTTTTTCGATCAGGATGCGCGCCAGCAGACGGCCGATACGACCGAAGCCGTACAGGACCACGTCGGTGCCTTTGCGGGGCGAAGCGTTTTGCTGGCCAACCACGTCAGCCAGTTCTTCGCGAACGAATTGCTCGGCGGTGCGGCCATTGCCTTCGTTACGGAATTTGAACGCCAACTTGCCCAGGTCCACCGAAGCCGCGCCGAGCTTGAGCTCGCTCATGGCCTTGAGCAGTGGGAATGTTTCGTGGACGGAGAGTTCGCTATCGTCGGAAGAGCGATGGCGAGCAAAGCGGTGAGCTTTGAGAATCGCGATGACAGACTGGTTGATCAGGCTGCGGCCATAGATCGAACTCACCACATTGTTATTGCGGTAGAGCTGACCGATAAGCGGAATCATCGCTTCTGCGAGCGCTTCACGGTCGATCCATTCACCAAGACACTGGTCGGGCTTCTGAGTCACGGGAACCTTCCACATGTAGGGGCTGAAAAAAGGGGCTACATTATGCAGCCGAGTCCCCTGCGTAGCAATGCGCGCCTGTCGCGCGGAACGTAACAAAAACCCATCCGGAAAAAACACACCCCGCTCCAGCCCAGTAAATACGCGGGTTCCAGAAAGGCCTCATTTTGCGCGGTATCCCAGCGTTGTCTGTAACCCTCCGTAACACCGCCCCGATTCGGCACTACATTTCCCGCCAAGAAACGCGTTTTTTTGTCATAACCACTACATTTTCCGCAACCGCGTAATAGACACATCAGCAACTGACAGCCGGTACGCCGGACCGCTACAATTACCGACTTTGTCGCAACGCTGGAGCTCAACCTTCCGTGCCCGTTCTGCGTCTACCGCAACTCCCTGCCGCCGCCGGCAAACAGCACTGGGGCAATCTGCCCGGTGCCGCCCTCAGCCTCGCCATTGCCGAGGCTGCCAGCGCCGCAAAGCGCTTCACCCTGCTGCTGACCGCCGACAGCCAAAGTGCCGAACGGCTGGAGCAGGAGCTGAGTTTCTTCGCCCCGGATTTGCCCGTGCTGCATTTCCCGGACTGGGAAACCCTGCCCTACGACCTGTTCTCGCCGCACCAGGACATCATCTCCCAGCGGATCGCCAGCCTGTACCGGCTGCCGGAGCTGGAGCATGGCGTGCTGGTGGTGCCGATCACCACGGCCCTGCATCGCCTGGCGCCGACCAAGTTCCTGCTGGGCAGCAGCCTGGTGCTGGACATCGGTCAGAAGCTGGATGTCGAACAGATGCGCACTCGCCTGGAAGCCAGCGGCTATCGCTGTGTCGACACGGTCTACGAGCACGGCGAGTTCGCGGTGCGCGGCGCCCTGATCGACCTGTTCCCGATGGGCAGCAAACTGCCTTATCGCATCGACCTGTTCGACGATGAAATCGAGACCCTGCGCACCTTCGATCCGGAAAACCAGCGCTCCATCGACAAGGTCGATTCGGTGCGCCTGCTGCCGGCGAAAGAATTCCCGCTGCAAAAAGAAGCCGTCACCCGCTTCAAGGCCCGTTTCCGCGAACGCTTCGACGTCGATTTCCGCCGCTGCCCGATCTTCCAGGACCTGAGCAGCGGGATCACTCCGGCCGGTATCGAGTATTACCTGCCGCTGTTCTTCGAAGACACTTCGACCCTGTTCGACTACCTACCCCAGGACACCCAGGTGTTTTCCCTGCCGGGCATCGAGCAAGCGGCCGAAAACTTCTGGAACGACGTGCGCAACCGTTACGAAGAACGCCGCGTCGATCCGTCCCGTCCTTTATTGCCGCCCGCCGAGTTGTTCCTGCCGGTGGAAGACTGCTTCGCCCGCCTGAAAAGCTGGCCGCGGGTGGTCGCCAGCCAGCAGGACATCGAGGCCGGTGGCGGCCGCGAGCGCTTCCCGGCGCAGCCCCTGCCCAACCTCGCCATTGAAGCCAAGGCCAACCAGCCGCTGGCGGCCCTGGCCAATTTCCTCAATGAATTCTCTGGACGCGTGCTGTTCACCGCCGAATCCGCCGGGCGCCGCGAGGTGCTGCTGGAATTGCTGGAGCGCCTGAAGCTGCGGCCGAAGACTGTCGACAGCTGGCCGGACTTCGTCGCGGGCAAGGATCGCCTGGCGATCACCATCGCACCGCTGGACGAAGGCTTGCTGCTGGACGATCCGGCCCTGGCGCTGGTGGCCGAAAGCCCGCTGTTCGGTCAGCGCGTGATGCAGCGCCGGCGCCGGGAGAAACGCGCCGACGCCAACAACGATGCAGTGATCAAGAACCTCACCGAGCTGCGCGAAGGCGCGCCGGTGGTGCATATCGATCATGGCGTGGGCCGCTACCTGGGCCTGGCCACCCTGGAAATCGACAACCAGGCCGCCGAATTCCTCACCCTCGAATACGCCGAGGGCGCCAAGCTCTATGTGCCGGTGGCCAACCTGCACCTGATCGCCCGCTACACCGGTAGCGACGACGCCCTGGCGCCGTTGCACCGCCTGGGTTCGGAAACCTGGCAGAAAGCCAAGCGCAAGGCCGCCGAACAGGTGCGCGATGTCGCCGCCGAACTGCTGGACATCTACGCCCGCCGCGCGGCCCGCGAAGGTTATGCCTTCGCCGACCCGAAAGCCGACTACGCCACCTTCAGCGCCGGCTTCCCGTTCGAAGAAACCCCCGACCAGCAAACCACCATCGAAGCGGTGCGCGAGGACATGCTCGCGGCCAAGCCGATGGACCGCCTGGTCTGCGGCGACGTCGGCTTCGGCAAGACCGAAGTGGCGATGCGCGCCGCTTTCATCGCCGTGCACGGCGGCAAGCAAGTGGCGATCCTGGTGCCCACCACCCTGCTCGCCCAGCAGCACTACAACAGCTTCCGCGACCGCTTCGCCGACTGGCCGGTGAGCGTGGAAGTGATGAGTCGCTTCAAGTCCGCCAAGGAAGTGAATGCCGCGGTGGCCGACCTGGCCGAAGGCAAGATCGACATCGTCATTGGCACCCACAAGCTGCTGCAGGACGATGTGAAGATCAAGAACCTCGGACTGGTGATCATCGACGAAGAGCACCGCTTCGGCGTGCGCCAGAAAGAACAGCTCAAGGCCCTGCGCAGCGAAGTCGACATCCTGACCCTGACCGCCACGCCGATTCCGCGCACGCTGAACATGGCGGTGTCGGGCATGCGCGACCTGTCGATCATCGCCACGCCACCGGCCCGACGCCTGTCGGTGCGCACCTTCGTCATGGAGCAGAACAAAAGCACGGTCAAAGAGGCCCTGCTGCGCGAGCTGCTGCGTGGCGGCCAGGTCTACTACCTGCACAACGACGTGAAGACCATCGAGAAATGCGCCGCCGACCTCGCCGAACTGGTGCCGGAAGCGCGCATCGGCATCGGCCACGGGCAGATGCGCGAACGCGAACTCGAACAGGTGATGAGCGACTTCTACCACAAGCGCTTCAACGTGCTGATCGCCTCGACCATCATCGAGACCGGCATCGACGTGCCGAGCGCCAACACCATCATCATCGAGCGCGCCGACAAGTTCGGCCTGGCCCAGCTGCACCAGTTGCGCGGCCGGGTCGGTCGCAGTCACCACCAGGCCTACGCCTACCTGCTGACGCCACCGCGCCAGCAGATCACCCCGGACGCGGAAAAGCGCCTGGAGGCGATCGCCAACACCCAGGACCTCGGCGCCGGCTTCGTGCTCGCCACCAACGACCTGGAGATCCGCGGCGCCGGCGAACTGCTGGGGGATGGCCAAAGCGGGCAGATCCAGGCGGTGGGCTTCACCCTTTATATGGAAATGCTCGAGCGCGCGGTGAAAGCCATCCGCAAGGGCGAGCAGCCGAACCTCGACCAGCCGCTGGGTGGTGGTCCGGAAATCAACCTGCGCCTGCCGGCGCTGATTCCCGAAGACTACCTGCCGGATGTGCACGCGCGACTGATCCTCTACAAGCGCATCGCCTCGGCCACCGACGAGGACGGCCTGAAGGACCTGCAGGTGGAGATGATCGACCGCTTCGGCCTGCTGCCAGAACCGACCAAGAACCTGGTACGCCTGACCCTGCTGAAACTGCAGGCCGAGCAACTGGGCATCAAGAAGGTCGACGGCGGCCCGCAGGGCGGTCGTCTCGAGTTCGCCGCCGATACCCCGGTGGACCCGCTGGCGCTGATCAAACTCATCCAGGGCCAACCCAATCGCTACAAATTTGAAGGCGCCACGCTGTTCAAATTCATGGTGCCGATGGAACGTCCGGAAGAACGCTTCAACACATTGGAGGCGCTGTTCGAGCGCCTCACCCCGAAAACTGCTTGAAGGACGCCCCATGCGCCTGTTTCGCTCACTGACCTTGCTTCTGACCCTGGTCGCTCCCTCGGCGTTTGCCGACATGTATCAGGTCGAAATGATTCTGGTCCGGCAGAACGCGGTTCCCGCCATCGTCAGCCGCGCCGCCCCCGAAGACTGGGCCGCCGGCGCCCAACGCCCGGGCGCCGACAGCCAGCGCACCCCGGCGCTGGGTGGCGTGGTCGAGAAACTCGCCGCCAGCGGTGACTACAGCGTGCTGATGCACAAGGCCTGGCAACAGGCGCTGGACGAAAACCCGGTGAAAGTCGCGGTCAGCGAGGGCCAGGAACAGTTCGGCCAGTTCCCGATCGAGGGCACCCTGACCCTCAAGCTCGGGCGCTTCACCGATGTGGATGCGCAGTTCTGGGTCAACCGGATCGACAGCAACGGCCTGGTGACCGCCAGCGAACGCCTGAAACAGGAAAGCCACACCAAGAACGGCCAGCTCAACTACCTCGACAACGGCCACCTGGCCCTGCTGATCAAGATCACCTCGCTGTCGGCCCCCACGCCGCGCGAGGCGCCGCCTGAAATCGTGGACTGACAGAAGTCCCTATGCCCCCGACCCTGACCAAACCCCTGGCACCTTCCTGGGTCAGCCGATTCAAGGAACAAGCCCTGGAGCGTGGCCGCCGCTACGCCCTGGAGAACCGCGTCAGGATCGTCCAGGCCGGCGACAGCGTCATCACCGCCAGTTGCGAGGGTTCGGGGGGCAACGTCTATCGACAGACCATCAGCCTGCGCGAGTCGGCCAAGAACACCTTGCTGATGGTCGAAGCCTCCTGCACCTGCCCGGTGCGCAGTAATTGCAAACACATTGCCGCGGTGCTGCTGAAAATCGAGGAGACCCTGGCCTACCCGGCGGCGGCGAAAGACGCCGAGCTGCTGGAAAAACTCCAGGCCGTCCTGGAAAACCGCAGCCCCGCCCCGCTGCCGCAACAGATCGTCGACAATGTGCAACCGGTGCCCCGGTTGTGGCTGGCCAGTATCGAGTTCAGCGCCTTCGAACCGCGCAACGGCAAGATGCAGCGCTACATCCAGCACCGTGCCGCGCTGTCGTTCAGCTACCTGGAGGAATACGTCAGCGGGCAGAAAAACGCCGACGTGGTGATTCGCCAGGAACACCAGACCCTGCGCATCAAGCGCCAGCCGGAAGTCGAACAACGCTATCGCGAACAGCTGCGAGCGCTGGGTTTCAAGATTGCCACCCGGCAAAGCAAAGCCCTGCCGGAAAGCGCCGGCGAGCTGTATGAAATGGTCAATGACAGCGCCTGGCTGACCTTCACCCTCAACGAACTGCCCAAGCTGCGCACCCAGGGCTGGGAGCTGCAGATCGACGACGACTTCGGCTTCGACCTGACCGCCGTGGACGACTGGTACGCCACGGTGGACGAAGCGCCGGGGCGCGACTGGTTCGACCTGGAGCTGGGCATCATCGTCAACGGCGAGCGCCTGAGCCTGTTGCCGATCCTGCTCAACCTGATGCGCTCCCACACCGAGATCCTCAACCCGGAGCGCCTGGCCAGACGCCGCGACGACGAGCTGATCCTGGTGAACATTCCCGGGCGCCCCAACTCGCCCAACGGCCCCCTGCAAGTGGCCCTGCCCTATGGCCGGCTGAAGCCGGTGCTGGCCACCCTGGGCGAGTTCTATCTGCAGGAACCCGGCGAAACCACACTGCGCCTGAGCAGTGCCGACGCGACCCGCCTCAATCCGCTGGAAGACCTGCCCCTGCTCTGGGAAGGCGGCGAACACATCCGCTCCTTCGCCCAGCGGCTGCGCGACATCAAGGACTACTCGGCCCCCGCGCCGGCGGGCCTGAACGCCACGCTGCGCCCCTATCAGCTCGAAGGCCTGAGCTGGATGCAGTCCCTGCGCCAGCTGGAAGTCGGTGGCATCCTGGCCGACGACATGGGCCTGGGCAAAACCCTGCAGACCCTGGCCCATGTGCTCAGCGAAAAGAACGCCGGGCGCCTGGATCGGCCGTGCATGGTGGTGATGCCCACCAGCCTGATCCCCAACTGGCTCGACGAGGCGGCGCACTTCACGCCGCAACTCAAGGTCCTGGCCCTGTATGGCGCCGGCCGCCATAAGCACTTCGCCCGGCTGAACGACTACGACCTGATCCTGACCACCTACGCGTTGCTGCCCAAGGATGTCGAGCAACTCGCCGCCCTGCCCCTGCATGTCCTGGTGCTGGATGAGGCGCAATACATCAAGAACCCGTCGAGCAAGGCGGCCCAGGCCGCGCGTGCGCTCAATGCCCGGCAGCGCCTGTGCCTGAGCGGCACGCCGCTGGAGAATCACCTGGGCGAGCTGTGGTCGCTGTTCCATTTCCTGTTGCCCGGCTGGCTGGGGGACGTGAAGAGCTTCAATCGCGACTACCGCGTGCCGATTGAAAAGCACGCCAGCGAAGTGCGCCTGCAGCACCTCAATGGGCGGATCAAGCCCTTCCTGCTGCGCCGCACCAAGGAACAGGTGGCCACCGAACTGCCGCCCAAGACCGAGATCATCCATTGGGTGGAGCTCAATGAAGCCCAGCGCGATGTGTACGAAACCATGCGCCTGGCCATGGACAAGAAAGTCCGCGACGAGATCACCCGCAAGGGCGTGGCCCGCAGCCAGATCATCATTCTTGAAGCGTTGCTGAAACTGCGCCAGGTGTGCTGCGACCTGCGCCTGGTCAACGAAGACGCGGTGCCGGCGCGAGGCAGTTCCTCCGGCAAGCTCGACAGCCTGATGGAGATGCTCGAGGAACTGTTCGACGAGGGTCGGCGCATCCTGCTGTTCTCGCAATTCACCTCGATGCTGAGCCTGATCGAAGCCGAACTGAAGCGCCGCAATGTCGCCTACGCCCTGCTGACCGGACAGACTCGCGATCGCCGCACGCCGGTCAGGGACTTCCAGGGCGGCAAGTTGCAGATCTTCCTGATCAGCCTGAAAGCCGGCGGCGTCGGCCTCAACCTGACCGAAGCCGACACCGTGATCCATTACGACCCCTGGTGGAACCCGGCCACGGAAAACCAGGCCACCGACCGCGCCTATCGGATCGGCCAGGAGAAGCCGGTGTTCGTCTACAAGCTGATTGCCCGCGGCACGGTGGAAGAGAAAATCCAGCACCTGCAGCAGGAGAAGTCCGACCTGGCCGCGGGCGTGCTGGATGGGCGCAAGGCCGGGGATTGGAAGCTGCAGAGCGAAGACATCGAAGCCCTCTTCGCCCCGCTGCCCGACAAGAAAGGCGGACGCTGATCTGGAGCCGCTGGTGCAGCCTGCGATCGGCTGTGCAGCAGACGTAAATACCGTGGATTCAGGTTTTGCGAGCGCTACGCACTCGGCCGCAGCCTTCGGCAGCGGCTACAGGTTTGCCGTGAGGACCCGCGCCAGCGTCGCCTGCACCTTGCCCATGCCGTCCTCCAATGCCTGTTCGATCTCAGCCATGGTAATCACCGTCGCGGACTTGCCTGCCGCCGGGTTCACCACCAGCGCCAGGCAGGCGTAATCCAACTCCAACTCCCGGGCCAGCGCCGCTTCCGGCATGCCGGTCATGCCGACGATGTCGCAGCCGTCACGCTCCAGGCGGGCGATCTCCGCCACGGTTTCCAGGCGTGGCCCCTGGGTGCAGGCGTACACGCCCTGACTGCTGAATTCGCAGCCTTCGGCGGCCAGCGCGGCAATCAATTGCTGGCGCAGCGACTCGCTGTAGGGATAGCTGAAGTCGATGTGGGTGACCTGCTCCAGGTCGTCGGCAAAATAGGTGTGCTCACGACCGCTGGTGTAGTCGATCAGCTGATGCGGCACGCAGAAATGCCCGGAGCCCATCGCCGGATGAATGCCACCCACCGCGTTGACCGCCAGAATCGCCTCGGCGCCAGCCTGCTTCAGCGCCCAGAGATTGGCCCGATAGTTCACCTGATGCGGCGGGAAGCGATGGGGATGACCGTGACGCGCCAGAAACAGCACCTCGCGACCGGCGTATTCACCCTTCTGGATATCCGCCGACGGAGCGCCATAGGGCGTATCCAGGGGCAAGGATTGGTGAATGCTCAAGCCTTCGAGCCGGGTCAGGCCGGTACCGCCGATAATCGCGTAAACCGTCATCGCAAAAGCCCTTAATCGATCAGTTGGGCATCTTTGAGCGCGCCGAGCGCCGTCAGCCAACGCGGATCCTGACGATAGTCGGTGCAGGCAAACGCCTGGCCACGCATCCGCGCAATACGCGCCGACGGCGTCACTTTCAGACGCTGGGCCGCGCTCAGGGCCAGCTCGGCCGCCGCCCGGTCGTTGCACACCAGGCCCATGTCGCAACCGGCCGACAGCGCCGCTTCGATCCGGCTCGCGGCATCGCCCACCACATGGGCACCGGCCATCGACAGATCGTCACTGAAGATGACACCGTCGAACTGCAATTCACCACGCAGGATCTCCTGCAACCAACGGCGGGAGAACCCGGCTGGCTGGGCATCGACCTGAGGATAGATGACGTGGGCCGGCATCACCGCCGCCAGCTGCTTGCTCAGGCGCGCGAAAGGCACCAGGTCCTTGGCGCGAATCTCGTCGAGGCTGCGCTCGTCATTGGGGATCGCCACGTGGGAGTCCGCCTCGGCCCAGCCGTGCCCGGGAAAATGCTTGCCCGTGGCCGCCATGCCGGCGCTGTTCATGCCACGGATAAAGGCGCCTGCCAGCAAGGCGGCGCGCTCGGGGTCGCCCTCGAAGGAACGGGTGCCCACCACGGCGCTGCGCTGATGATCGAGGTCCAGCACCGGCGCGAAGCTCAGGTCCAGGCCGACGGCCAGCACTTCGGTGGCCATGATCCAGCCGCACTGCTCGGCCAGGTACTCGGCATTCGGATTGTCGGCGATGGCGCGCATGGCCGGCAGCCGCGCGAAGCCCTGGCGCAGGCGTTGCACGCGACCGCCCTCCTGGTCCACCGCCAGCAGCAGGTCCGGGCGAATCGCCCGGATGGACGCGCTCAACTCACGCACCTGCCGCGGATGCTCGATATTGCGGGCAAAGATGATCAGCCCACCCACTTCGGGCTGGCGCAGGAGTTGGCGATCTTCAGCCGTCAGCCAGGTACCGGCGACATCCACCATCAAGGAGCCTTGCAGGCCTGTGGTCATAGCAATTCCTTAGTAACGAAGTGCGCGCACGGCACCGCAAAGGGTGCTGGCGTGGCGCGGACGCACGAATCCATTGCCGGCGGCAAGGCCCGGCAAGCGACGATCGGCGAAAGGTGTAAAGAGAGGTAGGAAACGAGAGTTGGCATGGGCGGCTAGCTTAGCGGATGTAAGCTGCCGCGCCCACCCGGACGGTCAGGCCTTGGCGACCGCCGGAGTCGATTTGCTGCGCGGCTTGAGCTGCGCCGTGGCCATGGCATCGTCGGTGACACCGGTTTCGGCGCGCATGCCGGCCGCAAGGAATGGCACCATCAGGCGCATTACCTGCTCGATCGAGGTATTGACCCCGAAGTCGGTCTCGGCAATCGCACGCAAGGCCTTGATCCCCGACATGCTGAACGCCGCCGCCCCCAGCATGAAGTGCACACGCCAGAACAGTTCGATCGGTGGAATACGTGGAGCGGCTTCATTGACCAGCAGCATGTAGCGGCGGAACACCTTGCCGTACATGTCTTCCAGATAACGTCGCAGGTGCCCCTGGCTCTGGCTGAAGGCCAGGCCCAGAAGGCGCATGAAAATGGACAGGTCGTTGCCGCTGCGAGGCTGAACCACCAGGGCCTGCTCGACGAGGATTTCCAGCAGCTCTTCGAGGCTTGGCTTGCTGTCCGGCTTGGCCGAACGCCGCTCCAGCTCACGGTCGAGGCTAACGCAGAACGGCCCGAGGAAGCGCGAGAACACCGCCTGGATCAGGGCCTTTTTGGAACCGAAATGATAATTCACCGCCGCCAGGTTGACCCCGGCCTTGCTGGTGATCAGCCGCAATGAGGTTTCGGCAAAACCTTTTTCCGCGAACAACTGCTCGGCAGCATCGAGAATGCGTTCAACGGTTTCCGACTGGGCCATGGCTACTCCGCCTGACAAACACTTGTTTGAAACATACGTTTCAGCCCCAGCCTTGTCAAGCCTGCCTGTCCGTTTTGCGGCCGGTCAGTCAGCTATTTAATCATACCTGCCGCCTCCTGTAGCCAGCCACGCGACACCAGGCATGCGCAGCGGCGACCCGACCGTCCAGCGGCGATTGGAAAAAGGAGGATTGCCAAGCGGCATTCACTGTATATAATTCCAGTCACTGTATAAAAAGACAGAGCGATCGACATGCTAAAACTGACGCCACGCCAAGCTGAGATTCTGGCTTTTATCAAACGTTGCCTCGAAGACAACGGCTACCCACCGACCCGCGCGGAAATCGCCCAGGAACTGGGTTTCAAGTCGCCCAACGCCGCTGAAGAACACCTCAAGGCGCTGGCCCGCAAGGGCGCGATCGAAATGACTCCAGGCGCCTCCCGCGGCATTCGCATCCCGGGGTTCGAAGCCAAGCCCGACGACTCCAGCCTGCCCATCATCGGCCGGGTTGCCGCCGGTGCTCCAATTCTCGCCGAGCAGCACATCGAAGAGTCCTGCAACATCAATCCGGCCTTCTTCCATCCACGTGCCGACTACCTGCTGCGAGTTCACGGCATGAGCATGAAGGACATCGGCATCTTCGACGGCGACCTGCTGGCCGTGCATACCACTCGCGAGGCCCGCAACGGCCAGGTCGTCGTCGCCCGCATTGGCGACGAAGTCACCGTGAAACGCTTCAAGCGCGAAGGCAGCAAAGTCTGGCTGATTGCCGAAAACCCTGAGTTCGCCCCTATCGAAGTCAACCTGAAAGATCAGGACCTGGTGATCGAAGGCTTGAGTGTCGGCGTCATTCGCCGCTAAAGGAGGCTGTATGCAGTTCCCTCACACACCACAGCATGCACAACTGCCACTGTTCGAAGCGTTCATGGCCCAACCCCTGGCGCCTATCCTCAAAGAGGTCGTCGAATCGCCCTGGAGCAACGAACCGGAAGCCTTCAGTGAACTGTCGTTACGCGGTGCCGCCGGGAATTGCCTGAGCCTGCTGGCGCCCATCCTCAGGGAACTGAGCCAGGACCAGGATGCGCGCTGGCTGACATTGATTGCCCCACCGGCCAGCCTGACCCAGGCCTGGTTGCGCGATGCCGGCCTGAACCGCGAACGAATTCTGCTGCTGCACCCGCGCGGCGCCCAAAGCGCGCAACAACTGGCTTGCGAGGCGCTGCGCCTGGGACGCAGCCACACCGTTGTCAGCTGGCTCAACCCGTTGAACAGCAGCGCCCGTCAACAGCTCATCAGCGCAGCCCGCACGGGCGACGCACAAAGCCTGAATATTCGTCTGGGCTGACCGCTAGAAGCGTCGATGGACACGCTTGAATGACACAAGGCTTCTCCAGGATTGAGAAGCCGGAAGGAGGCGACGAACGACAGCAAAAAAACCGACAAACGGACTCAGTGAAGAATCCGTGGCCCCTCTTCTTTCTCCAATTCGCCTTCAACCAGGCGACCCGCCATCTGCACACCCACGCTCAACATGGCCTTGGCCACCTCGACATGCTGGCCTTGCAAGAAGGCTTTGGCATCCTCTGAAAAGTCCAGAGTGACCAGAGAACCCTCGTCCTCGGCCCTGCGCAGCTCGATACGACCGTCTGGCAATTCGACAATTTCTAGAAAGGACGTTGGCATAAAGGTCTGTTCTCCACGAAAGGCCGGGATTATATCAGTCATCACCCCGACCTCGCGCGGGCCCAAACGGTTTTCTTTATTGGCCTGGCGTTACAAACAGGCATTTGCCATCAGAAATTCGGCTTGTAATCAAAACTCGCGGCGGCTTCCTTATCGGAAAACGGCGTAATAGCCTGCTTCTTGTTGATGACCGCGTTGACCATCGAACTGGGGAACATCTGGATGCAGTTATTGAACTCCTCGACGGTCCGGTTGAAGACCGTAACGGCGGCTGCAATGTTCGCCTGCTGTTCGACGATTTCCTTCATCAACCCACTGACGATTCCCGCCGCCTTGAGTTCCGGATAGGCCTCAAAGGCCATGTTCAGCCCCCCCACCAGTTCCCTAGTGGCCATCTGCGTCGACTTCAGCGCCTCCCCACTGGCCGCCTCAGGCAACCTTCCGAGGGCCGAACGCAGGCCCACCACTTTCTCCAGCACGTTGCTTTCATAGATCTTGAAGCTGGAAGCCTGTTCCTCCAGGGCATCCAGCACCTTGATCTTCTGCCGCTCATACACAAGCACATCGGCCCATGCGCGCTGAGCGCGGTTCCCTGCGCCGACAATCTTGTTGTAGTAATACCAGAGGAGCCAGGCCACCAGTATCGCTGTAAGAAGGATGATCATTTACTGCTCCATGTCCTGCGTTCTTTTCTTCGGTAGATTGAAATTGTCGTCATGCAACTCGGCAAACTGGTGCAACAGCTCCAGCACCAGTCTCAGGCGCGGCATCGTCGCCCCCTGCATCAAGCCGGCATGAAAGGCGACCGGCTCCGCAAGGCTTACCGCCGAGGTAGCGATGCCGACCACATCATCATTGTTGAAGCTCACGCATAGGCGGCTCTGGGAGGAAAACTCGAAACTGACGTCTTTCAGCTCCTTGGCGATCTGCAGCAGCTTGAGTACGGTGACCGGCGTGGCGAAAGTCGCGCAGGCCATCTCCGTCGCGCCAGTCAGGGTGAAGGCAGAATTGAATTCCCGGGTCGTGGTCTTGTAGAGATGCTCGCGATCCATGGCTCGATGCTTGTCACCACGAACGGCAACCTCGGCCGCCCAGGGAAAGTCGAACACCAGGCTATAGCGGTCATATCCAACATAGCGGGTTCTGGTTTCCCTTCGAGAACCGCCCTTGCCATCGGAAACCGATACTTCGTAGGTTTCCATATCGACGTAATGCAGATGGTGGAAAGCGTAAGGCAGATCGTGCACCGCACCGTTATAAACGCCCAGCAGCGTGTTCTTGAGCTCACGGGAATAGTTACCCCGACGATAGTGCGCAAACTCATTCATCATCACAGCCAGAGTGACCCCCCCCGAAGCCGACGCATCATCTACGCCAGCGCTGAGCAGAGCCGCTTTGCGAATGATCTTCTGCGATAGCGCCTTCACCACATCCGGATGAATGAAGTGGTTGGCGCCGCGCCGGCGCATCAGGTAGATCCCGGGAATCAGCAACGGCCAGACCAGTATTCCGGCAATGCACAGGCACCAGGCCAGTTTTTTTGAGTTGGGATCTGAACGACTAAGGACAATAGGTTCGGGAAAATCGCGAATCTGCTCCACCGCCTTGAGCAGATCCCGGGACGAAGCGGCCGCGTCCGCCAGACGATCGACACGATCGAACAGCGCAGGCAGTGCATTCGTCTCTGTAGCTGAAGCCATTACTCATCCTTGAATGATTGGTCGTACTCGAAGATATCCGCTAGCGGCGGCTCAACACTCATTCAGGCCGTCACGGAAGCGAATCGCCAAAGCCTTGAGGTTCTGACGCCATTGCTCCAGCTCTTCCCGGCTCAGCTGCGGTGCCTGCTCTTCTTCATCGAGGTTCACTGCGACAATCAACGGCTGGGTGACATCGCCCTTGGGTTTATGCGGCACCCGCGGTGGCTGGAACATCGCCGAATGGGCGGCCAGCAGCTTCGCCAGCCAGGTCTCCGGGTTATGGGCCAGTTCCACCAGCTCGGCCAGCTCGGGGATGGCGATGCTTTCCAGCACCTCACGGGTCAACAGCAGCTCCGCGCGGGGCGCATTGGCCTGTGGGAGGCGATAGAAGCCGGCGATTTCATGGCACAAGCCAAGCAGCGCACCGTACAGGTGAAACAACACCGACTCTCGTCCCGCCTGCACCAGCGCCTGAGCATTCATTGCCCCGCCCGCTTCGGCTCGCGCCAAGGCTTCCAGCGACAGGCCGGCGAAATAAATTTTCTGGTTGGTACGGGTATAGAGTTCGTGGGCCATGACGGCAATCTCCACAACGAATAGATACAGCAGGCTGGCCTTACAGTGTCATGGAACACTCCAGCCCACCGCAAGCCCAAAAGAAAGGCCGCGTACCCTTGAGAGGTTTACGCGGCCTTTTCAGAAGCGTCCGATGCGGACCTTAACGCTTGTCTTCGACCTTCCAGCTACCACCGTCGTAGAACGCGCGCCAACCAGTCGGCTTGCCGTCGACTTCGGTCTGCACGTACTGCTCCTTGGTCTTGCGGCTATAGCGGATCACCGCCGGGCGACCGTCCGGGTCCTTCTTCGGCGCTTCGCAGAGGAAGTGATACTTCGGATCGATCTCGTCCTTGTGCGGGATCAGCTCGAGCACCAGCGGTGCGCGGGTTTCACGGTTTTTCGGGAACTGGCTGGCCGCCAGGAACAGACCCGATGCCCCATCGCGCAGGATGTAGGTGTCGTTGACCTTCTCGCATTTCAGCTCAGGCATCTTCACCGGATCCATCTTCGGTGGCGCCGCGTCACCGCTCTTGAGCAGCTTGCGGGTGTTCTTGCAGGTCGGGTTGGTGCACCCGAAGAACTTGCCGAAACGTCCGGTCTTGAGCTGCATCTCGCTGCCGCACTTGTCGCATTCCAGGCTCGGACCTTCGTAGCCCTTGATGCGATAGCTGCCCTCTTCGATCTCGTAGCCCGCGCAATCCGGGTTGTTACCGCAGATGTGCAGCTTGCGTTTCTCGTCCAGCAGATAAGCGTCCATCGCCGTGCTGCAGATCGGGCAACGGTGCTTGCCGCGCAGTACCAGCGACTCGGATTCACCCTCGTCGTCCGCGGCGATCTCGTCGCCCGGCACCAGGTTGACGGTAGCCTTGCAGCGTTCTTTCGGCGGCAGGCTGTAACCCGAACAACCGAGGAATACACCGGTGGACGCGGTACGAATCTGCATCGGACGACCACAGGTGAGGCACGGGATATCGGTCATCACCGGCTGGTTGGCGCGCATGCCGCTGTCGCTGCCTTCGGCCACTTCGAGCTTCTTCTTGAAGTCACCGTAGAACTCGTCGAGGACGTTTTTCCAGTCGCGCTCGCCCTGGGCCACGTCATCGAGGTGCTCTTCCATACCGGCGGTGAAGCCGTAGTCCATCAGGTTGGAGAAGCTCTCGGACAGACGCTCGGTGACGATGTCGCCCATCTTTTCCGAATAGAAACGACGATTGTGCAACGCCACGTAGCCGCGATCCTGGATGGTGGAAATGATCGCCGCGTAGGTCGAAGGACGACCGATGCCACGTTTTTCCATTTCCTTGACCAGGCTGGCTTCGGAGTAACGCGCCGGCGGCTTGGTGAAGTGCTGGCTCGGATCGAGCTTGATCAGTTTCAGCACATCGCCCTGCGCCATGTCCGGCAGGACATCGTCGTCGCCCGGCTTGCTCATCTGCGGCATGACCCGGGTGTAACCGTCGAACTTGAGGATGCGGCCCTTGGCACGCAGCTCGAAGCCGCCAGCGGCGACGCTGACGGTGGTCGACAGGTATTGCGCCGGCAGCATCTGGCAGGCCACGAACTGGCGCCAGATCAGCTCGTAGAGGCGCTCGGCGTCACGCTCCATGCCCGACAGCTTGCTTGGATGGGTGTTCACGTCGGACGGACGAATCGCTTCGTGCGCCTCCTGGGCCCCTTCCTTGCTGCTGTAGAAGTTCGGCGAGGACGGCAGGTATTTGTTGCCGAACTCTTCTTCGATATAGGTCCGCGCCATCGTCAGGGCATCAGCCGAGAGGTTGGTCGAGTCGGTACGCATATAGGTGATGTAGCCGGCTTCATACAGACGCTGGGCCATCATCATGGTTTTCTTCACCCCGAAGCCCAGGCGGTTGCTCGCGGCCTGTTGCAGGGTGGAAGTAATGAAGGGGGCCGACGGTTTGCTGCTGGTCGGTTTGTCTTCACGCTTGGCGATGGTGTAGGTCGACGCCTTGAGCTTCTCCAGCGCCGCCATGGCCTGGGCTTCGTTCAGCGGCTTGAAGGCCTCGCCGTTTTCCCGGGCCACTTCGAAGCGCACATTGGCGCCCTTGGCGGTGCCGAGGTCGGCATGAACTTCCCAGTACTCTTCAGGGATGAAGGCACGAATTTCGCGCTCACGCTCCACCACCAGCTTCACCGCCACCGATTGCACGCGACCGGCAGACAGGCCACGGGCGATTTTCGCCCACAGCAACGGCGAAACCATGTAACCCACCACGCGGTCGAGGAAACGACGCGCCTGCTGAGCGTTGACCCGATCGATATCCAGCTCGCCCGGCTGGGAGAAGGCTTCCTGGATCGCCTTCTTGGTGATTTCGTTGAACACCACGCGCTTGTAGCGGCTGTCATCCCCACCAATGGCTTCCCGCAGGTGCCAGGCAATGGCCTCCCCTTCGCGGTCCAAGTCCGTTGCGAGATAGATGGTGTCAGCATCCTTGGCGAGCCGGCGCAGCTCTTCGATGACTTTTTCCTTGCCTGGAAGGATCTCGTACTTGGCTTTCCAGCCGTGGTCCGGATCGACTCCCATGCGCGAGACCAGCTGCTTGCGCGCCTTCTCCTTGGCCGACAGCGCCGGTGCTTCACCAGCAGCCGCCTTGCCACGCTTGGCGGCAGGCTCTTTGGCGGCGCTCGCCGAACCACTGGTGGGCAGGTCTCGGATATGGCCGATACTCGACTTCACCACGTATTGGTTACCCAAGTACTTGTTGATGGTCTTGGCCTTAGCCGGGGATTCCACAATGACCAGCGATTTGCCCATGGATCGGAAAATTCCTGAATTCGAGAAGTGAGAGGCGGTTGGCGCCTGACGCGGCACCGCTATATATAGTGGCAACAAGGTGAGGTCAAGCGCAGGGTTCTGCGCGACCTCAGCTTAAGGCTGCGAAAAAAGACTGGGTTCGGCCTGCACCAAAGCAAAGCGTGGCACCTGCTCGCCGTCAACCTCGACCGACTCCAGGAACATGCTCAAGGGGCGCACCCAAAAGCCGTAATCGCCATACAGGGCTTGATAGAACACTACTTCCTCTTCCGTCTCGGAATGCCGCGCCACGCTGAAAACGCGGTACTGCGGTCCCTTGTAATGCTGATAGAGCCCGGGTTGTAATTGCATGTTCTGGCCCTCGTGCAAAATAAAAAATATAAATCTTCAGAAAAACAAAAACCGGGGCACTGGGCCCCGGCTTCCATCAACGCAACGCTTAAACGCGTTCGAAGACAGTGGCAATGCCCTGGCCAAGGCCAATGCACATGGTGGACACGCCAAAGGTGCCGCCATTCTGCTTCATGACATTGAGCAAGGTGCCGGAGATACGCGCACCGGAACAACCGAATGGGTGACCCAGGGCGATCGCGCCGCCGTGCAGGTTAACCTTCTCGTTCATCTTGTCGAGCACTTTCAAATCTTTCAGCACCGGCAGAGCCTGCGCCGCGAAAGCTTCGTTGAGCTCGAAGAAGTCGATATCGGTGATTCCCAGGCCCGCGCGCTTCAGTGCTTTCTGCGTGGCCGGTACTGGACCATAGCCCATGATCGCCGGATCCACACCCGCCACCGCCATCGAGCGGATCACCGCCAGCGGCTGGATACCCAAGTCCTGGGCACGCTGCGCCGACATCACGATCATGCACGAAGCACCGTCGGTGATCTGCGACGAAGTACCGGCCGTCACGGTGCCGCCCTTTGGATTGAAGGCCGGCTTGAGGGCCGCCAGGCTTTCCAGGGTGGTCTCGGGACGAATGGTCTCGTCGTAGTCGAACAGTTTCAGGAAACCGTTCTCGTCGTAACCCTGCATCGGGATGATTTCGTCCTTGAACTTGCCTTCCACCGTCGCCTTGTGGGCGAGTTGGTGGGAGCGCAGGCCGAAGGCATCCTGTTGCTCACGGGTAATGCCGTGCATCTTGCCGAGCATCTCGGCTGTCAGGCCCATCATGCCCGAGGCTTTCGCCGCGTACAGGGACATGTGCGGGTTCGGGTCGACGCCGTGCATCATGCTCACGTGGCCCATATGCTCGACGCCGCCAACCACGAATACGTCACCGTTGCCGGTCATGATCGCCTGGGCGGCGGTGTGCAGCGCGCTCATCGACGAGCCACACAGACGGCTGACGGTCTGGCCAGCCGAGGTGTGCGGGATCTGGGTCATCAGCGACGCCATGCGCGCGATGTTCCAGCCCTGCTCCAGGGTCTGGTTCACACAGCCCCAGATCACGTCTTCGACTTCCGCCGGATCGACCTTGGCGTTGCGTTCCAGCAATTTGCTGATCAGGTGCGCCGACATGTCTTCGGCGCGGGTATTGCGGTGCATGCCGCCCTTGGAGCGGCCCATCGGAGTACGACCGAAGTCGACAATCACGACGTCTCTAGGATTCAAGCTCATATATTCACTCTCGCTCTAGTAGGGGGCGCTTAACCGAAGAAGCTCTGGCCGTTCTTGGCCATCTCACGCAGCTTCGCGGTCGGGTGGTACAGCGCGCCCAGATCGGCGTACTGGTCGGCCAGGGCAACGAACTGGGCAACACCGATCGAGTCGATGTAGCGCAGCGCACCGCCACGGAATGGAGGGAAACCAATACCGTACACCAGGCCCATGTCGGCTTCGGCCGCGGTTTCGACGATACAGTCTTCCAGGCAACGAACGGTTTCCAGGCACAGCGGGATCATCATCCAGTTGACGATATCCTCGTCAGTGACTTCACGCTGCTCGTACACGATAGGCTTGAGCACTTCCAGCACCGACGGGTCGGCCACTTTCTTCTGCTTGCCTTTCTTGTCCGCCTCGTAGGCGTAGAAACCCTTGCCGTTCTTCTGGCCCAGGCGCTTGGCTTCGTAGAGCACATCGATAGCCGAACGGCGATCGTCTTTCATGCGATCCGGGAAACCTTCGGCCATCACGTCACGACCGTGGTGGCCAGTGTCGATACCGACCACGTCCATCAGGTAGGCCGGGCCCATCGGCCAGCCGAATTTTTCCATGACCTTGTCGATGCGCACGAAGTCCACGCCGGCGCTGACCAGCTTGGCGAAACCGCCGAAGTACGGGAACAGCACGCGGTTGACCAGGAAGCCCGGGCAGTCGTTGACCACGATCGGGTTCTTGCCCATTTTCTTGGCGTAGGCAACGGTGGTTGCCACGGCCAGCTCGCTGGACTTCTCGCCACGGATGACTTCGACCAGCGGCATCATGTGCACCGGGTTGAAGAAGTGCATGCCGACGAAGTTTTCCGGACGCTTGAGGGCCTTGGCCAGCAGGCTGATGGAAATGGTCGAGGTGTTCGAAGCGAGGATGGTGTCCTCCTTGACCTGGTCTTCGACTTCGGCCAGAACCGCTTGCTTGACCTTAGGGTTCTCGACGACCGCTTCGACCACCAGGTCGACGTGGCCGAAGTCACCGTAGGACAGCGTTGGACGAATGCCGTTGAGCACTTCGGCCATCTTCGCCGCGGTCATGCGACCTTTATCGACACGGCCGACCAGCAGCTTGGCGGCTTCCGCCAGGCCTTGCTCGATACCGTGCTCGTTGATGTCTTTCATCAGGATCGGCGTGCCCTTGGACGCCGACTGGTAGGCGATACCGCCACCCATGATGCCGGCGCCGAGTACGGCGGCCTGCTTCACGTCCTGGGCGATTTCGTCGTAGGCCTTGGCCTTTTTCTTCAGTTCCTGGTCATTCAGGAACAGGCCGATCAGGCTCTGCGCAGCAGAGGTCTTGGCCAGTTTGACGAAGCCTGTTGCCTCGACTTCCAGCGCCTTGTCACGACCGAAGTTGGCGGCTTTCTGGATGGTCTTGATGGCTTCGACCGGCGCCGGGTAGTTCGGGCCAGCCTGGCCGGCGACAAAACCCTTGGCGGTTTCGAAGGACATCATCTGTTCGATGGCGTTGAGCTTGAGCTTTTCCAGCTTCGGCTGACGCTTGGCCTTGTAGTCGAACTCGCCGGAGATGGCGCGCTTGACGGTGGCCAGGGCCGCTTCATGCAGTTTTTCCGGAGCGACGACAGCGTCGACCGCACCGACTTTCAGTGCGTCTTCAGCACGGTTTTCCTTGCCGGCGGCAATCCATTCGATGGCGTTGTCGGCACCGATGATGCGTGGCAGGCGAACGGTACCGCCGAAGCCCGGGTAGATGCCCAGCTTGACTTCCGGCAGGCCGATCTTGGCGCTGGAGGACATGACGCGATAGTCAGCTGCCAGGCACATTTCCAGACCGCCGCCCAGCGCGATGCCATTGATCGCGGCAACGGTCGGAACGTTGAGGTCTTCGAAATCGCTGAAAATCTTGTTGGCTTCGAGGTTGCCTGCGACAAGCTCTGCATCCGGCAGCTTGAAGTTGTCGACAAATTCGGTGATGTCGGCGCCGACGATGAAGACGTCCTTGCCACTGCTGACGATCACACCCTTGACCGACGCATCTGCCTTGATGGCGTCCACGGCCGAACGCAATTCGTTCAGGGTAAGACGGTTGAACTTGTTGACGGACTCACCCTTGAGGTCGAAATTCAATTCGACGATGCCACTTTCAAGAGCCTTAACCGTGATGGCTTTACCTTCGTAAATCATCAACTGATCTCCACGATATGGAAGCTGAACAGTACACGTCGGACGCTAACTTCTGACTCGGCAGCGACGTTTCCATCGATGCTACGCCAATCCGCCAGGCACACCCGCCAACGCGATAGTCGGGATTCTGGAAGAGCCGTCTGGTAATACAAACGCTCAATTCATACGCCCGTTTGATTTGGGTACGCCACATTCAGGCAAAATCCGACAATTGTCAATCGCCCAAAAGGTTGTTTGAAACGCGACTTCTTAGTCATTCCAGACGGGCACGCACCATCAACAAGCCTGCTCATCTCAGGACATTCATAGAATCAATCTTTAGAAAAGTCGCCCTAATACGTCGCCCCCATAACCGATTCGCGGCTACGCTGGCACAATCCTGGAGCAAAAATATGGATGCCTGGCCGAAAACCAGGCGTAAGATCAGCGACAACCCTCATCCCCCGCCGCTCAGAACCAGGGGATCAGAAAGGATTTACCGGCCTGCCTGGCCAACCCAGCCCGACCTTGTCGGGCTTTTTATTGCCTGCCTTTCAATAACCCGTGCCATTGCGGCGCAGGCCATGCTTCACGCCAGCGCCTTGAGCACTGCGGCAATGTCTTGCAAAACACTGGCTTCGCCACGTTCGCCCCAATACAAGACGATCATCTGCCGGTCGGCCTCGACCTTGAACACGTTGGCCGGCAGCGTGCGAAAGTGCTCGAGCAAGGCCGGGTCCGCACAGGCTTCCCGCCATTGGTTGACCCACACGCCCGGCGCACTTTGCCAGTAGGCCCAGCAGGCCAGTTGTGTGCCGCGCCGCGGCCGATGGTATTGCGCACAGGGGCTTGGAGGCTGCGGATCCATCCAGTGCGGCCACTCCTGAGGCGCCAGTTGCATGCCCAGGCCCATGCGGCGCGCCTCCATGCGCAGGGCGATCTGCCCGCTCTGGCGGCGCGACGGGCGCAGCCATGCCAGCGGGCTCAACACCACCGCGAGGATTGACACCACTATCCAGACCGTCATATCTGTACTCCCGATTCTTGATGAGCCGATTGATCCAGGTCGGAACCAATCCGCTTGAAACCAGCCATACTTGAAGCTATTGCAATCCTCAGGAGGAGCACCTCATGCCCTACCACCATATTCTGGTCGCCGTAGATCTAACCGAAGAGTGCGATCCTGTTATCCACCGGGCTCGCGAGCTGTCGGTCAGCAACAGCGCCAAATTGTCCCTGGTGCATATCGTCGAGCCGATGGCCATGGCGTTCGGCGGCGACGTACCGATGGACCTGTCCCAATTGCAACAGCAGCAGTTCGACCAGGCCAAGGAACGTCTCGATCGCCTCATCACCAAATACCCTGAGCTGTCCAAGGAATACAGCCACCTGACCTATGGCCAGCCACGCCAGGAAATCCATCATCTGGCCAAGGAACAGGAATGCGACCTGATCGTGGTCGGCAGCCATGGCCGGCACGGCCTGGCGCTGCTGCTGGGCTCGACCGCCAACGACGTGCTGCACGGCGCCCCTTGCGACGTGCTGGCCGTGCACCTGGTCAAACGCTGAGCCCGCTGGCGGAATTCTCCGCCCGCACTGGCCCTGCAAAAAGCCCGACATGAATGTCGGGCTTTTTTATTGCCTCCAGGTCACTCAGGCATCCAGCTCGGCCCAACGCTCGACCATCACATCCAGTTCAGCATTGAGCTGTTCCAACTGGGCGATGACCGCCGTAGTCTCGGCCGCAGGACGCTGATAGAAGCCAGCGTCGGCCATTTCCGCTTCCACGCTGGCGATCTGCTGCTCCATGGCTTCGATCTGGCCAGGCAACGCCTCGAGCTCGCGCTGCAACTTGTAGCTGAGCTTCTTCTTGGCCGCAGGCGCTTCCTGTGCCGCGGCAGGTGCCGCCGCCACAGGCGCAACCACCGCCGAGTTCAGCTCGGCCTTGCCCGACTTGTTCTCGGTCACGCCCAGCAGGCGTGGCGAACCGCCTTGACGCAACCAATCCTGATAACCGCCGACGTATTCGCGAACCTTGCCTTCACCTTCGAACACCAGGGTGCTGGTGACCACGTTATCGAGGAATGCCCGGTCGTGGCTGACCATCAGCACGGTGCCCTGGAAGGTCAGCAGCACTTCTTCCAGCAGCTCGAGGGTTTCCACGTCCAGGTCGTTGGTCGGTTCGTCGAGCACCAGCAGGTTGGCCGGTTTGCTGAACAGCTTGGCCAGCAACAAGCGAGCACGCTCGCCACCGGACAGCGCCTTGACCGGCGTGCGGGCACGCTGCGGGCTGAACAGGAAATCCCCCAGGTAGCTGAGCACGTGGCGGCTCTGGCCATCGATATCGATAAAGTCGCGACCTTCGGCGACGTTGTCGATCACGGTCTTTTCCAGGTCCAGCTGGTGACGCAGTTGGTCGAAGTAGGCCACGTCGATACGTGTACCCTCCTCCACCTTGCCGCTGCTCGGCACCAGGCCGCCCAGCATCAGTTTGAGCAGCGTGGTCTTGCCGGTACCGTTGGCGCCGAGCAGGCCGATACGGTCGCCGCGCTGCAGGACCATGGAGAAATTCTTGACCAGGAATGGACCGCCCGGATGAGCGAAGCTCACGTCTTCAAGCACCATGACCTGCTTGCCGGACTTGTCGGCGGTTTCCAGCTGGATATTGGCCTTGCCGGTACGCTCGCGACGCTCGCTGCGCTCGACACGCAGGGCCTTGAGGGCACGCACACGGCCTTCGTTACGGGTACGGCGGGCCTTGATGCCCTGGCGAATCCAGACTTCTTCCTGGGCCAGGCGCTTGTCGAACAGCGCGTTGGCCGTCTCTTCAGCCGCCAGCACGGCCTCCTTGTGTACCAGGAAGCTGGCGTAGTCGCCGTTCCAGTCGATCAGCCCACCACGGTCCAGCTCGAGAATCCGGGTCGCCAGGTTCTGCAGGAAGGAACGGTCGTGGGTAATAAAGAGGACGGCGCCCTGGAAGTCCTTCAGGGCTTCTTCCAGCCAGGCGATGGCGCCGATATCCAGGTGGTTGGTCGGTTCGTCGAGCAGCAGCAGGTCCGGTTCGGATACCAGGGCCTGGGCCAGCAGGACGCGACGACGCCAGCCACCGGACAACTCGGCGAGGGTCTTGTCGGCCGGCAGCTGCAGGCGGCTCAGGGTGCTGTCCACCAGGGTCTGCAAGCGCCAGCCGTCACGGGCTTCGAGGTCATGCTGGACGTGCATGAGCTTTTCCAGATCGGCATCGGTGACGATGTTCTGGCTCAGGTGGTGATACTGCGCCAGCAATTCGCCAACGCCATCGAGGCCCTGGGCGACGACGTCGAACACCGTCCGCTCGTCGGCCACTGGCAATTCCTGCGGCAATTCGCCGATTTTCAGACCGGGCGCGCGCCATACGGAACCGTCGTCGGGCTTCTGATCGCCCTTGACCAGCTTCAGCATGCTGGATTTGCCAGTGCCGTTGCGGCCGATGATGCACACCCGCTCACCACGGGCGATCTGCCAGGACACCTTGTCCAACAACGGCATAGCGCCGAACGCAAGGGACACATCGCTGAATTTGAGCAGGGTCATGAGCTTCTCCAAAAACCGGGCGCGCATTCTACCTGAGTTGAGGCCTCAGAAGGCCGGCATTTTCACTCCTGAAGCACCCTGAACAACATTTGCAGCGAACTGGCGACAAGAGGCCGGCAAAGCTTTCACCCGCTGCTGGCAAAAGGCTAAGCTAGGGAATAATCAGTGTTGGCATTGTCGGCACTTGTCATGATTTCTCTGCCCGGATGTCTCATGCGCAGTCGCCTTTTCAGCCTTTTATCCTGCCTGCTTCTTTCTGCCTCTGCCGTGCACACCGCTCAGGCCGCAGACCTCTCACTCCAGCGTCAATATTACGATGAAGCCAAGCGCGCCCTGGCCAAGGGTGACTCCGGTCCGTATTTCCGCTACAGCCAGGTCCTGGCCGACTACCCGCTCGAGCCCTATCTGGCCTATGACGAACTGACCGCCCGGCTGAAGACCGCCAGCAACGCCGAGATCGAAAAGTTTCTCCGTGAACACGGCGACCTGCCCCAGGCCAACTGGATGAAACTGCGCTGGTTGCGCTGGCTGGCCGAACGCGGCGACTGGGCCACCTTCGTCAAGTATTACGACCCCAAGCTCAACTTCACCGAGCTGGACTGCCTGAATGCGCAATACCAGTTGGGCCACAACCTCAAGGCCGAAGGTTACGCCGCCACCGACAAGCTCTGGCTCAGCGGCAAATCCCTGCCGGCCACCTGCGATGCGCTGTTCGCCCAGTGGGCCGCCGAAGGCCAGTTGACCGAACAGAAGCGCTGGCAGCGCGCCAAGCTGGCCGCCGAGGCCCGCAACTATCCGCTGGCCAATAGCCTGGTCAACAGCATGACCACCCTCGCCCCTCAGGGCCGGCTGCTAGTAGACGTTGCCCAGAAGCCCGAACTGCTCAGCCAGCCGTCGCGCTTCACTCCGGCCAGCGAAGCCATGTCCGACGTGGTCGGCCTGGGTCTGCGCCGCCTGGCCCGCCAGGATCCGGACAGGGCCATGGCCCTGCTCGACGGTTATGCCAGCAGCATGCACTTCTCCCGTGACGAAAAAGTGGCGATCGCCCGGGAAATCGGCCTGACCCTGGCGCGGCGCTTCGACAGCCGCGGCCTTGAAGTGATGACCAAATACGATCCCGAGCTGCGCGACAACACGGTTTCCGAATGGCGCCTGCGCCTGCTGTTGCGTCTGGCTCGCTGGGAAGACGCCTACCAGCTGACCCGCAAGCTGCCCCAGGACCTGGCGACTACCAACCGCTGGCGCTACTGGCAAGCGCGCAGCCTGGAACTGGCCGAACCGCAGAACCCCCAGGCCCAGACCCTCTACAAAGGCTTGGCCAACGAGCGCGATTTCTATGGTTTCCTCGCGGCCGACCGTACCCAGCTGCCTTATCAGCTGAACAACAAACCGCTGGTGCTCAGCCAGCAAGTGATCAACAAGGTGCGCAATACGCCCGGCGTGCGGCGCGCCCTGGAGTTTCATGCCCGTGGCCAGATCGTCGATGGCCGGCGTGAGTGGTACCACGTCAGCCGTCATTTCAACCGTGACGAAATGGTCGCCCAGGCCAAGCTGGCCTATGACCTGAAATGGTACTTCCCAGCCATTCGCACCATCAGCCAGGCGAAGTACTGGGACGACCTGGACATCCGCTTCCCGATGGCCCATCGCGACACCCTGGTGCGCGAAGCCAAGGTCCGTGGCCTGCACTCGAGCTGGGTCTTCGCGATCACCCGCCAGGAAAGCGCGTTCATGGACGACGCTCGTTCGGGCGTCGGTGCGGCCGGCCTGATGCAACTGATGCCCGGCACCGCGAAGGAAACCGCGCGCAAGTTCAGCATCCCGCTGGCCTCGCCGCAGCAAGTACTGAACCCGGACAAAAACATCCAGCTCGGCGCCGCCTACCTGAGCCAGGTGCACAGCCAGTTCAATGGCAACCGAGTGCTCGCCTCCGCCGCCTACAACGCCGGCCCCGGACGCGTGCGCCAATGGCTCCGTGGCGCCGACCACCTGAGCTTCGACGTCTGGGTGGAAAGTATTCCGTTCGACGAAACCCGCCAGTACGTGCAGAACGTGCTGTCCTATTCGGTGATCTACGGCCAGAAGCTCAATTCGCCACAGCCACTGGTGGATTGGCATGAGCGGTATTTCGACGATCAGTAAGCGATAACGCCTCATAAAAAATGCCCGCAGCGATGCGGGCATTTTCGTTTCCAGCGCAAGTTCAGGACACAGACTGGCCATCGCTGAACTGCAAGGCCGCCAGGCGCGCATACAGTGGATTGCTGGCGATCAGCTCCTGATGGGTGCCCACCGCCACCAACCGGCCCTGATCCATCACCGCGATGCGGTCGGCGTTTTTCACCGTGGCCAGGCGATGGGCGATCACCAGGGTGGTGCGATTCTTCATCAGGCTCGGCAAGGCTTGCTGGATCAAATGCTCGCTCTGGGCATCCAGGGCGCTGGTGGCTTCATCCAGCAACAGGATCGGCGCATCCACCAGCAGCGCCCGGGCAATCGCCAGGCGCTGGCGCTGGCCGCCGGACAGTCCCAGCCCCGCATCGCCGAGATGGGTCCGGTAACCCTCGGGCATGTTCTCGATGAAGTCATGGGCGTAGGCGATCCTTGCCGCCTCCCTGACCTGTTCCGGGGTGGCCGAGGGTTTGCCATAACGAATGTTCTCCTCGATGCTGCCGAAGAACAGCGCCGGGCTTTGCGACACCAAGGCAAAACAGCGACGCACATCCTGCGGGTCGAGCTGGGTCAGGGGTACGCCATCGAGCAGGATGCGCCCCTGCTCCGGGTCGTAGAAGCGCAGCAGCAGATCGTAGAGGGTCGACTTGCCCGCCCCCGACGGCCCGACCAGCGCCAGGGTTTCTCCCTCGTGGATAGTCAGGCTCAAGCCATCGACGGCGTAACTGTCCGGACGCGACGGATAAGAGAAGCGCAAGTTCTCCAGCACCAGTTCGCCCCGCACCCGCTCGGGCAAGCTGGCCGGGCCGTCGCTCGGCGGCTGGATCAGGTTTTCCGAACGCAGCAACTCGGCAATCCGCTCCGCTGCGCCGGCGGCCCGTTGCAGCTCGCCGATCACCTCGCTCAGGGTGCCGAAGGCACTGCCGACGATCAGGCTGTAGAAGACAAAGGCCGCCAGCTCGCCACTGGAAATACGCCCGGCGATCACATCCATGCCGCCGACCCAGAGCATCACCCCGACCGCCCCCAGCACCAGCACGATCACCAGGGTGATCAGCCAGGCGCGCTGGACAATACGCCGGCGCGCGGTGTTGAACGCCTCTTCCACCGTCTGGGCAAAGCGTTGCTCATCCTGGGGCTGGTGGTTATAGGCCTGGACGGTCTTGATCTGGCCCAGGGTTTCCGCCACGTAGCTGCCGACATCGGCGATACGGTCCTGGCTCAAGCGCGACAGGCTGCGCACCCGGCGGCCGAAAATCAGGATCGGCGCCAGCACCAGGGGCAAGGCGATCACTACGATGCTGGTAAGCTTGGGATTGGTGACAAACAGCAGCACGATGCCGCCGATGACCATCAGCGCATTACGCAAAAACAGCGAGAGCGACGAGCCGATCACCGATTGCAGCAAGGTGGTATCGGCGGTCAGCCGCGACTGGATCTCCGAGCTGCGATTGTTCTCATAGAAGCCCGGGTGCAGGTAGATCAGATGATTGAACACTTGCCGACGGATATCCGCCACGCAACGCTCGCCAATCCACGACACGAGGTAGAAACGCACGAACGTCCCCACCGCCAGCCCCAGCACCAATAACAGAAACAGACCGATGGACTGGTTGAGCAAATCCGGCGACCCGGTCATGAAGCCCCGGTCCACCAACAGGCGGATGCCCTGCCCCATGGACAGGGTGATGCCAGCGGTCACCACCAGCGCCAGCAACGCCCCCAGGGCCTGCCAGCGATAAGGCGCGATGAAACGACTGGCCAGGCGAATCGCCCGGCGTTGACGCGAAGAAAGCATGAAGTTCATCCGGGAGCACACCTGGGAACGGCCCCGCCCCATTCACCGCCGCGTGATCCAGCAAGGCGATGAGGTTGAGCCCTGTTTGTCGGAACCGATTTTCCTGGAAACTGTTTCTTGGAACCTGCATTTCCTGGAACTTGGGTAAATCAAAATGAGTCAGGTTAATTATGTCCGCCAACACTAGAGCCTAGATGCTATTGGTCTAAGGTCCGAGTGGAAGTCCACAGACATTTCTGTTGGACTGAGGACTCCCCGGATAGAAAACGCCGTAGTGGGACCTTGCAGGGACTTGTCACAGCTTGGTCACCTGGCGGTTTTAAAGTAAGCGCACAACCTGATGAGGAGACAGGCCATGTCCTTGCAAAACAGCAGCAATGACAAGATTGAAGTGATTCGTACCCACCCCGACCAGTCTCTGGGATGCGCCATCATCGACGCTCAGGGTCGCGAAGTACCGATCACCGAAGACATGATCCAGAACGCCTGCCGCGAACTGGAAAAGCGACTGGTCAAGCCTGCGCAGCAAGATTGACACATAGCCTCACGTCCTCTTGACCCGGCCCTGAAGCCGGGTTTTTTATGCCCGCCGGAACCCTTGTCGCCCCGTCACAAACGACCGGGCCCGAACCATCAACGAACCGACACCGCGCCCAAGGCCGAGACGATCTGCTGCAAGCCTGGCGCTTCGCCCTGGATGCGCACGGCCAACCCATCGATTTCACGGCGCGGCGGATAACCCTTGCGCAACGCATCGAAGGCCGCGCGCTGCTCGGCCATGCTGCCCACCAGGCTACGGCGGAAATCCGCATCGTCGCGCCGCGGGTCGTAGACCGCTCGGCAGATCATCGCCAGGGACCAGGCCGGGTCGCTATGGGCATCGAGGCTCACCTCCGACAACCATGGCCGGGGCAGCAGGTCGCGCAAATGAATCGCTTGCGGCTGCCCAAGGTAATCGCACAGCGCCTGATAGATCTGCGCCGTCCCACGCTGCCGGCCATCGAGGCTGTAACCGGCGATGTGCGGCGTGGCCAGTACGCACAGGTCGGCCAGGGCCACGTCGACCTGGGGCTCGCCCTCCCAGACATCCAGCACCGCCTGCAGGTCTTCACGCTCGAGCAGCACTTCACGCAGGGCAGTGTTATCCACCACCGCGCCACGGCTGGCGTTGATCAGCCAGGCACCGGGGCGCAGTTGCCGCAGGCGCTGCTTGTCCAGCAGGTGCCAGGTCGGCAGCTCGCCGGCCTTGGTCAAGGGGGTGTGCAGGCTGATGACATCGCACTGGGCGAGGATCTGTTCCAGGCTGACGTAGTCGCCACCTTCCGCCACCTGCCGTGGCGGGTCGCAGACCAGGACCTTCCAGCCCAGGCCGCGCAGCACCTCGATCAGCCGTCCACCGACCTCGCCCGCGCCCACCACGCCGTAAGTGCGTTGCGTCAGGTCGGCGCCTTCGATTTCCGCCAGGGTCAGCAGGCTGCCCAGCACATAGTCGACCACCCCGCGCGCATTACAGCCTGGCGCGCTGGACCAGCGAATGCCCGCCTCCCGGAAATACTCGAGGTCCAAATGGTCGGTGCCAATGGTGCAGGTACCGACAAACCGCACCTGGCTACCTTCGAGCAAGGCGCGGCTGACCTGGGTCACCGAACGCACCAGCAGCACATCGGCGCCCTCGATGGCGGCGCGGTCGATGGCCCGCCCCGGGAAACGGCGGATCTCGCCGAAGCCGGCAAAAAAGGCATCGAGCAGGGGAATATTTTCGTCGGCAACAATCAGCATGGCAGGCTCCTTTCGCGGAGCCGCAGTTTAGGCGTAGAAGGCCATTTTCGGCCAGCGAGCAATCCACTCCGTCAACCGCCGCCAGCACTTACAAATCGACAACAGAGGTTTTTTCCTGACTCATCCGTCAATGCGTAGAATACGCCGCCCTGCGCATCAACCCTGTGGACGCTTCGCCTGTGAATTCCGTGACCAATACTCCCGCCACTTTCCTCAACCGCCCGGCCCGGGTGCGCCTTGAACTGCGCAGCCTGCTGGCCCTGGCCTTGCCGATCATGATCGCGCAGCTGGCGACCACGGCCATGGGCTTCGTCGATGCGGTGATGGCCGGACGGGTCAGCCCACGGGACCTGGCGGCCGTGGCGCTGGGCAACTCGATCTGGATCCCGGTGTTCCTGTTGATGACTGGCACCCTGCTGGCCACCACGCCCAAGGTGGCCCAGCGGGTCGGCGCCGGCACCTATGGCGAGATCGGCCCGATCGTGCGCCAGGCGCTGTGGCTGGCTCTGGCGGTCGGCCTGAGCGCCAGCCTGATTCTGGTCAATGCCGAGCCGGTGCTGCACCTGATGAAGGTCGACCCGACACTGATCAGCCCCTGCATGGAATACCTGCACGGCATCGCCAGCGGCCTGCCGGCGGTGGCGCTGTATTACGTGCTGCGTTGCTGCAGCGATGCCCTGGGCCGCACCCGGCCAAGCATGGTCATCGGCCTGTTCGGCCTGGCCCTGAACATCCCCATCAACTACGTGTTCATTTATGGCCACCTCGGCGTGCCGGCCATGGGCGGCGTCGGTTGCGGCTGGGCCACGGCCATCGTGATGTGGGCGATGATGCTGGCCATGGCGGGCTGGACCCGCTGGGCCCCGGCCTACCAGAGCAGCCAGCTGTTCAAGCGTTTCGACTGGCCGCAATGGGCGGTGATCAAGCGTTTGCTGAGCGTCGGCCTGCCGATCGGCATCGCGGTGTTTGCCGAATCGAGCATCTTCGCGGTGATCGCCCTGCTGATCGGCAGCCTCGGCGCCACAGTCGTGGCCGGGCACCAGATCGCCCTCAACATCAGCTCCCTGCTGTTCATGATTCCGTATTCCCTGGGCATGGCGGTCACGGTGCGGGTCGGCCAGGCCCTGGGCGCAGGCAACCCGCATCAGGCACGCTTCGCCGCCGGCGTCGGCCTGGGTGCGGCGCTGGCCTTCGCCCTGTTCTCCGCGAGCCTGATCCTGCTGCTGCGTGAGTCCATCGCCTCGATCTACACCCCGGACACCGCGGTGATCCAGGTGGCGGCGATGCTGATCGTGTATGCCGCGCTCTACCAGTTCTCCGACGCGATCCAGGTGATCTGCGCCGGCGCGCTGCGTGGCTACCAGGACACCCGGGTGACCATGGTCCTGACGCTGCTCGCCTATTGGGGCATCGGTTTGCCGGTGGGGTATGTGCTGGGGCTGACCGACTGGTTCGGCCCTGCCAGCGGCCCGAGCGGGCTGTGGGAAGGCTTGATCGCCGGCCTGAGTTGCGCGGCGCTGATGCTGTCGATCCGCCTGGCGCGCAGCGCGCGCAAGCGGATCCGCATCAGCCGGGCGGTGGCTTAACCGGACTTCTTGCGAATCCAGTACAGATAGGTGCCGGCCTCTTCCTGCTGGGCGACCAGCTCATGGTCGAGGAACACGCAGAACTTGGGGATGTCGCGGCGGGTCGAGGGATCAGTGGCGATCACCTTGAGCAGGCCGCCGGGCTGCAGGTCACGAATATGCTGGTGCAGCATCATGACCGGCTCCGGGCAATTGAGCCCGGTGGCATCCAGCGTGCCGTCGACCGGCGTATCGATGATTTGACTCATAACTCACTCCTGAAACTGGCCGGCATTGTCGCGCAATGCCGGCATCGACGCTATCTGTGACATTGCGCCGCAACCACGATCAACGGGCCTTGGGCTTCTTTTCATCCAGCCGGCGCAGGTGGCAGGTCACTTCTTCGCGGTCGTGGTACAGCTGCTTGCAGCCAATGGCCACGCGAATGCCGCGGGCCTTGAAGCCGTCCTCGATCCGCTCGAGCAAACGCTTCACTTCCGCGTAACGCTGCTTCATCGGCAGCTTCAGGTTGACCACCGCTTCGCGGCAGTGCCCCTCGCCGATCCAGGTTTCCAGCAAGGCGGCGTTGCGCGCCGGCTTTTCGACGATGTCGCAGACCATCCAGTCCACCGGCTGCTTGGGCTTGAAGGTGAAACCATCGGCCATCAGGTGCTGCACCAGGCCAGTGTCCATAAGGCTTTCGGCCATTGGCCCGTTATCGACAGCAGTGACCAGCATGCCGCGGTTGACCAGTTGCCAGGTCCAGCCACCCGGGGCCGCGCCCAGGTCGACGCCAGTCATGTCGCCGTGCAGACGCTCGTCCCACTGATCGCGAGGAATGAAATGGTGCCAGGCCTCCTCCAACTTCAGGGTCGAGCGGCTAGGCGCCTCACGGGGGAACTTCAGGCGCGGAATGCCCATCGGCCACATGGCCGAATTGCCTGCGGCCGCCAGGCCGACAAATACCTCGCGGCCGCTTTTGAAGGTCAACAGCAAGCGCGGCTTGCCGGCATCGTCCACCAGCTTGCCGGCCGCCGTCAGGGCCTTGCGCAGCGGTGCTTCGAATTTCTTGCAGAAGTTCGACAGCTCCTTGCCGTCATTGGTATCCAGCACTTCCAGCCACAGGCTGCCGCAGGTCGGGAAGCTCGCCAGGTGGGCCAGGATCACGCTGATGCGGTCGGTTTCCGGCAGATCGACGAAGACGCCCCGCGCCCATTGCCGCGGGAAGATCAGCTCGGCGAAACGCAGCTCGCGCATCAGGCGCTCGGCGCCGTCTTCTTCGCTGCACACAAACTCGGCACAGGCGGTGCTCGGCTTGGCCTTGGCGTACCCGGCCACGTTCAGGCGCGCGGCATGGTCGGCGATCTCGGAACAGACTTCGCCTTCGAAGCCCGGCCGGCAGTGCATAAAGAGGGTGTTCATCGAATCTCCTGGGCAATGGGCAATGAATCATGCGCAAACCTGCCCGAAGTGCGCGCAAAGCCTGTCACGAAAACCGGCGCATGATAGCCGAGTTCGGAACCTTGGACTTGTCCATAGAGTCCAGTTATTAGCCAGCTACTGAAAACAGGGCTAGGTTAAGAGCTCTGCCCGTCCCGTCAGGTCCGTAGCCGTGCGGACCAAAAGGAGTGATTCAATGCCGTCCCTCGATAGCCTGAAAACCCTTAAAACATTAAAAATCGACGACAAGACCTACCACTACTTCAGCCTGCCGGAAGCCGCCAAGCGCCTTGGCGATCTCGACAAACTGCCGATGTCGTTGAAAGTCCTGCTGGAAAACCTGCTGCGCTGGGAAGACGAAAAGACCGTCACCGGCGCCGACCTCAAGGCCCTCGCCGCCTGGCTCAAGGAGCGCCGCTCGGATCGCGAGATCCAGTACCGCCCGGCGCGGGTGCTGATGCAAGACTTCACCGGCGTGCCGGCGGTGGTCGACCTGGCGGCCATGCGCGCGGCCATGGCCAAGGCCGGCGGCGACCCGCAACGCATCAACCCGCTGTCACCGGTGGACCTGGTAATCGACCACTCGGTGATGGTCGACAAGTTCGGCAGCAACACCGCCTTCGAACAGAACGTCGACATTGAAATGCAGCGCAACGGCGAGCGTTATGCCTTCCTGCGCTGGGGCCAGAGCGCCTTCGACAACTTCAGCGTGGTGCCACCGGGCACCGGGATCTGTCACCAGGTCAACCTGGAATACCTGGGCCGCACGGTCTGGACCAAGGACGAAGACGGCCGCACCTATGCCTTCCCCGACACCCTGGTCGGCACCGACTCCCACACCACCATGATCAACGGCCTCGGCGTACTCGGCTGGGGCGTCGGCGGCATCGAGGCCGAGGCGGCGATGCTCGGCCAGCCGGTGTCGATGCTGATCCCGGAAGTCATAGGTTTCAAACTGACCGGCAAGCTCAAGGAAGGCATCACCGCCACCGACCTGGTGCTGACCGTCACCCAGATGCTGCGCAAGAAAGGCGTGGTCGGCAAATTCGTCGAGTTCTATGGCGACGGCCTGGCCGACTTGCCGCTGGCCGACCGCGCCACCATCGCCAACATGGCCCCGGAATACGGCGCCACCTGCGGCTTCTTCCCAGTGGATGACGTCACCCTGGAATACCTGCGCCTGTCCGGCCGCCCGGACGCTGTGGTGAAACTGGTGGAGGCCTACAGCAAGATCCAGGGCCTGTGGCGCCTGCCAGGCAAGGAGCCGGTATTCACCGACAGCCTGGCGCTGGACATGGGCACGGTGGAAGCCAGCCTGGCCGGGCCGAAGCGGCCGCAGGACCGGGTCTCCCTGCCCAACGTCGGCCAGGCCTTCACCGACTTTCTCGATCTGCAGTTCAAGCCCACCAGCAAGGAAGAAGGCCGCCTGGAAAGCGAAGGCGGTGGCGGCGTGGCCGTGGGCAGTGCCGACCTGATAGGCGAAGTCGATTACGCCCACAATGGTCAGACCTACCGCCTGAAAAACGGTGCGGTGGTGATCGCCGCCATTACCTCCTGTACCAACACCTCCAACCCCAGCGTGATGATGGCCGCCGGCCTGGTGGCGAAAAAGGCTGTGGAAAAGGGTCTCAAGCGCAAGCCCTGGGTGAAGAGTTCGCTGGCCCCGGGTTCGAAAGTGGTCACCGACTACTACAAGGCCGCCGGGTTGACCCAATACCTCGACGCCCTGGGCTTCGACCTGGTGGGTTATGGCTGCACCACCTGCATCGGCAACTCCGGCCCCTTGCCGGAACCGATCGAGAAAGCCATCCAGAAAGCCGACCTGACCGTCGCCTCGGTGCTGTCCGGCAACCGCAACTTCGAAGGCCGGGTGCACCCGCTGGTGAAAACCAACTGGCTGGCCTCGCCGCCGCTGGTGGTGGCCTATGCCCTGGCCGGCAGCGTGCGCATCGATATCAGCAGCGAGCCGCTGGGCGAAGGCAAGGACGGCAAGCCGGTCTACCTGCGCGACATCTGGCCGAGCAGCCAGGAAATCGCCGAGGCCGTCACCCAGGTCAACACCCGGATGTTCCACAAGGAATACGCCGAGGTGTTCGCCGGCGACGCCCAGTGGCAAGCCATCGAAGTACCGCAAGCCGCGACCTACGTGTGGCAGGCGGATTCCACCTATATCCAGCATCCACCCTTCTTCGACGACATCGCCGGCCCGCTGCCGGTGATCAAGGATATCGAGGGCGCGCGGGTCCTGGCGCTGCTGGGCGACTCGGTGACCACCGACCACATTTCCCCGGCCGGCAACATCAAGGCCGACAGCCCGGCCGGCCGCTACCTGCGCGAGCAGGGCGTGGAACCGCGGGACTTCAACTCCTACGGCTCGCGTCGCGGTAACCACCAGGTGATGATGCGCGGCACCTTCGCCAACATCCGCATCCGCAACGAAATGCTCGGCGGCGAAGAAGGCGGCAACACGATCTACATCCCCACCGGCGAGAAACTGGCGATCTATGACGCGGCCATGCTGTACCAGCAATCGGCTACACCGCTGGTGGTGATTGCCGGCCAGGAATACGGCACCGGCTCCAGCCGCGACTGGGCCGCCAAGGGCACCAACCTGCTGGGGGTCAAGGCGGTGATCGCCGAGAGCTTCGAGCGCATCCACCGCTCCAACCTGGTGGGCATGGGCGTGCTGCCGCTGCAGTTCAAGCTCGATCAGAACCGCAAGAGCCTGAACCTCACTGGCAAGGAAACCCTGGATATCCAGGGCCTGACCGGTATCGAGCTGACACCGCGGATGAACCTGACCCTGGTGATCACCCACGAGGATGGCAGCCAGGAAAAGGTCGAGGTGCTGTGCCGCATCGACACCCTGAACGAAGTGGAATACTTCAAGTCCGGCGGGATCCTGCACTACGTCCTGCGGCAACTGATCGCCGCGTAACGCCATGCTGCAACACCAACACCGCCTACGGGCGGTGTTTTTGTTTCACTTATTCATCGCCCGCGCCTCGTTATACTGGCCGCCCGCTCGTTCTATCCAGTAACCGCCGACGCAGGTTGCGCGAGCGGCTGATTCCATTCTTTTCGCAACAAGGATTCCACATGACTGTTCTGCCATGGATGTACCTGGCACTTCTCTCCATTGGTTACGCCCTGGCCCTGAGCTACGGCCAACTGGGCCTGCTGGCGGCGGTTTCCGTCGCCTTGCTGCTGTGCGCGGGCTTTGCCGTGCGCCAGCAGAAAAGCCCTTACGCGCGCTACCTGGGACACGGCCTGTTCGTGGTACTGGCCCTGGCGCTGGCCATGCACTGGCTCCCCGGTTTCTACAATGGCCGGGCGATCGGCCCGCAACGCTTCACCGCCGATGCCGTGCCGTTTTCCATGTACCTGAACCAGGACAAGCCGCTGATCGGCTTCTGGCTGTTGCTGGTCTGCCCCTGGATCATCGGGCGCCGCTCGCTGCGCCTGTCCCTCTATACCACTGCCCTGGCCTTGACCCTGACCGCCCTGGCGGCCCTGGGCGGAGCGGTGTTGCTGGGCATCATCAGTTGGGCGCCGAAATGGCCGGACCAGGCCTGGCTGTGGGTGCTGAACAACCTGCTGCTGGTCACCCTGGTGGAAGAAGCGCTGTTCCGTGGCTACATCCAGGGCGGCCTGAGCCGTCGCCTCAAGCACCTGCCCTATGGTGAAAACCTGGCACTGATGTGCGCGGCCCTGCTGTTCGGCCTGGTGCATGTGGGCGCCGGCTGGCAATGGTGGCTGCTGGCGAGCATCGCCGGGGTCGGCTACGGCCTGGCCTACCGCTTTGGCGGCCTGGGCGCCGCGGTGGCCACCCATTTCGGCTTGAACCTGCTGCACTTCGGGCTGTTCACCTACCCGATGCTCGCGGGGTGACCCTGGCCAGGCCGGGGCTCCCTGGACGGGCCTCGGCTTCGCCGCGCCCCCTCGCCCCTGCTTGCAAAATAAGGCCCCTGTCAATGAGGCACTTCTCAAATTACTGAAAAAAACCTCAATAATTGGCGAAGGCCGCCGACAACCTATCAAAGCCTTGCGGATAGAAAAACCATGCGTAACAACCAGCCCGTCACCCAGCGCGAACGTACCTTTCCGACTCAGCAACGGTTGATCTCCACCACCGATGCCAAAGGCGTGATCACCTACTGCAACGATGCCTTCGTTGAAATCAGCGGGTTTTCTCGTGAGGAACTGGTCCGCGCACCGCACAATCTGGTCCGTCACCCCGACGTCCCGGCCGCGGTGTTCGCGCACATGTGGGCCACCCTGAAACAAGGCTTGCCATGGATGGGCATTGTCAAGAATCGCTGCAAGACCGGTGACCATTACTGGGTCAACGCCTACGTGACACCGGTCTTCGAAGGCCAGCAAGTGGTCGGCTACGAGTCGGTGCGGGTCAAGCCCACCGCCGAGCAGATCCGCCGCGCCGAAGCGCTTTACCAACGCATCAACCAGGGCAAGTCGGCCATTCCGAAACGCGACAAATGGCTGCCGATACTTCAGGACTGGCTGCCATTCATCCTGATCAGCCAGCTGAGCTTCCTGATTGGCGCCTGGCTCAACTCTTCCTGGGGCTTTGCCCTCGCCGCCGGCCTTTGCGTGCCGCTCGGCCTGCTCGGGCTGAGCTGGCAACAGCGCGGCCTCAAGCGTTTGCTGCGCCTGGCCGAGCAGACCACCTCCGACCCGCTGATCGCCCAGATGTACACCGACAGCCGTGGCGCCCAGGCGCGCCTGGAGATGTCGATCCTCAGCCAGGAAGCCCGCCTGAAAACCTGCCTTACCCGCCTGCAGGATACCGCCGAGCACCTCAACGAGCAGGCGCGGCAGTCCGACACCCTGGCGCACAACAGCTCCAGCGGCCTGGAACGCCAGCGCGTGGAAACCGAACAGGTGGCCACCGCGGTCAACCAGATGGCCGCCACCACCCAGGAAGTGGCCAGCCACGTGCAGCGCACCGCCGATGCCACCCAGGAAGCCAACCGCCTCACCGGACGCGGTCGCGACATCGCCGGGGAAACCCGCGAAGCGATCCAGCGCCTGTCGGTGGTGGTGGGCGAAACCGGCCTGACCGTGACCCAACTGGCCAAGGACAGCGACGAAATCGGTGGCGTGGTCGATGTGATCAAGGGCATCGCCGACCAGACCAACCTGCTGGCGCTGAACGCGGCCATCGAAGCGGCTCGCGCCGGGGAAATGGGCCGCGGCTTCGCGGTGGTGGCCGATGAGGTTCGCCAACTGGCGCAACGCACCAGCGAATCCACCGGGCAGATCCACACCCTGATCGCCAAGCTCCAGCAAACCGCCAGCACGGCGGTGCAGACCATGGACGCCGGACACCGTCAGGCCGAGGAAGGCGTGGCCCGGGTGCTGGAAGCCGACCAGGCGCTGGTGGGCATCAGCGAAGCGGTGGCCAACATCACCGACATGACCACCCAGATCGCCGCCGCCACCGAAGAGCAAAGCGCCGTGGCCGAGGAGATCAGCCGCAACATCAGCACCATCGCCCAACTGGCCGACCAGACCTCGGAGCAGGCGCAGCATTCGGCACAACTCAGCGAAGAGCTGACCCGCACCGCCAACACGCAGTACTCGTTGGTCGAACGCTTCAACCGCTAAACCGAAGCCAGACAAAAAACCCGGAAGGTTCGCCTTCCGGGTTTTTTATTGCCTGTTTTCCAGCACCACGCGCGTCTTCTGTATCTGTAGGAGCGAAGCTTGCTTGCGATGGAGCTTGGCAGCCGCCACCGTTGTCGCCTTGAAAAACAATCGCGAGCAAGCTTCGCTCCTACAGTCAAAAAGCGTTCAGCCATTCAACTGGCGCAAGACCTCGGCGACCTTCCGCGCCGCCGCTTCCAGGTGCTGCTCATGGGTGAAGCCTGAGGCCTTGAGCGGTTTCAGGTCATGGTCGGCCGCCGCCAGCCAGAACAGCTCGATAGCCGGCGCCAGCGCATAGGCTTCGACCGCCGCCCGGTTGCCGAGGGCGTCGCGCTCGCCCTGGACGATCAGGGTCGTGGTGCGCAATTCGGCCAGGTGGGCGACCCGCGGTTTCTCCGGCTTGCCGGCGGCATAAAACGGATACCCCAGGCACACCAGCGCATCGGCGCCCAGCTCGTCGGCGAGCAAACTGGCCATGCGCCCGCCCATGGACTTGCCGCCGATGGCCAACTGCCCAGCGACATGAGGTCGCACCTGGGCATAGACCTCGCGCCAGCACTCCAGCAGCTTCGGCGCCGGATTAGGCGGCCGTTTGCCACCATCGAGGCGACGCTGGGCCATATAGGGAAACTCGAAGCGCAGGACGTTGACCCCATGCGCCGCAAGGCGTGTGGCCATATCGTTCATGAAAGCGCTGTCCATCGGCGCGCCAGCGCCATGGGCCAGGATCAGGGTCAGCGGTTCGCCGGCCGGCGACGGCTGCGCGACATCCCAGAGCCAGCCCCGTTCCCGCACGCACTGCGCCCATTGATCCCCGTCAATAACAGCCCCTTGCCGTTTGCCCATGCTTACCTCGCTTTTAGTCTGCCTATAACTCCAGAAGAAGTGAGCGCGCCTTGCCGTGCGCAGTCGCTTTCACTTCAGCTGAACCGTGGATGGGGAACCATGAACACTTCTATCAGTACCGCCTACAACTACAAGGTGGTCCGCCAATTCGCCATTATGACGGTGGTGTGGGGCATCGTCGGCATGGGGCTCGGGGTTTTTCTCGCTGCCCAGTTGGTCTGGCCCGAACTCAACTTCAACCTGCCCTGGACCAGTTTCGGTCGCCTGCGCCCGTTGCACACCAACGCGGTGATCTTCGCCTTTGGCGGCTGCGCCTTGTTCGCCAGCTCCTTCTACTCGGTGCAACGCACCTGCCAGACCCAGCTGTTCGCGCCGAGAATCGCCGCGTTCTGCTTCTGGGGCTGGCAGCTGGTAATCCTCCTGGCGGCCATCAGCCTGCCGCTGGGCTACACCAGCTCCAAGGAATACGCCGAGCTGGAATGGCCGATCGACATCCTCATCACCATCGTCTGGGTGGCGTACGCCATCGTGTTCTTCGGCACGGTGATGAAGCGCAACACCAAGCACATCTACGTCGGCAACTGGTTCTTCGGCGGTTTCATCATCACCGTGGCCATCCTGCACATCGTCAACAACCTGGAACTGCCCGTCAGCCTGACCAAGTCCTACTCGGTGTATGCCGGTGCGACCGACGCCATGGTGCAATGGTGGTACGGCCACAACGCGGTGGGCTTCTTCCTGACCGCGGGTTTCCTGGGGATGATGTACTACTTCGTACCCAAGCAGGCCGAGCGTCCGGTGTATTCCTATCGCCTGTCCATCGTGCACTTCTGGGCGCTGATCACCCTGTACATCTGGGCCGGCCCGCACCACCTGCATTACACCGCGCTGCCGGACTGGGCGCAGTCCCTGGGCATGGTGATGTCGCTGATCCTCCTGGCACCGAGCTGGGGCGGCATGATCAACGGCATGATGACTCTGTCGGGTGCCTGGCATAAGTTGCGCAGCGACCCGATCCTGCGGTTCCTGGTGGTGTCCCTGGCGTTCTACGGCATGTCGACCTTCGAAGGTCCGATGATGGCGATCAAGACCGTCAACGCCCTCTCCCACTACACCGACTGGACCATCGGCCACGTCCACGCCGGCGCCCTGGGCTGGGTGGCGATGATTTCCATCGGCGCGCTGTATCACATGATCCCGAAAGTCTTCGGTCGCCAGCAGATGCACAGCATCGGCCTGATCAACGCGCACTTCTGGCTCGCCACCATCGGCACCGTGCTCTACATCGCCTCGATGTGGGTCAACGGCATCGCCCAGGGCCTGATGTGGCGCGCCGTCAATGAAGACGGGACGCTGACCTACTCCTTCGTCGAAACCCTGGTGGCCAGCCACCCAGGCTTCATCGTGCGGCTGGTCGGTGGCGCGATCTTCCTCTTCGGCATGTTGCTGATGGCCTACAACACCTGGCGCACCGTGCGCGCGGCCCAGCCTGCCGAAATCACCGCCGCTGCGCAGATGGCCTGAGGAGTCCGCCATGAAACACGAAGTCATCGAGAAAAACGTCGGCCTGCTGATGCTGCTGATGGTATTTGCCGTGAGCATCGGCGGTCTGACCCAGATCGTCCCGCTGTTCTTCCAGGACGTCACCAACAAGCCGGTGGAAGGCATGAAGCCCTACACCGCCCTGCAGCTGGAAGGCCGCGATATCTACATCCGCGAAGGCTGCGTCGGTTGCCACTCGCAGATGATCCGCCCGTTCCGCGCCGAGACCGAACGCTACGGCCACTACTCGGTCGCCGGTGAAAGCGTCTGGGACCACCCGTTCCTGTGGGGTTCCAAGCGTACCGGTCCGGACCTGGCCCGGGTCGGCGCCCGCTACTCCGACGACTGGCACCGCGCGCACCTGTACAACCCGCGCAACGTGGTGCCCGAGTCGAAGATGCCGGCCTACCCATGGCTGGTCACCCAACAGGTCGACAGCAGCCACACCGAGACCAAGCTGCGCGCCATGCGCACCCTCGGCGTGCCGTACAACGACGACGATATCGCCGGTGCCGTCGCCTCCCTCAAGGGCAAGACCGAGATGGATGCCCTGGTCGCCTACCTGCAAGTGCTTGGCACTGCGATCAAGAGCAAGAGGTGAGCCATGGTTCTTGAACTCGATAGCGGCATGATCCGCGGGCTCGGCACGCTGGTGGTGATGATTGCCTTCATCGGCCTGTCGATCTGGGTCTTCAACGCCAAGCGCAACCCGGAGTTCGCCCAGGCGCGCCTGCTGCCCTTCGCCGACGAACCTTCGCCGCAAGTGCACGGCAATCCATCTGATGACGCTCAATCCGAAGAGCACGCGACAAGGAGCATTCGGCCATGACCACCTTCTGGAGTACGTACATCTGCGTACTGACCATCGGCAGCCTGATCGGCCTGACCTGGCTGTTGATCGGCACGCGCAAGGGCGAGACCAAGGGCAGCGTCGACCAGACCATGGGCCACAGCTTCGACGGCATCGAGGAGTACGACAACCCGCTGCCGCAGTGGTGGTTCATGCTGTTCGCCGGCACCCTGGTGTTTTCCGTCGGCTACCTGATCCTCTACCCGGGTCTGGGCAACTGGAAAGGCATCCTGCCCGGCTATGAAAATGGCTGGACCGGCGTGCACGAGTGGGAAAAGGAAATGGACAAGGCAGACGCCAAGTTCGGCCCGATCTTCGCCAAGTTCGCCGCCATGCCCGTGGAAGAAGTGGCCAAGGATCCGCGGGCGCTGAAAATGGGCGGACGCCTGTTCGCTTCCAACTGCTCGGTGTGCCACGGCTCGGATGCCAAGGGCGCCTTCGGCTTCCCTAACCTGGCCGACAACAACTGGCGCTGGGGCGGCAACGCCGACACCATCAAGGCCACCATCATGGGCGGTCGCATGGCGGCCATGCCGGCCTGGGGTGAAGTGCTGGGCGAGGACGGGGTGAAGAACGTCGCGGCCTATGTGCGTCACGAACTCGCCGGCCTGCCGTTGCCCGCCGACAGCAGTGCCGACCTGGTCGCCGGCAAACAGGCGTTCAGCACCACCTGCGTCGCCTGTCACGGCGCCAACGGCCAGGGCACGGAAATCATGGGCGCGCCGAACCTGACGCAACCGGCGGGCTTCATCTACGGCACCAGCCTGACCCAGTTGCAACAGACCATTCGCCATGGTCGCCAGGGCCACATGCCGGCGCAGAGCGAACTGCTGGGCAACGACAAGGTGCAGCTGCTCGCGGCCTACGTCTACAGCCTGTCCCACAACGCGGCCAGCCAGCCGCAGACCGAGACCCCAAGCGAGCAATAACCGCTCCACCCACTGCCGCATCGCTCGATGCGGCAGTTCCCTGCCTCTGCGCGACCAAGTGTCGCACCCTCTCTACCCTCTGCCTTTCCACTCTCCGGATTCAGGTCTAAGCTGCTTCGCAGTGGACTGGCAATGGCCGGTCACAGACCAGAAGTAGCCGCTCCATTCGAAGCCGTCGTTCGAGGACAGGCCGCAAAGGCTGGTGTATACCGGCTGTCGTGCCACTTACCGTCTGTCGCTCGCTCAATGGCTTTCCACACACCCGGTTACAACTGACCTGTACCCCCTCGCCTTTTTCATCCGCTGCGACATTTTGTCCTGGGCCGATTTTGTCCTTACTCCGCGCATGGAAAGGCCGCAGAATCAGCTTTTGAAAGCATTGACCCAGGTCATGGCGCGTTGCAATGACCCCCTGCTTTCTCCATACTTGCGGCCGATTTTTACTCCTAATAAAACACCCAAACCGTGGAACCTTAGAATGAGCACAGCAATCAGTCCGACTGCTTATAACTATAAGGTAGTCCGCCAGTTCGCCATCATGACGGTGGTCTGGGGGATCCTTGGCATGGGGCTCGGTGTCTTCATCGCCTCGCAACTGGTCTGGCCGGAGTTGAACTTCGGTCTGCCATGGACGACCTTTGGACGCCTGCGCCCGCTGCACACCAACCTGGTGATTTTCGCCTTCGGTGGATGTGCGTTGTTTGCCACTTCTTACTACGTCGTGCAGCGAACCTGCCAAACGCGACTGATTTCCGACAGCCTGGCGGCCTTCACCTTCTGGGGTTGGCAAGCCGTGATCGTCGGCGCGATCGTTACCTTGCCGCTGGGTTACACCACCACCAAGGAATACGCGGAACTGGAATGGCCCCTGGCTATCCTGCTGGCCATCGTCTGGGTCACCTACGGTCTGGTGTTCTTCGGCACCATCGTCAAGCGCAAGACCAAGCACATCTATGTGGGTAACTGGTTCTACGGTGCCTTCATCGTGGTCACCGCGATGCTGCATATCGTCAACCACGCTTCCCTGCCGGTCAGCTTCTTCAAGTCCTACTCGGCCTACTCGGGCGCAACCGACGCCATGATCCAGTGGTGGTACGGCCACAACGCCGTGGGCTTCTTCCTGACCACCGGCTTCCTGGGGATGATGTACTACTTCGTGCCGAAACAGGCCGAGCGTCCGATCTACTCCTATCGCCTGTCCATCGTGCACTTCTGGGCGCTGATCACCCTGTACATCTGGGCCGGTCCGCACCACCTGCACTACACCGCGCTGCCGGACTGGGCACAATCCCTGGGCATGGCCATGTCGATCATCCTGCTGGCGCCAAGCTGGGGCGGCATGATCAACGGCATGATGACCCTCTCGGGCGCCTGGCATAAGCTGCGCACCGACCCGATCCTGCGGTTCCTGGTGGTGTCCCTGGCGTTCTACGGCATGTCGACCTTCGAAGGTCCGATGATGGCGATCAAGACCGTCAACTCGCTGTCGCACTACACCGACTGGACCATCGGCCACGTCCACGCCGGCGCTCTGGGCTGGGTAGCAATGATCTCCATCGGCGCCCTGTACCACATGATCCCGAAAGTCTTCGGTCGCCAGCAGATGCACAGCATCGGCCTGATCAACACCCACTTCTGGCTGGCAACCATCGGTACCGTGCTGTACATCGCCTCGATGTGGGTCAACGGCATCACCCAGGGCCTGATGTGGCGTGCAATCAACGATGACGGCACCCTCACCTACTCCTTCGTCGAAGCCTTGCAGGCCAGCCACCCTGGTTTCATCGTGCGCGCCCTGGGCGGTGCGTTCTTTGCCGCCGGCATGCTGTTCATGGCGTACAACGTGTTCCGCACCGTTCGCGCCTCGAACCCGGCTGAAGCTGAAGCCGCCGCTCAGATCTCTGTAGTTGGAGCTCACTGATGAAGCATGAAGCAGTAGAGAAGAATATCGGCCTGCTGGCCTTCTTCATGGTCATCGCCGTCAGCATCGGCGGCCTGACCCAGATCGTCCCGCTGTTCTTCCAGGACGTCACCAACAAGCCGGTGGAAGGCATGAAGCCGCGCACCGCCCTGGAACTGGAAGGCCGCGACGTCTATATCGCCAACGGCTGTGTCGGCTGCCACTCGCAGATGATCCGTCCGTTCCGTGCTGAAACCGAACGTTACGGCCACTACTCGGTCGCCGGTGAAAGCGTCTGGGACCACCCGTTCCTGTGGGGTTCCAAGCGTACCGGTCCGGACCTGGCCCGCGTCGGTGGTCGTTACTCCGATGACTGGCAGCGTGCGCACTTGTACAACCCGCGCAACGTTGTACCCGAGTCGAAAATGCCGGCTTACCCGTTCCTCGTAGAAAACAAGCTCGACGGCAAAGACACCGCGAAAAAAATGGAAGTCTTGCGCACCCTCGGCGTCCCTTACACCGACGAAGACATCGCCGGTGCCAAGGATGCCGTGAAGGGCAAAACCGAAATGGACGCGCTGGTGGCCTATCTGCAAGGCCTTGGCACCATCATCAAAAGCAAACGGTGATTTAGATGGATATCGGGATGATTCGTGGCCTGGGCACCGTAGTGGTGATGGTGGCCTTCATCGGCCTGGCGCTGTGGGTATTCAGCCCCAAGCGCAAGTCCGAGTTCGAAGACGCGACCTTGCTGCCGTTCGCGGATGATCCCGAAGCCATCAAGCACGTCGAGCAAGCTTCTAGGAGTAACAAAGAATGACTACGTTCTGGAGTCTGTACGTCACAGTCCTCAGTCTGGGTACCATTTTCGCCCTGACCTGGCTGCTGCTGTCGACCCGCAAGGGCCAGCGCGCCGAGCAGACCGACGAGACGGTCGGCCACTCCTTCGACGGGATCGAGGAGTACGACAACCCGCTGCCGAAATGGTGGTTCATGTTGTTCGTCGGCACCATCGTCTTCGCCCTGGGTTACCTGGTGCTCTACCCGGGCCTGGGTAACTGGAAAGGCCTGCTGCCAGGCTACAACTACCTGGACACCGAAAAGCAGACCCCCTTCGCCAACGGCCAGACCGGCTGGACCGGCGTGCATGAGTGGGAAAAGGAAATGGCCAAGTCGGACGCCAAGTTCGGTCCGATCTTCGCCAAGTTCGCCTCCATGCCGATCGAAGAAGTCGCCAAGGACCCGCAAGCCCTGAAGATGGGTGGCCGCCTGTTCGCCTCCAACTGCTCGGTCTGCCACGGCTCCGACGCCAAGGGCGCCTATGGCTTCCCGAACCTGACCGACGCCGACTGGCGCTGGGGCGGCGAGCCGGAGACCATCAAGACCACCATCATGGGCGGTCGTCACGCGGTAATGCCGGCCTGGGCCGAAGTCATCGGCGAACAAGGCGTCAGCGATGTGGCCGCCTACGTGCTGACCAACCTCGATGGCCGCAAGCTGCCGGAAAGCGCCAAGGCCGACCCGGCCAACGGCCAGAAGATCTTCGCCGCCAACTGCGTGGCGTGCCACGGTCCGGCCGGTAAAGGCACCCCAGCCATGGGCGCGCCTGACCTGACCCACCCGGGCGCGTTCATCTACGGCTCGAGCTTCGCCCAACTGCAGCAGACCATCCGTTACGGCCGTCAGGGCCAGATGCCTGCCCAGGAACAGCTGCAAGGCAACGACAAGGTTCACCTGCTGGCCGCTTACGTCTACAGCCTGTCCCACAGTGACAAGCCGGCGGACGCCGAGTAAGGCAGACACCTTCGGGTAACAAAAAAAGGCCCCGCCAATGGAAATTGGCGGGACCTTTTTGTTTCGCCCCTTCCCCCGCATCGCGCTACGCAATGGGGCGCGGCCACGGCGAAAAGCGTCCATAATTCATAAGTCAATTGATTCAAGTCATTACACCATCAATTGAATTCCCCCAACGCGACCAAAGGTCGCACCCTTGAGCTAGAGCGACAGGCGTATCATTGCGCCACTGCAACACCCTATTTGATCGCGGTCGGCACGTACTGACCGGGGCATTTCTCCACTGCCGTGGGATGCAATGATGAGCAACCAGATTCCGGTACATGACGTCACCCCTCCTGCCAAGAATTCGAACAACAGCGTAGATCTCTACGCCTCTCGGGAAAAAATCTACACACGCGCTTTCACTGGCCTCTTCCGCAACTTGCGGATGGTTGGCGGTGCGGCCCTGTTCCTGCTGTATTTCGGTACGGTGTGGCTCAACTGGGGCGGCCACCAGGCCGTCTGGTGGAACCTGCCGGAACGCAAGTTCTTCATCTTCGGTGCCACCTTCTGGCCCCAGGATTTCATCCTGCTGTCGGGGCTTTTGATCATCGCCGCCTTCGGCCTGTTTTTCATCACCGTGTACGCCGGGCGCGTCTGGTGCGGCTATACCTGCCCGCAAAGCGTCTGGACCTGGATCTTCATGTGGTGCGAGAAGGTCACCGAAGGCGACCGCAACCAGCGCATCAAGCTCGACAAGGCGCCGATGAGCGCCAACAAGTTCCTGCGCAAGTTCAGCAAACACAGCCTTTGGCTGCTGATCGGCTTCGTTACCGGCATGACCTTCGTCGGTTACTTCTCGCCGATCCGCGAGCTGGTCATCGACTTCTTCACCGGCCAGGCCGATGGCTGGTCGTATTTCTGGGTCGGCTTCTTCACCCTCGCCACCTATGGCAACGCCGGCTGGCTGCGCGAACAGGTGTGCATCTACATGTGCCCCTACGCACGCTTCCAGAGCGTGATGTTCGATAAAGACACCCTGATCGTCTCCTACGACCCACGTCGCGGCGAAGGTCGCGGCCCGCGCAAGAAAGGCGCCGACTACAAGGCCATGGGCCTGGGCGATTGCATCGACTGCACCATGTGCGTGCAGGTCTGCCCGACCGGTATCGACATCCGTGACGGCCTGCAGATCGAATGCATCGGCTGCGCCGCCTGTATCGATGCCTGCGACAACATCATGGACAAGATGGACTACCCGCGCGGCCTGATCAGCTACACCACCGAACACAACCTGTCCGGACAGAAAACCCATAAACTGCGTCCACGCCTGATCGGTTATGCGCTGGTGCTGCTGGCGATGATCAGCCTGCTGGTCACGGCCTTCTTCATGCGCTCGCTGGTGGGCTTCGATGTCAGCAAGGACCGCGTGCTCTATCGCGAGAACGCCGAAGGCCGGATCGAGAACGTCTACAGCCTGAAGATCATGAACAAGGACCAGCGCGACCATACCTACGTACTGGACGCCGCCGGCCTGCCGGACCTCAAGCTGCAAGGCCGGCGCGAGATCAAGGTGGCGGCCGGCGATATCGTCAGCATGCCGGTCGAGCTGTCGAGCTCGCCGGAACAACTGCCGTCGAGCACCAACGAGGTGAAGTTCATCCTCAAGGACGCCGACGACGAAAGCGTCCACGTTGAAGCCAAGAGCCGGTTCATCGGCCCACAAATTCGTTAAGAGAAGTCATCATGCCCGCAGCGACCGCCACAAGCCCCTGGTACAAGCACCTCTGGCCCTGGATCATCATCGGTATCCTGGCCTGCTCGGTGACCTTGACCCTGTCCATGGTGACCATCGCGGTGAACAACCCGGACAACCTGGTCAACGACAACTACTACGAGGCCGGCAAAGGCATCAACCGCTCCCTGGACCGCGAGCTGCTGGCCCAGACCCTGCAACTGCGCGCCAGCGTGCACTTGGATGACCTCACCGGCGAAGTCAACCTGCGCCTGAGCGGCAACAGCGCGCCCACCACCCTGGAGCTGAACCTGATCTCGCCGACCCAGCCGGAAAAAGACCGCAAGATCACCCTCGCCCGCAGCGAAACCGAACAAGGCCGCTACATTGGCCAGTTGAACGACAAGGTCGATGGCCGCCGGTTTGTCGAACTGCTGGGTGTCGAGGGCGACAAGACCTGGCGCATGTTCGAAGAGGAACAGGTCAGCCACGACAAGGACCTGCTGCTGGGTGACGAACCGCTGCAAGGCGCGGAACACCTGGACAAGTAAGCGCCCTCCGAACATCGCCGGCAGGCTGCTGCTTCCCAGGCAGCGGCCTGCCGGCGATGAGGTCCGCCCCTGGAACAAAGACCCGCGATGACCACGCCACTGCCCTGCTACCACTGCGCCCTGCCCGTTCCCGCCGGCAGCCGCTTCACCGCCGTCGTGCTCGGCGCTCCCCGCGAGTTCTGCTGCCCGGGCTGCCAGGCGGTGGCCGAAGCCATAGTCGCCGGCGGCCTGGAGAGCTATTACAGCCATCGCAGCGAAGCCTCGGCCAACCCGGAGGCGCTGCCGGTGCAACTGGTGGACGAACTGGCGCTGTACGACCGGGCGGACGTGCAGCAACCCTTCGTCCGGCATGAGGGCGAGCTGGCCGAAACCACCCTGCTGATGGAAGGCATCAGCTGCGCCGCCTGTGGCTGGCTGATCGAGAAACACCTGCGCAGCCTGCCGGCGGTGGCCGAGGCGCGGCTGAACCTGTCCAACCATCGCCTGCATGTGCGCTGGGCCGACAGCCAGTTGCCACTGAGCCAGGTGCTCAGCGAGCTGCGCCTGATCGGCTACGCCGCGCACCCCTATCAGGCCGACCGTGCTTCCGAGCAACTGGCCAGTGAAAACCGCCTGGCCCTGCGCCAGCTGGGCGTGGCCGGGCTGCTGTGGTTCCAGGCGATGATGGCGACCATGGCCACCTGGCCGGAATTCAATATCGACCTGAGCCCCGAGCTGCACACCATCCTGCGCTGGATCGCGTTGTTTCTCACCACGCCGATCGTGTTCTACAGCTGCGCGCCGTTTTTCAAGGGCGCCCTGCGCGACCTGCGCACCCGCCACCTGACCATGGACGTTTCCGTATCGCTGGCGATTGGCGCCGCCTACATCGCCGGGATCTGGACCTCGATCACTGGCGTCGGCGAGCTGTACTTCGATGCCGTGGGCATGTTCGCCCTGTTCCTGTTGGCCGGGCGCTACCTGGAACGCCGTGCCCGCGAACGCACCGCCGCCGCTACCGCGCAACTGGTGAACCTGCTGCCGGCCTCGTGCCTGCGCCTGGGCGCCGACGGCCAGAGCGAACGCATCCTGCTCAGCGAACTGCACCTGGGCGACCAGGTGCTGGTGCATCCCGGCGCCATCCTGCCGGCCGACGGCAAGATCCTCGATGGCCAGTCGAGCATCGACGAATCCCTGCTCACCGGTGAATACCTGCCGCAACCGCGCAATATCGGCGATGCGGTCACCGCCGGTACCCTCAACGTCGAGGGCGCGCTGACCGTGGAGGTCCTGGCCCTGGGGCAGGACACGCGCCTGTCGGCCATCGTCCGCCTGCTGGACCGGGCCCAGGCGGAAAAACCGCGCCTGGCGGAGATCGCCGACCGCGCCGCCCAATGGTTCCTGCTGTTCTCCCTGATCGCCGCGGGCGCCATCGGCCTGCTCTGGTGGCAGCTGGACGCCTCCCGAGCCTTCTGGATCGTCCTGGCCATGCTGGTCGCCACCTGCCCCTGTGCGCTGTCCCTGGCCACCCCGACCGCGCTCACTGCCGCCACCGGCACCCTGCACAAACTCGGCCTGCTGCTGACCCGCGGCCATGTACTCGAAGGCCTGAACCAGATCGACACGGTGATTTTCGACAAGACCGGCACCCTCACCGAGGGGCGCCTGGCCTTGCGCTCGATTCTTCCTGTGGGCGACCTCGACAGCCAGCAGTGCCTGGGCCTGGCCGCCGCCCTGGAAAACCGCTCCGAACACCCGATTGCCCGGGCCTTCGGCCGTGCGCCGCTGGCCGCGGAAGAAGTGCTGAGCATGCCCGGGCTGGGCCTGGAAGGGCTGGTGGGCGAACAGCGTCTGCGCATTGGCCAGCCCGCCTTCGTCTGCGAGCTCAGCGCCTGTGCGGTCCCGGCGATGCCGGACGAAGCCGGCCAATGGCTGCTGCTGGGCGATAGCCGAGGGCCGCTGGCCTGGCTGGTCCTCGACGATCGCCTGCGCAGCGATGCTCCGGCACTGCTGGCCGCCTGCAAGGCGCGCGGCTGGAACACCCTGCTGCTCTCGGGCGACAGCTCGCCGATGGTCGCCAGCGTCGCCGCCGAACTGGGCATCGACGAAGCCCGCGGCGGCCTGCGTCCCGACGACAAGCTGCAGGTGCTGCAACAACTGCATCGCCAGGGCCGCAAAGTGCTGATGCTCGGCGACGGGGTCAACGATGTGCCGGTGCTGGCCGCCGCCGATATCAGCGTGGCCATGGGCTCGGCCACCGACCTGGCCAAGACCAGCGCCGATGCGGTGCTGCTGTCCAACCGCCTGGATGCGCTGGTGCAGGCCTTCGGCCTGGCCCGCCGCACGCGTCGGATAATCATCGAGAACCTGCTGTGGGCCGGGCTGTACAATGGCCTCATGCTGCCGTTCGCCGCCCTCGGCTGGATCACTCCGGTATGGGCCGCCATCGGCATGTCCATCAGTTCGTTGACCGTGGTGCTCAATGCCCTGCGCCTGACTCGCCTGCCGGGCCAGCCCCAGGCCGAGGCCACGACCCAAACCCGCCCGCTGCCGGCCTGAGCCGCGCGGGCATGGAGCCTACCCATGCCAGCTCTCTACGTGATGATCCCGGCGGCGCTGCTGATCGTGGCCATCGCCATCTACATCTTCTTCTGGGCGGTCGACAGCGGTCAGTACGACGACCTCGACGGCCCCGCCCACAGCATTCTGTTCGACGACCAGGACCCCAAGCACACCGCCGCGGTCGACGAGGTCAAGGGCTCACCGACGGCCGAGCAGCCACCACACAAAGACCAGGCGCCGCCCCATGCTTGAGCTGGCACCGCTGCTGGTTTCCGCGGTGATTCTCGGCCTGCTCGGCGGCGGTCACTGCCTGGGCATGTGCGGCGGCCTGATGGGCGCCCTGACCCTGGCCATTCCCCCGGAGCAGCGCAGCCGGCGTTTTCGCCTGCTGCTGGCCTACAACCTGGGACGCATCCTCAGCTATGCCACCGCGGGCCTGCTGATCGGCCTGGCCGGCTGGGCCGTGGCCAGCAGCCCGGCGGCCATGGCCATGCGCGTGCTGGCCGGCCTGCTGCTGATTGCCATGGGCCTGTACCTGGCCGGCTGGTGGAGCGGCCTGACCCGCATCGAAAGCCTCGGACGCGGCCTGTGGCGCCATATACAGCCGGTGGCCAACCGCCTGCTGCCGGTGTCGAGCCTGCCACGCGCCTTGCTGCTGGGCGCGCTCTGGGGCTGGCTGCCGTGCGGCCTGGTCTACAGCACCCTGCTGTGGTCCGCCAGCCAGGGCAATGCCCTCGACAGCGCCTTGCTGATGCTGGCCTTCGGCCTGGGTACCTGGCCGGTGCTGCTGGCGACCGGGCTCGCAGCGGAACGGGTCACCGCGCTGCTGCGTCGGCGCAGCGTGCGCATGGCCGGTGGCCTGCTGGTGATCCTGTTCGGCATCTGGACCTTGCCCGGTCCGCATCAGCATTGGTTGATGGGGCACTGAGGCAACCCTTCCCGCTGCCTCCGCCCTTCGGCAGCGCCGACACAAGACTCGTATGACAGGCTCCGCGCCCCGCCAGCCTTGATGCAAATCAAGATGGCCCGGGCGCTAACCCCCTAGACTCGCGAACACTGCCTGCCTACCGGGGGAATTCCCGCATGCTCGACGCCATTCGTTGGGACACCGATCTGATCCGCCGTTACGACCTGGCGGGACCGCGCTACACCTCCTACCCCACCGCTGTGCAATTCCACAGCCAGGTGGGCACCTTCGACCTGCTCCACGCCCTGCGCGAGAGCCGCAAGGCGCTACGCCCGCTGTCGCTGTACGTGCACGTGCCGTTCTGCGCGAACATCTGCTACTACTGCGCCTGCAACAAGGTCATCACCAAGGATCGCGGGCGCGCCCTGCCCTACCTGCAGCGCCTGGAACAGGAAATCCAGCTGATCGCCTGCCATCTCGACCCAGGGCAGAAGGTCGAGCAACTGCACTTCGGCGGCGGCACCCCGACCTTTCTCAGCCACGACGAACTGCGGCAACTGATGAGCCACCTGCGCCAGCACTTCAACCTGCTGGACGACGATTCGGGCGACTACGGCATCGAGATCGACCCCCGCGAAGCCGACTGGTCGACCATGGGCCTGCTGCGCGAGCTGGGCTTCAACCGGGTCAGCATCGGCCTGCAGGACCTCGACCCGGCGGTACAGCGCGCGGTCAATCGCCTGCAGAGCCTGGAAGAAACCCGGGCGGTGATCGAAGCGGCGCGCACCCTGCAATTTCGCTCGATCAACATCGACCTGATCTACGGCCTGCCAAAACAGACACCGGACAACTTCGCCCGCACCGTCGAGGAAGTCATCAACCTGCAGCCGGACCGGCTGTCGGTGTTCAACTATGCCCACCTGCCGGAGCGCTTCATGCCGCAACGGCGGATCAACAGCCACGAGCTGCCGGAACCGGCGGAAAAACTGCAGATGCTGCAGCGCACCATCGAACAGCTGACGGCTGCGGGCTACCGCTACATCGGCATGGACCATTTCGCCCTGCCCGACGACGAACTGGCGATCGCCCAGGAAGAGTCGACCCTGCAACGCAATTTCCAGGGCTACACCACCCATGGCCACTGCGACCTGATCGGCCTGGGCGTCTCGGCCATCAGCCAGATCGGCGACCTGTACTGCCAGAACAGCAGTGACCTGACCCAGTACCAGAATTTGCTGGGTGGCGCGCAACTGGCCACCAGCCGCGGCCTGGTGTGCAATCAGGACGACCGCGTCAGGCGCGCGGTGATCCAGCAGTTGATCTGCAATTTCAGCCTCGACTTCGAGGCCATCGAGCAGCAGTTCAACATCGACTTTCGCGGTTACTTCGGCGACCTCTGGCCGCAACTGCAAGCCATGGCCGAAGACGGCCTGATCAAGCTGAGCAACGAAGGCATTGAAGTGCTGCCTGCCGGGCGCCTGCTGGTGCGTTCGGTGTGCATGGTGTTCGACACGTATCTGGAGCAACAGAATCGACAGCGTTTTTCCCGGGTCATCTAGGGCGTCATGAGCCGCGAGCTGACCGCTCGGTGCGGCAACTTGTCGCAGGCTGCGGGCAAAAACTGTCGGGACAGACAAGGCGCAAACAAGCCTGATACTTGACGCTGGGATAATCGGCGGCTGCAAGTGACGGTCAGCGCTGGAAATACCCTGAATGGACTGCACGAGCGCATTTTCCCGCAGTGGCCTGGAAGCTACAAACGGACAGCTTTACGACTAAGCGCCAATACGGCACGGACTGGCCGGAACCTCCTCCCGTGAGTTACCCTTACGGCTTATGTGTGTTTTCCCACAAGGATTCTATTGAATGTCCGAGCCAGTAAAACTGCGCGCTCATAACCAGGCCCATTGCAAGGATTGCAGCCTGGCCCCCCTCTGCCTGCCACTTTCTCTGAATCTGGAAGACATGGATGCGCTGGACGAAATCGTTAAACGCGGCCGCCCCCTGAAAAAAGGCGAGTTCCTGTTTCGCCAGGGCGACGCCTTCGACTCAGTCTATGCAGTGCGCTCCGGTGCCCTGAAGACCTTCAGCCTCAGCGACGGCGGCGAAGAACAGATCACCGGTTTCCACCTGCCCAGCGAACTGGTCGGCCTGTCCGGCATGGACACCGAGATCCACCCGGTTTCCGCCCAGGCCCTGGAAACCACGTCGGTCTGTGAAATCCCCTTCGAACGCCTCGACGAACTGGCCCTGCAGTTGCCCCAACTGCGCCGCCAGCTGATGCGGGTGATGAGCCGCGAGATCCGCGACGACCAGCAGATGATGCTGTTGCTGTCGAAAAAGACCGCCGACGAGCGCATCGCCACCTTCCTGGTCAACCTGTCGGCACGCTTCCGCGCCCGTGGCTTCTCGGCCAACCAGTTCCGCTTGAGCATGTCGCGTAACGAGATCGGCAACTATCTGGGCCTGGCGGTGGAAACCGTGTCCCGGGTGTTCACCCGCTTCCAGCAGAACGCGCTGATCGCCGCCGAAGGCAAAGAGGTGCACATTCTCGACCCTATCCAGCTGTGCGCCCTCGCCGGCGGTTCCCTGGAGGGCTGAGGCAGAGCCCCTCGCCCGAGCCAAGCGGCTCGGGCGGGGCTATACTGGCGCGCTCCACTTCATGCCCGCCAGGACACCGCCACGATGGCCTTCGACTCCTTCGACATCAAATCCCTGATCCGCCCAGTCATCGACTTCCCCAAGCCGGGCGTGATCTTCCGTGACATCACTCCCCTGTTCCAATCGCCCAAGGCCTTGCGCCTGGTCGCCGACACCTTTGCCCAGCGTTATGTCGAAGAAGACTTCACTCACGTCGGTGCCATGGATGCCCGCGGCTTCCTGATCGGCTCGATCATCGCCTACCAGCTGAACAAACCGCTGATCCTGTTCCGCAAGCAAGGCAAGCTGCCGGCCGATGTGCTTGCCGAGGGATACCAGACCGAATACGGCGAAGCCTTCCTGGAAGTGCATGCCGACAGCCTGTGCGAAGGCGATTCAGTGCTGATGTTCGATGACCTGATCGCCACCGGCGGTACCTTGATAGCCGCAGCCAACCTGGTGCGCCGCATGGGGGCAACAGTCTACGAGGCCGCCGCCATCATCGACCTGCCTGAGCTGGGCGGCTCGCAACGCCTGCGAGACATGGACATTCCAACCTTCTGCCTGACGCAGTTCTCGTTGAGCGAGCGTTAAATCGCCGCCACTTGGGTTGTCAGGGCCGGCGCTATCGCGAGCAAGCTTCGCTCCTACAGAGATGGCGCCCCACGCCTTCCGCTGGCCTACAACCCCATCTGCTTGCTGATGATTTCGTTCATCACTTCCCGGGTGCCGCCGCCGATGGACAGGATGCGGTTGTCGCGATACAGCCGCTCCACCAGGCTTTCGCGCATGTAACCCAGCCCGCCGAGAATCTGCACGGCATCGTGGGTGATGCGGTCGGCGGTATCGGTGGCGAAGTTCTTGGCCATGGAAATCTCCTTAATCACACTCTGGCCCGCCGCCATCTTCGCCGCCTGGCGATAAGTGAATTCGCGGGACACTTCCAGCGCGGTCGCCATCTCCGCCAGGCGATGCTTGATCACCTGGAACTTGCCGATGGGCTTGCCGAAGGCCTCACGCTCCCGGGCCCACTTCAGGCTCTCTTCCAGCGCCAGCTGAGCGGTCATGTTGGCCATTAGCGCCAGCGCCAGGCGCTCGCTCTGGAAGTTGCCCATGATGCAGGCGAAGCCCATGTTCTCGACCCCGATCAAATGACTGGCCGGCACTCGGCAATCGTCGAAAAACAGCTCGGCGGTATCCGACGCCCACCAGCCCATCTTCTTCAGTTGCCGGCCGACGGTGAATCCCGGTGTGCCCTTGTCGATCAGCAGCAGGCTGATGCCGCCGAAACCGGGCTCGCCGGTACGCACCGCCACGGTGTAGAAATCGGCGCGCACGCCACTGGTGATAAAGGTCTTGCTGCCGCTGACACGGTAGAAGTCGCCGTCACGCAGCGCCCGGGTCTGCAGATTGGCCACGTCCGAACCGCCGCCGGGCTCGGTGACCGCCAGGGCGCTGATCTTCTCCCCCGCCAGTACCTGTGGCACCACCCGCTCGCGAACCTCAGGCCGCGCCCATTTGACGATCGGCGGCAAACCGATGTCCAGCGAACCCAGGCCCGCCACCAGGCCGCCGGAGCCACAGCGCATCAGCTCCTCGCTGGCGGCGATCTTGGCGAACAGGTCGCCCTCGTGACTACCCCCAGGGCCTCGGGATAGCCGATACCGAGGATGCCGGCTGCGCCAGCCTTGAGGTACAGCTCGCGGGGGAAGCCTTGCGCCTCCTCCCACTGATCGATGTCCGGGAGGATTTCCCGCTCGACGAAACGTCGAACGCTGTCGCGGACCAACTGATGGCTAGGGTCGAAGTATTCCTGGCAGGCAGACATCGGCAAGCTCCTCTGAAGGTTGAGGAAACTTACCTAGCGCTTGCTTGGTTTTCAAGAAGGACCGCACGAAACGCCCTGCAGGAGCCAGCTTGCTGGCGATGCAGGCGACGCGGCGCGCCAGGTCGGGCGGCCATCGCGAGCAAGCTCGCTCCTACAGTAGTTTTTTGCTCACAGCCGAAACACTTACAGCGCGATCGGCTTGCGCCCGGCAAACGAGTGCGCCAGGGTGCCGCCGTCCACCAGTTCCAGCTCGCCACCCAGGGGCACGCCATGGGCGATACGCGAGGTGATCAGGCCTTTGTTGGTCAATAGCTGGGCAATGTAATGGGCGGTCGCCTCGCCTTCCACCGTCGGGTTGGTGGCCAGGATCACCTCGGTGAAACTGCCTTGCTCTTCGATCCGCGCCAGCAGCTGGGGAATGCCGATGGCTTCCGGGCCCAGGCCGTCGAGAGGCGACAGGTGGCCTTTGAGCACGAAATAGCGACCGCGATAACCGGTCTGCTCCACCGCGTAGACATCCATCGGCCCTTCGACCACGCACAACAGCGTGTCGTCGCGCCGTGGATCGGCGCATTGCGGGCACAGGTCGTCCTCGGTCAGGGTGCGGCACAGGCGGCAGTGGCCGACGCCCTCCATGGCCTGACTCAGCGCCTGGGCCAATCGCGTACCGCCGCTGCGGTCGCGCTCCAGCAGCTGCAAGGCCATGCGCTGGGCGGTTTTCTGACCCACGCCCGGCAAAGTGCGCAGGGCATCGATCAGTTGGCGAATCAGGGGGCTGAAGCTCATGGGTAAAGGTCCGACAAAACGACGAGACGCGGTTTATACCCGCGCCTCCGATTAGCGTCAAATGCTCAGTCCGGGGCGACCCGCACCACCAGCTTGCCGAAGTTGCGCCCTTCCAGCAGCCCGATGAAGGCTTGCGGCGCGTGCTCCAGGCCGTCTACCACATCCTCCTTGAACTTGACCTTGCCCTGCAGCACCCAGGGCGCCATGGCGCTGACAAACTCCGGCTGCCGATCGCCGTAGTCGTCGAACACGATAAACCCCTGGATGCGCACGCGCTTGGTCAACAGCTGACGCTGCAACAGTGGCAAGCGATCAGGTCCTGGCGGCAACTCCTGAGCGTTGTACTGGGCGATCAGCCCGCACAGCGGAATCCGCGCCTTGGGGTTGAGCAACGGCAGCACCGCATCGAACACTTTGCCGCCGACGTTTTCAAAGTAGATGTCCACGCCCTCGGAGCAGGCCTGCGCCAGCTGGTCGGCAAAATTCGGGCTGTGGTGGTCGATACAGGCATCGAACCCCAGCTCCTCGACCACATAGCGGCACTTGTCGGCACCGCCCGCCACACCGACCGCCCGCAGCCCCTTGATCTTGGCCACCTGCCCCACCACCGAGCCCACGGCGCCCGACGCCGCGGCCACCACCAGGGTTTCCCCGGCCTTGGGCTGGCCGATGTCCATCAGGCCCATGTAGGCGGTCATGCCCGGCATACCCAGCACGCCCAGGGCCATCGAAGGGCTGGGCAAACCCGCCGGCATCGGTATCAGGTTACGCCCGTCGCAAATGCTGTGGCTCTGCCATCCGGTGGCGCCCACCACCAGGTCGCCCTCCTGGAATTTCGGATTCAGCGAGCGCTCGACCCGGCTCACCGCGCCGCCGGTCATCACTTCGTTGATTTGCACCGGGGCGGCGTAGGACGGCGCATCACTCATGCGTCCGCGCATATAAGGGTCCAGCGACAGGTAAAGGGTCTTGAGCAGCACCTGGCCATCCGCCAGGTCCGGCAGCGCCACCCGCTCCAGGCGGAAGTTTTCCGGCACGGGCGCGCCCTGGGGCCGGGAGGCCAGAACAATGCGCTGGTTGAGGGTCAATGCTTGCGACATCAGAGCAACTCCTTATCGAGAATTGAATCGGGCCATACAGAGTGCAGACCATCGTACTGCGATCGGCGTTCGATGTTTCTCCTACCCTCACCTGCGGCAGCGGCTACAGGCGCCACAAACAAAAATGCCAGGCGCGATGCCTGGCATTTTCAAGTCCAACCGATGCGCGGGTGCGAATCAGAACGGCAGCTTCATACCTGGTGGCAGTTGCATGCCAGCGGTCACGCCGGACATCTTGTCCTGGCTGTTGGCTTCGATCTTGCGCACGGCGTCGTTGACGGCGGCGGCGAACAGATCTTCCAGCACTTCGCGGTCATCTTCGCTGACGCCTTCCAGCAGGCTTGGGTCGATGCTCACGCGCTTGATATCGTGACGACCGGTCATGACCACGGTGACCATATCGCCACCCGCCTTGCCGGTGACTTCGGCGTTGGCCAGCTCTTCCTGCATCTTGGCCATCTTTTCCTGCATCTGCTGCGCCTGCTTCATCAGGCCGGCCATGCCACCTTTCATCATGGGAATCACCTCAAAGTACTTGGATAAAAACAGCGCCCGGCCTCAAGGCCCGGCGCCCTTCAGTTATTAACCCTGGCTGACCAGGGCCTCGACAGGTTCAATAGTATCGTGACGGACCACCGCGCCGAACTCCCGCACCATCTGCTGGATGAACGGATCGCCGTGGATCGACTCCTCGGCCTCGCGCTGGCGATTGGCCCGGCGGCGCGACGCGGCCTGGGCCGGGGTCTCCTGCTCGGGCTTGATCAGCTCGATGCTCACCGTCAGCGTGCGCTGGTGGTACTGGTTCAGGGCGTCGTTCAGGCGCCGCTGCTGGGTGGCGTTGAACAGGGCGCTGTGGGCCGGGTCCAGGTGCAGCAACCAGTTGTCGCCCTCGGCGGCGATCAAGGTGCAGTTGGCGGCAATGCTCGCCGTCATCCCGGAAATCGGCAGCTTCGGGAACAGCTCCAGCCACTCCAGCGCCAGGCCGGTGGCCGGCTGGGCGGCTGGCAACGGCTCGGGTTCCGGCTCGGGATCGGCGGCGTGCTCGCTGGCCAGTTCGTCCAGGTAGCTGTAGGCCGAATCCATGTCCGGCTCGATGTAGTCTTCGTCCAGCGGCGGCTCGTCGTCCAGGTCTATCCCCGGTGTCGCGGCATCGACCTCGGCAACGCTGGGCTCCGGCACCGGGGCGCTGACCCATTCCGGCGCATCCGGCACCACGCTGTCCGGGGTCGGGGTCGGCATCGGAGTCAGCTCAGGCTGCTGCGCGGCGGTCTCCAGCACGGGCTCGACGGCCGGTTGCTGCGCGACGACCGGTTCGACCGGGTCGTTCCACGGCAGGTCGACCACCTCTTCGGCGACGACAGGCGCTGCCTCTGGCGGCGTCTCGACCACAGGTTGCGGTGCAGGCGCCACCGGCGCCGCAGAAACAGGTGCAGGCGTTGCGACCGGGGCTGTGGCAGGTACGGCCACGGGAGTGGCCTCGACCACCGGCGCCACAACCGGCGCGGCGGCGGCAACTACCGGCGCAGCAACGGCTGCGCCAGCCACGGATTGGGCGGAATCAACTGTGGCCTGGCTGATCCCCACTGGCTTTAGCGGCTGTCTCGGCGCGTCTGCCGAGTCCGCTGGCCGGAAGGCCAGCATCCGCAGCAGGACCATCTCGAAACCACCGCGCGGGTCCGGCGCCAGCGGCAAGTCGCGCCGGCCGATCAGGCCCATCTGGTAATAGAACTGCACATCTTCGGCCGGCAACGCCTGGGCCAAAGCCAGCACCCGATCGCGGTCGCCATGACCGTTGTCGACACCGTCCGGCAAGGCCTGGGCAATGGCCACACGGTGCAGGACATTGAGAATCTCCGACAGCACGCCGTTCCAGTCCGGGCCCTGTTCAGCCAGGTGGCGCACGGCCTCCAGCAAGGCCTTGGCATCGCCGTCGATCAGCGCATGCAGGACATCGTAGACCTGACCGTGATCGAGGGTGCCGAGCATCGCCCGCACATCGGCGGCCATGACCTTGCCTTCGCCGAAGGCGATGGCCTGGTCGGTGAGGCTCATGGCATCGCGCATCGAACCGTCGGCGGCGCGGCCCAACAGCCACAGCGCGTCGTCTTCGAACGGCACGTTCTCGACGCCCAGCACGTGAGTCAGGTGCTCGACCACTCGCTCCGGGGTCATGTTCTTCAGGGAGAACTGCAGGCAGCGCGAAAGAATCGTTGCCGGAAGTTTCTGCGGGTCGGTGGTCGCCAGAATGAATTTGACGTAGGGCGGCGGCTCTTCCAGGGTCTTCAACAAGGCGTTGAACGAGTGGCTGGACAGCATGTGCACTTCGTCGATCAGGTAGACCTTGAAGCGCCCGCGGCTCGGGGCATATTGCACGTTGTCCAGCAGCTCGCGCGTGTCCTCGACCTTGGTCCGGCTCGCGGCGTCGATCTCGATCAGGTCGACGAAACGCCCTTCGTCGATCTCGCGGCATACCGAACAGGTGCCGCAGGGCGTGGAAGTAATGCCTGTTTCACAGTTCAGGCATTTGGCAATGATCCGCGCGATGGTGGTCTTGCCCACCCCGCGGGTGCCGGTAAACAGATAGGCATGGTGCAGCCGCTGGCTGTCCAAGGCATTGATCAGAGCCTTGAGCACATGGGTCTGGCCGACCATTTCGCGGAACGAGCGCGGACGCCATTTACGTGCAAGAACCTGATAACTCATCGAAAACCGTCGCAACTGGGAAGCGGAAGCCCGTAATGCTAGCGGAGCAAGGGCGAAATTGCATCCGGTGCGCTCGTCTAATCTGGCTAAGCTGCTCTTTGTCGGGCTCGTCAGTGACCTTTTCCTGCGTGGAGACTCTATGCGTTTAGCCTTGGGCGCCTTTCTGCTGGTTGCCATGAATGGTTTTGCCGCAGAACCGGCCCTGCGCTTCTCGATCCCCGACAGCTGGGCCATGCCCGTGGTACAGATCGAACGTGGCCGGCCCACCCAGGGCATTCTCCACGACCTGATGGCCAGCCTCGCCACCCAGGTTGGCAACCCGGCCGAATTCCATGTTCTGGCCCGGGCCCGCGTACAAGCAGCCATGGATCATGGGGAAATCGATATCCGCTGCTATGCCGCCCAGTCCTGGCTGTCCAACCCGTCCGGCGATTACATCTGGAGCATCCCGCTGTTCGTCCAGCGCGACCTGCTGATCAGCCGCGAGCAGCCCCCGCTCCCGGTCATTCCCAGGGACCTGCCGGCGCAGCCCATCGGCACCGTCCTCAGCTACACCTACCCTTCCCTGCAACCCTTGTTCGACAGCCGCCAGTTGATCCGCGACGACGCGCGCAACCAGGAACAGGTGCTGCAAAAACTCTGGGCCGGCCGCTACCGCTACGCGGTGAGCAACCAATGGACGCTGGACTGGTTCAATCAGACCCTGCCACCCGACCAGCAGTTGCACGGCGTGGCCATCCTCCAGGAACAAGCGGTCGGCTGCGTCATCCGCAACGATCCGGCGCTACCGGTGCAACGAGTGCTACGCACCTTGTTGCGCATGAAGATGTCAGGAGAAATCGACGACATCATCGGCCTGTACACCGGCCGCAGGCCGACCGAGAGCGTCCCGCAAAGCTATGGGGCGCCGTAGCTGTCAGCCGGCTTCGTCCTGCGGACACCACTCCAGCGGCGGCAGGAAGGTCGCCACCCAGCCCGGCACCTCGCTGGCCGGCATGGGCGGGGCGATGAAATAACCTTGCGCCACGTCGCAGCCCAGCGACATCAGCAACTCGCCGTGCTCCATGGTTTCCAGGCCTTCGGCCACTACCTGCCGGTCAAACGCCCGGGCCAGGCCGATCAGGGCCTGGGTCAGCGCCAGATCGCCCTTGTCGTGCAGCATGTCGCGCACGAACATGCGGTCGATCTTGATGGTCTGGGTGCGCAAGCGCTTGAGGTAGCTCAGCGACGAATGCCCGGTGCCGAAATCCCCCAGGGAGAATTGCACGCCCAGCGCCTGGCAGGCCTCGAGGCAAGCGCTGACGTGCTGGAGATTCTCCACCGCCACCGCCTCGACGATTTCCAGGTCCAGCAACTGCGGGGCAATCTGCGGATGGCGCTCGAGCACCGCCTTGAGCCGGTCGACGAAATCCCCCCGCTGGAAATGCCGCGCGGCGATATTGACACTGATCGGCCAACGCTGTCCGGCCAACTGCCATTGCCGCAACTGGGCCATGACCTGCTCCATCACCCACTCGCCGATATCGACGATCAGGTCGGTCTCCTCCACCAGCGGCAGGAACTCCCGAGGCGCAACCATGCCCCGCTGCGGATGCTGCCAACGCAGCAACGCCTCGAAACCCACCACCTCGCCGCTGCGCATGTTGACCTTGGGCTGAAAGTGCAGGCACAGCTCGCCGGCCGCCAGCGCCTGCCGGACTCGCTCCACTGTCTGGTGGGTGGCCTTGACCTCGCGGTCCCGCGACACATCGAACAAGTGGAAGCGATTGCGCCCGCTCTGCTTGGCCACGTACATCGCCTGGTCGGCATGCCGCAGCAAGGTGTCGGCATCATCGTTATCGGCGGGAAACAGCGTGACGCCGATGCTGGCGCAGACATTGATCTCCTTGTCCTGGATCAGATAAGGCGTGGCGATCACCCCCAGCACCCGGTGCAGCGCCGCCCGCAACTCGCGAATGTCACGCACATGACGCAGGATCAGCACGAACTCGTCCCCGGCCAGCCGCGCCACCACATCTTCGCCGCGAATGATCGAGCGCAGGCGTGCCGCTACCTCCACCAATAACAGATCGCCACTGGCATGCCCGTAGCCATCGTTGACCGCCTTGAAGCCGTCGAGATCGAGCATGCACACCGCCAGCGCAATGTTCTCCTTACGCGAGTAGTCCAGCGCCTGGTTGAGCAGGTCGGATAGAAAGGAACGGTTGGGCAAACCGGTCAGCACATCGTGCCCGACCCGCCATTGCAGCGAGTGCAACAAGCGCCGTTTTTCGCTGATATCGAAACGGATCGCCACATAACGCTGGACCCGACCAGTGGCCTCATCGAGCAAGGGCACGACAGTGCTGTCGACCCAATACAAGGTCCCATCCTTGGCCCGGTTGCAGATCTCGCCCTTCCAGACCTGGCCCAGGGCAATGGTGCGCCACATGCTGCTGAAAAATTCGGGAGGGTGCAGGCCGGAGCCGAGGATCCGGTGATTGGCGCCCAGCAGCTCTTCACGGCTGTAGCCGGAAATCGAACAGAACTGGTCGTTGACGTAAGTGATCCGGCCGGTCAGGTCGGTCTCGGAAAAAATGGCGGCTGCGTCCACGGCCCTGCGGTATTTCTCATCCATGAGTCTGGCTCACTGTCGCTAGCGGTTGAACCGCTCGACCAAGGCACGAGGCCCGGAAGAGATGTTTGGGCGTTCATCCTCACTCACTTCGCAAACCCAGGCAGGCTTAGGCTGCTGGTCCGAAGGTATCTGCTGAACAGAGGTGACCGGCACATTCAGACGCACGTTAAAACTCCATAGACAGCATTCGACAATGCCAGCCCAGACAAGCCGGCAAGAGGCCGACCGAGGAAAATGGCGCACCGTCTCGCCCCACCTGACGCAATTGCAACCGTACAGCGATCGGCACCGTCATTGACCTTCGAATCGACGAAGATCAACTAAAATCAGTCAGGGATCAGCCGAATTTGGCGGGTGGGACACTGGCAATCATCAGCGAGACGTTCGCGCCTGCGCCATACCCTCGATTCTGGTGAACAAGGAAAATGCAATGAGTTCTTGTTTCATCAGTTCATCTTCTGAAACTAGATCACCAAATGCCTGTCCGAAGCGTCGATTCTACGAATTGCATCACATTTTGCAAGGCAAGGTGATGAATCATGGCGTTGCCTAATGCAAAGATTTATCGTTAAGTTCTTGATTCTAAATGGGAATTGAGCGATGCAAATTTCAAGTTTGGGTCCAGCCATCAGGCGTTACCGCAAGGTAGCGGGGCTTACTCAGGCTGAACTAGGCGAAAAAACCGGTTTTGACCCTAAAACCATCAGCCGCTTCGAAACCGGCACCTACACCCCCAGTGTGGAAGCCCTGTTCCTGCTGGCCGATGTACTCGGGGTGAAGCTGAAAGCCTTTTTCGCAGATCTGGGCGACGAAGACGAACAGCGGGCGTATCTGTTCGGTGTCATTCACAAAGCCACCCCGAAGGACCTGGGAAAGCTGATAGCAGCGGTAGACCTGGCCTTGTCCAAGCCTTAGAGCCGAGCAACACGCAGAGGAGGCAGATCTATCGAAGCCGATAGCCTGCCTCCTCTTTATTTCCCCCAGATGACTCCTGACAGGAACTGACAGCGGCGCCCCTTAAGCTGGCGTGCGCAGCCCAACCTCTCCAGGAGTCCAGATGATCGCTACCGGCACTTACCTTCTGCTTTACGTCGACAGCCCCGCCACCAGCGCCAACTTTTACAGCCGCCTGCTGGACAGGCCACCGGTCGAGCTGTCGCCGACCTTTGCCCTGTTCATTCTTGATTCGGGGCTTAAGCTCGGCCTCTGGTCCAGACAGGATGTCGAGCCAGCCACCCAAGTCACCGGTGGTGGCGGCGAACTGGCCCTGGCCGTGGCCGATAAGCAGACCGTCGACCTGCTGCACGGCCAATGGGCCGAATCCGGCGTGAACATTGCCCAGGCCCCGACCACCCTGGACTTCGGCTACACCTTCGTCGCCCTGGACCCGGACGAGCATCGGCTCAGGGTGTTTTGCCTCACCCCGGAGTGAACAGGAGCCATGCCGATAGTGCCCGGCAGTACGGAGCGGCGCCGCGCCCAGCGCCCCTCCAGCTGCATCGCCATTACGCTGCCGAGGACGATCGCCGCCCCCACGATCACCGCGCCATGCACCCGTTCATGCAGGACCAGCGCCGCCAGCAGCATGGCGATCGGCGGTATCAGGTACATGGCGATGGATGCGCGGCTGACTTCGACCCGCGCCAGCACATAGGCCCACGCCAGGTAAGCCAACGCACTGGGAAACAGCCCCAGCAGCAATACCGCCAGGTTCACCCGCCACGGCGCCTGGACCACCGCGACCGCCAGCCCCGGCCAATACAGGCTCAACAGCAAGGTGCCGGCCCAGACCATGTAGCACACGGTGGTCAGCGGGTCGTAACGCCCCGAATAGCGCCGCTGCAAAACGAAGTACAGCCCCCAGGAGAAGGCCGCCAGCAGCACCAGCAATCCGCGGGGCTCGATCGACGCCACGCCCTGGTCGCCCCAGACCACCACGACCGCCCCCAGCAACCCCAGCCCAACACACCCCCAGCGCCAGCCGCTGACCGGCTCTCTCAACCAGAAAAACGCAATCAGGGTGCTGAAGATCGGTGCCGACTGCGCCAGCACACTGGATGCCCCCGCGCTCAAACCCTGCTGGCCATAGTTGAGGCTGACGTGATGCAGGGCGATGGCGAAAAAGCCCAGCACCAGCAACCAGGGCAGATCGCGCCAGTGCGGTAGGGAGATTCTTTTCACCAGGGCGATTGCCCCCATGAACAGCGAGGCAATCAGAAAGCGCAGTAACGCCAGATGGCCAGGCTCGTAGCCTTCCAGCCCAATGTGGATACCCACCGGGGAGTAGGCCCAACACAGAATGACCGCGGCGGTCGCCAGGACCAGCTTCAACGCAGGAGAGATGTTCAAGACACAGGCACTCGGCAGCACAAGAAAGGCCTTCAGTCTCCCGCCCGCCACAACTCACCACAATTAACGGATACTGAGACCAGACCTCACTGGAAATGAGCAATGGAACTGAGCCAACTGAAAATGGTGAAAGCGGTCGCCCGCACCGGCAGCATTGCCCGAGCGGCCGAACAACTGCATTGCGTGCCCTCCAACATCACCAACCGCCTCAAGCAACTGGAAGGCGAGCTGGGCACCCGCCTGTTTATCCGTGCCGGCCGCGGGCTGAAAATCAGTCCGGACGGGGAAATTTTTCTCGGCTACAGCGAGCGCATCCTGGCCCTGGTGGATGAGGCCAAACGGGCGGTCGACCGCAAGGCCGAACCCAGCGGCATTCTGCGCATCGGCGCCATCGAATCCTGCGCCGGCGGGCGCTTGCCGCCCCTGCTGGCGGAATTCCATCAGCGCTTTCCACAGGTCACTCTGGAGCTGGTAACCGGCACCTGGTCGCAGCTGTTCGAGGAACTGCAACATCACCGGATCGATGGCGCACTGGTCGCGGTCGACACCCTCCCCCCGAAACTGGAGCGCACCGCCCTCTACAACGAGCCACTGGTGCTGGTTACCAGCGCAGACGCCGCGCCCGTGCTGAACCCGCGAGACCTGCAAGACCAGACCCTGTTCATGTGGCCCGGCGGCTGCCCTTACCGCCGCGCCCTGGAGCACTGGCTGAACGCCCATGACGTGACCGCGACCCTCATCGGCTATGCCAGCTGGGGCACCATCATCGACTGCGTCAGTGCTGGCGCCGGCATGACCCTGGCCCCGGAAGGCGTGCTCGACCGCTACACCCTGTCCACGGGGCTGGCACGCTACCGCTTCGCCGACCTGCAGCCGATCGACATTCGCTTTGTCTGGAACAAGGAAATACAACGCCACACCGCACGGGACGCGTTTGCGCAGTTGTTGCAGGAACGATTGGGGAAATGAAACGAGCGACCGGCGAGAGGCCAGATCAGGATAAAACAGAGGGGAGAATTCAGAATATTCGTCGAGGACCGACAGAAGGCGTTATGGAGGCAACCCCACCAGCCACACCCCGGCACACAATGTCACCGCTGCGGCTGCTCCCTTCCAGGCCTGACCGGGTTCACGGCTGATCGTTGCGAGGGGACCAATGGGGTCACCATAACGACGCTCACCTGACGGCGAGCCGCGCCATTGTACCTATCTGCGGCGAAGTTACAACCGCTGTGTAGTGATTAAAAAATCTGAGCGGCTTCAAGTACTTGGATCGTTACCCCGCTCGTTTGCCGATTCCTGTAGCCGCTGCCGCAGGCTGCGCTCGACTGCGAAGCAGTTGCCAACCATGTGTCGAGCAGCAACGAAATACCCTGTTGTCCGCCATTGCGGCCGCTGCGCGACCGATCGCAGCCTGCGGCAGCGGCTACAGGGACCGCGCAAGAGCGAGATGGCAGTTTTGCGACGAGCCGGCAGTCGATTTTTCGCTTTGTTTTGTAAGGGGTTTCCTAGAAACTCTGGAACGCCTTTGGGCGGGTTGTACCCCTGAATTTGATCGGGCAGTCTGCGGGGGTCGTTGCAGTTTCAACGACCCGGATGTGGAAGTCTGGAGCTAAGGACGTACAACCCTATCAACAAGCACGGGCGCCTCATGGCACTGGTGAACTTGTTCTATGGCGGCTGTGCGTGGGGCACCTTCGGGTGCGCCGGATTCCTTTAGCTCCGGTCTTCCACACCTACGCACGGCTGCCACCCCTCATGTGGAAGTGAGATTTGGCAGTTCCTTAAATGCTAAAGGAATCGCACACATGAAAAAGCTCGTCCCCGACCCACCCTTCACTGCCCCGCGCCGACTACGCGATCCAGAACTGGATGCAGCGAATGCCTCCCTGCTCCTGTCGCTCCATGACCAGAAACAACCGCTGCTGGCACAACTGCAAGAAACCCGCAGCCAGCCGTTCGGCCTGCGCGACGCCCAGCAACACCCGCTGTTCGCGGTGCAGGCCGGGGTGAATGCCGAAGAAGCCTTGATGCATGTCTCGCTGCTGCTCAAATGCGCCGAAGAAGTCTCGGATGAAATCACCGAACAGGGCAGCGGCATCGAACGCGGGCTGATCTGGTCCATGGTGCATTCCGTGGAGATGGCTCGCGCGGTGGTCGATGCCTTGCTCGATGGCGTGCGCACCAGCCGCTGATCGCGATCCAGGGGCTTGCTTGCGATGCAGGCGACGCGGTCCGGAAGCAGACCGTGGGGATGCCATCGCGAGCAAGCTTCGCTCCCATAGAAGCAGTCGGCAGTGTCAGGCTTGTTCGAGTGCTGCGTCGGCCTTGCCGCCGGCTTGCTGGATCACCAGGTGGATGAAGTGCAGCTTGGCAATCACCGCCGGCAGCAGGATGAAGGGATAGAAATCCGGCTGGCCCATGCTGCGTGACAGTTCGTTGAGCATGCCCGCCAGTTCGATCCAGGCGTTAACAAAAGAGAGGAACGCCGGGCCGCCAGGGTGATGCGGGTCATACAGGGTATCGAGTGGGAACGGCTGGTAGTCGAAGTCCATTTCCCGGGCGCTCATGCCGAAGCCCAGCGCAGTGTCGACCGCGTCCATCATGTGCAGGTAGTGGGCCCAGGTTTCCGCCCAGTCTTCCCAGGGATGCATGGTGGCGTAGGCGCTGACGCAGGTCTGCGACCAATCGTTCGGCGCGCCCTGTTGGTAATGCCGCTCCAGGGCTTCGGCGTAGCTCGCGCGTTCGTCGCCGAACAGCGCGCGACAGGGTTCCAGCCAATGGCTGCCTGCGATCAGGCGATCCCAGTAGTAATGCCCCACCTCATGCCGGAAGTGACCGAGCAAGGTGCGATAGGGTTCGCGCATCTGCACCCGCACCTGCTCGCGATACGCATCGTCGGCCTCCTTGATGTCGAGGGTGATCAGGCCGTTGGCGTGGCCGGTCATCGGCACCCTGCCCTGCAGATCGATGCCGACAAAATCAAAAGCCAGGCCGGCCTCTTCATCCTCGGCCTTGGCGATCAGCGGCAAGCCCAGGCTCACCAATTGCGCCACCAGGCGGCGCTTGGCGATTTCCACCATGCGCCAGCGCTCGGGGTTTTCCGGTACGCCAAGATCGGGAATGGTCCGGTTCAACCTGCACGCCACACACAAGGTGCCGGCACCATTCGCAGGCAGCAGCCAGTTGCAGGCCGCCGGGGTATCGAGGTTGGCACAGCGCCGGAACAGTCCCGCTTGCGGATCGACGTCCAGCCGCCAGGTATCGGCCTCCGGCCCTGGCTGCAGCGACGACAAGCGACTCTGCTCAGGCTGATAACCCAAGGCCGCCGAACAGGCCAGGCACTGACTGTTACGAAAGAACAGCGACTGTCCGCAACGACACGGCCAGACCTTGCTGTTGCGGCTGCCCTCGCGGACAAAGGGTGCGGCGATACGGGAACTGAGCTGTTCGAAGAAGCGGTACATGGCGATCTCTCCCTGGGCGTGCCAAGACTAGATCATATGGACGAGATGATCGTTCCATCGCCTTCAGGGCGTTCCTGCCGGGGGAACGCCATTCCATGTAGCCGCTGCCGCAGGCTGCGACAAGGTCCGCAGGACCTTCTGGCGCCCGACAGAGCAACGCCCGCTGCGCAGTCGATCGCAGCCTTCGGCAGCCGCTATGGGATCAGACCGCTATGCCGTGCTGGCCGAGGAAGCTCACGAAGGTTTCTTCGTCCAGCACCTTGAGGCCCAGCTCGTTGGCCTTGGCCAGCTTGGAGCCGGCACCGGGACCGGCCACCACGCAGTGGGTCTTGGCCGAAACCGAGCCAGCAACCTTGGCGCCCAGGCTTTCCAGCTTGTCCTTGGCCACGTCGCGGCTCATCAGCTCCAGCGAGCCGGTGAGCACCCAGGTCTGGCCGGCCAGCGGCAGCCCTTCCACCACTTTCTTCTCGCTCTGCCAGTGCATGCCGAAGGCTTGCAGCTGCGCCTCGATGGCCAGCGCCCGCTCGGCGTTTTCCGCGATGTCGAAGAACTCACGCACGGCCTTGGCCTGCTTCTCCGGCAGGGTCTGGCGCATGTCCAGCCAGTCCGCCTTGACCACACCGTCGAGGGTGACGAACTTGTCCGCCAGCTTCTGCGCCGCACCCGGCCCCACCGATGGAATGTTCAGCTTGTCGAGCATGCCGCCCAGGGTGGTGCTGGCAGCGAACTCGGCGCCGAGATCACCCTGATCCTGCAACTGCAGCCCGCACTGCTGCGGATCGAGCAGGGCACCGATCACCTGCTGGTTATGGCTGTCCTCGAAGAAGCTGTGAATCTCGTGAGCCACTTCCAGGCCGATATCCGGCAGGTAGGTCAGTACTTCCGGCAAGGCCTGCTGCACGCGCTCCAGAGAGGCCAGGGAGCGCGCCAGGACCTTGGCCGTCTCCTCGCCCACATCGGGAATGCCCAGGGCGTAGATGAAACGCGCCAGGCCCGGCTTCTTGCTGTCTTCGATGGCCTTGAGCAGCTTGTTGCTGGAGACCTCGGCGAAGCCTTCCAGATCGATGATCTGCTCGTACTTGAGCTTGTAGAGGTCGGCCGGCGAACCAATGAGCTTTTCGTCCACCAGCTGTTCGATGGTCTTGTCGCCCAACCCTTCGATATCCATCGCCCGACGGGAAACGAAGTGGATGATCGCCTGCTTGAGCTGCGCGCCACAGGCCAGGCGACCGACACAGCGGTACACCGCGCCTTCGCTGATGGTTTCCTTGCCCTTGCTGCGCTTGATCAACTGTGTGCGCTCGACATGGGAGCCGCACACCGGGCAGGTCTGCGGGATATGCACCTTGCGCGCATTTTCCGGACGACGCTCGACGACCACCTGCACCACTTGCGGAATCACATCGCCCGCACGGCGGATGATCACGGTGTCGCCGATCATCAGGCCCAGGCGCGCCACTTCGTCCATGTTGTGCAGGGTCGCGTTGGAGACGGTGACACCTGCCACCTTGACCGGTTTCAGACGGGCCACTGGGGTCACCGCACCGGTGCGGCCAACCTGGAATTCCACGTCCAGCAGCTCGGTCAGCTCTTCCATCGCCGGGAATTTATGAGCGATCGCCCAGCGCGGCTCGCGAGCCCGGAAGCCCAGCTCGCGCTGCGAGGCAATGCTGTTGACCTTGAACACCACGCCGTCGATTTCATAAGGCAAGCCGTTACGGCGCTCGCCGATATCGCGGTAGTAATCCAGGCATTCGTCGATCCCCTTGGCCAGTTTCAGCTCGCGACTGACGGGCATACCCCAGTGCTTGAGCTGCTCCAGATTGCCGATATGGGTGTCGGCGATATCCGCAGTGACCTGACCGATCCCGTAGCAGCAGAATTCCAGCGGGCGACTGGCGGTGATCTTCGAGTCCAGCTGGCGCAAGCTGCCGGCCGCGGCGTTCCGTGGGTTGGCGAAGGTCTTGCCGCCAACTTCCAGCTGCGCGGCATTGAGCCGCTCGAAACCGGCCTTGGACATGTACACCTCGCCGCGCACCTCCAGGGTCGCCGGCCAGCCGCTGCCGTGCAGCTTGAGGGGGATGTTGCGCACGGTGCGCACATTGACGCTGATGTCTTCGCCAGTGGTGCCGTCGCCGCGAGTCGCGCCGCGCACCAGCACGCCGTCCAGATACAGCAAGCTGACCGCCAGGCCATCGAGCTTCGGCTCGCAGCTGTATTCCACCGCCGCACCGCCACCGAACAGATCGCCCACCGGCAAGTCGAGACCCTCGGTCACCCGGCGATCGAACTCGCGCATGTCGGTTTCTTCGAAGGCGTTGCCCAGGCTGAGCATGGGGATTTCGTGGCGCACCTGAGTGAAGGCCGAGAGCGCCGCGCTGCCGACGCGCTGGGTGGGCGAGTCGCTGCTGACCAGTTCCGGGTGTTCGGCTTCCAGTGCCTTGAGCTCATGGAACAGGCGATCGTATTCAGCGTCGGGGATGCTCGGTTCGTCGAGTACGTGGTAGCGATAGTTGTGCTGATCCAGCTCAGCGCGCAGCTCAAGAATGCGGGTTTCGACGGCGGTCATGATGTTCTCTCAAAAAGCAAAAGAGCAGCCTAGGCTGCTCAATATTTGTCTGGAGGGTCTTGCGACCCTGTCGCGAGCCCGCTCCGGCAGGCCAAGGGTTATCCGGAGCGGCTGGCTCGCGAAGCGCTCAGCGCTTCTGGGTCAGGGCGCGACGTTCGAATTCGACGATGCGCTGACGGTAGTGCTCGATGGTCTGGGCGGTCAGCACACTGCGCTGGTCATCCTTCAGCTCGCCATTGAGTTCCTGGGACAGCTTGCGCGCCGCGGCCACCATCACGTCGAAAGCCTGCTTCGGATGACGCGGGCCTGGCAGGCCGAGGAAGAAGCTCACCGCCGGGGTGCTGAAGTGGTCGATGTCGTCCAGGTCGAATACGCCCGGCTTGACCGCATTGGCCATGGAGAACAGCACTTCGCCATTGCCAGCCATGCTTTCGTGACGGTGGAAAATATCCATCTCGCCAAAACGCAGGCCGCTTTCCAGGATGTTCTGCAACAGCGCCGGGCCCTTGAAGCCGCCGGCATCACGGCAGATCACGCTGATCACCAACACTTCTTCGGCTTGCGGCTGGTCCTTGTCGGCGTAACCGGAAGCCTTGGTTTCATCCGGGAAGTCGTCGTCACGGCTGCTGAAGCTCGGGCCGCCGTCCAGATCCAGGTTGAGGTTCAGGTCGCCCTGCTGTGGCTCGCTGGCACGCTTGCCACGCTTGGAGCCGGATTCGCGCGGTTCGCGCGCCGGCGCGCTCATCGACGGCAGGTCGTGCTCGTCGAGTTGCGGTTCCTTATGGGTATCCAGCACGCGGGGCGGACCCAGCAGTTCGGCACTGCTGTCGTCGTCCGGCAGGTTGGACAGGCTACGATCCAGGCGGAATTTCAACTTTCCTTTGCCGCCGCGCATACGGCGCCAGCCATCAAAAAGAATACCGGCAATGACAATGATGCCGATGACGATCAGCCACTCGCGCAGACCGATTTCCATGTAATCCCGTGCCTCTATGAAAAATGCTGAAAAATAAGAGGTTTAGCAAACTGCAAACCGCTTTAAAACGTGGCGCCAACTCTATGTTCTGACTGGCCTTTTGCCCACGTATAGGAAAAATTGACATTAAACTAGCACGACCAAAGACAACTTTACACCGTCTGTCGCAACGGCTTCATTCAATATGTCGATCAGCCAGTACTCGGCACAGGTAAAAACCTCTTACTTGTCACTTACATACCGGCTTTGGTCGCCCGGATATCAGGCGTCCACCATCGCCATCGCCTCCTCGACATCCACTGCTACCAGGCGCGAACAGCCGGGTTCGTGCATCGTCACGCCCATCAATTGATCGGCCATTTCCATGGCGATCTTGTTGTGGGTGATATAGATGAACTGCACCGTCTGCGACATCTCTTTAACCAGCCTTGCGTAGCGTCCAACGTTAGCGTCATCCAGCGGGGCGTCAACTTCGTCGAGCATGCAGAACGGCGCCGGGTTCAACTTGAAGATGGCAAATACCAGCGCCAGGGCCGTCAATGCTTTCTCACCACCGGACAACAAATGAATGGTGCTGTTCTTCTTCCCTGGCGGACGCGCCATGATCGTTACCCCTGTATCGAGTAGATCTTCGCCCGTCAGTTCCAAATAAGCGCTGCCGCCACCGAAAACTTTTGGAAAGAGCGCCTGTAAACCGCCGTTAATCTGATCAAAGGTATCCTTGAAACGATTACGGGTTTCCTTGTCGATCTTGCGAATCACGTTTTCCAGGGTTTCCAGGGCTTCCACCAGATCGGCGTCCTGGGCGTCCAGATAACGTTTGCGTTCGGACTGCTGCTGGTACTCATCGATGGCCGCGAGGTTGATCGCCCCCAGGCGCTGGATACGCGCGGCAATCCGCTCGAGTTCTTCCTCGGCCTCTTTCTCGCTGGCCTGCTCGGTCAACGTGGCGAGCACGCCCTGCAAGTCGTAGCCGTCTTCCAGCAACTGGTCCTGCAAGGTCTTGCGACGCACGCTCAGGGCCTGCCATTCCATGCGCTGCTGTTCGAGCTGGCCACGGATCAACTGCGATTGCTGCTCGGCCTGGGTCCGACGTTTTTCCGCGTCGCGCAATTCGCGGTCGGCATCTTCCATGGCGATCTGCGCGCTCTTGAGCTCGACGTCGACGGTCATGCGTTTTTCCAGCAATTCCTCGAGTTTCAGGCGCAGCTCTTCCAGCGGCGCGGCGCCCTCCTCCAGGTTCAGGCTGAGCTGTTCACGCTTCTCCGTCAGACGCTCCGATTGCAGCTCCAGGCGCTCCAGGGCCTGGCGGGTGGAATCGTGCTGGGCCTTGAGCGACCCCAGGCGCACCGCCAACTGATGAGCGTGATCCTTGTGCTGGCGCGCCTCCTGGCGCACCCGGTCCAGGCGTTCGCGCAAACTGTCGCGCTGGGCCAGCAGCAATTCGCGCTGCTCGGTGTCCAGGGCCATGCTGTCGAGGGCTTCCTGCAACTGCAGACGGGCTTCGCCCACTTGTTCGTGTTCCACCGCGCGCTGCTCGCCCAGCTCCGCCACTTCTTCATCCAGGCGGGTACGGCGCAGGGCCAACTGCTCGGCCTTGGCCTTGCCGGCAGAAAGCCTGGCTTTCAATTCACCCTGCTGTCGGGCTTCGTCCTGCAACAGACGGCGCAGGTGTTCGCGACCGTTCTCTTGCTGGCGCTGTTGCGCACGCAGGTTCTGCAACCGGGTTTCCAGGTCTTCCACGCTGGCTTCGCGCTCGTCGCGTTCCAGACTCAACTGCTCGATTTCCTGGTTGCGCGCGAGCATGCCGCTTTCCGCTTCGCTGGCGCGGCGCACCCGCAGAAAATGCCGGCCGACCCAGAACCCGTCACGGCTGATCAGGCTCTCACCGGCCGCCAGTTGGCCACGCAGGGCCAAGGCCTGTTCAAGGCTTTCCACCGGCTTGACCTGGCCCAGCCAGGGCGCCAGATCGACCTGGGCATCGACCTTGTCCAGCAGGCTGCCCGGCATCCGCGCACCCTCGCCCGCCAGCTGGAGCAGGCGCAGGTCGCCCTGCTCGAAGCCGGCCAGGTCGAAGCCGGCAAAATCGTCGACCAGTACCGCTTGCAGGTCGGCGCCGAGCACGGTTTCCACCGCGAGCTCCCAACCGGCCTCGACCTTCAAGCCTTCGGCCAGCCGCGGACGCTCGGCCAACTGTTGCTCCTGCAGCCACTGCGCCGCGCCGGTCCCCGGATTGAGCGCCGCCTGCTGCAAAGCCTCCAGCGAGGCCAGGCGCCCATTGAGGCGCTGTAGTTCGCCCTGGGCCTGCTGTTGGGCCTGGGTCGCCTGATGCAGCTCCTGGCGCAGTTGCTCCAGGCGCTCGACTTGAGCGTCTTCGCTGGCCTGCAAATCTTCCAGGGTCGCCTCGCTGGCCGCGAGTTGTTCATTGAGTTCGAGGATCGCCGCGTCTTCCGGGTCGGCAGCGAGCAACGCGCGCTCCTCCACCAGGCGCCGCTGGCGCTCGCCCAGGCGTTCCATGCTGCCTTCGAGCTGCTGGATACGCGACTGCTGCACCTCGGCCTGGCGTCGCGGCTCGGCGGATTTGAGGTTGAAACCGTCCCACTGCTCCTGCCAGCCGTGCATGGTGGTTTCGGCTTCTTCCAGGGCCGCAGCGGCCTCTTCGGCGGCGGCGCTGGTGACTTCCTGCTCGGGCTCGAGCATTTCCAGCTCTTCACCGAGGGTGGCGAGCAAGGTGCGGTCGTGGCCCAGGTGGGATTCGGTCTCCTGGCGTGCACGCTCGGCTTCGCGCAAGTCGTCCTGCAACTGGCGCAAACGCTGCTGGCCGTGCTGGATGCTCTGCTCGACCCGGGCGATATCGCCACCGACCGAATAGAAGCGCCCCTGCACCAGATTGAAGCGCTCGGACAGCTCATGGTGACCGTCACGCAGGCGCTCGATGGCGGCGTCGGCATTGCGTTGCTCCGCCACCAGGGCTTCAAAGCCGACTTCCTGGTTGCCGATGATCGATTCGCGCTGGCCGACCTGCTCGTTAAGCTCCTGCCAGCGCAGTGCCGACAGTTGGGCCTTGAGCTGACGCTCCTCGCCCTTGTATTCCTGGTACTTCTCGGCCGCCTGGGCCTGGCGGTGCAGGCGTTCGAGCTGGCGTTCCAGCTCCTCGCGCAGGTCGGTCAGGCGCGCCAGGTTTTCGTGGGTACGGCGGATGCGGTTTTCGGTTTCCCGGCGGCGCTCCTTGTACTTGGAAATCCCGGCGGCTTCTTCGATGAAGTTGCGCAGGTCTTCCGGCTTGGCTTCGATCAGCTTGGAGATCATGCCCTGCTCGATGATCGAGTAGCTGCGTGGCCCCAGGCCGGTGCCGAGGAAAATGTCGGTAATGTCGCGACGGCGGCACTTGGCGCCGTTGAGGAAATAGCTGTTCTGACTGTCGCGGGTGACCTTGCGGCGGATGGAGATCTCCGCGTAGGCCGCGTACTCGCCGACCAGGGTGCCGTCGGAGTTGTCGAAGACCAGCTCGATGCTGGCCTGGCTCACCGGCTTGCGGCTGGTGGAACCGTTGAAGATGACGTCGGTCATCGACTCGCCGCGCAGGTTCTTGGCCGAGCTCTCGCCCATGACCCAGCGCACGGCGTCGATGATGTTCGACTTGCCGCAACCATTGGGCCCGACCACCGCCGCCATGTTACTGGGGAAGTTCACCGTGGTCGGGTCGACGAAGGACTTGAACCCCGCCAGCTTGATGCACTTGAGCCGCACGCTCAGGCAACCGTCAAGGCGGCGACTACCAGGTCGCAACTGCGCCGGGCATAGGCCGTCAGCACCAGGCGGATCGTCGGCAGGTCACGGGCCAGCACGGCGGCCAGCAGTTGCTCGAACAGGTCGAGGAATTCGCTCATTTCCGCCTTGCGCTGCTCCAGGGCCAGGAAATAGGCACGGCTCATCGCCGGCTGCAGGTTCTCGACGGTTTCCTGCAGGTACGGGTTGTCGGCGAACGGGTAGGCGGCGCGCATCACGTTGAAGCTGTCTTCGACGAAACTGCGGATGTCCTGGCGCTCGTAGGCGGCGATCAATCGTTGTTGGATCTGCAGGAACGGCGCCATGTCGGCCTGCAGTTCCCAGCCGTTGGCCACCGAGTTGCCCAGCAGGATGTACAGCTCGCTCATCAGGGTGCACAGGCTCTGCACCTTGTGCGGGGTGAGTTCGGTCACATGGGCGCCACGACGCGGCAGGATGGCGATCAGGTGACGGCGTTCGAGGATCAGCAGGGCCTCGCGGACCGAGCCGCGGCTGACGTTGAGGGCCAGCGTGACCTTCTGTTCCTGAATGCGCTCCCCAGGCTTGAGCTCGCCGCGAATGATGCGTTCGGCGAGGTGGTGAGCGATTTGCTCGGCGAGGCTGTCCGGCGCCTTGAACGTCATGGTTTTCCTTCAAACTCTTAGATCGGTACAAGCGGCGCAGTGTAGCGCAATTGCTACCTCATGGCGGAGTGCCCAAGGGCCTGAATTTGGCACGGAATAAGCAAAAGGCACTGCGGCCCGGGAGGGTCAATACTGTTTGAAAGCGCGTGTTGATCGGCAAAAAACGATTTCCTGACCTTTAAGTCAGAAAATCATTGACCGAAAAGTCAGACATGACTAAATTCGGCCCACGTCGGTTACCAACAATAATGAGTCTGCGAGGCCTTCCGTGATCCAGTTTTTACTCAACCAGGAACTCCGTAGCGAGCACACCCTGGACCCGAATCTGACGGTGCTCAATTATCTGCGCGAGCATCTGGGCAAGCCCGGCACCAAGGAAGGCTGCGCCAGTGGCGACTGCGGCGCCTGCACCGTGGTGGTCGGCGAATTGCAGACCGACGACACGGGCGCGGAGCACATCCGTTATCGCAGCCTCAACTCGTGCCTGACCTTCGTCTCGTCGCTGCACGGCAAACAGCTGATCAGCGTCGAAGACCTCAAGCACCAGGGCCAGTTGCACAGCGTGCAGAAAGCCATGGTCGAATGCCACGGCTCGCAGTGCGGCTTCTGTACGCCGGGCTTCGTCATGTCACTGTTCGCCCTGCAGAAGAACTCCGAGCAACCCGACTCGCACAAGGCCCATGAAGCCCTGGCCGGCAACCTGTGCCGCTGCACCGGCTACCGCCCGATCCTCGCCGCCGCCGAGCAGGCCTGCTGCGGCAAGCAGCCGGACCAGTTCGACGCCCGCGAAGCCGAGACCATCGCCCGCCTGAAAGCCATCGCCCCCAGCGACACCGGCGAACTGAACAGTGGCGACAAACGTTGCCTGGTACCGCTGACCGTATCCGATCTGGCCGACCTGTATGACGCCTACCCGCAAGCCCGGCTGCTGGCCGGCGGCACCGACCTGGCGCTGGAGGTCACACAGTTCCACCGCCCGCTGCCGGTGATGATCTATGTCGGCAACGTCGCCGAAATGAAACGCATCGAACGCTTCGACGACCGCCTGGAAATCGGCGCCGCCACCGCCCTCTCCGATTGCTACGACGCCCTCAAGGCCGAGTACCCGGACTTCGGTGAGCTGCTGCAACGCTTCGCCTCGTTGCAGATCCGCAACCAGGGCACCCTGGGCGGCAACATTGGCAACGCTTCGCCCATCGGCGACTCACCGCCCTTGCTGATCGCCCTGGGCGCGCAGATCGTCCTGTGCAAGGGCAACACCCGCCGCACCCTGGCCCTGGAAGACTATTTCATCGACTACCGCGTCACCGCGCGCCAGGAAAGCGAGTTCATCGAGAAGATCATCGTGCCACGGGCCAGCGCCCAGCAGCTGTTCCGCGCCTACAAGGTGTCCAAGCGCCTGGACGACGATATTTCCGCGGTCTGCGCGGCCTTCAATCTGCGTATCGAGAACGGCGTGATCGCCGACGCTCGCGTGGCCTTCGGTGGCATGGCCGCCACCCCGAAACGCGCCAAGCACTGCGAGGCCGCGCTGCTCGGCGCCCCGTGGAGCGAGACCACCGTCGAACGTGCCTGCGCCGCCCTGGGCGAAGACTTCACCCCGCTTTCGGACTTCCGCGCCAGCAAGGAATACCGCCTGCTCAGCGCCCAGAACCTGCTGCGCAAATACTTTATCGAACTGCAAACACCGCACATCGAAACCCGGGTGACCGCTTATGTCTAATCATCACAAAGTCGAGAAGACTCAAGCCGAACTGAGCGCCCTGTTTCAACAGGACCTGGCCACCGGCGTCGGGCGCAGCGTCAAGCACGACAGTGCCGCCAAACATGTATCCGGCGAAGCGGTGTACATCGATGACCGGCTGGAATTCCCCAACCAGCTGCATGTGTATGCGCGCCTCTCGGACCGTGCCCACGCCAAGATCCTCAGCATCGACACCGCGCCCTGCCATGCCTTCGACGGCGTGCGTATCGTCATCACCCACAAGGACATTCCGGGGCTGAAAGACATCGGCCCGCTGCTGCCCGGCGACCCGCTGCTGGCCATCGACGACGTGCAGTTCGTCGGTCAGCCGGTGCTGGCCGTGGCCGCCCGCGACCTGGAAACCGCGCGCCAAGCGGCCATGGCCGCGGTCATCGAATACGAGGACCTGGAGCCAGTCCTGGACGTGGTCGAAGCCCTGCGCAAACGCCACTTCGTCCTCGACAGCCACACCCACCAGCGCGGCGACTCGGCCAAGGCCCTGGCCAGCGCCGAGCATCGCCTGCAGGGCACGCTGCACATCGGCGGCCAGGAACACTTCTACCTGGAGACCCAGATTTCCTCGGTGATGCCCACCGAAGACGGCGGCATGATCGTCTACTGCTCGACCCAGAACCCCACCGAGGTGCAGAAACTGGTGGCCGAGGTGCTGGACGTGTCGATGAACAAGATCGTGGTCGACATGCGCCGCATGGGCGGTGGTTTCGGCGGCAAGGAAACCCAGGCCGCCAGCCCGGCATGCCTGTGCGCGGTGATCGCGCACCTCACCGGCCAGCCAACCAAGATGCGCCTGCCGCGGGTCGAAGACATGCTGATGACCGGCAAGCGCCACCCCTTCTATATCGAGTACGACGTCGGCTTCGACAGCACCGGGCGCCTGCATGGCATCCAGCTGGAGCTGGCCGGCAACTGCGGTTGCTCGCCGGACCTGTCGGCCTCGATCGTCGACCGGGCGATGTTCCACGCCGACAACTCGTACTACCTGGGCGACGCCACCATCAACGGCCATCGCTGCAAGACCAACACCGCGTCGAACACCGCCTACCGTGGTTTCGGCGGCCCGCAAGGCATGGTCGCCATCGAGGAAGTGATGGACGCCATCGCCCGCCATCTCGCCCTCGACCCGCTGGCCGTGCGCAAGGCCAACTACTACGGCAAGACCGAACGCAACGTCACCCACTACTACCAGACCGTCGAGCACAACATGCTCGAAGAAATGACCGCAGAACTGGAAGCCAGCAGCCAGTACGCCGAGCGCCGCGAAGCGATCCGCCGCTACAACGCCGGCAGCCCGATCCTGAAAAAGGGTCTGGCACTGACCCCGGTGAAATTCGGCATTTCCTTCACCGCCAGCTTCCTCAACCAGGCCGGCGCGCTGGTGCACGTCTATACCGACGGCAGCATCCACCTCAACCACGGCGGCACGGAAATGGGCCAGGGCCTGAACACCAAGGTGGCGCAGGTGGTGGCCGAGGTGTTCCAGGTGGAGATCGACCGGGTGCAGATCACCGCGACCAACACCGACAAGGTGCCCAACACCTCGCCGACCGCCGCCTCCAGCGGTGCCGACCTGAATGGCAAGGCGGCGCAGAACGCAGCGGAAACCATCAAGAAACGCCTGGTGGAGTTTGCCGCCCGGCAGTACAAGGTCAGCGAGGAAGATGTGGAATTCCACAACGGCCACGTACGGGTCCGCGACCAGATCCTGAGTTTCGAGGAACTGATCCAGCAGGCTTATTTCGCCCAGGTCTCGCTGTCCAGCACCGGCTTCTACAAGACCCCGAAAATCTACTACGACCGTGCCCAGGCCCGTGGCCGGCCGTTCTACTACTTCGCCTACGGCGCCGCCTGCGCCGAGGTGATAGTCGACACCCTGACCGGCGAGTACAAGATGCTGCGCACCGATATCCTGCATGACGTCGGTGCCTCGCTGAACCCGGCCATCGACATCGGCCAGGTGGAAGGTGGCTTTATCCAGGGCATGGGCTGGCTGACCATGGAAGAATTGGTGTGGAACGCCAAGGGCAAGCTAGAGACCTGCGGCCCCGCCAGTTACAAGATTCCAGCCGTTGCCGACATGCCTTTGGATTTGCGCGTGAAGCTGGTGGAAAACCGCAAGAACCCGGAAGACACGGTGTTCCACTCCAAGGCCGTGGGTGAGCCGCCGTTCATGCTCGGCATCGCCGCCTGGTGCGCTATCAAGGATGCCGTGGCCAGCCTCGGCGATTACCGGCACCAGCCGAAGATCGACGCGCCGGCCACGCCGGAGCGGGTGTTGTGGGGCTGCGAGCAGATGCGCCAGCTGAAGGTGACGAAGGCCGTCGAGGCCGAGTCTGAACTGGTTCCGCTCTAGAACGAGGTGCGCCTATCGCGGGCAAGCCTCGCGCCTACCGATCTGCACGGGTCTGTAGGAGCGAGGCTTGCCCGCGATGAGGGCCGAACAGACAACAGCGAATGCTGAGGTGAAACATGTACAACTGGATCAGCGCCCTCGCCGACCTGCAAACCCGCGGCGAACCCTGCGTGCTGGTGACCATCATCGAAGAGCTGGGTTCGACGCCACGCAATGCCGGCTCGAAAATGGTCATCAGCGCCACCCAGAGCTTCGACACCATCGGCGGCGGCCACCTGGAATACAAGGCCATGCAGATCGCCCGCGAGATGCTCGCCAGCGGCAAGCAGGACACCCATCTGGAGCGCTTCAGCCTGGGCGCCAGCCTCGGCCAGTGCTGCGGCGGGGTGACGGTGTTGCTGTTCGAACCCATGGGCCAGGTCCAGGCGCAGATCGCGGTCTTCGGCGCCGGCCATGTCGGCCGCGCCCTGGTGCCGCTGCTGGCCAGCCTGCCGTGCAAGGTGCGCTGGATCGACTCGCGGGAACAGGAATTCCCCGAGCAGATCCCCCAGGGCGTGCGCAAGATCGTCAGCGAAGAGCCCGTCGATGAAATCGATGACCTGCCCACTGGCAGCTATTGCATCGTCATGACCCACAATCACCAGCTCGACCTGGAGCTCACCGCCGCGATCCTCAAGCGCAACGACTTTGCCTACTTCGGCCTGATCGGCTCGAATACCAAACGGGTGAAGTTCGAACACCGCCTACGCGAGCGCGGCTTCGACAGCGGCGTGCTGCAACGCATGCGCTGCCCGATGGGGCTCGGCGAAGTCAAAGGCAAGTTGCCTGTGGAAATCGCCATCTCCATCGCCGGCGAAATCATCGCCACCTATAACGCCAATTTCGGCCAGCACAGTGCCCGCGCCGAACCCATTGCCAAACTGCTGCCGGCCTCGCGCCGCAGCCACGCCACTCATTAAAAAGCCACGAACCGAGACTGCCTCATGCCTCTGACTCGCAAAGCCTACCGTGCCGCCATCCTGCACAGCATCGCCGACCCCGCCGAGGTCGGCATCGAAGCCTCCTACGAGTATTTCGAGGATGGCCTGCTGGTGGTCGACAACGGCCAGATCAGCGCCCTCGGCCACGCCAGCGAATTGCTCGCCAGCCTGCCCGCCGATATGGAGATCATTCACTATCAGGATGCGCTGATCACCCCAGGCTTCATCGACACCCATATCCACCTGCCGCAGACCGGCATGGTCGGTGCCTATGGCGAGCAATTGCTGGACTGGCTCAACACCTATACCTTCCCCTGCGAAAGCCAGTTCGCCGACCAGGCCCATGCCGAGGAAGTGGCAGAGATTTTCATCAAGGAGCTGCTGCGCAACGGCACCACCACCGCCCTGGTCTTCGGCAGCGTGCATCCGCAATCGGTGAATGCCTTTTTCGAAGCGGCCGAGAAGCTCGACCTGCGGATGATCGCCGGCAAGGTGATGATGGACCGCAACGCCCCCGACTACCTGACCGACACTGCCGAATCCAGCTACCTGGAAAGCAAGGCGCTGATCGAGCGCTGGCATGGCAAGGGCCGCCTGCACTACGCGGTGACACCGCGTTTCGCCCCGACCAGCACCCCGGAACAACTGACCCTGGCCGGGCAATTGCTCGGCGAATACCCCGACCTGTACATGCAGACCCACATCAGCGAGAACCTGCAGGAAGTCGAATGGGTCAAGGAACTGTTCCCCGAGCGCAAGGGCTACCTGGACGTGTACGACCACTACCAGTTGCTGGGCGAGCGCTCGGTGTTCGCCCACGGCGTGCACCTGTGCGACGACGAATGCGCGCGCCTGGCGCAGACCGGTTCGGCCGTGGCCTTCTGCCCGACCTCGAACCTGTTTCTCGGCAGCGGCCTGTTCAACCTGCCGATGGCCGAGAAGCACAAGCTGAATGTCGGCCTGGGCACCGACGTCGGCGGCGGCACCAGCTTCTCGCTGCTGCAGACCCTGAACGAAGCCTACAAGGTCATGCAGTTGCAGGGCGCGCGCCTGAGTCCGTTCAAGTCGCTGTACCTGGCCACCCTCGGCGGCGCACGCGCACTGCGCCTGGAAGAGCGGATCGGCACCCTGCAGCCAGGCACCGACGCCGACTTCCTGGTGCTCGACTACAACGCCACGCCACTGCTGAGCTATCGCCTGAAACAATCCAAGAGCATCGCCGAGACGCTGTTCGTGCTGATGACCCTGGGCGATGACCGCACCGTGGCGCAGACCTATGCCGCGGGCAATCTGGTGCACCAGCGCTAAGTTGTTCCAGGCATAAAAAATCCCCCGTGATCGCTGGATTCCGGGGGATTTTTTGTGCCTTTCAGGCCGTCATCGCGGGCAAGCCTCGCTCCTACGCGAACGTCGCAATCCGTAGGCGCGAGGCTTGCCCGCGAAGGGCCCGCGGCAATGTCTCAGAGCTTGGCGGGAGAGCGGCCCGGCTTCTTGGTTTGCAGCAGGTGCGAGAACACCGCATGCAGGTCGTCCGAGGCGCTTTCTTCGTCGAGGTTGAGCTTGCTGTCGATGTGATCCATGTGATGCATCATCAGGGTCACTGCCAGCTCCGCATCGCGGGCCTCGATGGCGTCGATCAACTGGGTGTGCTCATCGTAGGAACAGTGCGAACGGTTGCCGCTTTCGTACTGGGCGATGATCAGCGAGGTCTGCGACACCAGGCTGCGCTGGAAGCTGATCAGCGGAGCATTCTTCGCCGCCTCGGCAAGTTTGAGGTGGAACTCGCCCGACAAGCGGATACCGGCGCCGCGATCGCCACGGGAAAAGCTGTCGCGCTCGTCGTTGACCATCTGCCGCAGCTCGGCAAGCTGTTCGGCCGTGGCGTGCTGCACCGCCAGCTCGGTGATCGCCCGCTCCACCAGCCGGCGCGCCATGAACACCTGGCGGGCCTCCTCGACACTCGGGCTGGCCACGACCGCGCCGCGATTGGGCCGCAGCAGCACCACGCCTTCATGGGCCAGGCGCGACAGCGCACGACGAATGATGGTACGGCTGACCCCGAAAATTTCCCCCAGCGCCTCTTCGCTCAACTTGGTGCCGGGCGCCAGGCGCTGTTCGAGGATGGCCTCGAAGATATGCGCGTAGACAATATCGTCCTGGGTCCCGCTGCGACCGGCCTTGCCTGCTCGCGGTTGTTTCTTGAGGGGTTGCAACTGTTCGTTCATGGGCACTCGAGTCGGGAGAACTGCGGCGAATTGACCGTGACTGTAATACGGCACAGTGGGTCGCTGACAAGTATCGCGTAAAAACAATGGCACATTGTACACAACCCATGGGGTCCATTCGCAATAACTGTATGGTCCACGGGCTGTCGCAACGACTGTACGGCCATTTGCCGCCCTGGCTGTATTGCAATGAATGGTTACTTTTACGTTTAGGCTTGGCCCCTGCTTTCGTCACCCAACGCCCCTGCACCGGGCTTTCGGGCGACAGATATCTTTATCAGAACAAGGAACAGCGCTCCATGTCCGACGCCTCCCTCGCGCCATTACGCCCCCTGGCCGATACTTCGCCCTCGGCCGTAGTCGCCGGCTTCATCGCCATGATGACCGGCTACACCAGCTCCCTGGTGCTGATGTTCCAGGCCGGACAGGCCGCCGGGCTGACCAGCGGGCAGATTTCCTCGTGGATCTGGGCCATCTCCATCGGCATGGCCCTCTGCAGCATCAGCCTGTCCTTGCGCTACCGCACCCCGATCACCGTCGCCTGGTCGACCCCCGGCGCCGCGCTGCTGATCACCAGCCTGTCCGGGGTGAGCTACGGCGAAGCCATCGGTGCCTATATCACCTGCGCGGTGCTGGTAACCATCTGCGGCCTGACCGGCAGCTTCGAACGCCTGGTCAAGCGCATCCCGGCCTCCCTCGCCGCGGCACTGCTGGCGGGCATCCTGTTCAAGATCGGCAGCGAGATCTTCGTCGCCGCGCAGCACCGCACCGCCCTGGTGCTGGGCATGTTCTTCAGCTACCTGCTGGTCAAGCGCCTGTCGCCACGCTATGCGGTGCTCGCCGCGCTGCTGATCGGCACTGCATTGGCCGGGGTGATGGGCCTGCTGGATTTCAGCCAATTCCACCTGGAAGTCGCCACGCCGGTGTGGACCACCCCGCACTTTTCCCTGGCGGCGACCATCAGCATCGGCATCCCGCTGTTCGTGGTGGCCATGACCTCGCAGAACATGCCCGGGGTCGCCGTGCTGCGCGCCGACGGCTACAACGTCCCGGCCTCGCCGCTGGTCACCACCACCGGTATCGCCTCCCTGCTGCTGGCGCCGTTCGGCTCCCACGGCATCAACCTGGCGGCCATCAGCGCGGCGATCTGCACCGGCCCCCATGCCCACGAGGACCGCAACAAGCGCTACACCGCGGCGGTCTGGTGCGGGATTTTCTACGGCATCGCCGGGGTCTTCGGCGCCACGCTGGCGGCGCTGTTCGCGGCCCTGCCCAAGGAGCTGGTGCTGTCGATCGCCGCGCTGGCGCTGTTCGGCTCGATCATCAACGGCCTGAGTATCGCCATGAGCCAGGTGAAGGAGCGCGAGGCGGCGCTGATCACCTTTATGGTGACCGCCTCAGGCCTGACCCTGTTCTCCGTCGGCTCGGCGTTCTGGGGAATCGTGGCCGGCGTGCTGACCCTGGCGATCCTGAACTGGAACAACGAATAAGCCTGTAGCCGCTGCCGCAGGCTGCGATAAGCCCGAAGGCTTCAGCGATCTCAAGACCTTACGCGTCCTTCGGTCGCGATCGCAGCCTACGGCAGCGGCTACAACCCGCCCACGCGAAATCCTGGGAAACAGGCCCGAGGCATATAAAGGTTCTGCGGGGGGAATAAATCGAGAAGGCTGTACCGCGACAGCCGTGAGTCGGCGGCCCGGACGGGCCACCGACTCAGCACATCAGGCTACCGGATTGATCGAGTTTTCCGGGTACCAGACGTCCAGCAGCGGGCTGACTTCAACGCTGGTCAGCTCGGTGCGGGCCTTGAGCCAGGCTTCGACCTTGGCACGTTGCTCTTCGCTGACCGAACCGCGTTTGCTCAGGCAAACCAGGCCGAAGTCATCGCCACCAACATAGCCGAGGCCGTTGGCTTCCATCGCTTCTTTGAGGAACGCGTCGAGGAAAGCGTCAATAGCCTCTTCGGCCAGATCTTCTTTGAAATCCAGGTTCAGCTCAAAACCCAGCTCCTGAAATTCATCTACGCACAGTTTTTTGCGCAGACGGCGGGAACGGTTAGTGGCCATGGAACAATCCTCATAAGTAATAACGGGCGGCACTTTACCAGTTTAAGCAACCGATTGCCTGACTCTATGAGGGCCTTGGCCTGCCATTGGGAAAAAAATAGCGGATTAGCCCGCCGCGGCACGGCACAAGCCGCTATACCTTGGGGCATAATGCCGACACTTTCGTGACCACTGAGGGAATTTATCGTCATGCCCTCGTCTTTTCTCCCCTCGGCTGTAGGGTTTTACTTCACATGATCAAATCTTTGCGTCCACTTTTTCTTGCCGGTCTTCTTCTGCCCCTGGCCATTTCCGTTTCCGCCGCCCCCGTCAACACCACCCTTTCGCCCAAGGTCCAACAGGCCCTCAAGGCCAGCAAACTGCAAGACAACGCCCTGTCGCTGGTGATGATCCCGCTCAGCGGCCCGGGCACGGCCACCGTTTACAACGCCGACGTGTCGGTCAACCCGGCCTCGACCATGAAACTGGTTACCACCTACGCCGCCCTGGAAATGCTCGGCCCGACCCACCAGTGGAAAACCGAGTTCTACACCGACGGCACCCTGAGCGGCGGCATCCTCAATGGCAACCTGTACCTCAAGGGCGGCGGCGATCCCAAGCTGAACATGGAAAAACTCTGGTTGCTGATGCGCGACCTGCGGGCCAACGGCGTGCAGCAAGTGACCGGCGACCTGGTGCTGGACCGCAACTTCTTCGTGCAGCCGCAGCTGCCGCAGTTCAACGATGACGGTAACGACGAGAACAAGCCGTTCCTGGTCAAGCCCGATGCCCTGCTGGTCAACCTCAAGGCCCTGCGCTTCGTGGCGCGCAACGATTCGGGCAAGGTGCTGATTTCCGTCGAGCCGCCGATTGCCAGCATTCGCATCGACAACCAGGTCAAGGCCATCGGCGGCAAACAGTGCACCGGCAACGTGCGCTACAACCCGGTCCCACAGGCGGACGGCAGCGTCACCGTGACCGTCAACGGCCAGCTGGGCGACGGTTGCAGTTCGCAGACCTACCTGTCGCTGCTCGACCACGCGACCTACACCGCCGGCGCCGTACGCGCCATCTGGAAGGAACTGGGCGGCAGCATCCAGGGCAAGGACCGCCTGGCCGCCGTGCCATCCAGCGCCAAGGTGCTGGCCCGGGCCTTCTCGCCGGACCTGGCGGAAATCATCCGCGACATCAACAAATACAGTAACAACACCATGGCCCAGCAACTGTTCCTCAGCCTCGGCGCGCAATACCGCACCGAAGCCGATGGCGACGATGCCAAGGCGGCGCAACGGGTGGTGCGCCAGTGGCTGGCGAAGAAAGGCATCACCGCGCCGCACCTGGTGATGGAGAACGGTTCGGGCCTGTCCCGTGCCGAACGGGTCAGCGCCCGCGAAATGGCCGCCATGCTGCAAGCGGCCTGGAGAAGCCCGTACTCGGCGGAGTTCATCAGTTCGATGCCGATCGCCGGCATGGACGGCACCATGCGCAAGCGCCTGAAGCGCACCGCGATGTCCGGTGAAGCCCACGTGAAGACCGGGACCCTGAACACCGTCCGCGCCATCGCCGGCTACAGCCGCGACAGCAACGGCAACACCTGGGCCGTGGTAGCGATTCTCAACGATCCGAAGCCCTGGGGCGCGTCCTCGGTGCTCGACCAGGTGCTGCTGGATCTGTACCGCCAGCCGAAACTGGCAGACACCGCTTCGACCCTGTAAGCCGTCACTCAGGTGGCGCGAGGACAACCTCGCGTCACCCCACTTCTGCGCCCCCTGCCTACCCCATCTCGGCCTCGACCCGGTCGCGCCCAGCCTGCTTGGCCGCATAGACCCCGGAATCCGCCCGCAGCAACAGCCCGTCGGCCCCTTCGTGCTCCCGCCAGCTGGCGATGCCGAAACTGGCCGTGACAATGCCCACGCCATCGATTGGCGAGCTGCGCAGCCCGCGCCACAGCTCCTCGGCCAGGACATAGGCCTGCTGGCCATCGGTGTCCGGGCACAGCACCATGAACTCTTCGCCGCCCAGCCGGCAAAACACATCCGTGCGCCGCAGACGAAGGCCGATGCGCTCACAGACACCGCGCAGCACCATGTCGCCGATGGCATGCCCGTACTGGTCGTTGATCCGCTTGAAGTGGTCGATATCCAGCATGATCACCGCCAGGCTGCCCACCCCGCGCTCGACCCGCGCCATTTCCGTCTGCAGGCGCTCCTGGAAATAGCGGCGGTTGTGGATACCGGTCAGCGAGTCGGTGACCGACAGGGCCCGCAACTCTTCCTCGACCCGCTTGAGGTCGGAGATGTCCGACAGATAGCCATGCCACAGCACCCCGCCCCCCGCCAGCTTTTCCGGGGTCGCTTCGCCGCGTATCCAGCGCAGGCCGCGCTGTGGCAACTGCACCCGATATTCCTCGCGCCAGGGGCTGAGTTTCTTCGCCGAGGTCCAGATCGAGCCGCGCACCCGGGCCACATCGTCCGGGTGAATACGCTCGAACACCGGGTTGGCATCGCGCTGCAACTGCTGTGGATCGATCTCGTAGATGTCGCGGATGCCGTCACTGACGTAGCTGAAGCTGGAATGGCCTTCGGCATCCACCTGAAACTGGTAGATAGCGCCCGGCACATGGGCGCTGAGTTTCTTCAGCAGGCGATCGCGGGCCGCTAGCGCCTCGTGGACCCGCTTGCGTTCGGTGATGTCGATACAAATCGCCAGGTGCCCGACCCATAAGCCATGATCGTCCAGGACCGGGGTGGCCAGCATGTTCACCACCAGATGACTGCCATCGCGGCGCATCAGGGTCCACTCGCGGGTTGCCTCGCCACGCTCTTCGGAACCGTCCACCAGCATCGCCTGGCACATCGGGATCTGCCGGCCGTAACGCTGGCTCAGGGCTTGCGCGCGCTCATTCAGCTCCGCGGGCAGGTGCAGGCTTTCCAGGGTCAGGTGGCCCACCACCTCGGCGCTGCTGTAGCCGAGCATATGTTCGGCGCCGGCATTGAAGGTGCTGATCACACCCCGCAGGTCGGTGGCGATGATCGCCACCTGGGTCGCCGCATTGAGCACGCTGCGCAGCTGCCCGTGGGTGCCGCGCAATTCCTGCTCCCTGACCCGCAGCTCCCCGGTGCGCTGCTCCACCAACCGCAGCGCGCGCTGCCGCTGGCTGACCAGGACATACAGCAGGGCACTGAGCAGCAGGCTCAGCAGCGTGCCCAGGACCACCTGGCTGGACACCGAAGAATGGTTGGCCTGGAGGAACACCGCGCTGGGGCGGATGTTCACCTGGTAATCATGATCGGCCAGGCTCAGCACCCGGCTCACCGCCAGCGGGCTGTCCCCCGGGCCGTTGCTCGATTCATAGAGTTTGCCGTACGACTCGGCGGTCGACAGGTCGATGATCTGCACGAACAGGTTGTCCTGACGCTGCTCGGGCAGACCATCGACCACCAACTGGCGCATGCTGATCACCGCGATCACATAACCGTAAGGCTCGGGGGACGACATGGCCACATCGGCGCGCAGGCTGACGGGAGTCGCCAGGATGATGCCGCGCGCGTAGGAAGGCTCGACTCCGACCAAGCGCACCGGCTGCGAAACCGCCACGCCGCCACGCCGCCGCGCCCGCTCGAGAGTGTCGCGACGCATTGGCTGGGCCAGCAGGTCGAACCCCAGGGGCGAGCCCAGCGGGCTTTGGGTCTGGCTGTAGAGCACCGGTATGTACTCATCGCGCTCGGCGGCTCGCTGCAGCTTGCCTTCGGCATTCAGGTCGGCAATGAAATAATCCGGCGCCCCCTGTTCCTGCGCCATGCGCTCGAACAGCGCACGCTCGGCACCCCTGACGCGCGGCGCCCAGGCGTAGGCCTGGGTGCGATGCAAGAGCGGTTGGGTGTAGCCGTCGAAATCCTGGCGCGAGACCGCGCCGGAATTGATGAAGAAGCGCTTGAGACCATCCAGGCGCTGCTCCTGATCTTCGAAGCGCTCTTCGATGCGGCTATAACGTTCGCTGGCCAGCAGCTGGAAGCGTTGGCGCAACTGCTGCTGATACAGATTGAGGGTCGACCAGGCCAGCAGCCCGGTCAATACACAGCCAAACAGCAATACCACTAACGCGACCAGCCAGGCCGACACGTCTTCGCTGATGAAGCCCAGGATTTTCGGGCGTACCGAGTGCAACGACATAAGCAAAACTCATAACGCCAGCGAACATGAGCGTCACATGGGCTTGCATTGAGTTATAGCTATTCGCCACTAATTTGGCTAGAGCAAAGAGCCTTGAAAATCAAGGCTCTGTGGATCCAATCAACCTCAGCGGGCGGTGATTTTCCAGGCCCGGTGGATCTTGCCGTTACGGGCGAAATCCGGGTCGATGGTCTTGGCGGTGATCTCCTCGACGGCATAACGTGCCGCCAGGTTTTCCTCGAGCTGGAACTTGCGGAAGTTGTTGGAGAAATACAGCACGCCACCGCTGGCCAACCGGGCCATGGCCAGGTCGAGCAGTTGCACGTGGTCACGCTGCACGTCGAACACCCCTTCCATGCGCTTGGAGTTGGAGAAGGTCGGCGGGTCGATGAAGATCAGGTCGAACTCATCGCGGCAAGTCTCCAGCCAGGCCATGACATCGCCCTGCTCCAGACGGTTCTTGTCGGAGAAACCGTTGAGCGACAGGTTGCGGCGCGCCCAGTCCAGGTAGGTTTTCGACAGGTCGACGCTGGTGGTGCTGCGCGCGCCGCCCTTGGCCGCGTGCACACTGGCGGTGGCGGTGTAGCAGAACAGGTTGAGGAATCGCTTGCCGGCAGCTTCTTTCTGGATCCGCAGGCGCATCGGCCGGTGGTCGAGGAACAGCCCGGTGTCGAGATAGTCGGTGAGGTTGACCAGCAGCTTCACGCCACCTTCGCTGACCTCGGTGAACTTGCCCTGGGCGCTCTGGCGTTCGTACTGCTTGGTGCCGCTCTGGCGTTCGCGGCGCTTGATCACCACCCGGCTCTTGTCGACGTTCAACGCTTGCGGAATGGCCGCCAGGGCATCGAACAGACGGGCCTGGGCCTTTTCCGGGTCGATGGATTTCGGTGCGGCGTATTCCTGCACGTGCACCCAGTCGTGGTACAGGTCGATGGCCAGGGAGTATTCCGGCATGTCGGCATCGTAGACGCGATAGCACTCGACGCCTTCACGCTTGGCCCACTTGCCCAGCAACTTGAGGTTCTTCTGCAGGCGGTTGGCGAACATCTGCCCGCCCTCGCTCAGGCGCGCCTGCTCGACCACGGGGGCTGGCGCCGGCGCCGGTTTGATCGGGTTGCCGTTCTTGTTGTACTGGCGCTCCTGCGGAACCAGCGGCGCCTTGTCGGCCTCGGCCTGTTCGCGTTCGATCTGCCGTTGTTCCGGGGTACGCCGCTCGCCAGTGACGAACTGGTCTGGCTGCACCTTGATCAACAGCAGCTTGCACGGCAAGGCGCCGTTCCAGAACGAATACTGCTTGTGGCTGCGGATGCCCATGCGCTTGCCCAGGTCCGGCGCGCCGGTGAATACCGCCGCTTCCCAGCCCAGGCAGGCCTGACGCAGGCGCTCGCCGAGGTTCTGGTAGAGATACAGCAGGCTGGCTTCGTCACCCAGGCGCTCGCCGTAGGGCGGGTTGCTGATCACCAGGCCTTTCTGGTTCTGGTCCGGGCGCGGCTCGAAGGTCGCCACTTCGCCCTGGTAGATCTTGATCCACTCACTGAGGCCGGCGCGCTCGACGTTGTTGCGCCCTGGCTGGATCAGCCGCGGGTCGGCTTCGTAACCGCGAATCCACAGCGGCGGCTTGGCCAGGCCGGCCTGGGCCCGCGCCTGGGCCTCTTCATGCAGCTTGCGCCACAGGGCCGGGACGTGACCGAGCCAGGCAGTGAAACCCCATTGCTCGCGCTTGAGGTTGGGGGCGATGTCGGCGGCGATCATCGCTGCTTCCACCAGGAAGGTCCCCACGCCGCACATCGGGTCGGCCAGGGCGCCACCATTGGCCGCGATACGCGGCCAGCCGGAACGGATCAGGATCGCCGCCGCGAGGTTTTCCTTCAGCGGTGCCGCGCCCTGCTGCAGGCGATAGCCGCGCTGGTGCAGGCTGTGGCCGGACAGGTCGAGGGAGAGGATGGCTTCGCCGCGATCCAGGCGCAGGTGAATGCGCAGGTCCGGGTTGAGCTTGTCGATGGAGGGACGCTCGCCGGTCGGCGTGCGCAGCCTGTCGACGATGGCGTCCTTGACCTTCAAGGCGCCGAAGTGAGTGTTGTCGATGCCCGAGCCGTGGCCGCTGAACTCCACCGCCAGGGTGCCGTCCGCCAGCATGTGGTCCTGCCAGTCGACGTCATGCACGCCGTGATAGAGGTCTTCGGCGTCCTTCATCGGGAAGCGCTTGAGCACCAGCAGTACCCGGTTGGCCAGGCGCGACCAGAGGCACAGGCGGTAGGCGGTCTCCATATCGGCCATGCCGCGCACGGCCGAGGTATGTTCGCGCGCGTCTTCAAGGCCAAGCCCGGCGGCTTCCTCGATGAGCAGGCCTTCAAGGCCTTTGGGACAGGTGAGGAAGAGTTCGTAGCGATCCGACATGGGAGTTCAGGGCCTTTAGCAATAAGTGAACGGACAACGCATCGTCCGCCCGGTTTTCAATCAAGCGCTTTTCTTGAAGAGCGCTCGCGTGGCACGAATCTGTGCCGTCCCGCCCCTGCTGTTCAGCTCGCCGCTAGCGGTGACCACTGGGGTCAAAAGAGCTTAGATGCCGGGGCAGATAATAAAGTCAGCGAAACAAAAGGTCATAACTCGACCTTTCATCGAATAATACCTGAGTGCAACGGAATGGAATTCTCACTAAAGCATTAAGCCCATCATCCAGTAAGAGGCTGATCAGAGCGAGGTTTGCCTGATCAACCCGATGTAAAGCCGGCCGTTCTTATGGCTTCAACATCATTATCGTTACGTCCTTATGACAAAACGATCATTCCATCGTTGTGACGCATTGGTTAGAAATCAACTCAGGTTGGCGCCGCAATGACGCCAACGCCACGCTCGCGACGCCGGCAGCGAGCACCAACGGCAGAAGCATTCTGCCCGGCCTCAAACGAGGCCGACGGGACATAAGACAGTCAACAAGTGAGGGAAACACCCTATGAGAAGACTTAAGCGTGATCCGTTGGAAAGAGCATTTTTGCGCGGATATCAGTATGGCGTTCATGGCAAGTCCCGTGAGCTTTGCCCCTTTACTCTACCGTCGGTACGCCAAGCCTGGATCAATGGCTGGCGCGAAGGACGCGGCGACAACTGGGACGGTATGACCGGCACTGCGGGAATCCACAGACTCAACGAACTTCACGCCGTCGGCTAAAACAGGGCACACATTCCGACACCAAAATCTGAATACGTAACGACTTAACCACGCACGTCCCATCCGGACGGCGGGCTGCGGCCCAGGGGCTCCTTTAAGGAGCCCTTTTTATTGGCCGCGCAAAAGCCGCTGTCCTCAGCGCAACGCGGCGATCGCGTCCACCGACTCGCGAATCAGCGCCGGGCCCTTGTAGATGAAGCCCGAATACAACTGCACCAGGCTGGCGCCGGCAGCGATCTTTTCCGCCGCATGCTTGCCTTCGGTGATACCGCCCACCGCAATGATCGGCAAACGCCCGGCCAGCTCGCCCGCCAGCACCTTCACGGTGTGGGTGCTCTTGTCGCGCACCGGCGCACCGGACAGGCCGCCCGCCTCGTCGCCATGCTCCATGCCTTCGACGCCGACGCGGCTCAGGGTGGTGTTGGTGGCGATGACCGCGTCCATCCCGGTCTCGATCAGCGCTTGCGCCACTTCGGCGGTTTCTTCGTCGGTCATGTCCGGGGCGATCTTGATCGCCAGCGGTACCCGCTTGCCATGCTGCACCGCCAACTCCTGCTGACGCTGGCTGAGGGCGCCGAGCAGCTGCTTGAGCGACTCGCCGAACTGCAGGCTGCGCAGGCCCGGGGTGTTGGGCGAACTGACGTTGACCGTCACGTAGCTGGCGTGGGCATACACCTTGTCCAGGCAGATCAGGTAGTCATCCACCGCGCGCTCGACCGGAGTATCGAAGTTCTTGCCAATGTTGATCCCCAGCACGCCCTTGTACTTGGCCGCTGCCACCCGGGCCAGCAGGTAATCGACGCCCAGGTTGTTGAAGCCCATGCGGTTGATGATCGCTTCGGCTTCCGGCAGGCGGAAGATCCGCGGCTTGGGGTTGCCCGGCTGCGGACGCGGAGTGATGGTGCCGATTTCGACGAAGCCGAAACCCAATTGGGCGAAGCCGTCGATGGCCGCGCCGTTCTTGTCCAGGCCGGCCGCGAGGCCGACCGGGTTCGGGAAGTCCAGGCCCATGACCTTCACCGGCATCTGCGCCGGCGCCTTGCACAGCAAGCCATTGAGGCCCAAACGCCCGCCCGCGCCGATCAGGTCCAGGGACAGATCGTGGGAGGTTTCCGGGGAGAGTTTGAACAACAGCTGGCGGGCCAGGGTATACATGGGCGGGCTTGACTCGGTGGCGGCGAAATGAGGCGGCGATTATAGCCGGGCATGGGGGCCGCAGGCGAGGCACGCGGCGAAATCAGCGGTGAATGGCATATGCCTTGCACCACAACCTGCATCAGCACCCAGGCCAATGGCGGCGTGGGTCGAAAGACAAAGGCGTCGTTACCCCGCCGGCTCTGCCTGGCGCGCGGGTGCGACGTTTTTTTATGGACGCTTTTTTATGGAGGGCTCCACCCCATGAACGAACTCCCCGTCAGCCCGCTGGCCTGGGTCAACGGCAGCGATGCCCCGGAAAAGACCGCGATCAACCTCGGCTTCATGGCCTTGAGCGACTGCGCCTCGGTGGTGGTCGCCGCCACCCAGGGCTTCGCCCAGCCTTACGGCCTGACCCTGAACCTCAAGCGCCAGGCATCCTGGGCCAACCTGCGGGACAAACTGGTGAGCGGCGAGCTGGATGCCGCCCACAGCCTGTACGGCCTGATCTACGCCGTGCACCTGGGCATCGGCGGGGTCAACGCCAGCGACATGGCGGTGCTGATGGGCCTGAACCAGAACGGCCAGAGCATCAACCTCTCGCGAGAGCTGCAAGCCCTGAACGTGACCACTCCTGAAGCGCTTCACCGGCACGTGCACCAAAGCCGGGCAAGGCTGACCTTCGCCCAGACCTTCCCCACCGGCACCCACGCCATGTGGCTGTATTACTGGCTGGCCGCCCAGGGCATCCACCCGTTGCAGGACGTCGATAGCGTGGTGGTGCCGCCGCCGCAAATGGTCGCGCACCTGCAGGCCGGGCGCATCGACGGTTTCTGTGTAGGCGAACCCTGGAGCGCCAGCGCGGTGAGCCAGAACCTGGGCTTCACCCTGGCCACCAGCCAGGCGATCTGGCCCGACCACCCGGAAAAAGTCCTCGGCTGTACCCGCGCCTTCGTCGAGCAGTACCCGAACACCGCGCGGGCCCTGGTCATGGCGATCCTCGAGGCCAGCCGCTTCATCGAGCAGAGCCGCGAGAACCGCCAGAGCACCGCGCAACTGCTGAGCGCCCGCGAGTACCTCGATGCGCCGCTGGACTGCATCGAGCCGCGCCTGCTCGGCGAATATGCCGACGGCCTCGGCCACCGCTGGCAGGACCTGCACGCGCTACGCTTTCATAATGAAGGCGCGGTCAACCTGCCGTATCTGTCCGACGGCATGTGGTTCATGACCCAGTTCCGCCGCTGGGGCCTGCTGCGCGAAGACCCGGATTACCTGGGCATCGCGCGCCAGGTGCAGCAACTCGAGCTCTATCGTGAAGCCGCCACCGCCGTCGGCGTCGCGTCCTGGGGCCAGGACATGCGCAGCAGCCAGTTGATCGACGGCAAGCTATGGGACGGTTCGGACCCGGCCGCCTATGCCCGCAGCTTCCAGCTGCACGCCATGAGCGACAGCTCCCCTCTTCTCGCCAGCCGCTGACAGGAGCCCGAGACCATGTTGCGTATCCTGCTGATCAACGACACCGCCAAGAAGGTCGGTCGGCTCAAGGCGGCCCTGATGGAAGCCGGTTTCGAGGTGATCGACGAGTCGGGCCTGACCATCGACCTGCCGACGCGCGTCGAAACGGTGCGTCCGGACGTGATCCTGATCGATACCGAATCACCGAGCCGCGATGTGATGGAGCAAGTGGTGCTGGTCAGCCGCGACCAGCCACGGCCGATCGTGATGTTCACCGACGAGCACGACCCCGACGTGATGCGCCACGCCATCAAGTCCGGGGTCAGTGCCTACATAGTCGAAGGCATCCAGGCCCAGCGCCTGCAGCCCATTCTCGACGTGGCCATGGCCCGCTTCGAGAGCGACCAGGCCTTGCGTGCGCAGCTGCAGGCCCGCGACCAGCAACTGGCCGAGCGCAAGCGCATCGAGCTGGCCAAGGGCCTGTTGATGAAGATGAAAGACTGCAACGAAGAACAGGCCTACACCCTGATGCGCCGCCAGGCCATGAGCCGCCAGCAGAAGCTAATCCAGGTGGCCGAGCAGATCATCGCCATGAGCGAGTTGCTGGGCTGAAAGCTTGCGGTACCGGTGCGGGCCCCATCGCGGGCAAGCCTCGCTCCTACGGAGAAAACCGTGAGTTTCTGTAGGCGCGAGGCTTGCCCGCGATCCGGAACACCAGGACTGCAACTCTTGGCACAAATCTGGCTATGTAATCGATACAGGTAACCAACGGCGGTTGCCCCACCTACGACAAAGACGTCGCACACCCTTCTCGCCCCAGGCGAAACGGGTTGCGGCGTTTTTTCGTTTTGGCCCCACAGCCCGGGGCCGGTGGAGCGGCCGTAATGGCGCCCCACGCAAAAGCTCATGACTCCTTTCGAGACTCTTAACAGCTGAGGTGCGCGATGAATTCAAGCTTCTGGAAATCCGGCCACACCCCGACATTGTTCGCGGCCTTCCTCTACTTCGACCTGAGCTTCATGGTCTGGTATCTGCTCGGCCCGCTGGCCGTGCAGATCGCCGCCGACCTGCAACTGACCACCCAGCAGCGCGGGCTGATGGTGGCCACGCCGATCCTGGCCGGCGCCGTGCTGCGGTTCGCCATGGGCCTGCTGGCCGATCGCCTGTCCCCCAAGACCGCCGGGCTGATCGGCCAGGTGATTGTCATCGGCGCGCTGTTCTGCGCCTGGAAGCTGGGCATCCACAGCTATGAACAGGCCCTGCTGCTGGGGCTGTTCCTGGGCATGGCCGGCGCTTCGTTCGCCGTGGCCCTGCCGCTGGCCTCGCAATGGTATCCACCACAGCACCAGGGCAAGGCGATGGGCATCGCCGGGGCCGGCAACTCCGGCACGGTATTCGCGGCGCTGTTCGCGCCGTTGCTGGCCGGTGCCTTCGGCTGGAGCAACGTGTTCGGCTTCGCCCTGATCCCTCTGATCCTGACCCTGGTGCTGTTCGCCTGGCTGGCCAGGAACGCTCCGGAACGGCCCAAGGCCAAATCCATGGCCGACTACTTCAAGGCCCTCGGCGACCGCGACAGCTGGTGGTTCATGTTCTTCTACAGCGTGACCTTCGGCGGCTTCATCGGCCTGGCCAGCGCCCTGCCCGGCTACTTCAACGACCAGTACGGCCTGAGCCCGGTCACCGCCGGCTACTATACCGCCGCCTGCGTGTTCGGCGGCAGCCTGATGCGCCCGCTGGGCGGCGCGCTGGCCGATCGTTTCGGCGGCATTCGCACCCTGCTGGTGATGTACAGCTTCGCGGCGGTGTGCATCGCCGCGGTCGGTTTCAACCTGCCCAGCTCCTACGCGGCCCTGGCCCTGTTCGTGTGCACCATGCTCGGCCTGGGTGCGGGTAACGGCGCGGTCTTCCAGTTGGTGCCACAACGTTTCCGCCGCGAGATCGGGGTGATGACCGGGCTGATCGGCATGGCCGGCGGCATCGGCGGTTTCGCCCTGGCCGCGGGCATGGGCGCGATCAAGCAAAGCACCGGCAGCTATCAACTGGCCCTGTGGCTGTTCGCCAGCCTGGGTGTGCTGGCCTGGTTCGGCCTGCACGGGGTGAAACGCCGCTGGCGGACCACCTGGGGCTCCGCCGCCGTCACGGCGGCGCGGGTCTGAGCCGTCCATGAGCCTGCGACTGAGCCACGCCCAGGCCAGCGCCATCGGTCCGCGCGCGGAGAACCAGGACGCCTTGCGCCTGGTCACCCCGGCGCCGACCCTGGCCGCCAGCAAGGGCCTGCTGTTCGCCATCGCCGACGGTGTCAGCCAATGCGCCGACGGCGGCCTGGCCGCGCGCTCGACCTTGCAGGCGCTGGCGCTGGACTACTACGCCACCCCGGAAACCTGGGCCGTGGCCCAGGCCCTGGAACGCCTGCTGCTGGCGCAGAATCGCTGGTTGCAGGCCAACGGCGGCGGCCAGCCGCTGCTGACCACCGTCAGCGCCCTGGTGCTGCGCGGCCGGCGCTTTACCCTGGCCCATGTCGGCGATTGCCGGGTCTATCGCTGGCATGCCGATCAGTTGCAACGCATCAGCGACGATCATGTCTGGGACCAACCCGGCATGCAGCATGTGCTCAAGCGTGCCCTGGGCCTGGACCAGCACCTGGTGGTGGACTTCCTCGACGGCGAGCTGCGGGAAAACGAAAGTTTCCTGATGCTCAGCGATGGCGTCTGGGCGACCCTGGGCGACACCGCCATCGCCGCGATCCTGCGCGACCAGCCCGACCTCGACAGCGCGGTGCAGACCCTGGTCAGCGCCGCGCACCTGGCCGGTAGCCAGGACAATGCCAGCGCCCTGCTGGTGCGGGTCGAAGCCCTGGGCGAAAGCTCCATCGGCGACGCCCTGATTCACTTGCAGCAATGGCCACTGCCGCCGCCTCTCAAACCGGACCAGCACTTCGAAGGCTGGCAGGTCGTCGAGGTGCTCGGGCACAGCCAGCAATCGCTGCTGTACCGCGTGCTCGATGCGCAACAACAACCCTGGCTGCTGAAAACCCTGCCCGGTCATCTGCACGACGATCATCAGGCCGGGCAATCGCTGCTGTCAGAGGAGTGGTTCCTGCGCCGGGTGGCCGGCCGGCACTTTCCCGAAGTGCATGCCGCGACCAGCCGCCAGCATCTGTATTACGTGATGCGCGAATACCCGGGGCAGACCCTGGCCGAGCATCTGCAACAACATGGCCCCTTGCCGCTGGCACAGTGGCAGGACCTGGCCGAGCGCCTGCTGCGGGCCGTGGGCCTGCTGCACCGCCGGCAGATCCTGCACCGCGACATCAAGCCGGAAAACCTGCTGCTCGGGGACGACGGCGAACTGCGCCTGCTGGATTTCGGCCTGGCCTATTGCCCCGGCCTGTCCGAGGACCAGGCGCACCTGCTGCCCGGCACTCCGAGCTATATCGCCCCCGAAGCTTTCAACGGCGTGGCGCCGACACCGCGGCAGGACCTGTACGCGGTAGGCGTGACCCTCTACCACTTGCTGACCGGGCATTTTCCCTACGGCGAAATCGAAGCCTTCCAGCGCCCGCGCTTCACCACCCCGGTCAGCGCCAGCCGCTATCGGCCGGACCTGCCGGACTGGCTCGAACAGAGCCTGGAACGCGCGGTACAGGCCGATCCGGCCCAGCGCTATGAAACCGCCGAAGAGTGGTTGCTGGTGCTGGAACAGGGCGAGCGCCGCAGCCTCAGCGTGCGCCCCAGACCGCTGCTGGAACGCGAGCCCTTGAAAGTCTGGCGCACCCTGGCGCTGGTCTCGCTGTTGCTCAACCTGCTGTTGCTGTACCTGTTCCTGCATCACTGACCTCACTGTTTTCCTGTAGCCGCTGCCGCAGGCTGCGACCGGCACCGCAGGGGCCGCAGAACCTGACGACGCGGTTTTACCCGCAGGTAGGGAATGCCGCCTTACGCCGGCTACGCCGTCGATCGCAGCCTGCGGCAGCGGCTACAGGGATCGCGCAGCGTGCGCCAGAAGTGGGCAAGACGCTTTGAATCGGTGCAGAAAACCCACCTTACCGGCCTGAGACAGGTTTCCAGGCCTACTGAAACCGCCATTGGCGGGACTTGGCACAACCGCTGCATTAATTCTCCCAACAGCACATACGACCCGGCCTTCAACGACGAAGGATGGGTTTTCCCGAGAGAACGGGACCGGACAAAGGCGTCCTGCCAGGCAACTGGCGGGGCGCCTTTTTTGTTTGCGCAACGTTTATCGAGCCAGGCCCGGCACGCCCGACGGCCTGTCTACGCGGAGAGCGAAATGAACAAACTCAAGCTGGTGATGATCGGCAACGGCATGGCCGGGGTACGCACCCTGGAAGAGCTGCTCAAGCTGAGCAATGAGCTCTACGACATCACGGTCTTCGGCGCGGAACCCCACACCAACTACAACCGCATCCTGCTCTCCCCGGTACTGGCCGGCGAACAGACCTTCGAAGAGATCGTGCTCAACGACCTGAGCTGGTACCTGGACAACCACATCAAGCTGCTGCTCAACCGCAAGGTGGTGCAGATCGACCGGGTCAAGCGCCGGGTGATCGCCGAAGACGGCAGCGAAGCCGAGTACGACCGCCTGCTGATCGCCACCGGCTCGACCCCGTTCATCCTGCCGATTCCCGGCAACGACCTGCAGGGTGTGATCGGCTACCGCGACATCGCCGACACCCAGGCGATGATCGACACCGCCAAGACCCACAAGCACGCAGTGGTCATCGGCGGCGGCCTGCTCGGCCTGGAAGCCGCCAACGGCCTGATGCTGCGCGGCATGGACGTGACCGTGGTGCACATCGGCGAATGGCTGCTGGAGCGCCAGCTGGACAAGACCAGCGGCCAACTGCTGCAAAGCGCCCTGGAAAGCCGCGGCCTGAAATTCCGCCTGAGCGAACAGACCCAGGCCCTGCACGACGCGGGCAATGGCCGGGTCGGCTCGGTGCAGTTCAAGAACGGCGACATCATCCCCGCCGACCTGGTGGTGATGGCCGCCGGCATCCGGCCCAATACCGAGCTGGCGGAAAAAGCCGGGCTGCCGTGCAGCCGCGGGATCCTGGTCAACGACACCCTGCAGACCTACGACCCACGCATCTACGCCATCGGCGAATGCGCCAGCCATCGCGGCATCGCCTACGGCCTGGTGGCGCCGCTGTTCGAACAGGCCAAGGTCTGCGCCAACCACCTCGCTCAACTGGGCTTCGCCACTTACAAGGGCTCGGTGACCTCGACCAAGCTGAAAGTCACCGGCATCGACCTGTTCTCCGCCGGCGACTTCATGGGCGGCGAAGGCACCGAGACCATCACCCTCTCCGACCCCATCGGCGGCGTGTACAAGAAGCTGGTGATCAAGGACGACATCCTGGTCGGCGCCTGCCTGTATGGCGACACCGCCGACGGCGGCTGGTACTTCCGGCAGATCCGCGAGAACCACGCCATCGGCGAGATCCGCGACCACCTGATGTTCGGCGAGAACGCTTTGGGCGACGTCGGCCACCAGGGCCAGGACAAGGCCATGAGCATGGCCGACAGCGCCGAAGTCTGCGGCTGCAACGGCGTGTGCAAGGGCACCATCGTCAAGGCGATCCAGGAGCACGGCCTGTTCAGCGTCGACGAGGTCAAGAAGCACACCAAGGCCGCCAGCTCCTGCGGCTCCTGTGCCGGCCTGGTGGAACAGATCCTGATCAACACCGTGGGCGGCGCGGCCGACGTCAAGCCGAAAAGCGAGAAAGCCATTTGCGGCTGCAGCGACCTCAACCACGGACAGATCCGCCAGGCGATCCGCGAACAGCACCTGCTGACCATCGCCGGCACCATGAGCTACCTGAACTGGCGTACGCCCAATGGCTGCGCCACCTGCCGCCCGGCGCTGAACTACTACCTGATTGCCACCTGGCCGGGCGAGGCCAGGGACGACCCGCAATCGCGCCTGATCAACGAACGGGCCCACGCCAATATCCAGAAAGACGGCACCTATTCGGTGGTGCCGCGGATGTGGGGCGGCGTCACCACCCCCTCCGAACTGCGGCGTATCGCCGACGTGGCGGACAAATACCAGGTGCCGATGGTCAAGGTCACCGGCGGCCAGCGCATCGACCTTTTGGGTATCAAGAAGCAGGATTTGCCCGGGGTCTGGAAAGACCTGGACATGCCCTCCGGCCACGCCTACGGCAAGTCCATCCGCACCGTGAAAACCTGCGTCGGCAGCGAGTTCTGCCGCTTCGGCACGCAGAACTCCACCCAGCTGGGCATCGAGCTGGAGCATGACCTGTTCAACATGTGGTCGCCGCACAAGGTCAAGCTGGCGGTCTCCGGCTGCCCACGCAACTGCGCCGAGGCCGGGATCAAGGACGTCGGCATCATCGGCGTCGACTCGGGCTGGGAGATGTATATCGGTGGTAACGGCGGGATCAAGACCGAGGTCGCGGAGTTCTTCGTCAAGCTGAAAACCGCCGACGAAGTGCGCGAATACAACGGCGCTTTCCTGCAGCTGTACCGCGAGGAAGCCTTCTACCTGGAGCGCACCGTGCACTACCTGCAGCGGGTCGGCATGGCGCACATCAAGCAGGCCATCATCGAAGACCCGCAACGGCGCAAGGCCCTCAACGAGCGCCTGCAATTCTCCCTGTCCTTCGAACAGGACCCGTGGAAGGAACGCCTGGAACAACCGCAGCTGAAAAAAGAGTTCGAGCCGATCCGCGTCAAGCAACTGGAGGTGCTGCCATGAACTGGCTGGATATCTGCGCCCTGGACGAGATCAACGCCCTGGGCTCGCGCATCGTCAACGGCCCCAAGGGCGATATCGCGATCTTTCGCACCAGCGACGACGAAGTCTTCGCCCTCGACGACCGTTGCCCGCACAAGGGCGGGCCGCTGTCCCAGGGGCTGATCTACGGCAAGACGGTCGCCTGCCCGTTGCACAACTGGCAGATCGACCTGGAGTCCGGCGAAGCACAGGCACCGGATATCGGCTGCGCCCATCACCATCTGGCGCGGGTGGAAAACGGCCGCGTGCTGCTGGCCCTGCGGGATGCCGGCTGATGAACCGCCAGACGACCGCCTCGACCTGCTGTTACTGCGGCGTTGGCTGTGGCGTGCTGATCGAGCACGACGGCGAACGCATCCTCGGCGTCAGTGGCGACCCGAGCCACCCGGCCAACCACGGCAAACTGTGCAGCAAAGGCTCCACCCTGCACCTGACCGGCGACCTCGCGGCCCGCGCCCTGTATCCGGAATTGCGCCTGGGCAAGGCCCTGGCGCGCAGCCGCACCGACTGGGACAGCGCACTGGAACACGCGGCCAACCTGTTTGCCGAAACCATCGCCGAACACGGCCCGGACAGCGTGGCCTTCTATATCTCCGGGCAATTGCTTACCGAGGATTACTACGCCTTCAACAAGCTGGCCCGGGCCCTGGTGGGCACCAACAACATCGACAGCAATTCGCGGCTGTGCATGTCCTCGGCGGTGGTCGGCTACAAACGCAGCCTGGGCGCCGACGCCCCGCCCTGCAGCTACGAAGACCTCGAACTGAGCGATTGCGTGATGATCGTCGGCAGCAACATGGCCTACGCCCATCCGGTGCTGTTCCGCCGCCTGGAGCAGGCCAAGCGCCTGCGGCCGCAGATGAAAGTGATCGTCATCGACCCGCGACGCACCGACACCTGCGACCTGGCCGATTTGCACCTGGCGATCCTGCCCGGCACCGATGTCGCGCTGTTCCACGGCATCCTGCACCTGCTGCTGTGGCAGGACTGGATCGATCGCGACTTCATCCAGGCGCATACCGAAGGCCTGGCCGAGCTGAAGAACCTGGTCCACGACTACACCCCGCATATGGTCGCGCAGCTGTGCGGCATCAGCGTCGAGCAACTGCGCCAGTGCGCCGAATGGGTCGGCACCTCGCCGAGCTTTCTGTCGCTGTGGTGCATGGGGCTGAACCAGTCCACTGCCGGCAGCGCGAAAAACAGCGCACTGATCAACCTGCACCTGGCCACCGGGCAGATCGGGCGCCCCGGGGCCGGCCCTTTCTCCCTCACCGGCCAGCCGAATGCCATGGGCGGCCGGGAAACCGGCAGCCTGTCGAACCTGCTGCCGGGGCACCGGGACGCCGCCAACCCGGAGCACCGGGCTGAAGTCGCGGCCTACTGGGGCGTCGAGCAATTGCCGGCCAACCCCGGCCTGACCGCGATCGAGCTGTTCGAACAGCTGCGCGGCGGCAAGATCAAGGCGCTGTGGATCGCCTGCACCAACCCGGCGCAATCGCTGCCCGACCAGAACGCGGTGCGAGAAGCCTTGCTGGCCTGCCCGTTCGTGGTCCTGCAGGAAGCCTTTCGCACCACCGAGACCGCGGCCTTTGCCGACCTGCTGCTGCCCGCCGCCAGCTGGGGCGAGAAGGAAGGCAGCGTGACCAACTCGGAACGGCGCATCTCCCATGTGCGCCGCGCCGTGGCCGCGCCGGGCGAAGCACGCCCGGATTGGGCCATCACTCTGGACTTCGCCCGGCGCCTGGAACAGCGCCTGCGTCCGCAACAGCCCAGCCTGTTCGCCCTGGATACGCCTGCCCAGCTGTTCGATGAGTACAAACTGCTGACCCGCGGCCGCGACCTGGACCTTTCCGGCATCAGTCACGCGCTGATCGACCGTATCGGCCCGCAGCAATGGCCCTTCCCCGCTGGCGCCGAACAGGGGACGCCGCGGCTGTACGTCGACGGCCGCTTCCCCACCGCCAGCGGGCGGGCGCACTTCGTCAGCGACCCGTATCGCGCGGCCAAGGAACAGCGGGATGCGCGCTTCCCCCTGACCCTGATCACCGGCCGCCTGCGGGATCAATGGCACGGCATGAGCCGCACCGGCACCGCGGCCCAGCTGTTCGGGCACGTCAGCGAGGCCGTCCTCAGCCTGCACCCGGACGAACTACGCCGGCAGAACCTGCAAGCGGGTGACCTGGTCTCGCTGAAAAGCCGTCGCGGCAGCGTGACAGTCGCAGTAGCGGATGACGACAGCGTGCGCCCGGGCCAGGCTTTCCTGCCGATGCACTGGGGCGATCGGTTTCTCAAGGGCGGCGTCAACGCCGTGACTCAACCGGCGTTCGATCCACTGTCCAAACAGCCGGAACTCAAGCACAGCGGTGTACGCCTGGAGCCGGTCCAACTGCCGTGGCAATTGTTCGCCCTGATCGAAGGCGACGTGCAGCGGCATTTCGAAGCCCTGCGCCCGCTCTGTGAAAGTTTCGCCTACGTCAGCCTGAGCCTGGCCGGCCGCGAACGCCCGGCCCTGTTGCTGCGGGTGGCCAACGCCGAGGCGCCGGCGCCGCAACTGCTCAAGGACATCGACCAGTTGCTGGGGCTCAACGAAGGCCCGGTGCTGGCCTATGACGATCCTCGGCGCTCCATCGGCAAGCGGGTACGCATCGAACAGGGGCGGATCACCGCCATTCGCCTGGCCGGTGAAACCCTGGCCCGGCACTGGCTGCAGAACCTGTGGCTGGAAGGCAAGGCCGATGAGCAACTGCGCCGCTGGCTGCTGGCGCCGATGAGCGCACCGCCAGGGGCTGCCGGGTTGATTACGTCGAACGGCAAGACCTTGTGCAACTGCAAGAACGTCAGCCAAAGCGCAGTCTGTGCCGGGATCTCCCGCGGCCTGGACCTCGATGGCCTGAAACAGGAGCTGGGCTGCGGCACTCAATGCGGCTCCTGCGTCCCCGAAATCAAACGTCTGCTGGCCAGCTCGGCACAGCCCGTCGCAATCCCCCTGTGAGGAAACAAACATGAGCGCAAAAGTCTGGCTGGTGGGTGCGGGCCCTGGCGATCCTGAACTGCTGACCCTCAAGGCCGCGCGTGCCCTGGGCGAGGCGGATGTGGTGCTGATCGACGATCTGGTGAATCCGGCGGTGCTGGAGCACTGCCCCCGGGCACGGGTTATTGCCGTGGGTAAACGCGGAGGCTGTCGTTCGACGCCCCAGGCGTTCATTCATCGGCTGATGCTGCGCTACGCCCGGCATGGCAAGTGCGTGGTACGCCTCAAGGGCGGCGATCCGTGCATCTTCGGCCGTGGCGGTGAAGAAGCGCAGTGGCTGCAGGAACGTGGCGTCGAGGTGGAACTGGTGAACGGCATCACGGCCGGCCTGGCGGGCGCTACCCAGTGCGGTATCCCGCTGACCCTGCGCGGTGTCGCCCGTGGCGTCACCCTGCTGACGGCCCATACCCAGGACGACAGCAGCCTGAACTGGCAAGCCCTGGCGCAAAGCGGTACGACGCTGGTGATCTATATGGGGGTGGCAAAACTGGGCGAGATCCGTGAACAGCTGATCGCTGGCGGCCTGGCACCGCATACCCCGGTGGCCATGATTGAAAACGCATCCCTACCCGAGCAACGGCTGTGTCGGAGCGATCTGCACGCCATGCCGGACGATGCCCATGCCTTCCAGCTGAAAAGCCCGGCCATCCTGGTCGTCGGCGAAGTGGCCGCTTGCGGTGCACAACTGCCCGCCCTTTCCGAAGCGGCCCTGGCGGCGGCATTCTCGGCCTGACTCCAGGCGCTTTCATCAAATCGCGGACAAAGAAAAACCCGGCCTAGGCCGGGTTTTTCAAAGCTGCAAGCTACAGATTACTGAGCTTGTTGAGCTTGTGCTTCAACCTGCGCTTCTACGCGACGGTTTACAGCGCGGCCAGCTTCAGTTGCGTTGTCAGCAACTGGGCGGGACTCACCGTAACCAACGGATTGAACGCGGCTCGACTCAACACCGTACTGGCTGGTCAGAACTTGCTTAACGGCGTTTGCACGACGCTCAGACAGTTTCTGGTTGTAAGCGTCAGGACCGACGGAGTCAGTGTGACCTTCAACAACGGTGGTGGTTTGTGGGTACTGCTTCATGAAGTCAGCGAGGTTCTTGATGTCAGCGTAGCTGTTAGGCTTAACGACCGACTTGTCGAAGTCGAACTTCACGTCCAGCTCAACACGAACAACTTCAGCAACCGGAGCTTCTGGTTCTGGAGTTGGCTCTGGAACTGGAGCAGGAGCTGGAGCAACCTTGCCAGCGTTGCCGCCGAAGTTCACACCCAGACCAACCAGAGCGGAGTAGTCCCACTTGCCGTTGTCCATTGCGTAGTCGGCTTCAACGCCGGCACGAGCGAACAGGTTGTCGGTGAAGTAGTACTTAACACCGGTACCGATGATAGCCAGGGTCGACTGGTCGCGACCGCTGTGGCCGTCAGCCAGGACGTTGGTACGGCTCTGGTGACCGAAACCACCGGAAACGTATGGACGCAGGGAGTCCACGCCAGCTTGACCGAAGTGGTAGGTAGCCAGCAGGCTGCCGGTGTCACCTTTGATCTTCTGGTTGCCAGTGCCGTCGTTCGAACGGGTGTGGTTGGTTTTGTCGTAGTTCAGGTCCAACGACAGGTCATCGGTCAGGAAGTAGCCGATACGAGCGCCTGGGTTGAAGCCGTCTTCGATGTGCTTAACGCTGTCGTTGTACTGTTTTTTGTAAAACAGTTCACCCTCGACCGCGCCTTGGCCTTGCGCCAGAACGCCGAACGAAGTCACGGCAACAATAGAACCAATGGCAATGCCCAAGGTGTTTTTCAGTTTCATCCGTTAAATCCCCATCTGGTGATTGTAAAGCAGTCCCACATACCGGGGGACAACTCGGCGGTAAGTCTATCAGAACTTACCTAGACGTAAGAGATATTTGCGCCGAACTAAGTTTCAGCAATGCCTGCAAATTTCTCACGCAATTTATCAAGCGCACGCTTGTACCGCATTTTCGTAGCACTCAACCCCATGTGCATGATGTCTGCAATCTCCTGGAACTCCAGTTCTGCGACGAATCGTAGCACCAGAATCTCCCGATCGATCGGGTTCACATGCACCAACCAGCGGTCAAGTCCGCCCTTTTCCTCAGGTTTCGGCGCCTTATCTTCAGACGCTTCCTCGAGGGGATCAAGACTTAACGCATCCATCAAGCGACGTTTCCGCCGTTCTTTCCGATACTGCGTGATGCATTCGTTGTACGTGATGCTATAGAGCCATGTCTTGAACTTCGATTTCCCCTCGAAGTTCTTGAGGCCATACAGCACCTTCAACATCACCTCCTGACAGACATCGTCAGCATCACGATCGTTCCCTAAATAACGAGCACAAACGTTGAAGAGGGTTCGCTGATAGCGTCGCATCAACTCTTCATACGCACGCGTTACGTGAAACAGCTCCGTGTGCGAGCGCGCAACCAGCTCCTCGTCAGAGAGCTCACGGGGGTCATAGCGCGTGGATAGCGATTGGGCTTTATTCAAAACGAGTCGGGCCGACAGTCAGGTCAATGTCCACCGCAGCCCAGACACGGGCATTTTGCGGCGGCATACATTAGCAGGGTTTGCCGGGTTAGCGGCTACTTACATGCTGCTCCAGCAGGATCCGATTGGAGAGCGAGACCAGCTCGCCCTCATCGGTCAGCAGTGTAGTCTTAACCGTGCCGATCTCCTCGATCTGCCCTTCGACCTCGCCAACTCGCACTTGTTGCCCAACCTGATACAACTCACGCACATAGATTCCCGCAAGAATCTGACCGGCAATATCCCGGCTTCCCAACCCCATGGCCAAGGCAACAGCCAGACCAACGGTAATCAAAACGATCACGATCACATGGTTGAGCAGGTCGGTTTTGACCTCCAACTGACTGATCGCAACGGAAATACTGATGATGATCACCAGGCCCTGGGCGATTCGTCCCAGGCCACTGGCGTAATCCAGACCGACCCCTTCGGCCGCTCCGCGCACCAGCCCATTGGCCAATTGCGCCAGCAATACCCCCACCAACAGCACCAGCGCGGCCCCGAAAACCTTCGGTAAATACAACGCCAGCATGTCGAGCGTAGCCGAAACCCGCTCCAGGCCAAGGGATTCTGCAGCAGAAACCAGAAAAATCAGTAATACGAACCAATACACGATTTTACCGATCAAGGTAGAAATCGGTACCTGCAAGCCCGCGCGGGACAGCAGTTTGGTCAAACCGGTACCGCCCATCAAACGGTCCAGGCCCAGTTTGGCGAGCAATTTGGAAAGCAGGGTATCAAGCAGTTTGGCAACCACAAAACCCAGCAGCAGCACGACCAGCGCGCCAAACAGATTGGGAATGAAGTTCGCTACCTTGGTCCACAACGCAGTCATCGCAGTGACGAGGCTCTGAGTCCAGAGATCAAGTTCCATATTCAATCAGCCTTATCAGCAGTGCGAGCAGTAGGTTTACGACGGGAAACCGGCGAGATATGGGCCGATCCGTTATTCAAAGCAATCATCAGCGCCGGCAACCAGCGGCCGAGCAGGCTGAACAGATCGCCCGCCCCCACCTGCCGGTTGGCGGTTTTCAGTACGCGGCCCAGGCACGCATCGTCGTCCCGGGTGGACGGTGTGGCCTTGAGCATGTCACGCAACGACTGTTCAAACGGATCGTGCATACGCACCTCTCGATATGTCAGTGAAAGACGCGATCAAAATTCCCTGGGTCACATAGTTCATGATCAGACCCAGCGCAAACGTCGGAATAGCCACCACTGTCCCAGCGCGACCAGCGCCATCAACAGGCAGGCCACCAGAAACCCATAGGGGCTGTTGGAAAGCGGAATGCCTCCGACGTTGATCCCCAGCAAGCCGGCCAGAAAACTCATCGGCAGAAAGATCCCGGTGATGATCCCGAAACGAAACATGATGCGGTTCATGCGCACGCTCAGGCGCCGGTCTTCGGCCTCCAGCACAAGCCCCACGCGCTCTCGGGTCAATTCGAGCTCTTCCAGGTAGCGGGTCAGGCTGTTGTTCAATTCGTTCCAGTAATCGCCATCGTCATCGGCGAACCAAGGCAGCCTGATGCGGCTGAGCTGACCGAAAATATCCCGCTGCGGAGCGAGGAAACGCTTGAGTCCGGCAGCCCGTCGACGAATCTGCAGAATGTTGCTGTGCTCGGGGGTATACCGTTCGTCGGCATCCAGTTTTTCCTCCTCAGCATCGACCACTTCCGACAGGTCGCTGACCAGGTCCTGCACTTTATGGGTCAGGTACTCAGCCATATAAAGGATGAGTTCGGAGGCGGTTTTCGGTCCCTTGCCTTCGCCCAGCTGCACCAGCAGCTCATCGGTCGCGCGCAATGGCCGCAGGCGCAGGGAGATCACTCGCTGGGCCGAACCGAAGATGCGTACCGAAACCATGTCCTCCGGCTCGGCGCCGGGGTTGAGGTTGATGCCGCGTAAAAACAGCAAGAACTCGGAATCCGGCAGCGCCAACAGGCGCGGCCGGGTATTTTCTTCGAGTAAAAGGTCACAGCTGAACTCACTCAGACCGCTGGATTTACGCAGCCAGGTCTGGGTTTGCGGATGGCTGCGATCCCAATGCAGCCAGAGGCTCTCATGGGCTTGCAGCTGCAAGTCGTCCAGTTCAGTTCGGGCAATCGCACGCGCACCACCTTTACCGTCCAGCACCAGGGCATGAACCAGCCCCCATTGCGCGTTGTCTTCCTCGAACATCCTCATCCCTTGCCTGGTCGACTGCTTATTCGGGCATTTTCAGCGGGCTTGGCGAAACGATCACGCCATTGTTGTCGGCATAGACATATTCGCCCGGACGGAAAGTCACCCCGGCAAAAGTCACCACCACGTTGAGATCGCCAATGCCGCGCTTGTCGGTTTTCATCGGGTGACTGGCCAGCGCCTGAACGCCCAGGTCGGTTTGCGCGATGACATCGACATCACGGATGCAACCGTAGATCACCAGCCCTTCCCAACCGTTCTTCGCCGCCTTCTCGGCCAGCATATCGCCCAGCAGCGCACGGCGCAGGGAGCCGCCACCGTCGACCACCAGCACCTTGCCGTGGCCCTTGAGCTCGACCTGTTCCTTGACCAGCGAGTTGTCTTCGAAGCATTTGATGGTCACGATTTCGCCGCCAAAGGAGTCGCGGCCACCGAAATTGCTGAACATCGGTTCAACCACCTGTACCAGATCCGGGTAGGCGTCGCACAGGTCGGGAGTGAGGTAATGATTCATCGAGAAACTCCTGTAATGGAAAGAACACGTCGCGGTGTCGGAATTCGCAGGGTTCATGCTGAGTGATACGAGGGCAGACGGAGAATGTTTAACATTTCAGCTAGCCCTCACCATACGCCAATTTCAGCAGGCTCGGCGGCACGAACAGAATGCTTGACCGGCGACCGAATGTGACCGGAACCGCTCAACGCGTCATATCTTAGCCGCAAGCGCATCGAAACGAAATGCTCTTGCCAGAGCCTTCTGAACTCAGCTGGCGGCAGCCAGTTCGGTGCCCGACGCCAACAACGGGCTCTGCTGATCCTTCAACCAACGCGCGACCAAAGGCCAGACTTCAGCCTGGGCCGCTTTGCTCACCAGCATCTCCACATGGCCGAAATTGCCGCTGAACCCTTGTTCGCGCCCCAGGCAGACAAACTGCTTATGCTCGGAACTCAACTGGTCAAACAGCTTGCGACAAGCCCAGGTCGGATCCTGATGATCCCCGGCCGCGCTCACCGCCAATACCGGCAGCGAAACGTCGGACAAGCCGGCCCACCAGTCCTTCTGCCCATCGCCGAAACGCCCGAACAGCCCGTACCAGCGCATGCCTTCCAGGGCCAGGCCAATGGGCTCGTCCTCGGGACCGCGCTTGAGTCGCGAGCCGGACAACTGGGCAAAACGCTTGAGAATGAATCGACCGCCCCACTCCACCGCCGGGATTTTCAATGGCCAATAGGTGCGACTGACCTGACAGCCGAACAGCGCCGCCGACGCCACTGCCGGCTCTCCCAGGTACTGGCCGCCCAGGGCCGCCGCCAGGGTAATGCCGCCCAGGGAATGCCCAATCCAGTGCGGAACCTGGCCGCTTTGTTCCCGCACGAAGGCGCCGATGGCGGGCAGATCGTATTGCGCATAGTCGGCGACGCGATTCTTGCGGTAGTCGGCATTGCGTCGCGACAGGCCGTGACCGCGCATCTCGGGGATCCATACATCGAAGCCCATGCGCGCCAGATACGCGCCCAGGCCGATGCCCTTGGGCGAATACCAGAAACGCCGATTGGAGAAGCTGCCGTGCAGCAGGATCACCGGGACACCGCGGGATTCGGGCTCGTCCGCCATCCCCAGGCGGGTGACAGCCAGTTCGACCGTGGCGTCCGGGCTGTTGCCGGGCTTCAGGCGGTAGACGTCTTCACTCAGGTCGCCTCGACGTTCGGCACTGATCAAGGCGACGGGAAACAGGTTGCTGCTGCTTTGCATAATACTCTTGCACAAAAAAGGGCGGCTTCCAGATGGAGCCCGCCCTACTTGAATCTCAAAGCCCCGGCCAACCCGAAGGCTGGCCGGGGCTTCATTCCGCTTAGACCGCACCCTGCCCCTCGGCCAGGAAGAACCAGGTTTCCAGTACGGAATCCGGGTTCAGCGAGACACTCTCGATGCCCTGTTCCATCAGCCACTTGGCCAGGTCCGGATGGTCGGACGGGCCCTGCCCGCAAATACCGATGTATTTGCCGGCCTTGTTGCAGGCGGCGATGGCGTTGGCCAGCAGTTTCTTGACCGCCGGATTACGCTCGTCGAACAGGTGCGCGATGATGCCCGAATCGCGGTCTAGGCCCAGGGTCAGCTGGGTCAGGTCATTGGAGCCGATGGAGAAGCCGTCGAAGAACTCGAGGAACTCTTCGGCCAGGATCGCGTTGGAAGGTAGCTCGCACATCATGATCACGCGCAGGCCGTTTTCACCGCGCTTGAGGCCGTTTTCAGCCAGCAGATCCACCACCTGGCTGGCTTCGCCCAGGGTGCGGACGAACGGCACCATGATCTCGACGTTGGTCAGGCCCATGTCGTTACGCACGCGCTTGAGGGCGCGGCATTCGAGCTCGAAGCAGTCACGGAAGGCTTCGCTGATGTAACGCGAAGCACCGCGGAAGCCCAGCATCGGGTTTTCTTCTTCCGGCTCGTAGAGCTTGCCGCCGATCAGGTTGGCGTATTCGTTGGACTTGAAGTCCGACAGGCGCACGATGACCTTTTTCGGCCAGAACGCCGCAGCCAGGGTGCTGATGCCTTCAACCAGCTTGTCGACGTAAAAACCGACCGGATCGTTATAGCCAGCGATGCGCTTGTCGACGCTGTCCTTGATTTCATGGGGCAGGCCGGCGTAGTTCAGCAGCGCCTTGGGGTGCACGCCGATCATGCGGTTGATGATGAACTCCAGGCGGGCCAGGCCCACACCGGCGTTCGGCAACTGGGCGAAGTCGAAGGCGCGGTCCGGGTTGCCGACGTTCATCATGATCTTGAACGGCAGCTCCGGCATGGCGTCGACGGAGTTTTTCTTCACGTCGAAGCCCAGCTCGCCTTCGAAGATGAAACCGGTGTCGCCTTCAGCGCAGGACACGGTCACGCCCTGGCCGTCCTTCAACAGTTCGGTGGCATTGCCGCAACCGACAACCGCTGGAATCCCCAGCTCGCGCGCAATGATCGCGGCGTGGCAGGTACGGCCGCCACGGTTGGTGACGATGGCGCTGGCGCGCTTCATCACCGGTTCCCAGTCCGGGTCGGTCATGTCGGATACCAGCACGTCGCCGGCCTGGACCTTATCCATCTCCGACACGTCCTTGATGATCCGCACCTTGCCGGCGCCGATGCGCTGGCCGATGGCGCGACCTTCCACCAGCACGGTGCCGGTTTCCTTCAACAGGTAACGTTCCATGACGTTGGCCTGGGTGCGGCTCTTCACGGTTTCCGGACGGGCCTGGACGATGTACAGCTTGCCGTCGTCGCCGTCTTTGGCCCATTCGATGTCCATCGGGCACTTGTAGTGCTTCTCGATGATCATCGCCTGCTTGGCCAGCTCGCTGACTTCGGCGTCGGTCAGGCAGAAACGGGCGCGATCGGCCTTGTCGACGTCGACGGTCTTGACCGAGCGACCGGCCTTGGCTTCGTCGCCGTAGATCATCTTGATCGCCTTGCTGCCCAGGTTGCGGCGCAGGATGGCTGGGCGACCGGCTTGCAGGGTGCCCTTGTGGACGTAGAACTCGTCCGGGTTCACCGCACCTTGAACGACGGTTTCACCCAGGCCGTAGGCGCCGGTGATGAACACCACGTCACGGAAGCCCGACTCGGTGTCTAGGGTGAACATCACGCCGGCGGTACCGGTTTCCGAACGCACCATGCGCTGCACGCCGGCAGACAGGGCGACCAGCTTGTGGTCGAAGCCCTGGTGTACGCGGTAGGAAATGGCGCGGTCGTTGAACAGGGAAGCGAAGACTTCCTTGGCAGCGCGAATGACGTTCTCGACGCCACGGATATTGAGGAAGGTTTCCTGCTGGCCGGCGAAGGAAGCGTCCGGCAGGTCTTCGGCGGTGGCCGAGGAGCGCACGGCCACGGCCATGTCAGGGTTGCCCGCGGACAGCTTGGCGAACGCGGTGCGGATTTCGCTATTCAGTTGCTCGGGGAACTCGGCGTCCATGATCCATTGACGGATCTGCGCGCCGGTCTTGGCCAGGGCATTCACGTCATCGACGTCCAGGGCGTCGAGCGCGGCGTGGATCTGGTCGTTAAGACCGCTCAATTCGAGAAAATCACGATAGGCCTGGGCCGTCGTGGCAAAGCCTCCAGGGACGGATACACCGGCGCCTGCAAGGTTACTGATCATCTCGCCCAGGGATGCGTTCTTGCCCCCCACATGCTCTACATCATGGACGCCGAGCTTATCGAGGGAAACTACGTACTCTACCAAGGTGATCTCTCCACTAACTGTGTTGGAAAAGCTCAGAAGCCGGCTGCTCGGGGGAGCGCTTGCCAGCTGTATGGCCTGGACCTGGAAAATAAGTGAGAATGCGGGCCATTGGAGGCCGGCAAATCGCGCCTATCATATCCAAGATTCGTCACTAGCTTAAGGCCCAAGGTGCAAATGAAACGATCTGCTTTCTTTATCTCCGACGGTACCGGCATCACCGCTGAAACCCTCGGCCAGAGCCTCCTGGCGCAGTTCGAAAACATTACCTTCAGCAAAATCACGCGGCCGTATATCGACAGCGTAGATAAAGCGCGGGCCATGGTACAACAAATCAACATCGCCGCCGAAAAGGACGGATTTCGCCCGATTATCTTCGACACCATCGTCAATCAGGACATCCGTGAGATCCTCGCGACGTCCAATGGTTTCATGATCGACATCTTCTCGACCTTCCTCGCCCCCCTGGAGCTGGAGTTGAGCGAGCACTCGTCGTATTCGGTCGGCAAGTCCCACTCCATTGGCGGCAACTCCAACTATATGGAGCGGATCGAGGCGGTGAACTTCGCCCTCGACAACGACGACGGCGCCCGCACCCACTACTACGACAAGGCCGACCTGATCCTGGTCGGCGTGTCGCGCTGCGGCAAGACCCCGACCTGCCTGTACATGGCCATGCAGTTCGGGATCCGCGCCGCCAACTACCCGCTGACCGAAGACGACATGGAACGCCTGCAGCTGCCGACGGCCCTGCGCGCGCACCAGCACAAGCTGTTCGGCCTGACCATCGACCCCGACCGGCTTACCGCCATCCGCAACGAGCGCAAGCCCAACAGCCGTTATTCGAGCTACGCCCAGTGCGAGTTCGAAGTGCGCGAGGTGGAAAACCTGTTCCGCCGCGAGAACATTCCGCACATCAATTCCACCCATTTCTCGGTGGAAGAGATCTCGGCGAAGATCCTCGTGGAAAAAGGCGTCGAGCGGCGCTTCAAGTAGCGTTATCTGACCAATAGAAGGCTATCGCGAGCAATCGAGCGTCGACCGGCCGCTCCTACATGGCTTACAAGATCTTGTAGGAGCGAGCTTGCTCGCGATCGGACCAACGGTCCGCCCTGCTCTCAAATCACCAACAGGTCCACGAACCGGTGCACCGCCGTGGCTTCCAGCTGTGCCTGGTCCTTGCACAGGGCAAAGATCTGCGCCGAACGCTGGGCGGTGAAGCGGGTGGCCAGGTTGGCCTTGAACTTGTCTTCCAGCAGCGCAATGCCTTCGGCGCGACGCCGGCGATGGCCAATCGGGTATTCCACTACCACCTGCTCGGTGCTCGAGCCATCCTTGAAAAACACTTGTAGCGCATTGGCGATGGAGCGCTTGTCGGCCTCCAGGTACTCGCGGGTGTAGCGCGGTTCTTCGACTATCTGCATCTTCTCGCGCAACTGATCGATGATCGGGTGGGCGGCATGGAAGCTGTCTTCATAGTGCTCGGCCACCAGGTTGCCGAACGCCAGCGGCACGGCGGTCATGTACTGGATGCAGTGGTCGCGGTCGGCGGCGTTGGCCAGTGGGCCCACCTTGGAAATGATGCGGATCGCCGATTCGTGGGTGGTGATGACGATCCTGTCGATCTCGTGCAGGCGATTGCGCACCAGCGGGTGCAGGGTCACCGCCGCCTCGCAGGCGGTCTGCGCATGGAACTCGGCCGGGAAGCTGATCTTGAACAGAACGTTTTCCATCACATAGCTGCCGTACTGCTGCGACAGGCTGAAACGGCGCTGGTCTTCGGGCTTGAGCGCCAGGTCCTTGTTGGTGTGGCTGAACAGCACGTCGTAGAAGCCCCACTGCGGCGCGCTCAGCACTCCCGGGATGCCCATCTCGCCACGCAGGGCGATATCCGCCAGGCGCACGCCACGGCTGGTGGCATCCCCCGCCGCCCAGGATTTGCGCGAACCGGCGTTCGGCGCATGGCGATAGGTACGCAGCGCCTGGCCATCGACAAAGGCATGGGACAGCGCCGCCAGCAACTGCTCGCGGTTGGCCCCCATCAACTTGGCGGTGACCGCGGTCGAGGCGACTTTCACCAGCAGCACATGGTCGAGGCCGACCCGGTTGAAGGAGTTTTCCAGGGCAATCACCCCCTGGATCTCATGGGCCATGATCACGGCCTCGAGCACCGCGCGCATGGTCAGCGGCGCTTCGCCATTGGCCACACGCTTTTGCGACAGGTGATCGGCCACGGCGAGGATGCCACCGAGGTTGTCGGAAGGATGGCCCCACTCGGCGGCGAGCCAGGTGTCGTTGTAATCCAGCCAACGGACAATGCAGCCGATATCCCAGGCCGCCTTGACCGGGTCCAGGCGCAAGCGGGTGCCCGGCACCCGCGCGCCAAACGGCACGACCGTGCCCTCCACTATCGGCCCCAGGTGCTTGGTGCACTCGGGAAAGCGCAGGGCCAGCAAGCCACAGCCGAGGGTGTCCATCAGGCAGTTGCGGGCGGTATCCAGAGCCTCGCGGGACTCGATCCGATAGTTCAGAACGTAGTCGGCGATGTCCTGCAGGACCTGGTCGTAATCGGGGCGTTCGTTCAGATCAACGTTGGCGCTCATGGGCAGTTCACTCCATCAAGGGTTGGGTTGCATCCTCAAGGTCAGGCTGATCGGGTTATTTTTTTATTCACCCCATTGTAGGAGCGAGCTTGCTCGCGATGACGGATGGACTGTCGGCATCGATGTCGACCGTGGTATCGCTATCGCGAGCAAGCTCGCTCCTACAGGGGCCGTTTATGATTTAGAACGCGTCGCCGGGCACACGTACCCAGCCTTCCATCAAGACCCGCGCGCTACGACTCATGATGGCCTTGGTCACGCTCCATTCGCCGTTGTCCTGCACGGCTTCGGCACCGACGCGCAGGGTTCCCGACGGGTGGCCGAAGCGCACCGCGCTGCGCTCTCCGCCGCCGGCCGCCAGGTTGACCAGGGTCCCGGGGATCGCCGCCGCCGTGCCAATCGCCACCGCGGCGGTGCCCATCATCGCGTGGTGCAGCTTGCCCATGGACAGCGCGCGTACCAGCAGATCGACATCCGCGGCCTGCACCGCCTTGCCACTGGAAGCCTGGTAGCCCGCGGGCGGCGCGACAAAGGCGACCTTGGGCGTGTGCTGACGCTTGGCCGCTTCATCCAGATTCTGGATCAGCCCCATGCGCAGCGCGCCGTGGGCGCGGATGGTCTCGAACATCGCCAGCGCCTTGGGATCGCCGTTGATATCGCCCTGCAGCTCGGTACCGCTGTAGCCGATGTCGCGGGCGTTGATGAAAATCGTCGGGATCCCGGCATTGATCATGGTGGCCTGGAAAGTCCCGACACCCGGCACCTCCAGGTCGTCCACCAGGTTGCCGGTGGGGAACATCGAACCGCCGGCGCCCTCTTCCTCGGCCGCCGGGTCAAGGAACTCCAACTGCACTTCGGCCGCCGGGAAAGTCACCCCGTCCAGCTCGAAATCGCCGGTTTCCTGGACCGCGCCGTTGGTCATCGGCACATGGGCGATGATGGTCTTGCCGATATTGGCCTGCCAGATGCGCACCACGGCCACGCCGTTCTGCGCAATGCGCTCGGCATCCACCAGGCCGCTGCTGATGGCGAAGGAACCGACCGCCGCCGACAGGTTGCCGCAGTTGCCGCTCCAGTCGACGAAAGGTTTGTCGATGGACACCTGGCCGAACAGGTAATCCACGTCGTGGCCGGGCTTGATGCTTTTCGACAGGATCACCGTCTTGCTGGTGCTGGACGTGGCGCCGCCCATGCCGTCGATCTGCTTGTCGTACGGGTCGGGGCTGCCGATCACCCGCAACAGCAACGCATCGCGGGCCGCGCCCGGCAGCTGCGCCGCCTCGGGCAGGTCCTGCAGGCTGAAGAACACACCCTTGCTGGTGCCACCCCGCATGTAGGTGGCGGGAATCTTGATTTGCGCTACGAAAGCCATGAGTTCTCGGTCCTGATAAAGACCGAGGGCGGCGCCTTGCGGCCCGCCCCCGGTACGTCACTTAACTGGCGACAGCCGATTCGAGGAAGTCCTGGGCAAAGCGCTGCAACACGCCGCCCGCTTCGTAGATCGACACCTCTTCGGCGGTGTCGAGCCGGCAGGTCACCGGCACCTCGATGCGCTCGCCGTTCTTGCGCTGGATCACCAGGGTCAATGTCGCGCGCGGCTTGCGCTCGCCCACCACGTCGAAGGTTTCGGTGCCGTCGATGCCCAGGGTCTTGCGGTCGGTGCCCGGCTTGAACTCCAGCGGCAGCACGCCCATGCCCACCAGGTTGGTGCGGTGGATGCGCTCGAAGCCTTCGGCGGCGATGGCTTCCACCCCGGCCAGGCGCACGCCCTTGGCCGCCCAGTCACGGGACGAACCCTGGCCGTAGTCGGCGCCGGCGATGATGATCAGCGGCTGCTTGCGCTGCATATAGGTCTCGATGGCTTCCCACATCCGGGTGACCTGGCCTTCCGGCTCGATCCGCGCCAGCGAACCCTGCTTGACCTTGCCGCCTTCCTGGACCATTTCGTTGAACAGTTTCGGGTTGGCGAAGGTCGCGCGTTGCGCGGTCAGGTGGTCGCCCCGGTGGGTCGCGTAAGAGTTGAAGTCCTCTTCCGGCAGGCCCATTTTCGCCAGGTACTCGCCGGCCGCGCTGTCGAGCATGATGGCGTTGGACGGCGACAGGTGATCGGTGGTGATGTTGTCCGGCAGCACCGCCAGCGGGCGCATCCCGGTCAGGCTGCGCGCCCCGGCCAGGGCGCCTTCCCAGTACGGCGGACGGCGGATGTAAGTGCTCATCTCACGCCAGTCGTACAACGGCTCGACCTTGGGCCCGGTGTCTTCGTGAATGGCGAACATCGGGATGTACACCTTGCGGAACTGCTCGGGTTTCACCGAAGCCTTGACCACCGCATCGATCTCTTCGTCGCTCGGCCAGATGTCCTTGAGGCGGATTTCCTTGCCGTTGGCGTCCAGGCCCAGCACGTCCTTCTCGATGTCGAAACGGATGGTCCCGGCAATCGCATAGGCCACCACCAGCGGCGGCGATGCGAGGAACGCCTGCTTGGCGTAGGGATGGATGCGCCCGTCGAAGTTGCGGTTGCCCGAAAGCACCGCGGTGGCATACAGGTCGCGGTCGATGATCTCTTTCTGGATCACCGGGTCCAGCGCGCCGGACATGCCGTTACAGGTGGTGCAGGCGAAGGCTACGACGCCAAAGCCCAATTGCTCCAGCTCACTGGTCAGGCCCGCTTCGTCCAGGTACATGGCCACGGTCTTGGAACCCGGCGCCAGCGACGACTTGACCCAGGGTTTGCGGGTCAGGCCGAGCCTGTTGGCGTTGCGCGCCAGCAGGCCGGCGGCGATCACGTTGCGCGGGTTGCTGGTATTGGTGCAACTGGTGATGGCCGCGATGATCACCGCGCCATCGGGCATTTGCCCCGGCACTTCTTCCCACTGGCCGGCGATGCCCTTGGCCGCCAGGTCGCTGGTCGCCACCCGGGCGTGGGGGTTGCTCGGGCCCGCCATGTTGCGCACCACCGAGGACAGGTCGAACTGCAAGCCGCGCTCGTACTGCGCGTTCTTCAGGCTGTCGGCCCACAGGCCGGCCTGTTTGGCATAGGTCTCGACCAGTTGTACTTGCTCGTCTTCACGACCAGTGAGCTTGAGGTAGTCGATGGTCTGCTGGTCGATGTAGAACATCGCCGCGGTGGCGCCGTATTCCGGGGCCATGTTGGAGATGGTCGCGCGGTCGCCCAGGGTCAGCGCCGCGGCGCCCTCGCCGAAGAACTCCAGGTAGGCGCCCACTACCTTCTGCTTGCGCAGGAATTCGGTCAGCGCCAGCACCATATCGGTGGCGGTGATGCCCGGTTGCAGCTTGCCGGTCAGCTCGACGCCGACGATTTCCGGCAGGCGCATCCAGGACGCCCGACCGAGCATCACGCTTTCGGCTTCCAGGCCGCCGACGCCGATGGCGATCACGCCCAGGGCATCCACGTGCGGGGTGTGGCTGTCGGTGCCGACGCAGGTATCGGGAAAGGCCACGCCATCGCGCGCCTGGATCACCGGGGACATTTTCTCCAGGTTGATCTGGTGCATGATGCCGTTGCCCGGCGGGATCACGTCGACGTTCTTGAAGGCCTTCTTGGTCCAGTTGATGAAGTGGAAACGGTCTTCGTTGCGCCGGTCTTCCACCGCGCGGTTCTTGGCGAACGCATCCGGGTCGAAGCCGCCGCACTCCACCGCCAGCGAGTGGTCGACGATCAACTGGGTCGGCACCACCGGGTTGACCTGGGCCGGGTCGCCGCCCTGGTCGGCGATGGCATCGCGCAGGCCGGCCAGGTCCACCAGGGCGGTCTGGCCAAGTATGTCGTGGCACACCACGCGGGCCGGAAACCACGGGAAGTCGAGGTCGCGCTTGCGCTCGATCAGTTGCTTCAGGGAAGCGCTCAGGGTCGCCGGATCGCAGCGCCGCACCAGGTTTTCCGCGAGCACGCGCGAGGTGTACGGCAGGCTGTCGTAGGCGCCGGGCTGGATCGCCTCGACAGCCGTGCGGGTGTCGAAGTAGTCCAGTCGGGTACCGGGTAACGGTTTACGAAATTCAGTGTTCATCGTCAGGACTCGGTCACGGTGATTGCAAAAGGTGGGGCTGGCACCGGCACTGAACCGCCCTCCTGCGGGGCTTCGGGTTCAGCCAGTGACGGCAGCCACCGGTCAGCGACGTTCGATTGGCACGAACTTGCGCTGTTCAACGCCGACGTACTCGGCGCTTGGACGGATGATGCGGTTGTTGGCGCGCTGTTCGAACACGTGGGCGGCCCAGCCGGTCAGGCGCGAGCAGACGAAGATCGGGGTGAACAGCTTGGTCGGGATGCCCATGAAGTGGTACGCCGAGGCATGGTAGAAGTCGGCGTTGGGGAACAGCTTCTTCTGCTCCCACATGGTCTTGTCGATGGCTTCGGAAACCGGGAACAACACCTTGTCGCCCACCTCAATGGCGAGCTTTTTCGACCAGCCCTTGATCACCTCGTTGCGCGGGTCGTTGTCTTTGTAGATCGCGTGGCCGAAGCCCATGATCTTGTCCTTACGCTCGAGCATGCCGAGGGTGCCCTTGATCGCCTCTTCCGGCGAAGCAAAGCGCTCGATCATCTCCATCGCCGCCTCGTTGGCGCCGCCGTGCAGCGGGCCACGCAGGGAACCAATGGCCGCGGTGACACAGGAGTACAAGTCCGACAGGGTCGAGGCACAGACCCGGGCAGTGAAGGTCGAGGCGTTGAATTCGTGCTCGGCGTAGAGGATCAGCGACACGTTCATCACCTTGGTGTGCAGCTCGCTCGGCTTCTTGCCGTGCAGCAAGTGCAGGAAGTGGCTGCCGATGCACGGCTCGTCGGTCACGCAATCGATGCGTTTGCCGTCGTGGCTGAAGCGGTACCAGTAACACATGATCGCCGGGAACGCGGCCAGCAGGCGGTCGGTGACGTCACGTTGCCGGGAGAAGTCCTGTTCCGGCTCGATATTGCCGAGGAACGAACAACCGGTGCGCATCACATCCATCGGATGGGCGTCGGCCGGGATGCGTTCCAGCACTTCTTTCAGCGCCTGCGGCAGGTCGCGCAGCTTGCTCAGCTTCCGGGTGTAGGCGTCCAGTTGCGCCTGGGTCGGCAGCTCGCCGTACAGCAGCAGGTAGGCCACTTCCTCGAACTGCGCGTCGGCCGCCAGTTCGCGTACGTCGTAACCCCGGTAGGTCAGCCCGGCACCGGCCTGGCCCACGGTCGACAAGGCAGTCTGTCCGGCCACCTGGCCACGCAGGCCAGCGCCACTCAATACTTTTGCTTCGGCCATTGCTCTCTCCAATCTTGAATTTGTTAGGGAATCGGCAAATCGTCAAAACCAATACTGCTTTATGTAGCCGCTGCCGCAGGCTGCGACAGGACCGAAGGTCCTCCTGCGTCGAGAAGAGCGCCGCGGCGTGCCTGCCGATCGCAGCCTGCGGCAGCGGCTACAGGTTTTGCATCAGTAGTCGAGCCGTGCTCGGCATCAACCCTTCTTCTGGGCGAACAGCGCATCGAGCTTCTGCTCGAAGGTGTGGTAGTCGATGCGGTCGTACAGTTCCATGCGGGTCTGCATGGTGTCGATCACGTTCTGCTGGGTGCCATCGCGACGGATCGCGGTGTAGACGTTCTCCGCCGCCTTGTTCATGGCGCGGAACGCCGACAGCGGGTACAGCACCAGGGAAACATCCACGGATTTCAGTTGCTCGGTGGTGTACAGCGGCGTGGCGCCGAACTCGGTGATGTTGGCCAGGATCGGCGCTTTCACCCGGCTGGCGAAGATCTTGTACATCTCCAGCTCAGTGATGGCTTCCGGGAACACCATGTCGGCGCCGGCTTCGATGCAGGCGGCGGCGCGATCCAGGGCCGACTCCAGCCCCTCCACCGCCAGGGCGTCGGTGCGGGCCATGATCACGAAGCTGTCGTCGGTGCGGGCATCCACCGCGGCCTTGATGCGGTCGACCATTTCCTGCTGGGAAACGATCTCCTTGTTCGGACGGTGGCCGCAGCGCTTGGCGCCGACCTGGTCCTCGATGTGAATCGCCGCCGCGCCGAACTTGATCATCGACTTGACGGTGCGCGCCACGTTGAACGCCGACGAACCGAAACCGGTGTCCACGTCCACCAGCAACGGCAGGTCGCAGACGTCGGTGATGCGGCGCACGTCGGTCAGCACGTCGTCCAGCCCGGTGATGCCCAGGTCCGGCACGCCGAGGGAGCCGGCCGCCACCCCGCCACCGGACAGGTAGATCGCCTTGAACCCGGCGCGCTTGGCCAGCAGCGCATGGTTGGCATTGATGGCGCCGACCACCTGCAACGGTCGTTCGCTGGCGACCGCATCGCGAAAGCGCTGGCCTGGAGTGCTCTTGTTGTTGGAACTCATGACTCACCTCTCTAGGGCGCGCACTCTGGAAAGTGACGGGCAATGTTGCGTTTGGAAGCACCGATGTGACGGCGCATCAACAACTCGGCCAGTTCGCCGTCGCGATCGGCAATGGCATCGAGAATCCGGTGGTGCTCGGCGAACGCCTGGTGCGGGCGATTGGGCGTGGCGGAAAACTGGATGCGGTACATGCGCACCAGTTGGTACAGCTCGCCGCAGAGCATCTGCGTGAGGGTGCGGTTGCCCGCGCCCTGGATGATCCGGTAATGGAAGTCGAAATCGCCTTCCTGCTGGTAGTAGCCGACCCCGGCCTGGAACGCCGCGTCGCGCTCGTGGGTATCGAGGACCCGGCGCAGCTCGTCGATTTCCTCGTTGGTCATGCGCTCGGCGGCCAGGCGGCAGGCCATGCCTTCCAGGGATTCGCGGATTTCATAGAGCTCGATCAGCTCGGCGTGGCTCAGGGATACCACCCGCGCCCCGACATGGGGCACCCGCACCAGCAGGCGCTGGCCTTCCAGACGGTGGATCGCCTCGCGCAAGGGGCCACGGCTGATGCCGTAGGTGCGCGCCAGTTCCGGCTCGGAAATCTTGCTGCCCGGGGCGATCTCGCCCTTGACGATGGCCGCCTGAATGCGTCTGAAGACGTTTTCGGACAAGGTTTCCGAATCGTCCTGCGTCACGGCGGGGGGATCGAGCTGATCCAACATATTGTCGACACCTTGAAAATCAATGCGACAAAAACTAGCCAATACAACCGATACAGTCAAAGGAAAAATAGATATTGTCGACAATCGTCTAATAACCCTTTGCACCAAACCGGCACAAAAGCCCCCGCCCCGCCGCTGGCGCCATAAAACCAGCATGCTAGAATGCCGCCCGCATTTGCCTGTCACATTAATAAGGCAGCACACGAGGGAGCTTGCGCAGCAATGCCAGTCGCCTTGAACTGAAGAACCCATGCAACGCACCAGGATCTATGAGACTCAAGGCCTTCTCCATACTGTTCTGCCTGCTCGGCCTGCCGGGCCTGAGTGCCGCCGCCGGCAAGACCGTTTACGGTCTGAATGAATACGCCAGACTGTCCGGGATCGACCTGGAAGTCGCCGCCAAGCTCGACACCGGCGCCAAGACCGCCTCCCTCAGCGCCCGCGATATCAAGCGCTTCAAGCGCAATGGTGAGTCCTGGGTACGCTTTTACCTGGCCATCGACGCCGCCCATTCCCACCCCATCGAACGTCCGCTGGCCCGCGTCAGCAAGATCAAGCGCCGCGCCGGCGACTATGACCCCGATGAGGAAAACAACAAGAAGTACACCGCGCGCCCGGTCATCGAGCTGGATATCTGCATGGGCGGTGCCCTGCGCAGCATAGAAGTGAACTTGACCGACCGCAGTGCATTCCAATACCCGCTCTTGATCGGTTCCGAAGCGCTCAAGCGCTTCGATGCACTGGTCGACCCCAGTCTTAAATACGCTGCTGGCAAACCTGCCTGCGCCACCGACGCTCATACCGCAGAGTAATTCCAATGCGCTCTCTTACCCTCCATCTGAAAATCCTGATCGCCATCCTGGTGGTGCTGGGCATTTCGATCACGGCCTATCAGATTTTCGTGCTCGGCATCCCGGTGACCGAAGACGCCACCGACGACCTGTGGAATATCGACGCCAAGGTCGAGTTCGTCGCCAACGCCAAGGACCCGATCAAGATCCAGATGTTCGTGCCGCCGCTGAGCCGCGACTATGTCAGCCTGAACGAGAGCTTCATCTCCAATAATTACGGGGTGGCGGTGAACCGCGTCGACGGCAACCGCAAGGTGACTTGGTCGGCCCGCCGCGCCAAGGGCAACCAGACCCTCTACTACCGCCTGGTGCTGACCAAGCGCTACACCGCGGAAAAAGCCAAGATCAAGGGCCCGACCTTCCGCGACAGCATCGCCGTCGAAGGCCCGGAAAAGATCGCCGCCGAAGCCCTGCTCGCGCCGATCCGCCAGCACTCGGCCGACGTCGAGACCTTCATCAGCGAAGCCATCAAGCGGGTCAACAACAGCAGCGACGACAACGCCAAGATGCTCCTGGCGGGCGATCCGTCGCCGGCGAACAAAGCCAAGATCGTCGACCTGCTGCTGTCCATCGCCCACGTGCCGATGGAAAAGGTCCACACCATTCGCCTGGTGGCCGACCAGCCGCAGGCCCCGGAACTGTGGCTGCGCAGCTTCAACGGTACCGACTGGCTGTACTTCAACCCGGAAACCGGCGAACAAGGCCTGCCCAGCGACCGCCTGTTGTGGTGGATCGGTGACGACAGCCTGATCACCGTCGATGGCGGCAAGAAAGCCACCGTCACCTTCAGCCTGAACAACAGCGAAATGAACGCCATTCGCCTGGCCAAGCTGACCGACGAGAACACCGACGCCAACTTCCTCGAATACTCGCTGTACGGCCTGCCGCTGCAGACCCAGCAGACCTTCATGATCATGGTGATGATCCCGATCGGCGTGCTGGTGATCCTGGTGCTGCGCAACCTGATCGGCCTGCAGACCCTGGGTACCTTCACCCCGGTGCTGATCGCCCTGGCCTTCCGCGAAACCCAGCTGGGCTTCGGCATCGTGCTGTTCACGGTGATCACCGCGCTCGGGCTGTCGCTCAGGTCCTACCTGGAACACCTGAAGCTGCAGATGCTGCCGCGGCTGTCGGTGGTGCTGACCTTCGTCGTGGTGCTGATCGCCGCCATCAGCCTGTTCAGCCACAAGCTCGGCCTGGAACGCGGCCTGTCGGTGGCCCTGTTCCCGATGGTGATCCTGACCATGACCATCGAACGCCTATCGATCACCTGGGAAGAACGGGGCGCCGGCCATGCGATGAAAGTCGCCATCGGCACGCTGTTCGCCGCCTCCCTGGCGCACCTGATCATGAGCGTGCCGGAGCTGGTCTACTTCGTCTTCACCTTCCCGGCGATGCTGCTGATCCTGGTGGGCTTCATGCTGGCGATGGGTCGCTACCGCGGCTACCGCCTGACCGAGCTGATCCGTTTCAAAGCCTTCGTCAAGGCTGATTCGTAATGTTCGGCCTGTGGAAGACCTGGAAGGCCCTGGAAGCCCGGGGCATCATGGGGATCAATCGGCGTAACGCGGACTACGTGCTCAAGTACAACAAGCGCAGCCTGTACCCGATCGTCGACGACAAGATCATCACCAAGGAACGCGCGATCAAGGCCGGCATCCATGTGCCGGAACTGTACGGCGTGATCTCCACCGAGAAGGAAATCGACAAGCTCGACGAGATCATCGGCGGGCGCAACGACTTCGTGATCAAGCCGGCGCAAGGCGCCGGCGGCGACGGCATCATCGTGATCGCCGACCGTTTCGAGGGTCGCTACCGCACGGTATCGGGCAAGATCATCAGTCATGAAGAAATCGAGCACCACATCTCCAGCATCCTCACCGGCCTCTATTCCCTGGGCGGCCACCGTGACCGGGCGCTGATCGAATACCGGGTGACCCCGGACCAGATCTTCAAGAGCATCAGCTACGAAGGCGTGCCGGACATCCGCATCATCGTGCTCATGGGCTACCCGGTGATGGCCATGCTGCGCCTGCCGACCCGCCAGTCCGGCGGCAAGGCCAACCTGCACCAGGGCGCCATCGGCGTCGGTGTCGACCTGGCTACCGGCTTGACCCTGCGCGGCACCTGGCTGAACAACATCATCGCCAAGCACCCGGACACCACCAATGCGGTGGACGGCGTGCAACTGCCCTACTGGGACGGTTTCATGAAGCTGGCGGCCGGCTGCTACGAGCTGTGCGGCCTGGGCTACATCGGGGTGGACATGGTGCTGGACCAGGAAAAGGGCCCGTTGATCCTCGAGCTCAACGCCCGCCCCGGCCTGAACATCCAGATCGCCAACGACTGCGGCCTGACCCAGCGCACCCACGCGGTCGAAGCCCACCTGGCAGAACTGAAAGCCCGCGGCATCAGCGAAACCGTCGAGCAGCGCGTGCAGTTTGCCCAGGACCTGTTCGGCCATATCCCGGCGGTGGAAGGCTGAACCACAGCAACGGAAAACCCTGTAGCCGCTGCCGCAGGCTGCGCCCGACCGCGAAGCGGGCGCCGCTTTCGGCATCGCTGAGGGCCCTCGGTCCTTTCGCAGCCTTCGGCAGCGGCTACAGGGTATGCGGCGAGGCGGGCAATGCGTCGTAAACCGGGCAATCCCCGACATCCCCACTAGGAGCAAATCCCTGGGGGGACTACAATCGCCAGCCGCGCTCCTCCGATGGCTGATCCGCCCCGCATGTCGACCTGTTCCGTACATCCGCTGCCCTATCGCACCAACCCCGCCGAGTATTTCGCGGCGATCCGCCATGCCCCTGGCGCCGTCCTGCTCGACAGCGGCCGGCCCAGTGCCGAGCGCGGCCGCTATGACCTGCTCAGCGCCTGGCCACGGACGCAGTTGGCCGTCCTCAAGGACGAAAGCGGCGAAGATTTCCTGCAACGCCTGCGGCTCAACCTGGACCAATTGGGCCAGGCGGCGATCCCGGCGCCTTACCAGTTGCCTTTCGCCGGCGGACTGATCGGCTACCTCAGCTACGACTTCGGACGCCATCTGGAACGCCTGCCCAGCCAGGCCCTGGATGACCTGCAACTGCCCGATGCACGCTTCGGCCTCTACGACTGGGCGCTGATCAGCGACCATCAGCAGAGCACCAGCCAACTGGTGTTCCACCCCGCGCTTGCCGCCAGCGAACGCCAGCGCCTGATCGCCCTGTTCGGCCAGGCGCCGGCCAGCACCCACGACAGCTTCAAGCTCAGCGGGCCGATGCTGCCTGACCTCAGCGCTGCGCAGTACCAACAGGCGTTCGAGCGCATCCAGGCGTACATCCAGGCCGGCGACTGCTATCAGGTCAACTTCGCCCAGCGCTTTCGCGCGCCCTGCGCTGGCGATCCGTGGGTTGCCTACTGCGCGCTGCGGGCGGCCTGCCCGACGCCTTTTTCCGGGTTCCAGAGCCTGCCGGAAGGTGGCACGGTGCTGAGCCTGTCGCCGGAGCGCTTCGTGCGGATCAGTGAGCGACAGGTGGAAACCCGGCCGATCAAGGGCACCCGTCCGCGCGGCCAGGATGCCGCCGAAGACGCGGCGAACGCCGCCGAGCTGCTGGCCAGCCCCAAGGACCGCGCGGAAAACCTGATGATCGTCGACCTGCTGCGCAACGACCTGGGCCGTACCTGCCGCATCGGCTCGGTGCGGGTACCGGAGCTGTTCAGCCTGGAGAGTTACCCCAACGTGCACCACCTGGTGAGTAGCGTCACCGGCGAACTGGCGGACGACAAGGACGCCCTGGACCTGATCGCCGGCAGCTTCCCCGGCGGCTCGATCACCGGCGCGCCGAAGATCCGCGCGATGCAGATCATCGACGAGCTGGAACCGACCCGGCGCGGGCTGTATTGCGGTTCGTTGCTGTACCTGGACGTGCGTGGCGAGATGGACAGCTCGATCGCCATCCGCAGCCTGCTGGTCAAGGATGGGCAAATCTGCTGCTGGGGCGGTGGCGGGATTGTCGCGGACTCGGACTGGCAGGCCGAGTACCAGGAGTCCATCACCAAGGTGAAGGTCCTGCTGGAGACCTTGCAGAACCTCTGATCATGCCCCTGTAGCCGCTGCCGAAGGCTGCGATAGGGCCGCAGGCCCTTCAGCGTTGGGGAAGACGCCGCGGCCGTACCGGCCGATTGCAGCCTTCGGCAGCGGCTACAGGTACAGCGTTACAAGCTCAATTCGCGCTTCGACGCCTTGAGGAATTCCTGCTTCAGCTCGGCAAAGCTGTGCACCGCCGGGAACTGCGGGAACTCGCGAATCACGTTGTCCGGGGCATGGAACAGAATGCCGGCATCGGCCTCGCCGAGCATGCTGGTGTCGTTGTACGAATCCCCCGCCGCGATCACCCGGTAATACAGGCTCTTGAAGGCCAGCACCGACTGGCGCTTGGGGTCTTTCTGGCGCAGCTGGTAACCGGTCACCCGGCCGCTGTCGTCGGTGACCAGGCGGTGGCACAGCAGCGTGGGAAAGCCCAGCTGGCGCATCAGCGGCTGGGAAAACTCATAGAAGGTGTCGGACAGAATCACCACCTGGAAACGCTCGCGCAGCCAGTCGACGAACTCGATGGCACCGTCCAGCGGCTTGAGGGTGGCGATCACCTCCTGAATGTCCGACAGCTTCAGGCCGTGCTCGTCGAGAATCCGCAGGCGCTGCTTCATCAGCACGTCGTAATCGGGGATATCCCGGGTGGTCGCCTTGAGGGATTCAATCCCGGTTTTTTCGGCAAAGGCGATCCAGATTTCCGGGACCAGTACACCTTCCAGGTCGAGACAGGCAATTTCCACAGGACACTCCCATTTGTATTGGTTATTCGAGCGAGCAAAAGGACTGCCGAACTCTAGCGATTCGACCTGGCCCACGCAACGCGAGGAGCGCGCCAGCCGGGGGCGGATTTTGTTACCATCGCCAGTATCTAGAGCGCTCAGCGCCACCGACCTGTAGGAAACCGCCCTGATGAGCCCATCGTTCAATGTCGCTGAACTCGCCGCGACCTATGCCCAAAAATCCGCCCAGGACATTCTCAAACTGGCCTTTGCCGAGTTTGGCGATGACCTGTGGATCTCTTTCAGTGGTGCCGAGGATGTGGTGCTGGTGGACATGGCCTGGAAGCTGAACAAGAACGTCAAGGTGTTCAGCCTCGACACCGGGCGCCTGCACCCGGAAACCTACCGCTTCATCGAGCAGGTACGCGAGCACTACAAGATCGACATCGACGTGGTTTCGCCGGACCACGCCAAGCTCGAGCCCTTCGTCAAGGAGAAAGGCCTGTTCAGCTTCTACAAGGACGGCCACGGCGAGTGCTGCGGCATCCGCAAGATCGAACCGCTGCGCCGCAAGCTGTCCACCGTCAGCGCCTGGGCCACCGGCCAGCGCCGCGACCAGAGCCCGGGTACCCGCAGCCAGGTGGCGGTACTGGAGATCGACAGCGCCTTCTCCACCCCGGAACGCACCCTGTACAAGTTCAACCCGCTGGCGCAGATGACCAGCGAAGAGATCTGGGGGTACATCCGCATGCTCGAGCTGCCGTACAACAGCCTGCACGAACGCGGCTTCATCAGCATCGGCTGCGAGCCTTGCACCCGCCCTGTGCTGCCGAACCAGCATGAGCGCGAAGGCCGCTGGTGGTGGGAAGAAGCCACGCAGAAGGAATGTGGCCTGCACGCCGGCAATATCATCAGCAAGGGCTAAAGCCCCAATTCCTCTTTCTTCTGTAGGAACGAAGCTTGCTCGCGAGACGGTGTATCTGACACACCGCTTCGCGAGCAAGCTTCGCTCCTGCAGAAGCCCCTCCTCCCGGTAAAAATCTTGTACACACAAGTGTCACCACAGGTGCCATTTTTGTGTGCACTTTATGCCTCTACGCCCCAAAAAGTTACACCCTCCTCCCTGGGCCATTCTCCACCGCGCTCACACCCTGCCCCCTCGAAAAATAAATACCTGTTCAATCGGTCAATTTATAGTTTCGTAGTTTCAGTCACTTAGAAAATCTTAAGAACAAACCGAAATTATCGGTCGCTTGCTTAGATTGGGATCTGGCACGGAAGTGGCTTAGGTCGATTCGCATCTTGTATACAACTTAAATAAAAAATACATACACTTTATATCCGCAAGCCGGGTTCCCGAATCCGCCTGCAGATGCCCAGAACCCAGTGATTCCCGGACTGCGCCGAAGACTGCCGAGCCTTGCGCTCAAGCACAGTCAGCGCGGGTCCGCGATCAGGAGCCTGCCGGAATGCGTACCAGTCCTTCCAATAACATCGCACTGGATTTGCCCTCCTCCCATACCCACGCCAACCTCGACCCCAGCATCGCCCAAGGCACCGCTTCGCCGGTCGACCTCAGCCCGCGCCTGCACAACCGCGACCTGGCGCCGACCAAGGTCGAAGGCCGGCGCTGGGGTGGCTACAGCATCTTTGCCCTGTGGACCAATGACGTGCACAACATCGCCAATTACTCCTTCGCCATCGGCCTGTACGCCCTGGGCCTGGGCGGCTGGCAGATCCTCCTGTCCCTGGGTATCGGCGCGGCGCTGGTGTACTTCTTCATGAACCTGTCCGGCTACATGGGCCAGAAGACCGGCGTGCCCTTCCCGGTGATCAGCCGTATCAGCTTCGGCATCCATGGCGCGCAGATTCCGGCGCTGATCCGCGCGGTGATCGCCATCGCCTGGTTCGGTATCCAGACCTACCTGGCCTCGGTGGTGTTCCGGGTATTGCTCACGGCCATCCACCCCGGCTTCGCCGACTACGACCACAACTCGATCCTCGGCCTGTCGAGCCTGGGCTGGGTGTGTTTCGTGGCGATCTGGCTGGTGCAGCTGGCGATCCTCGCCTACGGCATGGAGATGGTCCGGCGCTATGAGGCCTTTGCCGGCCCGGTGATCCTGGTGACCGTTGCCGCCCTCGCCGCCTGGATGTACACCCAAGCCAACGCCAGCATCGCCTGGTCGATCCATGAGCCGCTGAGCGGTGGCGAGATGTGGCGCCAGATCTTCGCCGGCGGCGCGCTGTGGCTGGCGATCTACGGCACGCTGATCCTCAATTTCTGCGACTTCGCCCGCTCTTCGCCCTGCCGCCGGACCATCAAGGTCGGCAACTTCTGGGGCCTGCCGGTGAACATCCTGGTGTTTGCGGCCATCACCGTGTTGCTCTGCGGTGCACAGTTCCAGATCAACGGCAAGATCATCGAAAGCCCGACCGAAATCATCGCCTCGATCCCCAACACCTTCTTTCTGGTGCTCGGTTGCCTGGCATTCCTGATCGTCACCGTGGCGGTGAACATCATGGCCAACTTCGTCGCCCCGGCCTTCGTGCTCAGCAACCTGGCGCCGAAATACCTGACCTTCCGCCGCGCCGGGCTGATCAGCGCGACCCTCGCGGTGCTGATCCTGCCGTGGAACCTCTACAACAGCCCGCTGGTGATCGTGTACTTCCTGTCCGGGCTCGGTGCCCTGCTGGGGCCGCTGTACGGGGTGATCATGGTCGACTATTGGCTGCTGCGCAAAGGCCGGATCAACGTGCCCGAGCTGTACAGCGAGCACCCGCAAGGCGCGTATTTCTACAGCCATGGGGTCAACCTGCGGGCGGTGGCGGCGTTCATTCCGTCGGCGCTGATCGCCATCGTCCTGGCCCTGGTGCCGGGGTTTGCCAGCGTCTCGCCCTTCTCCTGGCTGATCGGCGCCGGCATTGCCGGCCTGCTGTACCTGATCGTCGCCAAACGCCAGCCCTACTATGCGGATGTCAGCGGTGAATCCATCGCCGTCGATAACGTCAGCCACTAACCTTGAACGGCCCGTCTGCGGCGGGCCCCGAATGCCTCAACGATAAGGACAACCCATGCGAATTCTCGTGGTCAACGTCAACACCACCGACTCCATCACCCAGGCCATCGCCCGCCAGGCCCAGGCCGTGGCCGCGCCCGGCACCGAAATCATCGGCCTGACCCCACACTTCGGCGCCGACTCCATCGAAGGCAACTTCGAAAGCTACCTGGCCGCCATCGCCGTCATGGACCGCGTGTTGTCCTACGACCAGCCCTACGACGCGGTGATCCAGGCCGGTTATGGCGAGCACGGCCGCGAAGGCCTGCAGGAGCTGCTCAACGTGCCGGTGGTGGACATCACTGACGCCGGCGCCAGCACCGCGATGTTCCTCGGCCACGCCTATTCGGTGGTGACGACCCTGGATCGCACCGTACCGCTGATCGAGGACCGCCTGAAACTCTCCGGCCTGTACGACCGCTGCGCCTCGGTTCGAGCCAGCGGGCTGGCGGTGCTGGAGCTGGAAGAAGACCCGACGCGTGCCGTGGAAGCCATCGTGCGCCAGGCCGAACTGGCGGTCAGCGAAGACAAGGCCGAGGTGATCTGCCTGGGCTGTGGCGGCATGGCCGGCCTGGACGAACAGATACGCCAGCGCACCGGCGTGCCGGTGGTGGACGGCGTGACCGCGGCGGTGACCATCGCCGAATCCCTGGTGCGCCTGGGGCTGTCCACCTCCAAGGTACGCACCTACGCCACGCCACGGCCAAAAACCATCATCGGCTGGCCCGGGCGCTTCGGGCGCTGAGCCTTCGCCTGTCGCGAGCAAGCCCGCCTCTATTAGGGAAGCGGGTTTGCGCGCCTCTTCAAACCGCGCTGAAGCGTTGCTCCAGGCCCTGCTCGGCGAACTGCTCGATCACGAAGTCGACGAAGGCCCGGGTCTTGCCCGGCAACAGTTTGTGCTCGGCGTAATAGATCGAGATGTTGCCGTCGTCGACGTACCAGTCCGGCAATACCCGCACCAGGGTGCCGGCGTTCAAGTAACCGACGGCGAACGGCATGCTCACCAGGGCCACCCCCAGGCCCTGGGCGGCAGCGGCGCAGGCCGCTTCCGAATCGCTCATGGTCATCCGCGCCTTCAGGCTCAACGGGCTTTGCTGCCGGGTGCGGCTGGTCAGGGCCCAGGAGCGCACCCGCCCGGTCTGTGGCGAGCGGATCAGGATGCCTTCGCAATATTGCAAATCCTCGGGCTGCTCGACCGCCGTGCAGCGCGCCAGATAGTCCGGCGAGGCCACCAGGATGCGGTGGGCCGGGGTCAGCCGTCGCGCCACCACCCCCTGGGGCAGCTCAAAGCCGCCGCCGATCGCCGCGTCGAAACCCTGGCCGATCAGGTCCACCTGGCGATTATCGAAATGCCAGTCCGGGCTGATCTCTGGGAAACGCCGCAGGAATTCGCCGAGCATGGGCACGATGTACAGGCGTCCGAACACCGTGCCCATGCTGACTTTCAGGGTGCCCGCCGGGCGCCCTTCGGCGCTGGCCAGGTTGGCCACCGCGTTCTGGATGGTATACAGGCTGGCGCTGACCTCGCCAAGAAACAGCTTGCCGGCCTCGGTCAGGGTTAGGCTGCGGGTGCTGCGCTGAAACAGCCGGACCCCGAGCCGGGCCTCGAGCTTGGCCACGCTTTTACCCACCGCGGCAGGGGTCAGGCTCAAGCGTCGCGCGGCTTCGGCAAAACTGCCGACTTCGGCGCTGCGCACAAAGCATTCGATGCTGCTGAAGGTTTCCATGGTGCCTCACTATAAACTTCTGGTTTACACAGACTAGAGCAATTCCTATCTACACAGCACCTAATCCGAAGTCGATACTCGACTCCAACCACAAGGCAGCCCGCCTTGGACTTTTTTGGAGAACGACATGACCACTCAATCCCTCAGCGGCAAAGTAGCCCTGGTTCAAGGCGGTTCCCGCGGCATCGGCGCGGCCATCGTGCAACGCCTGGCGGCCGAAGGCGCCGCCGTCGCCTTCACCTATGTCAGCTCTACCAGCAAGGCCGAAGCCTTGCAGGACAGCATCACCGCCGCTGGCGGCAAGGCCCTGGCGATCCTCGCCGACAGCGCCGATGCCGCGGCCATCCGCCAGGCGGTCGAGAGCACGGTCGAAACCTTTGGTCGCCTGGACATCCTGGTCAACAACGCCGGCGTCCTGGCTATCGGCCCGCTGGAAGACTTCAAGCTGGAAGACTTCGACCGGACCCTGGCCATCAACATCCGCAGCGTGTTCGTCGCCACCCAGGAAGCGGCCCGGCATATGGGCGAAGGCTCGCGCATCATCAACATCGGCAGCACCAACGCCGAGCGCATGCCCTTTGCCGGTGGCGGTACCTATGCCATGAGCAAGTCAGCCCTGGTCGGCCTGACCAAAGGCCTGTCCCGCGACCTCGGCCCACGAGGCATCACCATCAACAATGTGCAACCCGGCCCGGTCGACACCGACATGAACCCGGCCCACGGCGACTTCGCCGAAAGCCTGATCCCGCTGATGGCCATCGGGCGCTATGGTCACGCGGAAGAAATCGCCAGCTTCGTGGCTTACCTGGCAGGCCCGGAAGCGGGTTACATCACCGGCGCCAGTCTGACGATCGACGGCGGCTTCAGCGCCTGATTCCTGCGCCCATGAAAAACGCCGGGCCACCCTCATCAGGTGGCCCGGCGTTTTTGTAGCCGCTGCCGCAGGCTGCGATCGACTCCACAGAAGGCGCCGCACTTGAGAGCGCTGAAGCCCTGCCGGGCTTATCGCAGCCTGCGGCAGCGGCTACAGGTTCAGGACCACGCCAACTGAGGCAAACCACAGGCCGCCGGCTGGAACCCCTTCAGCGAACGCAGAATGGCATCGGCATGGGCGTACTTGGCGTCTGCCATCGCCGGATCGGGAATGGCAATCGCGGTCATCCCCGCCGCCTTCGCCGCGGTGACACCAAAGGGCGAATCCTCGAACACCAGGCAATCCTCGGGGGCAACGCCCAGGCGCCGTGCGGCGGTCAGGAAGATGTCCGGCGCCGGCTTGGCCGCGCCCACTTCCGGGTCGTCGGCGGTGACTATGGTGTCGAACAGCGCGAACCAGTCGCCGTGCAAGGTGGTTTTCTGGGCGAAAGACTGGCGCGAAGAACTGGTGCCCACGGCAATCGGCACATTATTGGCCTTGAGGTGCTGCACCAGTTCCTGCGCGCCCGGCATCGCCAGCGCCCGGGGAAAGCGTTCGCGCATAAGCGGCTCGCGAATCACCAGGAACTCCTCGGGCGTGATCGGCAGGTCCAGGGCTTGCACCACATAGCGGGCCAGGTCCGCGGCGCCACGGCCAATGATGTTCTGCTTGATCGTCCAATCGAAGGTGCGGCCATAACGATCGGCGATGATCTGCGTCACCTCGGTGTAGATGCCTTCGGTGTCCAGCAGCAAACCGTCCATATCGAAAATCACGGCCTTGATCGGGCCCACATCATTCAACTGTGCATTCATCGCATCTGATCCGTTAACAAAAAACATCCCGGGGAGCGGCTCAGGTACGGCCAGTTTTTTGCCCGATTAAAGGGTTCAGCAGCATAGCCGCGGCGGATGACGGGGAGCAACCTCAGGCCAGCGCGCAGGCAGACAAAAGCCCGGACAGGCCGGGCTCGCTGGTCTCGACATCATGAGTGAACAAAGCACGCTAGCGTCCTGCCCGTCCGCTGCCGCCTCCGGGACCGCCGGTGCCACCGCCCGCGCTGCCGGTTCCACCACCGGCACCGCCACCGCCACCGCCACCGCCACCGCCACCGCCCATGATGGAACCATTGACGCCAGTGGAGCCCATGCCGCCGCCCTGACCGGAAGAGCCGCGCGACTTGTCGGCCCGTGAACGGCTGTCCGTGACACCTACACCATTCCCGCCCAGGGCTCCTGGTCGCAGCATGAGACCGTTGCCGGAACCGCCCTCGAACGACCGCAGCGAAGGATTGGCCGGGGCCCGTCCGTCAGCGGATTCTGCCAGGCTGGAGAAACAGAAAATCGACACCAGGGCGACCAGCACCAGGCTCAGCAGTTTTGTGCGGCTCACGACGCGCCTCCCGGAGCGGTGCGCCGTTTGCCCCTGGCCGCCTTGCGCTGCGGCTCGGATCGAGACAGCTCCTGTTCGGCGTTGGCATCCGGGAGGATCTGCTCGGGAGTCAGCGCATCCGTGGGGGAAGGCAGCGGATATTCGGGCGTGTCATCCCGGTCGATAGGTTTCGGATCATGCTTCATAGGCACCTCACACCGGTCATGCCGGCGTGCTGGAAGCAGACTTCACGAGCCCTTTTCCTCCGACTCGTCTGCCTCATCGTCATCGCTCAGCGGGACCAGGGCGTCATCCATCAGCGAGCCTGGGTCTTCATTGCCCGGATCGTTGACCAGGGGCACGCCCGAGGAGTCGTCTTCTTTCTTGCCAGCAGTTTCCGGAGTCATGGCAAACCTCGTCGACACAATGTGTCCGTCATTGAATTCGAGGGGCTGGAGCGCTATTCGTTCCCATAAAAAAGCCCGGCACGAGGCCGGGCTTTTTTACGCACTGCTGCAGAATCAATCGTGCTTGTGTTTATTCTTGTGCTTTCTGCCGCCGGAGTGATGGTCATCGTCACCCATGCTGCTGCCCAAAGCACCGCCGGCCGCGCCACCCAGGCCTGCGCCGATGGTCGAGCCGGTTTTGCCGCCCAGCTTGTTGCCGATCACCGAACCGCCGGCCGAACCCAGGCCGCCACCGATGGCCGCTTCGGTCCGACTGCCTTTACGGGCACCGACTGCACTGCCGGCAGCGCCGCCAAGGCCCGCACCCACCGCGGCGCCCGTGCTGCCGCCAATCTGTTGTCCCACCACATTGCCCAGCGCGCCACCCAAACCGCCGCCGACCGCAGCAGTGCCATCACCGGCGGCCATCGCACCTTGAGCAGCCAGAAGCCCCAAAACCAGAGCAGGCAGTGTTAAACGCATGATGTAAACCTCGAAAAAGATGCTGGAGAGTCATTCTATAGCGGTGTCTGACTAAAGCTGAGCGGCGACAGCAGAACGCTGTGATCCTTTTAGTCACAGTGTTGGACCGTTTTTGCGCAAAGAGTTTTCATCCAGGCAAAAAAAAGCCCGCTGGGGAGACGGGCTAATAGGATTTGCTTTAACGGATGAGTCGAGCCTACGCAGTCGTTTGTGAATAAATTGTGAAAACCCCGCTCCCCTGTGCAACGGATAAGACGAAAGGTCCAACTTCATTCAAATCAATCGCGGCGGCCCATTGTTCAGGTAACAAAAACCCCGCCCGGAAGCGGGGTCGTTCGGTATGAAGGCTACCTTCTCTTAGGAAGCGCCGCTTTCGGGAAAAACTTTGTCTGGGTCACCCTGGGTAATGCACTGGCCCTGGTCTTGCCAACCGACGCCTTGGCCGGTGGCTCGCTGTCAAACGCTGCCTGACCGCAGCGCACCAGGTTGTTGATTGGGAACTCATCCCCGTTGTCCTCGATATAAGGATCGCTCATCTCCCTGCTCCCTCCAACAACCGGTCGATACCGGCAAGCACCTGACTGCCTAGAAAATATCGACCGTCACGGCGTTTCAGACTAGACGGTCATTTAAGGACCTGTAGTTCACAAAGAGAAAAGACCGACGAATGGCCCAAGCTGGAGTTCTTCGTCCAAGGGTGTGGATCGTCGTTGAAAAAGGAGCTGATGGTGTGCATCAGCTCCTTTGCGACTGTGTTTCGCCTAGACCTTACGAGCGTAGTTGCTGGCCCCGAACCAGTCGACCACCACCACGGTTTCATCCCCCACCACCCAGGCGTCATGTCCCTTAGGCAGGGAGGTGATATCACCCGGCCCGGCGATGATTTCGGTGCCGTCATCCATCAGGATCGCCAGCCTGCCGGCCACGTGATACTGAAAATGCGGTGCCTGGCAACTCGGTGTCTGCGCCAGCGGTTTAATGTCGTTCGACCAGCGCCAGCCCGGCTTGAACGTGAAGCGTCCCACTTCACACTGACCGATCTTCAGGATCTCTGCCTTGCCATTGGAAAACTCGCGGGTCTCATCCGGTTCGGAGAAGGATTTATGCTCGGTGACCTGTTCGTGCGTGGACATGATGGTGTTCTCGATTGAGTAGCTGCAAAGCCTGCCGACGCCGGCAATATCACCCCGCGCCCGCAGACAACCAGCATCGCCCCACTCGATGCGCATGACCATTCTAGACCTGAAAGCGTGGATCGCCTGCGACAAACGCTAAACGTAAGGTTGCCCGCCAAACCCCCGAGGCAGACGCTGCAACCCGGCCATGGCCGTCAGCCGCTGGGTCCAGGCTGCACGCCAGTCGCTTGCCGCGTGTTCTGCCTTGGCTTTGCGCGCCGCTCGACGTGCCGCATTGCGCTGATTCTTGCGGGCTTCCTTGAACACCTCGGTATTGCGGCAACTGCGGCATTTGACCCGCGCCGGCTCGGTGCTGGATATGAGATTGGAACCCTTGTGGCCGCAGGCCAGATGCCCGGCGACCTTGAAGTGAATGACCATTGCGCGTCTCCTCGTAGCCAGTACGGGGCACAGAAAACCGCACGCTGATGCCCGTCTGATATCGGCGGAAAACCTCACCTTCAAGGTGACCTGACCGCCAGGCTTCGCAGGGGTAACAAAGCCAAAGACCACTCAAGTATCCAGCGTGATCGGATACCTTGCTGGAGCAACCTTGGCTGTTGCGAACTCGTAATGGTTTTGACCATCGCGGGGAAACGGCGTTCAGCAAAGAAGCCGCTCGCCCACTGCCGCGATTAAGCAGCCCCAGAAAGCACAAAACCCCTGGTTTCTCGAGGAAACCAGGGGTTTTGCGTAGATCGAATATGGCGGTTGAGGAGGGATTCGAACCCTCGATACAGTTTCCTGTATACACACTTTCCAGGCGTGCTCCTTAAGCCACTCGGACACCCAACCGTGTCTCGTCAAACCGATTCAGTCTGTCGAGGCGCGCTAATGTAGTCGAAAGCTTTTCTGATGGCAAAGGTTTTTTTGAGAATTTTCATGCGCTTAAGACATTTCTTCGGATTCCGGTACTGCGCTGGCATCAGCGCCATGGCAAACCGGCCAATCTCTGGCCTGGCTGGCAGCTATATAGGAGGGTCGATCCGCGCCCCAAGTGGCCGGCTACGCTTGTCAGGCCAGAAAGGGCTGACTCACCAGTCAGTCACAGCGCTTTACCTGACCTGTGACCGTGGGTAACGTCTGCCCCACTTCAATACAAGGAATTGCGTCATGAGTGAGTTGATTTCTTACCACCTCGAAGACGGTATCGCGACCCTGACCTTGAGCAATGGCAAGGTCAATGCCATTTCCCCGGACGTGATTGCCGCCTTCAATGCCGCGCTGGACCAGGCCGTCACCGATCGCGCGGTGGTGATCATCACCGGGCAGCCCGGCATTCTGTCGGGTGGCTACGACCTGAAAGTGATGACCGCCGGCCCTAAAGAAGCCGTGAGCCTGGTGACCTCGGGATCGACCCTGGCCCGCCGCCTGCTGTCACACCCCTTCCCCGTCATCGTCGCCTGCTCTGGGCACGCCGTGGCCAAGGGCGCGTTCCTGCTGCTGTCCGCGGATTACCGCATCGGCGTCGAAGGCCCGTTCAGTATCGGCCTGAACGAAGTGCAGATCGGCATGACCATGCACCACGCCGGCATCGAGCTGGCCCGTGACCGCCTGCGCAAATCCGCACTGCACCGCTCGGTGATCAATGGCGAGATGTTCGACCCACAAGGCGCGGTGGATGCCGGCTTCCTCGATAAGGTGGTGAGCGTCGAGGAACTGCAAGGCGCCGCCCTGGCCGCCGCGCGTCAGTTGAAGAAGATCAACATGACCGCCCACAAGAACACCAAGCTGAAAGTGCGCAAGGCGCTACTGGAAGCCCTGGACAACGCGATCATCCTCGATCAGGAACACCTGGGCTGAAGCCTGGGCCCGCCGCCCACCAGCCCGACCTGCGCGTCGGGCTTTTTTATGCCCGCACCACGAGAAAGACTGTGCGACGCTCTAGTTCGCCGCTGAGCAAAGAGTCGGAAACATGCGCTTAAACATCGGCCATCTTCTCCTTCTATACAGGTAATTGCCGAAAACAGTGCACATCCGTACACTGCGCCACCTTTTGTCCCCGGTGGGCCTGTAGATGCTGTATCTGTTTCGTATGTTATTGATGGGCCTGCATTTTGTTGCAGCGGGGATTCTCGGCGTGGTGCTGGGGCTGTGCCGCCCGTTCAACCCGGATAACAGCCGCCTGTGCGCGCGCCTGTATGCCTTGCCGGCCATGTGCATTCTGCGCCTGCGGGTCAAGGCCGAAGTCGGGCCGCTGATGGACAAGCCCAAGAGCTGCGTGATCATCGCCAACCACCAGTCCAACTACGACCTGTTCGTGTTCGGCAACGTGGTGCCCCGGCGCACCGTGTGCATCGGTAAAAAGAGCCTGAAATGGGTGCCGCTGTTCGGCCAGTTGTTCTGGCTGGCGGGCAATGTGTTGATCGACCGTGGCAACGCGCACAAGGCGCGCCGCTCGATGTTGACCACCACCCACACCCTGCAACACAAGGACACCTCGATCTGGGTCTTCCCGGAAGGCACCCGCAACCTCGGCGAGGACCTGCTGCCGTTCAAGAAAGGCGCCTTCCAGATGGCCATCGCCGCCGGCGTGCCGATCGTCCCGGTGTGCGCCAGCAGCTACATCCGCCATATGCGCCTCAACCGCTGGCGCAGTGGCAGGATCCTGATCCGCTCGCTGCCGGCGATCCCCACCGCCGGGCTGAGCCTGGACGACATGCCGAGGCTGATCGAGCAGTGTCGCGAACAGATGCGCGAATGCATCGAGTCGATGGACCGCCAGCTACAGGCCGTCTGAAAACAGCCCGCCGCGTGCGGGCTTGTTTATTGCCGGCGAACTCCACCCAACAGGCTGACTCTGATCAGTCATGGGGCTAAGCTGCACGAAGTCTCATTCCTCATTTCGATAAGAAGAAGCGAACAGGAACCATGGGTAGAGTTGTTGCCGCCGCAGTCTACAGCGCGGGTAAAAGAGTCACGGACATCACCCTCGACGAAGGGGCGGCCTGGGCCGCCAAACCCGGGCACTTCGTCTGGATCGGCCTCGAAGAACCCAACGCCCAGGAACTGGCCAATCTGCAACGCCAGTTCAACCTGCACGAACTGGCCATCGAGGACGCCCTGGAAAAACACAGCCGGCCGAAACTCGAAACTTTCGGCGACGCGCTGTTTATCGTCACCTACTCCCCAGTGCGCGAAGCCGGCAAGCTGGAGTTCATCGAAACCCATATCTTTGCCGGCAACGGCTACATCATCACTGCCCGCAATGGCCACTCCAAATCCTATGGCTTCGTGCGCCAGCGCTGCGAGGCACGACCGCTGCTGCTGGAGCACGGCGAAGACTTCGTGCTCTACGCGCTACTGGATTTCGTCACCGAGAACTACCAGCCGGTCAGCGAAGCGATCCATGCCGAGATCGACGAACTGGAGCACAGCGTGCTGTGCAGTTCGCTCAACGAGCGGGATATCCAGCACCTCCACAGCCTGCGCCGCGATGTGCTGCGCCTGCGCCGCTATGTAGCGCCAATGGTGGAGATCAGCGAAGAGCTGCAGAAGCTCAGCTTCCCCTTTATCGACAAGAACATGCGCCCGTACTTTCGCGACGTGCAGATCCATGTCACCCGGCAGATGGAAGACCTGGCGACCTTGCGTGACATCGCCAGCCAGACCATCGAGATCGGCGTCCTGCTGGAGGCGTCGCGACAAAGCGTGGTGCAACGCAAGTTCGCCGCCTGGGCGGCGATCCTGGCGTTCCCGACCGCAGTGGCGGGGATCTACGGAATGAACTTCGACAACATGCCCGAGCTGAAGATGCACTACGGCTACTTCGGTGTGCTGGCGTTTCTGGTGCTGGGCTGTACGGGGTTGTGGGCGAGCTTCAAGCGCTCGGGGTGGCTGTGAATCAAGAGTCGCCTTGGGCAGCGACCGTAGAGCGACAAGCTGGAGCTGGGCGCAACAACCCGGCTCGGCTCACGCCCACCATCAGGCTAAGATGAACCGGGTTATCTTTTTTGCAGGACGAGCCAACACCATACCGTCAGTTTTGAATTGCATGGCTGCATGCATTTCTTAAGTGTATTCAACAATTCCAAGTTGCCTGGCCATGAACAATTCGTTTCGTTCTACTATCTCTTCAACGATCTTGCCTGAATCGTTGAAACGGAAATAAGTCAATGCCGTCCAGGTTACATCCTTACCCCGCACATCAAAACCGTGCCATGTGTTCGACCCACGAGCGTGATGGGTCAAATGAACAACGACCACATCATCAGTAACAACCTCTTTGCTGAATGTGGTGGTTATTGATTCATATCGTTCCAGCACATGTTCACGCAAGGCCCGCTTGAAGTTGCTAACACCACGAATGGGAGCGTCGCAGTCGGGCCTATGCACAATGACATCGGCATCGAAGTACTCAAGTACTCGTTCAGCATCTTTGCCATCTACGCAATATTGAAAATACTTTTTTACGACTTCCAGTTTTTTGGCGCTCACTGGGCAAACTCCTCTCACGGTTAAAAGCCTAAATATTCCCTGGTTGAGCAAAGTGCCGAGAAGTACTTGCGATCAATATATAAATCACGCGTACAACGTCGTATCAAAGTGTCGACCAAGGCAGAACGATCATGTCCGAATTCATTCTAGGGAGGGTTTTGCTATCCGTAAATTCACATTATATTTAGTGTGATATCAGAAAATGGAATACCAAATGAAACTCGACAGGCTTGAACGATGGGCGACGGTAAGGCATTTCCGCTTAGCGATTGCACTGGTTGAGTACGGCAGCATCTTGCATGCGGCGCGCGCACTTCATCTTTCGCAGCCCACGGCTACCAAGCTGTTGCAGGATCTGGAGGAAGCGGTGGGCGCCCCGCTCTTTATCCGGGGCCGCCGAGGCGTGATGCCTACGGAGCTTGGGCAAGCCTTTGTCGATCGCAGCCGGATGGTCCTCACCCAGATCGACCATGTTTCGCACGCAATCGACGCGCTGGGCAGAGGCTATGCCGGGCGGGTCGCGATAGGTTGTGTGCTCACAGGATCGAGTTACCTCGTACCCGCGGCGATCGCACGACTCAGGTCATCCCGTCCTGACATCCGGATCAAAATTGTCGATGGGGTGAGTACTGAACTCACCCCTCGGCTCATATCAGGCGAACTTGATTTCCTGATTGGAAGGCTGTCCGACGTTAATACCAGCGCGGTTGTGGCTCAGGAGGCTCTATTCAGCGAAAACGCCATTATTGTTGCGAGACGGGATCACCCATTTGCCCAGCAACCCGACGTCAAACTTGAACAACTCGCTCGCGAGGCGTGGCTGCTCCCACATACGGAAACAACCTTGCGCAAGCAATTCGATAATATTTTTTATCGGGAAAATATCGATCCGCCCCATGCCACCATCGAAACGGTGTCCATGTTCAATATTCTTTGGTTACTCAGGCAGACGGATCTTCTGGGCATTTTGCCGCAGTCGGTGGCATTTGATCCGGCATACCGCACTGAGATTGTTCGTCTGCCCGCTTTCGAACCACTGGTATTGGAGCAGATTGGCGTCTCTCGACTTTCCGGCGTCGGATTATCCCCGGCCGCTTCCGCCCTGGTGGAGGCCCTGAGGGAGATCATGCGCAGTACCTCGGAGGTTTTAGCAGGTCTGCGAGACCTCACCCCCCAAGATTGAAAACACCTCCGCAGAACGCAATGCAGCTGCTCGCCTACAAGGGCTTTGAAGTCTTTGTAGAAGCGAGCTGCTCGCGATGCGCTTAAAGATTCAAACCGATCCGGTCTGCGGCTTGTGCGCCACAAAACGCATCATCCACTCGGCAACGGTGCTGCCGTGATGATCCCGGTCCAGGCTGGCGATGCCCTTTTGATAGATCTGTTCGCCCAGGTGCTGCTGGCGCAGGTCCAGCAAGGCCCGCGAATAGTCGTGGATAAACTCCGGGTGGCCCTGGAAGCACAGCACCTGATCATTGATGTGATAGGCCGCGAACGGGCAGAAATCGCTGGAAGCGATGACCGTGGCGTTTTCCGGCAAGGCAGTCACCTGGTCCTGATGGCTGATCAACAGCGTCAGCTCTTCCACCACCGGGCTCATCCACGGCGCCCTGGCCGCCAGCTTGTAGTTGTGGGTACCCACGCCCCAGCCCTGGGTCGCACGTTCGCTCTTGCCGCCCAGCAGCAACGCCAGCAACTGATGGCCAAAGCAGATGCCCAGCAGTTTGTCGCCGCGCTTATAACGCTCCAGCAGGTAGGTCTTGAGAGTTTGAATCCAAGGGTCGGTACCAAAGGAGTCGGCCTTGCTACCCGTGACCAGGTAAGCGTCGAAGCTTTGGTCGTCGCTCGGGTAGTGGCCCTGCATCACGTTGTAGACGGTAAATTCGGCAGCGATGGGCTGCTGTGAAAACAGGCGCTGAAACATCTGCCCGTAACCCTGATATTGATCGACCAATTCTGGACGCAGGATGTCGGTTTCCAGAATGCAGATGCGTAGCGACATAAAAAATACCTGACACGTGATGGGAATAATGAACACCCCAGAGCCTGCCTTGAAACGCCCGATCAAGGCAAGCCCCGCGATGCATCACTTCAATCCCTTCAGCCTCAGAACAACTGGCCCTTGGCGGCCTTCTCCAGCAGCAGCGCCGGCGGCGCGAAACGCTCGCCATATTGCTCGGCCAGGTACTGGGCCCGGGCGATAAAGTCCTTCAGGCCGTACTGGTTGATGAACTGCAAGGCCCCGCCGGTCCAGGCTGCGAAGCCGATACCGAAAATCGAACCGATATTGGCATCGGCCGTCGAGCGCAGCACGCCCTCCTCCACACAACGCACGGTTTCGATGGCCTGCACGAACAACAACCGGTCGCGCACGTCCTGCGGCGAAATCTGCCCGTCGGCTTTCTCGAAGCGGGTTTTCAGTTGCGGCCACAAATGCTTCTGCCCCCCGGCCGGGTAATCGTAGAAACCACCGCCCGCCGCCTTGCCTGGGCGCCTGTACTCATTGAGCAGCAGGTCGATCACGGCGAAGGCCGGATGCTCCGGCAACGGCTTGCCTTCGGCCTGCAGGTCCTTGGCAGTCTGTTGGCGGATATGGCTCAGCAGGCTCAGGGAAACCTCGTCGCAGATCGCCAGCGGGCCGATCGGCATGCCCGCCTTGCGCGCCTCGGTCTCGATCATCGGCGCGGCCACACCCTCACCGAGCATGGCAATGCCTTCGTTGGTGAAGGTACCGAACACCCGCGAAGTGAAAAAGCCGCGGCTGTCGTTGACCACGATCGGGGTCTTCTTGATCTGCTGGACGAAGTCGAAACCGCGCGCCAGGGTTTCGTCGCTGGTCTGCTCGCCCTTGATGATTTCCACCAGGGGCATTTTTTCCACCGGGCTGAAGAAATGCAGGCCGATGAACTTGCCTTGATCCGGTACGGCCCTGGCGAGGCCGCTGATCGGCAAGGTCGAGGTGTTGGACGCAATCACCGCCTGTGCCCCCACCACCTGCTGCGCCGCCGCCGAGACCCTGGCCTTGAGCTCGCGATCCTCGAACACCGCCTCGATGATCAGGTCGCACCCGGCCAGGTCGGCGTCCTGCTCGGTGGTGCGGATCCGCGCCAGCGTGGCGTCACGCTGTTCGGCGCTCAATTGGCCACGGGCGACCTTCTTCTCCAGCAGCGCTGCCGAATGGGCCTTGCCCTTCTCGGCCGCCGCCAGGCTGATGTCCTTGAGCACCACCTCGATGCCGGCCACCGCACTGACATAGGCGATCCCGGCGCCCATCATCCCGGCACCCAGCACCCCGACCTTCCTGGTCACATAGGGCGCGTAGCCTTGGGGCCGGGAGCCACCGGCATTGATCTCATTGAGCTGGAACCAGAACGTGCCGATCATGTTTTTCGCCACCTGGCCGGTGGTCAGCTCGGTGAAATAGCGGGCTTCGATCAACTGCGCGGTATCGAAATCGACCTGGGCGCCCTCCACTGCCGCACAGAGAATTTTCTCCGGCGCCGGCAGGCAGCCCTGGGTCTTGCTGCGCAGGATCGACGGCGCGATGGCCAGCATCTGCGCGACTTTCGGGTGCGACGGCGTGCCCCCGGGGATCTGGTAGCCAGCCACGTCCCAGCGCTGTTTGGCCGCCGGGTTGGCGACAATCCACGCCCTGGCCTTGGCCAGCAGGTCGTCGCGGTCGCTGGCCAGTTGGTCGATCAGGCCGGCTTTCAGCGCCTGCTGCGGTCGGACCTTCTTGCCCTCCAGCAGATACGGCAGGGCTTTTTCCAGCCCCAGCAAACGCACCATGCGCACCACCCCGCCACCGCCCGGCAGCAGGCCGAGGGTCACTTCCGGCAGGCCGACCTGCAGCGACGAATCGTCCAGCGCCACTCGGTGATGGCAGGCCAGGCAGATCTCCCAGCCACCGCCCAGGGCCGCGCCGTTGATCGCCGCTACCACGGGCTTGCCCAGGGTCTCCAGGGCCCGCAGCTGGCCCTTGAGAGTCAGCACCATGTCATAGAAGGCCTGGGCTTCGGGCTTGCCGACCTTGATCAATTCATTGAGGTCACCGCCGGCGAAGAAGGTCTTTTTCGCCGAAGTGACGATCACCCCGGCAATCGATTCCTGCTCGGCTTGCAGGCGGGCCACGCAAGCGGCCATGGCCTCGCGGTACACCGCGTTCATGGTGTTGGCGCTCTGGCCCGGCATGTCGATGGTCAGAACGACGATCTGGTCCTGGCCCTTTTCGTAACGGATGGCTTGGGTCATGAAAGTGTTTCCTTGAAGTCAGGGCTCAGAGGCGTTCGATGATGGTGGCGATACCCATGCCGCCGCCGACGCAGAGGGTCGCCAGGCCGTAACGCTGGCGCCGCGCTTCCAGCTCGTCGAGCAAGGTGCCGAGGATCGCGCAGCCGGTGGCGCCCAGCGGGTGGCCCATGGCGATGGAACCGCCATTGACGTTGACCTTTTCCGGGTCGATGGCCATGTCCTTGATGAACTTCAGCACCACCGAAGCGAAGGCCTCGTTGACCTCGAACAGGTCGATGTCCTCGACCCGCAGCCCAGCCTTGGCCAGCGCCTTGCGCGTGGCCGGCGCCGGCCCGGTGAGCATGATGGTCGGATCGGTGCTGGTGACCGCCGTGGCTACGATCCGCGCCCGTGGCTTGAGGCCCAGCGCCTGGCCCTTGGCTTCGGAACCGATCAGCATCAGCGCCGCGCCATCGACTATCCCTGAGCTGTTGCCCGGGGTGTGCACGTGGTGGATCCGCTCGACATGGCTGTAGACCCGCAAGGCGGTGGCGTCGAAGCCCATCTGGCCGATCATCTCGAAGCTGGGCTTGAGCTTGCCCAGGCCTTCGAGGGTGGAATCGGCGCGTATGAACTCATCATGATCCAGCAGGACGATGCCGTTCTGGTCCTGCACCGACACCAGGGACTTGCTGAAAGCCCCCGCCGCCCTGGCCCGCGCAGCCTTTTGCTGGGACTGCAGGGCAAAGGTATCGACATCCTCACGGCTGAAGCCTTCCAGGGTGGCGATCAGGTCCGCGCCTATGCCTTGCGGGGTGAAATGGCTGTGCATATTGGTTTGCGGGTCGAGCACCCAGGCACCGCCGTCGCTGCCCATGGGCACCCGCGACATCGACTCGACGCCGCCGACCACCACCAGGTCCTCGAAGCCGGAGCGCACTTTCATCGCCCCCAGGTTCACCGCCTCGAGGCCCGAGGCGCAAAAGCGGTTGATCTGCACTCCGGCCACGCTGACGTCCCAGTCGGCGACCAGCGCTGCGGTCTTGGCGATGTCGGCCCCCTGGTCGCCAATCGGCGTCACGCAGCCGAGCACGATGTCGTCGACCTGGCTGGTGTCGAGTCCGGTACGCCGCTGCAGGGCATCGAGCAGCCCGGCCAGCAGGTTCACCGGCTTGACGCTGTGCAGGGCGCCGTCGGCCTTGCCTTTGCCACGGGGGGTGCGTAATGCATCGAATATCAAAGCCTGGGTCATGACGTCCTCGAACCGCTGTGCAGATGAATGATGACAGGGCTCCCACTCTTGGCCTCGAGGGCCCCGGATTCAATGACCGATGCGCTCACTGACCTTGACGGTCACGCTCAGACGAACGGTAGTGAGCTAATGGATTCCGCCCGCCGCATAACGGAACTGTCTAGACAAAGGCCGGGCAAGAAGATGGCAATAAGCCTCATGCGTTTTTTAAAGCATCCGCCTATTAGCTGATATGAAATGGATCTAAGCCAAGGGTTACAAGGCCCCTAAGGTAGGAACTGTAGGCAGTGAATCGTTGCAGCCGGGTCTTGCCGGTGCACGTGTAAGAAAAGGGACACATCGCCTGACCAGAGTGAAGCGGCAGGCATGCATTTGATGTTCAGGAATAACAACAAAAGGCATTCAGCCATGTTCAAGCATTCGAAAGTCCGTCAAGCGGGGCTCATTCTGTTCGCAACCACCTTGCTTCTGATTTTGCCGAATCTCACCAAAGTGATCGGCTAGATGCGTGGCCATCCCGTCACGCAATTGCATCTTTGTGCTCCGGTTCGCTACCGGGGCAGGCGCTTGTATGCCACTCTTTCTGACGCCGCGGCCACGCTGAATCAGGGTGTCGTCGCACCTATCAGAAAACTGGAGACAGGCCGTACGCGGTGCTCTCCACCTCAGCGACGGAACAGCGATCAATTGAAATCTCTTATCCTCCTGTGCAGCGCCCTGCTGCTCACCACACCCGTGCATGCCGCGCAGCTGACCCTGGAACTGGGGGCCGGCAGTCGCACCTGGCAGACCGAAGAACTGCTCAAGCACCCTCAGGCCCGGACCGTCACAGTCAAGGATGACGTGTCGTACAAACGCGACATGAGTTACCGCGCGGTGCCGATCTCGGCCCTGCTCACCGGCATCAAGGCTGATGACCATCTGCAGGCTGTCGCCCTGGACGGTTTCGCCGCCGAGTTGCCCGCCGCCCCCCTGCTCAACCAGGACGGCGCCCAGGCCTGGCTGGCCATCGAAGACCCGGCCAAGCCCTGGCCGCCCCTGGCTGAAGGCAAGCACAGCGCCGGGCCTTTCTACCTGGTGTGGACCAACCCGCAGGCCGGTCATATCAGCCCCGAGCAATGGCCGTTCGAAGTGGCGAGCATCAAGCGCCTGGCGCCGGTGGCCGAGCGTTTCCCGGCCCTGCGCCCGGACCCCAAACTGGCAGACGGCGACCCGGTGAACCAGGGCTTCGCCCTGTTCCAGAAGAACTGCCTGGCTTGCCATCGCCTCAACGGCGCCGGCGACTCGCAGTTCGGCCCGGACCTGAATATCCCCTACAGCCCCACCGAGTATTTCGGTGCGGACCTCCTCAAGCGTTATATCCGTGACCCACAGAGCCTGCGCCGCTGGCCACAGGCGAAGATGCCGGCCTTCGCAAGCAGCGTATTGCCGGATGCCGAGCTGGAGTTGCTGGTGGGGTATCTGAAGCATATGGCGGGACGTAAGCAGCCTGGGCAATAAAGCTGGCTTGGGGAGATGCTGTCCAGAATGCCATCGCAGGCAAGCCTCGCTCCTTACAGTCGGGCCTGCTCCCCGGCAAGCGCTCCATTGCAATGCAGTGGCTATCGACGGCATAGCCAGACTTGATTTCACCGCTTGGGCAAAATTGCGCAGAATTTGCTGCAACAGCGCAAACGACTTCAGCCCCCAAGGTGCGCAGTCGATGCCTCCCTTCATGGCGCCAATGGCAGCCGGACCCAGAATGTCCCCGACCGGTTTCCTCTCCTACCGGTCTTCCCTTTTGGCCACCCTCAGCGGGTGGCCTTTTTTTACCCACTTTTTTTTGTAGGATCCCGGGGGCAGAAACGAAATCGGCCGACCCGAAGGTCAGCCGATGCTGAGTCTTGACGCTATTCATATGCACTAAACGAGTCGCCCTCGAACCTCCTGCTTCACGCCCCAACCTTCAATGATCCCGCCCAGGGGCGCAACCACCGCTTCAAAGTCCTGCTCGAAATCGCCGATGCCGCCGTAGGTGGCGTACATCACCTTGCTCAGCTCCAGGTACCAGGCGCCGTCATCGCGCACGCTGACCTGGGCATTCAAGGATTCACCGCGGAACTGCCCTGCCGCCCTGCGTGCCCGCTCCTCGTCCGGAAAAATGGCGTAGAACTCGATGGGATGGAATCGTGAAAAGTCGAAACCGCCTTCTTTCATGCGGCGCAGCACGCTGCTGCTGATGTCTTCTTGATAGGCTGTGCTCATGAAACGTCCTCCTCAAACCGATGGATAGACTTTCCGTACTCCCTTGCCTGTCACCGCACGGTGCAGACTTGCGGCGAGAAGATCGCCGCCAGGAAACAAGCATGTAGCTGACAAGACCAGACCTTAGCGATTCATTCGCTGATCTCGAATGCAGAGTAGCGCCAAGACGCAGGCGCTGCCAAGGTCTGGGTTAAAGCTCGGTGGAGCTTTGCGCATTAAAGATTAAATCGGCGTAATGCTGAGGATTTGAATGCTGTTCTGATCTTTCAGGCTCTTGAGCGTAGGGTCGTCGGTGCGCCCTTCCAGGTCGTTGAGGTCAAGCTCGGCCGGAACCGGCAAAAGCTTTGCGCGAATCAATTGTGCCGCCTCCTCCATGCTGGGCTGCTGCTCACAGTCGAACTGCTCGACTGACTGGACACCATGATCGTCAACGAAAGTGACTTGCCACTTTTGCATCAGTGCCTCCTTGATGAAGCCCATGGATGGACTCACAAGATGTCGACCCTGAAGAACCAATGATCGTTCAAACCAAAGGCCCGGCGGCGCCATTAAAAAAGGCTGCCCTGGGGCAGCCTTTTCGCAACGATCGACGTTTACGGTTTCTCGGCGCGCGCCTTCAAGGCCTTGAGGGTGTTGAACGGCGCATCCACGACAAACTTGTTGGCCAGCCAGGACGGCACGCTGCCGCCCGGTTCGGTGTGCACCTGATAGGTCACTTCGACCTGGTCCGCGCCCTTGGGCACGAACTTCCAGAAGCCTTCGACCTGGGCGACACGCACGAAACCTTTCTCCTCGGGAAGGTAGGTCGGTACGCCTTCGAGCTTGCGGGTCAGGCTGCCATCGGCCGCTTCGTTGGTGGTGACGTGCAGCACCGAATCACGCGGCGTAACTGGCCATGGGGTGTTGAACTGGGTGTAGGTCCAGCTCTGCTCACCTTCGTGCTTGAGCAGTTTCTGCGACTTGCACTCGTGAATCCAGGCGCAGGCGCCCGTCACGTCGTCCTGCAGCGCGCGCAGCTTGGCCACGCTGGTTTTCATGGTGGTCACGCCCCGGTAGGCCTTGTATTTGGAGCCGGCCACTTCACTCAAGGAGACCTTGATGCCGTCTTCATCCTTGGCCGTTTGCCAATCTTCGGCGTGGGCGGTTGCCGACAGCAGAACGGTCAACCCACAGAGCACAGCAATTCGATGCAGCGAACCCATTGTCTTATTCCTTATTGTTGAAGTTCCGTTCATTGAAAACACTTCACGCCGCCGTCACTTGCTCCCACCAGCCCAACAAGCGGATAGCCTCTTCCCGACTGCCGCCGCAGACTTCGACATCGGCCTGGAACGCACCACAGACGGCGGGCCGTTCGGGTTGGCCGAACAAACCGCACAGCAGTTCGACAGAAAGATGGATGCAACGTTCTCCGGCCGGTTTGCCATTGGGCATTCCGGGAATCGGGGTACTGATGGAAGGGGCAATGCAACAGGCGCCACAGCCTTCACGGCAGTTCATGACGACAAGCTCCTCGCGACGGGCAAAGTATTGAAATGACGCGGACTAGAGTAACCGCTAAAACAGCCGTTTGAAATTGGCCGCCCACGGGTTTTTACGCTCAGGCTCGCGTGACTGACCAGTCTCCGACAAAGCGTCAGGGCTGCGGGTCACAGTCAGGATGAGGGTTTACTGCTTGAATTCGAAATCCAGCGCCGCGCCTTCCACATCACGCCGTTCGTCATTGCGCAGCTGCAACTGCATTTCGTTGCTCAGCAAGCGGCCGTTGAGTTGGAACGGACTGTCGTCCTTGGGTTTCTCGCCGAACATCGGCGGCAGCAACGGGGTGCGCTTGGGCTGGTTGACCGAACCGATCGGCTGCAATTGCTTGACCATTTCCGGCGGCAGGCTCAGATCCACATTGGCCGAAGGCAAACGCGTCTTCACGATCTCACTGGCAGGCTTGGACTTGGAAGCGATCGGCGCGCGCCTTTTCTGTACCTTGGCCTTGGGCTTGGCCTTGCTGGTCGCTACCGCCTTCTTTACCGGCGCGGCTTTCTTGGCTGCCGCGGTTTTCTGCGATTTACTCGCGGTGGCGCTTGCCGCGACCTTTTCCTGGGCCGGAGCCGCCAGAACGCTGGCCGTGCCGAAAGCACTCAATACACTGACCAATACCCAGGCAACAGGAAAAATCGCTTTCATAGAGAGACAACAGGATCGGCGGCAAAGAGCCATATGCTCGCCTGTTGACCGCGCGAAAACAAGCGCGGTAACCGATCCTTCAAAAACCGCCCGCAGCCTCCTGGCACAGCTGGCTGGCCAACATGCCCAGGGTCATCAGTGCCCGTTCGGCCTCGCGATTCCATGGGGTACCGCAGTTGAGGCGAATGCAGTGGTTGAACTGCTCGGTATTACTGAAGATCAGCCCCGGCGCGATACTGATGCCCTGCTGCAATGCCCGGACATGCAATTCCTGGGTATTGACCCGCCCCGGCAGGCTGACCCAGAGAATGAAACCACCGTTCGGACGGGTAATCTGCGTGCCCTCCGGGAAGTACTGCTGCACCGCCAGCTGAAAGGCACTGAGGTTCTTGCGGTACTCCTGGCGGATGAAACGCAGATGCCGGTCGTAACCGCCGTTCTCCAGGTAGGCCGCGACGCCCATCTGCGTGACACTGCAGGCCGAATGAGTGCTGAAGGTCTGCAAACGCTGGATTTCCTGCTGGAACTTGCCGGCAATCATCCAGCCGATGCGCACGCCAGGTGACAGGGTCTTGGAAAAGCTCGAGCAATAGATCACCCGATCCAGCCGGTCATAGGCTTTCAGCGCCTTGGTACGACCGACCTCGAACATCAGTTCGCCGTAGATGTCATCTTCGACCACCTGGATATCGAAATCCGAGGCCAGGCGCAGCAGTTGTTTCTGCCGCTCTTCCGGCAGGTGCCGCCCAGTGGATTGCTCAGGCGCGTGGTCAACACCAGGGCCTTGATCGACCACTGGTTGGCCGCCAGTTGCAGCGCTTCCAGGCTCATGCCGGTGGAAGGGTCGCTGGGAATCTCGATGACCTTGAGCCCCAGCAGGTCGGCCAGTTGCAGCAGGCCGTAGTAAGTCGGCGACTCCGCGGCGATCAGGTCGCCCGGGCGGGTCAGCACGCGCAACGACATCTGCAGGGCATCCACGCAGCCGTGGGTGATCACCACTTCAGAGGGGTCGACCACCACGCCAGCGTCGCGCATGCGAATCGCCACCTGTCGGCGCAACGGCTCGAAGCCGGGGCTGAACATGTAGCTGAAGGCGCGCGGGCTGTGGAAACGGGTGACCTTGGCCAGTTGCTGGTGCAACGCCCGCACCGGCAGGTAATCGACGCTCGGCACCGCGGCGCCCAGCGGAAACACGCCTTCACGGCGCGACTCCACCAACACTTGATGAATGATGCTGCTGCGCGTCACCAGGCCAGGCCGCTCGACCCGGGCGATGTCCGGGGTCGGCGCGGTCAGCGCCGGGGTCTGGTGCACGTAATAGCCCGACTGCGGACGGGCGCGGATCAGCCCCTGGTCCTCGAGATTGGCGTAGGCCTGGAGCACCGTGGCATGGCTGACGTTAAGCTGGGAACTCATCTTGCGTACCGAGGGTACGCGTTCCCCAGGCTGGTACACACCACGACGGATATCTTCAGCCAGCTGCTGAGCGATACGTTGATAAAGCAAGAGATTGGTCATGACGCTGCACTCGATTTCACCGGCATTTTATTCTTGTGGATGACGATACCGGAACAGTTCATAAGTGTACTGGGACAGTTGCCACAATAGTCGACCGTACAGGGCAGTGTCAGCAAAAACTGTACTGTTTTGTGTGCCAATCGTCAGGCACAAAAAAACCCGGCTCCGTGGGGGAAACCGGGTTGTCTTGAGCCGCCGCGTCTTAGCGCGCGGCGCCCAACTGGCCTTTCTCGTCGGAGAAGACGATTTCCACCCGACGGTTCTGCGCCCGCCCACGTTCCGAGGCGTTGGCCTCGACCGGGTACTCATCGCCATAACCTTCGACCTGGACCCGTTTCTCCTCGACGCCCAAGTCCACCAGGATATCGGCCACGGCCTGCGCCCGGTCGCGGGACAGTTTCAGATTGCTCTGCTTGTCGCCGGTGTTGTCCGTGTAGCCCTCGATCCGCACCACACGCTTGGGGTTCAGCTGGAGAAACTGCACGACTTTGAGCACGGTACGATTGGCCGAGCTCTTCAGCTCCGCTTCGCCGGTGTCGAACAACACATCGCCCAGGGTCATCACCAGCCCGCGATCGGTCTGGGTCGTGGCCAGGTTGATGATCTGCTCTTCCAGCCACTTGCCCTGCTGCTGCACGCTCAGCAATTTGGCCTCGCGCAGGGCCAGTTGCAGGCGCTGGCGTTCGAGTTCGAGCTTGGCCGCCTGCTCCTGGTTCAGCGCCTGGTTGGTGTGCTCGCGGGCGATTTCGCTGTAGCGCTGGCTAAGGTAGGCGTAGTGCACCACATCCGAACCGCTGCCCCAGTAGCTGGACAGGCGATCGGCCCGGGCCAGGGACTCACCGGCGCGGATCACATCCTTGGGCGCGATGCGCAGCACATTGGAATCTTCCTTGACCTTCTGGAAGTCCTCGCCGGCCTGTTCCAGCGCGGCTTCACTGCGTTGCCCGGCGCAGCCGTAGAGGCCGGTGCAGGCGATCAGCAGCACGCCACTCAATACCTGGGTCAGACGAATCATTGGGCATCTCCCAACTGCTTGCGCAGACGAGTGATGCGAGTCTGGACGAGGTTCAGCTGTTCCTGGCTTTTCAGGGTCAGGACCCGCGCCTCGGCCAGGCGCGCATCCAGCTCCGCCTGCTCGGCACGCATGCGCGCGTGCTTGAACGACTCTTCCTGCATGTTGCGTTGGGCACGGGCGAATTTGTCCTCGGCCAGTTTCATTTCCGGCACATCCTCTGCCGTGGCTCCCACGGCCTTGGCCTGGGCCAGGGTTTGTTCGGTCAGGCGCATTTGTTCATTCGGCGCCGGATCGGCTGCGCAACCCGCCAGAGCCAGGACGGCCAGGGCAGCGAAAAGAGGTCGAATACTCACTAGAAATCCCTACTGTTTGGGGGTGCTGACAGGTTGCTGCAACTGTGCCTTCCAACGCTCGAGATTGCGCTGCAGCACGGCTTCCGTCAGACCGGACGCGGGCAATTCTGTCATCTTTTTCGCCAACTGTCCGCGCAACCATGGGTCGTTGCAGGCGGAGTTGTGCGAGATGGCCAGGAACAGCCCAGGTTTGTCGGCAGGCTGCGGGAATGCCAGCAGATCGTTGGCCATGCCCAGCGACTGGGCCAGGGCCATGCCGGCGTAACGTCCGGCCAGTACGTACTCCACCTCCCCCAGCAACAGTTTCTGGAATGCCTGGGTCAGATTCGGCATGCGGGTCAGGCTCAATTGCTCCTTGGCGAAGGCGTCGAAGGACGGCGTCAGGCGCGCCCTTTCCGACAATGCGCCGGTATGCCCATGCAGGTCCGACGGCTGGCTGTAGCTCAGCGTCGAGCCCTTGCGGGTCCAGACCAGGAAATCGTTCTCCAGCAGCGGCGGATGAATGTAGTCCAGCGCTTCCAACTCACTCACCGTCAGCGGCGCGTCGGCCAGCATGTCCATACGCCCGCTGCGCACTTCGTCCAGGGCGGCGGAGCGTTTGCCGGCATACAACAACTCGACCTTGATCCCCAGTTCCTGCGCCACGTGTTGCAGCAGTTCGGCGCTGGCGCCAATCAGGTGGCTGGGGTCCTGCGGGTCGCGCCACAGATACGGCGGGGCATCCGGACTGCCGGTCACCACCAGGCGCTCGCATTTACCGGCGGCCATCGACGACAACGGCATCAGTGTCAGCCCCAGCAGCACTGACAGGCCACCCAGGCGGCGCAAATCCATGGCGAAATTCTCCCACTCAAATCCCAGACAATAAAAAAGCCCGGCCAAAAGACCGGGCTCTCTTATAAGTGAAGCCGCTGGATTAGACCAGCTTCTCCAGCTCTGGTACGGCTTCGAACAAGTCCGCCACCAGGCCGTAATCGGCCACCTGGAAGATCGGCGCTTCTTCGTCCTTGTTGATCGCAACGATCACCTTGGAGTCTTTCATGCCGGCCAGGTGCTGGATCGCGCCGGAAATACCGACGGCAATGTACAGCTGTGGCGCCACGATCTTGCCGGTCTGGCCGACCTGCATGTCGTTGGGTACGAAACCTGCGTCGACCGCAGCGCGCGAAGCACCCACGGCAGCGCCCAGCTTGTCGGCCAGGGCGTACAGGTGTTTGAAGTTGTCGCCGTTCTGCATGCCGCGGCCGCCGGAAATGACGATCTTGGCAGCAGTCAGTTCAGGACGGTCGGACTTGGCCAGCTCTTCGCCGACGAAGCTCGATTTGCCTGCGTCGTGAGCGGCAGCAACCGCTTCGACAGCGGCCGAACCGCCTTCGGCGGCAACCGGATCGAAACCGGTGGCGCGCACGGTGATGACCTTCACGGCGGCGTTCGATTGCACGGTAGCGATGGCGTTACCGGCATAGATCGGACGCTTGAAGGTGTCGGCGCTTTCTACCGAGATGATCTCGGAGATCTGGTCGACGTCCAGCTGCGCGGCCACGCGCGGCAGGATGTTTTTGCCGTTGGAAGTGGCGGCGGCCAGGATGTGGCTGTAGCCCTTGCCCAGCTCTGCTACCAGAGGGGCAACGTTTTCCGGCAGTTGGTGAGCGTAAGCGGCGTTGTCGGCCGACAGGACTTTGCTCACGCCAGCGATTTTCGCCGCGGCTTCAGCCACGGCGCCAGCGCCCTGGCCGGCGACCAGGACGTGGATGTCGCCACCGATTTTGGCAGCGGCGGCAACGGTGTTCAGGGTGGCCGGAGCCAGCACCTTGTTGTCGTGTTCAGCGATTACCAAGATAGTCATGATCAGATTACCTTCGCTTCGTTTTTCAGTTTCTCGACCAGTTCAGCGACCGACTTGACCTTGATGCCCGCGCTGCGTGCAGCCGGCGCTTCGACTTTCAGGGTATTGTTGGTAGAGGCGGTGGAAACGCCCAAAGCATCAGGAGTCAGCACTTCAAGCGGCTTCTTCTTGGCTTTCATGATGTTTGGCAGAGACGCGTAGCGCGGCTCATTCAAACGCAGGTCGGTGGTGACGATCGCTGGCAGGTTCAGCGAAACGGTTTGCAAGCCACCGTCGATTTCACGGGTCACGGCAACCTTGTCGCCCGACACTTCGACCTTGGAGGCGAAGGTGCCTTGAGCGTAACCGCTCAGGGCTGCCAGCATCTGGCCGGTCTGGTTGTTGTCGCTGTCGATGGCTTGCTTGCCAAGGATCACCAGCTGAGGCTGTTCCTTGTCGACCACGGCCTTGAGCAGCTTGGCCACGGCCAGGGAGTTCAGTTCATCAGCGGACTCGACGAGGATGGCACGATCGGCACCCAGCGCCAGGGCGGTACGCAGTTGCTCTTGAGCAGTAGCGGGACCGATGGAGACGACGACGATTTCAGTCGCTACGCCTTTTTCTTTCAGGCGTACGGCTTCTTCCACTGCGATTTCGCAGAAAGGGTTCATCGACATCTTGACGTTGGCGAGGTCGACGCCGGAATTGTCCGCCTTGACGCGAACCTTGACGTTGTAATCGACAACGCGTTTGACAGCTACAAGAACCTTCATGGATTCCTCGTTACTCTCCGGTGAAAAGAAAGTCGCCTAGGCGAACCTGGCGGTTGATGCTCATCGGGCACAAGGGCACCTCTAAAAACGCTGGCATGGACTCTTGCAACAGCAGACAGATGACCTTGCTCACGGGATGATGACCGTTCGTCAGTAGCGACTGGCCGGTCATTCTTTATCGCGGCGTGTAAACTGCGCGTTGCGTCACCTTGTACTGCCTTCGCCCTGTCTTTAGAGGTGCTCTTGAAACCAACAGTCAGCCTACGGCGAGCGCAAAACCGACCGTATCTTGACCGGAACGCCTATTCTGGTCAATACGCCAAAATGGCCAGTCATAAGCCGCGCTTCTTTGATTTACATGGGCTGCAGCAAATTCAAACAAACGTTTGTATTGGACGCTAAGAGTGGTGTAGATATAATGCGCCGCCTAGAGAGAAAGGCGGGTCGCTCATTGTCCCCTCCCCTGTTTGGCGGAGAAAACCATCGATGCGACACCCAACCTCCAATTAGAAAAAAACCGTTGAGCCTTGAGTAGGAGATAGCCTAGTGGAACGCGAATACATGGAATTCGACGTGGTCATCGTCGGTGCCGGCCCCGCTGGCTTGTCCGCCGCCTGCCGACTGAAGCAGAAGGCCGCCGAAGCCGGTAAGGAAATCAGCGTCTGCGTGGTCGAGAAAGGCTCCGAAGTCGGTGCTCACATTCTTTCCGGCGCCGTGTTCGAACCGCGCGCCCTGAACGAGCTGTTCCCGGACTGGAAGGAACTCGGCGCCCCGCTGAACACCCCGGTCAAGCGCGATGACATCTATGTCCTGAAAAACGCCGACAGCGCGACCAAAGTTCCCGACTTCTTTGTGCCCAAGACCATGCACAACGAAGGCAACTACATCATCTCCCTGGGCAACCTGTGCCGCTGGCTGGCCCAGCAGGCCGAGAACCTGGGCGTGGAAATCTATCCGGGCTTCGCCGCCCAGGAAGCGCTGTTCGACGAGAACGGCGTGGTCCGCGGGATCATCACCGGCGACCTGGGTGTCGACCGCGAAGGCAATCCGAAGGAAGGCCTGTACACCCCCGGCATGGAACTGCGTGGCAAGTACACCCTGTTCGCCGAAGGCTGCCGTGGCCACATCGGCAAACAACTGATCAAGCGCTTCAACCTGGACAGCGACGCCGACGCCCAGCACTACGGCATCGGCCTCAAGGAAATCTGGGAAATCGATCCGGCCAAGCATCAGCCAGGCCTGGTGGTCCACACCGCCGGTTGGCCGCTGGACATCATGGGCACCGAGAACACCGGCGGCTCCTTCCTTTATCACCTGGAAAACAACCAGGTGGTGGTCGGCCTGATCGTCGACCTGTCCTACAGCAACACCTACCTGTCACCGTTCGACGAATTCCAGCGCCTCAAGCATCACCCGGTGCTCAAGCAGTACCTCGAAGGCGGCAAGCGCGTCAGCTACGGCGCGCGCGCCATCTGCAAAGGCGGCCTGAACTCGCTGCCGAAGATGGTGTTCAAGGGCGGCGCGCTGATCGGTTGCGACCTGGGCACCCTGAACTTCGCCAAGATCAAGGGCAGCCACACCGCCATGAAGTCCGGCATGCTCGCCGCTGACGCCGTGGCCGATGCGCTGTTCGCCGGTTCCGAAGGCGCCGACGAGCTGAACACCTATGTAGAAGCGTTCAAGTCCAGCTGGCTGTACGAAGAACTGTTCGCCAGCCGCAACTTCGGCCCGGCGATCCACAAGTACGGCGCCATCGTCGGCGGCGGTTTCAACTGGGTCGACCAGAACATCTTCGGTGGCAAGCTGCCGTTTACCCTGCACGACACCAAGCCGGACTACGCCTGCCTGAAGCTGGCCGCGGACTGCAAGAAGATCGACTACCCGAAACCGGACGGCAAGCTCAGCTTCGACAAACTCAGTTCGGTGTTCATCTCGGGCACCAACCATGAAGAAGAGCAGCCTTGCCACCTGAAGCTGACCGATCCGAGCATCCCGATCGGCAAGAACCTGCCGCTGTACGATGAGCCTGCTCAACGCTACTGCCCGGCCGGGGTGTATGAAGTGATCACCAAGGAAGACGGCGAGAAGCGCTTCCAGATCAACGCCCAGAACTGCGTGCACTGCAAAACCTGCGACATCAAGGACCCTGCGCAGAACATCACCTGGGTCGCGCCGGAAGGCGCGGGCGGTCCGACTTACCCGAACATGTAAGGCGTACGCTTGAAGAAAAAAGGCTCCCGAATGGGGGCCTTTTTTATTGCCGGCGCCACTGCCCTGCTTCTGTAGGAGCACAGCTTACGTGCGATAAGGCTTTGGCGATGTATCTGTCAGACCGTCTCACCCTTCATCGCGGGCAAGCCTCGCTCCTACAGACGAGCGCCTCCTATCACGCTGCTCGCTCATCCCCCGGATTGCGCTCGAAGTAGCGCTTGTATTCACGGCTGAACTGCGAGGTGCTCTGGTAGCCCACCCGATGCGCCACCTGGGCTACGCCCAGCCCTTCTCCCAGCAGCAACTGCTGCGCCCTGAGCAAGCGCAGGCGCTTGAGGTACTGCACCGGCGACAGCAGCGTGCTGCGCTTGAAGTGCTCATGAAAGGTCGAGGTGCTCATGTTCGCGCAACGGGCCAGGGTCTCGACGTTCAGCGGCTCGGTGTAATGCTCGTGCAAGTGATTCAGCGAGGCGGAAATCCGCGCGAACTGCCCGTGCTGCTCCACCAGCGCGCGCAGCACATCGGCCTGCGGCCCGCGCAAGACGGTGAACATCAATTCGCGCAAGCGCGCCTGGCCCATCACCTTGCACTCCAGAGGATCGTGCAGGCAGCGCAGCAGGCGCTCCACGCAACCGCGCATCGTGTCGTCGAGCACCACCGAGGTCATCGACTCCGGGGTCTGCGCCTGGGCACTGCGCCCCGCGGCAACGCCCATCGCCAGTACCAACTCGCCCAACAGCGCCCGGTCGATGGCGATGGACACCCCCAGCAACGGCGCATTGGGCATGGCGAAGGTTTCGCACTCGAAGGGCACCGACAGCGCCTGGATCAGGTAATGCCCAGCGCCGTACTCCAGGGTCCGCGGGCCCAGGTACGCCAGCTTGCTGCCCTGGGCGATGATCATCAGGCTCGGCTCGTAGATATGCGGGCCGCGGGCCACGTCGCAACTGGCTCGCAACACCTGGACCCCGGGCAGCCCCGTGGGAACGAAACCGTCGCGGGTCGCAAGAGGCTGGATCAGGGACACCAGGGTGGCATTGGCATCGAGATGGCGGGTCAACAACATGGGGAAAACTTCACGGAAAAAGGGATGAAAACATCATCGCAGGTCTGCACGCCAATGCCGCGCGCAAATGGCCGATGGCGGAGGAATAGGCATGACATGCCGAGGAATCGCCATGTTCGCGCCAGGCAGCGGCGCCGAGAATGGCCCGCCTCACCTGTCAGTGCTTTTGCGAGGTTCATCATGTACACAGCCATCGGTTACGCCGCCCAGTCCGCCACCACGCCCCTCGCCCCCATGAGCTTTCAGCGCCGCAGCCCGCGTCCCGACGACGTGGCCATCGAGATTCTCTACTGCGGCGTCTGCCACTCCGATATCCACCAGGCCCGCAATGAATGGGGCATCGCCGTGTACCCGCTGATGCCGGGCCACGAAATCGTCGGCAAGGTCACCGCGGTCGGCGCCCAAGTGACCAGGCACAAGATCGGCGACCTGGTCGGCGTCGGCTGCATGGTCGACTCCTGCCAGCATTGCGAAGCCTGCGCCGCCAACCTGGAGCAATACTGCCTGGAAGGCCCGACCATGACCTACGCCACCCCGGACCGGGTCGACGGCAGCAACACCATGGGCGGGTACTCCGACAGCATCGTGGTCAACGAGCACTTTGTCGTGCGCATTCCCGAGAAACTCGACCTGGCCAGCGCCGCGCCGATCCTCTGCGCGGGCATCACCACCTACTCGCCGCTCAAGCATTACGGGGTGAAGGCCGGCGACAAGGTGGGCATTCTCGGCATGGGTGGCCTGGGCCACATGGGCATCAAGTTCGCCAAGGCCCTGGGCGCGCAAGTGACCCTGTTCACCCGTTCGGCGAGCAAGGCCGAGGAAGCCCGTCGCCAGGGCGCCGATCATGTGATCGTCTCCACTGATGCCGAGCAGATGAAGGCCGCGGCCGGCCGCTTCGACTTCCTGCTGGACACCATCCCGGTGCAGCACGACCTCAACCCCTACCTGGATACCCTGCGTTTTGACGGCGTACACATCCTGGTCGGCCTGATCGAGCCGGTGGATCCGCCCGTGCACGCGGCCAAGCTGGTACTGGGCCGTCGCGTGCTGGCCGGCTCGCTGATCGGCGGCATCGCCGAAACCCAGGAAGTGCTGGATTTCTGCGCCGAGCACAACATCACCTGCGACATCGAAATGCTCGACATCCGCCAGATCAACGAGGCTTACGCGCGGATGATCGCCGGCAATGTGAAATACCGCTTCGTCATCGACATGGCGACCCTCAAACAATAAGCACAATATTGTAGGAATCCGGCTTGCCGGCGATACGGACGCCGCGGTACATCAGGTACACGGCGTCGCGGGCAAGCCTCGCTCCTACAGAGGAATAAGTCAGCCGCCGAGTTCGGCGGAGATGCCAGCGGCGGCCTGTTTGATCACCGGGATCAGTTCGGCCATCTTTTCCAGCGGCATGTACGGCACGGTGCTGGCGATGCTGATACCGGCGACGATCTGGCCGCTGGCATCGCGGACCGGCGCCGCCACGCAACGGATCGACGGTTCGTTGTCCTCCAGGTCGAAGGCATAACCTCCCGCCACATAGTCCTGCATACGCTGCTGGAACTGCTCCCAGGTCGGCTCTTCGTGCTGCGGCCAGAGCGCATTCCTGCCCCCCGCCGGCAGGCTCGCTTCATACAAACGCTGCCACTCCTGGGGCGTGCTATCGAGCAGCAGCGCCTTGCCTATCCCGGTGCGCGCCAGCGGCATGCGATGGCCGACCCGCGAACGCATTTCCGGGCCGTTGCGCCCCGGGTTCTTGTGCAGGTACAGCACATCGTCGTCTTCGCGGATTGCCAGGTGAATGGTGTCGCCGGTCAACGCCGACAGCTCATCGAGGAATGGCCTGGCCAGGGTCACCAACGGCAAGGCCTCGCGGGCCTGGAAACCCAGCTCGATCAGCTTCGGCCCCAGCAGGTAGCCGACCTGCGGCACTACCCTCAAATAACGCTCGTCCACCAGGCAACTGGCCAGGCGATGGGTGGTGCTGCGGGTGGTGCCGATCAGCCGGGCGATTTCCTTGAGGTCGCGGGCACCGCTGGCCACGGCCTGCACCACCGCCAGGCCACGGAGCAATGTCTGGGTACCGGTGGGGGCGGCATCCTTGGCGGTCTTTGCTGCGTCGTCCTGCATATCCAGCCTTCCGAGGGTGAGAACGGGCGGCATTATGATCGCCCGTCCCCCGCCACTACAACTCGATACGCTCGACCTTGCCCACCAGCAGCACGTAGGACAGGGCCCCCGCCAGCGCCAGCACGGCAATGTAGGTAATGGCCGGGGCAAAGGAGTCGCCGCTGGCCAGGAAGCCGATGACGATCGGCGTGGCGATCGCCGACAGGTTGCCGATGAAGTTGAACACCCCGCCAGTCAGCCCCAGCAACCGCGCCGGCGCCAGGGTCGAGACCAGCGACCAGGTGATCGAGGCCAGGCCGTTGCCGAAGAACGCCAACGCCAGGAAGGCAATCACCAGCGGCGTCGACTCGACGAAATTGGCGCCGATGATCGAGGTGGAAATCAGCAGCCCGCCAATGATCGGCAGCTTGCGGGCAAAGCCCACCGAGGCGCCACGCCGGATCAGCCAGTCGGAGAAGAACCCGGAACACAGCACGCCGACAAAGGCCGCGAGGAACGGCAGCGACGCCAGCAGGCCGGACTTGATGAAATCCATGCCGCGGTACTTCACCAGGTAAGTGGGGAACCAGGTGAGGAAAAACCACAGGGTCGAATTGAGGCAGAACTGCCCCAGATAGATGCCCCACAGCTTGCGCTTGCTCAGGACAATCCCCAGGTCGGTCCAGCTGAAACGCGCCTTGCTCCTGTTCGTCTCACGCTGGATATCCACCAGGCCGCCGCCCTGGCGGATCAGGTCGATTTCCGCCGGGTTGGCGCCCTTGAAATCCCGTGGTTCGCGATACACCGCGTACCAGATCGCCGCCCACAGAATGCCCACCGCACCGGTGACGACAAACACCATGTGCCAGCCAAAGGCATGCTGCAGCCAGGCCAGCACCGGGGTGAGAAAAGCCAGCCCGACAAACTGCCCGGAAGTGTAAAAGCCGATGGCCGTGGCACGCTCGCGCTCGGGAAACCAGGTGGTCACCACCCGGCTGTTGATCGGATAGGCCGGCGCCTCCAGCGCGCCCACCGCCATGCGCAGGACGAACAGGGCGATAAAGCTGGCGGCGAAGCCGAGCATCACCGTCGCCAGCGACCACAGCAGCAGTGCCGCCGTGTAAAGAATGCGTGGCGGTACGCGGTCCACCAGCCAGCCACCGGGGATCTGCATGGCGGCGTAGGTCCAGCCGAAGGCCGAGAAAATCAGCCCGACGTGGATCGGGTCGATGCCCAGGTCGCGGGTCAAGGCCGGCGCGGCGATCGACAGGTTGCTGCGGTCCAGGTAGTTGATCACCACCGTGATGAACAACAGCACCATGATGAAAAAACGCTTGCGGCTCGGCGCGACCAGCGACGCCTGCCCGGTGAAGGTTTGCGGTTGCATGGGGATGCCTCTTCTTATGGTTATTGAGGGCTATGCAGCTATGTACCTGGAGGAACGGGCTCGCTCGCAATAGCGTCGGTTGCTGCACCGCGCCGGCATCGCGAGCAAGCTCGCCCCTATCAGCAATGAATCAACTCACCATTCGGCGAAGCTGCCGTCGGCGTGGCGCCAGATCGGGTTGCGCCAGCGGTGGCCGATGGCCGCGCGCTCGATGACGTATTCCTCGTTGATCTCGATGCCCAGGCCCGGGCCGTTGGGAATCTTCACCATGCCTTGCTGGTAGTCGAAGACGCGCGGGTCCTTGACGTAATCCAGCAGGTCGTTGCTTTCGTTGTAATGGATGCCCAGGCTCTGCTCCTGGATGAAGGCGTTGTAGCAAGCCGCGTCCAGTTGCAGGCAGGCGGCCAGGGCAATCGGCCCCAGCGGGCAATGCAGGGCCAGGGCCACGTCGTAGGCTTCGGCCATGTTGGCGATCTTGCGGGTTTCGGTGATGCCGCCGGCATGGGAAGCATCCGGCTGGATGATGTCGACGTAACCTTCGCTGAGCACCCGTTTGAAATCCCAGCGCGAGAACAGCCGCTCGCCCAGGGCGATCGGGGTATTGGTCAGCGGCGCCAGTTCCTTGAGGGCCTCGTAGTTTTCGCTGAGCACCGGTTCTTCGATAAACATCAGCTTGTAGGGATCGAGTTCCTTCATCAGCACCTTGGCCATGGGCTTGTGCACCCGGCCATGGAAATCGACGCCGATCCCGACGTTGGGGCCGACTGCGTCACGCACCGCGGCCACGTTGGCCAGGGCCAGGTCGACCTTGTCGAAGGTGTCGAGGAACTGCAGCTCTTCGGTCCCGTTCATCTTCACCGCGGTAAAACCACGCGCCACCGCCTCTTTGGCGGCACGCGCGGTGTCGGCCGGACGGTCGCCGCCGATCCACGAATAGACGCGGATCTTGTCCCGCACCTGGCCGCCCAGCAGGTCGCTGACCGACACCCCCAGGGCCTTGCCCTTGATGTCCCACAGCGCCTGGTCGATCCCGGCCAGGGCACTCATGTGGATGGCGCCGCCGCGGTAGAAGCCGCCGCGGTAGAGCACGGTCCAGTTGTCCTCGATATTGCGCGGGTCCTTGCCGATCAGGTAATCGGCCAGTTCGTCCACGGCGGCGGCCACCGTGTGCGCCCGCCCTTCGACCACGGGCTCGCCCCAGCCGGTGACGCCCTCGTCGGTCTCGACCTTGAGAAAGCACCAGCGCGGCGGAACGATAAAGGTGGTCAACTTGGTGATTTTCATCTTCTTGTCTCTCTTGTCGGATGCAGCGCCGAGGGCGCCAAAAAGTCTTAACGCAGCGCATTCCAGGCGGCGACATAGGCCTTGGCGCGGGTCGCCACCTCGGCGGCGCTCATCCCTGGCTTGAACAACCCGGAGCCCAGGCCGAAGCCCTTGACCCCGGCGTCGACGAACACCTGCATGTTGTCCGGGGTGATCCCGCCTACCGGTAGCAACACGGTGCCGACCGGCAATACCGCGAGCCAGGCCTTGACCACCGCCGGGCCCATCTGCTCGGCGGGAAACAGCTTGAGCACGTCGGCGCCTTCGGCCAGCGCGGCAAAGGCCTCGGTCGGCGTGGCCACGCCGGGCGACAGATAGAGGCCGGCGGCCCTGGCCGCGCGCAGCACCTTGGGATCGCTGTGGGGCATGACGATCACCTGGCCACCCGCGGCCTTGACCTGCCCGACCTGCTCCGGGGTCAGCACCGTGCCGGCGCCGATCAGGCAATCGGCGGGCAAGGCGTCGCGCATGATGCGGATGCTGTCAAAGGGTTGCGGCGAATTGAGCGGCACCTCGATAACCCGAAACCCCGCCTGATACAGCGCCTCGCCGATGGCCACCGCTTCTGGCGGACGCAGCCCCCGGAGAATGGCAATCAGGCCGTTATGTGCCAGTGCTTGCTTGAGCATGTCGGACCTCTTTTCAAGGGTGAACGCAAGGGACGCGCGTCAGCAGCCCGGCCGCTTCGGCCAGGTGCCATAAACCGCGTTCGGTGGCCTGTTCGGCCAGGATTGCCCGGGGAAAACCGCAGGCGGACAAGGCCCGGCTGTAACGGGCGCAAAGCTGGGAATTGCCGATCAGCACGATCGACGGCAATGGGTCGCTGTGGCGGCGCCGCTGCACGGCAGCCAGTGCGCAAAGTTCGTGGCCGATCAGCAGGCCCGACAGATAATCCGGCTGGGCGCGGCCGCTGAGTTCACCGGTCAATCCCAGGCTGCGGGCGCTGAACAGGGTCGACAGCGGGCCGATCTCGCCCTCGGCGGACAAGGCCACCTGCACGCCGCGGTCGAAGGCCTCGGCGTCGAATGCCGCGCCACGCTCCTGGGTGCGGCCGAGAATGCTGTGTTGACTGAGCACGGCGAACAGCTCGCCGGTCATGAAGGTGTCGAAATGGACGATGCAGCCATCGGCCACCTGCACCCATTTGGAATGACTGCCGGGCAGGCCGATCAGCACGTCGCTCCCTGCCCCGTCCGGCAGCTGCGGCAGCACCCCCAGCACCTGGGTTTCTTCGCCCCGCATCACGTTCGGCAAGCGCGAACGCTGGATCACCCCCGGCACGATATGCACGTCCACCCCGCGCCGACTGCGCAAGGTCACCAGGGCCTGCCCGAGCTGGGCGACATCCGCCGGGGTCTCGCAGTAACTGGCCTCGCGCCAGCCCTGGGCGCTGCCGACCATGCCGCAGGCAATCACCGGCAGTCCCGGCTGCGCGTCGAGCCAGTCGCCGCAGGCCTCATCGAAGGCCAGTTCAAAACCATCGTCGCAGCGCTGGCCGGCAATCATCCGCGCCACCTTCGGCAACTGCATGACCCCCGAGGTCAACGCGCGCTGTTCCAGCACCTGGCCGCCTGCTGCGAGTTTGTAAGCACGAAGGGACGTGGTTCCCCAATCGAGCGCGATCAATTGCGCCTGCATCGCTTCACCTGTGAGTTGTTTTTGGCAGTGAGTGCGTAAGAGCTGATGGCGGCGACTATAAACCCGACTCGAATAAAATCTCAATATATAAATATCATTCCCATATTATGGGATAAGACACTGTGGCCGCTGCCGAAGGCTGCGATAGGACCGAAGATCCTCCAGCGATCTCAAGACCCTGCACCCGCTGCGACGCAATGCCGCCCAGGCTGGACGCAACCTCGCAGGCTCGGCAGCGGCTACAAGATTTAGCGCCGACCGGTAGGTCGCGCATGGCTTTGGCTTTTGATCTTGATCTACCCGCCCCATCGGGAGGCCGAGTGGAGGCGTTCATCAGGGGGATGGCGCGCAGCGCCCCTCGACGCAGTCGAGGACATCGTATGGAGGTCGAAGCGAAGCCGACCGGAGTCGATGCCCCCTGAGGGACGCCGGAGCGAGGGAACCTGAGCGCAGCGAAGGCCGTACGCAGGGGCAAGCGTTTTTTGGTTACTTTTTTTGGCGTTTGAAAAAAAGTGACCCGCCGTAAGGGCGGAACCCTAAGCCGCCGTTACCGCAGGAATGGATATGTACCCCGTCCAAAAAAATGCAGCGCCAGAGCGGGCATCATCGCGGGCAATCGAGCGTCGACCCGCTGCTTCTACAAGCTTTGCAAAGAACCTCGTCCGCTCCAGAGACGCTGCCTTATAGTCCGCGCTCGCCCATATGACGGGCTGGCGCCTGCAGGCCTGAGCCCTGGTCGAACGACGGCAGCCCTGAGCTCGAGGGCTGCCTTGAGAATGGAGTTGGCTATCAGGATTGCTAGTGCGAGCGAGCTCCTGCACGAAAGAAACGCCGGGTAAATCAGCCCTGGGCGAACGCGCGCAACACATCGCCATCCATGCGGTACCTCACCCACTCTTCCTGGGGCTGGGCGCCCAGGGATTTGTAGAACTGGATCGCCGGTTCGTTCCACTCCAACACGCTCCATTCGAAGCGCCCGCAACCGTTGTCGCAGGCGATCCGCGCCAGGTGCCGCAGCAGCTGTTTGCCAGCGCCGCCGCCGCGTTGTGCGGGGGTGATGTAGAGGTCTTCCAGGTACAGGCAATTGCTGCCCAGCCAGGTGGAATAGCTGAAGAAAAACACCGCGAAGCCGATCGGCACGCCATCGCGCAGGCAGATCAGGCCGTGGGCCGTGGCGCCCTCGCTGAACAGGCTGCGCTCGATGTCGGCGACGCTGGCGATGACCTCATGGCGAGCACGTTCGTAATCGGCCAACTCCCTGATGAAGGCAAGGATTTGCGGTGCATCGCTGGGCACGGCTGGACGGATTTCGACGGACATCGGCGGGTCTCGGTTGGAAGGTAGGCGGCCATATTAGATCGACAGGGGAAGGACATGCACGGGTATTTCACAGGGATATGCCTGGAGGTCGTGACGGGTGATTGTCCATGTCGGAATTGCCCGATACCTGTAGCCGCTGCCGCTGGCTGCGATCGGTCGCGAAGCGCACGGCACTTTTATCGACGCCCGAAGGTCCCGCGGGCCTTATCGCAGCCTGCGGCAGCGGCTACAGTGTGCGCCTGTATTTTTACTGCCTGGCTGAAATGACTTCCGACGCTTTTGCTCCCCTGCCCGATCTCGCCAACACCCTGCTGCCCCACGCGCTGGAGCCCGTCGAAGACGGCGCCCACGACCTGTCGCACCTGCAGCGGGTGTGGGCCAATGCGCGGCGCATCGCCCGGGAAGACGGCGGCGATCTGCAAGTGCTGCTGGCCGCCACCCTGCTGCACGATTGCGTCGCAGTGGAAAAGAGCTCACCGCTGCGCGCCCAGGCCTCGCGCCTGTCGGCGGAAAAGGCCTCGGCCCTGCTGCACCGACTGGGCTGGCCCGAAGCGAAGATCGCCGCGGTGGCCCACGCCATCGAAGCCCACAGTTTTTCCGCCGCCATCGAGGCGCGCACCCTGGAGGCGAAGATCCTGCAGGACGCCGACCGTCTCGACGCCCTGGGCGCTCTCGGCGTGGCCCGCACCTTCTATGTTGGCGGCCGGTTGAACCGAGCCTTCTACGATCCTCATGACCCGCACGCCGAACACCGCGGCTACGACGACCTGAACTTCACCCTCGACCACTTCCACACCAAGCTGCTGCACCTGGCCGAGGGTTTCCAGACCGTGACCGGCGCGCGCCTGGCGCAGGTGCGCCATGCCCGCCTGAAGCGCTTCATGGACGAATTCATCGACGAGATCGGTGGCTGACTTACTCCGCTGCGGGCTAATCCTGAAGCCTGCAAGATCACAACTAACGCGACAACCGCCCATGGTAGAACGGCGCCTCATGAATCCAACAAGAACGAGGCCTGCGCATGTCCAGCGCTACCCCACCCCCCATGGTTCCAGCCAGGCTGTTCGGGCTGTTCTGCGTCGCCAGCTACCTGCTGTCGCTGTCCTATGGCTCGACCTTCCTGCTCTCGCTGCTGATCGGCTCGCGCGGTGGCAATGAGCACGATGCCAGCAGCGTGATTTCGGTCGCCATGCTCAGCACCTTGGTCGCCGTGATCTTCTCCGGGCACCTGTCGGACCTGCTGGGCGCCGCGCGCTCGATTGCCCTGTTCGGCTGCCTGCTGGTGGTCGCCAGCCTGGGCTTTGCCCTGGCGCCGGGCTTCGGCGATGCCCTGCTGTTTTTCGGCCTGACCCTGGGCCTGGGCAAGGAGGTGCTGGATAACTATCGCGGCGAAAGAGTCGTGGCCAGTACCCTGGCAATGTTGCAGGAACGCGGCTTGATCAAGGAGGGCCATGTCACCCTCAACCCGGAGGGCGAACATGCCCTGAACCTGCCGATCAAGCTGACCACTTCCGGAGTGGAAGCGGCCCGCAAGCTGGACGCCTGATCGAAGACCGGGGCGTTCGTTCGCGCCCACCGGCACCCGCGTTACGACGCGGGTGCCGCCAGCGCCGACTCAGCAGGTCGGATGGTTGAAGCGATTGATCATGTTGCCGTAGGTGCGGTTGTAGCGGTTGGCCGAGCGGACGATGCTCGAACTCTGCATGTGTGCCGGCAGGTTCTTCATCGCGCCCTCGGGAGCGCGCTTGTACACCCCGTCCTTGACGTCGCGGACGATCGAACGCGACTGGCCGATGAACTCATTGATTTCCAGCATGCCGCCACCGCACGACTTGCCGCTCTGTGCGGCCTGGGCGCTGACCTTGCCATTCCAGCCCGCGGCCGCGTCGGCCACCAGTGCCAGGGACTTCTCGAAGGCCGCCAGGGCCTGCGGATCGTTCGGTTCGGCGAACAGCGTCTCGGCATCCGCGGTGTTGAGTTTGCCGTAGTAGATCAGCCCGGCACGGTAGTAGGCCGCGGTGTCTTTCGGCGCCTCATCGAATGCCTGCTTGGTCAGCGCCAGGTCACGCGCCCCAAGGCCGGCGTAGAAGTCCTGCTCCTTTTCGCTGACCTCAGTCAGGGCGGCCAGGTAGGCCTGGCCCTGGCGACGGGCCAGGTCGCCGTTGTCGCTCAGGTAGCCCTTGGAAGTGGCGTAGTTCTGCAGTTCATGGCTCAAGGGCGAGAGGGTTTTCAGGGCCGCGGAAAAGGCCTGGGCCGCCTGGTCCACTTCCGGGATCGGCGTATCGATGGCTAGGGCGCCATCCAGGGCCCGGCTCAGGCGATCAATGAGGATATCGTTGCCAATGCTGAAGGCAGTGATCGGCGCCTTGCCCGCCAGGGCCGGCACCTCGTACTGCTGGTAACGCTGGAGGAAGGTCTGGAAGGATTCGCTGATGCTGTTCGCCGCACCGACGTACTGGTTGTATTTCTCTATTTCCTGTTGCCGGGTATCGACCTGCGCGACGGGCTGGCTGACCTTTTCACTCTTGTCGCCACAACCGGCCAGCAGCACGCTGCCGCCCAACAGGGCCGCAGCCAAAAACATCCGGGTATTCATTGGTTCATTCCTTTAAAAACAGGCCACGACCAACCGCACGGCAGCGGGCAGACCGGTGACGGGGTTGGATGGGCACAACAGGGGATTGACGGCAGCGTGCCGTGTCGATCAGCCGCCCCTGATCTGGGGCGTAAGAATCATCCATGAGAATCTCGCGAAAAGGCCTGACAACTCGTCAGACACATCCATTTCCGGGGCAGGCATTGTGCGAGACTTCCCCCGCCCTGGCAAACCTCGGGCCGCCCTGGCCTACCCCTCTTGCGCGAAATGCCGCGCTTCTGTGATAGCGATCACACCCTCTGGCAGGGTATCCAGAGCCCATCCGTCGATTCCCGGGCACTTATCGGCCTTTTTCCCGCCCCAACTTCAGGTACCCATTGCCAAAGGAGAGCCCTCATGCCTCGTGGAAGCAAAGCCAAATACACCGCCGAACAGAAGCGCAAGGCCGCGCATATCGAAGCCGGCTACGAAGCCAAGGGCGTGCCCAAGGACGAGGCCGAAGCGCGCGCCTGGGCCACGGTGAACAAGCAGTCCGGTGGAGGGGAACGGGCTGGCGGTTCCGGGCAACGCACACCGGCCTCGGAAAAAACCGCCGCGCGCCAGTCCTCGGCCAGGCGTGCCGTCGCCAGCCGTGAAGGACATGCCCGCAACAGCACGACGTCGCTGAGCACCCAGACGAAGGACAGCCTGCTGAAGGAGGCCCGAACGAAGAACATTCGCGGCCGCTCGACCATGAGCAAGCAGGAACTGATCGAGGCATTGCGCAAGGCGGGATAAACCACGGATCGCGAGCAGGCCTACTCCCGGCGGGAACGAGCTTGCTCGCGATCACTCTCGTTCAGTCGGCAAACGCCTAGGCTCGGACGCTATCCCCATTGACCAGCGCATCCACCTCCGCTGCCCCCGGCGCGGTGGCCGGCCCCCAGCGGGTCACCGCCAGGGCCGCCGCGGCGTTGGCCCGGCGCGCCGCCTGCAACGGTTCCAGCCCCTGCGCCAGCGCTGCGACGAAGACTCCGGCATGGGCATCGCCAGCGCCGTTGCTGTCCACCGCCCGGACCTTGAAGCCCGGCACATGGGCGCTATGGCCATGCTGGCTGACCCAGCAGCCCTGCGGCCCGTCCCTGACCACCAGCAACACCTCCTGCGACAGTTCGTCATGCAGGCGTCGCAGGGCTTCGGCGATGGTCGAGGTCCCGGTGAAGCGCAAGGCCTCGACGCTGTTGCTGGTCCAGAGATCGATACGCGGCAGCAGCCGGCGCATGGCCTCGGAGTCCGGCGATTCCACCAGCGGGCCCGGATCGAACACCACCTGGATCCCCTGCGGCAAGGCCAGCAGCCAGTCCAGCAAAGCCTCGGCCTTGCCGACATGCAGCAGGCTGTAGCCGCTGACATAGACAAAGTCATCGGCCTGCACCGCGACACCGTCCAGGTCCTCGGCCGACAGCTGGCCTTCCACCCCGATATAGGAAATGAAGCTGCGTTCGGCCGTGGCTTCGGTCAGCGCCACGCACAGGCCGGTGTCCTCGGTGCGGCTGGCCTCGAGAGCGATCCGGATGCCCTCGGCGCGCATCGCCTCACGTGCCAGATCCCCGAAGCGACCGTTGCCGTGTCGCCCCAGGTACAGCACCGGCAAGCCGTTACGCTGGGCGGCAGCCATCACGTTGAAGCCGCCGCCGGCCTCGAAGCTGGCGGACTGCGCCAGCACATCGCCGCCGGAGCTCGGCAGGCGCTCCACGGACATCACCAGATCGACGATAACCTGGCCGGTGTGCAGCATTCTAGGCATTGGCATTCTCGACAAAAGCACCGCGGCGATCCCTGGCCCCGCCCAGCGCGGCATACACGCCGCCGGCTACCAGGAAGGTGACGATCCAGCCCAGGCCGTTATGGCCCAGCCAGGAATCGGCCAGCGGCCCGGCGAACCAGACGTTCTCGGCGCTGGTACCGATGGTGGTGAAGCTGAAACCCAGCACTATAGCCAGTGCCCAGGCACCGAAGGCCCGCCATTCGACACCGCCGCGATACCAGTAGGCGCTGCTCGGGCTGACGTCCAGCAGATCCTTGGGGCTGTAGTAGTGACGGTGGATCAGGTCGACCACGAAGATCCCGACCCAGGCGGTTAGAGGCACCGCCAGCAAGGAAATGAAGGTAATGAACGGCCCATAGAAACTCTCGGCGATCAGCATGAAGTAGATGGAGCCGGCGAAGATCGCCACGATGTCCACCACCACCGCGTACACCCGCTTGACCTTGAGCCCCAGGGTCAGAGTGGTCAGGCCGGCCGAGTACACCGACAGGTTGTTCGACAGCAGCAGACCGCCGAAAGCGGTGATCAGGTACGGCACCGCCATCCAAGTCGGCAGCATGTCGCGAATCGCCACAATCGGGTCGGTGGCCGAGGCCAGGTCATCGTTGCCCACCGACAGCAGGCCACCCAGGGTAATCAGCAGCACCAGCGGAATGCCGGCGCCGAAGGCCGCCGATGCCACCAGGCGCGAGGCCTTGACGCTGCTGTGCTGGTAACGCGACATGTCGGCACCGGTATTGGCCCAGCCGATACCGGTGCCCGCGGCCATGGTGCCGATACCGATGATCATCGCGCTCAACGGCGCCGGGGAGGCGTTGAACACCGCGCTCCAGTCGATGGTGGCGCAGAGGAAGCCGCCCACCAGCAGGTTCAGCGCGCCGAACACATAGGTGGCCCACTTCTGGATCACCAGCAAGGTGGCGTGGCCGAGGCCGGAGACGGCCAGGGTCAGCAGCACGAAAATACCGATGAACAGCAGGGTCAGCAGCGGCGCACTCTTGGCTTCCACCGGCGAGCCGAACAGGATCGAACACAGCGACAACAGGACGAAGGCAGCGGTAGTGGTGTTGACGGTTTCCCAGCCCACCCGCGACATCAGCGACACCAGGGTCGGGCCGATATTGCCGCGCACGCCGAAGATCGCCCGCGACAGCGTCAGGCTCGGCGCCCGCCCGCGACGCCCGGCGATGGAGATGATCCCCACCACCGCGAACGAACCGGCGGCGCCGAGGATGGCAACGATGATCGCCTGCCAGATCGACAGGCCACGAAAGGCCACCAGGGTCGCCCCCAACGGCAAGCCGAGGATGCTGATATTGGCGGCGAACCAGACCCAGAACAGTTGCAGCGGATGGCCGTTGCACTCGCCTTCCGGCACCGGCTCGATGCCGCGGGTTTCCAGTTGCCCGGCGCTTTGCCCGGGGTTCGATGCACTCATGAAAAAGCTCCTGTTGCCCTTGTTGTGATTGTCGGCAATTTCGGAAGTCGATCAGACATCCCGGCACTCCTCGCCGTTTCCTGCTATCCATGGCAAAAATGCTTCAGCGACGGCTCGCGCACAGGTGGTGGGAACCTTGGCCATGCAGCCAGTCTTTAACGCAGGGCCAGCAGCCCCTGCACCAGCGGTTCGAGGTCCAGGTCGTTGACCTGCTTGATCTGCTCGATCAAGGCGGCCGGCCAGCACTCCATCCCCTGGCAGGCACCGAGCATCGCGCCGAGGATCGCGGCAATGGTATCGGTGTCGCCCCCAAGGCTCGCGGCCATGCACAGTGCCTCGAACGCCTGCAGCTCGCCGATGGCCACCTGATGCGCCAAGGCGAAGGACACCACCACTGATTCCTGGGACGCGACGGAGGTGCCGATCACGTCGTACAGCAGATCGGCCAGCAGCGCCTTGTCGCTTTCGACGCTGAGGGTGCGCGCCCAACTGATGCGCGTGGCAATACGGCCGCCAGCCACCCAGTGACCATGCCGCTCCGCTTCCAGGGCGATCTGCACGCCGATCTGCAAGGCGTCGCCCAGCGGCACGCCATTGATCCCGGCGGATACTACCGCCGCCACCGCCGCCGCGCTGGAGATACCCAGCGTGGTGTTATGGGTGACCTGGCAAGCTTCCACCACCGCGCGGATGAAGCCCTGGACATCGTCGACGTTCGCCGCGATGCCCACCGGGGTGATGCGCATCGCCGCGCCGTTGGTGGTGCCGTAGCGCCCGGCCTCTTCCGCGGTATGGCCGGCGAGGATCATCTCGATGGCGCGCTTGGTCGAGGGGCCCAAAAGGTCCTGGGAGCCCTTGGCCTGCATCGCCGCTTCCCACTCGATCAGGCTGTGGGCCAGCGCCGCCGGTTCGATCCGGCCCTTGCCCGCGACCAGCAGGCCGCCGACCAGGATCGCCTGCTCGGTGTCGTCGGTGATCGAGCCCTTGGGCATGTTGGCGGCAATCGGCTGATCGGGGCCGGCGTCCTCCAGGCGATGGATGGCACCGAAACGCTGCTTGATCTGCTGTCGGCTCAAGGATTGGGTCGGCATGCCCAGGGCATCGCCCAGGGCCAGCCCGTAAAAGGCGCCCAGCGCGCGATCCAGCGGGATCATTTCTGCGCTCCGAATTCCAGGTGCAGGCGAAAGTGCAGCGGGTCGAGAAAACTCTCCACCTGTTCCATGAAACGCCCGCGGCGGTCATAGGTGGTCCGCAGGGCCTTGAGAAACACACTGCCGGCCGGACGTCCCAGCAGTCGTGCCTCTTCTTCACCCAGTGGCTCGGCGCCGATCCATTGATCGCCGCGCTCGCCGATATAGCCGTAAGCGGCCAGGGTAATGGTCAGGGAATCATCGATCAGCCCTACTCGCGGCAGGCTTTCCAGGCCTCCGGTGGCAGGCATCAGGGAACGTTCAAGGGAAACCACGGTGCCGTCGGTAGAGCGTCGGCGCCGGTCCAGGGCGATGAACTGGTCAGTGCCGAAGCGACTGAGCAGGTCGGGACGCTGCACCGCTTCCAGGCGCAGCAGCTCGGTGTTGATCAGCGCCCCGCTGTCCGCCAGGGCCTGGGCCCAGCCGTTTTGCTGGTCCAGCACCACACCGTCAAAGGTGACGATGGAGCCGACCCCGCTCTGGGTGGCGATGTAGTTGCGGCGTTTGAGTTCGGCCAGGGCCTCGCGCAAGGTGCCACGACTCACCGAGAATTCCTGGGCCAACTGATGCTCGCCCGGCAGCAGGAAACCGTCCTCCATAAGGCCGCTTTCGATGCGTCGGATCAGCTCGTCGACCACGCGTTTTTTCTTGTCAAATCGAACATGTCTAATCATGTACAAATTGATACCCGAAATGGGATCTTCGTCGCAAGATATTTATTCGATCAACAAGAGGTTTCGCAGCTCAGGGCTCCAGGCCGATCGGGAAGAACACCCCGCCGCTCCAGACGCCCAGCCAGTTCTGACCGTCGATCGGACGGCTCACCGCCAGCTCCACCAGTTGGTAGAACACATTGCGGTGCACCAGCGCCTCCAGATTGCTGCGCACATGAACGTAAGGCGCCGGTTCCTGGGTCTGCGGGTCGATCACCACCCGCAGCGGATGCTCGCCGCCGGCGCTGACCTGCTCGTCGACGTTGGTGGTAAAGCGCAGGACCTGGGCCTCGCCTTCACCTTCGACCTCCAGGGTGACGGCGACAAAAGGCGTGTCATCGACCTTGATGCCGACCTTTTCCACTGGGGTGATCAGGAAGTAGTCATCGCCGTCGCGGCGAATAATGGTGGAGAACAACTTGACCATGGGTTTGCGGCCAATGGGGGTACCCAAGTAGTACCAGGTGCCGTCGCGGGCGATACGCATGTCGATATCGCCACAGAAGTCGGGATTCCACAGGTGGACCGGCGGCAAGCCCTTCTGCGCCTTGGGAATCTGCGCCAACAGATCGTTGGCTTTGCCCGGACCACTCATGCTGCTCTCCTCGTGCTTGGCTTAATCGCTCAAGCCTAACAGGCTGCGGGCGTATTGTTCGAGCGGCGGGCCAAGCAGGTCTTCCGGCTTTTTGTCGTGGAACGTCAGTAAACCGCCACGACTGCGAATCCGCGCGGTGTCGATCAGATACTGGGTACTGGTCTCGATCAGCATGATCTGAATCACGCCGTTGTCGATCCCCAGGCGATCCACGGCTTCCTGGTCGAACCATTCATCGGAGTTGCCGATGCGGTCGTCGGCCTTGGCGAAACGGGTGTACAGCAGGTAATGCGCACCCACCTCACGGGCCTCGGCCATGGCCTGGTCCAGGCCTTCCGGCGCCCGGGCGCGGCGGACCATGGGGAAGTATTCGATAAAGCCCTTGAAGGCTTCCTCGGCCACCACGTTGGGGCGCGGGTAGGCGCTGCCCGGCGGCGCAAAGGCGCCCTGGGCGATGAAAATGAACGAGTCCGGTTGAACGCGGAACGAGTTGGAGCGCTGGGTATTACTGTGATCGAGAAAACCCGCATCACTCATGTGATAGCGAACGCCCTCGCCCATATCGCTGACATTCATGCAGCCGCCGAGCCCCAAAAAAGCCAGCAGCAAAACCAGGCTACGCATCCTTCCCTCCAGAAGCCGGTGACGGAAAACCGGCGAATGGCCACGAGATGCAGCTTCCGCGCCAGCTCGGGCGCCTGTAACCGCTGCCGCAGGCTGCGAATGGCTGCGCAGCAGCCACAAACCTGGTGAAGGCTATTGGCTGGAGAGAAATGGGTCGCCTCGATTGGCGAGGGCTACGCCCTCGATCGCAGCCTGCGGCAGCGGCTACAGAGGACGGGGATCAGGGAGATGGGGTTTAGCCGCCGATGATTTTCATCACCGTCGCACCACCGGAGAATGCCACGTCCTGCTTGTCGCCCAAGGCTTTGACCAGCAAGCGCTGCAAGGCCGGCAAGGCCTGGTGGCGCGGCTTGTCCAGCAGATCGCCGACGTAATGCCGGTTACTCGACGACAGGCAACCGTGCAGCCAGCCGGTGGACGACAGCCGCAGGCGCGAGCAGGTCCGGCAGAACGGTACGCTTTCATTGGCGATCACGCCGAAATGGCCCTGCCCCGGAATTTCATAGCGCACTGCGGTGGCGTCCACCGGCGCATCGGCCTGCAGGTATTCGTAGCGCTCGCCGATCAGACTCAGCAGCTGCTGCAGACTGACGAACTGCTGCAGGAAAGCGTTGGAATCGCTGGCCAGATGGCCCATGCGCATCAGCTCGATAAAGCGCAGTTCATAGCCACGCTCCAGGCAGTAGTCGAGCAGCGGCATTACCTGGTCCAGGTTCTGCCCGCGCAGCGGCACCATATTAACCTTGATTTTCATACCCGCCGCGCGAGCCTGGTCCATGCCGTCGAGCACGGTCGCCAGATCGCCGCCACGCGCAATGCCGCGGAAAGCCGAGGCGTCGAGGGTATCGAGGGAAACGTTGATGCGCCGGATACCGGCATCCACCAGCAACGGCAGCTTGCGTGCAAGCAATTGGCCATTGGTGGTCAGGCTGATGTCTTCCAGCCCCATTTGCCCCACCGCCGCCATGAAGGCTTCGAGTTTCGGACTGACCAGGGGCTCGCCGCCGGTGATCCGCAGGCGTTCGATGCCTGCTGCCTCGATCAGATAGGCCACGCCGCGCGCCATGGCCTCGGCCGACAACTCGTCCTGGGCAGCCACCAGCCGCTTGCCGTTGGGCACGCAGTAGGTACAGGCGTAGTTGCAGGCAGAAGTCAGGCTGATACGCAGATTGCGAAAACGCCTGCCTTGACGATCAACGATCATGGATGACTCCGGCGAAGGAAGAGTGACCGACCAAAACCTGACTCAAAAATCAGGTTTTGGCAAGCCCCATGCCTGAGTATATTCCTGGGACACTGCGCCATATAGAGAAATCATGGCGCCATAAGGCCACTGAATGAATCAGTTGCCGGAGCTATCGGGGTCGCGCTTGCGCTTGTTGCCCATGCGCACGCCGATGTCCATCAGGAACTGGAAGAAGCCTTCCTGGTCTTCCAGCACGTTGCTCCAGAACGGCGAGTGATACAGCGCCACCGCGCCATGCACCAGCGCCCAGGCCGCGCAGTAGTGGAAGTAAGGCGGCACGTCTTCGAGCTTGCCTTCGCTGATGCGGCCCTTGATCAACAGGGTCAGGCGTTCGAAGTTGGAAGCACGGATCTTGTGCAGCTCCTCGACCATTTCCGGCACCTGGTTGCCCTTGACCACCTTCTCTTCCAGGCGATCGAACAGCCGGTAACGCTGTGGATCACGCATGCGGAATTCGAAGTAGGCCCGGGACAGGGCTTCCTTATCCTTGTCGACATCGGCAGAGTGCAGCAGCTCATTCAGGTCGCGCTCATAATCGAGCATCAGGCGCAGATAAATCTCCGCCTTGGACTTGAAGTGCTTGTAGATGGTCCCTTTGCCGATACCAACGGCATCAGCGATCATCTCGACGGTGACGCTGTCTTCACCTTGATCGAGGAACAGCTTGAGCGCGGTATCGAGAATTTCTTGCTCACGGCGACGAAACTCACGGACCTTACGAGGTTCTTTCTGCATAAGAAAAGGTCTGTCGGGGTCAAAATCGAAGCCGCGTATTATGCCTAAATTGCGCCAAAATGCACGGATCATCCGACCATGACTATGTTTCTTGATGAATTTGTACAAGCCCCAGGCCTGCGTTATTTGAATCACGCAGCTGTCGCCCCCTGGCCGAATCGGGCCGCCGAAGCCGTGGCGCGCTTCGCCAAAGAGAACGTTTTGCTGGGCGCGCGGGATTATCCGGACTGGATGGCCCTTGAACAACGCCTGCGCGAACGCCTGATGCGCCTGCTAAATGCACCGTCAACGGATGACATCGCGCTGGTCAAAAATACTTCGGAGGCGCTGTCATTCGTCGCCTTTGGTCTGCCTTGGGAACAAGGTGACCAGATCGTCATCAGCGACGAGGAATTCCCCTCCAACCGCGTCGTCTGGGAAGCCCTGGCCAGCCAGGGTGTGGAAGTGCTGCAGGTCAGCCTCAAGGGCGACGATCCGGAAGGCGCGCTGCTGGCCGCCTGCGGGCCGCGCACCCGGCTGATGGCGATCAGCGCGGTGCAGTTCGCCAGCGGTCTGCGCCTGGACCTGCAGCGCCTGGGCGCCGGCTGCAAACAACAGAACGTGCTGTTCTGCATCGACGCCATCCAGCAACTGGGCGCCCAACCCTTCGACGTCCAGGCCTATCAATGCGACTTCGCCATGGCCGACGGCCACAAATGGATGCTCGGGCCTGAAGGTCTCGGCGTGTTCTATTGCCGCAGCGAGCTGCGCGCGCAGCTCAAGCTCCATGAGTTCGGCTGGCACATGCTGGAACACATGGGCGATTACAGCCGTAGCGAATGGGAACCGGCCAAGAGCGCGCGGCGCTTCGAGTGCGGCAGCCCGAACATGCTCGGCGCCATGGCCCTGGAAGCAAGCCTGTCGTTATTGGAAGAGGTGGGCATGGAACACGTGGCGACCTTGATCGCCGAACGGGTCCAATGGCTCCAGGATGGCCTGAATGCTATCCCCGGCGTACGCCTGCACACCCCACTCAACCCCGCCCGACGCGGCGGAATTTTCTCGTTCAGTATCGATGGCATCGATAATCAGGCAGTTCATGAGGCGCTGCAACAGCAGCAGGTGGTGTGTATTCCCCGTGGTCCAGGGGTTAGATTTTCACCGCATTTCTATACCGAAAAACGCGTAATCGACGAAACTCTCGCCATCGTGGCTGATATCGCCCGGCAATGAGAACTCAAGCGAAGCGCTCGTATTCCAAATTTGTTTAAAAAACGAGCAAGGCCAACTGGACTGAATTCAATAGTGATCAATACTTGAAATGTCGGCGTGACATCTCCCCCAAGTGAAGCGCCGATGAAGGTACCAAGGGATGGTGTGCCTTTGTTTTACTCCTAATGGTCTTAACCCGGATTCACCCCCCAGAACCCGGGTTTTTTTTGCCTGCGATTCAGCCCTTGACGTGCGCCAGCGGGAACAGACGCTTGAAGTTCTCGGTGGTCTGTTCGGCAAAACGCTCGTAGGGCTCCCCACGCAGCATGGCCAGGAACTCGGCGACTTCACGCACGTACTGCGGCAGGTTGGGCTTGCCGCGATAAGGAATCGGCGCCAGGTACGGCGAATCGGTTTCCACCAGCAAACGGTCGGTCGGCACCTGGCGCGCCACGTCCCGCAGTGCATCGGCATTGCGGAAAGTGACAATCCCGGACAGGGAAATGTAGAAACCCAGGTCCAGCGCGGCCTTGGCCATGTCCCAGTCTTCGGTGAAGCAGTGCAGGACTCCGGCTTGCGGCAACGCCGCTTCGCGCAGCAGAGTCAGGGTATCGGCGCGCGCGCCACGGGTGTGAACGATCACCGGCTGGCCGGTCTGCTGGGCGGCTTGCAGGTGCAGGCGGAAGGATTCCTGCTGCAACTGCGCCGCTTCCGGCTCGTAGTGGTAATCCAGGCCGGTCTCGCCGATGGCCACCACCCGCGGGTGATTCAGCTCCCGCAGCAGCCAGTCGAGGGCTGGTGCGGCGCCGGGCTGGACATCCAGGGGATGGATACCCACCGAGCAATCGACGTCGTCATAACGCTCCGCCAGCGCCTTGACGTCGGCCGCATTGTCGGCGCTGACGCCAATGCACAGGAAATGCCCGACACCGCGCTGACGAGCCGCGTCCAAGGCGGCATCCAGGGAGCCGTCATGGGCGGCGAGGTCGAGGCGATCGAGGTGACAATGGGAATCTACAAGCATAAGAAGCGACAACCACATTCGGTCAATGAACAGGCCGGCCCGAGCGGCAGCCGGCGATTCGGTTTATTTCCAGACGCCGCCGTCAGTTGCGGCCAGGCAGTGCGGCCCACTGCACCAGCAAGGCTTCGAGCAACAGCACCCGATTGAGGTTGGCCTTGTTCAACACCTTCTGGCGTTGCGCAAGGATCCAGTCCTGGATCTCCAGAACCTTGGCCTGGGAGGACTTCTGCGCGAGGTACTGCACCACTTTGCGCATATCGGCCAATCCCAGCCCATCCTCATCCTGCGTCAGCTGATAACGCAGGATCAGGCTCGACCAGTCGCAAAACCAGTCGAACAGCAGTAGCAAGGGTATCGCATTCCAGCCTTCGGCCAGTTGGGTCGGCGATTGCTGCTGCTTGAGCAACTTCTTCACCCCGTCGACCACCTGCGCCCGCTGCTCGCGCGCGCCCTGGGCTTGCAGGCTGACAGCCGCCAGGGGCGAACCGGCCGCCAGGGTCAACAGCTCGACCCGCTCCTCTTCCGAGCAGTCCGGCAGGGCCTTGCTCAGCCATTGCAGGCTCATGGCCTCACTGGGCAGAGGACAGGCCTGCTGCACGCAGCGACTCTTGATGGTCGGCAACAAACGGCTCGGCTGGTGGCTGACCAGCAGCAACACCGTATCGCCGGACGGCTCTTCGAGGCTTTTCAGCAGCGCGTTGGAAGCGTTGATGTTCATCGACTCCACCGGCTCGATCAGCACCACCTTGCGCCCGCCCAGTTGCGCGGTCTGCACTACGAAGCTGACCAGCTCGCGCACCTGGTCGACCTTGATCGCCTTGTCCGCTTCCTCCGGCTCCAGCACGTAGTTGTCCGGATGGCTGCCGGCCTGCAGCAGCAAGCACGACTTGCATTGCCCGCAGGCATCCAGCCCGGCCGGACGCTGGCACAGCAGACGCGCCATCAGGCGCTCGGCCAGCGCACGCTTGCCGATGCCCGCCGGGCCATGGAGCAGATAGGCGTGGGCATGCTGCGCTCGGCCCGCCAGCTGCTGCCAGAGTTCATCCTGCCAGGGAAAGGCCTCAGCCACGGTGCAGCTCCAGCAATTTCGGCAACAGGGCGTCCAGTGCTTGCTGGACCTGGGACAGCGGCTGCGCCGCATCCACCAACAGGTAACGCGCCGGATCGGCTGCCGCGCGCTTCAGGTACGCCTGGCGTACCGCATCGAAGAATACCCGGCCTTCCAGCTCGAAACGGTCCAGGCGGCCCCGGGCGCTGGCGCGGGCCAGACCCACTTCGACCGGCAGATCGAACACCAGGGTCAGGTCGGGTCGCAGCTCACCCTGAACGAACTGCTCCAGGGTCGCGATGCGCTCCACGGACAAACCACGACCACCGCCCTGATAGGCGTAGGTGGAATCGGTAAAACGGTCGCACAACACCACCGCGCCACGGGCCAGCGCCGGACGAATCACCTCGGCCAGATGCTGGGCGCGCGCGGCGAACACCAGCAACAGCTCGGTATCGGGATTCATGACCTCGTCGCCAGGGGTCAGCAGCACCTCGCGGATCCGCTCGGCCAAGGGCGTACCGCCCGGCTCGCGAGTCAGCAACACCTCGATGCCAGCGGCGCGCAGGCGCTCGGCCAGGTATTCGCGGTTGGTGCTCTTACCCGCGCCTTCCGGGCCTTCCAGAGTAATAAACAAGCCAGTCACAGGCAGTCCTTAATCAAAGTCATTGCGGGCTTTTCGGCTCGGGCTCGACGGGAGTTTCGAGCGGTGCTTGCGGCGGTACTTCCGGGCTCACTTGGGGAGCCTCCTGAGAAGGCTCTTCAGGGGACGTCTGAGGTGCCACCTGCGGAACCGCCTCGGGCCCGGTATCGGGTGACGCCGCCGGAGTCGACTCCGGAGTCTCGGAAGCCGCCGGGCTGCCCGCCGGAGCCGGGCTGGAACGATAATCGGCGCGACGCTTGAGCTGGAACTCGCGCACGGCATTGTTATGCGCATCCAGATCGTCGGAGAACACATGACTGCCATCGCCACGCGCCACGAAATACAGACTGCTGCCCGGTACCGGGTTGAGCGCGGCATGGATCGCCTCGCGACCGACCATGGCGATCGGCGTCGGCGGCAAGCCACTGATCACGTAGGTGTTGTAGGGGGTCGCTTCCTTCAGCAGGGCGCGGGTCAACTTACCGTTGTAACGCTCGCCCAGACCATAGATCACCGTCGGATCGGTTTGCAGCAACATGCCGACCTGCATGCGGCGCACGAAAACCCCGGCGATCTGTCCACGCTCCTGGGGCACGCCGGTTTCCTTCTCCACCAGCGAGGCCATGATCAGCGCCTGATAGGGCTCGGTATAAGGCACATCGGCCGAGCGCTTGTTCCATTCCTTGGCCAGCACCTCGTCCAGGCGGCTGTAGGCTTTTTCCAGTAGCTCGGCATCGGTCATCCCACGCACGAAACGGTAGGTATCGGGAAAGAACCGGCCTTCGGGGAAAACTCCGCCGTGACCGAGCTTTTCCATGACTTCACTGTCACTCAACCCATTCAGGGTCTGCTCGAGCTTGTCATGCTTGGCCAACGCCGCGCGCACCTGACGGAAGGTCCAGCCTTCCACCAGGGTCAGGCTGTACTGCACCACTTCACCACGCTGCCAGACCCCGATCAGGCCTTGCGCGGTCATCCCTGGGGTCATGCGGTATTCGCCGCTGTGCAGTGGCTGTCCTTCCATGTTGAAGCGCCAGTACAGGCGCAGCCAGAACGCGTCCTTGAGAACGCCATTGGCTTCCATACGGTTGAAGGTACCGCCTGGCGTCGAGCCAGCCGGCACGTCGAGCAATTGCTCTTGGGTCAGGTTGAGAGGCTGCTCCAGCGCCGAGTTCAACTTCCAGGCCGAGGCGCCCAGCGCCAGACCTGCCAGAACCAGTCCGGTCTCCAGCAGAAGCAATAGTTTACGTCTCACAAATCAGGCATCCAGTAGCGTGCGGGCAATGCGTTGCAGTTTACGGGTGAGCGGTCCGGCCGACCAGCGCAGCGCGCCACAGGCAAGCACCGGCCAAATGCCATAGACACTGTTGCAGACAAAGACTTCGTCGGCCTGTTGCAACTGTTCGAGACTGATGTCGGCGATTTCTGTGGGGATAGCCAACGACGCGGCCTGAAACAATATTTCAGCGCGCATCACTCCGGCGACTCCGCAACGGCTCAGATCGGCCGTGAATAAGGCACCGTCGCGCACCAGGAACAGATTGCTGAACACGCCCTCGATCACCCGCCCGGAAACGTCGAGCATCAAGCCTTCGGCATGCTCGCTGTCCTGCCACTCGGAACGGGCAAGAACCTGCTCCAGTCGGTTGAGGTGCTTGAGGCCGGCGAGCAAGGGCTGCTCGGACAGGCGGGTGGTGCAAGGGAACAGTCGAACCCCCTGCTCGGCATGCGCCGCCGGATAAGCAGCCGGCGCATTACCCTGGAGGATTCGCCGCGGCTGCGCCCGCGGGTCGGCGGCATAACCGCGCTGGCTGTCACCCCGGGTGAGGATCAGCTTGAGCACGCCCTCCCCCAGCAGCGAGGCGTAGGCGGTGAGCTCGCTGCGGATCAACGCCTGATCGGCAGCGATGGCCAGGCGCGAACAGCCGTCGGCCAGGCGCAGCAGGTGCCGCTCCAGCAACAAGGGCTGGCCCGCCCTTACCGCGATGGTCTCGAACAGGCCATCGCCATAAGCCAGGCCGCGGTCCTTGAGCGACAGAACGTCAGCCGGCTGACCGTCGACCCAGCTGTCCATCAGCCGGCGAACCGGCGGAACACCAGGGAGCCGTTGGTACCGCCGAACCCGAAGGAGTTGGACAGCACCACGTCGATGTCCATGTTGCGTGCGGTGTGCGGCACGAAATCCAGGTCGCAACCTTCGTCCGGCTCATCGAGGTTGATGGTCGGTGGCGCTGCCTGGCTGTTGATCGCCAGCACGCTGAAGATGGCCTCGATGGCACCCGCGGCACCCAGCAGATGGCCGGTCATGGACTTGGTGGAGCTGATCGCCAGCTTGTAGGCGTGATCGCCGAACACACTCTTGATCGCCTCGGCTTCCGCCAGGTCACCAGCAGGTGTCGAAGTACCGTGGGCATTGATGTACTGCACCTGCTCGACGTTCAGCTTGGCGTCACGCAGCGCATTGGCGATGCAGCGCGCCGCGCCGGCGCCATCGGCGGGTGGCGAAGTCATGTGGTAGGCATCGCCGCTCATGCCAAAACCGATCAGTTCGGCATAGATGGTCGCGCCACGGGCCTTGGCATGCTCCAGCTCTTCGAGCACCAGCGCGCCGGCACCGTCGGACAGCACGAAGCCATCACGGCCCTTGTCCCAAGGACGACTGGCACGGGTTGGCTCGTCATTGCGGGTCGACAGCGCGCGGGATGCGCCAAAACCACCCATGCCCAGGCCGCAGGCGGCCATTTCAGCGCCACCGGCGATCATCACGTCGGCTTCGCCAAAGGCAATATTGCGGGCCGCCATGCCAATGCAGTGGGTACCTGTGGTGCAGGCCGTGGAAATGGCGTAGTTCGGCCCCTGGGCACCCAGATGGATGGACAGGAATCCGGAAATCATATTGATGATCGAGCCAGGCACGAAGAACGGAGAAATTCGACGCGGGCCGGAATCATGCAGCGTGCGGCTGGTTTCCTCGATATTGGTCAAACCACCAATACCCGACCCCATGGCAACGCCAATTCGCTCGCGGTTGGCATCGGTCACTTCCAGGCCGGCATTACGCACTGCCTGAAAACCGGCCGCCAAGCCGTATTGAATGAACAGGTCGAGCTTGCGGGCCTCTTTGACCGACAGGTATTCCTCGACATTGAAGCCCTTTACCGAGCCGCCAAAACGGGTGGAATAGGCAGAAAGGTCGGTGTGTTCGATCAGACCAATGCCACTGCGGCCAGCCAGAATGCCCTGCCAGCTGCTCGGAACATCCGTACCCAGTGGCGACAACATACCCATACCGGTGACTACGACGCGTCTACGCGACACAGCACTCTCCTTTTTTCTAATGACGACACTTTGCATCAGGCCTAAAGAAAAAACCGCACGCCGTAACGGCAGTGCGGTTTTTCCATGACAGCAAAAGACGACTAAATACGATTAAGCCTGGTGGCTGGTAACGTAGTCGATAGCTGCTTGAACGGTAGTGATCTTTTCAGCTTCTTCGTCAGGGATTTCGGTCTCGAATTCCTCTTCCAGAGCCATCACCAGCTCAACGGTGTCAAGGGAGTCGGCACCCAGGTCTTCAACGAAGGAAGCGGTGTTAACAACTTCTTCTTCTTTAACGCCCAGTTGCTCAGCAACGATTTTCTTGACGCGCTCTTCGATGGTGCTCATACCTTGTTTTCACTCCTAATGGACAAATTCAGGCAGCTGGCCAGTGGGTAAGTGTATAGAAAGGCTTTTCAGCTTTTCAACTGAAAGCTTCACTCCTCAAACCCTTTGGCCACCTGCCTATAAATTGATTGCAGCTTTATAACGGATTTTAGACAGCTCGTATGACATTTTTTTGAAGCAATCCGTCACATTTAACTCACATGTACATCCCGCCGTTCACCGGGATTGTAGCCCCGGTCACGTATGCCGCACCGTCGGATGCAAGAAAAGCGACCACTTGCGCGATCTCTTGAGCCTGCCCCAGACGACCCAGCGGAATTTGTGTTTGCAGCGCTTCACGCTGCGCTTCAGGCAAGTCGCGGGTCATGTCGGTATCGATGAAACCCGGAGTCACCGAGTTCACGGTAACCGACCGCGAGCCGACCTCACGCGCCAGAGCACGGCTGAAACCTTCCAGACCGGCCTTGGCGGTGGCGTAGTTTACTTGGCCAGCGTTGCCCATGGCACCCACCACCGAACCGATACTGATGATTCGCCCCCAGCGAGCCTTGGTCATGCCGCGCAGAACGCCCTTGGACAGGCGATACAGACTGTTCAGGTTGGTATCGATCACGTCGTACCACTCGTCGTCTTTCATGCGCATCATCAGGTTGTCACGGGTAATACCAGCGTTGTTCACCAGGATCGCCGGCGCGCCGAACTGCTCCTGAATACTGGCCAGTACGGCAGCAACGGACTCGTCGCTGGTGACATTGAGTTCAAGGCCAGTGCCTTGAATGCCGTTTTCCTTCAACGTGGCAGCAATAGCCTCGGCGCCCGAAGCGGAGGTTGCGGTACCCACAACGATAGCGCCCAGGCGACCCAGCTCAAGCGCGATGGCCTGGCCAATACCGCGGCTGGCGCCGGTAACCAATGCAACTTTACCTTGCAGACTCATGCAGGCTTCTCCTAATTCAGACCAACGCTGCGCGAGCGGCAGCGAAGGCATCTGGGGTGTTCAGGTTAGAGGTCGATACGCCTTCGGCGCAGCGCTTGTTGAGACCCGCCAGGACCTTGCCCGGACCGCACTCGACCAGCTGGGTAGCGCCCTTGGCGGCCAGGGTCTGCACCGACTCCACCCAACGCACCGGCTTGTACAGCTGCTCCAGCAGGTCGCGCTTGAGGGTTTCGAGATCCGGAGCCACATCAGCGCTGACGTTCTGTACCAACGGAATCTGTGGCGCCTGCCAGTTGATGGCGGCAATCGACTCGGCGAAACGCTCGGCAGCCGGACGCATCAGCTCGCAGTGTGATGGCACGCTGACGGGCAATGGCATGGCGCGCTTGGCGCCACGCGCCTTGCAACCCTCAATGGCGCGCTCGACAGCGGCCTTGGCGCCGGCGATCACCACCTGACCCGGGGAGTTGAAATTGACCGCGCTGACCACTTCGCCTTGTGCGGCTTCGGCACAAGCGGCCAGCACATCGGCATCTTCCAGGCCGAGAATCGCCGCCATGCCGCCCTGCCCTGCTGGAACGGCTTCTTGCATCAACTGGCCGCGACGCTCTACCAGCTTCACGGCTTCGCCCAGAGTCAGGCTGCCAGCGGCAACCAGCGCGCTGTATTCACCCAGGCTGTGGCCGGCAACGAATGCCGGGCGCGCCCCGCCTTCCGCCAGCCACAGACGCCACAGGGCGATAGAGGCGGTCAGAATGGCCGGCTGGGTTTTGTCGGTTTGATTGAGCAGCTCTTCGGGACCCTCTTGGGTCAAGGCCCAGAGATCGTAGCCCAGAGCATCGGAAGCTTCTTTGAAGGTTTCGAGGATCAACGGGCACTGCGCGCCCAACTCGGCCAACATGCCGAGGGACTGCGAGCCCTGTCCAGGAAAGACGAATGCGAGGGATGCAGACATGTAACAAGCCCCTAATGATCTTGTCGTCGGAGAATTGACGCCCCACCGTGGTGGACGCAAGAAACTGACAGTTGGATGGCCAATTGAACTGAGCGGTCACATTTAAGCATTTCCGAGTGCAAACGCCTAAAGCAACAGATCTTCGAGCCGCCCATGCAGGCGCTCCGGGAGGTTTTCCTGGATCTCGATCAACGCCCGTTGAATCGCACTCTGGAAACCCTGAACCCCTGCCGAACCGTGGCTTTTCACGACTATTCCCTGCAAGCCGAGAAAACTCGCACCATTGTGTCGCGCCGGCGCCAGATCGGCCTGCAGACGCCGCATCAGCGGCAGCGCCAGAGCACCGACCACACGGGAAATCGCGTTTTGCTTGAACAGGGATTCGATGCGCGCGGCAATCATGGTCGCCAGCCCCTCGCTGGACTTGAGCAGGATATTGCCGACAAAACCGTCGCACACCACCACGTCCGCCTCGCCGCGATACAACCCGTCGCCCTCGACAAAACCGATGTAATTCAGACCCCGGGCATTCTGCAGCAGGCTAGCTGCCAGCTTGACCTGCTGATTGCCCTTGATGTCTTCAGTACCGATATTGAGCAACGCCACTCGCGGACGAACGACCCCCAGCGTCTCGGCCGCCACCGACCCCATGACCGCGAACTGGAACAGATGCTCGGCGCTGCAATCGACGTTTGCCCCCAGATCCAGCAACTGGCAATAGCCGCGCTGGGTTGGAATAGCCGCCACCATCGCCGGACGATCGATGCCCGGAAGGGTTTTCAACACATAACGCGACAACGCCATCAGCGCACCGGTATTGCCGGCGCTGACACAGGCCTGGACCTTGCCATCACGCAGCAGCTCCAACGCCACCCGCATGGAGGAGTCCGGCTTGCCACGCAGAGCCTGGGAAGGTTTTTCATCCATGCCAATGACTTCTGCGGCGGGCACAACCATCAGGCGCGCGCGATCCACAGCCGAATGACCGGAAATCAGTTCTTCTAGAAGGAAAGGTTGACCGACAAGGGCCAGGTGCAGCGAGGGGGTGGCAGACAGGCACGCAAGGCTGGCCTGAACAATGCTGCGGGGACCGAAGTCCCCGCCCATTGCGTCAATCGCGATGACTTGAGCGGACAAGGATTACTCGTCAGCGCCCTTGTCGATCACTTTACGACCACGGTATACGCCTTCTGGCGATACGTGGTGACGCAGGTGAACTTCACCAGTGGTCTTTTCTACGGACAGAGTGCTAGCCTCGAGAGCGTCGTGCGAACGACGCATGTCACGGGCAGAGCGGGATTTTTTGTTCTGCTGAACAGCCATAATTGATTAACTCCTAAACGTTTGGGTCACGCTTTAACTGCGCCAATACACTGAACGGGTTGGACCGCGTTACCTCGTCCTCGCTCGGTTCGGGCTCATCGAGACCCGCCGGCTGCTGGCATTCTTCCGGATGATGAGCAGGCACGATGGGCAAGGCGAGCAAAAGCTCCTCCTCGATCAAAGCCTGCAGATCCAAAGGATCTTCGCCCAGTTCCAGCACGTCATAACCTTTCGGCAACGACTGGGTATTCGCACCCTCCTTCACCACAGCGTAACTGCATTCGCTGTGGATCGGCAGGGTGACCAGCTCAAGACAACGCTGGCAAACCATTTTGACTTCAGTGTCGATAAAGCTGTGGATCACCACAGATTTACGTTCATCTCGTTCAAAAACGAATTTAGCCTGCACCGTACCGACATCGTCGGAAAGCGGGTCGCAGAGTCTCTTCAAATCGGCCAGCAGCAGTTCACCTTGAAGGGTGGTGCCACGGTCAGCCAATTTGCGCGGGTCAACGTGAGGTGGAATCGGGTCATTCAACATAGGCGCAGCATTATAGGGATGCCCCCGGCCATGTCAAAGGAAATTCAGCCCTGTCCGTCACTTGCAAGCCCCGCTAGAATTCGCGGCCAGCCTCAGGAGATGCGCATGCTGCCTTTATTACTTGCCTCAAGCTCGGCCTACCGGCGCGAATTGCTCACCCGCCTGCGCCTGCCATTCACCTGCAGCTCACCGGATATCGACGAAAGCCATCGCCCCGGCGAATCCGCCAGCGACCTGGTCAAGCGCCTCGCCGAAGAGAAAGCCCGAGCGCTGGCCGTCACCCACCCAGAACACCTGATCATTGGCTCGGACCAAGTCGCGGTGCTCGGCGAGCGCATCATCGGCAAGCCCCACACATTCGAAAAGGCGCGCGAGCAATTGCTCGCCGCCAGCGGCGCCAGCGTGACCTTTCTCACCGGCCTGGCCCTGCTCAACAGCAAGAGCGGCCACTGCCAGGTCGACTGCGTACCCTTCACCGTGCATATGCGCGAGCTGAGCCCTGCCCGCATCGAACGCTACCTGCACGCAGAACAGCCTTATGACTGTGCCGGCAGCTTCAAGGCCGAGGGCCTGGGCATCAGCCTGTTCCGCAGCACCGAGGGCAGCGACGCCAGCAGCCTGATCGGCCTGCCGCTGATCCGCCTGGTAGACATGCTGCTCGCCGAAAGCGTGGAAATCCCCTGACCACCCACACTAAAAAAGCCGGCCATAGGGCCGGCTCTTTTTAAAACAGCGCAATCAACGCAGTGTCGGCCCCTGAAAGCCCATCCACATGGCCAGATGCTCGGCAACACTGGCACCCAGCTTTTTCGAGAAGCGATCGAAAGGCGACTCCTGCACAGTGAAATCCACCAATTCCTTCTCGCCAACCACATCCCGGGCAACTGAGCTGGCACTCCCCAGCCCATCGATCAAGCCCAGTTGCAGCGCCTGCTCGCCGGACCAGACCAGGCCAGAGAACAGCTCCGGGTGATCCTTGTCCTTGAGACGCTCGCCACGCCCCTGCTTGACGCTGGCGATGAACTGGCGATGAGTGGTATCCAGCACGCCCTGCCAGAACTGGGTTTCCTCGGGCTTCTGCGGCTGGAACGGGTCCAGGAACGACTTGTGCTCACCCGAGGTGTAGGTACGACGCTCCACCCCCAGCTTCTCCATGGTGCCGACAAAACCATAACCGGCCGCCGTGACCCCGATGGAACCGACCAGGCTCGCCTTGTCGGCATAGATCTGATCGGCAGCGCTGGCAATGTAGTAGGCGCCGGAAGCCCCCAGGTCGGAAATCACTGCATACACCTTGATATCCGGATGCAGGCCACGCAGACGACGGATTTCGTCATAGACATAACCCGACTGCACCGGGCTGCCGCCAGGACTGTTGATACGCAGCACAATGCCTTTGACCTTCGAGTCCTCGAAAGCCGCACGCAAGCCGGTCACGATGTTGTCGGCGCTCGCCGACTCCTTGTCCGCGATCACGCCCGTCACCTCGATCAATGCCGTGTAACCGGCCCCGCGGGTGGCGGTTTTTTCCATATCCATCAACGGCGTAAACAGCGCCAGGGCTACAAGCAGATAAACAAAGGTCAGGAGTTTGAAGAAAATCCCCCAGCGCCGCGAACGCCGCTGTTCTTGCACACCGGCCAACAGGGTCTTTTCCAGCAGTTTCCAGCTCTTGTCGTCAGCACTGTCGGCAGCCGATTTACTCGGCGCTTTCCATTCGTCGCTCATGCTTTTACCCCAAAAGACTCAATTGCCCCGCTGGCCGAGCCAGGCATGCAATTGAGGAAAACTATCGATAGACAGGCGCGGCTCGTAAGCCTGCAAGGCTTCCAGCGATTGCGCGCCATAACCGACCGCAACCGATGCCATGCCCGCGTTACGCGCCATCAGCAGGTCGAAAGAGGAATCCCCCACCATCAACGCCTGCTCGGGGCGCACCTCGCAATGCGCCAGGATCTGCTCGAGCATCAGAGGATGAGGCTTGCTCGCGGTTTCATCGGCAGCGCGGGTGATGTCGAAATAATCTTCCCAGCCATGCGCCTTCAACACCCGATCCAGGCCACGACGCGCCTTACCGGTCGCTACCGCCAGATGATATCCCTCGCTCCGGAAAGCTTCGAGAGACTGCACCACTCCGGCGAACAACGGAGAAGGCTCGGCCTCGAGAGCAATGTAGTGATCGGCATAGTGCTGGCGAAAATCTACCAGCTCGGCATCGCTGATGTGCGGATACAGCGTGCGGATCGCCTCCGGCAATCCCAGGCCGATAATGCCCTTGACCGCAAAATCGTCGCACCGGGCAAACCCCGAGCGATCGGAGGCCACATGCATGGCCTCGACTATCCGACCAATGGAGTCTGCCAGGGTGCCGTCCCAATCAAAGATCAGCAGTTTGTAATCAGGGTGCACTCAGGCGCTCCACGGTCTTGGCCCACATTTCATCCACCGGCGCCTGCAATTTCAGCTCGCCGCCATCGGGCAGCGGCACGGTCAGCATGTAGGCATGCAGAAACAGGCGCTTACCGCCCAGGTCGCGGATTTCCTTGGTGAAATCGTCATCGCCATACTTGCTGTCGCCGGCAATGCAATGCCCGGCATGCAGGGTATGCACACGGATCTGGTGAGTACGACCGGTCACCGGCTTGGCTTCGACCATGGTGGCGAAGTCACCGAAGCGGCGCAGCACCTTGAACACGGTCAAGGCCTCCTTGCCCTCTTCGTTCACTTCGACCATGCGCTCGCCGGAACGCAGGTTGCTCTTGAGCAGCGGCGCACGGACCTGCTTGATCGAGGTCGCCCAGTTGCCGCGCACCAGCGCCATGTAGCGCTTGTCGACACCATCGCCGCGCAAGGCTTCATGCAAATGACGCAGCATGCTGCGTTTCTTGGCGATCATCAGCAGGCCGGAAGTATCGCGGTCGAGGCGATGGACCAGCTCCAGCTCCTTGGCGTCCGGGCGCAACTGACGAAAGGCTTCGATCACCCCGAAATTCAGACCGCTGCCACCATGCACAGCGATGCCGGCGGGCTTGTTGATCACGATCAGGGCTTTGTCTTCATAGACAATCGAAGCCTCCAGGCGCTGCAACAACCCCTGCGCCACGGGCACGGGTTCATCACGCTCCGGCACGCGCACCGGCGGCACGCGCACGATATCGCCCGCCTGCAGCTTGTATTCGGGCTTGATCCGGCCCTTGTTCACCCGCACTTCGCCTTTGCGCAAAATGCGGTAAATCAAGGTCTTGGGCACGCCTTTGAGCCGAGCGAGGAGGAAATTGTCGATTCGTTGGCCGGCATATTCCGGCGAGACCTCAAGCAGTTGAACGCCTGGGGTCGAGGGGGCAGTAGTCGTCATGGCGCAAATGATAACAATTTTTTATGGAATTGAAGCACTTAATGATTACTGCTATAGTCGCGAACGCCGCCAAAAGCGGCCTGGACAGCGGACCAACGGCCAACAGCCGGCCCTGACCAACGCAATTCACCAGGATGCGAGGCCGTCCTACGGGGCTTTCACTACGAACGGTGGAGTTTTGCAGTTGTAACAAGCGCAGGTGACATGAGGCCTGAAGCACGCCGAAAAGCAGAGTTTCCACTCGCCTTTCGAGCAAATATTCACGGCCAGTTCACAAAGTGCAGTCAGCTACGAACGAACCCGAGCGAGCGCTTCGGAAACACCGCCTAAATTAGCCATGATGCGTGAGCTCCCCTTTCGGAGCTCACGGTAAATGCCAACCCGCTGCGGATTCTGCGCGCGGCAGCACCCGAATTATCAGGGATACGTGTAGGGTGGAGATGCACAACCGTCGGACTGTGTAGCATTAGGCTTTATCAAGACGCTTCATCTCGTCCACAGTCGCCGGTTGATTCCTCCTCCTGATTGAGCTTTTGCTTAAGAGGTGCCTTTTGTCACCCCAGCAAGCAGGACGCGTGAGTCGCGAGTTCGCCCCAACTGGCCGGATTTCGCTAGACACTGGAGCGGCCAACCGCTCCTGACGCACCTGACACCGACCGTGAGAAGTCGTGTGTGCCGAACGCCGTTTCCGGCAGCCCGGAAACCGACGGTACTACATGAAAAGAATGCTGATTAACGCAACTCAACCCGAAGAGTTGCGTGTTGCACTGGTAGATGGCCAACGCCTCTACGACCTGGACATCGAATCCGGTGCACGCGAGCAGAAGAAGGCCAACATCTATAAAGGCCGTATCACTCGCATCGAACCAAGCCTCGAGGCTGCCTTTGTCGATTTCGGCTCTGAGCGCCACGGCTTCCTGCCCCTCAAAGAAATCTCCCGCGAATACTTCAAGAAAGCTCCCGAAGGCCGCGTCAATATCAAGGACGTCCTGAGCGAAGGCCAGGAAGTCATCGTTCAGGTCGAAAAAGAAGAACGTGGCAACAAGGGTGCAGCCCTGACCACCTTCATCAGCCTGGCCGGTCGTTACCTGGTGCTGATGCCGAACAACCCGCGTGCCGGAGGCATCTCCCGTCGCATCGAAGGCGAAGAGCGCAACGAACTGCGCGAAGCCTTGAACGGCCTGGTCGCCCCTGCCGACATGGGCCTGATCGTGCGCACTGCCGGCCTGGGCCGTAGCAGCGAAGAAATGCAGTGGGACCTCGACTACCTGCTGCAACTCTGGACCGCCATCAAAGAAGCCTCGCTGGACCGCGCGGCGCCTTTCCTGATCTACCAGGAAAGCAACGTGATCATCCGCGCCATCCGCGACTACCTGCGCCAGGACATCGGCGAAGTGCTGATCGACAGCGTTGAAGCCCAGGACGAAGCCCTGACCTTCATCCGCCAGGTGATGCCGCAGTACGCCAGCAAGATCAAGCTGTATGAAGACAGCGTTCCGCTGTTCAACCGTTTCCAGATCGAAAGCCAGATCGAAACCGCCTTCCAGCGCGTCGTCGAACTGCCTTCCGGCGGCTCCATCGTTATCGATCCGACCGAAGCCCTGGTGTCCATCGACATCAACTCGGCGCGCGCCACCAAAGGCAGCGACATCGAGGAAACCGCCCTGCAGACCAACCTGGAAGCAGCGGAAGAAATCGCTCGCCAGCTGCGCCTGCGTGACATCGGCGGCCTGATCGTCATCGACTTCATCGACATGACCCCGGCCAAGAACCAGCGCGCCGTGGAAGAGAAAGTCCGCGAATGCCTGGAAGCCGACCGCGCTCGCGTCCAGGTCGGTCGCATTTCGCGCTTCGGCCTGCTGGAAATGTCCCGCCAGCGCCTGCGTCCATCCCTCGGCGAAAGCAGCGGCATCGTCTGCCCACGCTGCAACGGCACCGGCATCATCCGCGACGTCGAATCGCTGTCGCTGGCGATCCTGCGCCTGATCGAAGAAGAAGCCCTGAAAGACCGCACCGCCGAAGTTCGCGCCCAAGTGCCGATTCCGGTCGCGGCCTTCCTGCTCAACGAAAAACGCAACTCGATCACCAAGATCGAACTGCGCACCCGTGCTCGTATCGTCATTCTGCCGAACGACCATCTCGAAACGCCGCACTTCGAAGTCCAGCGTCTGCGTGATGACAGCCCGGAAGCCGGCATCAACCAGTCCAGCTACGAAATCGCCGCTGCCGCTGCCGAAGCCGAAGAAGTCCAGCCAGCCGCCGCGACCCGCACCCTGGTTCGCCAGGAAGCCGCCGTCAAGACCGCTCCAGCCCGCGCCAACGCACCGGTCCCAACCGAAGTGGCCGCCGCCCCGGTTGCCGCTCCGGCCGCCGTTGCCGAGCCAAGCCTGTTCAAGGGTCTGGTGAAATCCCTGGTCAGCCTGTTCGCCACCAAGGAAGAGCCAGCCGCTCCGGTCGTGGTTGAAAAACCGGCCACCGAGCGTCCTGCACGCAACGAAGAACGCCGCAACGGTCGTCAGCAGAGCCGCAATCGCAACGGTCGCCGCGACGAAGAGCGCAAGCCACGCGAAGAACGCGCCCCTCGTGAAGAGCGCGCACCGCGCGAAGCCCGCGAAGAGCGTCAGCCACGCGAAGTCCGCGAGGCTCGCGAGGAAGTCCAGGCCACCGCTCGCGAAGAGCGCGCGCCACGTCCGCCACGGGAAGAGCGTCAACCACGCCCACCACGTGAAGACCGCAAGCCACGCGGCGAGCGTGAAGAACGCGTGCGTGAACTGCGCGAACCGCTGGACGCTGCTCCTGCCGCTGCCGCTGTCGCCGAAGAACGTCCGGCTCGTCAGCCACGCGAAGAGCGTCAACCGCGCCCACCGCGTGAAGAGCGTCAACCTCGCGCCGAACAGGCCGCTGCCGTAGCTGAAGAAGAGCTGCTGCCGAACGAAGAGCAACTGCAGGAAGATGGTCAGGAGAACGCCGAGGGCGATCGTCCACGCCGCCGCTCCCGTGGCCAGCGTCGTCGCAGCAACCGTCGTGAGCGTCAGCGTGACGCCAACGGCAATGTGATCGAAGGTTCGGAAGAAAACAGCGAAGAGCCAAGCAGCGCCGATCTGGCCGCAGGCCTGGCGGTAACCGCTGCCGTTGCCAGCACCGTGATCAGCGCCCCGGCCGAAGCACAGGCTCACGAGCAGGCCGAACGTGCCACTGCTGCCGTCCAGGAAGCCGCACCGACCGTCGAAGCACCGGTCGTCGAGGCCACCACTGCGGTAGAGATTCCAGCAGCACCTGCTGTTGAAGTCGCCCAGGTTCGTGAAGAACAGCACGAAGAACAGGCTGTGCAACCTGCAATTGTTGCAGAACAACCAGCAGTCGTTGCCGAGCCAGTGGTCGAAGCGCCAGTCGCCGAAGCACCAGCGGCAGAGCCAGCCCAGGAAGCGCCTCGTGCCTTCGAGCGTGCCGCCGAGGCGATCGTTGCCGAAGCGCCTGCACCAGTCGCAGAAGTTGTGGCTGAAGCAGTCGTGGCTGCTGAACCTGTAGTTGCCGAGCCTGTGGCTGCCGCACCGGCAGCGCCGATTGAGGCACCTGCCGCCGAAGTGGCTGCACCGGTTGTCGAGGCCGCTCCAGCCAGCGCCCTGACCAGCACCGGTCGCGCGCCAAACGACCCGCGTGAAGTGCGTCGTCGCAAGCGCGAAGCCGAGCGTCTGCAGAAGGAAGCCGAACTGGCTGCCGCTGCTGCCGCTGAAGCTCCGGTAGAAGCCGTAGTGGCCGCCGAGCCTGCGCCAGTGGTTGCCGCGGTCGAGGCAGCTCCTGCTGCCGAACCGGCCATCGAGCAACCTGCGCCTGCCGCCGACGAAGCCCCGCGCTCCGTCGAAGAAGTGGTAGAGCACAAGCCCAAGGCCCAGGAAGAAGAGCACGAGCCTAAACCCCTCGTCTGATTCCTAGCCCGATAAAAAGCCCCGCCTGGTCACCCAGGCGGGGCTTTTTCATGCCTGCAATTCTTCGATCAACATCTTCGCCGCGAAAGCGAGCCCAGCGATCTCAACCGCTAAAAACCAACGCCTGCGGCATATCCACGTCCCACAACACGCCAGCATCCGCCAGTTCCACCTCGACAACCTGCCCCGCGGCAAACAGCGGCCTGGCTCCTCGATCCCCGGTCAGGCCCCGCAACGCCTGCCCAAAGGCCGCGCCAAAAGCCACCGGGTGACCATAGGCCCCCTTATAAACAGGCACCCGGATCATTTGCTCGCCCAGTTCCCGCACCACGCTCTCGATACTCGACGGCAGGATAAAGGGCATGTCCCCCAGCACCACCAGCCAGCCACTGGCATCGGCGCAGGCTGCGACGGCCGCCGCGAGGCTGTCGCCCATACCCGGCGAATCCAGAAGCACCACCTGGCAGCCATAGGCTTCAGCCAAGGCAATCACCTCGGTACGGTCCGGCGTTGTCACCAGGACTCTACGGGTCAGCAGTTCGGGCAAACTCCTCAGGACCTGCTCGACTACCGGCCTGATCACCGCGTCTCGTCCCAGGCATGGAGCCAGCAACTTGTCTTGCCCGCCCCCCGCCGCCTGTCGGAAACGACTGCCCTGCCCCGCGGCCAGGATGACCGCGCACAGCGACTCGCTCACGCGCTCACCTGCGCAGTGACTTGAGGTGGCTTTTTCTGCAACAGGTCGATGCCGTTCTTGATGGCGACGATCTCCGACATCACCGACAGGGCAATCTCCGCCGGTGTATGGCTGCCGATATGCAGGCCGATGGGCCCGTGCAGGCGTTCGATGGCCTGCGGCTCCAGTCCCAGCTGGGCCAGATTCTCCCGACGCTTCTGACTGTTGACCCGAGAGCCCAGCGCCCCGACGTAAAACGCCCGGGAATTGAGCGCGGTCAACAGCGCCATGTCATCCAGCCGGGGGTCATGGGTCAGCGCGACAATGGCTGTACGCTCGTCAGTCTCGATATTCAGCACCGCATCGTCCGGCATTCCCGGCACAAAACGCCCGTGCTGCTCTTCCCAACCGTAGACAAACTCCTTGCGCGGATCACAGATCAGTACTTCGAAGTCCAGCAGCCGCGCCATTTCCGCCACATACCGCGACAACTGCCCGGCGCCGATCAGCAACAGCCGCCAGCGCGGGCCATAGATCGCCCGCAGGGTGGTGTCATCGAAGCTCAGCACGTCGGTCTTGCTGGCCGGCTTTAGCAGCACTTCACCGCTGCTCAGGTTCAACTCCCGAGCGACGATTTCATGCGCCTCGCAACGAGCCAGCAGTTCCGCGACCCAGCCCGGATCGCCAACCCGCTCCTCGGTCAGGCGCAAGGTGCCGCCGCACGGCAGGCCAAAACGTGCGGCCTCCTCGCGGGTCACGCCATAGGTCACCAGTTGCACCGGCGGCCCGTCCAGAGACAGGCGGCCATCGTGCAAACGGGCGATCAGGTCGTCCTCGATGCAACCGCCCGAGACCGAGCCGATCACCATGCCGTCTTCGCGCAAAGCCAGCATGGCCCCCGGTGGCCGCGGCGCGCTGCCCCAAGTCTGGACCACGCTGTACAAGGTCACGCGCTGCCCCGCGCGGCGCCATTCCAGCACGCTGCGCAGGACATTCAGGTCGACGCTGTCCATCAGGCCTTGCCCGCCTGTTGCCAGCCCTGCAGCTGGTAACGCACTGGCAGGTTACGGATGCGCTTGCCGGTGGCGGCAAAGATCGCGTTACACAGGGCCGGCGCGATCGGCGGCACGCCCGGCTCACCGACACCGCCCAGTGGCACATCGCCCGGTGGCGTCACCAGGTGCACGGCGACTTCCTTCGGCGCCAGAGACATGCGCGCCACTTCATACATATGGAAGTTGTCCTGCTGGACCTTGCCATCCTTGAAGCTGATCTCACCCACCACCGCATTGCCCAGGCCCATCACACAGGCGCCCTCGAACTGCGAGCGGATACGCTCGGGATTGATCTGCGGACCGCAGTCCACGGCGATATCGGCCTTGTGCACGATCAAGGTGCCATCATCCTTGACCTCGACCTCGATCACCGCCGCCACGTAGGTGACGAAGCTGTAATGCACCGCCAGCCCCAGGCCGCGGCCCTTGGGCAGGCTGCGGCCCCAGCCCGCCGCCTTGGCCGCCGTCTCCAGCACGCCGCGCATGCGCGCGGTGTCGATTGGGTAACGCTCCGGCGACTCACCGTAGTTCCACTCTTCGCTCAAGGTCCGCGGATCGATCCGGCGATCCGGCCCGAGCAGTTTGAGCTGGTACTTCAACGGGTCCTGGCCCGCCTTATGGGCCAGTTCGTCGATAAAGCTCTGGATGGCGAAACCGTGCGGGATGTTCGACACCGAGCGATACCAGCCAACCCGGGTATGCGCAGCGGCCTCGGGGTTTTCCAGGCGCACGTTGGGAATCGCATAGGCCAGGTTGGTGAAGCCCATGCCCAGTTCGAAGGCGGCCTCATGGTTCATGCCCGGGGCGAACAGCGCGGTGATGCTCGGCGCCACGGTGCGGTGCAGCCAGCCGGACGGCATGCCGTCCTTGTTCAGGCTGGCCTTGAGGTATTGCGCCGACACGGTGTGGAAGTAGGAGTTGTGAATGTCGTCTTCACGGGTCCATTGCACCCGCACGGCCTTGCCCGGCACTTCCTTGGCGAGAATCGCCGCCTCGAGGATGAAGTCGGGCTTGGATTTACGCCCGAAGCCACCGCCGAGCAAGGTGATGTTGACCGTCACCTTGTCGAAGGGAATGCTCAGGCGCTCGGCAATACGTTCGCGGGTCACCTGTGGCGCCTGGCTCGGAGCCCAGGCTTCGCACTGGCCGTCCTTGAAGCGCGCCACGGCGACCATCGGTTCCATCGGCGCCTGCGCCAGGTGCGGCAGGTAGTAGGAGGCCTCCAGGTTGCTGTCGGCGCTGCCCATGGCGTCGTCGATATTGCCGGTGCTGCGCACTACCTTGCCGGGCTTGAGCGCCGCGGCTTCCAGTTCCTTGCGGTAGGCAATCGAGTCGTAGCCGGCGTTGACGCCATCATCCCACTCGATCTTCAACGCATCGCGGCCCTTGATCGCCGCCCAGGTATTGCTGGCGATCACCGCCACGCCGCCCAGCGGCTGAAACTCGGAAGGCAGCGGGCGACTTTCGATCTGCACCACCTTGATCACGCCCGGCACCTTCAGCGCCGCGCTGCCATCGAAGGATTTGACCTTGCCGCCATAGACCCGTGGGCGCGCAACCGTCGCGAAGAGCATGCCGTCGAAATGCACGTCGGCGCCGTAGACCGCCTGGCCATTGACGATGTCCGCACCGTCGATGGCGCGGGTGCCCTCCTTGCCGATGTAGCGGAATTCGCTGGGTTGCTTCAGCCGCAGGCTGTCGCGGGCCGGCACCGCCAGGGCGCTCGCCGCCGCGGCCAGGGCGCCGTAGCCCAGTTCACGGCCGCTCGGCTGGTGGACCACTTTATGCAACTGCGCCCGGCACTCGGCCAGCGGGACTTTCCACTGCTCGGCCGCCGCCTGCTCGAGCATGGTCCGCGCCGCCGCACCGCAGCGCCGCATCGGCTCGTACCAATGGCGCATGCTGCGCGAACCGTCGGTGTCCTGGTTACCGAACAGCGCCTCGTCGCCCGGCGCCTGCTTGACCTTCACCAGCGCCCAGTCGGCCTCCAGTTCGTCAGCGACCACCATGCTCAGGCTGGTACGCACACCCTGGCCCATTTCCGAACGGTTGCAGAACACGGTCACGCTGCCGTCGGCGGCGATGCTCACGTACACCTTGGGGTCATCGACCCAGCCGTTGGGCATACCGTCGGCACCGAACTTCTTCTCTTCGGCGAAAGCGTCCTGCCAGCCCCAGCTGGCCGCCAGCACCAGTGCGCCGGTGGCTCCGACGCCTTTGAGAAAACCGCGGCGGCTGAGGTTGCTCAAAGCAAAATCATTCGGCAGCTGGCTCATGCCTTGGCCTCCTTCAGGTGGGTGGAGGCCTGGCGGATCGCCGTCTTGATCCGGTTGTAGGTGCCGCAGCGGCAGATGTTGCCAACCATGGCGGCTTCGATCTGTTCGTCGCTGGGGTTGGGGTTGACCTTGAGCAAGGCAGTGGCCGACATGATCTGCCCGCCCTGGCAGTAGCCGCACTGGGCCACTGCGCTGTCCAGCCAGGCCTGCTGCACGACTTTGCCGACCGGGTCGCTGTGCAGGTTGTCGATGGTGCTGACATTCTGCCCGACCACCGAGCCGATCGGCGTGATGCAACTGCGCGCCGGGGCGCCGTCGATATGGATGGTGCACGCGCCGCACAGGCCCATGCCGCAACCGAACTTGGTGCCGTTGTAGCCCGCCACGTCGCGGATAGCCCAGAGCAGCGGCATGTCCTCGGTGACATCCAGTGGGTGATCTTGACCGTTGAGTTTCAGGGTAATCATGGGCACGCCCGCATATTTTCCGTTTATGGGGTCGAGCAATCTGCCGTTGAGTACAACGACTTGCAGGAGCAGATCGACTCAGGCTAATGGGCTCTCTTATGAAGACGGGGAGTCTTCACCGGGCCTTTGGGGGTACAAATAGTTGCATTGTTAGCAGGCTAAGTTAAGCCGCAATTAACAAAAAAGCCTTGCAGGGTGTGAACCCATGCAAGGCTTTGCTGGCGCGTCTTGAGCTTAGCTCAACAAGCTCAGTAGAGATTGGGCTCCATCTCCAGCTGAACATGGAAGCGCTCGGCAATATCCTGCTGGATCCTTCGTGCCAGGCTTAACAGCTGCAAGCCCGTGGCACCGCCATAGTTGACCAGCACCAGCGACTGCAAACGATGCACCCCGGCATCGCCATCGCGAAAGCCCTTCCAGCCCGCCTGTTCGATCAACCAGCCAGCGGCCAGCTTCACCTGCCCGTCCGCCTGTGGATAACCCACCAGCCCCGCATGCCGCTGCCTGATCTCGGCCGCCAGCGCAGCGGACACTACCGGGTTTTTGAAGAAACTGCCGGCATTGCCCAGTACCGCCGGGTCCGGCAGTTTTTCGCTGCGGATGCTGCAAATGGCGAGACTGACATCGCTGGCCGTCGGCTGCTCAATGCCCTGCTCGCTCAAGCGCTGGCGCACCGGGCCATACTCCAGGTGCAGATGCTCGCTGCGGGCCAGGGCAAAACGCACCCGCAGAATCAGCCAGCGGCCAGCCTCTTGCTTGAACAGGCTATCGCGGTAGGCGAACTGACATTCCTCCAGGCTGAAATCGCGCAACTCGCCGCTCTGCCGATCCAGTGCGGTCAGGCCGGCGAACACATCCTTGATCTCGACCCCGTAGGCACCGATGTTCTGCATCGGTGCGGCGCCCACAGTCCCCGGAATCAGGCTGAGGTTTTCCAGGCCGGACAAGCCCTGTTGCAAGGTCCACTGCACGAAGGGATGCCAGATTTCACCCGCTTCGGCTTCGACTACTACCTGCTGGCCATCGTCGCTCAGCAGACGAATGCCACGGGTACTCATGCGCAAGACCAGCGCTGGAATATCCGCGGTCAGCAGCAAGTTGCTGCCGCCGCCAATCACCAGCAGCGGCAGTCGATGCTGCGCCGAACAGGCCAGCGCCTCACGCACGTCGGCATCGCTGTGGGCCTCGGCGAACAGCTGCGCGCGCACATCGACGCCGAAGGTGTTGAAGGGCTTGAGGGAAACCTGGGACTGCAGATGCAAGCTCATAGACGCCCCTTCAGCTCGATCACCAGCCGATCGCTGGCGTACTCGATCAGGTCCAGCACCTGCTCGAAACCTTGCTCACCGTCGTAGTAAGGATCCGGCACCTCGTCCACCGCCGCCTCGTAGCGGCGCAGGAACAGGTCCAGCTCGGCCTTGCCCTGGGCCGGCTGCAGCGCCTTGAGGTTGCGCAGGTTGCTCTCGTCCATGGCCAGGATCAGGTCGTAGCGAGCAAAGTCCGCGCTGCTGACTTGCTGCGCGCGCTGGGCCGACAGGTCGTAGCCGCGCAACAGCGCCGCGCGCTGGCTGCGCTTGTCCGGCGCCTTGCCGATGTGCCATTCGCCGGTGCCCGCGGACGCGACTTCGACCCGGTCGGCCAGCCCCGCTTCACGTAACTTGTGGCGCAGTACGCCCTCCGCCGTCGGCGAACGGCAGATATTGCCCAGGCAGACAAACAAAACCCGCATCAGGCCTCCAGCAGGCGACGAACGCGCTCAAGGTCTTCGGCGGTATCGACACCACCAGGTGGCGCTTCCAGGGCATCGGCGACATGGATACGCACGCCGTGCCACAAGGCCCGCAACTGCTCCAGCGACTCGGTGTTCTCCAGCCAGCACGGGCCCCAGCTGACAAAGTCATGCAGGAAACCGGCGCGGTAGGCATAGATGCCGATATGGCGGCGATAAGGCACGCCTTCCGGCAGCAGGTCGCGATTCTTCGCAAAGGCGTCGCGCGCCCATGGCAAGGTGGCGCGGCTGAAGGTCAGGGCCAGACCATTGATGTCACTGACCACCTTGACCACGTTCGGGTTGAACAGGGTCTCGACGTCTTCGATCGGCTCGGCCAGGGTGGCCATGCTCGCTTCGGTGTGGGTAGCCAGGTTGGCGGCCACCTGGTCGATCACCGCCGGCGGGATCAACGGCTCGTCGCCCTGGACATTGACCACGATGGCATCCGCGGCCAGGCCCAGCTGGCTGGCGACTTCTGCCAGGCGATCGGTCCCGGAGTTGTGGTCCTCGCGGGTCAACACCGCTTCGGCGCCGAAGCCCTGGCAGGCTTCGACGATTCGCGCGTCGTCGGTCGCCACCACCACACGCTGGGCGGCGCTCTTGCAGGCCTGTTCCCAGACGTGCTGGATCATCGGCTTGCCGGCGATCATCTGCAGCGGTTTACCCGGCAGGCGGGTGGAGGCGAATCGGGCTGGAATGACAACGGTAAAGGCTGTGGTCATTTATCCAGGCGCTCGTCGGTGCTGAGGGTGCGGGCTTCGCTTTCCAGCATGACCGGGATGCCATCACGAATCGGATAGGCCAGGCCGGCGCCCTTGCTGATCAGCTCGGTCTTGTCGGCGCTGAGCTTGAGCGGTCCCTTGCAGATCGGGCAAGCGAGGATATCGAGCAATTTGGTGTCCATGAGAATTCCCTGGATAGAAGCGTTAAGGCAGAAGACGAGCGGGCAACAGGCGCATCAGCTGCGTATCGAACCAGGCCACGAAGGCCGGGGATGGCACAGCATCCACCGCCAGGTACCACCAGTCGGGAGCCGCGAAGGCACGGCACTTCACCGCATCCTTTTCGGTCATGACCAGCGGCAACGCCGGGGTGAAACTCAGCGCCTGCACGCTGTATTCGGCGTGGTCGGCGAAAGCATGCGGGACAGGCTGCCAGTGTAGCGTTTCAAGGGTAGTGAAGAAACGTTGCGGATTGCCGATACCGGCCACCGCGTGCAATGCCTGACCCGGCGCGAAGTGCTCAAGCCCGCGGCGTTCGCCGCTTTGCAGATTGACCAAGGCGGTGGGCACCAGGCGAAAGGCGAAGCCATCCTCGCGATCGTCGCTGGCGCCGTTGTAGAGCACTGCGTCGACGCTTTGCAGGCGCTCGACCGGCTCGCGTAGCGGCCCGGCCGGCAGGCAACGCCGGTTGCCCAGCCCACGCGCGGCGTCGATCAACACCAGTTCGAGGTCGCGGGCCATGCGGTAATGCTGCATGCCGTCGTCGGAGAGAATCAGGTCCAGCGGCTCGGCGGCCAGCAGGGCTCGCACGGCACGACTGCGATCGGGGTCGATCATCAGCGGCACGCCGCTGCGCTGGACGATCAGCAAAGGCTCGTCGCCGGCGACTGCGGCGCTCTGCTCGGCGGCGACCCGCCATGGCCACTGCGGCGGCTTGGCGCCGTAACCCCGGCTGACCACGCCGACCCGCAGCCCGCTGCGCTGGCAATGCTCGATCAACCACAGGATCAGCGGCGTCTTGCCAGTACCGCCCACGGTGATATTGCCGACCACCACCAGCGGCACCGGCGGCTGGTAAACATTGCCCTCACCGGCCAGGAAGCGTTCGCGCTTGCGCACCACCACCCGGCGATAGAGCCACTCCAGGGGCTGCAGCAGTTTCAGCGCGGGATGGCCGTTGTACCAGGCAGCAAGCAAACGATCGGACATGGCCATCAGGGTGCTGGCGCCGCCTCGACGGTGGTCATGCGCAGATGGCTGAAACCGAGCTTGCCGGCGGCGTCCATCGCGGTAATGACGGCCTGGTGCTGGGCCTTGCCGTCGGCACTGATGGACAGCGGCAGGTTGGTGTCGCCCGCCGACTCCTTCTGCAAGGCTTCGATCAGACTGGCCAGGTCGCTCTTGGGCAGCACCTGGTTGTTCACCGAAAACACCCCGTCGGCGCTGATGGCGATATCCAGTTGCTTGGTCTGCTGGTCTTCGGCCGGCGAGCCGCTGACGGCCTCCGGCAACTCGACACGCAACTGGGTTTCCCGGGTAAAGGTAGTGGTCACGACGAAAAACAGCAGCAGGATAAACACCACGTCGATCAACGACGCGAGGTTGATATCGATGGTTTCCCGTGGCTTGCGGCGGAATTTCACGCTTTGCCCTCGGCCAGATCGACGTCGCGGTCGCCCTGCACCACTTCGACCAGTTTGATGGCTTCCTGCTCCATGCCAACCACCAGCTCATCGACCCGGCGTTGCAGGAAACGGTGGAAGAACACCGCCGGGATACCGACCATCAGGCCGGACGCGGTGGTGATCAGCGCCTTGGAGATACCACCGGCCAGCACCGCGGCGTTGCTGGTCATGCCCGAGCCCATGAACGAACTGAAAATATCGATCATGCCCAGCACCGTACCCAGCAAGCCCAGCAGCGGGGCCATGGCGGCGATAGTGCCGAGGGCATTGAGGTAGCGCTCCAGTTCGTGGATGACCCGGGCGGCGGCTTCCTCGATGCACTCTTTCATGACCTCGCGGCCATGCTTGGAGTTGGCCAGGCCGGCGGCCAGGATCTCGCCCAGAGGCGAATGGGCGCGCAGCTCCTTGAGCTTGTCCTTGTTCAGCTGTTTGTCCTTGATCCAGCGCCACACCTGGCCCAGCAGATGAGGCGGGGTAACGCGGCTGGCCCGCAGGGTCCACAGACGCTCGGCAATGATGCCGACCGCGACAATGGAACTCAGAATGATCGGCAACATCATCCAGCCGCCGGATTTGACCAATTCCCACACAGTGACAGTCCCCTCGAAAAAGTGCGCCACTCTAACATAGGGGCCGAATGCACCGAAGAACCTGATGTCGCATGCCTTCAGGCTTTAATAACTCTCGGTTATTTAAGGAGATAGTGGCCATTTGCGCCAAAAGCGCCGCTGCGCCCGCAGGCTCGTCGGTTCGGTGTAGGTGCCCAGCATCAGCCGCAGCGCTCCCTGCTCCGCACTGTCGTAAATGGCGGTCCCTTGCTGGCGATAACGTTCGACGACCTGCGGGTGCGGATGCCCAAACCCATTGCCGTGCCCACGGGAAATCAGCACCGCCGAAGGCGCAAGGGCCTTGAGCAGGGCCGCGGACGACGAGCTGCGGCTGCCGTGATGCGGCGCCTGCAACCAGTGGGTCTCGACGGCCAGCGGGGTATCCAGCAAGGCGCGCTCGGCCAGGGCATCGATATCCCCCGTCAGCAGCAAACGCTCGCCCTTGGCCTCGACCTGCATCACGCAGGACTTCTGGTTACCGTTCTGCGCACCTGCCCATTGCCACAGGGAAAAACGCACCCCGTCCCATTGCCACTGCTCGCCGCTGGCGCAAGGCTCTGCCGGTAAATAGGCCGGCAAACCCTCGGGATCGCCGCTGACCAGCCTGGCCACCGGCAAGCCGCGCGAAATGGCGTCGGCGCCACCGGCATGATCGGCATCGGCGTGGCTGAGCAGCATCAGGTCGAGGTGCGCGACGCCCAGCTTGCGCAAGGACGGCAGCACCACCCGCGCGCCCAGGTCGGAATCGCCAAAACGCGGACCGGCGTCATACAGCATCGCGTGCTCGCGAGTCCGTACCAGCACCGCCAGGCCCTGCCCGACATCCAGCTGCCAGACTTCCGCCTCGCCATATGGCAGCGTGTTTTTCGGCGGGAACACCACCAACAGCAGCATCGGCCAGCCCAAGGGACGCAGCGGCACGCCCGCAGGCAGCAACAGCAGCAAGGCTCCCAGCGCGCTGATGCTCCAGGCCCAGAGCGGTATGGCCGGCGCTACCCACGCCGGCCACTGGGCAGCCAGCAGGGTCAGGCCGCGGAACAGCAGGTCCAGCAAACCACCGGCCAGCCAGAGCAAGCCTTCGCCCAGGTAAGGCACCGCCAGCAACAAGGTGCCGAGCAACGCCGGCGGCAGCACCAGCAGGCTGATCCAGGGTTCCGCCAGCAGATTGGCCAGCGGCCCGCTGAGACTGATGGGCAACCCCAGCGCCAGCAGCACCGGGCACAGGCCGATGGCGATCAACCATTGAATGCGGGTCCAGGACTGCCACCAGCGCCAGCCTCCCAGGCGCCCGCCGAAGATCAGGATCAGCACCGCCACCGCGGTAAAGGACAGCCAGAAACCTGGCTGCAGACTGGCCAGCGGCTCGAACAACAGCACCGCATTCAATGCCAGCAGGAACGGCCACCAGGCACCCAGGTGGCGAAAGCGCAGGCGCCAGATCAGCACCAGGGCCACCATCACGCAGGCACGGCGCACCGGCACATCGAACCCCGCCAGCAATCCGTACCCCAGGGCCGAAGCGAACGCCAGTCCACAGGCCCAGGGCAGCCAGGGCCAGCGTCCGGGCCACAGGCCGTAACGGGCCAGCCCCGCCACCAGGGCGTACATCACCGCGGCCAGCAAGCTGATGTGCTGCCCGGAAATCACCATCAGGTGCACGGTCCCGGTGTCTTGCAAGACACGCCAGTCTTCCTGGCTCAAGCCCGAGCCGTCGCCCAGTACCAGGGCCGCCAGGCCGCCGGCGCGCCCATGGGCATCGACTTGCAGCAAGCGCTGGCGAATGCGCGCACGCCAACTCTCCCGGGTGGTGGCCAGCAATTGCCCATCCTTGACCGTGCCCGTGGCGCCGATGCGCTGGGCCAGCAACCAGGCCTCGTGATCGAAGGCCTGCAGATTGACCAGGCCGGCAGGTCGCTTGAGCTTCACCGCCAGGCGCCAGCGTTCGCCGCTGTGCACCGGCGGCCCGCCATACCAGGCCAGGCGCAGGCGTTGCGGGATCCGGCCGCGCCGCGCCCGCCCGTCTTCCAGCTCGAAACGCACCAGCCCCTCGGTCTGCTGCGGCAGCCCCACCACTCGACCTTCGAGCCAGTGAGTCTGCCCGTCGAGCGGTTCCGCCAAACGATCATCCAGCGCCCATTGCGCGCTGATGCAGGCCCACGCCAGGCCCAACAGAAAGAGGGCCAATGGATAGGTGCGAAACGGCAACAGCATCAAGGCCACCACCGGCAGCACTGCCAGCCATCCGATCGCTGGTAGCGCCGGCAAAAAGCGCAGGCATAAAAGCCCCGCCGCCAACGCCAGCATCCCTGTGCGCATAAGCCCGTCCTTGAGCAGTTTTTGAGTGTTGCCACTCCTTGGCTTAGCTCAGCGGACCGGGGGCCGGCTTTATCATTTGTCACAAAGTCTGAATGGGCGCCTTCTAGAATCCGGGCATACTTGCCGCTTGAACTGACCGAGAAGCCTTATGCCCCGGCGCCTATTCAAACGTTACATGCCAGATCCGACCAGCATCAGGGAACACAAGTCCTTACGCTTTCTTGGCACGTTGCTGCATGACCCCAACCTCTGGCACCTCAACCGGCACTCCGTGGCGCGCGCCATGGCGGTCGGCCTGTTCGCGGCCTTTATGCCGATCCCGGCGCAAATGCTGCTGGCAGCCGTGCTGGCCATTTCCGTGCGCGGCAACATGCCGATTGCCGTGAGCCTGGTCTGGCTGACCAATCCGATCACCATGCCGCCGGTGTTCTTCTGCACCTATCAGGTCGGTGCCTGGTTGATGAACGTACCCGCCCGGACCCTGCCCGACGAGCTGACCTGGGAGTGGATCAGCGGCGAACTCTCGACCCTCTGGCAACCCTTCCTGCTGGGCTCGCTGGTGGCTGGCCTGGTGCTGGGCGCCCTCGCCTATTGCCTGACCATGCTGTACTGGCGCTGGTGGGTCAGCCGGCAATGGCGCCGCCGCAAGCAGAGCCGACTGTAGAAACGCAAACGGCCTCCCGAGGGAGGCCGTTGTCGTTTCTGCGCGGGCTTACTGGCGCATGCCGCGACCACTGACCAGCAGGCGGGCACAACCGAAGTACAGGACCACGGTCGCCACCAGCATGAAGGTAATGGCCACGCTAATCTGGATGTCGGAAACCCCGAGGATGCCGAAACGGAAGGCGTTGACCATATGCAGCACAGGGTTCGCCAGCGACACCGTCTGCCAGAACGGTGGCAGCAGGGTGATGGAGTAGAACACCCCGCCCAGGTAGGTCAGCGGGGTCAGCACGAAGGTCGGGATGATCGAGATATCGTCGAAGTTGCGCGCGAACACCGCGTTGATAAAGCCCAACAGCGAAAAGATCGTCGCGGTGAGGACCACCACCAGCAAGGTGATGCCCAGGTGATGCACCTGCAGGTGGGTGAAGAACAGCGACAGCAGGGTCACGATCACGCCCACCGCCAGCCCCCGCAGGACACCGCCCAGGGTATAGCCGATGAGGATGGTGTGCGGCGACACCGGCGACACCATCAACTCCTCGATGGAGCGCTGGAACTTGCTGCCGAAGAAACTCGAGACCACGTTGCCGTAGGAGTTGGTGATCACCGACATCATGATCAGGCCCGGCACGATGTACTCCATGTAGGTGAAACCACCCATGTCGCCGATCTGCCGGCCGATCAGGTTGCCGAAGATCACGAAGTACAGAACCATGGTGATCGCCGGCGGCAGCAGGGTCTGCGGCCAGATCCGGGTAAAACGCCGGACTTCGCGATAGACGATGGTGTTCAGCGCGACAAGGTTGGGCCGTAGCTCGGAACTCATACCGCCACCTTCGACAGGTTTTTCTCCACCAGGGACACGAACAGCTCCTCAAGGCGATTGGTTTTGTTACGCAGGCTCAGCACTTCGATGTTCTGCTGGGCCAACTGGCTGAACAGCGCGGTGATGCCCACGGCTTTGTCGACTTGGACTTCCAGGGTGTGGCTGTCCAGCAGCTTGCTTGGATAGCCGATCAGTTGCGGCGCCACCTTCAGGTCGGTCTTCAGGTCGAGCAGGAAGGTTTCCACATGCAGCTGGCTGAGCAGCTGGCGCATGCTGGTGTTCTCGACGATGGTGCCGTGGTCGATGATGCCGATATTGCGGCACAGCTGCTCAGCCTCCTCCAGGTAATGGGTGGTGAGGATGATGGTGATGCCTTTCTGGTTCAGCTCGGTGAGGAAGGTCCACATCGAACGCCGCAGCTCGATGTCCACGCCGGCAGTCGGTTCGTCGAGGATCAACAGGCGCGGCTCGTGCACCAGGGCGCGGGCAATCATCAGGCGGCGCTTCATGCCGCCGGACAGCGAGCGCGACGGCACATCGCGCTTGTCCCACAAGCCGAGCTGGGTCAGGTACTGCTCGGCCCGCTCCTTGGCGACCTTGGTCGGGATACCGTAGTAACCGGCCTGGGTCACCACGATGTCGAAGGTCTTCTCGAACTGGTTGAAGTTGAATTCCTGTGGCACCACGCCGATGCAGCGCTTGAGCGCGGCGGGCTCGCGGTCCAGGTCATGGCCGAAGACATTCACCGTGCCGCTGGTCTTGTTGACCAGGGTCGAGAGGATGCCGATGGTGGTGGATTTGCCGGCACCGTTAGGGCCGAGCAAGGCGAAGAAGTCACCTTCGGCGACATCCAGATCGATACCACTCAGGGCCTGGAAACCGTTGCCGTAGGTTTTGGTTAGCTGCCGGATGGACAGAGCGGAACTCATATCGGATTTACGCACCAAGAAGGGAGAGCATTATAGGTAAGGGCGGACCGCCTGCATTGCAACGGCGCCGGATACACCCAATGGTGCTTGCCGACGCCGCACAAGTACAGTCACCCGTATTGATAGTCAGTATTAAGTCAACGCGGTCATCACCGCCTTGCGGTAGGCCGGACGCTGTTGCAGGCGGGCGTACCAGGCTTGCAGATTAGACAATTGCGGGCGCTCGATGGGCATTTCGAACCAGGCATAAATGAAGCTGCCCAGAGGGATATCGCCGATGCCGATTTCCTCGCCGGACAGGTAGGGATGTTCGGCCAGGGCCTGGTCGACCACGGCCAGCAGTTCGCCGCAACTGTTCAGCGCAGCATTGATCTTGTCCCAGTCCTGCTGCTGTGCCGGCGTGCGCAGCACACCCCAGAACAGGTGCCGGAAGGGTTCGGCGAAGGTCGAAGTGGTCCAGTCCATCCACTTCTCGGCCGAGGCCCGCGCCTGTACATCGCTCGGGTACCAGGCCGTACCGGCGGCATGGCGCGCGGCGAGATAACGCACGATGGTGTTGGACTCCCACAGCACAAAGCCGTCGTCCTCGATCAGCGGAATCCGCCCATTGGGATTCATCGCCCGATATTCCGGGGTATCCACCACACCGCAGGCACCACCGGCATCCACCGCCTCGTAGGTCAGCCCGAGCTCTTCGGCGCACCACAATGCTTTCCTGACATTCGACGAGTTTTTCCGACCCCAGATCTTCAGCATGACCGCTCCTCAGTGATGAATGCCGAGGCAGTCTACGCCGGATCAGACCTGACTCAAATCACTCTGCATGTCGCCCAGCAGCAACGGCATCTGCTCGGCGAACAGATGCGGATAACACTTTTCCAGGTGTTTGAAGAAGAAGGTCTCGGGGACGTCGGCGAATTGTCCGTGGTCCAGCACGTATTCCATCATCTGCTCGCCCTGGCGGTTGAAGGGGTGGAATACGCTGTCGTGGCGGCCATCGAACTCCAGGGGCGCCACATCGTACATCTCGCAGAGTTTCCGGTTGAACGCCGGCGTGGCCTTGACCCAGCGTCCTTGCAGGTACAGCTCGGTATAGCCGTGCATGGCAAACACATCACTGCGCAGCAACTCCAGCAAACGCGGGGTCGACAAGTGATTGCGCACGTCCGCCAGGCCGATCCGCGCGGCGATCCCGCAATGCCGCGCGCAGCCGGCAAGCAGGGTGGCCTTGGGCACGCAGTAACTTTCGCCGGTAGCCAGGGCATGGCTGCCACGCAGGGTCTCGGGGTCGCGACTGAAGGTGTAGGGGTTGTAGCGCACGGCCTCGCGCACCGCGTAATAGAGGTTCACCGCCTGCTCCAACGGATCGCTGCTGGCGCCACGATGAGTTTCCGCGAACTCCACCACCGCGGGGTGGTCACTATCGATGAAGCGGCTGGGACTCAGGTACTCGTGCATGGGGATGATCTCCGAGTGAAGTCCCGAGTCTAACGACGGCCTCATCCCAGCGATAACGACGTTTCGGCCAAATATCAGTGGCTGCCGCTTCGAGCCTGACAAGATCGACACGCTGCTGACCCGATGCCTGACGCGCTGCGTCCGCTTCTTCTTACCGCTGCAAGCGCACTGCCCTGTCACCCCTTTTGTCGGATGCCGACTAAGCTCTGTGGGTGATTTTGCCCCTGGTTTCACGGAGGATTAAATATGCTGTTGTTGTGGATACTGGTTCTGCTGGTCGGTATTGCCTACCTGGCCCACCGCCGCATTGCGCCCCTGCCCGCTCTGGGCGTGGTGGCCGTCTACCTGCTGGCCATGGGCGCCTTCAGCCGTGCACCGGGCTGGCTGCTGCTGATCTTCTGGGTACTGCTGGCCGCGGTGGCAGCGCCCTTGCTACTGCCCGACCTGCGCCGCAAGTACTTCAGCGCCCCGCTGTTCAGTTGGTTCCAGAAAGTCCTGCCACCGATGTCGCAAACCGAACGCGACGCCATCGATGCCGGCACGGTCTGGTGGGACGGTGAACTGTTCAGCGGCCGTCCGGACTGGGACAAGCTGCTGGCCTACCCGAAAGCGCAACTGAGCGAAGAGGAACAGGCCTTCATCGACGGCCCCACCGAAGAGCTGTGCGCCATGGTCAGTGACTGGCAGATCGGCCAGTCCATGGACCTGCCGCCTGCGGCCTGGGAGCACATCAAGCAACACGGTTTCTTTGCCCTGATCATCCCCAAGGAGTTCGGTGGCAAGGGCTTCTCCGCCTATGCCCACTCACAGGTGGCGATGAAACTGGCGACCCGCAGCGGCGACCTGGCGTCCACCGTGATGGTCCCCAACTCCCTCGGCCCGGCCGAGCTGCTGCTGCATTACGGCACCGACGAACAGCGTAACCACTACCTGCCGCGGCTGGCCCGTGGCGACGATATCCCCTGTTTCGCCCTCACCGGCCCGCTGGCCGGTTCCGACGCCGGCGCCATGCCCGATACCGGGGTGATCTGCAAAGGCCAGTGGCAAGGCGAGGAAACCCTCGGCCTGCGCCTGAACTGGGAAAAGCGCTACATCACCCTGGGCCCGGTCGCCACCCTCCTCGGCCTGGCCTTCAAGGCCTACGACCCGGACCATCTGCTGGGTGACGATGAAGACCTGGGGATCAGCCTGGCGCTGATTCCTACCGACACCCCCGGCGTGGAAATCGGCCGCCGCCACCTGCCGCTCGGCGCTGCCTTCATGAACGGTCCGAACTCCGGCAAGGACGTGTTCATTCCCCTGGACTTCCTTATCGGCGGCCAGGAAATGCTCGGCAAGGGCTGGATGATGCTGATGAACTGCCTGTCGGTCGGCCGCTCCATTTCCCTTCCGGCCGTCGGCACCGGCGCGGCCAAGTTCACCAGCCTGGTGACCGGCCAATATGCCCAGGTACGTGAGCAGTTCAACGTCCCGCTCAATGCCTTCGAGGGCATCCAGGAAGCCCTGGCCCGCATCGGCGGCAACGCCTGGCTGATGGACAGCGCGCGCATGCTCACGGCCAATGCGGTCGACCTGGGGGAAAAGCCTTCGGTGCTGTCGGCGATTCTCAAGTACCACCTGACCGAGCGCGGCCGCGAATGCATCGGCCACGCCATGGACGTGCACGGCGGCAAGGCCATCATCATGGGCCCGAACAACTACCTGGGTCGCAGTTGGCAAGGCGCGCCGATCTTCATCACCGTGGAAGGCGCGAACATCCTCTCGCGTAACCTGATGATCTTCGGCCAGGGCGCCATTCGCTGCCATCCGTTCGTGCTCAAGGAAATGGCCCTGGCCGGTCGCGAAGACCACGACCAGGCGCTGGTCGAATTCGACGGCCTGCTGCTCAAGCACATCGGTTTTGCCATGGGCAACGCGGCCAGCACCCTGGTGCTGAACCTGGGCCTGGGGCACTTCGAACAGGCGCCGGGGGACAAGCTCAGCCAGGGTTATTTCCGCGCCCTCAACCGCCAGGCCGCGGCCTTCGCCATGCTGGCCGACCTGAGCATGATGTTGCTGGGCGGCGAGCTGAAGCGTCGCGAACGCCTTTCGGCACGCCTCGGCGATGTGCTCAGCCATATGTACCTCGCTTCCGCCGCACTCAAGCGCTACCACGACCTGGATTCGCCGGAGCATCTGCGGCCGCTGTTCACCTGGGCCATGGAAGAAAGCCTCGGCCAGTCGGAACGAGCCCTGGACGAACTGCTCGAGAACTTCCCGAACCGGGTGCTGGGCTGCCTGCTGCGGGTGGTGGTATTTCCGTTCGGCCGCCGTCACAAAGGTCCGTCCGACCAGCTGGATGCCGAGGTCGCCGCGATCATCGGCCGGGCCAAGGGCGACCCGACCCTGGAAGAGCTGCTGGCCGGCTGCTACCGCCCACAATCGACGCAAGACCCTGTCGGCGCCCTGCAACACGCCTTCGACTTGTTGAGCGCCAGTCACCCGCTGCAGAAAAAACTGCACGAGGCGCTGAAAAGTGGCCAGGTCAAGCCGGTGGCCGGCGAACATGCCATCGACGCCGCGCTGGAGGCCGGCGTGTTGCAGCCGGTGGAAGCCCAGACCCTGCGCGAGGCTGAAGCCGCCCGCCGCGAAGTCATCGATGTCGATGACTTCGCCAAGGAAGAGCTGACCCTGAGCGAAGGGAAAACCCGCTAAGGCGCAGGACCGTCAGGCGGATTATGAAACCGGGCGCGGGAGCTATATACTCCCGCGCCCGTTTTGCTGTTGAGGACTCATGTCATGTCCAACGTCGTCGCCGATCATCTCGTCCTGCTCGACCATTTGCGCAGTATCCTGGTCGCCGTGGGTGAAGCCGAGCAGGTTCCCGAAGAAAGCCATGCCTTGTTCCTGGAACGCTTCGACGAACTGCGCGCCTCGCTGCCGATCGACCCGATCGAAAGCCAGTACCTGGGCCAGGATCTGCTGTGCCAGGTGATGCAGCGTTATCCACAGGTCGCCCATCTGGTACCGCGCGACCTGCTGTGGTTCTTCGCTGGGGATTGCCTGCACTACATGCCCGACGAGGAAATCGACCTGTACCAGGCGCTCGAAGAACGTCGCTACGAGGCCGAGCAGAATGATGAACCGTTCGACTGGAACCAGGAAAAGCAGCTGCTGGCGCTCTCCGCCCAGGACAGCAAGCACTGAGTCCGGCCCGGACACTACAAAGGCCCGCACGGTTGAACCGGCGGGCCTTTTTTCTACCCATGAGCGGCTGGCTCAACCCGCGCCATCGCCTTCGGGCAACTCGTAGCCTTTCGCCTCCTGCTTGCCCTGCCGGCTCAAGGTCGGCTCCTTGGCCAGGCACTCCACCAGATAATCGATGAATACCCGCAGCTTCGGCGGCAGGTAACGGGTCGGCGAATGCAACAGCCAGGCACCGCCATGGTAGGAAGCGAGAAACGTCCAGTCCGGTAGAACCTGCACCAGCAAGCCCTGCTCCAGGGCATGCCGCGCGGTGAAGTACGGCAAGCTGCCGATGCCGATATGCTCCAACACCGCCCCCAGCCGTACCCCGGTGTGATTGGCCGCATAACGCCCACGCACGCCAACCGTCACCGACTTGCTGCCCTTCTTGAACTTCCAGCGCGCATCGCTGGGGGTTTCACCCAGGTAAATGCAACTGTGGTTGAGCAGATCATGGGGATGGCTCGGCGTCCCGTGCTCGGCCAGGTACTGCGGCGTGGCGCACAGCATGTGATCGATGGTCAGCAACTGGCGGCCAACCAGCCCCGCCGGCGGCCGATCGGTGATGCGGATGGCCAGGTCCACGTTGTCGTCGATCAGATCAATGTTGCGATCTTCCAATAACAACTCGACATCGACCTTGGGGTAACGCCGCAGAAACTCGGGCATGTACGGATGCACGACAAAACGCCCCACGGCCTTGGGCACGCTGACCCGCACCAGCCCTTCGGCCTCGTGGGTAAACTGACCGCTGATTTCCATCACCGACTTGGCGGCGCTGACCATTTCGCTGCAGCGCTTGAACACCTCCTCGCCCCCTTCGCTCAAGCGCAACTTGCGCGTGGTGCGTTGCAGCAAGCGAGTCGCCAGCGCCTTCTCCAGACGGGAAATGCTGCGACTCACCGCCGAGGGTGACGAACCCAGCTGGCGGGCGGCTTCGGAGAAGCTGCCGACCTCGACGACCTTGACGAAAATCGCCATTTCGCCCAGCAGCGGAAGGGGGAGATTTATGCTCACAGCACAACAGTCCTTTGAGGTTTGAACGGATTATCACGCAATTCCGCCGCGCCATATAATTAAAAAAGGTATTTTAATAAGGGCACGGAATATGACGCTTCGCCTCTTTTTTCATAATGATGAACTCAAGGCCAACGTTGAAGTGCTCGAATGCACCCCGCAGGACAACGAATTCGCGGTGATCCTGCGTGCCACGATCTTTCATCCCCAAGGCGGCGGCCAACCCTGCGACACCGGCTGGATCGGCGAAAGCCAGGTGTTGCGCGTGGTCCAGGAACCCGAGCGAATCATTCATTACGTCAGCCAGCCGGTGCAACCAGGCATGGTCCAGGTCCAGGTCGATGAACAGCGCCGCCAGTTCAATACCCGCATGCACTCGGCCGGGCACCTGATCGGTCATTTCGGCGAAACCCGCGGCTGGGTCCCGGTCAAGGCCCATCACTGGCCTGGCGAGGGCCGCGTGTCCTTCAAGCCCGGGGACAGCCCGCAGGAACTCGACGTCGACAGCCTGCAGAGTGGCATCGATCACTGGATTGCCGCCGACCTGCCGCGCCTGATCTCGCTGCGTGAAGGCTCGCGGGAAATCGGTTTCGGCGAGCTTCCCGCCTATGGCTGCGGGGGGACCCACGTGAAGCGCCTGAAGGAATTGGGCAACGTCACCATCGCCTCCCTCTCGCAGAAAAAAGGAATGCTTTCGGTTCACTACCACGTGGACTGATTCATCGGCGGTGTCGCCTTGCACATCACGCGACGCATCGCCTGACACAGGGGAAACCCGCGTGCGCGGGTTCGACGATTATCGGATAGAGGGATCTGCAGATGATGCTTGACGTCGAGCGTCTCGATGAGACGTGCATAAAAAAACTGGCCCAGGAACAAGTGCTCGCCCTGCGCATCAAGAATTTCCTGCCGCACATCCAGGCGATCCAGCTGGGTGACAAGATTCTCGCTCCCGGCTTCGAGGGCTACATCAACGCCCCCAGCATCGGGCGGATCGGCATGGCGTTTTATGAGGCGGAAAACCAGCCGCTGCTGATCGAGGACTATTTCGAACGCGCCACCGCCAACATCGCCGAACTGCGCACACGTTGCGCGCCCTATGCGTCTCCCGTCGACACCCTGCGCTGCATGCTCGACGAGTCCTGGCCGGCCGGCGCCCACCTGGAAAACCTGTACGGGCGCAAAATGTACGTTGGCCTGTCGCGGGTGGTGAAACCCGGGGTGTGCTTCCTTGCCCATCATGACATTTTCGCCAAGGACGCCCCCGACAGCTTCCAGGCCCACAGCCTGGAGGCGCAGTTCGCCTGCAACCTCTACCTGAACATGCCCGACGCAGGCGGCGCCCTGCAGATGTGGAATCACGATATTTCCCCGGACCAGTTCGACGACATGCGCGGCGACAGCTACGGCATCGACCCCGCCCTGCTCGGCACCCCCTCACTGGAGATCCGCCCGGAGCCCGGGGATTTCATCATGTTCAACTCAAGGCGCATGCACGCAGTCACCCCGGGGGTGGCCAACCCGCGCCTGAGTCTTTCCTTTTTTGTCGGCTATCGCGGCAGCTCGTCCCCCCTGACCTTCTGGAGTTGAAATGCTTTCCAACTATCTAGGCGAATTCCTGGCCCTGGCGACCATCCACTTTCTCGCCGTGGTGGCTCCCGGGCCTGACTTTGCCGTGACCATCCGCCAGAGCGTGCGCTTTGGCCGGGTGGTCGGGCTGTGCACGGCCATCGGCATCGGCGCGGGGATTTCCGTGCATGTGCTGTACACCCTGCTGGGGGTCGGTGCGCTGATGCATACCACGCCATGGCTGCTGAGCGTGGCCAAGGTGGTGGGCGGCGCCTACATTCTTTATCTCGGGGTCAGCCTGTTGCGCAGCAAACCCAAGACATCGATCGAGGGCAGCGACACGAACAACGATCAGGTGCAGCGGCAGACCTTGCCCAAGGCCTTCATGACCGGTTTCCTGACCAACGCCACCAACCCCAAGGCCACGCTGTTCTTCCTGGCGATTTTCACCACGGTGATCAGCGCCACCACGCCCCTCAAGGTGCAGGCGCTCTACGGTGTATGGATGTGTTGTGTGAACGCGCTGTGGTTCGTGATCGTCGCGCTGTTCTTTTCCAGCCCGCGGGTGCGCTTGCTGTTCATGCGCATGGGCCACTGGTTCGAGCGAACCATGGGAGTGATCCTGATTCTGTTCGCCGGGCGCCTGATCCTGTCGATGTAAGCCGCATCCCAACGCCCTGCTCAAGCGAGCCGCCAGCAACTGGCGGCTCGACACAGGCTTGCTCAGTTCCGATCCACGATCAGCTGGCGGATGACAAGGCCTGAAGCAAGACTCCCTGCGGTTTTGCCATTTCGTCCAGGACTGAAAAGTGCGTGCAGCCCGGCACGTGAATCAGTTGCACAGATTCTCCTCGGGCCAACGCTTGCCTGGCGTATTCATCAGACTGGCGGACCAGTTCCGACAGTTCGTCGGCACCTACCGCCACCCATGTATGGGCACCCTTGCCGATATGGTGCAGCGGGCTATAGGCATTGATCTCCGCTTCCGAGAGACTCAGTTTCTGGTTGAGCCACGACAGGCTTATGGGTTCCAGGTCGACCAATGCGCTGATCGCCAGGACATCGGTCACCCATGGGTGCGAACGGAACTGGATCGCCAGGTGGCCTCCTGCCGAGTGCCCGCTCAGGACCACCTTGTGCCCCGCAATACCCAGGTGATCAACGTCGGCGTGGAGATGCTCGAGCAGGCTGCCAATTTCGCTGACGATCTGTGTCATCGAGGCTTGCGGCGCGAGCGTATATTCGGCCAGGACGACGTTGAACCCCGCAGCCAGGGGACCGGCGGCGATGAAGGCGAAATCTTCCTTGCTGCAATTCTGCCAATACCCGCCATGGATGAAGATGAACGTCGGGGCGTCGGCTTTGCCACAGGGCAACCAGTCATAACGCTGCCTGGGGCCGGTGCCGTAAGGCAGATCGAGCCGGCCGGCCACAGAGGCGTAGAAACTGGCACTACGCGCCTGCAAATCCGCGTAGATACCGGGGAAATCCGGCACTGCCTCGGTGTTGTTATACGCCGCGTCGAGCTGGGCTTGATTCATGTCGCGATAGAGAATGGTCATGGTCATCTCCGATGGAAGGAATGTTTAAAAAGGCTTGGTCAGCGGCCTGCGATTGGTGCGGACGTGTCCGTCATCGGGCAGGAAGGTTTCAGGGGAGCGGCTTCGCTGTCCACGGCTGCTCTCTGTGAGAGGAATGCCACGCGTGGTTGGGGACTGTAGGCAGGGTGGTGTGCGGAACGCGGCTCGAATGCGCTAAAGAGTGAGTGGAGCCCAGGTCAGACGTAAATCAGCCGAATCTTAAATTTCTCTAGGATTTATCTTGCCGTGGCCGCCCTGGGTGAATGGCGCAACGGCATATCAACGTGAAACGGGGAGATATCCAGGCGGAGGCCATGCAGGCCAGCGCGATGTTGGGAAAGCCGGCGCTGAGTGCGTCCGGCCCGCTCAGTCAGCGCCGCGATTGTCCGAAACGGGATGCTCGGAATACTGTCCTGGTGACCGGTTCGCCGCGCTCAAGCCCGTGCAGGGGCTCGTTGAGTATTCTCCAGGGCCTGCCTCAGCACCTGCTGGGTCAGGGGCTTGAACACCACCTCATCCATCCCGGCGGCCAGGCAGCGCTGGATTTCCGCGTCCTCGGCACTGGCGGTCGCCCCCAGGATCCAGCAGCGCCGGCGCCCCTCCTCGCGCTCCATCTGGCGGATGCGCACGGTCAAGTCATAGCCGCCCAGGCGTGGCATCTGGCTGTCGGTGATCAACACATCGTACTCGGCGGCCAGCCAGGCTTCCCACGCCGCCTGCCCATCCTCGACCAGCGTCACGCGATGCCCCAGAACCAGCAATTGCTCTTCCAGCGTCAGCCGGCTGAACGCATTGTCCTCAGCAACGAGGATATTCAGCGAAAGCGGCTCCGTGCTCGCCTGCGGTACTTCTGCCGCCGCTTCGGCAGGCGCCTCGGCCAGAGGCAGTTGCAGGGTCACGCTGAAGCAGGAGCCTATATCCGGTTCGCTGCTCAGGACGATAGTGCCGCCCATGAGTTCGACCAGCCGCCGGGTGATATTCAGCCCCAGCCCACTGCCAAAGGTTTGCCCGGCCTGAGCCGAACTGACCTGGGAGAATGGCTGGAACAATCTGGCCTGGTCCTGCTCCGAGATGCCGATACCGCTGTCGATGACCTCCAGCAACAGGTGCAGATGTTCTGCCTCCCGGCTGCCCGAGGCATGCAGCGTCACCCGGCCGCGCTCGGTGAACTTGATGGCATTGCTCAGCAGGTTGAACAGCACCTGTTTCAAATGCAGCGGGTCGATCAGCACCCATTGCTCCATGTCACCAGTGAACCGCATCTCGAACGCCAGCTGCTTCTGTCGCGCCATGCCGACTACCAGGGGCGCGATCGCTTCGATCTGGGCCTTGAGCTGCACCGCCTCGGGCGCCGAGTCGATCATCCCCGACTCGATCCGGTTCAGGTCGAGCACATTGCCGAGTAACAGCAGCAGCCCCTGTGCCGCCTCCTGCGCGACGGCCAGCGACGCCAGGTCCAGCTCGCCCCGTTCGGCCTTCTGCTGCACCACTTCCTGCAGGCCGATGATGGCGTTCAGCGGGGTACGGATCTCATGGCTCATGGTGGACAAAAAGATGCTCTTGGCCTCGTTGGCCGCTTCGGCCTTCTCCCGCGCCAGCGCCAGCTCGCCTTCGGCCTGGCGGGTCTTGCGCACCTGCCGGGTCAGGTAGAAACCCCAGATCAGCGACAACAGGACCAGCAAGCCGAAGACACCGCCAAGCCGGAGGATATTGCTGCGATGATCCCGCCAGAAATGGCTGCCCAAGGTAGAAATACGCGGCTCCCACTGTTCCACGATGTCCGCCACTTCCTCCGGGGTGATCGCCACCTGGGCCTTCTCCAGGATGCTGCGCAGTTCTTCCTGCCCCTTCAGCACCCCAAGGCTGACCGGTCGGGAGAACTCGTCAAGAATGCCTATTACGCGCAAGCGGTTGTTGAAACGCTGGGCGGACAGGAAACGACCGGTGTAGTCACTGCCGATGAACGCGTCGCTACGCCCGTCGTCGACACTGCGCATGGCCTCCAGAAAGTTGGGATAGATCTGTAAGCGGATATCCGGATAGTTCTGCTGGATGATCTGATTGACGAAATAACCCGGGACACTGGCCAGGCGCTTGCCTTGCAGGTCATTCAGGCTATGGAAAGGACTGCCCTGGGTACGGGCTGCCTTGGGTCCGGCCATCAGTACCACCGAGCTCCTCAGATAAGGAAGAAGGATATCCATATAGGCCTCGGTGTCGGTGTCGGCAGACGTAACCGAGGTCATCAGGGTCTTGCCCTCGGTTATCTGCGCGTTCATCTCGGCATAGTTCTGCGCGCGGACAAAGCGGAACGTCAGGCCGCTGCGCTGGCTGAGCAATTTGAGATAGTCGGGGCCGATACCCCGCACCTGCCCACTGTTGTCCAATTGTCCCAAGGCGCCGAGAGAGTCATGGACAGTCACCGGGATTTCCGGATGGGCGTCCAGCCAACGGTTCTCGGCGGGCGTCAGCGTCACGCGCTGCTGAGTCAGGCGCAGGCTGCTCCCCGCACTCCAATTGCGCAGAATACTTTCGCTATGGCGTGAGCGAATGGTCGGAATGGCTCGTTCGATCACGGCATGCAGGCGAGTATCGGAGGCGCGCACCAGGAAGCCGAAACCACGGCTTTCCACCGGCGCGAAGTTTTCGATGTGCAGGTCCAGCAAGTAGTTGATGTTGAGCAGATAGTGGGCGGACACCGCGTCATCGATCACCCCATCGACCTCTCCCAGGCTCAACGCCTCGAGCGCGCGCAGCGGCGAGGCGAATGGCAGGATCTGGCTGTTCGGATAAACCGCGGAGACCTTTTCCTCGACACGATAGCCGGCAAACACCCCCAGCCGGGTGCCGGTTGCTTGTGGGTCGAAAGGACGGCCTTCGGCGGTTACCAGCACCGGTTGATTCGGCTCATAGGCCTGGGTCAGGAGCAGACCGTTATCCTCGGCATCCATCGCGGAGCCACCGCCGACCAGGTCAATCTCACCCTTGTGCAGCGCGATCAATGCCGCCTGCCGGGAAGGGAACTGACGGACTTTGGGGGGGATCTCGAACAGCAGGGCGAGGTAATCCGCGGTGACGCCCTGAAAACGATTGACGTCGAGCATGCCCAGCGGCGGATAGTCGGGCAATGCCACCCCGATCGTGAGTGGGCCTCTGCTCGCCAGCCACTGTCGATCCACTTCACTCAGCCATGGCCGGCTGATCACTGCCACCCTTGCGACAAGGGAGATGTCAGGCTCCTGTGCGACCAGGGCGGGTGACAGAACAAGTAACAGGCAGAGAGCGACCATCCGACAACACGCTGGAATCATGGAATACCTTCCTGTGAATCGAACCCCGGCAACCTGCGCAAATGGGCCGTTGTCCCACGAGCAATAGCGTCACCCTCTTACGGAGAGTGCCGCTTTGATCTGTGGCAATGGGGGATGGATCAAGAGTGATCCGTCGGTATTCTAGCCGGGCGCCGGCGGTTGTGACATCGAGCGGCGAGAGCCTTTCTCGACTAATCGCGCCCTTGTGCTCTGGGGGCTCGGGAAGGCTGGACAGCAACTGGCTCGCGATAGCCATCCGATCGGGGCAGGAAACAGGTCGGCGAGCAGAAGAATATGTGCCCGCCACCGATGACGATCAGTTGTAGTTGAGAACGAAGCTCATGGTCGCATCGCCCTTGCCCGGTTTTATCTCGCCACCTGTCGGAACGTATTTGGCGCTGCCGGAGAACCGGTAAATGGAGCCTTCCGCTATCTCCCGGTTCCAATCGAGGGCGACGGACCTGGAGATATCGAATGGCAACTTGACGCCCTTGTTATTGACCAGGGAAATACCAACTCCCGATGCAACGCCGGGCTGGCCTAGATTGACAAGTTTGAGCAGGCCGTCGGCCTGGGAGTTGCCTTCGAAGTAGGCTTTCACCGGAACTTTCGTATCAGGCTTCAAGCCTTCGCAACGGACATCGAAGTTGAATGGCACTTCTCTGACGCTACCCTTGGTAATATTTTCGATGGTCTGTTTACCCATCTGGACATTGACCGCCGCCCCCACCGATTCGCAGCCAGCGAAAAATATATCGTTGACCAGTTCGGTAGTGCCTTGTGATCGGACCTGAACGGATACGTCCCCCCTAGCCCAGGTTACGCTGAACTTCATCGGCGCATTTCCTGATGCCACGCCGCGACCGGTGCGAACGAATACAACATCCATAAACCTGGGAAGGACTGGATTCCCCGATGGAGGCGTCCAGGAGTATGGGGTACACCAGCTGCCGTTACTCAGATCCAGCGCCAGACAGAATTTGACCCCAACACCCTTGATGCCCGTCTCATACACCGCCGGAAGTGCCGATGGGGTCAGTGCGGTATCCGCAGTAATAGAAACAGTCTGCAGTCCAATGCACCTAACCTCCCCGCTCCAGAGGTTCGTTACCCGATGTCTAGCAATCTCCTGCCCGATGGAGGCGGCCTTGATGAGGGTTTGAGCAGGGAGAATGATGTCCTTTATCAGCGGAGTACCATTGGGCAATGAGCAATAAGCTGCAAGCGCATTTCGAGCAAAAAGGCTGGATAAAAACATCAAGATGAAGATCAGTTTTCGCATATATAAGATTCCTTCCCACGCCCTATGAAGTGCCTGGGTACAAATCGATGATGAGCAAAGAGAAGTAGCGAGAAGCTTCTCGTCTCTGCCATATGACGCCAGGCCTCAGCCAGAGATGGCGCCGTCGTATTTGAGGATTCCACCGAAATCGCCGATGACTTCGAACTCAACCTTGAGGTCGTTAGCCTGGACGCCGCTCGGCAGGTCCGCCATCTCGACCTGAGTAGTGGCAGCCGGCGCGACCATATCGATCGGCGCGGTGAAACCCTTGCTTCCCATCCGCAACGTGATCGCGGCAAAAGACAGGTGGAAAGCCGACGGGTTGGTCACCTCCAGATAGGGCTTGCCGTCTTTGGCAAGCAGGCGCCACTTCAGCTGTTGCGGGGCCTCCGTGACCTTGCCGGGTAGCCCGGCCGGCCGGTAGAACAGCTTGAGGCGCTGCTGCACGGCGATTTGCAGGGTATTTTCCTCCCGGGACTTTTGCGGAACCTCCCGCACGTTCAGCCAGTACAGCGACTCCTTGTCGGTCGGCAGGCCCTTGCCGCTGTAGAGGATGCGCAACACCTGCTGCTGTTCGCCAGCCAGGCGCTTGAGCACCGGGGTGATGGCGAAGGGCACATCCTCGCTCTTGTCGGCCGACTCGACCCAGGCCTGGAACATCAGGTCCTCGGCCGCGCTGTTCTTGATCACCAGGGACGCTTCCTTGCTCGGCGCCGCAAGCACCACACGGGTGTTTTCCAGGTTGATGCCGGCCTGGGAGAAAGCAGGAAAAAACAGGGCGAAGCTGGCCAGAATCAATCCGGCGATGGCTGGAGTCTTCACGGTAAATTCTTTACCTCAGTATGCGTCGAAGGGCAGCCCCCCGTTGTTGCGCGCCATGCAAAAACATCGATGACTCGACGGGGCGAACCGTTCGGGTATTCGTGACGCTCGAGAAAGTCAGGAGGCAGGAAAACTACAGTAGATAGGCGTCGTAATCAGTAGGACGATTCCTAAAAGGAACAACATGCTCACTCATATACGAAAGTAGAAAAGAGCGAACGGAATCAGTACCACCCTCAAAACCCATATCGACAGATATCTGTCTGCGCATCAGTAGTTGCGGAAAACAAGTGTTGTCGTTCCAGAAACTCCAGACGGGTATTTCCACCCCCTGATATTCGAAATGTTATCCCCTCATGAACCTGATACTTCCCGACATGAATGAAGTATCCCCCTGCCCTCTTACATCCTGGTTTTAACTTAGACAACCCTCTCACAGGACAAAAAAGCACTGCAGTCCGAAACGGTCCAGGCTCGACGATCGAGAAAGCCTGCCAGACAGGTTTAAAGCCCTGGAGCGCTGGTTTGAGATGCCCCCAAACGCAGAGAAAGCGGCGGTCTCCCCACGCAATCGCGCTTCAGATTTCGCCACGCCATCGGGCATCAGACAACAAGGACCTCAATATGACGAGCGCAATAGCCTGCTGCTTTACTTCAACTGGGAAAGCGCCGTACACCAGTTAAGAAAGTTCTGGTTTTTTCTTTTATTTACTTTTGTTAATTAATACAGCCCTCTGAGCAACCAAGTATTTACATGCAAAAAAAACTCCAGACATCGACTCTGCCGTGTACAGGCTCGCGATCAATTTGCCCTCGAAATCAGATAGTCATTCGAAACCGTCGAACAGCAATTTTTTAGACGCTAGGCAGCAGATTTCACCTGACAAACAGACTCATGAGTCTCCCTTGCTTCGAAGACCATGAAATCAAGTGCGGATTGAGACAAACAACTTGCCCTCCCGACTGGAGGGAATGGCGCTGCGGCTTTGCGTGATCGCCTCGGCGCCTGCCCGCATCCGTTGTACCCGTTCTGCTGGGGGGATCAGCAGAGTATTCATATAGAGGAAGCACCATGAACAAAAGCTATGCACTGATCTGGAACCAGGCCACTGGTTGCTGGAACGTCGCCAGCGAAGGAACCCGACGCCGGGGCAAATCAAGCCGACTCAAGGTCGTGATCGCCGCCGGCTTCTCGCTGCTGGGCCTGCTGGCCCAGGCCCCGGCCTTCGCCTTGCCGAACGGAGCGGCGATAGTCGCGGGCGATGCTGGCATCCATACCACTGTCGACGGCAAACACATGACCGTCGACCAACAGAGCAACAAACTGATCACCAACTGGAACGAGTTCAGCGTCGCTGGCGACGAAAGCGTCAGCTTCCACCAGCCCGGTAGCCAATCGATCGCCCTCAACCGGGTACTGGGCATCAATGGCAGCGATATCCAGGGCCGCATCGATGCCAACGGCAAGGTGTTCCTGATCAACCCCAATGGCGTGGTCTTCGGCAAGTCCGCCCAGGTCAACGTCGGCGGCCTGGTGGCCTCCACCCAGAACATCAGCGACAAGGATTTCCTCGACGGTACTTACCGCTTTACCGGGAATTCCAGCTCTGCCGTGAGCAACGCCGGCCAGATCACCGCCAGCGAGGGCGGCAGCGTCGCGTTGCTAGGTGCCCAGGTCAGCAACAGCGGGGTGATCCAGGCGCAGATGGGCAGTGTCGCGCTGGGCGCGGGCAAGGACTTCAGCGTCAACTTCGACGGTAACGGCCTGCTCAACCTGCAGGTGAACGGTGCCGCGGTGGATGCCCTGGTGCAGAACGGCGGCCTGCTCAAGGCCGACGGCGGCCAGGTGTTGATGACCGCCAGCAGCGCCAGCAGCCTTCTGAAAAACGTGGTGAGCAACCAGGGCGTGATCGAGGCCAAGACCTTGCAGAACAAGGCCGGCAAGATTGTCCTGGACGGTGGCGACAACGGCATCGTCCAGGTGGCCGGACGCCAGGACGCCAGCGCCCTGGGTGGCCAGGGTAACGGTGGCGTGGTGGAAAACCGCGGCGCCCGGGTCGAGGTCCAACTGGCTGCGCAAGTGGATACGCACGCCGACCAGGGCACGACCGGTACCTGGAAGATCAGCGCAGACGAGGTGAACGTTTCCAAGGCAGAGAATCCGTCCACGCGTGGATTGATCATTGGCGGCGGTATCAACGGTAACAATGGAACGGGCGGCAATAGCGGCACTGTCCCGACGCTGCACGCCGATACCCTGGCCCAGAACCTGGCCCGGACCAACGTCGAACTGAGCAGCAAGGGCAACCTGTCGGTCAACAAGGCGGTGTCCTGGAACAGCGGTAACAAGCTCGGCCTGACCGCCGAACGCGGCGACGTCCAGGTGAATGCGGCATTGAGCGCCACCGGTACCGGCGCAGCCCTGGCCCTGAACGCCGCGCAGGGCGGCATCCAGCTGAATGACAACGTCGAGCTGACCGGAACGGGAGCGGGCCTGGAGCTGAACTCCAAAAACGGCCACAGCCTCAAGAATGACAAGAGCGTCACCCTCTCTGGTACGGATGCCCGCTTCAGCGCCAACGGCGAGTCCTACCAGGTGGTGCAGAACCTGAAGCAGTTGCGCGATATCGAAAACGACATGAATGGCCGCTATGTACTGGGTAACCAGATCACCGGCCAAGGCAGCTTCAGGACGCTTGGCGAAGGTAGCTCCTTCACCGGCAAGCTTGATGGCCTGGGCAATACCATCAGCGACCTGTCGATCTATGGCACCACTGCCTTTGTCGGGCTGTTCGGCGCGAACCTGGGGCAGATCAGCAACCTGAACCTGGAACGCATTTCCGCCAGCGGCGCTTATTCCACCCACTACAACACCCAGGTCGGCACACTTGCCGCGGTGAACATGGGCAGCATCCGCAACGTCAAGGCCAAGGACGTGCGGGTGACCGGAGCCTCTCACCTGAACTCGCTGGGCGGCCTGGTAGCGCTCAACCTGGCCGGCGACATCGCCAACTCCTCGGCCAGCGGCCAGGTGATCGGCAACCAGTACACCTATGCAATGGGTGGCTTGGTGGGGGAAAACATCACCAACCCCGATGGCGTGGCGAAAATCACCAATAGTCATGCCGATGTCAGACTTTTGGGCCAGATGCTGTATGACTCCTATGGCGCAGGCGGGCTGGTGGGTTCGAACCACGGCGGCATCATCGCCAACTCCTCCAGCGCCGGTACCGCCAACCTCTCGGGCGCCAACCTGAACGTCGGCGGCCTGGTCGGAGTGAACAGCTACAATGGCAGCATCGTCAACTCGCACTCCAGCAGCCATGTCTCGGGCGGCGAATTCGCTCGGGTCGGCGGCCTGGTCGGGCTCAACTGGCAAGGTTCGCTGACCAACTCTCACGCCAGCGGCCAGGTAACGGGCAATGGTACGGAAGCGATCGGAGGCCTGGTGGGCAAGAACCATAACGGGTCGATCACCAACAGCCGGGCCACCGGCAATGTGTCCGACCTGAGCAGTCGTAGCGTTGGCGGCCTGATTGGTAAAACCCTGGGCGGTCGCATCGCCAACTCCTCGGCCTCCGGCACCGTGACTGGCGGCAGAAACGCCCACATTGGCGGTCTGGTCGGCTACAGCGACAAGGCCTTCATCTCCAATGCTTCCTCCACCTCCGCGACTGTCACGGGAGGCAGTGGGTCCAGTGTCGGCGGCCTGGTGGGCTATAGCCAAAATACCGACATCAGCAACGCCTCGGCAGACGCCATAGTGACCAGTGGTAACGATAGCAATGTCGGCGGCCTAGTCGGTGCCCTGCTGGGCAAGATCAGCAACTCCTCCGCCAGAGGCTCGGTCAAAGGTGGCAACAACAGCAACGTGGGCGGCCTGGTCGGTGTGAACAGCGGGCAGATCAGCAACTCCAAGGCTACCAGCAACGTCAGTGGCGGCTATGGCGCGCGCCTGGGCGGGCTGGTGGGGTTGAATCTCGGCAATGTGCGCCTGTCGTCGGCAGGCGGCAGGATCGACGGCTCGCCCGCCTATAACCAGATCTATGGCGGCCTGATCGGCATGAACTTCGGACCGGGCCAACAATCCCTCAACAGCGTCTTCGGGGAGGCGGCCAAGGCTCCACTGATCGGCAAGCAGCTCTGAAATCCGGAACCCTGCCCCGGTTAAAAGGGCGCAGGGTTTTATTCTGGCTATCTGCTTGAGAAAAAAGAGGGGGCAATGATTCGTCTGAGTCATTGCCCCCTTTTTATATATGACTGTGCTCGACGCCCGACTCCAGTGCTCTACTTCTCTGTCGCAATATCAGCACAATCGGCGCCCGGAACGCTGGACCGGGCCAGGCGATAGATGGATGCGCAGTAGAACAGCAGCGCCAAGGCCGCCAGCAAGCCGCCGGCCAAGCCGATATAGGCGAACCCGAGTTGGCCCCCTACCCAGCTGCCAAGCAGCGCGCCGCCGCCGATGCCGATATTGTAGATCCCCGAAAACAGCGCCATTGCCACATCGGTAGCGTCCGGAGCGAGCACCAGGACCCTGGACTGCAGCGCCAGCCCGAAGCCCATGATCGCCATCCCCCAGATCAGGCTGAGTCCGCCCAGGTACGAGACCTCCCCGCTCAATGGCAACAGCAATGCCAGGCACAGAATGAGCAACGCCACCGTCACCAGCAGAAAGCGCTGCGGGCTGTAGCGGTGAAACCTGCTGAACAACAGCGAGCCGAAGATACCGGCGCCACCGAACAGCAGCAGGATGAGGGTCACCACATCGCCACTCAAGCCGGCCACCACCTTGATGAAAGGCTCGATATAGCTGTAGGCCGTGAACTGCGCGGTGACCACCAGGGCCGTCAGCACATAGAGCGCCATCAGCGCAGGGCGCTTGAACAGCACCGGCAGGCTTCTGAGAGAACCCGAGTTCTGGCTGGGCAACAACGGCAGGCTCCTGGCCAGCCAGAACACCAGCGCGGTGGCCAGGCCAGCAATCACGATAAAGGTGGTCCGCCAGCCCATGGCCTCGCCCAGCAACCGGCCGAGGGGAATACCCAGCACCATCGCCAGGGAAGTACCGGTGGCCAGCAAACCCAGGGCCTGGACCTGTTTTCCCGGTGGTGCCAGACGCACCGCCAGGGACGCGGTAATGGACCAGAACAGCGCATGGGACAAGGCCACACCGACCCGGCTCAGCAACAGCATGCCGAAACTCGTGGCCAGCCCCGACAGGATGTGACTGGCAATGAACATCCCGAACAGCACGAGCAACAGCTTGCGTCGCTCGACGTTGCGCGTCAGCAGCATGACCGGCAGCGAAGTCAGGGACACTATCCAGGCATAGAGAGTGAGCATCAGACCGACCCGGGCCGTCGACAGGTCGAAGCTGCTGCCGATCGAGCTCAATAGCCCGACGGGGACGAACTCCGTGGTGTTGAACACAAAGGCCGCCAACGTCAGTGCGATGACCGCCCGCCAATTACCCTTAGTTGTCGCCACGGAGATACTCATTTAAAGGTGCACCACTCTATCGATGGTCAATCAGGCCCAGACCTTCGCAAACCCTGTGCCAAACACCCACTCACAAAGGCAGGGCGCACGGTCAGGAACATGTAGGCGCCGAACAGGATCTGCGCCAGCGTACAGGACAAGGGGAAAGCAGCGTCATCCCGCACTGCAGAGGAGCAACGGACCGAAACTCGGCCACTGCCGACGGAAACGAAAAAAGGGTCCCGAATGGGACCCTTTTTCGATGAGCTACAGACCTTTGAGAATCTGTAGCTCTATGTTTGGAGCGGGAAACGAGACTCGAACTCGCGACCCCGACCTTGGCAAGGTCGTGCTCTACCAACTGAGCTATTCCCGCAAATGGCGTCCCCTAGGGGACTCGAACCCCTGTTACCGCCGTGAAAGGGCGGTGTCCTAGGCCACTAGACGAAGGGGACACGCTACCCGGAACACATGGTGTGTGTTTCGGTGTCCAGACCCGCCTCCGAAGACTCGGTTCTGGTTTCACTCAGCCCCGCCCGAAAGCAGTGCCGTTTAAAATTGGAGCGGGAAACGAGACTCGAACTCGCGACCCCGACCTTGGCAAGGTCGTGCTCTACCAACTGAGCTATTCCCGCATTGGCGTCCCCTAGGGGACTCGAACCCCTGTTACCGCCGTGAAAGGGCGGTGTCCTAGGCCACTAGACGAAGGGGACACGCTACAACATTCACTCCCTGCCGCGTTTCGCTGTGTGCTTTACGCTGCAAGTGGCGCGCATTCTATGGATGGATTGGAGGGTCGTCAACCCCCTGATATAAATTTATTTAAATCAATGACTTCGGGGTGGTTTGCGAGCCCTTTCGGGCATTTGTGCAGCCTGTGCCTTGACGCCTATATTCTGACACTCGACAAGACGCTATAGTCCACATCCTTAGGTGATGGCAATATGAAACCAGCCAGACATTTCCTATATAAGCAGAGAATCGGCCTGTTTCTGCTCGTCGACCTGCGCTAGGCGCCCCAAGGCTAAGTCACTACACTCGCCACTCGTACGCGAACCCCAGAAAGAGGTCTTACACGGTGACACCACTCATGATCACCCTGCTAGTAGTAGCCGGGATCGTAATATTGATCGCCATTGGCTACATGAACCATGTGGTGGAAAACAACAAACTGGAAAAGGCCCGTACCAAGGTCGAACTCAATGACCGCCTGCGCCGCTGCGGCGAAATCACCGAGACCTTCCCCGGCCAGTTCATGTCGCCAGGGCTCAAGCTGCTGATGACCCGCCTGGAACTCAACGTCGTTCAGCGTCTGTTGAACCTGAACAAGACCGATGCCGCGCTCAAGGCGCGTATCGCCGAGTTGAACGCGCTGGTCGGCCAGGGCGAATCGATTCCGGTCAACAACCCGCCCTGCCCGATCCAGACCGAAGCCAAGGCCAAGGACGTGCGCTTTCTCCTGGAAGCCCTGCATGGCCAGGTGACTCGCGCCGCCCAGGACGGCTTCCTGCCGACCAACGAAGCCAAGCACTGGATCCGGGAAATCCGCCACATCCTGGTGCTGCTGCACATCGAGTTCTTCAACAACCTCGGCCAGTACGCCCTGCAGCAGGAACAACCCGGCCAGGCGCGCCTGGCGTTCGAGCGCGGCGTGCAATACCTGCGCAAGCAGCCGGACCCGGCGGTCTATCGGGAACAACTGGAGTACCTGGAAAAACTCCTGGCCCGCTCCAACGCGATGGTGCTGACCAACACCCAGCCGGTCGAAGGCGAGGTCAACCAATTGACCGAAGGCCTGAAGGTCGTCGAAGCCGACGCCGACTGGAAGAAGAAAGCCATTTACGACTGACCGGCAACGGCCGCGCGAGCCACTCGCACGGCACGGTCTATAAGGCTGCGCCCCTGGCGGCGCAGCCTGTAGCAAGCATCAGCGGCATTACAACCGGAAATGCCCGACCATCCCCTTCAACTCCACCCCCAACTGCGCCAGCTCGATGCTCGACGCCGCATTGCCCTGCATGGCCAGTGACGACTGATCGGCACTGGCGCGGATGCTGGTGACGCTGCGGTTGATCTCTTCGGCGACCGAGCTTTGTTGCTCGGCGGCCGCGGCGATCTGCTGGTTCATCTGCTGAATCAGCGACACCGCCGTGGCGATGCTGCCCAGCGCGCTTTCGGTCTGCAGCGCATCGCTGACCGCCAGCTTGACCAGTTCGCCGCTGCTCTGGATCTGCTGCACCGAGGACTGCGCCGCCGAGCGCAAGGCACTGACCAGGCGCTCGATCTCTTCGGTGGATTGCTGGGTGCGCTTGGCCAGGGCCCGCACTTCGTCGGCCACCACCGCGAAGCCCCTGCCCTGCTCGCCGGCACGCGCCGCTTCGATGGCCGCGTTCAGCGCCAGCAGGTTGGTCTGCTCGGCGACACTCTTGATCACGCTGAGCACGGTGCCGATGTTCTGGATCTCGGCGCTGAGGCTTTCGATGCTGGAGCTGGCGCTGGTGGCCGAATCCGCCAGCTGTTCGATGCGCTGCATACTCTGGCGCACCACCTGCTGGCCACTTTCCACCTTGTCGTCGGCGGTCTGCGCCGCCTGCGCGGCTTCTTCGGCGTTGCGCGCGACGTCGTGCACGGTGGCGGTCATCTGGTTCATCGCAGTCGCCACCTGCTCGGTTTCTTCCTTCTGGCTGCTGACTTCCAGATTGGTCTGTTCGGTCACCGCCGACAGCGACTGGGCCGAGCTGGCCAACTGTTCGATGCCTGCCTGCAGGCCGCTGACAATACCGCTCAGGCCGCTACCCATCTGTTGCATCGCCAGCATCAGTTGGCCGATTTCGTCCCGGCGCGTCACCTCCACCGTCGCGCTCAGGTCACCGGCGGCGATCTGCTGCGCCACGCGCATCACGCTGCGCAGCGGAGTGACGATCAAACGGGTAATGATCCAGGCCGCCAACACGCCCACCAGCAACGCCAGGGCCGAAGACGCGACGATCAATAGCGAGTTCTTTTTCAGCTCCGCCTGCATCGACTGATCCTGCGCGCCGTACGCCTGGTCGACCCGCTCCATCACCTGCGCGGCGCGCTCGTGCAGTTGCTGATAGACCTTTTTCTCCTGCGCCAGCAAGCCGGTGTATTCGGCGAGCTTCTCGCTGAAACCACCGATATGCCCGACCACTTCGTTGAGCACCGTCTGATAACCGGCGTCCTTGACCAGGGTCTTGAGCTGCTCGGCCTGGGCCAGGGCCTGGTCGGCCTGCTCGATCTTGCCCTGCTCGACCTCTTCCTCGCCCTTGCGGCTCTGGTCCAGGCGCACCCGGGCTTCGTTCATCGCTTGCAGCATCAGGCGCGAGACCTGGCTGACCTGATTGGCCTGCTCGACGAACTCGCTGCCCTCCTTGCCGGCGGACTCCTTGAGGCTATAGGTACCGTCGTCGGCCAGGCCGGCCTGCAGCACGTCGAGGTTGTTGGCCACGCTGGACACTGACCAACTGGCCATTTCCAGCGCCAGGTCCTTGGCCTGGGTCAGCTCGACGAACTCGTCGAAGGCCTTGCGGTAAGCCCCCAGCGCCTGCTCGACATCGGTCATCACCGGCACATTCGCCGCCGAACGTTCCTTGAGCTGCGCCGCCAGGGCCAGCAAGGCGTCGATGCCCTCGTGCAAGGCGTCCGCGGTTTTGGCGTCACCGTGCAAGGCATAGTTCTGTTCGAGCAGGCGGACCTTGAGCAAGCCGCTGTTGAGTGACGACATCTGCTTGAGGCCATCGAAACGCTGGCTGATGGTCTGCAGGGACCAGACGCCGATGGCGGCTACCAGCGCCGTCAGCAGCAGCACCAGGGTGAAGCCGACACCCAGTTTTTTCGCCATGCCGAGGTTGGCAAAACGTCCGTTCGTGGCCGAATTCATTGCGCTCAGTCCCCTTCCAGTCCCCAATGGCAACAGGGCCATTGTCCAGTTTTGCAGGTTCGCAACGGGCTGCACTGGAGCACAAGTCTCTGGCGTCGGAATAATGGCAAAAAGCTACGTTCAGGTCGTTTTCAGAATGGTCGAGGTCGATCCGGTACAACCCAGGCAACGCTTGGTCACCAGGGCCGCCCCTAAGGCAGACGAGCGTCAGATGGCGGTGGCGCCACCGTCGACCGCCAGCGCATGGCCGGTGGTGAAGGCCGCGCCGTCGCTGCACAGATACAGCACCGCGCTGGCGATTTCCTCGACCTTGCCGATCCGCCCGACCGGGTGCATGGCCGCGGCGAATTCGGCTTTCTTCGGATCGGCCTCGTAGGCGCGGCGGAACATATCGGTGTCGATCACCGCCGGGCACACCGCGTTAACCCGGATTTTCTTCTTCGCATACTCGATGGCCGCCGACTTGGTCAGGCCGATCACCGCATGCTTGGAGGCGGCATAGATGCTCATCTTCGGCGCCGCGCCGAGGCCGGCCACCGACGCCGTGTTGACGATGGCCCCGCCGCCCTGGGCGAGCATCAGCGGCAACTGGTGCTTCATGCACAGCCAGACGCCCTTGACGTTGACTCCCATGATCGCGTCGAACTCGTCCAGGGTGCCGTCCGCCAGCTTGCCCTTCTCGATTTCGATCCCGGCATTGTTGAAGGCATAGTCGAGGCGGCCGTAGCTGCTTACCACCTGGGCCATCAGGTTCTGCACATCCGCCTCGTCGGTAACGTTGCAGCGCACGAACAGTGCCTCACCACCGGCGGCGCGAATCAATTGCACCGTGCCTTCGCCACCGGCGACGTCGAGGTCGGCCGCCACCACTTGCAGCCCCTGCGCGGCGAACGCCAGGGCCGTGGCCCGGCCAATACCCGCCGCTGCGCCAGTGACCAAAACGACCTGGCCGGAAAACGTCATGCTCATGGTGATGCCCTCGATGGAATGCATGGATCGTATTCGCCCAGTCTAGGCACAGGCAACGAGCACGCGGCAGCACTATCAGAGGGCCGGTTGCCCACTTATCCGCGATGGTGATGAAGGCTGCAATACCACCATCACGCCTCTGGATCGCCCCCTATTCGCTACAGCGGCAAACCTTGCGGCATCAGGGCTGAAGGTCTATCAACTAGGGTTCCATCGATTCTTGAGTGCCTGCCATGACCACCCAGACCAATCGCCAGTTTCTGCTCGCCAAACGCCCGGTGGGCGCGGCGACCCGCGAAACCTTCACCTACCAGCAGGTTCCCGTCGGCGAACCCACGGCCGGGCAGATCCTGGTGAAGAATGAGTACCTGTCCCTCGACCCGGCCATGCGCGGCTGGATGAACGAAGGCAAGTCCTACATCCCGCCAGTGGGCATCGGTGAAGTGATGCGCGCCCTGGGCGTGGGCCAGGTGATCGCCTCGAACAACCCCGGCTTCGCCGTCGGCGACTATGTCAATGGCGCCCTGGGCGTGCAGGACTATTTCCTCGGCGAGCCGCGCGGCTTCTATAAGGTCGATCCGAAACTGGCGCCGCTGCCACGTTATCTGTCGGCCCTGGGCATGACCGGCATGACCGCCTATTTCGCCCTGCTGGACGTCGGTGCGCCAAAAGCCGGTGAAACCGTGGTGCTGTCGGGCGCGGCCGGCGCGGTGGGCAGCATTGCCGGGCAGATCGCCAAGATCAAAGGCTGTCGGGTGGTCGGCATCGCCGGTGGCCAGGACAAGTGCAAGTTCCTGATCGACGAACTGGGCTTCGATGGCGCGATCGACTACAAGAGCGAAGACGTCCATGCCGGCCTCAAGCGCGAATGCCCGAAAGGCGTCGATGTGTATTTCGACAACGTCGGCGGCGACATTCTCGATGCGGTGCTCAGCCGCCTGAACTTCAAGGCGCGGGTGGTGATCTGCGGCGCCATCAGCCAGTACAACAATAAGGAAGCGGTCAAGGGTCCGGCCAACTACCTGTCGTTACTGGTCAATCGCGCGCGCATGGAAGGTTTTGTGGTGATGGACTACGCCGCCCAGTTCGCCGCCGCCGGGCAGGAAATGGCCGGCTGGATGGCCAAGGGGCAGCTCAAGAGCAAGGAGGATATCGTCGAAGGCCTGGAGACCTTCCCGGAAACGCTGATGAAGCTGTTCAGCGGCGAGAACTTCGGCAAGCTGGTATTGAAGGTCAGTTGATCATCGAGGGCTGAAACGCATCGCAGGCAAGTCGGATCGCCGCCCGCGCGCTCCTACATGAAGATGTGGAGCGCGACTTGCCCGCGATGGGTCTTGCGGGCGCAGCTTACGCCAGCTCGGCCACCACGGCCGCCAGGGCCTTGGCCGGGTCGGCCGCCTGGCTGATCGGACGGCCGATCACCAGGTAATCGGAACCGGCATCCAGCGCCTGGCGCGGGGTGAGGATACGGCGCTGGTCGTCCTGGGCGCTGCCTGCCGGACGGATCCCCGGGGTCACCAGTTGCAGCGACGGGTGCGCGGCCTTCAGCGCCTGGGCTTCCAGGGCCGAACAGACCAGGCCGTCCATGCCGGCCTTTTCCGCCAGGGCGGCGAGGCGCAGCACCTGCTCCTGCGGCTCGATATCCAGGCCGATGCCGGCCAGGTCTTCACGCTCCATGCTGGTCAGCACGGTCACGCCGATCAGCAGCGGTTTCGGGCCGCTGCGCTGGTCCAGCACTTCGCGGCAGGCCGCCATCATGCGCAAGCCACCGGAGCAGTGCACATTGACCATCCACACGCCCATCTCCGCGGCGGCCTTGACGGCCATCGCGGTGGTGTTGGGGATGTCATGGAATTTCAGGTCGAGGAAGACTTCAAAACCCTTGTCGCGCAGGGTGCCGACGATTTCCGAAGCGCAACTGGTGAACAGTTCCTTGCCGACTTTGACCCGGCACAGCTTGGGGTCCAGCTGATCAGCCAGTTTCAGTGCGGCGTCACGGGTGGGAAAGTCCAGGGCGACGATGATAGGAGTCTGGCAGGCGGACATGAAGGGGCTCTCAGGCAAGTCGAAATCGGCGCGGATTGTAGCGCAAGCGACGGCGCTCCGGGACCCGATGATCGGTAATTCATCGCCAACGGCAGCTTGCGTATCGATAAAACCGTGCAAATGCCCGACCCTGGCGGCAATTGTGTCGAGCCCGATACACTCCCGACACGCCGGCAACAACCCGCCCGGCTACCCTCGCCAGCCGCAACACTCCCGAACAGCACTTCCAGCCCCAGGGCCGGACGCCTATGCTGAAGCCACCACCTCGCCGCCCATCTTTGTGGTTGGCAGCCTACCTGGCAGACGATCGCACGCATGCACAACATTCCAGCTCCCCTCAATGACGATCAGAAAGCACCTGGCACGGGTGACGACAAGCGCTGGAACACCCGGGCGCTGATCGTCGACGACGATGTACCGATCCGCGAACTGCTGATCGACTACCTGGCCCGCTTCAATATCCACGCCACCGGCGTGACCGACGGCGCGGCGATGCGCCAGGCCTTGCAGGCGGAACACTTCGACGTGGTGGTGCTCGACCTGATGCTGCCCGGCGAGGATGGCCTGTCCCTGTGCCGCTGGCTGCGCACCGAATCGGACATCCCGATCCTGATGCTCACCGCCCGCTGCGAACCCACCGACCGGATCATCGGCCTGGAGCTGGGGGCCGACGACTACATGGCCAAGCCCTTCGAGCCCCGGGAACTGGTGGCGCGGATCCAGACTATCCTGCGCCGGGTCCGCGACGACCGCACCGAGCAGCGGGCCAATATCCGCTTCGACAACTGGCGCCTGAACAGCGTGCTGCGCCAGTTGATCTCCGCCGACGGTCTTGTCGTGCCGCTGTCCAACGCCGAGTTCCGCCTGCTCTGGGTGTTCATCGAACGCCCGCGCCGGGTGCTGAGCCGCGAACAGTTGCTGGACGCCGCCCGTGGGCGCTCCATCGAAGCCTTCGATCGCAGCATCGACCTGCTGGTCTCGCGCCTGCGGCAGAAGCTCGGCGACGACCCGAAATCGCCGCAGTTGATCAAGACCGTGCGCGGCGAAGGCTACCTGTTCGACGCCCGAGACATCGGCTGATGCGTGGGCGCTTCGATACGCTGTTCGGCCGCCTGTTCGGGGTGCTGCTGATCGCGATCGTGCTCGCCCACCTGCTCGCCTTCTTCTGGTTCCGTCTCTACGGCCCGCCTCCGCGCCCGCCGGCCAGCGAATTCAGCGGCCAGTCACAGCCCGGCGGCGGGCGTTTCGAGCCGCGGCCACCACGTCCCTGGTTCGGCGGCCCGATCGTGCCGCTGACCTTCCAGTTCATCTCGCTGATCATCGCCGCCTGGTACGGCGCCAAGCTGTTGACCCGGCCGATCCAGCGCCTGAGCGACGCCGCCGAGCGCCTCAGCGAAGACCTCGACAGCCCGCCGCTGGACGAGTCCGGCCCGCGGGAAGCGCGGCAGGCGGCCCATACCTTCAACCTGATGCAACGGCGTATCCAGGAGCAGGTCAAGCAGCGCGGGCGCATGCTCGGCGCGGTTTCCCATGACCTGCGCACGCCCTTGTCGCGCCTCAAGCTGCGGCTGGAACAGATCGAGGACAACAAGCTACAGGGCCAGATGCGCCAGGACCTCGACGACATGATCAGCATGCTCGACGCGACCCTGAGCTACCTGCACGAACAGCGCACCAGCGAAGCCGTGCAGTGGATGGATGTGCAGGCGCTGGTGGAGTCGCTCTGCGAAAACGCCCAGGACCAGGGCGCCGACGTGCAGACCGACGGCCATTGCACGCCCCTGCAAGTGCAGCCGATGGCCCTGCGCTCCTGCCTGAACAACCTGCTGGACAATGCCCTGCGCTATGCCGGGCATGCCCGCATCAGCCTGCAGGACAGCCGCGAGCAGGTGCTGATCCGGGTCATCGACCATGGCCCGGGCATCGCCGAAGATCAGCGCGAAGCCGTGTTCGAACCCTTCTACCGGCTGGAAGGCTCGCGCAACCGCAATTCCGGCGGCGTCGGCCTGGGCATGACCATCGCCCGCGAGGCCGCCGAACGCCTGGGCGGGCAACTGCACCTGGAAGAAACCCCCGGTGGTGGCCTGACCACCGTGGTGCGCCTGCCCCGCGCCTGAATCGCCCGTGTGCCGGGCGGTACCCGGCTCCCGTCCACGAACCTTGCCCCCGGCGGCGTTGACGTCGCCGCCTGATCATCCGCCACCACCGTACCGCTGTAGCTGCTGCCGAGCAGCGGCTACAGGCGCTTGTCTTCGCCCCGCGCCTGGCTCGCGCTCCAGTCGGTCAACAGGCTGTAGGCCACGGCCAATAGAGTCGGGCCGATGAACAGGCCGATGAAACCGAACGCGATCAGTCCGCCGAAGACCCCGAGCAGCACGATCACCAGCGGCAGGTTGCCGCCGCGGCTGATCAGGTAGGGTTTGAGCACGTTATCGACGCCACTGATGATGAAGGTGCCCCAGATACCGAGGAACACCGCCATCCCGTATTCGCCCTTCCAGGCCAGCCAGGCGGTGGCCGGAATCCACACCAGCGGTGGGCCCATGGGAATCAGGCTGAGCAGGAAGGTGACGATCCCCAGCACCAGCGCACCCGGCACGCCGGCGATCAGGAACCCGATCAGGGCCAGGACTGCCTGGGCCGCGGCGGTGCCGATCACTCCGTTGACCACCCGCTGCACCGTACCGGCCACCAGCTCGATGTAGTAGCCGGCGCGGTCGCCGATCAGCCGCTCCAGCAGCCCGTGGACGAACGCCGCCAGGCGCGGCCCGTCGCGATAGAAGAAAAATACGAAGACGATGCTCAGGGTCAGCTCGAGGATCCCGCCACCGATCTGCGCGCTGCGGGCCAGCAGCCAGTTGCCGACCTGCCCCAGGTAGGGCTTGATCGCCAGCATCATCGCCGCGCCCTGCTGGTCGATGCTGTTCCACAGCCCCACCAGCCGTTCACCGACGAAGGGCACGCCGGCCAGCCAGCTCGGCGCTGCGGGCAGGCCATCGACCTGCACATCCTTGATAAAGGCGGTGGCGTCACGCACATGGTCGGCCAGGTTGAAGCCGAGCCAGACCAGCGGCGCCGCCACCAGCAGCATCCAGCCCAGGGTCAGCACGGCTGCGGCCAGGGCCTCGCGGCCATTGAGCCAGCGGGTCAGCAGGCGCATCAGCGGCCAGCTGGCAAACGCCAGGACCGCCCCCCAGAATAACGCGGACCAGAACGGCGCCATGACCCAGAAGCTGGCGCCGAACAGCACCAGAAGCAGGATCTGCACCAACAGGCGATCATTATTGAGCATTTGGGATCTCGAGAAAGGTCAACTCACCAAGCGTAGGCGAACGGTGGATGCCCGTTCGCCCAAGCCCGTTCAATGCAGCGGTTCAGCGCAGCAGCTCAAGACGCAGGCCAGGCGCCTCGCTGCTGCCGGTTTCCATGCGTGCCGCCCGCACGCCCTGGCCGATCAGGGCCTGGCGCCAGGCTTCGGCATTCGGCCCGGAAACACTGACCCGCAAGGTGGTATCGAGGTTCAACCCGCGCGACAGCAAGGTCAGCCAGGTCGGCTGGGGCTCGCCGCCGAGCTTGGGCAGGTCCAGCTCGCCGGTGTCCTTGAGCTGGCGCAACAGGGTGGCCGAGGTCGGCAACAACTCGCCCAGGGGGGTGCTGGCGTCGAATTGCTCGACATGCAGGTACGCCCGGCGGTTGCCGCGGGTAATGCTGTACAGGGCCACCAGCGAATTGTCGTTGGGCGCGGCCAGGCGCAACAGCAGGTACGCCTGCTGGGCATCGGCGCCATACAGCTTGGCGTTGCCGAACACCTCGTTGGCCCACAGGCTGCTTTCCCCGCAATCGCGGGCCTGGCACCAGAACAACAGTTCGGCGCCCTGCCCCTGCAAGGCTTCGCGGGCGGCGGTAAAGGCTGCGGTCGAGGAATGCTCCGGCGGCAACTCGTAGGTCACCGAAGTCGTGGTGCCACGAGCGCCGACCTGGCCATCGAAACGCAACTGGCCGCTGATCTTGCGGATCGAGCCCATGGGGTAGATCCGCTCCATCTCGGCCGCCGGACGATAGTCGACGATCTGCGCGTCAGGCATGCGCGGCACGATCGGCAAGTCATGGCTGCCGGGCAAATCGGCGGCGAACAGCAAGGGGCTGACAGCGGACAACAGCAGGACACTGAATAAACGCATGGGTGCTCTCATCGGATCAGCATGGCCTGGGCGCCCTTGATGACACTGGCGTCATCCGTGCGTTGCGGGACCAGCAGCCCGCGCTGCACCGCCGGCCGCGCCTCGAGGGTCGCCATCCAGCGTTGCAGGGCCGCCAGGCCGTCCACCGAAACCCCGGACCATTCATGGCCGCGCACCCAGGGAAAGGTGGCGATATCGGCAATGCTGTAGTCGCCGGCAAGGAACTCGACCTCCTGCAAGCGGCTGTCGAGCACCTCGTACAGGCGCCGGGTTTCATGCTGGTAACGATCGATGGCGCCCTGGAGCTTTTCCGGAAAATAACGGAAGAACACGTTGGCCTGGCCCTGCATCGGACCGATGCCGCCCATCTGGAACATCAGCCACTGGATCACCCGGGAACGGCCCTGGGGATCGCTGGGCAGCAGTTGCCCGCTGAGTTCAGCCAGGTAGATGAGAATCGCGCCGGACTCGAACACCGCGAAATCACCGTTGGCGCGGTCGACAATCGCCGGAATCCGGCCATTGGGATTGATCTTGAGAAAGCCTGGAGCCTTTTGTTCCTTCTTGTCGAAACTCAGGGCATGCACCGTATAGGGCAGGCCGAGTTCCTCGAGCACGATAGAGACCTTGTGGCCATTCGGGGTCGCAGCGGTATAGAGATCTATCATGGTTGTCTCCCATTTCAACCCGCCCAGCCTCGACAGTTGCCCGCTGCAAGTCAAGAAACGGCGAAAAACCTATTGAAACAGTCTGCAACAAGGATCGCGCCGTCTTCGTCGTTCAAGTGCAGGTGATGGCCTCCGGGCAGCTGTTCCCGGCTGAAGGGTAGCCGCTCCAGCAACTCTGTGTGCTTGGCCAGCATGCCGTCGGCCGCCACCACCAGATGGGCCGGACAGGCCAGGCGCTGGACGAACGTCAGGGCCTGCTCCTGGGTCAGGCGCAGCGGCGAAGCCAGGGTCAGGCGGCTGTCGCTGCGCCAGGTATAGCCCTCCGGGACCGGCATCAGGCCGCGTTGCGCGAGCAGTTCGGCGGCTTCGCGGCTGACCGCGACCATGCCCTTCATCCGCGCCTCGATGGCGCGGTCCAGGGTGGCGTAGACCGGCTTGCGCTTGCCCCGCAGGTCCAACTGGGCCTGCAGGGCCATGCCCATGCGCTCGGCGGCGTTTTCCCCGCTGGCGGTCGGCGGAATCACCCCATCGATCAGCGCCAGATGGCTCACTCGCTCGGGCAACGAGCCGGCCAACACCAACGAGACGATCGCCCCCAGGGAATGCCCGAGCAGGCCAAAGCGTTTCCAACCCAGTTGCTCGGCAACCTGCAAGACGTCATACACGTAATCCCAGAGCACATAGCTGGCGCCCAGGGGGCGGTGTCCGGAATGGCCATGCCCGGCCATGTCCAGGGCGACGATGCGCAAGCCACGCAGCCGGGGCGCCAGCCGCGCAAAGCTGTTGGCGTTGTCCAGCCAGCCGTGCAAGGCAATGACCGGCAGGCCGTCCTCGGGGCCGAACAGGTGCGCCGCCAGCTCGATATGCGGCAGGCTCAGGCGGACTTCTTCCACCGCGGCGCTCATGCGCAGCTCCGTTCGGCGCGGGCCTGCCAGCGGCTGAAGAGTTTTTTCAGCAGGGCCGCAGTGTCCTGCGGGCGCTCCAGCGGGAACATGTGCCCGCCCGGCATGCTCAGGGACTCACCATGGGGCATGCGCCCGACACTGCTGGCGTGGTGCTTCATCACCACCCGGCTCTGGCGCCCGCGCACCACCGCCAGCGGCACCTTCAACTGCCGGGGGCGGCCCGGGCTGGTGTGCGGCACACCGCGATAGATGCTGATCTCGGTGGCCGGGTCGAAACGCAGCCGCAAACGGCCGTCGACCTGATGCAGGCCATGTTGCAGGTAGGCGTCGAAACACTCGGGGTCGAAGCCGCGGAACAGGGTCTTGCCGGCAAAATACTTGCGCGCCGACTCCAGGTCGCTGAACTCCTCGCGGCGGCCCAGGGTCCGGCCGGCGGGGGTCAGGCGATCGATGAAACCGAACCGCTTGGCCGCGCGAATCACCCATTGATCGGCACGGGTCAGCACCGGCGAATCGAGCATCACCACCCCGCGATACAGCTCCGGACAACGCAGCGCCGCATGCAGATGCAGGACGCCGCCGAAGGAATGGCCGACACCCCACACCGGCTCGGCCTGCTGTTGCAGATGGTGGATCAGTTCGTCCACCAGGTTCAGCCAGTTGTCGTCCGCCGGAAAGCGCGGATCGTGGGCGTGCTGCTGCAAATGCGCCACCTGATATTCGGGTGCCAGGGCGGCGAACAACTTGCCATAGGTACCCGAGGGAAATCCGTTGGCGTGAGTGAAAAACACCTGTTGCGACATACCGGCTAACTCATGAACAAAAAACGATGGCTGATTGTCCGCATGCCATTACCCGGCGGCAATGACAGTAACGGTCAAGAATGATGACACTCCGCTTCAGCCTATGGGTGCCACTCAACGTGCCGGCGGCGTCTGCCCCAGGGGCACCACGGCCATGGTCAGGCGCGATACGCAGCTGGCCTTGCCTTCGTCGCTGCAGAGGCGAATATCCCAGACATGGGTGGTACGCCCGATATGAATCGCCCTGGCCACCGCTGTCACCCGGCCGGAGCGCAGGCCGCGCAGATGGTTGGCATTGATCTCCAGGCCCACGCAGTAGAACTTGCTGGCGTCGATGCACAGGTAGCTGGCCATGGAGCCGACCGTTTCCGCCAGCACCACCGAGGCGCCGCCGTGCAGCAGGCCATAGGGTTGATGGGTGCGATGGTCGACCACCATGCTGGCGGTCAAGGATTCGTCGTCGAAGGACTCGAAGCGGATGTCCAGCACCTCACCGATGGTGTTTTTCTGGATCGCGTTCAGTTGCTCGATGTTCGGGGTGGTACGCCATAGGCTCATCACTGCATCCTTTAGGGTGGTTATCCGCGCTCAATCCTGCCACAGCACCGCTTCGGAGCGCTCGCTCCACTCTTTGAAGCGCTCGCCGTAGGCGGCTTCGATGACATTGCGCTTGATCTTCAGGGTCGGGGTCAGAAAGCCATTTTCCACCGCCCAACTGTCCTTCACCACCACCAGGCGGTGCAAGCGTTCATGTTTGTCGAGCGCGCCATTGACCTCGTCAAGCAGGCTTTCCAGGCTCGCATGCAGGCCACCACGGGCGTTGCCTGCGGCGTCCTGCAAACCGGCCGCGGACAACACGCACAAGCCCAGCGGCGCACTCAGGCCATCGCCGACCACACACACCTGCTCGATCCGCGAATGCACCGCCAGGCGGTTCTCGATCGGCGCCGGGGCCACGTACTTGCCCTTGCTGGTCTTGAAGATCTCCTTGAGCCGCCCGGTCAGGCGCAGATTGCCCTCGGCGTCCTGCTCGCCCTTGTCGCCGGTACGCAGGAAACCATCCGCGGTGACGGTTTCCGCGGTCTTCTGCGGGTCCTTGAAGTAGCCGAGCATGGTCGCCCCGCTGCGCACCTGGACCTCTCCGGCCTCGTCGATCCGTACCTCGACGTCCGGGCAGGGCCGGCCGATCCAGCCGGGTACATGCTGGCCGCTGCGGCCGATGTGAGAATAACCGCAACTTTCGGTCATGCCGTACACCTCCAGCACGTCGAGGCCCAGGCGCTGATACCAGTCCAACAGGGTCTGCGGCACCGGCGCGGCGCCGGACAAGGCGACCCGCAGGGCGTCCAGCCCCAGCCCGGCCAGCACCTTGTGCCCGACCCGCTTGCCGATGAAAGGCAGGCCCAACAGGAAGTCCAGGCGCTTGGCCGGGACCTTGCTGTACACGCCCATCTGGAACTTGGTCCAGATCCGCGGTACGCCGAACAGCGCCGTGGGCCGCGCCCGCTGCAAGTCGGTGAGAAAGGTCTCCAGGCTCTCGGCGAAGAACACCGTCTGCCCGGTATAGATCGCCGCCATCTCGACGAACATGCGCTCGGCCACATGGCACAGCGGCAGGTAGGACAGTAGCCGGTCCGTCGGCCCGAGGCCGAACAGCTGGGTGCCGCGTGAAGCCGCGAAACCCAGGGTGCCGAAGCTGTGCATCACGCCCTTGGGCAGGCCGGTGGTGCCCGAGGTGTAGATGATGGTCGCCAGTTGCTCGGCGGCGGGGTTGGGGTCGTCCTGGATCGGCGAGCACTGCTGCAACTCGTCCCAGGTGAAGTCGAAGCGGCCTTCGGGACAGATCGGCAGGCTGATGGTGGGCAGCCCGGGCTTCACGCCGGGGGCCATCGCCGGCCAGTCGTCGAGCTTGCCGATGAACACCAGGGCCGACTCGGAATGCTCCAGCACCTGGGCCACCGAATCGGCGGTCAGGTTGGGATACAGCGGCACGGAAACGTGACCGGCCATCCAGATCGCCAGGTCGGCGATGATCCAGTGGGCGCAGTTCTTGGAAATGATCGCGACATGACTGCCCGGCGGCAGCTCGCGGGCGCGCAGCCAGTGGGCGGCGCAGCGGGCCTGGTGGCCGACGTCGGCCCAGGTTAGTTCTTCGACCCGGCCACCACCCAGGGGCTGGACCAGGAAACGTTGGCGGGGATGACGAGCTTCGCGCTCGTAGAACACTTCCAGCGGCAAACGAAAAGCAGCAGACATGCGACTCGCTCCTTTGTTTTTGTTCTGATCGTGAGGCTAGCCAACCAAGCACTTGCTCGGGCGACTATTCCACGCACAAAGGAACGCTGCAAGTTAAGAAATGTAGCGAAAAGAACAGATCGTGGTAGGAGCGAGGCTTGCCCGCGATAAGAGGAACGCGCTGCTTCAGACAGTCCACGCCGCTTCCTTCGCGGGCAAGCCTCGCTCCTACAGCTCAGGGGCTCAGGGATTCCTGATGCTGTTGAGGGTCATCAGGCCGGCCAGCGGCCAGTCGCCTTCGAGTTCCGCCAGGCCCGCGGTGTGCATCGGCTGGGGATTGCGCAGATGACCGTGCTGCAGAAAGCCGATCAGGTTGCCCACCAGCGGCTGGTGGCTGACCAGCAGCACGTTGTCCGCCGAGTCGAGCTGGGCGACCACCGACAGCGGGTTGTTGTCCGGCGTCAGCCAGGACACGGTGCGGATGTCCGCTTCGAAGCCCAGGGCTTCGCGCACCAGCCTCGCCGTCTGCTGCGCCCGCGCATAAGGGCTGGCGATGATCGCGCTGAGCGGCTGGCCGATCAGGTGCGCGGCGCTGCGCAGCGCCTCCTCGCGACCATGCTCAGTCAGGTTGCGCTCGGCGTCGCTGCGCGCATGAGGCTCGGCTTCACCGTGACGCAACACCCAGAGCTTCACAGCTTGGGCTCCTCGTCACGCACCGGATGGGGCGCCGGTGGCACCACATGCGGCGCTTCACCTTCAGGGGCCCGCGGGGCCGGCCAGTCGGCAAACGGCCAAGGCTTCTGGTCGGTGTGGAAACTGCCGAAGCGACCGATCTGCGCCAGGAACTGGCTCAGGCTGTCGCCGAAGTTCATCAGGCTGGCACTTGGCGAGCCGTAGATCAGCCGGTAGATCAACTGCACCAGCACCAGCGCACCGAGGATGAATTGCGCCACTTGCCAGACCAGCACGAACACCAGCATCCACAGCACACGCAGCAGGATGGATTCGTACTTGGCTTCGGAATTCGTATCGTTCATGTCTCGCTCCTGTCCTGCTCAGTTGAAACCACTGGGGGAGATAAAGTCGACATCGGTTTTCGGCTCGCCACGCATCAGCAGCTCGATGACCTGGTTCAGCGTGCGACCTTCAAACAGGATGGCATGTAATCCAGCCACCAGCGGCATATATACGCCCACTTCCTGTGCCTTGACCTTGAGCACCTTGAGGGTATTCACGCCTTCGGCCACCTCGCCGAGCCGGTCCACCGCCTCTTCCAGGCTCAGGCCTTCGCCCAGGGCGAAACCGACCTGGTAGTTGCGGCTCTTGGGCGACGAGCAGGTGACGATCAAATCGCCAACCCCTGCCAGACCAAGGAAGGTCATCGGGTTGGCGCCCTGGCTGACGGCGAAACGGGTCATTTCCGCCAGCGCCCGGGTAATCAGCATGCTCTTGGTGTTTTCCCCCATGCCCAAGGCCACAGCCATGCCGGCAATGATCGCGTAGACATTCTTCAACGCCCCGCCCAGCTCGACGCCGAAGCGGTCGGCGCTGGCATAGACGCGGAAGGTCCGGCCATGCAGGGCCGCCTGCACACGCTGGCAGAGTTCTTCGTCTTCGCTGGCGACCACGGTGGCGGTCAAGGCGTGTTCGGCCACTTCACGGGCCAGGTTCGGCCCGGACAGCACGCCGATCCGCGCTTGCGGGGCGATGTCTTCGAGGATTTCGCTCATCAGCTTGAAGGTCTGCGCCTCGATGCCCTTGGTCAGGCTGACCAGCAGCTTGCCGGCGAGCAACTGCGCATGGGGCGCCAGCACCGAGCGCAGGGCGCTGGAGGGCAAGGCGACAAAACACAGGTCACTGTCGTTCAGGGTGGCCAACAGATCGGTCACCGGCTCCACCGCCGGATGAATCTTGATGCCTTTGAGGTAACGCGGATTTTCGCGATGAATGCGAATGGCCTCCGCCTGCTCCGGGTCACGCATCCACTGCCGCACCCGATGACCGTTCTCGGCCAGCAGATTGGCCACGGCGGTACCAAAGCTTCCGCCTCCCAGGACCGCGATAGGGCGCTGTTCAGTCATATGCAATCCATCAATCCATACAGTGGCGATGGCGGCATTATACGGGGCGCCCCTGCGGCGGCCAGCCCTGTGAACAATTAGGCACAAATGCCGGGAAAACACCGATTAGGACGGGGAATGTCGGGGTTATCGACTGGAAAACCCGGTCATCTCGGTTAACATGCGCGGCAATTACTCGTTATCAAGGCTGTGCCGTGTATCCTGGCCCTCCCCTCTCCCGCCCATCCCTGTTGCTGGCGCTGCTTTGCAGCACCCCGGTGCTGGCCGACGATCTGTTCCTGGACAGCCAGCCGCTGCCGGAAATCCTCACCGCCACCCGTCTGAAACAATCCCCCGCGGCCGTGCCCGGCAGCATGACCGTGCTCGACAGCGAACTGATCAACGCCAGCGGCGCCCGCGATATCAGCGAGCTGCTGCGCCTGGTGCCGGGGATGATGGTCGGCAATATCAGCGGCAACCAAGCCGCGGTGAACTATCACGGCACCAATGCCAGCGAAGCGCGCCGCATGCAGGTGCTGATCGATGGGCGCTCGGTGTACCGGGCAGGCCTGGCCACCGTGGACTGGAGCGACATTCCGGTGGCCATGGAGGACATCGAGCGCATCGAGGTGTTCCGCGGCCCCAATACCGTCAGTTACGGCGCCAACGCGCTGATGGCGGTGATCAACATCATCACCCGCTCGCCCGCCAACAGCCACGGCACGCGGATCAAGGTCACCCGCGGCCAGCGCGGCATCAGCGACTGGTACGCCAGCCAGGGCACCGGCTGGGACAGCGGCGACCTGCGCCTGTCGCTGTCCGGGCAGGAGGACGACGGCTTCGACAGCGATCGCAACGGCGCCGACTACCGCGACAGCCGGCGCTTGAACCGCTTCAGCCTGTCGGTCAGCCAGATGCTCAATGAGCAGCAGAGCATCGACTGGCAGCTCAGCGCCAAGGAAGGCAGCAACCAGCGCCCCTATACCTACCGCCCGGTGTTCTCCGGTATCACCTCGGCCGGCTACAACTCCGACGTGATTGCCAAGGACTATGCCGGCTCGCTGCGCTGGAACCTGGACATCAACCCGGAGCACAGCCTTTATATACAAGGCTCGGCCCAGCACTGGGACCGCCAGCAGAACTGGCGCGCCTGTGACGCCGAAGTGTCGTTCAGCCCGGAACTGACCCGCCTCTGGCAGCTCAACCCGAACTACGCCGAACTGCTGGCCCGGCACATGGACAATTTCACCGGCTCCGGCGCCCCTCCAGGCACCGCGGCCGAACAGGCCCTGGCGAACCAGGTGCTGACGCAATGGAAGGACGGCGCCAAGCGCACGGTCTGCGGGGATATCGACCAGAGCGCCCGCGAATCGCGCTACGACCTCGAACTGCAGGACACCCTGAGCCTGTCCGATGGCGTGCGCCTGGTCAGCGGCCTGAACTATCGCTACGACCGCGCCGACTCGCAAACCTATTTCAACGGCACCCTCGACGACAGCACCTGGCGCGCCTTCGGCCAGCTGGAATGGCGCGCCACCGAACACTGGCTGTTGCAGGGCGGCGCCATGTTCGAGGACTCGCAACTGAGCGGCAGCTCGCTGACCCCGCGGGTGGCGGTCAACTACCTGATCAACCCGCGCCACGGCCTGCGGGCGGTGTATTCGGAAGCAATCCGCTCGCCGGACATGTTCGAGAACAACGTCAACTGGAGCTACCGGGTCACCAAGCTGAGCCCGACCGCCTACGGCCAGCCCAGCGCCCAGTACTTCGTCAAGACCCGCGGCCCGGGCAACCTCGACCAGGAACGCATGCGTTCACGGGAACTGGGCTACAACGGCTTTTTCGCCGATCTCGGGCTGAACCTCGATGTGAAGCTGTTCTACGACGAAATCAGCGGGATGATCAGCGAGCCGCTGCGCAACAACCAATACATCGCCAGTAACAGCAACAGCTCACGCTTCGCCGGCACTGAAACCCAGCTGGACTGGCGCCTGAACCCGGCGGACCGGCTGCGCCTGACGTACGCCTATGTCGACGCCGAGGCCAGCAACCCGCTGGACGAGCAATTGACCGCGCGCCACAGCGGCTCGGCGGGCTGGTTGCGCGACTGGGGCCAGGGCTGGTCCAGCGCGCTCTTCTACTATGGTTCCAGCGCGCTCAACGGGTATCGCTTCGAACGGGTCGATACCCGCGTCGCCAAGCGTATCCCCTTGGGCAAGGGCAGCCTGGAGCTGGCCGGCGTGCTCCAGCAACGGCTCGACGACGAGCCCACTACCTTTGTCGACAACAACTATGACTCGCACCACGTCCTCTACTTCAGTGCGGAGTTGACGTTCTAGCATGAGCCACCGTCAGTCAGGGATGACGCCTGCCTTGAACCGATTCCGGGTTCGCCTGCTGCTGTTCTGTTGCCTCTGGGGTGCACTCCCCGCATGGGCGGCACAGGTGTTGCTGACCGGCGCCGAAGACAGCGCCGGCGTGCAGGCCTTTGCCCAGGCACTGGCGCAACAGCGGCCACAGGACGACGTGCGCTTCGAGCCCCTGGCCAACCTGCCTGCCCCCGGTCAATTGCCAGCGGGCACCCGGCTGATCCTGCTCGACCCGGCCAGCCTCGAATGGCGCCAGCAGGAGGCCCAGGGCCCGGCCACGCTGGTGTTGCGCATCGGCCGGATTCAGGCTCAGCAGCGCCTGGGGGCAACGTCTTCGCCCCGGCTGAGCCTGTTATGGAGCGACCCGCCGCTGGCTCGGCAATTGCGGCTGATCCGCAAGATTCTGCCCCAGGCCCGGCGGATCGGCGTGCTCTACGGCGTCGACAGCGAATTCCTGCTCAAGGAGCTGCACCAGGCCGCCCATCCCCTGGGGCTGGAAATCGTCGCCGAACGCTGGGACGACACCAATGACAGCCGTCCGCTGCAAAGCCTGCTGAAAAGCAGCGACGTCCTGCTGGGGCTGGACGATCCGCAGCTGTACAACCCGAAAACCGCGAAGAACCTGTTATTGAGCAGCTATGCCCGGCAACTGGCGCTGATCGGCCCCAATGCCGGCTTCGTCAAGGCCGGCAGCCTGGCCAGCACCTACAGCGACCAGGAAGACTGGCTGCAGGTGCTCGACGATTTGCTGGACCGGCCCACGACCCACTGGCCGCGTACCCTGTATCCACAACCGTTCAAGGTGTTGAGCAACCCGCAAGTGGCACGCTCCCTGGGTGTCGAACCGATTGACGAGCAATCGGTGGCGACCCAGCTGGCCGAAGGAGAAAAACGCCCATGACCTTCCGTCGCCGTTGGGACATCAGTACCCGCACCCAGATTATCTGCCTCGGCCCGGCGCTGCTGCTGACCCTGCTGCTGATCAGCTTCTTTACCTTCGTACGGATCCAGGATCTGCGCCAGGAGCTGAACCACACCGGCCAGTTGATCGCCAACCAGCTGGCGCCGGCCACCGAATACGGGGTGATCTCGGGCAACAGCGAAGGTCTCGAGAGCCTGCTCAAGGCCACCCTGGCCACGCCCCACGTGCGTTTTCTCGAAGTCCAGGACAGCCGCAACAAGATCCTGGTGTACGTCGAGCAGCCTTCGGAGACCCACAACCGCTCACAGCAGGTCGAAGTGTTCCAGGCCCCGGTGCGCCTGCAACGCATCCAGCTCAGCAACGACTTTTTCCAGGACGACCCGAGTGCCAGCGTGAGTCCGAGCGAGGATTACCTGGGGCGGGTGATCGTCGGCATGTCCAACGACGCCTTCAGCCAGCGCCAGCAGGAGATCCTGTTCAAGGCCGGCATCCTCGCGCTGTTCGCCCTGCTGTTCACCTTCCTCCTGGCCCGCCGCCTGGCGGCCAGCCTGTCACAGCCGATCAGCGCCATGGGCACCGCGGTCAAGGCCATTCAACAGGGTGACTTCAAGACTCCGCTGCCGATCGTCGACGACGCCGAGCTGGGCGATCTTTCGCGGCATATCAACAACCTGGCCGCCGGCCTCGAGCAGGCCAGCCGCGAGCAGCACCAGGCCATGGCCCAGTTGATCCAGACCCGCGAAGAAGCGGAGCGGGCCAACAACGCCAAGTCGGATTTCCTGGCGATGATGAGCCATGAACTGCGCACGCCCATGAACGGCGTGCTGGGCATGCTGCAACTGCTCGAAACCACCGAAATGACCGATGAACAGCACGAATACGCGGCGCTGGCCTCCGAGTCCACCGAGCACCTGCTCAAGGTGATCAACGACATCCTCGACTTCTCGCGCATCGAGCGCTCGGCCCTGGAGCTGGAGCACATCCCGTTCAACCTCGCCGAACTGATCAGCAGTTCGGCCCAGGCCTTCCAGCACAGCGCCGCGCAACGCGGGCTGGACCTGCAACTGCGACTGCCGCCCGGCATGGAGTCGCTGCAGGTCAAAGGCGACCCGACGCGCATCCGGCAGATCCTGGTGAACCTGATCGGCAACGCCTTGAAGTTCACCGAGCAAGGCAGCGTCACCGTCGAGCCGCAATGGCAGGCCCTGGACCATGAGCTGCTGTGGTTCACCTGCAGCGTGCGCGACAGCGGGATTGGCATCAGCACCGAAAGCCTGGAACTGATGTTCAACGCCTTCCAGCAGGCCGACAGTTCGATTTCCCGGCGTTATGGCGGCACCGGCCTGGGGCTGCCGATCGCCCGCACCCTGGCCGAACGCATGGGCGGCACCCTGCGCGCCCAGAGCGAGGAAGGCCGCGGCTCGGTGTTCACCCTGGAGATCCCGCTGGCGCTGTACCAGCAAAGCCTGCCGGTGCTGGCGCCACGGGTGCACAGCGGGCATGCCCATGGCGAAGGACGCAACGTACTGCTGGTGGAAGACAACCCGGTCAACCAGACCGTGATCCAGGCCATGCTGCGCAGCCTGGGCTTCACGGTCAGCATCGCCACCGATGGCGCCCAGGCCATTCGCAGCGCCGAGAGCCTGATCTTCGAGGCGATCCTGATGGATTGCCGGCTGCCGCTGATCGACGGCTACGAGGCCACCCGGCAGATCCGCCAACTGCCCGGATGCGCCGATCTGCCGATCATCGCCTTGACCGCCAACGCCTTGCAGGGCGACCGCGAAGCGTGTTTGTCGGCGGGAATGAACGATTACCTGGCCAAGCCGTTCAAACGCACGGATCTGCAGCAAATTCTCCAACGCTGGGTGCAGTAGCGGCCACTTATCGACCATCTGCGACTGGCGTGGCGGGCGAAAGTGCGGCAGTCTTAGGCACCCGAACAGGCCCCTCACAGGGCCTGTATAATAATTTCAGTGCACAAGTGTACATTCATGTCCCTTGTGCTGTGACTTTCACCACAACGCAATAGTCTATGAGTAGGCTGCCGGCTCGAGGCATGAACGCTTCGATCGGCCGGGAAGATTTGCCCCACCCTGCCGCATGGGACTATTGAGGAGCTCGCATGACCAAACAAAACGCCTTTACTCGGGAAGATCTGCTGCGCTGCAGTCGCGGTGAGCTGTTCGGCCCAGGTAACGCGCAACTGCCCGCCCCGAACATGCTGATGGTGGATCGCATCACTCATATCAGCCAAGAGGGCGGCAAGTACGGCAAAGGTGAATTGGTCGCCGAGCTGGATATCACCCCTGACCTGTGGTTCTTCGCCTGCCACTTCGAAGGCGATCCGGTGATGCCGGGCTGCCTGGGCCTTGACGCCATGTGGCAACTGGTCGGTTTCTTCCTGGGCTGGCAAGGCCTGCCGGGCCGCGGTCGCGCCCTGGGCTCGGGCGAAGTGAAGTTCTTTGGCCAGGTGCTGCCGACCGCCAAGAAAGTCACCTATAACATTCATATCAAGCGCGTCCTCAAGGGCAAGCTGAACATGGCCATCGCCGATGGTTCGGTCAGCGTCGACGGCCGCGAAATCTACACCGCCGAAGGCCTCCGGGTCGGCGTTTTCACCTCCACTGACAACTTCTAAGGGTTATCCGCATGCGCCGCGTCGTTATCACTGGTCTGGGCATCGTTTCGTGCCTGGGCAATGACAAAGAGACCGTCTCCGCTAACCTGCGTGCAAGTCGCCCTGGCATCCGCTTCAACCCGGAATATGCCGAAATGGGTCTGCGTAGCCAGGTTTCCGGCTCCATTGACCTCAATCTCGAAGAGCTGATCGATCGCAAGATCTATCGCTTCGTCGGCCACGCGGCGGCTTACGCCTACCTGGCCATGAAAGACGCCATCGCCGACTCCGGCCTGACCGAAGAGCAGATTTCCAACCCGCGTACCGGCCTGATCGCCGGCTCCGGCGGCGCCTCTACCCTGAACCAGATGGAAGCGCTGGATATCCTGCGCGAGAAAGGCGTCAAGCGCGTCGGCCCATACCGCGTGACGCGGACCATGAGCAGCACCGTTTCCGCATGCCTGGCCACTCCGTTCAAGATCAAGGGCCTGAACTACTCCATCGCTTCCGCCTGCGCCACCAGTGCTCACTGCATCGGTACCGCCATGGAACAGATCCAGATGGGCAAACAGGACATCGTGTTCGCCGGCGGCGGTGAAGAAGAACACTGGAGCCAGTCGTTCCTGTTCGACGCCATGGGCGCCCTGTCCAGCAAACGCAATGACACCCCGGAACAAGCCTCCCGCGCCTACGATGCCGACCGTGACGGCTTCGTCATCGCCGGCGGTGGCGGCATGGTGGTGGTCGAGGAGCTGGAACACGCTCTGGCCCGTGGCGCGAAGATCTACGCCGAAATCGTTGGCTACGGCGCGACGTCCGACGGCTACGACATGGTGGCGCCAAGCGGCGAAGGTGCAATCCGTTGCATGCAGATGGCCATGTCCACTGTCGACGCACCGATCGACTACCTGAATACCCACGGCACCTCGACTCCGGTCGGCGACGTCGCGGAAATGAAAGGCGTGCGTGAAGTGTTCGGCGACAAGGCTCCAGCCATCAGCTCCACCAAGAGCCTGTCGGGTCACTCCCTGGGCGCCGCCGGCGTTCACGAAGCGATCTACTGCCTGCTGATGATGGAAGGCAACTTCATGGCAGGTTCGGCCAACATCGACGAGCTGGATCCGGAAGTGGCCGACATGCCGATCCTGACCAAGACTCGCGAAGACGCCACCATCAACACCGTGATGAGCAACAGCTTCGGCTTCGGCGGCACTAACGCCACCCTGGTCCTGAAGCGCTGGCAGGGCAAGTAAGCCCCGCCTTTGCCACATGAAAAACGCCCCGACTGGTTCGGGGCGTTTTTTATTGGGCGACTGTTTTCCCCCGCGCAAAAGCACTTACACCGAGAAACGCGCCACCAGGGTGTTCAGGTCCACCGCCAGCCGTGACAACTCCTGGCTCGCGGCGCTGGTCTGGTTGGCCCCGGCCGAGGTCTGCATGGCCAGGTCGCGGATGTTCATCAGGTTGCGATCCACCTCCCTGGCCACCGCCGCCTGCTCCTCCGAGGCGCTGGCGATCACCGTGTTGCGCTCGTTGATCAGGGTGATCGCTCCGGCGATTTCCTCCAGCGCCGCCCCCGCCGCCTTGGCCAGCTCCAGGGTCGAGCGGGCCCGACTGTTGCTCTGCTGCATGGAGCTGACAGCCTGCTCGGTGCCCAGCTGAATGCCGCCGATCATCTGCTCGATCTCCTGGGTCGATTGCTGGGTGCGATGCGCCAGCGCCCGCACCTCGTCCGCCACCACCGCGAACCCGCGACCGGCATCCCCGGCCCGCGCCGCCTCGATGGCGGCATTCAGGGCCAGCAGATTGGTCTGTTCGGCCACCGAACGAATCACATCCAGCACCTTGCTGATGCCATACACCTTCTGCGCCAGCTCTTCGACCTGGGAGGCGTTGGCAGTCACGTCGTCGGCCAGGGACTCGATGGACTGTACCGTCTGGCGCACCTGCTCACGCCCATGCTGGGCAATCAGGTCGGACTGGCGGGAGGCTTCGGACGTTGCCACGGCATTGCTGGCCACCTCCTCCACCGCAGCGGTCATCTGGTTCACCGCAGTCGCCGCCTGTTCGATTTCCTGGCTCTGCTGGTGCAGGCCACGGGTGGCATCCTCGGTCACGCAACTGAGTTCCTCCGAAGCGGAAGCCAGCTGGCTAGAGGACTCGGAAATACGCCGGATGGTCTCCCGCAGGCTGTGCTGCATGGCCTTGAGCGCCTGCAGCAGGCGCGCCGGCTCATCCTTGCCGCTGATACGAATGTCCTCGGTCAGGTCGCCGCCGGCCACCACCTCGGCCACGTTCAACGATTGCGCGAGCGGCAGCACGATGCTGCGGGTGAGCAACAGGGCCAGGACAATGGTCATCAGGCCCGCCACCACGATCATCACCACCACCCAGACCTTGGCGTTGCTGAACACCGCCCTGGCCAGCTCGGTGGCCAGGTTGGCGTTGTGCCGGTTAAGGGCCACCAGCTCATTGAGGGTGCCCGCCAGCTCATCGGCCAGCTGGCTCATCTCGCCATTGACCACCGCAACCGCATCCTCGACCCGCCCCTGCTGCGACAGCGCCATCACCTGGTTCTGATGCTCGAGGTAGCGCTTCTCGGCGGCCTTGTAGCGATCGAACAGCACACGCTCTTCCGGTAGCACAATCAGCGCGTTATAGCGCTCCTGGGCCACCGTCATGCCGCGCTTGATCTCATTGAGTTTGCTTTCGTTCTGCGCCAGGGCCTGGGGGCTGCGGTTGATCAGCAAGCGCATGGTCAGCGCCCGGACCCGCAGCAGGTCCTGATTCATTTCGCCCACCGACATCACACTGGGTAGCCAGTTATTGTCGACCTCGTCGGACTGCGCGCGCATGTTCGACATCTGCAGCAGGGCGAACGCCCCCAGGCCGAACACCATCAACGCCAGCAGGCCGAAGCCCAGGCCCGCGCGCGGTGCAATGTTGAGACTCCTGATGCTCATTCTCCGGTTCCTTCCAAAAGCGCTGCATTCGCCATACAGCGGGCTGCTCTTGAAGGTATCGGGTCGCGGAAAATTTGCTTAAGACGAAAACGTGATATCAAAACGCCCAAGCACTCCGATGCCTGGGCGTAAACGATTCAGCGTACGGTAAAACGCTGCTGGACCAACAAACGGTCGCCCTGGAATACCATGAAACGCCACTCGCCGGGGATCACCTCATGACTCTCGGTGAACTCATAGGCCATGATGTCCTGCGGTGCGCCCGGCACCAGTTTCTGGGTCACTTCGAGCTTATCGTGACGCTGGCCATCCGGGGTACGGATGCCCGGCGTGAAATACAACAGGGTCAGTGGCACATCCTCGGCCACCTTGCCGGCCAACTGATAACGCAGGCCGAACTTGGTGCCCAGCCGCGCGGGCACGATCTCGGTCTGCTCGATGTTTTCGTTGCTGCGCCGCAGCACCCTCTCACCCGACTGCAACGCGGCCTTCGGCCCCTCGAACACACCATATTCCACCGGGCCTTCGACACGGACTTCGGCACGGGCTTCGGAATAGCCCAGGCCACTGAGCATCATCAGCGCCGCCAATGCGCTTAAACGGGTGAGGTGCATATCGCGCTCCTTGATTGAGATGGCGCGAGCCTATGACGCAGGCATGACAGGCTGATGACAAACCTGCATCACCAGCGCCTTGGCAACGCCCACGAACCGGAGCCACCCAGGATCAACGTGCGCGCGGCAGCACGGCGAGGAAGTTGTCCCGAGCCACCTTACGCGCCACGGCCTCCGGCAAGGCATCGAGGAAGGGATCGAAGCCGCGCATTTCCCGCCCCAGCTTGTTGAAACGCCCGACAACGTCCGAACCCAGCATGAAGCGCTCGGGAAAGCGCTCCACCAGCTTCAGCCACTGCGCCCGAGGCACGCCCTGCTCATCCAGCAGATATGGCCTGAGCACGCTCCAGGACAGGTCGATGTACAGGTTGGGGTAAGACTCGAGCATCCGCGCCAGGGTCGGCAGGAGAAAATCCAGCTGCACCTGATGCCGGTGGATCTCCATGCTGGTGCCCGCGTGGGCCCAGATAAAGCGCGTGTGGGGATGATTGCGCAGCGGCTCTTCGATTTCCGCCAGGTACAGCGGGTTCTTCTCGCGCTTGGAGGTGATGTTGGAATGCAGCATCACCGGCAGGTCGTTTTCCGCCGCCAGGTGATAGATCCGCGTCATCGCCTCGTTATTGGCCCGCGGTGTATCGCCGGAGGTCAGCGCGGTCAGGTCGTCGTGGCGGGTGAACACTTCGCCGATGCCCTGCCATAGCCCCGGATTGAGGTCGAGCATGCGCTGGATATGGGCGTCGGAGTTCTTGTCGTTGGGGTTGAAGCCAGAGAGGAACGGATGAAAATGCTGGCGCTGCTCGGGCGTCAGGCGGTTCACCGCGGCAGCGACAATCACATCGGTGGCGCTGTACCAGTAGGCATCGGCGTCGTCGCCGGCGTAGTAGCGCGGCCGCTTGGGTTCGTCTTCATGCCATTTCTTGGCCACCGGGATACCGGAAATCATCACATGTTCGATGCGATTGTCGGCCATGGCCTTGAGCAGCTTGTCCATGCCTGCCGACTCCTGGAAGAAGTCGACGTAATGCAAGTGAGCATCGCTGTAGGCGTAGTCGCGGGCCTGGGCCCAGGCGCTCGGCAGCAGTAACAGCAAGGTGCTCAGGTAGATCCAGTGCATGGGCGGGCTCCCGTCGGTTGACGCTGGGTAGACCCTGCCCCGCAGGTGACGGTTCAGAAAAAGGGGAACGCACGGCAAGCGTAATGCTCTATAACTGCACCACCTTTCAATGTCTGTTCCGACTGCTCACCACTGCCCGAGGTCCGCCATGACTATCACCGTCAACACCGAGTCCAGCGAAGGTTTCCGCCACAGCATCCAGATCGATGACCATCAATTGTTCGCCGACCTGCCCAAGACCCTGGGCGGCGAAGGCTCCGCGCCGGAACCCCACGACTTTTTCGATGCCGCCCTGGGTGCCTGCAAGGCCCTGACCCTCAAGCTGTATGCGCAGAAAAAAGAGATTCCGCTCACCGGCGTCACGGTCGAGGTCAAGCACGACAACAGCCAGGAGCAGAAAGGCAAATATGCGCTGCACGTCAAGCTGACCCTCAAGGGCGTGCTCACCGACGCCCAACGTGAAGAACTGCATCGCGTCGCCGACCGCTGCCCGGTGCACAAGCTGATGACCACCGCCGAGGTGAGCATCGAGACCCACCTCTCCGAAGGCGCCTTCAGCCAATAGCGCCACGGCTCGCACAAGCGGGTTATGCTCCCGGGCATAACCCGATCAGCCTGGAATGCACCATGAACACACCGCTCGTGATTCGCCCTCGCGCCGAGGACGTCGAAGGCCAACCCATCCTGCGTCCGCTGCCCTCGGCCCAATGCCGCAGCGTGGGGCCCTTCGTGTTTTTCGATCATATGCTGCAAACCCGCTACCCCGCGGGCAAGGGCATGAATATCCGCCAACATCCGCATATCGGCCTGTCGACCCTGACCTACCTGTTCCAGGGGCAGATCCAGCACAAGGACAGCCTCGGTTCCGATCATGTGGTGAACCCGGGGGATGTCAGCTGGATGACCGCCGGTAGCGCCATCGCCCATGTCGAGCGCACCCCGCAGGCGCTGATCGACAGCGACTTCAGCATGCACGGCCTGCAGGTCTGGCTGGCTTCGCCCAAAGCCCATGAACAAGGCCCTGGGCACTACAGCCATCACCCGGCCGCGACCTTGCCGGTCAGCGATAATCTCGGGGTCAAGATCCGCATGATCGCCGGCAGTGGTTTCTGCCTGGAATCGCCGGTGCCAGTGCTCTCCCCGACCCTGTATGCCGAAATACAGTTGCAGACCGCGACCACCCTGCTGATCCCCGCCGAACATGAAGAGCGCGCCCTGTACGTGCTCGAAGGCGACGCCCAGCTGGATGGCGAGCCCGTCGAACCGCACTCGCTGGTGATCCTGCCGGCCAGAACCACACCCACCCTGTTCGCCGACAGCGATTGCCATGCCGTGCTGTTCGGCGGCGCGCCGCTGGATGGTCCACGGCGGATCAACTGGAACTTCGTCTCCAGCGACCCGGCGCGTATCGATGAAGCCCGCCAACGCTGGGCCGCCGGCGACTGGCCGACGGTGCCGGGGGAAAGCGAAAGAATCGAACTGCCCAAGGGCAAAGGCTCGCCGTCACCCCTGTAGCGCCGGGCGCTCGGTGATCCGGACAGGTCAAGCGCCGGGCCAGGCTTCCCCCGCCGCCTGGTTGCGCAACCAGGTACCGGCCGGCGCGAGCGGTTGCGGGTAGCAGGATCCCGGCCTATGGTCCAAGCGATGCATTGCCTGCGACCGGCGCGCGATGATTCGCCGTGGGTCGCCCATCCAGCGCAGCTTTGCGCAGCGAGGTGACGACATGCCGAACGACTCCCGTCCCGCCGTGCTCGAACTGATCGGCAACACGCCGCTGGTGCGTGTCAGCCGTTTCGATACCGGCCCCTGTACGCTGTTTCTCAAGCTTGAATCGCAAAACCCCGGTGGCTCGATCAAGGACCGCATCGGCCTGGCGATGATCGATGCCGCCGAGCGTGATGGCCGCCTGCGACCCGGTGGCACCATAGTCGAAGCCACCGCCGGCAACACCGGCCTCGGCCTGGCCCTGGTCGGCCGCGCCAAGGGTTATCGAGTGGTCCTGGTGGTGCCGGACAAGATGTCCACCGAGAAAGTCCTGCACCTCAAGGCGATGGGCGCCGAAGTGCACATCACCCGCTCCGATGTCGGCAAGGGCCACCCTGACTACTACCAGGATATGGCCGCGCGACTGACCAAGGAGATTCCCAACGCGTTCTTCGCCGATCAGTTCAACAACCCGGCCAACCCGCTGGCCCACGAATGCAGCACCGCGCCGGAAATCTGGGCGCAGACCCAGCATGACGTGGACGCCATCGTGGTCGGCGTCGGCTCGGCCGGCACCCTGACCGGCCTGACCCGGTTCTTCCGCCGGGTGCAGCCGGACCTGGCCATGGTCCTGGCCGATCCGGTCGGCTCGGTGATGGCCGAATACAGCCGCAGCGGCGCCCTCGGCACGCCCGGTTCCTGGGCGGTGGAAGGCATCGGCGAAGACTTCATTCCGTCCATCGCCGACCTTTCCAGCGTGCGCAAGGCCTATTCCATCAGCGACGAGGAAAGTTTCGAGCACGCCCGCCAGTTGCTGCGCGCCGAGGGTATTCTCGGCGGCTCTTCGACCGGTACCCTGCTGGCCGCGGCTCTGCGCTACTGCCGCGAGCAGACTGAGCCGAAGCGGGTGGTCAGCTTCGTCTGCGACACCGGCACCCGCTACCTGTCGAAGATCTACAACGACCAATGGATGAACGACCAGGGCCTGCTGCAACGCAAAGGCTACGGCGACCTGCGCGACCTGATCGCGCGGCGCTTCGAGGACGGCCGGGTAATCAGCGTGGGGCCGGACGATACCCTGCTCACCGCCTTCCAGCGCATGCGCCTGGCCGACGTCTCGCAACTGCCGGTGCTGGTGGATGGGCAGCGGCTGGTCGGGGTGATCGACGAGTCGGACATCCTGCTGGGTGTGCACGAAGATGCTTCACACTTTCGCAAGACCGTGGCCAGCGCCATGACCGATCAGCTGGAAACCCTGCCTCCCGGCGCCAGCCTGGCCGAACTGGAGGCGGAACTCGACCGTGGCTTCGTGGCGATCATCGCCGACGCTTCGGGCTTCCACGGCTTGATTACCCGGGTCGACATGCTCAACCACTTACGGAGATCACTGCCATGAGCCAACAGGATGAAAGCAGCGCGCCACGCGCCTTCGCCACCCGGGTAATCCATGCCGGGCAAACGCCGGACCCTTCCACCGGGGCGCTGATGCCGCCGATCTACGCCAACTCCACCTATGCCCAGCAAAGCCCCGGGGTGCACAAGGGGCTCGACTACGGGCGCTCGCACAACCCCACGCGCTGGGCCCTGGAACGCTGCGTGGCGGACCTCGAGGGCGGCACCCAGGCCTTCGCCTTCGCCTCCGGGCTGGCAACGATTTCCACCGTGCTCGAACTGCTCGACGCAGGCGCGCATATCGTTTCCGGCAATGACTTGTATGGCGGGACGTTCCGTCTCTTCGACAAGGTGCGCCAACGCAGCGCCGGCCATCGCTTCAGCTTCGTCGACCTGACCGATCTGTCGGCTTTCGAAGCGGCGCTGCAGGACGACACGCGGATGGTGATGGTCGAGACCCCGAGCAATCCCCTGCTGCGCCTCACCGATCTCGCCGCCATCGCGCGCATCTGCCGGGCACGGGGCATCATCTGCGTCGCCGACAACACCTTTGCCAGCCCGCGGATCCAGCGTCCGCTGGAGCTGGGCTTCGATATCGTGCTGCACTCGACGACCAAGTACCTCAACGGCCATTCCGACGTGATCGGCGGCATCGCGGTGGTCGGGCAGAACCTCGACCTGGCCGAACGTTTGGGCTTCCTGCAGAACGCCGTGGGAGCGATCGCCGGGCCGTTCGACGCCTTCCTCACCCTGCGCGGGGTGAAGACCCTGGCGCTGCGCATGGAACGCCACTGCAGCAACGCCCTGGAGCTGGCGCAATGGCTGGAACGCCAGCCACAGGTGGCGCGGGTCTACTACCCGGGCCTGCCGTCCCACCCGCAGCACGCACTGGCACGGCGGCAGATGCACGGTTTCGGCGGGATGATTTCCCTCGACCTGGACTGCGACCTCGCCGGCGCCAGGCGTTTTCTCGAGAGCGTGCGGATCTTTGCCCTGGCCGAGAGCCTGGGCGGGGTGGAAAGCCTGATCGAGCACCCGGCGATCATGACCCACGCCAGCATTCCCGCGGATACCCGGGCGCAGCTCGGCATCGGCGACGGGCTGGTGCGTTTGTCCGTGGGCGTCGAGGATGTGGAGGACCTGCGCGCCGACCTGGCCCAGGCACTGACGCGGATCTGAATGGCCGACAGGCACAAAAAAAGCCCGCCTGGCGCACAAGGCGGCTCACTGAGAGCCGCATTGCATCGCCAAGCGGGCTTGTGGTTCCCGGGGCTCAGCCCTTGAACACTTCATCCAGCAGGTTGTGCATCGAGGTGAAGGCGCGACGGGCGGTCTTGGCGTCGTACATCATCTTGCCCGGTACATTGGCGTGCGGATCGGTGAAGGAATGCACCGCGCCGCCGTAACTCAGCAGTTGCCAATCCACCCCCGCGGCATTCATTTCCTCTTCGAAGGCCGGCAATTGCTCTTTCGGCACCAGCGGGTCGGAGGCGCCATGCAGCACCAGCACCGAACCCTTGATGTTCCGGGCGTCGGCCGGGTTCGGCGTATCCAGGCTGCCGTGGAAGGACACCGCGGCTTTCAGCGGCGCACCACTGCGCGCCAACTCCAGGGAGCAGCAACCGCCAAAGCAGAAGCCGAAGGTGGCCAGCCGGGCCTTGTCCACCGCCGCTTCCTGCTGGCTCTGCAGCGCCTCGAAGGCCGCCTGCATGCGCTTGCGCAGCAAGGCCCGGTCATTCTTCAGCGGCATCATGGCGGCACCCGCCTCGTCGCCGTTGCTCGGGCGGACCTGTTGCCCGTACAGGTCGGCGATCAACACCACATACCCCTTGGCGGCGACCGCCTCGGCGATCTTCTCGGCACCGGCGCCGACACCCATCCAGTTCGGCGCCATCAACAGCCCCGGACGCGGGCCCTGCTGGCTGGCATCGAACGCCAGGCGGCTTTCATAGGATTGACCATCAATCTGGTAGACCAGGGAACGAACAGTGACTTGGCTCATTTCAGACTCCTGATTCAAAAACACCGGAATGAAAAAACCCGCCGAAGCGGGTTTTTATACAACGCAGTTAAACCGACAGTTCAACCAGCAGCTTGTTCAGGCGGCGCACATAGGCGGCCGGGTCTTTCAAGCTGTCGCCGGCAGCCAGGGCCGCCTGATCGAAGAGGATGTGCGACAGGTCGCCGAAGCGCTCGTCGCTCTGCTCGCCGTCGAGTTTCTCGATCAACGGGTGAGCCGGGTTGAATTCGAAGATCGGCTTGGAATCCGGCACCTTCTGCCCGCTGGCCTCGAGGATCTGGCGCATCTGCAGGCCCAGGTCCTGCTCGCCGATCGCCAGGATCGCCGGGGAGTCGGTCAGGCGGTGGGAAACCCGCACTTCGCTGACGGTATCGCCCAGGGCGGTCTTGATCCGCTCCACCAGGCCTTCCTTGCTCTTGGCGACTTCTTCCGCGGCCTTCTTGTCCTCTTCCGAGTCCAGGTTGCCCAGGTCCAGGTCACCCCGCGCCACGTCGACAAAACCCTTGCCGTCGAAGTCGCTCAGGTAGCTCATCAGCCACTCGTCGATGCGGTCGGTCAGCAGCAGCACTTCGATGCCTTTCTTGCGGAAGACTTCCAGGTGCGGGCTGTTCTTGACCTGCGCGTAGGTTTCGCCGGTGAGGTAGTAGATCTTGTCCTGGCCTTCCTTGGCGCGTGCCAGGTACTCGGCCAGGGAAACATTCTGCTCGCCGTCGTCGCCCTGGGTGGAGGCGAAGCGCAGCAGGCCGGCGATCTTTTCCTTGTTGGCGAAGTCTTCGGCCGGGCCTTCCTTCATCACCTGGCCGAAGTTTTTCCAGAAGCCCTTGTATTGCTCAGGCTCGTTCTTCGCCAGTTTTTCCAGCATGTCCAGCACGCGCTTGGTCAGCGCCGACTTCATGGAGTCGATGATCGGGTCTTTCTGCAGGATTTCCCGCGACACGTTCAGCGATAGGTCGTTGGAGTCAACTACGCCCTTGATGAAGCGCAGGTACAGCGGCAGGAAGGATTCCGCCTGGTCCATCACGAACACGCGCTGCACGTACAACTTCAGGCCTTTCGGCGCTTCACGCTGGTACAGGTCGAATGGCGCACGGGCCGGCACGTACAACAGCGAACTGTATTCCAGCTTGCCTTCGACCTTGTTGTGGCTCCAGCTCAGCGGGTTCTCGAAGTCGTGGGCGATGTGCTTGTAGAACTCCTGGTATTCCTCGTCCTTGATTTCGGTACGCGGACGGGTCCACAGGGCACTGGCGCGGTTGACGGTTTCCCATTCCTGCGCAGGCTTCTCCTCGCCCTCAGCGGCAGCGGCCTCTTTCGGTAGCTCGATCGGCAGGGCGATATGGTCGGAGTACTTCTTGATGATGTTGCGCAGGCGCCAGCCGTCGGCGAACTCGTCTTCGCCGGACTTCAGGTGCAGGACGATGCGGGTACCGCGGTCGGCCTTGTCGATGGTCGCGACTTCGAACTCGCCTTCGCCCTTGGAGGACCAGTGCACGCCTTCGCTGGCGTCAAGGCCGGCGCGGCGGCTGAAGACATCGACCTTGTCGGCGACGATGAAGGCGGAATAGAAGCCCACGCCAAACTGACCGATCAGGTGCGAATCCTTCTTCTGGTCGCCGGTGAGGTTTTTCATGAAATCGGCGGTGCCGGACTTGGCGATGGTCCCCAGGTGGGTGATCACATCGTCCCGGCTCATGCCGATGCCGTTGTCTTCGAGGGTGACGGTCTTGGCGTCCTTGTCGAAGCTCACACGGATTTTCAGCTCCGCGCCACCTTCCAGCAACTCAGGCTTGGACAGGGCTTCGAAGCGCAATTTGTCGACAGCGTCAGAGGCGTTCGAGATCAGTTCGCGAAGGAAGATTTCCTTGTTGGAATACAGCGAATGGATCATGAGGTGCAGCAGTTGCTTTACCTCGGTCTGGAAGCCCAGGGTTTCCTTTTGAGTTTCCACACTCATGGTCATCAAACTCCAATCAGATGGCATAAGCCGCGCCCGAAGGGCTTACGGCGGGATGTCCACAGAGTTGGGGGCTATACCTGAGATTTCAAGGCCCTGGACTTTCTTCGAGCTTGAAATGTGCGCGGGCGGTGGCAATCGGCTCCTCCGCGCTGCTCTGCCAGGCGGTGATGGCCACATTCGCCACCCGCCGTCCCTGGCGGCAGACCTGGCATTTGGCATAAGTATCGCGAAATTGCCCGGCACGCAGGTAATCGAGGGAAAAGTCGATGATCTTCGGCACGCCCGGCGAGCCGGTGCCAATCAGCAGATGCAGGGCCGCGGCCAGCTCCATGAATCCGGCGATCACCCCACCGTGCAGGGCCGGCAGCAACGGGTTGCCGATATTGTCGCGGTTGGCGGGCAGGCGAAACAGCAACTCATCGCCCTGCCGCGAACACTCGATGCCAATCAGTCTGGCGTAGGGAATCAATTGCAGCAGCGCGGCGTAATCGCCTTGCTGGTGGGCATGCAGCACTTGCTTCTGGAAATCATCGCTCATGGCTGCTCACCCTTGATGGCGCCGGCAAAACCTTTGCTGCCCTTGATGCCCTTGCCCATGCGCATGAAGGTGCCCACCACATGGGCAACAGGGTGCTCGGGGTCATCCTGATAGGCAAAACCACGGGTGAAAATCACATCGGTGGTCACCCGGTAGCACTGGGCAAAGCCATACACGCTCTTGCCCGGCTGCGCAGGGTGCATGTAATCGATGCGCAGGTCCAGGGTCGGGCAGACCTCGAACTCCGGCAGGACGCACAAGGTCGCCATGCCACAGGCGGTGTCCATCAACGAGGTCAGCGCGCCACCGTGGATCACTCCGGTCTCGGGGTTGCCGACTATCTGCGGGCTGTAAGGCAACATCAGGGTAATGCCGTCTTTTGAGGCGCTGTGCACGCTCATGGCCAATACCTGGCAATGGCGCAGCGCCGACAAAAACCGCGTCGCACGCTCAAAAACAGGGTTTTGCTCCATAAGGAAACTCTCTAGTTGGTGTCAAAACCGCTCGGTTAACGCGGCAGGTAAAAGTTCCATATTGCTGGCACTTTATATATCTTTAACTTTCAAGGAACTTAACCTGTAGAGCCATGCTCGAAAGGCCAGAAGATATCTTCAATAAGGAGAAACACCCCATGCGTAAGACTTTAGCTATTGCCCTGATGCTGACCGCTTCCCTCGGTCTCGCTGCCTGCGATAAAAAATCCGAGGACAAAGCTCAAGATGCCAACCAACATGCTGAGCAAGCTCAACAGAAAATGAATGAAGCTCAGGATAAAGTGAACGAAGCTGCAAAAGAAAACGCCGAAGCAGCCAAAGATCAGGTTGAATCGAGCAAAGCAGCGGCTGAAGAAGCTGCCAAGGAAGCCGCTCCTAAAACCAACTAATCCGGTTTTAGTGCAGCAAAAAGAAAGCCCGCCTAGTGCGGGCTTTACTTTGTCTGCAATAACGCTAAGCCAACAGGCTGCGAAAAGTCGGACTAAGCATCAGCAGCAATGAGCAGAGCAGACCGATAAACCAGACCAGACTGCGCTGCCAGGCAAGATCCGCCCAATAGCAAAGCAGATAGATAACCCGCGTAATGACGAAGACGATCGCCAGGCCGTCGATCAACCAGCCCTGAGTCTGGGTGGTATGGGCCATCAGGACCCCCACCGCGAATAACATGAAGGCTTCGAAACTGTTCTGGTGCGCCGCCACTGCCCGGGCGCCGAACCCCGTGAGTTGTGTCTGTTGCTGGCGTGGCAGGTGATTGTCGTAGCCGCCCTGCTCTTTCATCGCCCTGGCTACCGGTATGCGCGCCACGTAAATCAACAACGCGCTGATAAACACACACCAGAACGCAATACTCATCAGGCTATCTCCTTGTTCGCCTCGGGCAATGGCGCCTCTGTAGGGGTATAGACCATCACATCCAACACGTCGGAATGAAACTCCCGGCGGTACAGCACCAGCACCACGCCCGCGCTCATCAGCATGAACAGCCAGGGGCTGACGAACCAGGCCAGCATGCTCATGCCGAAGTAATAGGAACGCAGGCCGAAGTTGAACTGGTTGGCGGCCATGGAAATCACCCGCGCGGCCCGCATTGCAAAGGCTTTTCGTTCCTGTTCGGAAACATGCCGCTCACCGATCATCGGCGCCGAGCCCACGAGAATGGCCGCGAAGTTGTACTGGCGCATGCACCAGCTGAAGGTGAAGAAGGCATAGACGAACACCAGGGCCAGGCACAGCAGCTTGATCTCCGACATGCCCTGGGAGGCCTGCTGCACCATGGGAATATCGGCCAGCAGCGACACCGCACGCTCGGAAGCGCCAAGCACGGTGAGGATACCGGCGAGGATAATCAGGGTGCTGGAGGCAAAGAACGAGGCATTGCGTTCCAGGTTGCCGATCACGCTGGCGTCGGCAATGCGGTTGTCGCGCAGCAGCATGCGGCGCATCCAGTCTTCCCGGTACAGGTGCAGCACGCTGGCCAGGCACGCGGTGTCACGGCCCTTCCACGTGGCGTAGCGGGTGTAGCCGCCCCAGCAGATGACAAACCAGAGGGCGGCGATGAGATGGATCAGGTTGGCTTCGACGAACGACATGCAGGTTCCCGGATAGGCGTTGGCAGAGTGCGGATACAACTGGCACTGCTTCGACGTTGATCGAGGAAAAAAGACACCATCGGCCGCCCATAAAAAATGCCCCGTATCGCTGGATACGGGGCATTTTCATGGCTACTCGGTGCCCGTTTGTGACGGGCCCCGGCAGATAGCGGTTTAGGCCAGCGCTTCGCTGCGCTTGCCCAGCAGGCGGTCGCAGGCTACCGCGACCACCAGGGTCATGACCGAAGGCACCAGCCACGCCAGGCCCTGCTCGCTCAGCGGCAGGTGCATCAACTGGGTTGGCATCCAGTCCGCCAGGCCGGCGCCCTTGAGGGCGTCGATCAGGCCGAACAGGAAGGACACCAGCATCACCGGACCGACGATGCGGCCTTGCTCATGCCAGAAGTCCTTGCAGAAGCTAAGGGCCACCAGGGCGATGCACGGTGGGTAGATGGCGGTCAGCACCGGGATGGAGAAGGCGATCAGCTTGGTCAGGCCCAGGTTGGACACCAGCAGCGAGAACGCCGCCAGGATGATCACCAGGGTCTTGTACGACAGCGGCAGTACGCGGCTGAAGTACTCCGCGCAAGCGCAGGTCAAACCGACCGCGGTCACCAGGCAGGCCAGGGAAATCAACACGGCGAGGAAGCCGCTGCCCAGGGAGCCGAAAGTGTGTTGCACATAAGCGTGCAGCACCGCCGCGCCATTGGTGGCACCGGCCGCGACTTCATGGCTGCCCGAACCCAGGCGGAACAGGCTGACATACACCAGCGCCAGGCCGATACCGGCAATCAGCCCGGCGATGATCGCGTAACGGGTGATCAGGCGTGGCGACTCGACACCGCGGGAACGGATGGCGTTGACGATGACGATGCCGAACACCAGCGCGCCCAGGGTATCCATGGTCAGGTAACCATTGATGAAGCCTTGGGAGAACGGCGCCGCGACGTATTCGGGCGTCGCAACACCGATATCACCGGCCGGCAAGGCGAACGCGGCGATGCCCAGTACGGCCAGGGCGATGATCTTCAGCGGCGCGAGGAAACGTCCAACGGTATCCAGCAGGCGTCCCGGGTAGAGGGAGATGAAAAACACCAGCAGGAAATACACCGAGCTATAGAGGAACAGCGCCAGCGGGCTTTCGCCGGTCAGGGGCGCCAGGCCTACTTCAAAGGACACGGTCGCGGTACGCGGCGTCGCGAACAACGGGCCGACCGCCAGGTAGCAGACCGCCGCCAGCAGGCCACCGGCGATCTTGCCGATCGGGCTGCTCAGCGCGTCCATCGCCCCGCCGACCTTGGCCAGCGCAATGACAGTCACCACCGGAAGCCCCACAGCGGTGATCAGAAAGCCCAGCGCCGCGATCCAGACGTTAGGTCCGGACTGCAAGCCGACGATAGGCGGGAAGATGATATTGCCGGCCCCGACGAACAGGGCAAAGGTCATAAAACCCAGTGCCAGAATGTCCTGGCCTTTCAACACTTTCATTAAGGAAATACCACACTACTGAATCGGAATTTAGAGAGGGATTTCCCTTATGGGTGAGGGAAATGCTGTCGGTCCGTATAGGACTGACCCGTTTAGCGCGCGGCTTCCTTGTGGGACGCAGACGCAAAAGAGGCGGCTAGACTACCGAATTTGTAAGACAAACGCACTGTTAGAGGGCGAACTGTCCGATCAGCGACATTTGCGTGTCGCGTTTACGTATTAAAAGCAGCTGCAAGGTACAAGTTTCAAGCGACAAGCTTCTCTTGCAGCTTGTCGCTTGAGGCTTGCAACTGCTCTTAACGAACAAAGGCCACCCGAAGGTGGCCTTTGTTGGTGGAGCGTCAGCTAAGCGCGAGGCTTACTTGACAGCCCAGCCAGTCAGCTCGGCCAGGGCCTTGCCGATGTCTGCCAGCGAACGCACGGTTTTCACGCCTGCGTCTTGCAGAGCAGCGAATTTCTCGTCTGCAGTGCCTTTGCCGCCAGAGATGATTGCGCCAGCATGGCCCATGCGCTTGCCCGGAGGAGCAGTCACACCAGCGATGTAGGAAACAACCGGCTTGGTCACGTTAGCCTTGATATAGGCAGCCGCTTCTTCTTCAGCCGAACCGCCGATCTCACCGATCATCACGATCGCTTCGGTCTTCGGGTCTTCCTGGAACAGCTTCAGGATGTCGATGAAGTTGGAGCCTGGGATCGGGTCACCACCGATGCCGACGCAGGTGGACTGACCGAAACCGGCGTCAGTGGTCTGCTTCACGGCTTCGTAAGTCAGGGTGCCGGAACGGGAAACGATACCGACCTTGCCTGGCAAGTGAATGTGACCTGGCATGATGCCGATCTTGCATTCGCCTGGAGTGATCACGCCTGGGCAGTTAGGGCCGATCAGGGTAACACCCAGCTCGTCGCACTTAACTTTAGCGTCCAGCATGTCCAGGGTAGGAATGCCTTCGGTGATGCAGACGATCAGCTTGATGCCGCCGAAAGCCGCTTCCAGGATGGAGTCCTTGCAGAAAGGAGCTGGAACGTAGATCACGCTGGCGGTGGCGCCAGTGGCAGCTACAGCGTCTTTCACGGTGTTGAAGACAGGCAGGCCCAGGTGCTCGGTGCCGCCTTTGCCCGGAGTTACGCCGCCAACCATCTTGGTGCCGTATTCGATGGCTTGCTGGGTGTGGAAACTACCTTGCGAACCGGTAATACCCTGGCAGATAACTTTGGTGTCTTTATTGATCAGGACGCTCATTATTTGCCCTCCGCAGCTTTGACAACTTGTTGAGCAGCGTCGGTCAGGCTGGTAGCAGCGATGATGTTCAAGCCGCTTTCTGCCAGTACTTTAGCGCCCAGTTCAGCATTGTTGCCTTCAAGGCGAACAACAACCGGGATTTTCACGCCGACTTCTTTCACTGCACCGATGATGCCTTCGGCAATCATGTCGCAACGAACGATGCCGCCGAAGATGTTGACCAGTACTGCAGCGACGTTGGTGTCGGACAGGATGATCTTGAAGGCTTCGGTCACGCGCTCTTTGGTAGCACCACCACCTACGTCGAGGAAGTTGGCTGGCTTGCCGCCGTGCAGGTTGACGATGTCCATGGTACCCATGGCCAGGCCGGCACCGTTGACCATGCAGCCGATGTTGCCTTCCAGCGCTACGTAGTTCAGTTCGAACTTGGCAGCGTGCGCTTCGCGCGGATCGTCCTGGGACGGATCGTGGAAAGTCTTCAGCTTAGGCTGACGGTACATGGCGTTGGCGTCGATGTTGATCTTCGCGTCCAGGCAGTGCAGATCGCCATCAGCCTTGATCACCAGCGGGTTCACTTCCAGCAGTGCCAGATCGTGGTCCTGGAACAGTTTGGCCAGGCCGACGAAGATCTTGGCGAACTGAGTGACTTGCTTGCCTTCCAGGCCCAGCTGGAAAGCCAGCTCGCGACCCTGGAATGGCTGAGCGCCAACCAGTGGATCGATAGTAGCCTTGAGGATTTTCTCAGGGGTGTCGTGAGCGATTTTCTCGATGTCCACGCCACCTTCGGTGGAAGCCATGAACACGATGCGACGGCTCGAACGGTCGACGACAGCGCCCAGGTACAGCTCTTTAGCGATATCAGTGCACGATTCAACCAGGATCTTGGTGACTGGCTGACCATTGGCGTCAGTCTGGTAAGTCACCAGACGCTTGCCCAACCACTGTTGAGCGAATGCTTTAGCGTCTTCTTTGCTGCGAACCAGCTTTACGCCGCCCGCTTTACCGCGACCACCGGCGTGAACCTGGGCTTTGACAACCCACTCGGAGCCGCCGATCTTGTCGCAAGCTTCTGCTGCTTCTTCCGGGGTGTCTACCGCGTAGCCTTTGGATACTGGCAGGCCGTATTCAGCGAACAGCTGCTTACCCTGATACTCGTGAAGATTCATGCTTTTTACCGTCTTCGTTAGGTACTGCGCATTCGGCGCTGCGCTCTTGATGAGTGCCGCGCCACCTGTGACCGCTCCTCACCGGACTCCCCTGCCCCGCATCCGCAGCCTGGGCTGCGGCACAGCGCATGAAGATTCCCGTGAGGTCGAGTCCAGCGGACGTTCCGCGGTGAGTCTTGCTCGCAAGGCTCACGACGGGCAATCCGCCGTGGTTTCTTATTGTCTTAACGCTTTTTGCGGTTGGCGATGTGGATGGCGCCGCCATTCACTGCCAGTGCTGCTTCGTGCAGGGCTTCGGACAGGGTCGGATGGGAGAAAACCATCATGCCCAGGTCTTCGGCGCTGGTGCCGAACTCCATGCCGATCGCACCTTGCTGAACCAGTTCTGCCGCGCTTGGGCCGATCACGTGAACGCCCAGTACACGGTCAGTCTTGGCATCAGCGATGACTTTTACGAAACCGCCGGTGTCGTTGGCTGCCATGGCACGGCCGCTGGCTGCGAACGGGAAGGTGCCGACGTTAACTTCAACGCCTTCAGCTTTCAAGGCCTGCTCGGTCTTGCCGACCCACGCGATTTCCGGGTGAGTATAAATAACCGAAGGGATCAGGTCATAGTTCATCTGAGCCTTGTGGCCCTTGATGCGCTCGACGACCATGATGCCCTCTTCCGAGGCCTTGTGAGCCAGCATCATGCCGCGAACCACGTCGCCGATCGCGTAAACGCCCGGTACGGTGGTAGCGCAGTGATCGTCAACGTGCACGAAACCGCGCTCGTCGAGGGTCACGCCGCAATCAGCAGCCAGCAGATCAGTGGTCACTGGACGGCGACCAACGGCTACGATCAGCTTGTCGAAAGTGATGTTCTGTTCGCCGTTGGCATCGGTGTAGGTCACGACCACTTCTTCGCCGTTGACCTTGGAGCCGGTGACGCGAGCGCCCAGTTTGATGTCCAGACCCTGTTTGGTCAGGGTTTTCAGCGCTTCCTTGGAGACGGCGGTGTCGGCAGCCATCAGGAAGGTGTCCAGAGCTTCGAGGACAGTCACTTCAGCGCCCAGACGGGACCATACCGAACCCAGCTCCAGACCGATCACACCAGCGCCGATCACGCCCAGGCGTTTTGGTACGGATTGGAATTCCAGGGCGCCGGTGGAGTCGACGATCACTTTCTGATCGACCGGAGCCGGTGGAATGTCGATTGGACGCGAGCCCGGCGCCAGGATGACGTTCTCGGCTTCGATCACTTCCACCGAGCCGTCAGGCTTGGTGACTTCGACTTTCTTGCCGGCCAGCAGTTTGCCGTGGCCCTGGATGGAGGTCACGCCGTTGGCCTTGAACAGGGTGGCAACACCGCTGGTCAGGTTTTTCACGATGTTGGCCTTGCGGCCGACCATCGCAGGCACGTCCATGGACACGCCAGCGTGGCTGATACCGTGGATCGCGAAACCGTCTTGGGCTTCGTGGAATTTCCAGGAGCTGTCCAGCAGCGCCTTGGAAGGGATGCAGCCGACGTTCAGGCAAGTACCGCCGAGGGCCAGCTTGCCCTCCTTGTCGGTATATTTCTCGATGCAGGCAGTCGTGAGGCCGAGTTGCGCAGCTTTAATGGCAGCTACATAGCCGCCAGGGCCTGCGCCAATCACTACCACGTCGAATTTCTGAGTCATGTGTCATTCCTTCTCGAATCAAACCGGACGGCCTCTTGTGGAGGCCGTCGTGGGACGAAGCTGTTCGTTTCGGCGAAAGGCCGATCATCGCTGATCGGCCCATGCTACGAAATCAGATATCCAGCAGCAGACGAGCCGGGTCTTCCAGCAGGTTCTTGATGGTAACCAGGAAGGTCACTGCTTCTTTGCCGTCGATCAAACGGTGATCGTAGGACAGGGCCAGGTACATCATCGGACGGATAACCACCTGACCGTTGATCGCCATAGGGCGCTGCAGAATGTTGTGCATGCCCAGGATCGCCGCTTGTGGCGGGTTGACGATCGGAGTCGACATCATCGAACCGAAAGTACCACCGTTGGTGATGGTGAAAGTACCGCCGGTCATCTCTTCCATCGACAGTTTGCCGTCACGGGCTTTCTTGCCGAAGGTGGCGATGCCGCCTTCGATTTCAGCCAGGCTCATCAGTTCGGCGTTACGCAGAACCGGAACCACCAGGCCGCGGTCGCTGGACACGGCAACACCGATGTCGGCGTAACCGTGGTAAACGATGTCGGAGCCGTCGATCGAGGCGTTGACCGCAGGGAAACGCTTCAGCGCCTCGGTAGCAGCCTTGACGAAGAACGACATGAAGCCCAGGCGTACGCCGTTGTGGGACTTCTCGAACAGATCCTTGTACTTCGAACGCAGGGCCATGACTTCGGTCATGTCGACTTCGTTGAAAGTGGTCAGCATCGCCATGTTCGACTGGGCTTCGACCAGACGCTCAGCAACCTTGGCACGCAGGCGGGTCATCGGAACACGCTTCTCGACGCGGTCGCCAGCAGCGAATACCGGAGCAGCGGCGGCAGGAGCAGCGGCCTTGGCAGGCGCGGCAGCCGGAGCGGCTTTCTTGGCGGCAACGGCTGCAACCACGTCTTCCTTGGTCACGCGACCGCCTTTGCCGGTACCGGCAACGGAAGCGATATTGATGCCGTTCTCTTCGGCCAGCTTGCGCGCGGCTGGAGCAGCGATTGGATCGTCTTCGCCTTCGGCAGCAGGCGCTGCGGCCTGGGCGGCAGCCGGTGCGGCAGCGGCTGGAGCAGCAGCGGCGGCAGCGCCTTCAGCGATGGAGCCCAGTACTTCGTCGGACAGAACGGTGTCGCCTTCGTTCTTGACGATAGCGCCCAGCACGCCGTCAGCGGTGGCCAGAACTTCCAGCACGACCTTGTCGGTTTCGATGTCGACGATCAGTTCGTCGCGCTTGACGGCGTCGCCCGGTTTTTTGTGCCAGGTGGCAACGGTGCCATCGGCAACCGATTCCGGGAAAGTGGGGGCTTTGATCTCGATAGCCATTATCTGTGGTTCCTTAAATTCGGTTTCAGGTGCGCGAAGGCGTTAAACAGTGAAAGCATCTTGCAGCAGTTTTTCCTGCTGCTCGGCGTGCATCGACGCGTAACCGCATGCAGGTGCAGCAGAGGCTTCACGGCCTGCGTACTCGAGTACGAGCGACTTGTCGTGATTGCCAACGATGCGGCGCATGTGGTGCTGGCTGCAGTACCAGGCACCCTGGTTCATCGGCTCTTCCTGACACCAAACGACATGCTTGAGGTTGGTGTACGGAGCCAGGACTTCGTTCAAGTCGTCCTCAGGGAATGGGTACAGCTGCTCGATACGCACGACGGCGATGTCGTCGCGGCCTTCGGCACGGCGTTTTTCCAGCAGGTCGTAGTAGACCTTGCCGCTGCACAGAATCAGACGATTCACGTCTTTTGGATCCTGGGCATCGATTTCCGGAATAACGGTCTGGAACGAACCTTCCGCCAGATCTTCCAGGGTCGAGATGGCCAGTTTGTGACGCAGCAGCGACTTCGGAGTCAGGACCACCAGCGGCTTGCGCAGCGGGCGAATCACCTGACGACGCAGCAGGTGGTAGATCTGGGCCGGGGTGGTCGGCATGCAGACCTGGATGTTGTGCTCGGCGCACAGCTGCAGGTAACGCTCCAGGCGAGCCGAAGAGTGCTCAGGACCCTGACCTTCATAACCGTGCGGCAGCAGCATGGTCAGGCCGCAGAGACGGCCCCACTTGTGCTCGCCACTGGTGATGAACTGGTCGATCACCACCTGGGCACCGTTGGCGAAGTCGCCGAACTGGGCTTCCCAGATCACCAGCGCGTTTGGCGTGGTGGTCGAGTAACCGTATTCGAACGCCAGTACGGCTTCTTCGGACAGGAACGAATCGTACAGATCGAAACGTGGCTGGCCGTCGTACAGGTGCTGCAGCGGAATGTAGGTGCTGGCGTCTTTCTGGTTGTGCAGGACCGCATGACGGTGCGAGAACGTACCGCGGCCGATATCCTGGCCGGTCATGCGGATCGGGTGACCTTCGAACGCCAGGGTCGCGTATGCCATGGTTTCGGCATAACCCCAGTTGATCGGCAGGCCGCCGGCTTGCATCTTCTGACGGTCTTCGTAGATCTTCGCGACCTGGCGCTGGACCACGAAGCCTTCCGGCAGCTCCAGCAGCTTGGCGGACAGTTCCTGCAGGGTCTTCAGATCGAAGGTGGTGTCATGACGTGCAGTCCAGGCGTGACCCAGATATGGACGCCAGTCCACGAACAGCTCTTTGTTCGGCTCTTTGACCAGGCTCTTCACGACGTGCAGGCCGTTGTCCAGCGCGTTGCGGTATTCGTCGACTTTCGCCTGAACACGCTCGGCGTCGAGCACGCTTGCCTGGACCAGACGATCGGCATACAGCTCACGGGTGGTGCGCTGCTTGGCGATCTGCTGGTACATCAGAGGCTGGGTGCCGCTTGGCTCGTCCGCTTCGTTGTGGCCGCGACGACGGTAGCAGACCAGGTCGATCACCACATCGCGCTTGTACTGCATGCGGTAGTCGATGGCCAGCTGGGTCACGAACAGCACGGCTTCCGGATCGTCACCATTTACATGGAGGATCGGCGCCTGGATCATTTTCGCGACGTCGGTGGCGTACTCGGTGGAACGCGAGTCCAGCGGGTTGCTGATGGTGAAACCGACCTGGTTGTTGATCACGATGTGCACGGTGCCGCCGGTCTTGAAACCGCGGGTCTGCGACATCTGGAAGGTTTCCATCACCACGCCCTGGCCTGCGAAAGCAGCGTCACCGTGGATCGAGATTGGCAGAACCTTGTCACCGGTCTGGTCGTTGCGGCGATCCTGACGGGCGCGCACCGAACCCTCGACCACTGGCGAAACGATCTCCAGGTGGGACGGGTTGAAGGCCATGGCCAGGTGAACTTCACCGCCGGTGGTCATCACGTTGGACGAGAAGCCCTGGTGGTATTTCACGTCACCGGAACCCAGTTCGACCTTCTTCTTGCCTTCGAACTCGTCGAACAGCTCGCGCGGGTTCTTGCCGAAGGTGTTGACCAGGACGTTGAGGCGACCACGGTGGGCCATGCCGATCACGACTTCCTTGGTCCCGTAGGAACCGGAACGCTGGATCAGCTCGTCGAGCATCGGGATCAGGCTTTCGCCGCCTTCCAGGCCGAAACGCTTGGTGCCCGGATACTTGGTGCCCAGGTATTTTTCGAGGCCTTCAGCTGCGGTGACGCGCTCGAGCAGATGACCCTTGATATCCGTGGAGTAGGTCGGACGGCCGCGTACGCTTTCCAGACGCTGCTGGAACCACTGGCGCTGCTCGGAATCGGTGATGTGCGTAAATTCAGCGCCGATGGTGCGGCAATATGTCTGCTGCAACGCTTCGTGAATTTCGCGTAGGCTCGCTTCCTCTTTGCCGATGAACAGGTCGCCGGCACGGAAGGTCGTATCAAGATCGGCATTGGTCAAGCCGTAATGATTGATTGACAGGTCTGCAGGTGCAGGACGCTGCCACAGCCCCAGCGGGTCCAGCTGGGCTGCCTGGTGGCCACGCATACGGTAGGCCTGGATCAATCGCAGCACTTCAACTTGCTTCTTCTCGTGCTCGCTGCTCACGCTACCGGCGGATACCGGCTGGGCGCGGCGCTGGTTCTTTGCCAGCAACACGAAATGATCGCGGATTGTCGAGTGCGAAACATCGATGGCAGTGCTGCCGTCGGTAGGCAACTTCTGGAAGTAAGTGCGCCACTCTTCTGGCACAGCGTTAGGGTCGTGCAGGTAGAGCTCGTAGAGCTCTTCCACATAGGCAGCGTTACTACCGGATAGGTAGGCGCTGTTCCACATGCGCTGCATCACGCTTTCTTGCATGCTTGGTCACCCTCGGTTAGGGGAACACCACCGGCGAAGACACCGAGCAAACTTGCAAAAGTCCGAGTGCAGCGACCAAAACAAGCCACTTAGGATCACGCTGATAGTCCGGGTACCAGCCCGGATGCCCCTGCTTGTCTCATTTCTTCAAAATACGAGCGGCAACTTTGTGAGCTGCTGCTCAGCTTAAAACTACGGCGCCGGTTGAAGCCTGCGCCGTAGCCTCTACGGGTACAGCGGTCCTGCCTTTACAACAACTGGGTTACAGCAGCTGAATCACACGCCGCTCGAGAGCAGCATGTTACGTATGTGACCGATGGCCTTAGTCGGGTTCAGGCCTTTCGGACAAACGTTGACGCAGTTCATGATGCCGCGGCAGCGGAATACGCTGAACGGATCATCCAGCGAAGCCAGGCGCTCGGACGTCTTGGTGTCGCGGCTGTCTGCCAGGAAGCGATAGGCTTGCAGCAGGGCAGCTGGACCCAGGAACTTGTCCGGGTTCCACCAGAAGGACGGGCAGGAAGTCGAGCAGCAAGCGCACAGGATGCACTCGTACAGACCATCGAGCTTTTCGCGCTCTTCAGGGGACTGCAGACGTTCGATGGCCGGAGCCGGCGTGTCGTTCTGCAGGAATGGCTTCACCTTCTCGTATTGCTTGTAGAAGATGCTCATATCGACGACCAGGTCACGGATAACCGGCAAACCTGGGAGCGGACGAACAACCAGCTTGTTGTTCTTCACCACGGCAGACAGCGGCGTGATGCAGGCCAGGCCGTTCTTGCCGTTGATGTTCATGCCGTCGGAACCGCAAACGCCTTCACGGCAGGAGCGACGATAGGAGAAACCTTCGTCCTGCTCTTTGATCAGCGCCAGTACGTCCAGCACCATCAAATCCTTGCCACCGGTGTCGACCTGGAAAACCTGGGTTTTCGGCGCGGAGTCGGTGTCAGGGTTGTAACGATAAACTTCGACTTGCAACATATCGATCACCCTTTAGTAAGTCCGGACTTTTGGTTCAAAAGTCGGAACAGTCTTCGGCGAGAAGTTAACGGCACGCTTGGCAACGCGCTTCTCACCCGGGAAGTACAGGGTGTGGCACAGCCAGTTTTCGTCGTCGCGGTCTTCGAAGTCTTCACGGGCGTGGGCGCCACGGGACTCTTTACGCACTTCGGCAGCGATGGCAGTGGCTTCGGCCACTTCCAGCAGGTTCTGCAGTTCCAGCGCTTCGATACGTGCAGTGTTGAACGCCTGCGACTTGTCGTTGATTTTGACGTTGGCGATGCGGGTGCGCAGCTCGGCCAGCTGGGCGATGCCCTTCTGCATGTATTCGCCGGTGCGGAATACGCCGAAGTAGTTCTGCATGCAGCTTTGCAGCTCGCGACGCAGGGTCGCCACGTCTTCGCCGTCGGTACGCTCGTTGAGGGCGGACAGACGTGCCAGGGCCGCATTGATGTCGGCGTCGGTGGCGTCGTCGTATTCGATACCGTCGGTCAGCGCTTTTTCCAGGTGCAGGCCGGCAGCGCGGCCGAATACCACCAGGTCGAGCAGCGAGTTGCCGCCCAGACGGTTGGCACCGTGAACCGATACGCAAGCCACTTCACCCACTGCGAACAGGCCAGGGATGATTTCGTCGTTGCCTTCGGCGTTCTGGGTGATCGCCTGACCATGAATGTTGGTGGCAACGCCGCCCATCATATAGTGGCAAGTCGGAACAACCGGAACCGGAGCAACCACCGGGTCAACGTGAGCGAAAGTCTTGGACAGTTCGCAGATGCCTGGCAGACGGCTGTGCAACACTTCCTCGCCCAGGTGGTCGAGCTTGAGCATCACGTGGTCGCCATTCGGACCGCAACCGTTGCCGGCGATGATTTCTTTCACCATCGAACGGGCAACAACGTCACGACCGGCAAGGTCCTTGGCGTTCGGAGCATAACGCTCCATGAAACGCTCGCCGTGCTTGTTGATCAGGTAACCGCCTTCACCACGGCAACCTTCGGTAACCAGTACACCGGCACCGGCGATGCCGGTCGGGTGGAACTGCCACATTTCGATGTCTTGTACCGGCACGCCAGCACGCAGCGCCATGCCGACACCGTCACCGGTGTTGATCAGGGCGTTGGTGGTGGATGCGTAGATACGCCCTGCACCGCCAGTCGCCAATACGGTGGCTTTCGCGCGGATGTAGGTGGTTTCGCCGGTTTCGATGCAGATCGCGATCACACCGACGAACGCGCCGTCCTGGTTCTTCACCAGGTCAACAGCGTAGTACTCGTTCAGGAAGGTGGTGCCGGCTTTCAGGTTGCCCTGATAAAGGGTGTGCAGCAGCGCGTGACCGGTACGGTCGGAAGCCGCGCAGGTACGGGCAGCCTGGCCGCCTTTACCGTAGTCCTTGGACTGGCCGCCGAAAGGACGCTGGTAGATACGACCGGTTTCGGTGCGGGAGAACGGCAGGCCCATGTGGTCCAGCTCGAAAACCGCGGCCGGGCCTTCCTGACACATGTATTCGATAGCGTCCTGGTCACCGATATAGTCGGACCCCTTGACGGTATCGTACATGTGCCAGCGCCAGTCATCGTTCGGGTCGGCCGACGCGATGGCGCAGGTGATGCCGCCCTGGGCCGACACAGTGTGCGAGCGGGTCGGGAACACCTTGGTGATCACTGCAGTCTTGTGGCCGCCCTGGGCCAGCTGCAATGCGGCACGCATGCCGGCGCCGCCGCCACCAATGATGATGGCGTCGAAAGAAATCGTTGGAATGTTAGCCATGAATCAGATACCCCAGAGAATCTGCACACCCCAGACGAAGTAGGCGAACATTGCAACGCCGCATACTGCCTGGAAAAGGAAACGTACTGCAGTCGCCGACTTGCCCAGCGCCATCGGCGTCAGGTAGTCGGTCGAAATGGTCCACATGCCGACCCAGGCGTGAGCGCCCAGAGCAACCATGGCCAGCAGGCTGAAGATACGCATCCAGTTGTTGGAGAACAGTGCGTGCCATTGCTCGTAGCCAAGGCCCGGGTTCGCAACGAGGTATCCGATCAGGAAGATGAAATAAGCCGCGAGAACGACCGCAGACACACGTTGTGCCATCCAGTCATAGAGGCCCGAACGCGACAGGTTCGTGACGTTAGTTACCATATCCAAACTCCTGCCAGAACGATTACCACCACGGATACGGCGATAACGATTTTAGAGCCCAGCTTGCCGCCTTCCAGCGTCTCACCGATGCCCATGTCCATGATCAAATGGCGCACACCGGCAACCAAGTGATACAGCAAGGCGGACAGGATGCCCCAAATCACTAGCTTGGCTAGCGGACTGGTCAGACACGCTTTCACCTCGCCGAAGCCTTCCTCGGAGCTGAGCGACTTGTCCAATGCATAAAGCATGATGGCAAGGCTCACAAAGAGGATGACACCGGAAATACGGTGAAGGATGGACGTGTAAGCAGTGACTGGGAGTTTGATGGTCCTTAGGTCTAGGTTTACAGGTCGTTGGCTATTCACGGCTTTTTTCACACTGAAGAGCCCCTAACAATCAGGGCAAAGTTGTTGGGGAGTGCACTGGTCAGGTACCCACCACCCAGGGAGTGACGACCCCCATCAAACCGGGCCCGAAAGCCCATGGCGGTCGGTGGCCGAGTATAGACAGTTAGGCTACTAATGACAACGCAATCACCTTCCCCTAATAGCTCATTGCGTTAGGCGGATAAAAGGCGTAAATGGCGGGGAATTTCGAGGAAAAAGTCCGGTTAAAGCCTTCTGGGGCAAGACTTTAGGCAAATTGACATTCGGATTTATCTCACTATAGTGGTGCGGGCCCTGCGTGGGGGGTCTGTCTGATGATTTCAAGCATAAATAGGAGGCCACATGGCTGACAAAAAAGCGCAGTTGATCATCGAGGGCGCAGCCCCCGTCGAGCTGCCCATTTTAACCGGCACCGTTGGTCCCGATGTAATCGATGTTCGGGGCTTGACGGCCACGGGCCGCTTCACCTTTGACCCGGGTTTCATGTCGACCGCCTCCTGCGAGTCGAAAATCACCTATATCGACGGCGACAACGGCATTCTGTTGCACCGCGGCTACCCGATCGAACAGCTGGCTGAAAAGTCGGACTACCTGGAAACCTGCTACCTGCTGCTCAACGGCGAATTGCCGACCGCAGAACAGAAGGCCCAGTTCGTCGGCAACGTGAAGAACCACACCATGGTTCACGAGCAGTTGAAGACCTTCTTCAACGGCTTCCGTCGCGACGCCCACCCGATGGCGGTCATGTGCGGCGTAGTCGGCGCCCTCTCGGCCTTCTACCACGACTCCCTGGACATCAATAACCCGCAGCATCGCGAAATCTCCGCGATCCGCCTGGTTGCCAAGATGCCGACCCTGGCCGCGATGGTTTACAAGTACTCCATGGGCCAACCCATGATGTACCCGCGCAACGACCTGTCGTACGCGGAAAACTTCCTGCACATGATGTTCAACACCCCGTGCGAGATCAAACCGATCAGCCCGGTGCTGGCCAAGGCAATGGACCGGATCTTCATCCTCCATGCCGACCACGAGCAGAACGCATCGACCTCCACCGTACGCCTGGCGGGCTCCTCGGGCGCCAACCCGTTCGCCTGTATCGCTGCCGGTATCGCCGCACTCTGGGGCCCGGCTCACGGCGGCGCCAACGAAGCCGTACTGACCATGCTCGACGAAATTGGCGATGTCTCGAACATCGACAAGTTCATCGCCAAGGCCAAGGACAAGAACGATCCGTTCAAGCTGATGGGCTTCGGTCACCGCGTCTACAAGAATCGCGACCCGCGCGCCACCGTCATGAAGCAGACCTGCGACGAAGTGCTGAAGGAACTGGGCATCACCAACGATCCGCAACTCGAACTGGCCATGCGCCTGGAAGAGATCGCCCTGACCGACCCCTACTTCATCGAGCGCTCGCTGTACCCGAACGTCGACTTCTACTCGGGGATCATCCTCAAGGCCATCGGCATTCCGACCAGCATGTTCACCGTGATCTTCGCCCTGGCGCGTACCGTCGGCTGGATCTCGCACTGGAAAGAAATGCTCTCCAGCCCTTACAAGATCGGCCGTCCTCGCCAGCTGTACACCGGCTACGAGTCGCGCGACATCACCAAGCTGGAAGACCGCAAGTAAGACCTGCTGCCTTGCGCTAACGTCTTGACTGCAGCGGATACGGCCTCTTTATAGAGGCCGTATTTGTTTATGCCCCCCTCCCCCGCCATTTCCCTGTAGCTGCCTGCATTCGGCCGCACAGCGGATGTGGAATACCAACTCCACATCACTCTCACGCTGAACGAGCTTGCGAGCGCTGCGCACTCGATCGCAGGCTGCGCCAGCGGCTACAAAGGGCGACGCCAATAAAAATGCCCCTGTCTCTCGACAGGGGCACTGGTTTGCAACTCAGCTTATATATAGAAGCCGATACACAGGGGCCTTAGTGCGATACCGCCCCGCTGGCTCCCAGGCCGGTCTGCGAGCGCACGAACTGCGGGAAGAACAGCGCCCGCTCATTGTCAGCCGCAGTGGACTTGTCGGTGATGGAGAAGAACCAGATCCCGATAAAAGCAATGATCATCGAGAACAGCGCCGGGTACTCGTAAGGGAAGATGGCTTTTTCATGCCCCATGATCTGCACCCAGATGGTCGGACCGAGGACCATCAGGCCAACGGCGCTGACCAGGCCCAGCCAGCCGCCAATCATGGCGCCGCGGGTGGTGAGCTTCTTCCAGTACATGGAAAGCAGCAGCACCGGGAAGTTGCAGCTCGCCGCGATGGAGAACGCTAGGCCGACCATGAACGCGATGTTCTGGCTCTCGAACAGGATGCCCAGGGCAATCGCCAGCACACCCAGGCACACGGTGGTGATCTTCGAGACGCGGATCTCATCCTTCTCGTTGGCCTTGCCCTTCTTGATCACGCTGGCGTACAGGTCATGGGAAACCGCCGAGGCCCCGGCCAGGGTCAGGCCAGCTACCACCGCCAGGATAGTGGCGAAGGCCACCGCCGAGATGAAGCCGAGGAACACGCTGCCGCCCACGGCATTGGCCAGGTGCACCGCCGCCATGTTGTTGCCGCCGAGCAGAGCGCCCGCCGCGTCCTTGAACGCCGGGTTGGTGCTGACCAGGAGGATCGCGCCAAAACCGATGATGAAGGTCAGGATGTAGAAGTAGCCGATGAAGCCGGTGGCATACAGCACGCTCTTGCGCGCTTCCTTGGCGTCGCTCACGGTGAAGAAGCGCATCAGGATGTGCGGCAGGCCCGCGGTACCGAACATCAGCGCCAGGCCCAGGGAGAACGCCGAGATCGGATCCTTCACCAGACCGCCCGGGCTCATGATCGCTTCACCTTTGGGGTGAACCTTGGTGGCTTCGGAGAACAGCATGTTGAAGTCGAAGTTGACATGCTTCATGACCATCAGCGCCATGAACGAGGCACCGGACAGCAGCAGGACCGCCTTGATGATCTGTACCCAGGTGGTCGCCAGCATGCCGCCGAACAGCACGTACAGCACCATCAGGATACCCACCAGGATCACCGCCACATGATAATCGAGGCCGAACAGCAGCTGGATCAGCTTGCCGGCACCGACCATTTGCGCGATCAGGTAGAACGCCACCACCACCAGCGAGCCGCAGGCCGACAGCGAGCGGATCTGGGTCTGCCCGAGGCGATAGGACGCCACATCGGCAAAGGTGTACTTGCCCAGGTTGCGCAGACGCTCGGCGATCAGGAACAGAATGATCGGCCAGCCCACCAGGAAGCCGATCGAATAGATCAGGCCATCGTAGCCGGAGGTGAACACCAGGGCGGAAATCCCCAGGAAGGACGCCGCCGACATGTAGTCACCGGCAATCGCCAGGCCGTTCTGGAAACCAGTGATCTTGCCGCCCGCGGCATAGTAGTCGGCCGCCGACTTGTTGCGCTTGGAGGCCCAGTAGGTGATACACAGGGTGGCCCCGACGAACAGCACGAACATGATGATCGCAGAGACATTGAGGGGTTGTTTATGCACTTCGCCGGTCAGGGCATCGGCCGCCCAGAGACTGGGAGCAAAGGCCGCGACGCTAAAAAAAGCCAATAGACGCCGGATCATTGCTGAGCCTCCTTGAGAATCGCATTGTTCAGGTCGTCGAATTCGCCGTTGGCGCGTTGCACGTAGATACCGGTCAGGACAAAGGCCGCGACAATCAACCCGACACCAATGGGAATACCCCAGGTGATGGATGATTCAGGACTGAGTTTTGCCCCCAGCACATGGGGTCCGTAGGCAATCAGCAGGATGAAGCCCGAATAGAGCCCGAGCATGACCGCCGACAGTATCCAGGCGAATCGTTCGCGCTTGCTGACCAGCTCCTTGAAACGCGAGCTGTTTTGAATCGAGAGGTAAATGCTGTCGTTCATTGTTTTTATCCTCGCAGCACAGATTTTAGTTGGAACGTAGTCCACTCTATGCAGCTCTGGAGCCGGTTCCAGACGACCTTAGTATTAGAACGACAGTACCCCCGACACAGGCTTTTGCACCGAGCAAAACAAAAGGCCGCCGGGTGCGAACACCCGGCGGCCTCGAGACCTGCGAGCTAGACGCTTCCCGGTCAGTTAGCAGTCCATTCGGCAACGCGCTCAGGGTGCTTGGCCACCCAGTCCTTGGCCGCCGCTTCCGGCTTGGCGCCCTCTTGAATAGCCAGCATCACCTCGCCGATTTCATCCTTGGAGGCCCACTGGAACTTCTTCAGGAAAGCCGCAACCTCCGGCGCCTTCTTCTCCAGGCCTTTGCTACCGATGCTGTTGACGGTTTCAGCGGCGCCGTAAACGCCTTTCGGATCGTCCAGGAAGCGCAGCTTCCACTTGGCGAACATCCAGTGCGGCACCCAGCCGGTGACCGCGATGGATTCGTTCTTCTCTTCGGCGCGGGTCAACTCGGCAATCATTGCCGCGCCCGAGCTGGCTTGCAGTTTGTAGTCCAGACCGTAGTCCTTGATGGCCTGGTCGGTCTTGAGCATCACACCCGAGCCGGCATCGATACCGACGATCTTGTTCTTGAAGGTGGTGTCACCCTTCAGGTCGGCAATGCTCTTGGCCTTGACGTACTCCGGCACGATCAGGCCGATTTTCGCGTCCTTGAAGTTGGGACCGTAGTCGACCACCTTGTCCTTGTTCTTGGTCCAGTACTCGCCGTGGGTCACCGGCAGCCAGGCCGACAGCATGGCGTCCAGCTTGCCGGTGGCCACGCCCTGCCACATGATCCCGGTCGCCACGGCCTGCAACTTCACGTCATAACCGAGTTTCTGCTTGATCACCTCAGACGCTACATAGGTGGTCGCCACACTGTCCGACCAACCGTCGACATAGCCGATGCTCAGGGTTTTGCTATCGGCGCTGGCCAGGGTTGAACTGATCGCAAGTACCAGACCGGCACCTGCGCCTAAGAGTCGTCGCATCTTCATCGTTACTTCCCCGAAAGTGCTGCGCCCGACGGATGCCGAGCCGCGTCAACCTGTTGTTATGGTGCACAGCGCCCTCATCACGCCCCACCAACTTGCTCGAACATCAGCGCGATTGCCCTATGAGAGCTCTGACGCGTCGATCATCAACCTGACGCCAAAGGCGACCTGCTCTGACTGCGACCTCAAAACATTCAGCAACGACACCAGTTCGCCAGTAATCAGGGCATGCCCAAAACAGTCGCCCAATCCCGCCCGAACTTTGCATGTCAAAATCATGCAGGCCACCTGGGCAGCGGCAAATCCGGGTAAGATGCCCGGCTTTGTTTCCTGACGGCCTGACCATGCCCTCGATTGCCCGCTTCCCGCTCCTGCCCTATCTATTCGCCTGCCTGCTGGGAGTCTTCGCGCTCTGCGGTTTCTGGTACGGCCTCGGCCAGCCGGTGGTGCTGCCGGATGTCGCCAGCGCCAGCCACAAGCTGCAATGCGCGTCCTACACGCCGTTCGACAAAGACCAGTCGCCCTTCGACCAGCCGTTCAAACTGCGCCCGGAGCGCATGGACGCCGACCTGGCGCTGCTGGCGACGCGCTTCGAGTGCATCCGCACCTACTCCATGACCGGCCTCGAAGCCCTGCCGGACCTGGCGCGCAAGCACGGCCTGAAGCTGATGATCGGCGCCTGGGTCAACAGCAACCCGGTGGACAGCGAAAAAGAGGTCGACCTGCTGATCGCCTCGGCCAATGCCAACCCGGACGTGGTGAGCTCGGTGATCGTCGGCAACGAAGCCCTCCTGCGCAAGGAAGTCACCGGCCCGCAATTGGCCAGGCTGATCAACAAGGTCAAGGCCCACGTCAAGCAGCCGGTCACTTACGCGGACGTCTGGGAGTTCTGGCTCAAGCACCCGGAAATCGCGCCGGCGGTGGACTTCCTGACCATCCACCTGCTGCCCTACTGGGAAGACGATCCGTCCAACATCGATGCCGCGCTGAACCATGTGGCGCAGGTGCGCCAGGTGTTCGGCAACAAGTTCGCGCCCAAGGACGTGATGATCGGCGAAACCGGCTGGCCCAGCGAAGGCCGCCAGCGCGAAACCGCCCTGCCGAGCCGGGTCAACGAGGCCAAGTTCATCCGTGGTTTTGTGGTCATGGCCGAACAGAATGGCTGGCATTACAACCTGATCGAAGCCTTCGACCAGCCGTGGAAGCGCGCCAGCGAAGGTGCGGTCGGCGGTTACTGGGGGTTGTTCGATGCCGATCGCCAGGACAAGGGCGTACTCGCCGGGCCGGTGTCGAACCTGCCTTACTGGCCATTGTGGCTGGGCGTGGGCGGGGTGATCTTCGTTGCCACGCTGATCCTCGGTGGCCGGATCCGCGGTACTCGCGCGGCGCTTACCCTGCCACTGCTCGGCGCCCTGGCCGCCTGCTCCATCGGCGCCTGGGGCGAGCTGGCGCGGGTCACCAGCCGCTTTGCCGGGGAATGGTTCTGGGCGGGCCTGCTGCTGGCCCTGAACCTGCTGGTGCTGGCACACGCGGCACTGAGCCTGAGCACCCGCGCCGGCTGGCGCCAACGTATGTTCAATCGCCTGGAAAAGCATGCCGGCTGGCTGCTCGCCGGCGCCGGTTTCGCCGCCGCGGTGATGATGCTGGAGCTGGTGTTCGACCCGCGTTATCGCAGCTTCCCCAGCGCCGCCCTGCTCCTGCCGGCCCTGGTCTACCTGTGCCGCCCGGTGCGGGTGCCGCGTCGCGAAATCGCCCTGCTGACCTTTATCGTCGGTGCCGGCATCGCTCCCCAGCTGTATCGCGAAGGCCTGGAAAACCAGCAGGCCTGGGGTTGGGCCCTGGTCAGCGTGCTGATGGTCGCCGCCCTGTGGCGCAGCTTGCGGGCTCGCAAAGCCTGACAGAAAAAAGGGATGACCATGGTCATCCCTTTTTTATTACCGGCGATTCGCCTCACGCCACCGCGCGAGGCGCTCGCACCAGCCGCAGGGCGCCGATCACGATGGCAAACACCGCCAGGCTGGTGTTGTAGAGCGCCAGCGCCGGAAAGCCGAACAGCAGCGCCAGCACCGCCAGGCCCCAGCCGGAACGGCCAGGCACCACGAAGGCGATCAGGGCCGCCGCCAACGCCGCCCAACCCATGACCTTGAAGTGGATCAGCAACCCCAGGCTGGAACGCGCCTGGCACTCCCAGCGGCTGGCCTCGTCGACACAGACGCCGACCCATCGAGCGTCCTCCATGAAGCCGTAGCGCACGCCATAACTGGCGGCCAGCCACAACGGCAGGACAACAAGCAGCAGAATCAGGGGAAGACGGCGGGACATGAAGCACTCCGATAAGCGAAAACGGCGCCCAGCATAATCGCCCGAGGCTGGTAAGCAAGCTTGTTACATAGATAACTGTTCAGCAATCAGCGGCAAAGTGTATCGTCTGGCGACTATTACCGCCGATCCGGCTTTGCCCTGCCTTGATCGTTTTTTGTGCCGTGCCATGGCACTTCGGCAGCAACCCGGTGGTCATAGCCTGCGAACTTCACTCGGCACCTTCCTCTACAGGGATTTAGTCATGCTCCGTTCCTTGCGCTTCGCTGCCCTGTTTGGCGGCCTTATTTCGAGTGCGTCCGCGCTCGCGGTCGACATCGATGCCGCCAGCTATGGCTACCCCTTGACCAATCCGTTCGAGGCGACCATTGCCACCACTCCGCCGGACCTGCGTCCGAAGCTGCCGAGTGACGATGACATCAATCAGGCGGACCGCAGCCTGACCTTGCGCCCCGAGCGTGAGTTCATCCTGCCGGACAACTTCTGGGCCGTGAAGAAGCTCACCTACCGCATCGCCGAGCAGGACCATGCCGCGCCGCTGATCTTCCTCATCGCCGGCACCGGCGCGCGCTATGACAGCAGTCTCAACGAGTACCTGAAAAAGCTCTATTACCAGGCCGGCTACCACGTGGTGCAGCTGTCCTCGCCCACCAGCTTCGACTTCATCAGCGCCGCCTCGCGGTTCGCCACCCCCGGCGTGACCAAGGAAGACGCCGAAGACCTATACCGCGTGATGCAGGCAGTGCGCGCGCAGAACCCGAAACTGCCGGTCACCGACTTCTACCTCACCGGCTACAGCCTCGGCGCCCTGGATGCGGCCTTCGTCAGCAAGCTGGACGAAACCCGACGCAGCTTCAACTTCAAGAAAGTCCTGCTGCTCAACCCCCCGGTCAACCTCTATACCTCCATCACCAACCTCGACAAGCTGGTGCAGACCGAGGTCAAGGGCATCAATAACACCACCACCTTCTACGAGCTGGTACTGAACAAGCTGACCCGCTACTTCCAGCAGAAGGGCTACATCGACCTCAACGATGCCCTGCTCTACGACTTCCAGCAGTCCAAGCAGCACCTGAGCAACGAGCAGATGGCGATGCTGATCGGCACCTCGTTCCGCTTCTCCGCCGCCGATATCGCGTTCACCTCGGACCTGATCAACCGCCGCGGCCTGATCACCCCGCCCAAGTACCCGATCAGCGAAGGCACCAACCTCACGCCGTTCCTCAAGCGCGCCCTGCAATGCGACTTCGACTGCTACCTCACCGAGCAGGTGATTCCGATGTGGCGCGCCCGCACCGACGGCGGCAGCGTGCTGCAACTGATCGACCAGGTGAGCTTGTACGCACTCAAGGATTACCTGCAGGACAGCCCGAAAATCGCCGTGATGCACAACGCCGACGACGTGATCCTCGGCCCGGGCGACCTGGGGTTCCTGCGCAAGACCTTTGGCGACCGGCTGACGGTCTACCCCCATGGCGGCCATTGCGGCAACCTCAACTACCGCGTCAACAGCGACGCCATGCTGGAGTTCTTCCGTGGCTAAACATTTCCTGCTCATCGCTGCGTTGTTCTGCGCAGGCTATGCCAATGCCGACGACGGCCAGACCGCAACACCCGTGGTCGCAGACGGGGACGGCTTCACCCAACCGCTCAAGCGACTCAAGTTCAACCCGGGCCTGGACCAGCGCGAGTTCGAGCGCTCGACCCTCAACGCGCTGAACGTCTACGACCCACTGGAGTCGTGGAACCGCCGGGTGTACCACTTCAACTACCGCTTCGATCAGTGGGTGTTCCTGCCGGTGGTCGACGGTTACCGCTACATCACCCCGAGCTTCCTGCGCACCGGTGTGAGCAACTTCTTCAACAACCTGGGCGACGTGCCGAACCTGGTCAACAGCCTGCTGCAGTTCAAGGGCCAGCGCTCGCTGAACACCACCGCCCGCCTGCTGGTCAACACCACCCTCGGTATCGGCGGTCTCTGGGACCCCGCCACCCGCATGGGCCTGCCACGCCAGAGCGAAGACTTCGGCCAGACCCTGGGCTTCTACGGCGTGCCGGGCGGCGCCTATTTCGTCCTGCCGATCCTCGGGCCCTCGAACCTTCGCGACACCGCCGGATTGGCCGTGGATTACACCACCGAGTCGGCGATCAACTTCCTCAACGTGTCCGAGGTCAGCTCGAATCACCCGGAACTCTGGGTCCTGCGCGCTATCGACAAGCGTTATCAGACCAGCTTCCGCTATGGCCAGCTGGACTCGCCGTTCGAATACGAGAAAGTCCGCTACGTCTACACCGAATCGCGCAAGCTGCAAATCGCCGAGTGATCCCTCCAGGGCCCTGCCATCCGCGCAGGGCCCTTTTCTTCGCCCCTCCCCTCACCACCTGTACCTTCTCCGGCCCCGGAAAAATCCTCATTGGAATTTCCCTGGCAAGTAGATACGATACTAATCATTAGCTAGCTATCTATGTGCCTTGCCAATGAAAAGCCTCGCCCTGCGAATCCCCGATTTCTGGCTGGCCGTCCTGGCTCCCAGCCGCAACGACCTGCTGTTCGCCATCAGGAACATGATCGCCGGGGTCATCGCCTTGTACCTGGCCTTTCGCTTCAACCTCGAGCAGCCGCAATGGGCCCTGACCACGGTATTCATCGTCAGCCAGCCCAGCAGCGGCATGGTCCTGGCCAAGGGTGCCTTCCGCCTGCTCGGCACCTTTAGCGGGGCCGTGGCCTCGATCGTGCTGATCGGCCTGTTCGGCCAGGCGCCCCTGCTGTTTCTGTTGGCGATGGCGCTGTGGCTGGCCTTCTGCACCACCGGTGCCTCGCTGCTGCGCAATCACGCCTCCTACGGTTTCGTACTGGCCGGCTACACCGCAGCGATCGTCGCCCTGCCCGCCACCGTACATCCGCTGCTGGTGTTCGATCAGGCCGTGGCCCGCTGTTCGGAAATCAGCCTGGGGATCATCTGCGCGGCGATCGCCAGCACCGTGCTCTGGCCACGCCGGGTCGAACAGGCGTTGGCCACCCAGGGCAAGCTCGCGTGGCAAGCCGGCATGCGCGCCGCGGCCTCCGAACTGATCGGCCAGGACCAGCGCAAGGGGCTGCTGGAAGCCCTCGGCAAGCTGGTGGCGGTCGATGCCCAGCGCGATCACGCCTGGTTCGAAGGCCCCCAGGGACGGCGACGTTCACAGGCCCTGCGGGTGCTCAGTCGCGACTTGCTGAGCCTGCTGCGTGCGGCCCGTGGCGTGGCCCGCCAGCGGCTGATGCTCGACAGCGCGGCGAATGCCAGCGTGGCTCCCCTGATCGAACAGCTGGCCACGGCCCTGGAACACAGCCACGAGCAAGACATCGCCCAACTGTCCTCACGCCTTCAAGAGGCGCTGCAGGACCGCAGCCTGTCGCAGCACGCGCATCTGTGCCTGATGCAACTGGCACAAGTGCCGGTGCTGCTCGAACGCAGTGCGCAAACCCTGCAGGCCGTCGAGCAAGCCCGAGTGCCCGATGGCGCGCCTGGCGCCCTGTCCTGGCACCGCGATATCGAGCAAGGCATTCTCGGCGGCCTGCGCAGCGCCCTGGCGTTTCTCGCCGTGGCTGGCTTCTGGGTACTCTCGGCCTGGCCTTCCGGCCTGGGCGCGGTATCGATCTGCGGGGTGGTACTGAGCCTGTTCGCCGGCCGGGAAAACCCTTCCGCCTCCAGCCTCAACTTTCTCAAGGGCATCGCCCTGTCGGTGCCGGTCGCCGGCTTCGTCGGCCTGGGATTGCTACCCGGTTGGGACGGTTTCCCGCTGCTGTGCGTGGGCCTGGGGGTGCCGCTGTTTTGCGCCTCGCTGTGCATGAGCAAGCCGCGGATGGCGCCGATCGCCTCGGCGTTCTGCATTTTTTTCATCAACAACGTCGGCCCCGGCAACCTGATGACCTACGACCTGGCCAACTTCCTCAACAAGGCCATGGCCACCCTGGTCGGCGTCGGCATCGCTGTCCTGGTGTTCCGCCTGGTCAGCCTCAACCCCGGCGAACATCACTATCGGCGGATGTTCCGCGCCTCGCTGTTCGACCTGGCGCAACTCACCTCGCGCCCGCTGGAGCAAGCCGAGAGCTGGTTCGGCGGGCGCATGGCCGACCGCCTGATCCGCCTGGCGCGCTATTCCGAAAGCCTGCCCCAGGAACGCCGCCAGCACTGGGACAACGGCCTGCTCGGGCTCGACCTGGGCGACGAACTGCTGCAACTGCGCGCCAGCCTGGGCGCGGCGACCGGCGCCCTGGCCGTGGAACGCGGGCACTACCTGCAGAGCATCGCCACGCTGCTCAAGTCAGGCGGTCCGACGCCACGCCGCAGCGATCGACTGGATGCTCCGACCGTCGCCCTGCTCAAGGCCCTGGAACAGGCGCCGCAACTGCCGGAACAGGATCTGGAAATGGCCAGGGCGGCGCTGCTGCAACTGCAATTCACCTGGCACAAATGGTGCCGCCTGACTCGCCACGAACCCGGCGTGGCGGCTGTCGCCCAGGGGTAATGAGCGGGCAAAAAAAACCGCCACGCGCCGGTGGTGGCGGGTAGCGGCATAACGCCCTGCGAAAGCCCCTCAAGCTTGCAGCAGCGGGAACAGCGAAATCACCAGCAGCAACGCCATGCCGTAGTTGAACAGGCGCAGCCAGCGCGGGTCGCGCAGGACATTGCGCAGCACGCTGCCAAACCCGGCCCAGACCCCGACGCTCGGGGCGTTGATCAAGGCAAACAGGCTGGCGATCACCACCACGTTGAAAAAGTAGCCCTGCAACGGCGTGTAGGTGCTGATGGCCCCTAGCGCCATGACCCAGGCCTTGGGGTTGACCCACTGGAACGCCGCGGCGCCCCAGAACCCCAGCGGCCGGCCCTTGCCGTCGACTTCCTGGGACACCGGCCCGGAACGGGCGATGTTCCAGGCCAGGTACAGCAGATAGGCCGCACCGACGTAGCGCAGCACCTTGTACAGCACCGGGTAGGCCTCGAACACCGCGCCCAGGCCCAGGCCCACAGCCAGCACCAGCACCAGGAACCCCGAACTGATCCCGAGGATATGCGGCACCGTGCGGCGGAATCCGAAATTCACGCCCGAGGCCAGCAGCATGGCGTTATTCGGTCCGGGGGTTACCGAGGTGACAAAGGCAAACAAGGCGAAAGCCAACAACAAGTCGATCGACAACGGCATACAGTCATCCTGAGAAGTACATGCTCCGAACAGAGCCCTGAGTCATTGTTTTCGCCCCGGCGATCGCCACGGGCGAGGCTTATCCACGCTTACAGCAAGGACCCGATGAAGCCCGCGGCGACCATCGCGTAGAACGCGCCGCAGACCAGGCCGAAAGCCTTGCGCGTGCGGACGAAAAACGGCTCCGCCGAACGCGCGGAAAAAGCCAGGGCATAGGCGCAGAAAATCACGAAACCGGCGACCGCACAGCTGCCCACCAGCACAAAACTGGCCCAGGATGGCGCCGTGGCGCTGAGACCGACGGTGGTCACGGTGAACCAGGTCAGGGCCGCCTTGGGGTTGGTCAGGTGGATGCCCAACCCTTGCAGATAGAACCCCAGCGTGCGGCTCTGTTTGGCCCGGGCGCGGTTGAGGTTGACCGCGCTCGAGCTCAGGGCACTGCGGATGGATTTGTAGGCCAGCCACAACAGATAGCAGGCGCCGAGGATCTTCAGCCAGACCAGCACCTGGGTGTTGGACATCAGCAAGGCCGAGACGCCCGCGGCCGTCATCGCGCCCCAGCACAACGAACCGGAAATGACCCCGGCCGCCAGCGCCAACCCCGGGGTACGCCCGTAGCTGAGCGAGGTGTTGGCAATAGCCAGGTTACCCGGGCCAGGGCTGGCGGTTCCGATGACATAAACGGCCATAGCAGCACCAAAGCTCGATAAATCAAACATTTGACGGTCTCTCGTAGAAGTCGCGGGAGCAGGGTTTACCAACCGGGATGCCGCCCCGCGCGGGCCGGCATCCCTCCTCGTTACTTGAAGCAGCGATGATCGGGTTCTTCGGCCCGGATCTTTTCCATCCAGGGCTTGAGTTCGGACTGCTTGTACAGCCGCTCGCCCCAGCGTTCGGGCGAAACCGGCAGCGGACGGCCTTGCAGGATGTAGTCGGTCAACAGGTGGATGAACTGCTGCAGGCAATAGGCGCCGACATGCAGGCGCAGCGAAGACGCGGTTTCCGCCGGGGCGATGTTGAAACGCGCAACATGGATGATGTCGCCGCTGTCCACCGAGGGCGCCAGGTGATGACAGGTCGAGCCGTAGGTTTCGTCCTGGTAGTAGATCGCGTAGTGCTGGCTGCCCAGGCCGCGGTACTTGGGCGGCGCCGGGTGCAGGTTGATTGCGCCCTTGCGGGCCCGCTGATAGATACTCGGCGGGAAGATGAAGTCGCCACGATAGGAAATGATCCAGTCGCCTTCCCAGTCTTCCAGGTGATACGGATAGGGGTCGCCCGGGTCCCAACAGAACACTTCCAGGTTGGAAAAAACCGTCTTGGCGAATTCAACGCCGTGATCGCACCAGTCCATGGTGCACACCGACAATAGAACTTTGTCCTTGCATGGTTCGATGGTCTGCATAGTCTTTTCCACTATTGGCTGTTGGTACATTTCGAAAACACCCCCGGTCCGCCCTCCCGCTAACCCTGCTGGCAGGCCTCGACCACCGCCGTGAAGCGCTCGACCATTTCGGCGATTTCCGCTTCGCTGGAGATGAACGGCGGCGCGAACAGAACGTGGTTACCGTGAACACCGTCGGCGGTTCCGCTGCCCGGATAAATCAGCAGCCCTTGTTCCAGCGCCTGCGCCTTGAGGCTCGCGGCGTAACGGCCGCCACCGTGATAGGGCTCGCGGGTGTCGCGGTCCTGAACGAACTCCACGCCGACGAACAGCCCGCGTCCGCGCACATCGCCGACATGCTCGAAGCGCGCCAGGCACTCGCGCAGGCCGTGGCGCAGTTGCTCGCCGCGCAGGCGCACGGCCTGCAGCAGGTTCTCGTCCTCGATGACCCGCTGCACCTCCAACGCAACGGCGCAGGCCAGCGGATGGTTGACGTGGGTCTGGCCGTTGCCCAGCACCCCGGAGTTGCCCGCCATCGCCTCATGCACCTGGCTGCTGACCAGCAACGCCGAGATCGGCTGGTAACCGGCCGCCAGACCTTTGCCGACCGCGACCATGTCCGGCACGATGCCGTCGTCCTCGTAGGCGAAGAACCTGCCGGTACGGCCCATGCCGGCCATCACCTCGTCGAGGATCAGCAGCACATCGTGGCGCTCGCACACCGCCTTGATCTTGCGGAAGTAACCCGGCACCGGCGGCACCGCGCCGTTGGTGGAGCCGACCACGGTCTCGGCGAAAAACGCCGCGACCCTGTCGCTGCCCAGTGCCCGGATTTTTTCGTCCAGTTCCAGCGCCAGGCGCGTCCCGTACTGCTCGTCACTTTCATCGGCGCCCTGATGGCGATAGGCATAACAGGGCGAGACGAATTCGGCGGCCCCCAGCAACGGCTCGAATACCCCGCGACGCTGCAGGTTGCCGGATATCGACAAGGTCCCCAGGGTGCTGCCGTGGTAGCTCTGCTGCCGCGAGATAAAGATCGATTTGCCCGGCAGCCCGCGCTCGCACTGATACTGGTAGGCAATTTTCATCGCCAGCTCCATAACCTCGGAGCCGCCGGAGAGAAACTGCGCCTTGGCCAACCCGCCGGAGGCCCCCACCAGCAGGTCCGCCAACTCCTCGGCGGCGGCCGTGGTGAAACTGCCGGCATGGGCCCAACTGAGCTTTTTCGCCTGCTGCTCGATGGCCGCGGCGATCCGTGGGTGTCCATGTCCCAGGCTGGAAACGGCTACCCCGCCGCACGTGTCGAGGTAGCGTTTGCCCGAGGCATCCTCAAGCCAGACCCCAGCGCCATTGACGGCGAGAATCGGTGAGGCATTCAAGTTCTTGTAGATGACCGTTGACATGGATCCGAGCCCTTGCAGTTATGCGGCCTAACGGGTGTTTTCCGGGTGGTCCCACGCCGTCGAGCCTTGATGGAAACGCTGGCTGAAGCGCGAGGAATTGAATATCCGGCGCGCCCAGCCGATCGGTAGCAACACCACAGCGAACATCAACAACGAAAGCAACCTGAGCATGGCCTTGTCTCCTGAATAAAAAGTGAGTGAGCGATCAGTCCAGCGGGATCTCGTTGCGCCAGTCGACCTCTTCGACGAACTCCGGCTGGGTCGTGCGCTCGAGAATGAAGTTGCCCAGTACCAGCACATCCATCTCGGTGCGCATGAAGCAGGCGTAGGCTTCTTCCGGCTTGCACACGATCGGCTCGCCGCGCACGTTGAACGAGGTGTTGACCAGTACCGAGCAGCCGGTGCGCTTCTTGAAACTGCGCAGCAGATGGGTGAACGGCGCGTTGTTTTCTTCGGTCACTGTCTGCACCCGCGCCGACAGGTCGACGTGGGTCACCGCCGGCAGCTGCGAACGGATCGAGTTGATGCTGCCCAGGCCACGCTCAGGGCCACCCGGCTTGCGCGATTCCTCGGTCTTGATCGAGTCGGTGACCTGCGAAACCATCAACATGTACGGGCTCTTCTCGCAGATGTCGAAGTAGACCTGGGCGTCCTCGTCCAGCACCGCCGGGGCAAAGGGCCGGAAGGATTCGCGGTACTTGATCTTCAGGTTCATGGTGCGCTGCATCTCGGGATTGCGTGGATCGCCGAGGATCGAGCGCGCACCCAGGGCTCGCGGGCCGAACTCCATGCGTCCCTGGAACCAGCCGACCACGGCGCCGTCGGCCAGGTGCCGCGCAGTTTCGTCATACAGCTCGGCACCCTCGAAGCGCCGGTATGGATACTGGTTGGCGTCGAGAAACGCCTGGATCTCTTCATCGCCAAAGCCCGGCCCCAACAGGCTGCCGCTCATGGCGTCGAGCTTCTTGCTGCCCAGGTGCGGGCGCCCGGTGCGCTTGACCGAATAGTCCATGGCCGCCCCCAGGGCACAACCGGCGTCGCCGGCCGCGGGTTGAATCCAGATCGCGTCGAAACGTCCGGAACGGCTGAGCACTCCGTTGGCCACGCAGTTGAGCGCCACGCCACCGGCCAGACACAGGTTGCGGTAACCGGTCTGCCGCACGGCCGCGGTGGCCAGCCCCAGTACCACCTCCTCGGTCACCTGCTGTACCGAGGCCGCCAGGTCGCATTCGCGCTGGGTGATCGGGCTCTCCGGCTTGCGCACCGGACCGCCGAACAGTTCCTCGAACGCCTCGCCGACCATGCGCTCGCCACGCAGGTACTCGAAGTACTTCATGTTCAGGGTGAAGGAACCGTCGGCGCGGATGTTGATCAATTCCTTGCGGATCTTGTCGGCATAGATCGGCCGGCCGTAAGGCGCCAGGCCCATGAGCTTGTACTCGCCGGAGTCGACCTTGAAGCCGCAGTAATAGGTGAACGCCGAGTAGAACAGGCCGACCGAGTGCGGATAGGAAATCGAGTTCATCAGGTCGAGCTTGGAACCGTCGCCCTTCCAGATCGTGGTCGAATGCCATTCGCCGATGCCGTCGATGCACAGCACCGCCGCCTGCTCGAACGGCGACGGGAAAAACGCTGCCGCGGCATGGGAGCGGTGATGCTGCGAGGCGATGGTGAGCGGTCCGGTACCACGCCCCAGTTCCTCGAGCTTCTCGTCGATGAACTTGAGCACATTGAGCTTCCAGCGGATCCATTCCGGCATGGTGCTGATGAAGGTGCGCGCGCCGCTGATGCCGCCACTGGCGAAGGAGGAAATCATCCGCGAGAACTTTTCCTGCGGGTCTTCGTAGTAGACCACGGCGGTCAGCTCATCGAGGCCGATACCCTCGGCGTCCAGGCAGTACTTGATGGCATTGGCCGGAAACGCCGCGTCGTGCCGCACCCGCGTGAAGCGCTCTTCCTGGGCCGCCGCCACCGGCACCCCGTCCTTCACCAACGCTGCTGCGCTGTCGTGATAGAACGCCGAAATCCCTAATACGTAAGTAGCCATTTAAACGCTCATCCTCATAGCTTCATGCCAATCCATGGAAATTCCCTGTGTCTGTGCACAGTCCGTCATCCGTGCAACCAACTTGAGACCGGCAGGCTTTTTAATGCCGGAATCAACGACACCACCAACAACACACTCATTGAAATATTGAACAGCCGCAGCCGGTTCGGCTCGCTGAGAAAGCGCCGCAAATAACGTCCGAACAGCACCCAGACCATCGAGCAGGGCGAGCCGAAGAGAAAGAAGATCAAGGCGATCAGCAGGATCTGCGCACTGTAGGAACCGACCGGTGTGGTGTAGGCCAGGACCGCGCCCACCGCCATGATCCAGGCCTTGGGGTTGACCCACTGGAACAGCGCGGCACCGGTGAAGCCCAGCGGGCGACCGCCCTGGTCGTCGAGATCGACCGTGGGCGCCGTGGCGATCCGGTAGGCCAGGTACAGCATGTACAGGGCACCGACCACCTGCAGGATGTCGTGCAGGCTGGGATAACGATGGAATACCGCGCCGGCGCCGAGCCCCACCGCGATCAGCATCAGTGGAAAGCCGATGTTGATGCCCGCGACGTGGCGCAGGGTGCGGCTGATGCCGAAGTTGACCCCGGAGGACATCAGCATCACGTTGTTCGGCCCCGGCGTCACGCAGGTGGAAATCGCGAACAGGATGACGGCGTAGTAGTCCAGATTCTGCATGCCCCAGGCTCCGCTCAACGATAGTCTTCAAGGGTGCCGCGGCGACGAATGTCGACCGACACGCAATGGAAGCCGCCACTGAGGCTGCGGGCATGGCGCATTTTCAGCGGCGCCACATCGATACCGTGTTTCTCCAGGGCGCGAATCAGCGGCACCTGCTGGTCGTTGATCACCGCCAGGGCCGGGTTGACCATGATGAAGTTCATGCCCTGCCAGATCGATGCGCGCGGGTAGGACCAGCAATAGCCGGTGTCGACCATTTCCGGCGCCCAGATGATGTCCCAGTTCTTGAACAGCGCCGGCACCTGGTCCTTGCGGATACGCTCCGGACACAGCACCACCAGCCCCGGGCGGACCACGGTGATGGTGGTATCCAGGTGCGTGCCGTCGTACACGCCGCTCACCGGGTGCACCCGGTAACGCTCGCCCAGCACCCGCTGCAACCACTGGCAGCCCAGTTCGTTGCCGCTGCGGGAAACCAGATAGAGGATGTCCTCGCCGATGCGGATTACGTTGGCGGCGTCGAAGATCGGCTCGTCATTGGCAATGATCGAGCCGTCCTTGGGGTTGATCCGGTAGGTGCTGTCCAGCAGCTGCGGCTTGGGCGCGGAGATCCAGTTGGAGCCGCTGGCAAAGTATTCGGCCAGGTGCCGGCGATAGGCGAACGGCTCCAGGTAACGGCTGCGCAACGCCATCGGCGCCTCGATGATGGTCTGGCCGATGGGCAGCAGCACATCCCGTGGGCAATAGTTGTATTCGCCGTCGGTTTTCCAGGCTGGGGTGCCGAATACCGCGCGATGATCAGTGACGTCCGGCCGCCGCACTATAACCCCGTGGGAACGCAGAAAGGCGGCAAAGGCGTCCAGGTCCTCGCTGGCCTCCTCGATGACCTGCTGCGGATAGGGGCCGGATGGAATCTCCTCGATGTAATCGTGCTGCTCACTGTAGTCCAGGGCGAACAGCCCGCGATCAGGTCGCGGCACCTGTGCGCCCTGGGCGACACCGACGATCATTTCTTCCAGCGGATCCCACTCGTTGTGCACATTGACCAGAGACATGGACACTCCTTGATGTTCAGGCCGTTACGCCCACCGGCACGGCAGGGACAATAGGTTCGTGATGAAACAGCGCCTGGTCCTCGCCCCGCGTCTTGCTCCGGGGCAGCACCGCACCCGCGGAGCCGATACCCAGGCGCCGCAACCAGGACGTCAGGCGGTCCGGCTGCGGTGCCAGGGACTCGTAGCCGACGCGGACCCGCTGCCAGTGCTCTGCCAGTTCCGCCGGTTTCGAGGCGGCGACCTGGCGCATGTAGGCGTCGATGGCGTCCACCGCCCAGGCCGAATGCCCGGTGGAGACGTTATCGATGGTGTTGTGCAGGTCGACGAACGCGGTGCTGAAGCCGTAGTGCCTGAGGAAGCGCCGGGCCGAGCGATAGCTGCCGCCCACCCCCGACAGCTCCATCGCCAGGTTCATGCCGAGGATTTCCGGCATGAAGGTCACCGGCAACTTGCCCAGGCACAGCCAGTAGACCGGCAAGCGGAACGACGCCTCGCGCAGCCGCTCATCCTCGGCGAACTCGCGGGCACCGGTAGGCGCCAGCTCCAGGCCCATCTGGCGCAGGCCGTCGCGGTAGATTTTCGGATGGTTCAACGCATAGGAGCCGTTACCCAGCTCATCCCAATAGGTCTGGAACAGCGCATAGCCGACATGGGACGAGGCCAGCGTCAGGTCGGTGAAACCCTGGAGCCAGGCGCCGTCGATCAGGGTCAGCGGTGCCAGTTGCAGGGTGGAGTCGACGATTTCTTCGCGCGACGGCATGGCCGCCGGGTCGCTTTCTTCGAACTCCTGGCCATGGCGGTCATGCTTGTCCAGCAACCATTCGCGCAAGACGCCGACATTCCAGGCTTCAGGCAAAGTGCGTTCGGAGCTTTGCAGCGAGCGCCGCGACTGTTCCAGCCAACGGGTCACATAAGCCTGGGCAAAAGCCTGGGTGCGCGGCGCCAGCGCCCTGCCCTGCAAGACGAAATAGGCCTCGCGCAAGCTCTTGGGCCACTGGCCCTGCTCTGCAATGCTCTCGCCCAGTACCTGCCGAACCACTGCATTGCAAGGGGTTGGCGCTGGTTCTTCGGCAGCTTCCGCACGCTGGATCGGGCCGGACAGGCCATCGATCCACTTGCGGATGACGCTCAGGTCAGCCTCGCTGAAAATCCGGAACATGCGCCCGTTCGGCGCGACCAGTGTATTGACCAGCAGGCTCTTCTCGGCATTGCCCGGCACGATCAGGCGGCTGCGCGAAAGCATTTCCAACAGCGGCACGGGGTCGACCTGGGCCTCACGCAGCCACTGCGCCAGGCTGCGGCCTTCCATCTTGTAATCCTGGTGATAGACCGCGCCGGCCCGGGCCATGCGCTGGATCATCTTGCCCATCAGGCGCTCGGGCGATACCGCGGCCCGGCAGTGCGCCAGCAATCGTTCGTTGAAGGTTTTCAGGGCCGCGAACAACCATTGGGCGCCCGCCTCCAGTTGCAGGCGGCGAAGGCTGCCCTGGCTGGCGACCTGCTCGCAGACCCACTGGGAGATTTCCAGCGCCGAACTGTCGCCCGCGGTTTCATCCAGCTGGTTCAGGTCGAGCCGGCGGACGTCCAGCTGCTGCGCATCCAGCACCGACCACCATGGACTCAGCCCCAGGGCACGCCAGGCATAATCGATGCCGCACAGGGTGTCGCCAAAGGCATCGCTGCGGCGGCTGACCGCTTGCAGCAATGCAGGTAATTCGAACAGTTCGTCAGGCAGGCCGGGGAGCGTGGAAAGTTCGAACGGCGAAACCGCATAGGCGGTCAGCCCCGACTGTACCAACAGCGATTTGAAGTGATCGGCGCGCGATGCCAGGGGCCGCCCGACGCCCACGTCGTGGGCCAGCAGCTCCATGAGCTTGAGCTGCGCGCTGTCCTCGAAGACACCGGGGGCGCTCATGCCTTGCAACCAGCAGCCCAATACCGAGGCCAGTGGCGCCGAGTGCGCCAGCAGCGCCTCGGCGAATTCCCGTTGGTTGCCCAGCTCCGCGGCCTGGCTGGCCAGTTCGCGGTAAGCCCGGGCCTGCTCGTCACGCCAGTGCTCGATCTGTACCCGCAACCCGGCCAGGCCACCCGCACCGGCTTCACCCGGTGCGGCCAGGCCCATCAGGCGCCGAATACTGACATCCCCCAGAAAGCTCTCGGGATTGCTGACTGATCGATAAAACTGGCGCCACATACTGTTTACTTCCCTTCCAGGTTGGAGACCAAGGCAATCCATTGCCGGCCCTCAGTCATCGGCAAGCAATGACGTCGGGTGTCGAGATCAGAACATCGGGTAGATCGAAGAGTCCGGCTTCTTCTTTTTCTTCTTGCCGAACAGGCGTTGGAACAAGCTCTTGATGTAACTCATGGCAGACTCCTTTAAAGAACATCGAGGATGATTTTCGAGACGAAATCGTTCCCCTGGTCGGTGAAGTGAATACGGTCGACGAACAACCACTGTTCAGGCCGCAGGGCCTCGGACAGCAGTGGTGTAATGTTCACGAAACGCACGCCCATCTTCTGTGCGCCTTCGCGCAGGCGGGCGGCATAGGCCTCGCAGACGCTGGGCTGCAGGATATCGCCATAGACCTCGCTGAAACTGCCGGCGCGATCCAGCTCGGCGAACAGCTGTTCTTCCTCGTCGCAACCCTTTTCCCGGACCCAGCCGGCCAGCGGCTGCAGAATGAAGGTCAGCTTGGCGCCCATGTCGGCCGCCAGTGCGCGCCAGGTATCCAGGTGACGCAGGGTCAGGTCGGCGGCGTAGTCGATCTGCTCTTCCATGGTCGGTGGCGGCTCGGGCGTCGGCTCTTCCTGTTCCTTGCCGAGCAAGGCGCGGAACATGCCGCGCTTGGGGGCCTGAGTCTCCGGACGCATGGCGTCGAAGAACTGATTGCAGTTGAAGAAAGCGCCATGTTCGCCACGGCTGCTGTGTGGCTGGCGTGCCAGCCCCAGATTGTTGAACCCGGAAAACAGCACGATCTCGTCGACCTTGGGCAGCAAATGACGATAAAGGGTGAAGAGTGTCAGTTCCTGGGTCGAGTTGAAGCTGCGTCCGCCGAAGTTGATCCAGGGTTTGCTGTCCGGATCGTTCTCGGCCAGGCGCGAAGGCAGTGTCCAGGCATCCGAGCTGGCACCGATGCCAAACACGGTCGAGCTGCCGGCCAGCACCCGCACGCTCTTAGCGTGGCGGCTATTGACCACCGAATACTGTATGCCCAGCAACTCCGAATAGCGGAAGCCCGAGGCATCTGTATTGACCACCTCCGAACGGTGGTCGGTAGGATGGAAATACATCAAATAAGGAAGCCAGCGAACCTCACCACCGTCGGTGAATTTCTGCTCGTACTCAGCCATCTGCGGAGTCAGTTTGATCCTTGCCGTCATTACCCTGCTCTTCCTTGAGAAGTCATCGTCTAAAGTAGCCTGAGGGGGAAGCCCGTTACACGTTGCCCGGGGGGACTCTGAATTGCGCCGCAACTGTATTTAAGAACAACCAGTACAGCGCGATGCGGGCCATCTTCCCAAAGGCAACCACTGTCTTATAGGTACACGCCGGATGATTTTTCTCAGTACAGATTGCCTTTTCGCCCTGAAAAATTTTCAAAAAAAGTGAAATCTGTAACTTTTTATACGACAGATGAGTCGCTACAGTCCCCCGCATGACTCGATACCTGAATCTCGCCGAATACATCAGCAGCCGCATTGAGCAGGGGTTATACGGACCGGGGGAGCGTCTGCCTTCGGTGCGGGCCCTGAGCCTCGAGCACGGCGTCAGCCTCACCACCGTGCAACAGGCCTATCGGGTTCTGGAAAGCTCGGGACTGGCTATCCCCAAGCCCAAGTCGGGCTATTTCGTCCCGGCCGGCCGGCGCTTGCCGGAGCTGCCGAAGATGGGACGGCCGTCGTTGCGGCCTGTGGATATCTCCCAGTGGGACCTGGTGCAGGACCTGATGCGCCAGGAGCAGAACGCCAATGCCATTCAGCTGGGTTGCGGCATGCCCGACACCACCGCGCCGACCCTCAAGCCGCTGCTGACCGCCCTGGCGCGGATCAGCCGGCGCAGCGACAGCCCTAGCCTGCAATACAACCACCTACAAGGTGTGCTGAGCCTGCGCGAGCAGATTGCCCGCCTCGGCGTCGATTCCGGTTGCCGCCTGACGCCCGCGGAAATCGTCGTCACCAGCGGCTGCCAGGAAGCCCTGTCCATCGCCATCCGCGCCCTGTGCGAACCCGGCGACATCGTGGCCATCGCCTCCCCCTGCTTCCACGGCATCATCCAGCTGCTCAAGGCCGCCGGCCTCAAGGCCCTGGAGATTCCCACCGACCCGGTCACCGGCATCAGCCTGGAAGCCATGGAAATGGCCCTGGAACAATGGCCGATCAAGGCCATCCAGCTCACGCCCAATTGCAACAACCCGCTGGGCTACATCATGCCGGACGATCGCAAGCGCGCGATGATCCGCCTGGCCCAGCGCTACGACGTGCCGATCATCGAAGACGATATCTATGGCGACCTGGCGTTCCGCTATCCGCGGCCGCGCACCCTGAAGTCATTCGACGACGACGGGCGCGTGCTGCTGTGCAGTTCGTTCTCGAAAACCCTGGCGCCAGGACTGAGGATCGGCTGGATCGCCCCGGGACGTTACCTGCCGCAAGTGCTGCACATGAAATACGTCGGCTCCGGCACCACCGCTACCCAGCCACAGCTGGCGGTGGCCGAATTCATTGCCAAGGGTCACTACCTGCCGCACCTGCGGCGGATGCGCAAACAGTACCAGCGCCATCGCGACCTGATGACCGAGTGGGTCAGCCGCTATCTGCCGGAAGGCACCCGGGTCAGCAAACCCCAGGGCGGGTTCACCTTGTGGGTGGAGCTGCCGGACGAGTTCGACACCTACACCCTGAACCGGCTGTTGGAAGCCGAGGACATCCAGATCGCCAACGGCAATATCTTTTCCGCGGCCGGCAAGTACCGCAATTGCCTCAGGCTGAACTTTGCCGGCGTGCCCAACCGCAAGATCGAACAGGCGATCAACAAGATCGGCCTGGCGGTCGCGCAACTGCTCCCCGCCTGACCCCCCTCGCGCCTGCCCTTCGCCACTGTGGCGAGGGGCATCAGCGGATCAGGCCCTGGCCGCGCGCCACAGCTTGCCGCCCAGCGACACCACGACCAGTACCGCGGCGCCGGCGATGATGCCGGCCACGGCATTGAGCAGCGTCGGCATGATCAGCGAAAACCCGCCAACCGCCTCGGCCGTGCGCGCGGTGACAGTCTCGATCCAGTGATGCGCCGCCGGCACGCCATGGGTCAGGATGCCGCCGCCGACCATGAACATGGCCGCGGTGCCGATCACCGAGAGGCTTTTCATCATGTAGGGCGCCGCGCGCAGGATCGCGCCACCGATGCTTTTCGCCACCTGGCCCGGCTTCTGCGTCAGCCACAGGCCAAGGTCGTCGAGCTTGACGATGCCGCCCACCAGGCCATACACGCCGACGGTCATGACGATGGCGATGCCCGAAAGCACCACCACCTGCTGCATCAACGGCGCGTCGGCGACGGTGCCCAGGGTAATGGCGATGATCTCGGCCGAGAGAATGAAGTCGGTGCGGATCGCGCCCTTGATCTTGGTCTTCTCGAAGGCCACCAGATCGGTGGCCGGGTCCGCCACGGCTTCGATCAGTTGCTGGTGCTCGGCCTGATCCTCGGCCTTGCTGTGGAGAAACTTGTGGGCGAGCTTTTCAAAGCCCTCGAAGCACAGATAGGCGCCGCCGAGCATCAGCAGCGGTATCACCAGCCAGGGCGCGAAGGCACTGATGGCCAGCGCCGCGGGCACCAGGATCAGCTTGTTCAGGAACGAGCCCTTGGCCACCGCCCAGACCACCGGCAACTCACGCTCGGCGCGCACCCCGGAAACCTGCTGGGCATTGAGCGCGAGGTCGTCCCCCAGCACCCCGGCGGTCTTCTTCGCCGCCATCTTGGTCATCAGCGCCACGTCGTCGAGTACCGCGGCAATATCGTCGATCAGCACCAGCAAACTGCTTCCGGCCATGGATCAGGGTTCCTTGAGGTGATAAATGCTGCGAAGCATAACGCGCAACGAGGGCCGCCGGGGCATTCTTGAGCCTCGCGCAAGGCCGGTGCTACCATGCGCAACCGCCCGAACAGGCAAGGAATCACCTGGTTTATGAGCACCATCCGCGAGCGCAACAAAGAACTGATCCTGCGTGCCGCCAGTGAAGAGTTTGCCGACAAAGGCTTCGCTGCGACCAAAACCAGCGATATCGCGGCCAAGGCAGGATTGCCCAAACCCAACGTCTACTACTACTTCAAATCCAAGGAGAACCTCTACCGCGAGGTTCTGGAAAGCATCATCGAGCCGATCCTCCAGGCTTCGACCCCGTTCAACGCCGACGGTGTGCCCAGTGAAGTACTGAGCGGCTACATCCGCTCGAAGATCCGCATCTCCCGCGACCTGCCCTTCGCCTCCAAGGTGTTCGCCAGCGAGATCATGCACGGCGCTCCGCACCTGAGCCCGGACCAGGTCGAACAGCTCAACGCCCAGGCCAAGCACAACATCGATTGCATCCAGACCTGGATCGATCGTGGCCAGATCGCGCCCATCGACCCACACCACCTGATGTTCAGCATCTGGGCCGCGACCCAGACCTACGCCGACTTCGACTGGCAGATCTCGGTGGTGACCGGCAAGGCCAAGCTGGACGAGTCCGATTACGAAGCCGCCGCCCAGACCATCATCCGCCTGGTGCTCAAGGGCTGCGAAACGGACAAGTAAGCCCCTGTAGCCGCTGCCGCAGGCTGCGATAAGGCCGAAGGCCTTCAGCGATCTTCAGATCTTGCGCACACGTTGTGTGCGATCGCAGCCTGCGGCAGCGGCTACACGGCTACAGATCAGGCGCTCACGCCCGCATCCGCCTGCAAGCCCTGCGCCTCGATGGCGCTGATCGCGCATTGCTCGTCGATGTCCGAGGTGTCGCCGCTGATGCCGATCGCCCCCACCACCGCCCCCTGCTGATCACGAATCAATACCCCACCCGGTGCCGGCACCACGCTGCCCTGCCCCAGGCTGTTGAGCGCGGCAATGAACGCCGGCCGCTGCTGCGCATCCAGCGCCAGCAGGCGCGAGCCCTTGCCCAGGGCGATCGCGCCCCAGGCCTTGCCAATGGCGATCTGCGGCCGCAGCAGGCTGGCGCCGTCCTCCCGCTGCAAGGCCACCAGATGCCCGCCGGCATCGAGCACTGCAATGGTCAGGGGGGCCGCGCCGATCTCGCGGCCGAAGGCTATGGCCTTGCTGGCCAGGCTGACTGCAACTTTCAAGGTTAAAGCGCTCATGGGTGCCGTCCTTATTTTGTTATTGGGAAAGTTTTTTCGGGTGTTCCGATAAGAAGATCGATATAACAAATAGAACACAACAACATTTGTTTTTGTATACAATAATTTTCGCAAAGCCATCCAGCCGACGAAAAGCTGCCGGTTTATCGGCACCGGACGAACGCACCCAAGCGCTAGAGAAAATGGATTGACCTGCGACGCTTGCCGTGAATACACTCTGCGCAAAGCCACTTGTATACAATTACAAAACGTAAGAGGCACAAAACCATGAGCAAAATGAGAGCAATCGAAGCCGCCGTTCTGGTGATGCGCCGTGAAGGGGTCGATACCGCCTTTGGCATCCCCGGTGCCGCCATCAACCCGCTGTACAGCGCCCTGCAAAAGGTCGGCGGCATCGATCACGTCCTCGCTCGCCACGTCGAAGGCGCCTCGCACATGGCCGAGGGTTACACCCGCACCAAGGCCGGCAATATCGGCGTGTGCATCGGTACTTCCGGCCCTGCCGGCACCGACATGGTCACCGGCCTGTACAGCGCCTCGGCCGACTCGATCCCGATTCTCTGCATCACCGGCCAGGCCCCGCGTGCCCGCCTGCACAAGGAAGACTTCCAGGCCGTCGACATCACCAGCATCGTCAAGCCGGTGACCAAGTGGGCGACCACCGTCCTGGAACCCGGCCAGGTGCCCTACGCCTTCCAGAAAGCCTTTTATGAAATGCGCTCCGGCCGCCCCGGCCCGGTGCTGATCGACCTGCCGTTCGACGTGCAGATGGCCGAGATCGAATTCGACATCGACGCCTACCAGCCGCTGCCGCTAGCCAAGCCTTCGGCGACCCGGCTCCAGGTCGAAAAGGCCCTGGCCCTGCTGGACCAGGCCGAGCGCCCGCTGCTGGTGGCCGGTGGCGGCATCATCAATGCCGACGCCAGCGAACTGCTGGTGGAGTTCGCCGAGCTGACCGGCATCCCGGTCATTCCGACCCTGATGGGCTGGGGCAGCATCCCCGACGATCACCCACAGATGGTCGGCATGGTCGGCCTGCAGACCTCCCACCGCTACGGCAACGCCACCCTGCTCAAGTCTGATGTGGTCCTGGGCATCGGCAACCGCTGGGCCAACCGCCACACCGGTTCGGTGGACGTCTACACCGAGGGACGCAAGTTCATCCACGTGGACATCGAGCCGACCCAGATCGGCCGGGTGTTCACCCCGGACCTGGGCATCGTCTCCGACGCCAGCTCGGCGCTGACCGTATTCATCGAAGTCGCTCGCGAATGGCAGGCCGCCGGCAAGCTGAAGAACCGCAGCGCCTGGCTGCAGGATTGCCAGCAGCGCAAATCGAGCCTGCAACGCAAGACCCACTTCGACAACGTGCCGGTCAAGCCACAGCGCGTGTATGAAGAGATGAACCAGGTATTCGGCAAGGACACCTGCTACGTCAGCACCATCGGCCTGTCGCAGATTGCCGGCGCGCAGTTCCTGCACGTTTACAAGCCACGCCACTGGATCAACTGCGGCCAGGCCGGCCCGCTGGGCTGGACCATTCCGGCGGCGCTGGGGGTGGTCAAGGCCGATCCATCGCGCAAAGTAGTGGCGCTGTCCGGCGACTACGACTTCCAGTTCATGATCGAAGAACTGGCCGTGGGCGCGCAGTTCAAGCTGCCGTACATCCATGTGGTGGTGAACAACTCCTACCTGGGCCTGATCCGCCAGGCACAGCGCGGTTTCGACATGGACTACTGCGTGCAACTGTCCTTCGACAACCTCAACGCCCCGGAACTCAACGGCTACGGCGTGGACCACGTCGCGGTCGCCGAGGGCCTGGGCTGCAAGGCGCTGCGGGTATTCGAGCCGTCGGGCATCCAGCCGGCCCTGCGCCAGGCCCAGGAAATGCTCGAACAGTTCAAGGTGCCGGTGATCGTCGAGATCATCCTGGAGCGTGTCACCAACATCTCCATGGGCACCGAGATCAACGCGGTCAACGAATTCGAAGACCTGGCGCTGGTCGGCAACGACGCGCCGACCGCGATTTCCCTACTCGACTGACCCCCTATGTAGCCGCTGCCGAAGGATGCGCAAGATCTCAGGATCGTCGAAGGCCTTCGGCCTTATCGCAGCCTGCGGCAGCGGCTACAGAGCCCCCTTTTCACAGGAGACCACCATGCCGCGTTTTGCCGCCAACCTGTCCATGCTGTTCACCGAACAGGACTTCCTCGCCCGCTTCAAGGCCGCCGCCGAGGCTGGCTTCAGTGGTGTCGAATACCTGTTCCCCTACGAATTCAGCTCCGCCGAGATCAAGGCGCAACTCGACGCCCACGGCCTGACCCAGGTGCTGTTCAACCTGCCTGCGGGCGATTGGGTGAAAGGCGAGCGCGGCATCGCCTGCCTGCCGGACCGGGTCGAAGAGTTCCGCGCCGGGGTCGACCTGGCCATCGCCTACGCCCAGGTGCTGGGCAACACCCAGATCAACTGCCTGGCCGGCATCCGTCCGCAGGGCGTCGACGATGCCACGGTGGAAAAGACCTTCGTCGCCAACCTCAAGTACGCCGCCGAGAAACTCCAGGCCGCGGGCATCAAGCTGGTGATGGAAGCGATCAACACCCGCGACATCCCGGGCTTCTACCTGAACAACACGGCCCAGGCCCTGTCGATTCGCGAACAGGTCGGCAGCAGCAACCTGTACCTGCAATACGACATCTACCACATGCAAATCATGGAGGGCGATCTGGCCCGGACCCTGTCCGGCCACCTGGACGCGATCAACCATGTCCAGCTGGCGGACAACCCGGGGCGTCACGAACCGGGGACCGGCGAGATCAACTACCGCTTCCTGTTCGGGCACCTGGACAAGATCGGCTACCAGGGCTGGGTCGGCTGCGAATACAAGCCGCTGACCACCACCGAGGCCGGCCTGGGCTGGCTCAAGAGCCACAACGCAATCTGATCGGCAACCGCGTCATCGTTTATTGCGGGCAAATCGGATCGCCGCCCGCTCGCGCCTACAAGAGCCTGCATTCCTGTAGGAGCGAGGCTTGCCCGCGAGACAGATGCCTTGGTACCCCGCACCTTATAGAGCAATAACAAGAGAGGATTTTCTCATGGCTAAAATCGGATTCATCGGCACCGGCATCATGGGCCACCCAATGGCCTCCAACCTGCAGAAAGCCGGTCACAGTCTGTTCCTGTCCCAGCACCACGACGCGGCCCCGGCCGACCTGGTCGCCGCCGGCGCAGTCGCCCTGGCCAGCCCCAGGGAAGTGGCCCAGGAAGCCGAATTCATCATCGTCATGGTCCCGGATACCCCGCAGGTCGACGACGTGCTGTTCCGCGCCGACGGCGTGGCGGCGGGCGTCGGCCCGGGCAAGGTGGTGATCGACATGAGCTCGATCTCGCCGACCGCGACCAAGGCCTTCGCCGCCAGGATCAACGAGAAAGGCGCGCAGTACCTGGATGCCCCGGTATCCGGCGGTGAAGTCGGCGCCAAGGCGGCGACCCTGAGCATCATGGTCGGCGGCGACAGCCAGGCCTTCGAGCGCGCCCTGCCGCTGTTCCAAGCCATGGGCAAGAACATCACCCTGGTCGGCGGCAATGGCGACGGCCAGACCGCCAAGGTGGCGAACCAGATCATCGTCGCCCTGAACATCCAGGCGGTGGCCGAGGCCCTGCTGTTCGCCGCGAAAAACGGCGCCGATCCGGCCAAGGTACGCGAGGCGCTGATGGGTGGCTTCGCCTCCTCGAAGATCCTCGAGGTGCATGGCGAGCGCATGATCAAGGGCACCTTCGACCCGGGCTTCCGTATCAGCCTGCACCAGAAGGACCTGAACCTGGCCCTGCAAGGCGCCAAGGAGCTGAACATCAACCTGCCCAACACCGCCAACGCCCAGCAAGTGTTCAGCACCTGCGCGGCCATCGGCGGCAGCAACTGGGACCACTCGGCGCTGATCAAGGGCCTGGAACACATGGCCAACTTCTCGATCCGCGACCAGTAAGAGAACGCCAGGAAATCCCCTGTAGCCGCTGCCGAAGGCTGCGATCGCCTGCGCAGCAGGCGTGCACCTGCACATCGCAGGAAGGTTCTTCGAACCTTATCGCAGCCTTCGGCAGCGGCTACAGGTTGCGTTACAGCCACACCTCGAATAACAAGAAATCCGGGAGCCCGCCATGTCGGTCGATCCGCAACAATTCCTCCGTGAGCTGTTCGCCACAGCCATCGACGCCGCCCACCCGCAGCACGTCCTCGAAGCCCATTTGCCCAGCGACCGCAGCGGCCGGGTGATCGTCATCGGTGCCGGCAAGGCCGCCGCGGCCATGGCCCAGGTGGTCGAACGCTGCTGGTTGGGTGAAGTCAGCGGGCTGGTCGTCACCCGCTACGGCCACGGCGCCCCCTGCGAAAAAATCGAAGTGGTCGAAGCCGCCCACCCGGTGCCCGATGCCGCCGGCCTGGCCGTGGCCAAGCGCGTGCTGGAGCTGGTCAGCGACCTGTCGGAACAGGACCGGGTGATCTTCCTCCTGTCCGGCGGCGGTTCCGCCCTGCTGGCCCTGCCCGCCGCGGGCATCAGCCTGGCGGACAAGCAGTCGATCAACAAAGCCCTGCTCAAGTCCGGCGCCACCATCGGCGAGATGAACTGCGTGCGCAAACACCTCTCGGCAATCAAGGGCGGCCGCCTGGCCAAGGCCTGCTGGCCGGCCACCGTCTACACCTACGCGATTTCCGATGTACCGGGCGACCTGGCCACGGTCATCGCTTCCGGCCCCACCGTGGCCGACCCCAGCACCTCGGCCGAGGCCCTGGCGATCCTCAAGCGCTATGCCATCGAGGTCCCGGCGGCGGTGCGCACCTGGCTGCAAAGCCCGGAGTCGGAAACCGTCAAGCCCGGCGACCCGAGCCTGGCCCGCAGTCACTTCCAGCTGATCGCCCGGCCGCAGCAGTCGCTGGAGGCCGCCGCGGTGAAGGCCCGCCAGGCCGGCTTCAGCCCGCTGATCCTCGGCGACCTGGAAGGCGAGTCCCGCGAGGTGGCCAAGGTCCACGCCGGCATCGCCCGCCAGGTGGTGCTGCATGGCCAACCGCTGGCCGCTCCCTGCGTGATCCTCTCCGGCGGTGAGACCACGGTCACCGTGCGCGGCAATGGCCGTGGCGGGCGCAATGCCGAGTTCCTCCTGAGCCTCACCGACAGCCTCAAGGGCCTGCCCGGCGTCTACGCCCTGGCGGGCGATACCGACGGTATCGACGGCTCCGAAGACAACGCCGGCGCCATCATGGCCCCGGACAGCCATGCCCGCGCCGCCGCCCTGGGCCTGAGTGCCAGCGACGAGCTGGACAACAACAACGGCTATGGCTATTTCGCGGCCCTGGATGGGTTGATCGTCACCGAGCCGACCCGCACCAACGTCAATGACTTCCGCGCCATCCTGATCCTCGAGAGCCCCCAACATGACGCCTGACAAAAAGGTCAAAATCCTCGCCACCCTCGGCCCGGCCATCGACGGCATCGACGATATCCGCGAGCTGGTGCAGGCCGGGGTGAATATCTTTCGCCTCAACTTCAGCCACGGTGACCACGCCGATCACGCCCAGCGTTACCAGTGGATCCGCGAAGTCGAAAAGCAGCTGAACTACCCGCTGGGCATCCTCATGGACCTGCAAGGCCCGAAACTGCGGGTCGGCACGTTCGCCGAAGGCAAGGTCCAACTGCACCGTGGCCAGGCCCTGCGCCTGGACCTGGACAGCACCCCGGGCGACCAGCGCCGGGTCAACCTGCCCCACCCGGAAATCCTCAAAGCCCTGGAGCCGGGCATGGACCTGCTGCTGGACGATGGCAAGCTGCGCCTGCGGGTCACCGCCAAACACGCCGACGCCATCGACACCACAGTGCTCAACGGCGGCGAGCTGTCGGACCGCAAAGGCGTCAACGTCCCGCAGGCGCTGCTCGACCTCAGCCCGCTGACCGCCAAGGATCGCCGCGACCTGGACTTCGGCCTGGAACTGGGGGTGGACTGGGTCGCCCTGTCGTTCGTGCAGCGCCCCGAGGACATTCGCGAAGCCCGCGCGCTGATCGGCGACAAGGCGTTCCTGATGGCCAAGATCGAGAAACCCTCGGCGGTCACCCAACTGCGCGAGATCGCCGAATTGAGCGACGCGATCATGGTGGCCCGTGGCGACCTGGGCGTCGAAGTGCCGGCCGAAAGCGTGCCGCAGATCCAGAAGAACATCATCGGCACCTGCCGCCAGCTGGGCAAACCGGTGGTGGTGGCCACGCAGATGCTCGAATCCATGCGATTCTCCCCCGCCCCGACCCGGGCCGAGGTCACGGACGTGGCCAACGCGGTGGCCGAAGGTGCCGACGCGGTGATGCTCTCGGCGGAAACCGCCTCCGGCGAATACCCGCTGGAAGCGGTGCAGATGATGAGCAAGATCATCCGCCAGGTGGAAAGCGGCCCGGACTACCAGGCCCAGCTCGACGTCAGCCGGCCCCAGGCCGAAGCCACGGTGTCCGATGCCATCAGTTGCGCGATCCGCCGTATCAGCAGCATCCTGCCGGTGGCGGTGCTGGTGAACTACAGCGAGTCCGGCAGCTCCAGCCTGCGCGCGGCCCGGGAACGGCCGACGGTGCCGATCCTCAACCTGACGCCGAACCTGTCCACCGCGCGGCGCCTGACGGTGGCCTGGGGTGTGCACTCGGTGGTCAACGACCGCCTGCGTCAGGTCGACGAGGTCTGCTCCACTGCCCTGGAAATCGCCCAGGCACAAGGCATGGCCAAACGTGGCGACACCCTGTTGATCACCGCCGGCGTGCCGTTCGGCCAGCCGGGCTCGACCAACTCGCTGCGCATCGAAACCCTGATCTGAGCCTGTAGCCGCTGCCGAGCCTGCGAGGCTGCGCTCGAAAACGCAGTCTTCGCCAGGCCCGAGCACTGGACTTGCCTGTGGAACACGGCATTGCCTGATTGACGGCCGCTACGCGCCCGATCGCAGCCTCGCTGTGCTCGTCAGCGGCTACAAGAGCCCACCTCATGCCTTCAGAACACTTCAACGCGCACTGCCCCGACTGGGCCACCGCCCTGCTCAACGGCTTCAGCCAGATCTTCCTCCAGCGCCATCCGCTGTGCGGCCTGCTGTGCATGCTGGCCATCCTGCTGAGCGCTCCGGCGTTGCTCGGTGGCGCGCTGCTGGGCGGCGTGGCCGGGCTGCTCACCGCGCAGCGCCGGGGCTATGCCAAGGCCGACCGGCAAGCCGGGCTGTTCAGCTACAACGGAGTCTTGCTCGGCCTGCTCCTGAGCCTGCGCTTCGACTGGTCGGTGCTGCTGCCACCGCTGATCATCGCCTGCGGCGGCCTCAGTGCGATCCTCACCCGGCAATGGCTCAAACGCGCCCGCGATCAATATTGCCTACCGGCCTACACCGCGCCCTTCGTCGGCCTCGGCTGGTTGCTGCTGGGCCTGGCCGCGCCGCTGCCCGCCAGTGCCGCCGCGCCCTGGGTCGAGCCCGATGCGCTGGCGCTGCTGCAGGCACTGATCCAGGGACTCGGCCAGGTGATGTTCCTCGAGCATCCGCTGGCCGGGGTGCTGATTGCCCTGGGGTTGCTGCTGGCTGATCGCCGGGCGGCCGCCTGGGCGCTATTCGGTTCGGCGGCGGGCCTGGGCTTCGCCCTGCTGCAACAGGACCACGCCGGCGCCCTGCTGGGCCTTGGCGGCTACAACTGTGCCCTGGTCGCCCTGGCCCTGAGCCAGGACCGCCGCCGATCCTGGTTGGCCCTGCCGGGAATGCTCCTGGCGCTGCTGCTCGCCCCGGGCTTCGCCGCGCTGGGCCTGCCCGTTCTCACCGCACCCTTTATCCTCGCCTGCTGGCTGGTTCGCGCCGCGCTGCGGGTGCTGCGCCAGGCCGCCGTGGACAGCACGCCTTGCGCTACCGGGGCCAATCCCCCTAGGCTTCGCTGACCTTCGATTCAGGCGAACAACATGGACAACAACCGGCACTGGCGCGAGCGTCTCTACGTCATGATTTTCCAGACCGACACCGTGGCCGGTCGACGCTTCGACAGCACCCTGTTGCTGATCATCCTCGCCAGCCTGGTGATCGTGATCCTCGACAGCATCGACGAGGTGCATCAGAACTACGCCAATGTGCTGGCCTATATCGAATGGGGTTTTACCCTGATCTTCGCCATCGAATACGGCCTGCGCCTGTATTGCTCGCCCAAGCCGTTGCGCTACGCCTTCAGTTTCTACGGCTTGGTGGACCTGCTGGCCATCGTGCCGGGGATCCTCGCCCTGTATTACAGCGACGCCCAGTACCTGCTGATCATCCGGGTGATCCGCATGCTGCGCATCTTCCGCGTGCTCAAGCTCAGCCCGTACCTCAAGCAGGCCAACTACCTGATGTCGGCGCTGCGCGGCAGCAAGCAGAAAATCATCGTGTTCCTGCTCAGCGTATCGACCCTGGTCACGGTGTTCGGCACCCTGATGTATGTGGTCGAGGGGCCGGAGCACGGGTTCACCAGCATCCCCAAGGGCATCTACTGGGCCATCGTCACCCTGACCACCGTGGGTTTTGGCGACATCGTGCCGAAGACGCCGCTGGGCCAGGTGATTTCATCGATGGTGATGATCACTGGTTACTCGATCATCGCCGTGCCCACCGGGATCTTCACCGCGGAACTGGCCAATGCCCTGCGCGGCGAACAGCTCAAGCACGACTGCCCGGTGTGCAGGAAGAACGACCATGAGCACGGCGCCGCGTTCTGCTCGCGGTGCGGCAATGCGTTGTTCCCAAAAGTGGTTCAGGAAAACTGAATAAGCAAAGCACTTTTTAATCTTTAAAGAGATATACCGCCCCGGCTATAGTCGGCGGCAAAATGCCTTCACTCTCGAATTCACTCTCAACAAAAAGGAATGTGCAGTGAAAAAACTCGTTAGCGCCTCTCTCCTGGCCGCCGGCCTGGCACTGGGCAGCGTCGCCCAGGCCGCCCCGACCCTGCTCAACGTTTCCTATGACGTGATGCGAGACTTCTACAAGGACTACAACAGCGCCTTCCAGAAGCACTGGCAGGCCGAGCACAACGAGAACATCACCCTGCAGATGTCCTTCGGCGGTTCCAGCAAACAGGCGCGCTCAGTGATCGACGGCCTGCCGGCCGACGTCATCACCATGAACATGGCCACCGACATCAACGCCCTGGCGGACAACGGCAAGCTGGTGCCGGACAACTGGGTGACCCGCCTGCCCAACAACAGCGCACCCTTCACCTCGGCCACCGTGTTCATCGTGCGCAAGGGCAACCCCAAGGCCCTGAAAGACTGGCCGGACCTGCTCAAGGATGGCGTGCAAGTGATAGTGCCGAACCCCAAGACTTCGGGTAACGGCCGCTACACCTACCTGTCGGCCTGGGGTTATGTGCTGAAGAACGGCGGCGACGAGAACAAGGCCAAGGACTTCGTCGGCAAGCTGTTCAAGCAGGCACCGGTGCTCGACACCGGTGGCCGCGCCGCGACCACCACCTTCATGACCAACCAGATCGGCGACGTGCTGGTGACCTTCGAGAACGAAGCGGAAATGATCGCCCGCGAATTCGGCCGCGATCAGTTCGAAGTCATCTACCCGAGCGTCTCCGCCGAAGCCGAGCCACCGGTGTCGGTGGTCGACAAAGTGGTCGACAAGAAAGGCTCGCGTGCCGCGGCCGAGGAGTACCTGAAGTACCTGTGGTCGCCAGAAGGCCAGGAAATCGCCGCCAACAACTACCTGCGCCCACGGGACCCGAAAGTCCTGGCCAAGTACACCGACCGTTTCCCGAAAGTCGACTTCCTCTCAGTGGAAAAAACCTTCGGCGACTGGCGTACCGTGCAGAAGACCCACTTCAACGATGGCGGGGTCTTCGACCAGATCTACGGTGGCAAATAACGCCCCCGGCCCATGAAAAAAGCGACCCTCGGGTCGCTTTTTTATTGCTTGCGCCTAAAGCCCGGCGGCTACATCGACCAGGGCGGCGCCCCGAACCTCGTGCAGCTCAGGCAACATCGCCTCGGCCTCGACCTCGATCAGCCACTCGGGCAAGGACAGGCCGCTGACGATGATCCACGAGGACGCCGGCGGCTGCTGGGGGAAACGCTGCAACAGCACCTGGCTGATCTGTTCCTGCTGGTCGCGGGCTGCCTCGGCGATGTAGATCCGCAGCATGACCACGTGGCTCAGGTCGCCGCCTGCCGCCGCCAGGACCCGGGCGATATTGTCGAAGCTCTGCTCGGTCTGCTCGCGCAGCCCCGGGCCGACGCAGACCTCGCGCTCATCGACACCCACCTGGCCGGACAGCAGCAGGCGCCGCCCACCGCGCACCTCCACGGCCTGGCTGAAACCGTACTGCAGGGAATTGAAGACACTGGGCGGATTGAAGACTGATGTGTGCATGGGACCTCCGCTGCGATAGACGACCGCAAACCCTAAACCAAGCCCCTGCACAAGGCCATCCGAAACCAGGTCGTTGAAACACCTGGCAACGTAACCGCCAGCCAGCTACATCGGTGGCGTCACCCCATCCTTGCCGGCGGAGATCGATTGCGCGGTGAGCGTGCCGTCCGCGCTCTGGGAGACGAACATCACCACCTTGACCCCAGCCTTGAGCAGGCTGCGGTCGCCCGGCACCAGGTTGACGATGGGCACGTCGTCCGGCACCAGGATCGTCTGCTGGCCGCCCTTGTAGTTGACAGTCAGGGTGCGGCCGTTGCTCACCACCAGGTCGCCGACGCGGCCATTGGTCATGCTGCTGCCCTTGACCAGATCGAAAGGCCGATGGCCGTCGCCGGTGCCGGCCATCTGCGGTGGAAACACATGGACCTCCAGCGCCTTGAGGCTGCCATCGGCCTGCGGCACGGCGGCCGAACCTATGTAGCTGCCGGGCTTGATGTCCTCGATATTGGCCAGGGTCACGGCGCGGACCTGGGTCTGTGGTGTGAGGTTGATGGTGACGTTCTCGCCACTGTTGACGTGCACCCGCACCGCGTCGCCGGCGATGCTGGTGATTTCCCCGCGCACGCCGATGCGCATGCCCGGTGCGTCCTGGGCCTGGGCCGGGCCGGCCAGCAGCAGTGCGCCGAGGGTGATCGCTTGGGCGCCGCCGAGCAGGCGGCGAAGACACAGATTCATGGGACGGGCTTCCTGTGATGAAAGGTGGCACAGAGGTCTAAACGAAAGCACTCCAGTGTCCGCGGAACAATGAGCGAGCTATGGAACTGAATGTAAGTAAATGTATCATCGCAACGCGATCCCGGTCGTCGTCTGCCGCTCTCGGCCGGCCCCGCCAGGCATTTATTCCTCCCGGGCATGAATGCTATCGCTCGTCAGCTTCTACCGCGTCACGGGCCAGCCCCTTAGCCTCGCCCGCACCCTTTTCGCTGCAACGAGAATCGCCATGACTTCCACGACCCAGGGGCTGCCCGCCGCCACCACGACCATGACCCGCGGCATGGTGCTGCTGTTCGCCTTCTGCTGCGGCGCCATAGTCGCCAACATCTACTATGCCCAGCCGATCATCGAGCTGATCGCCCCGGACATCGGCCTGAGCAGCACCATGGCCAGCCTGATCGTATCCCTGACCCAGATCGGCTACGCCCTGGGCCTGTTCTTCCTGGTGCCCCTGGGCGACCTGCTGGAAAACCGCCGGCTGATGATCCTCACCAGCCTGGTGGCCATCGCCAGCCTACTGGGCGCCGGGTTCACCGAGCAGCCCAACGCCTTTCTGCTGGTCTCGCTGCTGATCGGCTTCAGCTCGGTGTCGGTACAGATCCTGATTCCCCTGGCTGCGCACCTGACGCCGGAGGAATCCCGTGGCCGGGTGGTCGGCGGCATCATGGGCGGCCTGCTGCTGGGCATCCTGCTGGCACGCCCGGTGTCCAGCGTGGTGGCCGACCTGTTCGGCTGGCGCGCGATGTTTATCGCCGCCGCCGTGCTGATGGCTGCCATCAGCCTGGTCCTACTGCTGACCGTGCCCAAGCGCCAGCCCGCTCACAGCGCCACCTACGGCCAGTTGCTGCGCTCGCTGGGCACCCTGCTGCGCCAGCAACCGGTGCTGCGTCAGCGAGCGTTTTACCAGGCCTGTATGTTCGCCACCTTCAGCCTGTTCTGGACCGCGGTGCCGCTGGAGCTGGCGCGCAACCATGGCCTGTCGCAAAGCCAGATCGCCCTGTTCGCCCTGGTCGGAGCCATAGGCGCCATCGCCGCACCCATCAGCGGACGCCTGGCGGATGCCGGTCACACCCGCGTCGCCTCGTTGCTGGCCATGCTGTTCGCCGCCTTGAGCTTCCTGCCGGCCTTTGTCCACCCGGCCTACAGCGTCATCGGCCTGGCGGTGACCGGCGTGGTCCTGGATTTCTGCGTGCAGATGAACATGGTCCTCGGCCAGCGCGCGGTCTACGCGCTGGATGCCCATAGCCGCGGCCGCCTCAACGCGCTGTACATGACCAGCATCTTCATCGGCGGCGCGGTCGGCTCGTCGATTGCCAGCGCGGTGTACGAACACGCCGGCTGGCTGGGCATAGTCGGCGTCGGCAGCGCCTTGCCGTTGCTGGCCCTGCTGCGCTTCCTGGGCACCTCGCAGAAGGCGCTGCCTGTCACGGCCTGATGCATTCCCCAGTCGCAAAACCGGAGGACAAGGCAACGCTCCAGACCCTGCTCGATCGCTCACACACAAGGAGTCCCAATGGACCGGCTGGCAGCCATGCAAACCTTCGTTCATGTGGTGGAAAGCGGGTCCTTTCCGCCGCCGCCCGGCTTCTGGATATCGGCCAGCCGGCCGTATCGAAAACCATCGCCCAGCTCGAGGCGCGGCTGGCGGTGCGGCTGTTGCTGCGCTCGACCCGCGGCCTGACGCCCACCGAGGCCGGCATGGCGTTTTTCGAGCGGGCCAGGCGGGCCCTCGAAGAAGCCGACGAAGCCGATCTCGCGGCGCGCGGGGCCGGTACGGGGCTGCGCGGTACGCTGCGAGTCTGCGCCGCGGTGACCTTCGCCCGCCTGCACATCGTGCCGCACCTGGGGACCTTTCTCGAGCGCCACCCCGAGCTCGACATCGACGTGGTGCTGGATGACCGCAATATCAATCTGGTGGAGGCCGGCATCGACGTCGCCCTGCGCATGGGCCCCTTGAGCGACTCCGGGCTGACCGCGCGGCGGATCGGCGAATGCCGGCGCGTGGTATTGGCCACCCCGGACTACTTCGCCCACCACGGCGAACCCGCCTGCCCCGCCGACCTGAGCAAGCACCAGGCGATCGTCTACAGCCTCGGCGGTGGTGCCCACTGGCGCTTCGAACGGGGCGACGAACAGCAATCGGTGACGGTCCGCGGGCGGATTCGCGTCAGCGCCGCAGAGGGGTTGCGCGAGTCGGTGCTGGGCCATCAGGGGCTGACCATGGCCTCGCAATGGATGTTCGCCCCCGAGCTGGCCAGTGGCACGGTGCACGAAGTGATGTCGGACTGGACGCTGCCCCGCCAGGAGCTATGGGCGGTGTTCCCTACCGGGCGGCTGACCAGCGCCAAGGCCCGGGCCTTCGTCGAGTTTGTCCAGCAGCTGCTGGCCCGCCCGGATGCCACTCAAGGTTGAGCGACGTCAGATTCGCCCACGTACCAGCACTTCGACCTTGGCCGCCTCACCCCAGCGTTGGACCCGTTCGATCAGCGCAGGGTCGGTTTCGCCCGCCAGATACAAGGTTTCGATCGATTGGGCAGCCGCCCACTCGACAAACCCGCACTGCTCGAAGGTGTCGATAGCCGCCAGCTGGAACTCGTTTTCGTAGAAGCCGGGCACCACGGCGACCTGGGCATCGACGGCACTGACTTCAGGCAGGAACGGACAGGCCAGGTGCACCACGTCCCACTTCGCCACGCGCCAGTTGCGCAGCGCTTCGTCGAAGCGGCTGCGGGCGCCGCGGACAAACCCCAGGCCGTCGATCACCATGCGCCGGTTGATGATCATCCACACCTTGCGTTTGCGCGGGGCCTTGAGCAGCACCTCGCCGGTGACCTTCGAGGCGCGCAGGGCCAGGGCGAACACCAGCAGCACCGGAACGAAGTAGCGATAAACGGTCTCGGCATTGGTGGCGCGGGTCAGCTCATACAGCCTGGAAACCTCGCCCCGGGCCTTGCGCTGGTCGCCCAGGGTTTCATCGAGGCGGCCGAGCCAGGCCAATACGGGCGGCGCCGAATACCGGGCGCGAAGCTCATCCAGCGCCTGGACCACCGTCCCCACCGAGAGCGCCGTCAGCCGCCCCTGCGCCGTTCTCTCCAGCGTGGCAAAACGCTGACAGAGCTCGCTCACCTGCGCGGCATCGGCGGCGCTATAGAGAGTCACGGCGGCACGGCAATGCTCCGGGCCCAGCAGATCGTCGATCTCGGCCTTGAGGCGCCTCTGGGTCGCGGCTTCATGGGATTCGGCCAGCCGATAGTCGCTCTGGAACCATTCGGTCCTGACGCTCTGGGTCTCGCCGATCAGCGCCAGCGACGCCAGCAACAGCCAGCCGTAGTCCACGCGCTTCCAGCCGATCTCGCCCAGGGGAAAGACCGAGATGAAGCTCCAGCAGAAGAAGTAGTAGAGGAAGATAAACAGCACCAGCAAATACACCGGTGCCAGGGAGAAGTAGATCAGCTGCGGCACTTCGACATCGGCGAAGCCATGCAGGGCGAGCAGCACAACGACAACACAGAGCCAGAAGGCCATGGGCGCGAAATAGGGTTTGTTCAGGCTTTTCTTCATCGGGCGCTCGGATGGCGATACTCAGGAACACCCCGGGGTATCGGCCATCCAACCGACCGCTTGAACCGGACTCGCCCGCGGTCCGCTCAGTGTTCGACGCTTACGGGGAGCCGCTTACTGGAACTGGCGCCCCAGGCCCGACGGCACACCGTGGATATCGGTTTCTTCCCATGGCCCGTCGGGGCTGATGGAACGGCTCCAGCCGTTGTTCCAGCGGTAGTAGGTGCGCTGGCGGTAGAAGGTGTTGGTCTGGTTATCCAGCACATAGACGCCCAGGCGCGGGTCCCAGTGGCTGTTGCCGCCCGGTGGCGGCGCGAAGCTCGCGGAAGTGCGCGGCAACGGCTTGGCCGGCTTGATCGGCGTGGCGGGTTTGCTCGGGGTGCCGGGCGTCGGCTTGGTAGTGGGTTGCGCGGGCGGAATCGGTGGCAGCGTCTCGGGCGGCGTCGGCTGCTGGACCGCACAGGCGCTCAACCCCAGGACCAGTGTTAACAGGGTGATGCGGGCAATGGCGGTCATGGCGGCTTCTCTTATTTATCCGGGCTGTCGATGGTCAGTTGTTGCGGCGCGGTGGTGCTGCTGGCCAGGGGCTTGCTGCGACCGACCCACTCGCCGGCAGTCGGTTGGCCGGCGCGGGAAATGCGTGCAACCAGTTGGACTTCCGGGAAGTTCGACAGTTTCAACTGCGGCATCATCGCGTCGGCATCCCCCAGCTCCACCGTCACCGGCAGGTCGGCCACGGTCAGGCGCTTGGCCGCCAGTGGCGCCGGCGGCCCGGAAGTGGCGCGGGCAAAGATGAACACGCTGTCGCCCGGCTGCACCTTGGCTTTCAGCTCGGCGGCCAGGTCGACACGCACCTTGAGCAGCGCGGCGGCCTTGGGCGCGGGCGCCTGGGCCACTTTGCCGCCGCTGGCCAGCAGCTTCTCGGTGGCCCGGTCGATACCGCCCTGCAGCGCGGCGCGCGAGTTGTCGTCCGCCGGCAATTGCGCCAGCAGGCGGTTCCAGTAATCGATGGCCTCTTGATAACGCTCGCCTTCGAAGGCGGCGATGCCCAGCAGGCCGAGGCTGGTGACTTCCTTCGGATCGGCCTTCAGCGCTTCGTCGGTCAGGGCCTGGACCTTGTCCGACCACCGCTTGCCGTCGGCGAAATACTGCGCCTGCGCCCACTGGCCGAGCAGTTCCGGCTGGCGCCCGGCCAGGGCCACGGTGCGCTCGAAGATCTTCGCCGCGTCCGCTGGGCGGTCCTGGGCCATGTAGGTACGACCGAGGAAGTACAGGCCCTCGGCGGAATCCGGCTGGGCGGCGACCGCGCGCTCGAGGCGGCGGGTCATCTCTTCCATGGATTGCGGGGCCTGGGCGAATTCACGGGTCAGCTCGACCTTGTCGCTGGCGCCGAAATGCAGGTACAGGCCCAGGCCCAATAGCGGCACCAGCAGCGCCGCCAGCAATGGCAGCGGCTTGCCCAGGCGCGATACCCCAGCCAGTTCCGCGCCCTCGGTATCGGCCAGCAGTTCGCGCGCGGCTTCGGCGCGGCCGCTGTCCATCTGCTCGGCGCTGAGCACGCCTTCGGCCTGCTGGCCTTGCAGCTCAGCCACGCGTTCTTGATAAAGCGCCACGTTCAGCGCGGTACGATCCTCTTCACGCTGGGCGCGACGGCCGCGTAGAACCGGGATCAGCAGAAAACTCAGGGCTACCAGGAGCAGCAGGCCTGCGGCGAGCCAGAAATCAATCATTCGCGGTCTTTATCCAACAGTTGGTCGAGGCGCTGACGCTCCTCGGCGGAAAGTGTGCTCGGGCTGTCGCTGCGCTGCACGCGCCGACGCCGGACGATCACGGCGATGATCACCACGCCCCCCAGCAGCAGGCCGGCGGGGCCGAACCAGAGCAAGGCGGTCTTGCCGGTCAGGGCCGGCTTGTAGCGCACGAAGTCGCCATAGCGGTCGACCATGAAATCGATGATCTGCTGGTTGTCCTTCCCTTCGCCGAGCATGCGGAAGATCTCCTTGCGCAAGTCCGCGGCGATCGGCGCATTGGAGTCGGCGATGTCCTGGTTCTGGCACTTGGGGCACCGCAGCTCTTTGGTCAACTCGCGAAAGCGCTCGCGCTCGGCGTCGTTGGCGAATTCGTAGGTATCGATCGCGGCGTGGGCCACGCCAGCGATACTCAGGCCCAGGACGGCCGCGGCCAGCCAACGCTTCATGGCTTGGCCTCGTCGGCCAGGGCCTGATACTTGGCGGCCAGCTTCTCGCGCCACACCGTTTCGTCGATCACCCCGACGTATTTGTCGCGGATGATGCCCTTGGCGTCGATGAAGAAGGTTTCCGGCGCGCCGTACACCCCGAGGTTCAGGCCCAGGGTGCCCTCCTCGTCGCGGATATCCAGCTGGTAAGGGTTGTGGAATTCGACCAGCCACTTCAGGGCGTCGGCGTTGACGTCCTTGTAGTTGACGCCGTAGATGGTCACGCCCTGCTGCGCCAGCTTGTTCAGCACCGGGTGCTCGACCCGGCAGGAAATGCACCAGGTGCCCCAGACGTTGACCAGCGCCGGCTTGCCCAGCAGGTCGGCGCGGGTCAGGGTCTTGTCGCCCTGCACCGACGGCAGGGAGAACTCCGGGAACGGCTTGCCGATCATCGCCGACGGCAGCTCGGCCGGGTCCAGGTACAACCCGCGGTACAGGAACACCGCCACCAGCAGGAACAGCGCCAGCGGCAACAACATTATCCAGCGTCTCATGCAGTGGCTCCTGTCATGCCCAGGGCTTCGCGCACCCGGGTCTTCACCTTGACCCGGTAACGCCGGTCGAGGGCCGCCAGCAGGCCGCCGAAACCGGTGAGCAGGCCGCCGAACCAGATCCAGCGCACGAACGGCTTGACGTGCACCCGCACGGCCCAGGCGCCATCGCCCAGCGGCTCGCCTAGGGCGACGTAGAGGTCACGGGTGAAACCGGCGTCGATGCCGGCCTCGGTCATCACCGAGTTCTGTACCGTGTAGAGGCGTTTTTCCGGGTGCAGCACAGCAACCTCCTTGCCGTCGCGGACCACTCGCACCGTACCCTTGTCGGAGGTGAAGTTGGGGCCTTCGAAATGCTTGGCGCCCTCGAAGACGAAATGATAACCGGCCAGGTCCATGGACTCGCCCGGCTCCAGGCGCAGGTCGCGCTCGGCGCTGTTCTGGCTCGACAGCACCACGCCCAGGGCGCAGACCGCGATGCCCAGGTGCGCCAACTGCATGCCCCAGTAGCTGCGGGTCAGGCCCGGCAGACCCTTGACCAGGCCTTTGTGGCGGGTCTTGTCGAAGATGTCGCGGACCCCGGCGAGCAACACCCAGGCCGCCAGCATGAAGGTCGCCAGCACTGCCCAGTTGAAGTCGCCGTAGACGATACCGGCCACCACCGCCAGCGCGGCGCTGCCCAGCAGCACCGGAGTCAGCATGCTCACCAGCCATTTGACCGGGGTGTCTTTCCAGCGCACCACCACGCCCACCGCCATCACCACCATCAGCAGCGCCATCAGTGGAATGAACAGCGCATTGAAGTACGGCGGGCCGACCGACAGCTTGGCCCCGGTCAAGGCGTCCAGTACCAGCGGGTACAGGGTGCCCAGCAGGATCATCGAGGCCGCCACCACCAGCACCAGGTTGTTGCCCAGCAGCAGGGTTTCCCGCGACCACAGGTTGAAGCCGACCTGGCTCTTGACCACCGGCGCGCGCAGGGCGAACAGGGTCAGCGAACCGCCGACCACGAACAGCAGGAAGATCAGGATGAACACGCCGCGCTCGGGGTCCGAGGCGAAGGCGTGGACCGAGGTCAGCACCCCGGAACGCACCAGGAAGGTCCCCAGCAGGCTCAGGGAGAACGCGGCGATCGCCAGCAGCACGGTCCAGCTCTTGAACACGCCGCGCTTTTCGGTGACCGCCAGCGAGTGGATCAACGCGGTGCCCACCAGCCACGGCATGAACGAGGCGTTTTCCACCGGGTCCCAGAACCACCAGCCACCCCAGCCGAGTTCGTAGTAGGCCCACCAGGAGCCGAGGGTGATACCGATGCCGAGGAATGCCCAGGCGACTATGGTCCAGGGCCGCGACCAGCGCGCCCAGGCCGCGTCCAGGCGACCGCCGAGCAAGGCTGCGATGGCGAAGGCGAAAGCCACGGAGAAACCGACATAGCCCATGTAGAGCATCGGCGGGTGCACGATCAGGCCGATGTCCTGCAGCAGCGGGTTGAGGTCGCGGCCGTCGCCGGGCACCTGCGGCAGAATCCGCGCGAAGGGGTTGGAGGTAACGATCAGGAACAGCAGGAAGCCGGTGCTGATCATGCCCATCACCGCCAGCACCCGCGCCAGCATCACTTGCGGCAACTGCCGGGAGAACACCGACACGGCGAAGGTCCAGCCCCCGAGGATCAGCGCCCAGAGCAGCAACGAGCCCTCGTGGGCGCCCCACACCGCACTGAACTTGTAGTACCAGGGCAAGGCGCTGTTGGAGTTGCTGGCGACATAGGCCACCGAGAAATCGTCGACCATGAAGGCATAGGTCAGGCAGCCGAAGGCAAATGCGAGAAAGGTGAACTGCCCCCAGGCCGCGGGCTGCGCCAGGCCCATCCACAGACGGTCGCCACGCCAGGCGCCGAGCAGCGGCACCACGGCCTGGACCAGGGCAAAACACAGGGCCAGGATCATCGCCAGATGGCCGAGCTCGGGAATGAAGATTGCGGATGTCATCGCTCAGCCCTCCTTGGCCGGAGCCGGCGCCATTTGCCCACTGTCTTTCAGGGCCTTGGTCACTTCCGGCGGCATGTACTTCTCATCGTGCTTGGCCAGCACTTCGTCGGCCACCACCACGCCGTCGGCGTTGAGCTTGCCCAGGGCGACGATGCCCTGCCCTTCGCGGAACAGGTCCGGGAGGATGCCGCGGTAGGTGATGGTCACGGCCTTGTTGAAGTCGGTGACCACGAAGCGCACGTCCAGCGAGTCCGCCGAGCGTTGCAGCGAGCCCATCTGCACCATGCCGCCGGCGCGGATCCGCGTGTCATGGGGGGCTTCGCCGTTGGCGATCTGGGTCGGGGTGTAGAACAGATTGATGTTCTGTTGCAGGGCGCTCAGCGCCAGGCCGACGGCAACGCCCACGCCGCCCAGCACACCGAGGATGATCAACAGACGCTTTTTACGCAGCGGATTCACTGATTGTTCTCCCGGCGCAGACGACGCGCCTCTTGTTGCAGGTAACGCTTGCGGGCCAGCAACGGCACCGCCACGTTGAGGATCAGCACCACCAGGCAGATGCCGTAGGCTGACCAGACATACAGGCCATGATGGCCCATGGCGAGAAAGTCGGCGAAGGACGAAAAACTCATGATGCCGCCTCCAGGCTGTTCTGCACTTCGGCCCTGACCCAGCTGGCGCGGGCTTCGCGCTTGAGCACTTCGAGACGCATGCGCAGCAACAGCACGGCGCCGAAGAAACAATAGAAGCCCAGCACGGTCAGCAACAGCGGCAGCCACATCTCGACGGGCATCGCCGGCTTTTCGGTGAGGGTGAAGGTCGCGCCCTGGTGCAGGGTGTTCCACCACTCCACCGAGTATTTGATGATCGGGATGTTGATCACCCCGACGATGGCCAGCACCGCGCAGGCCTTGGCCGCACTGTCGCGATTGCTGATGGCGTTGCCCAGGGCGATCAGGCCGAAGTACAGGAACAGCAGGATCAGCATGGAGGTCAGGCGCGCGTCCCAGACCCACCATGAGCCCCAGGTCGGCTTGCCCCAGATGGCCCCGGTGACCAGCGCCACGGCGGTCATCCAGGCACCGATGGGCGCCGCGCATTGCAGGGCGACGTCGGCCAGTTTCATCTTCCACACCAGGCCCACCACCCCGCACACCGCCAGCATCACGTAGATGGACTGGGCCAGCATGGCCGCGGGAACGTGGATGTAGATGATGCGAAAGCTGTTGCCTTGCTGATAGTCCGGCGGCGCAAAGGCCAGGCCCCAAACGACGCCGACGGTGATCAGCAGCAAGGCTGCGATGCTCAGCCAGGGCAACAGCTTGCTGCTGATGCCGTAAAACCACTTGGGCGAGCCGAGCTTATGAAACCAGGTCCAGTTCATACTGTTTCCATCACGGGTGCCACGCGTTGTCACGCACAGCCAGGGTCTTTACTGATCAAAATTTGATCAGACCTCATTATTCGCCGACGCTGATCTTCAGGCCAGCCGCTATTGCAAAAGGTGTCAGCGTTACTGCCAGGGCGGTCAGGCTCCCAAGCCACAGCAGGTAACCGGTCGCCGGCATGCCCTGCAAGGCCGCCTGCAAGGCGCCGCTGCCGAGAATCAATACCGGGATGTACAGGGGCAGGATCAGCAGCGCCAATAACAGGCCGCCACGCTTGAGTCCTACCGTCAACGCCGCGCCCACCGCTCCCAGCAGGCTGAGCACCGGAGTGCCCAACAGAAGGGACAGCAACAGCACCGGCAGACAGGCTGTGGGCAGACCGAGCATCAGTGCCAACAGGGGCGCAAGCAATACCAGTGCCAGGCCGGAAAAGGCCCAGTGTGCCAGCACCTTGGCCAGAACCAGAAGAGGCAGGGGGTGCGGCGAAAGGACCCACTGTTCCAGGGATCCGTCCTCGAAATCACTGCGAAAAAGCCCGTCCAGCGAGAGCAAAACCGATAATAAAGCCGCTACCCAGACTAGCCCTGGAGACAAGGTTTGCAACAATTGTGTCTCAGGTCCCACCGCCAATGGGAACAGTGAGACAACGATGGCGAAAAACACCAGCGGGTTGGCCAGTTCGGCGGGCCGGCGGAACAGCAGCCGGGATTCGCGGGCAACCAGCAGTCCGAAAACACTCATACGGCCCAATGCCCCAGATCGATGTCGCGATAGCCGGCCGGCAGGCGGCCCAGTGTGTGGTGGGTGGTGAGGATTACCATGCCGCCGCGTTCGCAGTGGCCGGCCAGGTGTTCTTCCAGTTGCGCCACGCCCTGTTTGTCCAGGGCGGTGAAGGGTTCGTCGAGAATCCACAGCAGCGGGCTGTCCAGGTACAGCCGGGCCAGCGCCACCCGGCGCTGCTGGCCGGCGGACAAGGTGTGACAGGGCACATCCTCGAAACCGCGCAGGCCGACCGCCGCCAGGGCCTGCCAGATCGCCTCGCGATCGGCGGGCTGATGCAGGGCGCAGAGCCAGCTGAGGTTTTCCTCGGGGGTCAACAGGTCCTTGATCCCCGCCGCATGGCCGATCCACAACAGGTTGCGCGCCAGCTCCGCGCGCTGGGCGTTGAGCGGCTGGCCGTTGAGCAGCACCTGGCCGCTGGTCGGCTGCATCAGCCCTGCCAGCAGGCGCAACAGGCTGGTCTTGCCGCTGCCGTTGGGACCGCTGATCTGCAACATGTCGCCGCTGGCCAGACGCAGTTCGAGCTTTTCGAAGAGCAGCCGCAGGTCGCGCTCACAGGCAAGCGCTACGGCTTCTAGAAGAGGACTGGTCAAATGATCGCGGGCCTTTACGGTTCAAGTCGGCGGTGGAGCAGCCGTTAAAGAGATGCAGAATAAACGCATCGGCGGCCTGTTCCAGAGAGCTGCGTCAAACTTTTGCGATGTTTTCGCCACGCTCCCCGAAGACGGGCGGCATTATACATGCGATGCCCTACTCTCAAGAGGGCTTATTTCTCCACAGGTTGTGTCCAGATGACAGGCGAAATCACCCTCCCTCCGCTGCCTCAACTGACGCCGGGAACCGTACGCGCGCTGCCGATCAGCGGTGAGCTGCTCAAGTTGCTGCAGCCCCTGGAAGGCCTGATCGCCGCGGGCCAATCGGCCAAGGCCGAAGTACTGTCGCTCAAGCAGGCGGACCAGACGTTCCAACTGTTGCTCAAGCTGACCCTCGACAGCGGCCGGCAAACCACCGTCCAGGCCACCAGCAACCAGCCGCTGCCCCTGGGCACCAGCCTGGCGGTGACCCAGCCCTCGGCCGGCAACCTGGCCATCACCGTGCAGCAGGCGATTGCCGCCAGCGTCGCCACCCTGACTCGCCTCGACACCGCACAGCTTCCCGTGGGCACCCTGCTGCAGGGCAAGGTGCTGACCACCCAGCTACAACCCCAGGCAGCCGGACAACCGGCGGTCTACCGCTCGCTGGTGAGCCTGCTCAACACCGCCCTGAGCGGCAGCACCCTGAGCATCGACAGCCCGCAACCCCTGCGCATCGGCAGCCTGTTGAGCGCCCTGGTGCAAGGCTCGCAGAGCTTGAGCTTCGTGCCGCTGAGCGGGCGCCAGGAGCAACTGGCGATCGCCCAGCAACTGGCCGCCCAGCAAAGCCGCCAAGCCTCGCTGACGGGCCTGATCAATGCGTTGCAGAACCTGCCGCCCTCCGACGACACCTCCAGCGAACTGCGCGCCACGGTGGACAAGCTGCTCGCCGGCCTGCCCGACCTGCAGCAACTGAGCAATCCCAAGGCGCTGGCCCAGGCCCTGGGCAACAGCGGCGCCTTCCTCGAGTCGCGGCTGCTGGCCGGCGACAATCCGGCCCTGGCGGCTGACCTGAAAGGCAACCTGCTGCGCCTGATCGCCCAGATGACGCCGGGCCTGCCGGCCAGCACCAGCTTCAACGCGATCATTGCCGCCAACACCCTGGCCCAGGTGCTGCCGAGCTTCGTGCGCAGCGCTCTGGGGACCCTCGGCCAGGTCAGCGCCAAGCCCCAGCCAGGTGGCTTCCCCCTGCCCTCGCGACTGCTGCAAAGCCTCGAGGAGGAAGGCGACCTGGAACACCTGCTGCGCCTGGCCGCGGCCGCTGTTTCGCGCCTGCAGAGCCATCAGCTGGCGAGCCTGGAACAGAGCGGCCTGACCGATGACGGGCGGCTGCTGACCACCTGGCAACTGGAAATCCCGATGCGCACGATGCAGGACGTCGTGCCCCTGCAGGTCAAGTTCCAGCGCGAAGACCCAGCGGAAAAAACGCCCGAGGAAAAACGCGAGGAACGCGAACCGAAACAGCAGCTGTGGCGCGTCGAACTGGCGTTCGACCTCGAACCCCTGGGCCCGCTACAGGTGCAGGCGCAATTGCTCAAGGGCCGCCTGTCCAGCCAGCTCTGGGCGCAGCGGCCATTTACCGCGAGCCTGATCGAAAGCCATCTGGGCAGCCTGCGTGAACGGCTGCTCGCGTCCGGCCTGGATGTGGGCGATCTGGACTGCCATCTCGGCACACCGCCGCAGGGCCCGAAAACCCGACTGGAACAACGCTGGGTCGATGAAACCGCATGAATAATCCCAACCCGCCACGCCAGGCCATCGCCCTCAAGTACGACGGCCAGCACGCCCCCACGCTGACCGCCAAGGGCGACGACGAACTGGCCGAAGCCATCCTGAAAATCGCCCGCGACTGTGAAGTGCCGATCTATGAGAACGCCGAGCTGGTGAAACTGCTGGCGCGCATGGAACTGGGCGACAGCATTCCCGAGGAGTTGTACCGGACCATTGCCGAAATCATCGCCTTCGCCTGGAACCTCAAGGGCAAGTTCCCGGCCGGGCATGAGCCGCAGGAAGCGGCGCTGGAGAAGGATGTGACGGAAAGCGGGGAGGATTACTGATCTGTAGCCGCTGCCGCAGGCTGCGATCGGCCGCAGGACCTCAGGATCGCTGAAGGCCTTCGGCCTTGGCGCAGTCTGCGGCAGCGGCTACAGAGGGATTTCAGCTTTTGTGCAACTTACTCATCAACTCGGCCTCGGCCTGGGTCAAGCCGCAGGACTGAGTCAGTTCGTCGACGCTGGCGCCCATGCCCACCAGGCGCGCGGCCTGGGCGAAGGACAGGCTCGACGGATCGCGCTGTTCCAGCTGGGCCAGCTTGTCCGGCAACGGGCCGACCACCGCGCGCAGCTCATGCAGGTCTTCGCCCATGCGCACCGTACCGTTCTGGTAATCGTCGACGCGCTTGGCCAGGTCCTTGATGCGCTGATCGCGCAGCGCATCGCCCTGGGCCTGCTGGGCGGCGATCTGCCGCTGAGCGCGGATATAGGCCAGGAACATCGCCAGTGTGCCTGCCCAAAAGAGGAACAGGACAATAACCGCAACCTCGAGAATCAATCAGATACTCTCCAGTTCCGACCACTCTTCTTCGCTCATCATCTTGTCCAGCTCAACCAGAATCAGCAGCTCGCCGTTCTTGTTGCACACGCCCTGGATGAACTTGGCCGACTCTTCGTTACCGACGTTCGGCGCGGTCTCGACTTCCGACTGACGCAGGTAAACCACTTCCGCCACGCTGTCGACCATGATCCCGACCACTTGCTTGTCGGCTTCGATGATCACGATACGGGTGTTGTCATTGACCTCGGTGGGCACCAGGCCGAAGCGCTGGCGGGTGTCGATCACGGTCACCACGTTGCCGCGCAGGTTGATGATGCCCAGCACGTAGCTCGGGGCACCCGGTACCGGTGCGATCTCGGTGTAGCGCAGGACTTCCTGCACGCGCATCACGTTGATGCCGTAGGACTCGTTATCCAGCTTGAAGGTTACCCATTGCAGGATCGGATCTTCGGAACTCTGTGCAGACGACGACTTATTCATACCCCTGACCCCTTAAAAAACCGTTGGAAACGGTGTGTGTTCTGTGTGGCCGCACCGTCGGCGCAGCCTGTTGTTGGTCTATATCGGCTTCGGCGCCGGTTTACTGATAGCCATGTGTTTCGCGCCGCCGCTGGCGATCAGCTCGGCCAGCTCGGAAACGTCCAGCAGCGCGCACATATGCTCGATGACCGTGCCCGCCAGCCATGGCCGCTGGCCACGGTGGCTGCGCCATTTGATTTCGTTCGGGTCCAGGCGCAACGAGCGGCTGACCTGATGCACCGCCAGCCCCCACTCGTAGCCCTGGACCGAGATCACGTATTGCAGGCCCTGGCGGAAGTCGTCGCGGTAGCGGTCCGGCATCACCCAGCGCGCGGTATCCAGCACCTTCAGGTTGCCGGCCTGGCTCGGCAGGATCCCGAGGAACCACTCCGGCTGACCGAACAGCGGCGTCAGCTCATGCCCCGCCAGGGAGTAGATCGACCCCAGGCAGACCAGCGGCACCGCCAGGGTCAACCCGGCGACATCGAACAGCAGGCACTCGAAGGGTTCCGCCGCCCAGCTCGGCCGGTCGTCACCCGCCACCGGGGGCGGCGTGCCGCTGGGTGGCCGATGCACCTCGACCACCGGTTCGACCAGGCCTTGCAGCAAGGGCGCAACGGTCGACAACGTGGCCGGCAATGGCGCGGGCGCCTCCAGCACGGGGGCGACCACCGCTTCCTCGACCCGCACTACCGGCGCGACAACCGCAGCCGGCGCAGGCTGGGCCTGGGCATCACGAGCCTGTTCTTCGAGCACCGCGGCCTGGAACTCATCCAGTACCTCGCTCGACACCGCCACCTCTGCAACGGCTGCCTGAACCTGCGGCAGCGCCTCGGGAACCGCGAATTCTTCTTCGGTGGCGTCCTGCAGCAACGCGTCCAGGTAGGACTGCAGCGCCAACTGCGGCCGGGACGTGACGTCGACAGGACGGTTCATAAGGATGCCCACGGATAAAGCCCAGCACAGTGACCTGTAGGGTTTATCGGCCAGACCGGCAGCAGACTTGAATGCTCCGCCACGTCAGGCCACCTGCGGGACAAGTTGCTGGGCCAGCAGGTGCTTGAGCAAGGCGCGATAGGCCAGTACGCCGCGGCTCTTGCCGTCGAACTGCGAAGGCGTCAACCCGGCCCGGCTGGCATCGCGCAGGCGCGTGTCGACCGGGATATAGCCCTGCCAGATCTCATCCGGGAACTTGTCGCGCAGCACCCGCAAGGTGCCCAGGGACGCCTGGGTGCGGCGGTCGAACAGGGTCGGCACGATGCTGAACGGCAGCGCCTGTTTGCGCGAGCGGTTGATCATCGCCAAGGTATTGACCATGCGTTCCAGGCCCTTGACCGCCAGGTGCTCGGTCTGCACCGGGATCACCAGTTGCTGGCTCGCCGCCAAGGCATTGACCATCAGCACGCCGAGCAACGGCGGGCTGTCGATCACCGCATAGTCGAAATCCTGCCACAGCTGCGCCAGGCTCTTGGCGATCACCAGGCCCAGGCCGCTCTGCCCCGGCGACTGGCGCTCCAGGGTAGCCAGCGCGGTACTCGAGGGCAGCAGGGAAATACGTTCGTCGCTGGTCGACAGCAGCAACTGCCCGGGCAAGCCCTCGGGGACGCTGCCCTTGTGCAGGAACAGGTCGTAGTTACTGTGTTCCAGGCTGTCGGGGTCATAGCCGAAGTAGCTGGTCATGGAGCCGTGGGGGTCGAGATCGACCACGACCACGCGCTTGCCCGCCTCGGCCAGCAACCCGGCTAAAGCGATGGAACTGGTGGTCTTACCGACGCCACCCTTTTGATTGGCAACTGCCCAGACTCTCATTCAGATTGTTCCTCCCGGCAGGCACGGGCCCACCGAGAAATAGCACCCAGTTATAAAGCCGGTGACGGAGAATTGACGGCACTCTCGCGTCCCGGCGTCTTGACTGACGTAGGTGCAGTTTGTGTGCCAGCCCGCTTCAATGCCGCATCCGGTGTCGCATGGGCCGTGCCGGTGCCCGTCAGGCTGCGGCGTACGTCGAGATTGCGCGACACCACCAGCACCACCCGACGGTTGCGGGCACGGCCATCGGCCGTCGCGTTATTGGCTACCGGCTGGAACTCGCCGTAGCCGACCGACGCCAGGCGCTGCGGATTGACCCCCTGCATCGCCAGCATCCGCACGATGCTCGCCGAGCGGGCCGACGACAGCTCCCAGTTGGTCGGGTACTGCGCGGTCTGGATCGGTTGGTTGTCGGTAAAGCCCTCGACGTGAATCGGGTTGTCGAAGGGTTTGAGGATCGCCGCCACCTTGTCGATGATGTTGAACGCCAGGTCGCTGGGCATGGCATCGCCGCTGCCGAACAACAGGCTGGAGTTGAGTTCGATCTCGACCCACAGCTCGTTGCCGCGCACGGTCATCTGGTTGGAACTGATCAGGTCGCCAAAGGCCGCGCTGATATCGTCGGCGATGCTTTTCAGCGGATCGCTGGCACCGGCGATACCGGCGTCGGTCTGCTCGCTGTCCTTGACCAGCGGCTTGGCCGGGGTCACGGTCTGGGGCCGCTCCTCACCGATGGGAATCGGTTTGAGGGCGCGGTCCGAATCGGTGAACACGCCGATCAGCGCTTCGGAAATGACCTTGTACTTGCCCTCGTTGATCGAGGAGATCGAGTACATGACCACGAAAAAGGCGAACAGCAAGGTGATGAAGTCCGCGTAGGACACCAGCCAACGCTCATGGTTGACGTGTTCTTCATGCCGGCGACGACGGGACATAGTCCATTACCCCCATCAATCCATGAAGCCTTGCAGCTTCAACTCAATGGAACGAGGGTTTTCACCTTCGGCAATCGACAGGATTCCTTCAAGCAACATTTCGCGATAACGCGACTGGCGCAAGGCTATGGACTTGAGCTTGGCGGCGATCGGCAGCAACACCAGGTTGGCGCTGGCCACGCCGTAGATGGTCGCGACGAAGGCCACGGCGATACCGCTGCCCAGTTGCGAAGGGTCGGCCAGGTTGCCCATCACATGGATCAGGCCCATGACCGCACCGATGATACCGATGGTCGGCGCGTAGCCGCCCATGCTTTCAAAGACTTTGGCCGCTTCGATGTCGCGGCTTTCCTGGGTGTAGAAATCCACTTCCAGGATGCTGCGGATGGATTCCGGTTCGGCGCCGTCCACCAGCAGTTGCAGGCCCTTGCGCGAATAGGTGTCGGGCTCTGCATCGGCCACGCCTTCCAGGCCCAGCAGGCCTTCCTTGCGGGCGGTCAGGCTCCAGTTGACGACGCGGTCGATGCCCCCGGGCAGATCGACCCGCGGCGGAAACAGGATCCAGCCGAGGATCTGCATGGCACGCTTGAAGGCGCTCAGCGGCGATTGCAGCAACGCCGCACCGATGGTCCCGCCCAGCACGATCAGCGCCGCCGGACCATTGGCCAGGGCCGACAGATGACCGCCTTCCAGGTAGTTGCCACCGATGATGGCGACGAACGCCATGATGATCCCGATGAGGCTTAGAACATCCATCAGAGACAGGCCTCGACCAGGTGCTTGCCAATGTCGTCCAGGCCGTACACCGCATCCGCCAGTTCCGCCTTGACGATCGCCATCGGCATCCCGTAGATCACACAGCTCGCCTCATCCTGGGCCCAGACCGCGCTACCGCCCTGCTTGAGCAGGCGCGCGCCTTCGCGACCGTCGGCGCCCATGCCGGTGAGGACCACCGCCAGAACTTTGTCGCCGTAGGACTTGGCCGCCGAACCGAAGGTGATGTCCACGCACGGCTTGTAGTTCAGGCGCTCGTCGCCCGGGAGGATTTTCACCGCGCCACGGCCGTCGACCATCATCTGCTTGCCGCCCGGTGCCAGCAGCGCCAGGCCCGGACGCAGGATGTCGCCATCCTCGGCTTCCTTGACGCTGATCCGGCAAAGCTTGTCCAGGCGCTCGGCGAACGCCTTGGTGAAGGCCGCCGGCATGTGCTGGATCAGCACGATCGGCGCCGGAAAGTTGGCCGGCAACTGGGTCAGCACCCGCTGCAGCGCCACCGGACCACCGGTGGAGGTACCGATGGCCACCAGTTTGTAGGCCTTGCGCTTAGGCGCCGGCGACGACGCGCCAGCGGCCGGCGTACGGGCGGGAATCGGCGTCGCCGCCGGGCGCGCCGGGGCCGTGCCGCCGAAACTGCTGGTGCTCGTTGGCGCAGGCTTCGGTGTCGCCGCCGGTTGTGGCGCCGGCGCACTGTAGCTGCTGAAACGACGGTTACTGCGCGAGATGCTATGGACCTTCTCGCACAGCAGTTGCTTGACCTTCTCGGGATTGCGCGAGATGTCCTCGAAGTTCTTCGGCAGGAAATCCACCGCGCCGGCATCCAGCGCATCCAGGGTTACCCGGGCGCCTTCATGGGTCAGCGAGGAGAACATCAATACCGGCGTCGGGCAGCGCTGCATGATGTGCCGCACGGCCGTGATGCCATCCATCATCGGCATCTCGTAGTCCATGGTGATCACGTCCGGCTTGAGCGCCAGCGCCTGATCGATCGCCTCTTTGCCGTTGGTCGCGGTACCGACGACCTGGATATTGATATCCGCTGAAAGAATTTCCGAGACGCGGCGGCGGAAAAAACCCGAATCATCCACCACCAGGACCTTGACTGCCATAAACACTCCGTTAGGCGGGGCAAGGCAAATGGCCCCGCCCCTCCGGTATTCAAATACGCCGTGCGGCGTAACGCTTGAGCATGCTCGGAACATCGAGAATCAGGGCGATGCGGCCGTCACCGGTAATGGTGGCGCCCGACATGCCTGGAGTCCCCTGGAGCATCTTGCCCAATGGCTTGATGACGACTTCTTCCTGGCCGACCAGTTGATCGACGACGAAGCCGATCCGCTGGGTGCCGACCGAAAGGATCACCACATGGCCTTCGCGCTGCTCTTCGTGAGCGGCGGAACTGACCAGCCAGCGCTTGAGGTAGAACAGTGGCAGCGCCTTGTCGCGGACGATCACCACCTCCTGGCCATCGACCACGTTGGTGCGCGACAGGTCCAGGTGGAAGATTTCGTTGACGTTGACCAGCGGGAAGGCGAACGCCTGGTTGCCCAGCATCACCATCAGGGTCGGCATGATCGCCAGGGTCAGCGGCACCTTGATGACGATCTTCGAACCCTGGCCCTTGGTCGAGTAGATGTTGATCGAACCGTTGAGCTGGGAAATCTTGGTCTTCACCACGTCCATGCCCACGCCGCGGCCGGACACGTCGGAGATCTCGGTCTTGGTCGAGAAGCCCGGGGCGAAGATCAGGTTGTAGCACTCGGTGTCGCTCAGGCGATCGGCGGCATCCTTGTCCATCACCCCACGCTTGACCGCAATCGCGCGCAGGACGTTCGGGTCCATGCCTTTGCCGTCGTCGGAGATCGACAGCAGGATATGGTCGCCTTCCTGCTCGGCCGCCAGCACCACCTTGCCGCCACGGGACTTGCCCGCCTCCTCGCGCTCTTCCGGCGACTCGATACCGTGGTCGACGGCGTTGCGCACCAAGTGCACCAGCGGGTCGGCCAGGGCCTCGACGAGGTTCTTGTCGAGGTCGGTCTCTTCGCCGACCAGCTCCAGGTTGATCTCTTTCTTGAGCTGGCGGGCCAGGTCGCGAACCAGGCGCGGGAAGCGCCCGAAGACCTTCTTGATCGGCTGCATCCGGGTCTTCATCACCGCGGTCTGCAAGTCGGCCGTGACCACGTCGAGGTTCGACACGGCCTTGGACATGGCTTCGTCGCCGCTGTTGAGCCCCAGGCGCACCAGGCGGTTACGCACCAGCACCAGCTCGCCGACCATGTTCATGATTTCGTCCAGCCGCGCGGTATCGACCCGCACGGTGGTTTCGGCTTCGCTGACCGGCTTTTCCGCCGGGGCGGCAGCCGGAGCACGAGCGGGCGCCGGAGCAGCGGCTGGAGCCGGTTTTGGCGTTTCGGCCTTGGCTTCGGGCTTCTTCACCGCTGGCTTGGCGATGGCGGCAGGCGCCGGAGCCGTGGCGGCCGTTGCGCTACCCACGGTCGCCGCGGCTGCGGGCACTTCAGAGAACTTGCCCTTGCCATGCAGCTCGTCGAGCAGGGATTCGAATTCCTGGTCGGTGATCAGGTCGCTACCGGCGGCGGCCGCGCTTGGCGCAGCCGGCGGTACCGCCGCTGCCACCGCGGAGTCCAGCGCATCGACCGCAAAGTTGCCTTTGCCATGCAGCTGATCCAGCAGGGCTTCGAACTCGTCATCGGTGATTTCATCGCTGGCCGCGGCTTTTTCCGCAGCCGGCGCCGTGGCCGAAGGGGCCACCGCATCCGGTGCGAACTGGCCCTTGCCGTGCAATTGATCGAGCAACGACTCGAACTCGGCATCGGTGATTTCGTCGCTGGCCGCTTCGCTGCCGGCGGCAGGCGTCGCGGGAGCAACAGCAGCCGGGGCTTCGGCCTCGGCCTTGGCGGCATTGAGCGAATCGAGCAGCTGCTCGAACTCGCTGTCGGTGATATCGCCGGACTCGCTTTCGGTCGACTCGGCGACCGGCTCGGCAACGGCTTCAACAACTGTCTCAACGTCGGCCACCGGCGCGGCGACCTCCTCGGCCCCCGCAGGCTCGGCCAGACGGGCCAGGGCAGCCAGCAGCTCCGGAGTGGCGGCGGTGATCTCGGTACGCTCGCGCACCTGGCCGAACATGCCGTTCACTGCGTCCAGCGCTTCGAGCACTACGTCCATCAGTTCCGCGTCGACGCGACGCTCACCCTTGCGCAGGATGTCGAACACGTTCTCGGCGATGTGGCAGCACTCCACCAGCTCGTTGAGCTGGAGGAAGCCGGCGCCCCCTTTTACAGTGTGAAAACCGCGAAAAATTGCGTTGAGCAGATCCGCATCGTCCGGTCGGCTTTCCAGCTCGACCAGTTGTTCGGACAGTTGCTCTAGAATCTCGCCGGCCTCAACCAGAAAATCCTGAAGGATTTCTTCATCGGCGCCGAAGCTCATGTATGGGTGCTCCTAGAATCCAAGGCTGGAAAGCAAATCGTCGACATCGTCCTGACCGGATACAACGTCTTCACGTTTATCGGCATGAATCTGCGGACCTTCACCCTTGGCCAGATGTTTTTGCGGATCTTTTTCAGCGAGGATCGATTCACGGTCATGTTCGATGCCGGCAAAACGATCGACCTGGCTGGCCATCAGGACCAGTTTGAGCAGGTTGCTCTCGACTTCGGTGACCAACTGGGTCACGCGCTTGATCACCTGACCGGTCAGGTCCTGGTAGTCCTGCGCCAGCAGAATGTCGTTGAGGTTGCTCGATACCGCACGCGTGTCTTGCTCGCTGCGGGTCAGGAAACCGTCCACCCGGCGGGCCAGGTCGCGGAATTCCTCGGCGCCCAGTTCGCGGCGCATGAAACGCCCCCAATCGGCGCTCAGGGCCTGGGCTTCGCTACTCAGGCCATTGACCAGCGGGGTGGCGCTCTCGACCAGATCCATGGTGCGGTTGGCCGCGGCCTCGGTCAGCCTGACCACATAGGACAGGCGCTCGGTGGCATCCGTGATCTGTGAAACTTCCTCGGCTTGCGGCATATGCGGGTCAATCTGGAAATTGACGATGGCGCTATGCAGCTCGCGGGTGAGCTTGCCGACCTCCTGGTACAGGCCGCGGTCACGGGTCTGGTTGAGCTCATGGATCAGTTGCACGGCTTCGCCGAACTTGCCTTTTTCAAGGCTGTCGACCAGTTCGAGTGCGTGTTTTTTCAGGGTCGATTCGAAATCGCCCAATGAAGATTCGTTGTGCTCCATAGCTCCCCCGTGGCGGAATGATTCCACTCTCAACCGATGCGTTCGAAGATCTTCTCGATCTTCTCTTTCAACGCCTGGGCCGTGAAGGGCTTGACCACATAACCGTTTACGCCGGCCTGGGCAGCTTCGATGATTTGTTCGCGCTTGGCTTCAGCGGTCACCATGAGTACCGGCAGGTGCTTGAGTTTTTCATCGGCGCGCACATGGCGCAGCAGATCGATACCGGTCATGCCGGGCATGTTCCAGTCCGTTACCAGAAAGTCGATGCTCCCACTGTTGAGGACCGGAATGGCGGTGGTGCCATCGTCAGCCTCGACCGTGTTGGTGAACCCCAGGTCACGCAACAGGTTTTTTATGATCCGCCGCATCGTTGAGAAGTCATCAACGATGAGGATTTTCATGTTCTTGTCCAATTCGACCTCCAAGCAGTCTTAAACGCGTCCAGCACCTGAACGCGCCATTCAATCAATCAGGCAGAGCACTCAACGACTGCATGGAATACACACCGCAAGTCCGGCCACGTCGTGCCAGTCTCGTCCGCAGTGTCCCCCACACTGCCTGTCAGCGCGCTCGCCACTCTCCCAAACGCCCCCGCAAACGGGCCGCGCACTGGCTGTGTAACTGGCTGACCCGCGATTCGCTGACCCCCAGGACCTCACCGATTTCCTTGAGGTTCAGCTCTTCGTCGTAGTACAGCGCCAAGACCAGTCGCTCACGCTCCGGCAAATTGGCAATCGCGTCCGCCAGCGCGGCCTGGAAACGTTCGTCCTCCAGGTCGCGCGACGGCTCGAGATGAGCACTCGCGCCATCCTCATGCAGCCCTTCATGCTCGCCGTCCTGCAACAGGTCGTCGAAGCTGAACAGGCGACTGCCCAAGGTGTCGTTCAAAATCCCGTAATAATCGTCGAGACTCAATTGAAGTTCGGCCGCAACTTCATGATCTTTAGCGTCACGACCGGTTTTAGCTTCAATTGCGCGAATGGCATCGCTCACCATCCGGGTATTGCGATGTACCGAACGCGGCGCCCAGTCACCTTTACGGACCTCATCGAGCATCGCACCACGGATACGGATACCCGCGTAGGTCTCGAAACTCGCGCCCTTGCTCGCGTCGTACTTGGTCGACACTTCGAGCAGACCGATCATCCCGGCCTGGATCAGGTCTTCGACCTGGACACTGGCCGGCAGGCGCGCCAGCAAGTGATAGGCAATACGCTTGACCAGCGGCGCATAGCGCTCGATCAATTCGTACTGGCTGTCACGTGCCGACTTTTTGTAAAGGTTGTAGCCGCTGGCGCTCATAGCACCGGTCCCGCTGTCTGATGCACGAGCCGCTCGACGAAAAATTCCAGATGTCCGCGTGGGTTGGCCGGCAACGGCCAGGTATCGACCTTCTGCGCGATGGCCTTGAATGCCAGCGCGCATTTCGAACGCGGAAACGCCTCATAGACCGCACGCTGCTTTTGCACGGCCTTGCGCACGCATTCGTCGTAAGGCACGGCGCCGACATATTGTAGGGCCACGTCCAGGAAGCGATCCGTGACCTTGGTCAACTTGGCGAACAGATTGCGCCCCTCCTGCGGGCTCTGCGCCATGTTGGCGAGCACGCGGAAGCGGTTCATGCCGTAGTCGCGGTTGAGCAGCTTGATCAGCGCGTAGGCGTCGGTGATCGAGGTCGGCTCGTCGCAGACCACCAGCAACACTTCCTGGGCCGCGCGGACGAAGCTGACCACCGAGTCGCCGATGCCGGCGGCGGTGTCGATCACCAGCACATCGAGGTTGTCGCCGATGTCGCTGAAAGCCTGGATCAGGCCGGCATGCTGCGCCGGGCTCAGATGAACCATGCTCTGGGTGCCGGACGCCGCCGGCACGATACGGATTCCACCCGGCCCCTGCAGCAGCACATCGCGCAGCTCGCAGCGGCCTTCGATCACGTCGGCGAGGGTCCGTTTGGGGGTCAGCCCCAATAGCACGTCGACGTTGGCCAGGCCCAGGTCGGCGTCCAGCAGCATGACGCGCCGGCCGAGCTCCGCTAGGGCCAGGGACAAGTTCACTGACACGTTAGTCTTGCCGACGCCACCTTTGCCGCCGGTCACCGCGATCACCTGTACGGGATGCATGCTGCCCATGTTCGTTCTTTACCTTGTCTTACTTAGACGGGGCCACATAACTGGCTGCGCGTTCACCAACGGAACAATGCCTGGCAGACCATCGATGTAGGTACATTGCAATCTTTTCATGATTCCCTCAGCCAACCCGCTTGGTCGGGTTGTGGTAGAGGTCAGCGAACATGTCAGCCATGGCTTCTTCGCTGGGTTCTTCCTGCATCTGCACGCTCACCGCACGACTGACCAGCTGGTGACGGCGCGGCAAGTGCAGATCGTCCGGAATCCGCGGGCCATCGGTCAGATAGGCAACAGGGAGTTCATGACTGATCGCCAGGCTCAACACCTCACCAAGGCTGGCGGTTTCATCCAGTTTAGTCAGGATGCAGCCGGCCAGCCCGCAACGCTTGTAGCTGTGGTATGCGGCGGTTAGAACCTGTTTCTGGCTGGTGGTTGCCAAGACCAGATAATTTTTTGCCCGGATGCCACGTCCGGCCAGGCTTTCCAGCTGCATGCGCAGGGCCGGGTCGCTGGCTTGCAGGCCGGCGGTGTCGATCAGCACCACACGCTTGCGCAGCAGCGGATCGAGGGCTTGCGCCAGGGACTGGCCCGGGTCGACATGGGTCACCGAGACATTGAGGATCCGGCCCAGGGTCTTGAGCTGTTCCTGGGCGCCGATGCGGTAGCTGTCCATGCTCACCAGCGCGATGTTCTGCGCGCCGTACTTGAGTACATAACGCGCGGCCAGCTTGGCCAGGGTGGTGGTCTTGCCCATGCCGGCGGGGCCGACCATGGCGATCACACCGCCCTCCTCCAGTGGCTCGACTTCCGGGGTCACGATCATCCGCGCCAGGTGGGCCAGGAGCATGCGCCAGGCCTGGCGGGGTTCGTCGATTTCAGTGATCAGCGCCAGCAGGTCGCGGGCCAGCGGACCGGACAAGCCGATACGCTGCAGGCGCCGCCACAGGTTAGCCTGTTCGGGCCGGCTGCCTTGCAGCTGGCTCCAGGCCAGGGAGCCGAGCTGGACTTCCAGCAGCTCGCGCAGGCCGTTGAGTTCAAAACGCATCGAGTCCAGTGCCCGCTGATCGACCGCCGGCGCGGCGGCCACCGGAGCAGGGCGCTGGGGCTCGTTGAACGTAGGTTCGATCAGCGGCTCGGCGGCGGTCAGCGGCAGGCCGGCGAACAACTGGCGATTGGTACTGGAATCGCCGTCGCCACGCAGGCTCAGTTCGGCCTGGGCGGTGACGATGCGCGACTGAGTCTTGCGCAGTTCGTCCTCGAGCTCCATGTTCGGCACCCGCGGCGCCAGCGCCGATAGCTTGTAATCCAGGGCAGCCGTCAGCTCGACACCGCCGGCGATGCGGCGATTGCCAATGATGGCAGCGTCGGCGCCCAGCTCATCACGAACCAGCTTCATGGCCTGACGCATATCGGCGGCGAAAAAACGCTTAACTTGCATAACCCACTACCTCAGCCGTTGGGCCCTACTGTCGCAACGATGGTCACTTGCTTGTTGTCAGGGATTTCCTGGTACGCCAACACGTGCAAGCCCGGGACCGCCAGGCGTCCGAACCGCGAGAGCATCGCGCGGACCGGACCGGCTACCAGCAGAATCACCGGTTGACCTTGCATTTCCTGGCGCTGCGCGGCTTCGATCAACGAACGCTGCAGCTTCTCAGCCATGCTTGGCTCCAACAGGACACCCTCTTCCGAGCCTTGTCCTGCCTTCTGCAGACTATTGAGCAAAATCTGTTCCAACCTGGGCTCCAAGGTGATCACAGGCAGCTCGGACTCAGTGCCTACAATGCTTTGCACGATGGCGCGCGACAATCCGACACGCACCGCGGCCACCAAAGCGGCAGTATCTTGACTCTTGGCGGCATTGTTCGCGATGGCCTCGGCAATGCTGCGGATATCGCGCACCGGCACCTGTTCGGCCAGCAGCGCCTGCAGCACCTTGAGCAGCTGGGACAACGAAAGCACGCCCGGCACCAGCTCTTCCGCCAGCTTCGGCGAACCCTTGGCCAGCAATTGCAAAAGCTGCTGGACTTCTTCGTGGCCGATCAGCTCGCTGGAGTGCTTGTACAGAATCTGGTTGAGGTGGGTGGCGACCACGGTACTGGCGTCGACCACGGTGTAGCCCAGCGACTGCGCCTGGGCGCGCTGGCTGATCTCGATCCACACCGCCTCCAGGCCGAAGGCCGGATCTTTGGCGTTGATGCCGTTGAGCGTGCCATAGACCTGCCCCGGGTTGATCGCCAGCTCGCGATCCGGGTAAATCTCGGCCTCGGCCAGGATCACCCCCATCAGCGTCAGCCGGTAAGCGCTGGGCGCCAGGTCGAGGTTGTCGCGAATATGCACAGTGGGCATGAGGAAGCCCAGGTCCTGGGACAGCTTCTTGCGCACGCCCTTGATCCGCGCCAGCAATTGCCCACCCTGGTTGCGGTCCACCAGGGGAATCAGGCGGTAGCCGACTTCCAGGCCGATCATGTCGATCTGGGTCACATCGTCCCAGCCCAGCTCCTTGGTTTCCTGGGCGCGGGCCGGCGATGGCAGCAGTTCCTGCTGGCGCTTGACCTCTTCCAGCGCCTTGACCTTGACCACGTTCTGGCGTTTCCAGAACAGGTACGCGGCACCGGCCGCCAGGGCCGCCATGCTCAGGAAGGAAAAGTGCGGCATGCCCGGCACCAGGCCCATCACCGCCATCAGGCCAGCGGCGACAGCCAGGGCCCGGGGCGAAGCGAACATCTGCCGGTTGATCTGCTTGCCCATGTCTTCGGAACCGGAAGCACGGGTCACCATGATCGCGGCCGCGGTGGACAGCAGCAGCGATGGCAATTGCGCCACCAAACCGTCACCGATGGTCAGCAAGGCGTAGACCCGGCCGGCATCGCCGAAGGACATGTGGTGCTGGAAGATACCGACCGCCATGCCGCCGATCAGGTTGATGAACAGGATCAGCAGGCCGGCGATGGCGTCACCGCGGACGAACTTGCTGGCACCGTCCATGGAACCGTAGAACTCGGCCTCCTGGGCCACTTCCGAGCGGCGGGCCTTGGCCTGGGCCTGGTCGATCAGGCCGGCGTTGAGGTCGGCGTCGATGGCCATCTGCTTGCCCGGCATCGCATCGAGGGTGAAACGCGCGCTCACCTCGGAAATCCGCCCGGCCCCCTTGGTCACCACCACGAAGTTGATGATCATCAGGATCGCGAACACCACGATACCGACAACGTAGTTACCGCCGATCACCACCTCGCCGAAGGCCTGGATCACTTTACCGGCGGCGGCGTGACCGTCCTGGCCGTGGAGCATCACCACCCGCGTGGAGGCCACGTTCAGCGCCAGGCGCAACAGGGTCGCCACCAGCAGGATGGTCGGGAACACCGCGAAATCCAGCGGTCGCAGGGCATACACACAGACCAGCAGCACGACGATCGACAGGGCGATGTTGAAGGTGAAGAACACGTCCAGCAGGAACGGCGGCACCGGCAGCATCATCATGGCCAGCATGACCAGCAGCAACAGCGGCACCCCCAGATTCCCTCGACTGAGGTCGGCCAGGTTAGTGCGAGCCGTACTGATTAACTGAGAGCGATCCACCGGTATTCCCCGTTCCCTTGAAGCAAACTTTTGACGCCTGGAGGCGGCGCAGGGCGGGTATTGCAAGAAGCCTTCCAACTTTGGCCTGGAACACAAACTGATTTATGGCGTTGCGCCATCAGTCGTCACACAAGGCGCTTTCACGCCATCGCGAGCACGCTCGCGCCTACAGGCCGGGCGTGGACTCTGCAGGAGCGAGCTCGCTCGCGATAACGTCGGCACAGCCAACGCCGACCTCAGGAATCGCGACGCAAATCCGGCGGAATCGGCAGGTCCTTGAGCGGATCGGGACGCTTGCCTTTGCCGGCCCGGTGCTGGCGAATCTGATAGACATACGCCAGCACCTGGGCCACCGCCAGATAAAGCCCGGCGGGGATTTCCTGCTCCAGCTCGGTGGAGTAGTAGATCGAACGCGCCAGCGCCGGCGACTCCAGCAACAGCACCTCGTTGGCCACGGCGATCTCGCGGATCTTCAGCGCCAGGAAATCGCTGCCCTTGGCCAGCAACACCGGCGCCCCACCCTTCTCGGCGTCGTACTTGAGCGCCACGGCGTAGTGGGTCGGGTTGGTGATGACCACATCCGCCTCGGGAATCGCCGCCATCATCCGCCGCTGCGACATCTCGCGCTGGACCTGGCGAATCCGCTGCTTGACCTCCGGACGCCCCTCCTGGTCCTTGTGCTCGTCACGCACCTCCTGCTTGGTCATCAGCAGCTTCTTGTAGCTCTGGTACAGCTGTACCGGCACGTCCACCGCGGCGATCAGGATCAGCCCGCAAGCCATCCACAAGGTACTCCAGGCCACCACTTGCACACTGTGGATAATCGCCTGCTCCAGCGGCTCGTGGGCGATCCGCAGCAGGTCGTCGATGTCCGAAGACAGCACCGACAAGGCCACGATCAGGATCACCACGAACTTGGCGAAGGCCTTGAGCAACTCGATCAGCGAGGTCGGGGACACCATGCGCTTCATGCCGCTGAGCGGGTTCATGCGGCTGAACTTGGGCGCCAGGCTCTTGGTGGAAAACAGCCAGCCGCCCAGGGAGATCGGACCGATCAGTGCCGCCAGCACCAGGGGCAGCAGGATCGGCATCGCAGCGATAATCGCGATCTTGCCCGAATGCAGCAGGTACAGGCCCATGGCGCCTGGGCTGAGCAGCACCTCGCGCGGCAGGGAGAAGTTCAGGCGCATGATTTCCAGCAGGTCCCGGGCCACTCCCGCGCCGTAGATCAGCAGGCCGGCGGCGCCGATCATGGTGATCGCCAGGGTATTGAGCTCCTTGGAGCGGGCAATCTCGCCCTTTTCCCGGGAGTCCTTCTTGCGTTTCTCCGTGGGGTCTTCTGTCTTGTCCTGACCGCTCTCGCTCTCAGCCATGGTTCAACTCGCCTGTGCCAGGTTGCGCAGCAACTGCAGGGCCTCGACGGCCAGCGGTTGGTACTGGTTGAGAATGTCGCCCAGGCTGACCCAGAAAATCACCAGGCCCAGCACCAGGGTCAGCGGAAAGCCGATGGAGAAAATGTTCAACTGCGGCGCCGCGCGGGTCATCACGCCAAAGGCGATGTTCACCACCAGCAGCGCGGTGATCGCTGGCAATACCAGCAACAGCGCGGCGCCCAGCACCCAACCCAGCTTGCCGGCGATGTCCCAGAAATGGTTGACCAGCAGCGCGCTGCCCACCGGCAAGGTGGTGAAGCTCTCGGTCAGCACCTCGAAGACCACCAGATGCCCGTTCATGCCGAGGAACAGCAAGGTCACCAGCATGGTCAGGAACTGCCCGATCACCGCCGCCGAAACACCGTTGGTAGGGTCGACCATGGACGCGAAGCCCATGCCCATCTGCGTCGAAATGATCTGCCCGGCGATCACGAAAGCCTGGAAGAACAACTGCAGGGAGAAACCGAACAAGGCGCCGATGATGATCTGCTCGGCAATCAGCAGCAGCCCGCCGAGATCCAGTGCATTGACCGCCGGCATGGGCGGCAGGCCCGGCACCACCACAACTGTGATGGCCAGAGTGAAATACAGGCGGATACGGGTCGGCACCAGGGTCGTGCCGAAGACCGGCATGGTCATCAGCACGGCGCCGATACGAAACAGCGGCAGCATGAAGCTCGCGACCCAGGTGCTGATCTGCGTATCGGTAAGCGCCAGCAGAGACATGATTCAGCCGATCAACTGCGGAATACTGCCGTACAACTGCAGGATGTATTCCATGAAGGTCTGCACCAGCCAGGGACCGGCGACGATCAGCGTCACCAGCATCACCAGCAGGCGCGGCAGGAAGCTCAGGGTCTGTTCGTTGATCTGGGTGGCGGCCTGGAACATCGCCACCAGCAAGCCCACCAGCAGGCTGGGGATCACCAGGATGGCGACCATCATGGTGGTCAGCCACAGCGCTTCGCGAAACAGGTCTACTGCGACTTCAGGCGTCATAACGCGTCACCCGCCAACAAGGTTCTAAACACCACCGAAACTGCCCGCCAGGGTGCCGATGATCAGCGCCCAGCCATCCACCAGCACGAACAGCATGATCTTGAACGGCAGGGAAATGATCAGCGGCGACAGCATCATCATGCCCATCGCCATCAGCACACTGGCGACCACCAGGTCGATGATCAGGAACGGAATGAAGATCATGAAACCGATCTGGAACGCGGTCTTCAGCTCCGAGGTGACGAAGGCCGGCACCAGGATCGTCAGCGGCGCCTGGTCCGGCGTCGCGATATCAGTGCGCTTGGACAGGCGCATGAACAGCTCCAGGTCGCTGCTGCGGGTCTGGGCCAGCATGAAGTCCTTGATCGGCACCTGGGCCTTGGCCACCGCGTCCTGGGCGCTGAGCTTCTCCGCCAGGTACGGCTGCAGGGCATCCTGGTTCACCCGGTCGAACACCGGGGCCATGATGAACATCGTCAGGAACAGCGCCATGCCGGTGAGGATCTGGTTCGACGGCGTCTGCTGCAGGCCCAGGGCCTGACGCAGGATCGAGAACACGATGATGATCCGGGTAAAGCTGGTCATCAGCATGACGAACGCCGGAATGAAGCTCAGCGCAGTCATGATCAGCAGGATCTGCAGGCTGACCGAGTATTCCTGCTGGCCGTCGGCATTGGTGCCGAGGGTGATCGCCGGGATCGACAACGGGTCGGCCGCCAGCGCCAGCGGCGCCGCCAGCATCAGGGCCAACATCAAGAGGAGGCGCAACGGCATTACTTCTTATCCTTCTGATCCTTGCCCAGCAGCTCCATCAGGCGCTGGGCAAACTCCGGAGTCGCCTGCTCGGTGCTCGGCACCTGCACCGACTCCTTGAGCACATGCAACGCAGTGATGGTGCCCGGCGTCAGGCCGAGCAGAATCTGTTCGTTGCCGACCTGCACCAGCACCAGCCGGTCCCGCGGGCCAAGCGCCCGCGAACCGATCAGCTCGATGACCTGGCCCTTGCCGGCCGGTCCGGCCTGCTGCACCCGGCGCAACAGCCAGGCGAGGAAGAAGATCAGCCCCACCACCAGCAACAGGCCCAGCACCAGCTGGGTCAGCTGCCCGGCCACGCCGCTGCTGCCAACCGCTGGCGCGGCGGTACCGGCCACCGGCTCGGCGGCCAGGGCCCAGAGCGGCCAGGCCAGGAACAGCGCGAGTGCCCTTCTCACTTAGCGCAGCTTCTTGATGCGTTCGCTCGGGCTGATCACGTCGGTCAGGCGGATGCCGAACTTCTCGTTGACCACCACCACTTCGCCATGGGCGATCAGCGTGCCGTTGACCAGCACGTCCAGCGGCTCACCGGCCAGACGATCGAGTTCGATCACCGACCCCTGGTTGAGTTGCAGCAGGTTGCGAATGTTGATGTCGGTGCTGCCGACCTCCATGGAGATCGATACCGGGATATCCAGGATCACGTCCAGGTTCGGACCGTCGAGGGTCACCGGCTCGTTGTTCTTCGGCACGCTGCCGAACTCTTCCATCGGCAGGCGATTGGACGCCGGCGCGCTGGCCGCATCGGCCGCCAGCAAGGCATCGATATCGTCTTGCCCGGCGTCGCCGGTTTCCTGCAGGGCAGCCGCCCACTCATCAGCCAGGGCCTGGTCTTCTGCGGAAGTCATTTCGTGTTCGTCAGCCATGTTGTCCTCGGCGGGCAAAAAATCATTAACAAAGCGAATTCATAACAACGCCGCTCAACGGCGCTCGATCGGCTCGATCACTTGCAGGGCCAGGTTGCCCTTGTGCGAACCGAGCTTGACCTTGAACGCCGGTACGCCGTTGGCGCGCATGATCATGTCTTCAGGCAGCTCCACCGGGATCACATCCCCTGGTTGCATGTGCAGGATGTCGCGCAGGCGCAACTGCCGGCGGGCCACCGTGGCGCTCAAAGGCACATCCACATCCAGCACGTCTTCGCGCAGGGCCTTGCTCCAGCGCTCGTCCTGGTCGTCCAGGTCCGACTGGAAGCCGGCGTCGAGCATTTCCCGCACCGGCTCGATCATCGAGTACGGCATGGTCACGTGCAGGTCGCCGCCGCCGCCATCGAGCTCGATGTGGAAGGTCGAGACCACGATCGCTTCGCTCGGGCCGACGATGTTGGCCATGGCCGGGTTCACTTCGGAGTTGATGTACTCGAAGTTGACTTCCATGATCGCCTGCCAGGCTTCCTTCAGGTCGACGAAAGCCTGCTCCAGCACCATGCGCACCACGCGCAATTCGGTCGGGGTGAATTCACGGCCTTCGATCTTGGCGTGACGACCGTCGCCGCCGAAGAAGTTGTCCACCAGCTTGAACACCAGCTTGGCGTCGAGGATGAACAGCGCGGTACCGCGCAGCGGCTTGATCTTCACCAGGTTGAGGCTGGTCGGCACGTACAGCGAGTGCACGTATTCGCCGAACTTCATCACCTGCACGCCGCCCACCGCCACGTCCGCCGAACGGCGCAGCATGTTGAACATGCTGATACGGGTGTAGCGGGCAAAACGCTCGTTGATCATCTCCAGGGTCGGCATGCGTCCGCGGACGATGCGATCCTGGCTGGTCAGGTCGTAGCTTTTGACGCTGCCGGGCTCGGCGGCGTGTTCGGTCTGTACCAGACCGTCATCGACGCCATGCAGCAGCGCGTCGATCTCATCCTGGGACAGCAGGTCCTGCACGGCCATGTCGTGTTCCTACTGCAGTACGAAGTTAGTAAAGAGCAACTGCTCGACCACCACTTTGCCGACCTCTTTCTGCGCCACTTCCTGCACGCTGGCGGTGGCCTTCTGACGCAGCATTTCCTGACCGACCGGAGTCGCCAGGGTGTCGAAGCTCTGGCCGGAGAAGAGCATGACCAGGTTGTTGCGGATCACCGGCATATGCACTTTCAGCGCGTCCAGATCGGCCTGGTTGCGCGCCAGCAGGGTGATGCTCACCTGCATGTAGCGCTGGCGGCCGTTCTGCGTGTAGTTGGCCACGAAGGCTGGCGCCATGGGCTCATAGATGGCCGCCGGCTTGACGCTGCTGGTCGCCTCGGTCGTCTCGGCAGGCTTGCTCTGGGCACTGCTGTGCATGAAGTACCAGGTCGCCCCGACGGACAAACCGATCGCCAGCAACAAGGCCAGAACAATCAAGAGGATAAGCTTGAGTTTGCCTTTCCCGGCGGGTGTTTTCTCTGCTGCTTCGCTCTTCGCCATGCCAATAATCCGTCACTAATCGGGTTTTCACAGTCGCACGGCAAGGCAAGAGCAAGTGTTATGCCAGATTTGTCTGAACTGGGATGAACTGAAGGGATAGGGGAAGCGCAAAGCAGAAGATCGCCAGCCGCGGCGTCACACGACTGGCGATCTTCTGTTCAATGACGCCCGAAGCGGGTCAGGCGTAATAGTCGACGGCGCTGGTGCCGATGACCGTGCTGGTGCTGGCGGCGACTTCGGCGACGCTCGGCGGCAGCTCTTCATCCACGCCATCCACACGCCCGCCGCTGGCGCTGGCGCCGTTGCTGCGATGCTGCCCCTGCTGGGCCTGCTCCTGGCCACCCTGCCAGTTGCGCGACTGGTCGGAGACGTTGACGTCCACCTGCCCCATGCCTTGCTGGTGGAACATGTCGCGCAGGCGATGCATCTGCCCTTCGAGGGCCTCGCGCACGCCGACATGGGCACTCATGAAGGTCACCTGGGTCTGCTGGTCCGGCACCATGTTCACGCGAATGTCCAGGCGCCCCAGCTCGGCCGGCTGCAACTGGATCTCGGCCGACTTCAGATTGACGCTGGACAGGTACATGACCCGGTTGACCACTTCTTCAGTCCAGCCGCTCTGATGCATGGCCAGCGGCTGGTTCACCGGGACGGCATTGGCGGTCTTGGGCGTGGCCGCCTGGGTCAGGGCCGCCAGGCGGTTGGCGAAATCGTCGACGCGGGTGTCGCTGGCAGCGCCCTTGAGGTCCTTGAGACCGTCATCGAGCAGGCCGCTAAAGGCCTTTTCGCCGCCCTGCTCGGTGCTGTCCTTGTCCACCTGCAGGTCCAGCATGTTGGCCATGCCGCTGGCGAAGGTCTGCGCCGAAGTCGGCCCATCATCGGCCACCACGCTCGGCGCCGCCTTGCTCTGCGCCTGGCTGGAAGCCGAGACATGGCCGCTCTGCTCCATGGCCAGGCGCACCACCGGCAGCGCATCCAGCGGATCGGCTTCAGGGTCGAATTCCGGATCGACCGGCACCGGCGTCGCGGTGCTGGCCACCACCGGTATAACCGGCTGCGTTTGCAGCTGCACTGGCGGCTGTGCCGGAACCGGCGCGGCCGCCACTTCCGGCTCGGGCGCCGGCAACGGCACCGGCTGGGTCGCCTGCATCAGCGCCGGATCGAGGGTCGGGTCGACCGGTGTGCTCTCGGCCAGCGGCTGATCGCTGCTCGCGGCCTGGTCATCGGCGACTTTTTCGTCACTGGCGACAGCCTTGTCGGCAGGCAAGGTTTTGCCGCTATCGGCAACCGCAGGCTCGGGAGCGGCAGTCTTGCCCTTGCCCGGATCCACCTTGGCAGCGCTTTCGCTCCCCTTGTCGCGAGCCGGCTTGATCGGGCCGTCGGCAGCCGCTACCGGCTTGCCGAGTACCTCCTTGGCGAACACCCGGGCAAAGCTTGCGCCTTTGTCCCCGGGCTCGGCGGCGCTGGCCTGGGGGGTGGCGGAAGCCGCTTGAGTCTTGGCCTGGGAAGCGGCCTGAAGAAGCATGTTCGGGGTAAGGGGCATGAAAACGGTCTCCGCTGCACTGGGATCGTAGGTACAGTTGGGAGACTTGATTGCAAAGGTCGAGCCAGCTTTGCTGGCTCGCGGGAAAAAGCCTGGGCTGCAGCGGTTTTTCAGCAGTGAAAACGCTGGCGTTCCTGCTCGCACAGCTGCCGGACAATGGCGAATTCGCCATCGATCTCGCCCACCAGCTGCTCGATACCACGCAACGACGAGCCCTGGGCACGTTGCTCCAACTGATGACAGAGCTCGGCCAGGCGAATCGCCCCCATATTGCTGCTGCTGCCCTTGAAGCTATGGGCAGTGGCGACAAGTTGACGGGGGTCGTCGACCTTGTGCAACTGGCGCAAACGCTCTTCGGAGTCACAGAGGAAGGTGTCGAGCAACAGCGGATACTCATCCTCCATGACTTCCTGCAATGCGTTCAGCACCTCGTGATCCAGATGAATCTCAGACACTTGCTCACTCCTTGATCAAGAATCGGCGAATTATGCCAGAGGCTCCCAAGAAAACTCCACGCAGGCACTACGACCGTCGTCAGACCAGCTGGCACGCCGGCTGAGCTGACGGATCAGGCTGACGCCGCGCCCGGAAAGGCGATCGCCATCGACGGGCCGCGCCATCACCCGCCCGACATCGAAACCGCTGCCGCTGTCCTCGACCCGGATCAGCAAACGACCGCCAGCCCCTTGAGGCTCCACTTGCAGGTGCACCCGCACAAACCCCTCCTGCAAGGCTTCAAGGCGTACCGCGCGCTCCCGGTAATAGCGGGAAAACCCCTGGGCATCGCGCTTGAGGCTCGAGTCCAGGCCCAATACGCCATGCTCCAGGGCATTGGAATACAACTCGGCCAGCACACTGTAGAGCGCTCCGCTCTGCGCCCGCAGGCCATGCACTTCCAGCAGCAGCTGCAACAGGTAAGGCAAAGGGTTGAAACGTTTGAGGGTCGCGGCGCGGTACTCGAAACTCACCGACCAGTCCAGCGGGCAGGACTGACCGCTGTCGGAGTACACCAGTGCCGGCGGCGTCAGCTGCCGGGCCTCGAGCAGGCTGACCTCGACCATGCTCACATCGTCCCGCGCATCCCCGCCAAACTCGCTCAGGGCCCGCTGGATCTCCTCGAACAACAGGTCCGGCTCGCGGTTGGCGGCAAACACCCGCTGCAGGCGCTCGACACCGAACAACTGCTCGTTGGCGTCGCAGGTGTCGATCACCCCATCGGACAACAGGAAAACCCGGTCGCCCAGGGCCATGGGAAAGACTTCGGTGCGGTCGTCGAATGCCTCGGCGCCCAGCACCCCCAGCGGCAGATGGTGCGCTACCAGCGGCACCCGCTCCCCGCTTGCCAGGCGATGCAGGTAGCCATCCGGCATGCCGCCGTTCCACACCTCCACCGCCCGCCGCTGGAAACTCAGGCACAGCAGCGTCGCACAACAGAACATGCCGACCGGCAGGATGCGCTTGAGCTTGGCATTCATCTCGCGCAGGGTTTCGGGCAGCCCGTAACCCTTGGCCGTCATGCCGTAAAACACCTCGGCCAGGGGCATCGCGCCCACCGCCGCCGGCAAGCCGTGGCCAGTGAAATCCCCCAACAGCACATGCATGTCGCCCGTCGGGGTAAAGGCAGCCAGCAGCAAATCGCCATTGAACAGCGCGTACGGCGACTGCAGGTAGCGGATATTCGGCGCGCTCAGGCAGCCGGAATGCGCCACCTTGTCGAACACCGCCTTGGCCACCCGCTGCTCGTTGAGCAGGTAGTCATGGTGCTGGGTGATCTGGTCGCGCTGCTGCAGCACGGTTTCCTGCAGGCGCCGCAAGCGATCCATGGCTTTGATCTTGGCGGCCAGGATCACCGGACTGTAGGGTTTTGCCAGAAAATCGTCGCCACCGGCTTCCAGGCAGCGCGCCAACGCCTCGCTCTGGGTGAGTGAGGTCAGGAAAATGATCGGCACCAGCGCTTCGCCAGCCAGACGCTTGATCTGCCGGGCGGCCTCGAAACCGTCCATCACCGGCATCATCGCGTCCATCAACACCAGGTGCGGGCGCTGCTGGACGAACAGTTCCACCGCCTCGGCGCCGTTACTCGCCGTCAGCACTTCGTGCCCCTGGCGCCGGACGATGCTCGACAGCAACATGCGGTCGCTGGTGCCGTCCTCGGCGATCAGCACGCACAGAGGCGCCTCACTCGACTGCATGTCGATCAACTGATGTCGAACAGCTTGTCGAAATTGGAAATGGCGAGAATCTTGCGCACGTCCGAGTTGCTGTTGATCACTCGCACGTCGGAATCGTCGCCGCCGGCGTGATCGCGCAGCAACAGGAGCATGCCCAGGGCGGAACTGTCGAGGTAGGTGGCGTCTTTCAGGTCCACCACTATGGAGTCAGGCCTTTTGTTGAGGCGCTCGTAGGACTCGCGAAACTCTTGATGACGGCCGAAATCGAAACGCCCCTTGATCGAAATCGTCAGTTTGTGCCCGTCCGGTGAAACTTCAGTAACGACTGACATGATTCGCTTCCTTGTGATTGGCAATCTGTACAAGGTTTAGCACCCCGTACAAGCCTGGGCAACCCGAACCGCCGAAGCGTCGCTGACGAGCGCCTGGCGGCGACGAATGGGGTGGCGCTCAGTACGGATCCTGGCGCGGCAGGCGCTGGGACAGTTCGTCGAGCAGCTTCTGCTCGCGCTTGTCTTCCAGTTGGCGGGCTTCATCGATGTAGCGTTGCACCAGCTTGCGCAAACCCTCGACCCGGGCATAGGCCTGCTGCCAGGCTTCCCGGGCGCGGTTGAGGTTGTTCTGGTGCCAGGCCAGGCTTTGCCGCTGCTGGCCCACGGCGGTTTCCAGCTGATTGAGGAAGTGCTGGTAGTTCATCAGCCACTGGCCGGAAACCCCAGCACTGCCCCTCTCGATCCACTGTTGCTGATATTCGGCACGAAAGCGCTCCAGGTCCCCCAGCTTGCTTTCCGCCAGGCGCACCTGGCCCTGGAAATGCCCCAGGCGCTGGGCGGCGGTGCGCTCGGCGCTTTCGGCCATGTCGACCACCGGCGCCAGACGCGCGGCACGGCTGTTGGCCATGACGGATTAACCGCCCGGCGCCGGAGCGAAAACCATCTCCAGATGGGCTTCGCTTTCACCCAGGCTGATGCTGTCGTTGAGCCCCTGGCGCAGGTAGGTGACCATCGACGGCTGTAGCGAGATGGCGGCGTCGGTTTCGCGATCGCCGCCCGGTACGTAAGCGCCGACGCTGATCAGGTCGCGCGCCTGTTGGTAACGCGACCACAGCTGCTTGAAATACTGGGCGCGGGTCATGTGATCCGGAGTCACCACCGCCGGCATGACCCGGCTGATGGACGCCTCGATATCGATCGCCGGGTAATGCCCCTCTTCCGCCAGGCGCCGCGACAGCACGATGTGCCCGTCGAGCACACCTCGCGCCGAGTCGGCGATCGGGTCCTGCTGGTCGTCGCCTTCGGACAACACGGTATAGAACGCGGTGATCGAGCCGCCACCGGCCTCGGCGTTGCCCGCGCGCTCCACCAGCTTCGGCAGCTTGGCGAAGACCGACGGCGGATAGCCCTTGGTCGCGGGCGGCTCGCCGATGGCCAGGGCGATTTCCCGCTGGGCCTGGGCGAAACGGGTCAGGGAATCCATCAGCAACAGGACGTTCTTGCCCTTGTCGCGAAAATATTCGGCGATACGCGTGCAGTACATGGCCGCGCGCAGGCGCATCAGCGGCGCATCGTCCGCCGGCGACGCCACCACCACGGAGCGCTTGAGCCCCTCCTCACCGAGGATGTGCTCGATGAACTCCTTGACCTCGCGCCCCCGCTCACCGATCAGCCCGACCACGATGATGTCGGCCTCGGTAAAGCGGGTCATCATGCCCAGCAGCACACTCTTGCCCACGCCGGTACCGGCGAACAGGCCGAGACGCTGGCCGCGGCCCACCGTCAATAATCCGTTGATGCAGCGAATGCCCACGTCCAGCGGCCGGCTGATGGGGTCGCGCTTGAGCGGGTTGATGGTCGGACCGTCCATCGGCACCCAGTCCTCGGCCTTCATCCCGCCCTTGCCATCCAGCGCACGGCCAGCACCGTCGAGGACCCGCCCGAGCATGCTCATGCCCATCGGCAGGCGGCCAGTATCGGCCAGCGGCACGACCCGGGCGCCGGGCGCGATGCCGGCGACGCTGCCGACCGGCATCAGGAATACCTTGCTGCCGGAGAAGCCCATCACCTCGGCCTCGACCTGCACCGGGTGATAGCTGTCGTCGTTGATCACCATGCAACGCGTGCCCATGGCCGCCCGCAGGCCTTCGGCCTCCAGGGTCAGGCCGACCATGCGCAGCAGGCGGCCTTCGAGAATCGGCTGGTTCGGCAGCTCGGTGGCTTCGGCGTAGCTGCTCAGGCGCTTGCCGAAGCTGGTGCGGTCAAGGCGCATCGGCGGGGTCCTGCGCGGGGTCGACATCCGCGGCGGGCTTGTCGGTGGCGGCCCCCAGCTCGACGCTCAAGTCCGATCCGGCGGGATGCAAAGCCTGCTCATGAAGCTGGTCGGACAGCTTGTCCATGATCTTGGCGATCCGGGTTTCCATGGTCGCGTCGATCCGGCTGTGCTCGGTCTCGACCCGGCAGCCGCCCGGCAACATGGCTTCGTCCTCGACGATGCGCCAGCTTTCCTCATGGCGCTCGCGCAGGCTTTTGACCTGGGCGAAATCCTGTGGATTGATGTACAGGCGCACATTGCCCACACCCAGCGGCAGCAACTTGAGGGCTTCGCGCATGACATGCTCGATCTGGCTGGAGTCGATGGCCAGCTCGCGCTGGATCACCTGGCGCGTCATGTGCTGCACCAGGTTGACCAGGGCCTTTTCAATCTGTGTGTCCTGCTCGGCGATGGGGTCGAACAGATTGCCCATCAGCGTTTCCAGCGCCTCCAGCTTGGCGCCCAGGGCCACTTCGGCTTCCTGGCGGACCTTCAGCGTGGTGCTGTGGAAACCTTCCTTTTCGCCCGTGGCGAAGCCTTCGTTATAGGCTTCCTGGCGAATGCTCTCGAGTTCTTCGAGGGTCAGTGGCTGGACTTCTTCCAGCGGCACTTCCTCGATCTGCGCCGGCGGCTCTTCCACCGGTTCCGGCTCGGGCTCGGGTACATGGGGGTCGAAACTGGGCAGCGCCCAGACGTCGAAACCACCGACGTCCCGAGCGCGAATCAGGTCGCTGTGGGATTCATCACTGCTGGACGACATAACGCGACCTTAGATCATTTCTTCGCCGCCCTTCCCGCCGAGAACGATTTCTCCGGCTTCGGCCATACGGCGGGCAATGGTGAGGATTTCCTTCTGCGCGGTTTCCACATCGCTGACGCGCACCGGGCCCTTGGCCTCGAGGTCGTCGCGCAGCAGTTCGGCAGCCCGCTTGGACATGTTCTTGAAGATCTTTTCCTTGACGCCTTCGTCCGACCCCTTGAGGGCCAGGACCAGCACGTCGGAAGACACTTCGCGCAGCAACGCCTGGATGCCGCGGTCGTCGACATCGGCGAGGTTGTTGAACACGAACATGAGGTCTTCGATCTGGCCGGACAGGTCTTCGTCGACTTCGCGGATCGAGTCCATCAGCTGGCCTTCGATCGAGCTGTCGAGGAAGTTCATGATGTCGGCAGCGCGCTTGATACCACCCAGGGTGGTACGCGAGGCGTTGGAGTTACCGGCGAACTGCTTCTCGAGAATCTGGTTGAGTTCTTTCAGGGCGGCCGGCTGCACGGTATTGAGCGAGGAAACCCGCAGGATGATGTCCAGGCGCGCCTTGTGGTCGAAGTTACCAAGCACTTCGCCCGCCTGGTCCGGATCGAGGTAGGCCACCACGATCGCCTGGATCTGCGGGTGCTCGTAACGGATCACGTCCGCCACGGCGCGCGGTTCCATCCACTTCAGGCTGTCCAGGCCGCTGGTGTTGCCGCCCAGCAGGATGCGGTCGATCAGGCCGTTGGCCTTGTCCTCGCCCAGGGCCTGGGTGAGCATCTTGCGCACATAGTCGTCGGAGCCCACGCCCAGGCTGGTCTGATCGCCGACGATGTCGACGAACTCGCTCATCACCTGCTCGACCTGCTCGCGATGCACGTTGCCCATCTGCGCCATGGCCACGCCCACTCGCTGGACTTCTTTGGGGCCCATGTGGCGCAGCACCTGCGCGGCGTCGGTGGAACCCAGGGACAGCAGCAGAATCGCGGCCTTGTCGACCCGGGTCAGTTTGGCGGTAGCGGCTCGGTTATCACTCATCTGCGTTAATCCACTCTTTCACGACCTGGGCCACTCGACCCGGGTCTTCTGCCACCAGACTCTTGATTGCGTTCAACTGTGCGTCATAGCCTTCGCTCGGGCTAGGCAGCAGGATGCTTTGCGGGCCGCCGAGGCTGACGCGATCGTTGGCCAGCTCGCCATCCAGGCCGCCCATGCCACCGAGTTCGACATCGCTGCCCAGACCCGCCAGTTGCTTGCCCTTGCCGCCACCGGTGATGTTGTTGAGCACCGGACGCAGCACGCCGAACACCAGGACCAGGATAAACAGCACGCCTAGGACCTGCTTCACGATGTCCCAGAACCAGGGCTGCGAGTAGAACGGAATGTCGGCGATCACCTCGCCGCGATCGGCCGAGAACGGCACGTTGATCACGCTGACGCTGTCGCCACGGCTGGCGTCGAAGCCCACGGCGTCCTGCACCAGGCGGGTAAAGCGCGCCAATTCGTCGGCGCTCCACGGCGCACGGCTGGTTTCGCCGTTGGCCGGATTGACCTTGACCTGATCGTCCACCACCACCGCCACCGACAGCCGGTTCAGACGCCCCTGCTGTTGCTTGGTGTGGCTGATGGAGCGATCCAGTTCGAAGTTCTTGGTGGATTGTTGACGCTTGTCGTTCGGGTACGGCGCCAGCATCGGCTGGCCAGTGGCCGGATCCATGATCTGCTGGCCGTTGGCGTCCAGCAGCGGCTGGCCTGGCTGCACCATGCCGGCGGCAGCGGTGGCGCCACCGGTGGTCTGCGGTGCGCTGGCCGGCGATGGAGGCTGGTTGCTCAGGGCGCCAGGAACACCTTGCGGGCCCAGGCTGCTGGAGCGTTGTTCGTTGACCGACTGCTCGCTGCGCAAGGCCGGCTGGTCCGGGTTGAACTGTTCGGAGGTCGACTCGACGGCGCTGAAGTCCACATCGGCGGACACTTCAGCCTTGTAGCGATCGTTGCCGAGGATCGGCTGCAGGATGTTGTGCACACGCTGGGTCAGCATGCTTTCCATGCGGCGGCTGTAGTCGAATTGCTTGCCGGCCATGGTCAGTTCGGAGTTTTCCGCCTGGTCGGAGAGCAGGTTACCCTTCTGGTCGACCACGGTGATCTGCGACTTGCTCAGCTCGGGAACGCTAGTCGCCACCAGATTGACGATGGCTACCACCTGGCCCGGCTCCAGCGAACGGCCGGAATACAGCTCGACCAATACCGAAGCGCTGGGCTTGCGCTCGTCGCGCACGAACACCGAGCTTTTCGGAATCGCCAGGTGCACGCGTGCGCCCTTGACGTTGTTCAGGCTGGAAATGGTCCGTGCCAGCTCGCCTTCCAGGCCACGACGGTAACGGGTCGCCTCCATGAACTGGCTGGTGCCCAGGCCCTGCTCTTTATCGAGAATCTCGAAACCGATATTGCCGTCCCCCGGGGCCACACCGGCAGCCGCCAGCTTGAGGCGCGCGCGCGACAGGTCGTCTGCCTTGACCAGCAAGGCACCGGAGTTGGGTTCGACGGTGTAGGGAATGTCGGCGGAGGCCAGGGTGTCCATGACCTGCTTGGCGTCCATGCCGGCAAGGCTGCCGTACAACGGACGGTAATCGGGTTGCTGGGACCACAACACCACGGCAAAACCAATCGCCACGCTGGCAGCCAGACCGACCATGAGGCCAACCTGACGCAACATGGTCATCTCGGAGAGGTTTTCCAGAAAGGACAACCCGAACAGCGGCGGCTTGCCTTCTGTCGGAGTGGCCTTGGCCGGTACGTTATCGGCGACTGCTTCTGCCATGACTCAATCTCGTCCTTAAACCGGCATCTGCATGATGTCTTGGTACGCCTGAACCAGCTTGTTGCGCACCTGGGTCAACGCCTGGAAGGACACACTGGCCTTCTGCGAGGAAATCATCACGTCGGTCAGGTCGACACCGCTCTTGCCGATCTCGAAGGCACTGGCCAGCTGGCTGGACGCCTGCTGAGTGTCGTTGACCTTGTTCACCGCCTGCCCAAGCATGTCGGAAAAACTGCTGCCGCTCACCTGCGGCACCGCGGCCGATTTTGGCTGGGCCATGGCGTCCATTTGCATGGCCCGCATGTCCAACATCAACCGATTAAATTCAATACCTTGGCTCATGGTCTACTCTCTCCGACGACCCGCAATTTTTTGACACTCACGCAGCGGTTAGTGAGGTGTTAGCAACAAGGGTGCCAGCTCCGCGGCGACACCGAACAAAAGCCTGCATGGCTTCAGCCTTAAACGACTCATGTTGCAAACAGATACGCCTCGACATCCATTCCGGCATCGCGCATTTGCGCTAACTTGTAGCGCAAGGTTCGCGGGCTGATACCCAGGCGCTCGGCCGCCTCCTTGCGTCGGCCACGCTCGGTGCGCAAGGTGTCGATGATCATCTGGAACTCCCGACGCCGCAGATCGTCACCCAAGGCCCCCGCCGACTCGGCTGGCGGCACCTCGGCCTCCACCGGCGCACTGCGCACCGTCGCCACCGCGGCGGGCGCCATGGCAGGCAGCGGCGCACAGGCCAGCGGTCCGCCCAGGCAGAAATCTTCCGGCTGGATCAGGCCGCCCTGCTGCAGGATCAGCGCGCGCTGGATGGCGTTGTCCAGTTCGCGCACGTTGCCCGGCCATGGATAACCGAGCAGGCACGCCTGCGCTTCGGCCGACAGCCGCGCGGCAGCGTGTTTCATTTTATTGACGTGTTTGGCCAGCAGACGCTCGGCCAGCGGCAGGATATCGGCGGTACGCTCGCGCAGCGGGCGCCAGGCCAGCGGGAATACCGACAGCCGATAGTAAAGGTCTTCCCGGAACCGCCCCGCCGCCACTTCGCCGGCCAGGTCGCGGTTGGTGGTCGCCACCACCCGGATATCCAGGGCGATGGGCTTGCGCGCCCCTACCCGCTCGACTTCGCGTTCCTGCAGCACCCGCAACAGCTTGGCCTGCAGGGCCAGGGGCATTTCGGAAATCTCGTCCAGCAGCAGGGTACCGCCATCGGCCTGTTCGAACTTGCCGGGCTGGGCGGCGATGGCGCCGGTAAAGGCGCCCTTCTCGTGACCGAACAGCGTGGCTTCGAGCATGTTGTCCGGAATCGCCGCGCAGTTGATGGCGATAAAGGGCTGGCTGGAGCGATGGGACTGCTGGTGAATGTAGCGCGCCAACACCTCTTTGCCGGTGCCGGACTCACCCGAGATCAACACGGTGGAATCGCTGCGAGCGACCCGCGCCGCCAGCTCGAGCAGTTGAGCGCTGGCCGGCTCGAATGCCACCGGCCCTTCGCCCTCGGTAGCCCCAAGGCAACCCAGGGCATGTCGCGCCACCAGATCCAGCAAGGCCTTGGGCTCGAAGGGCTTGACCAGGTAGTCGGCGGCGCCTTGACGCATGGCCTCGACCGCACGCTCGACCGCGCCATGGGCGGTCATCAGCAATACCGGCAATTGCGGCTGGCGCGCACGCAGCAGGCCCAGCAACTGATGACCGTCCATGCCCGGCATGTTGACGTCGCTGACCACCAGGCTGAACGACTCGCCAGACACCGCCTCCAGCGCTTCCTCCGCACTGCCGACCGCCTTGTAGTCATGACCGGCCAACAGCAGTGTATCCGCCAGGGCTTCGCGCAGGGCGCGATCGTCTTCAACCAGTAGAACCTTGATTGCCATTACCTTCACTCCACTCCTTGAGCGCCGCAGAACAGTGGCAGAACCACCAGCGCACATGTACCGCGCCCAGGACGCGAACGCAGCAGCAATTCTCCCTGGTGGGCACGCGCCACCGCCTTGACGACTGTCAGCCCCAGGCCAGTTCCCGTGGTCTTGGTGGTAAAAAACGGTTCACCCAAACGCGCCAGTACCGCAGCCTCGATACCGCTGCCGCTATCGCTGACGCACAACCGCAAGTTGTTGCCACGGGTATAAAGATGGACTTTCAGGCGCACCTGGCCGGCACTGGCCTGGATGGCGTTCTCGATCAGGTTGAGCACCGCCCCCACCAGCGTGTCGCGGTTGCACAGCAACTCACCCGCAGGACTGTCGCACTGCCAGCGCACGGGCACGTCCTGCACATGGGTCAGGGCCGCCGCCTGCAGCGACTGCAATAGCGCCTTGGGCGTCACGCGATCGGTCAGCGGCAACTCGCCCCGGGCAAACACCAGCATGTCGCGGACCTGATGCTCCAGCTCATGCAACCGCTCCTTCAGCCGCCCGGCAAAGCGCTGCTGGGTGGCGACAGGCAGCTCCTGCTCGGTCAGGTGACTGGCATACAGCAGCGCGGCGGACAATGGCGTACGAATCTGATGCGCCAGGGACGCCACCATGCGCCCCAGGGACGACAGGCGCTCATGGCGGGCCAGCTGATCTTGCAGGTGACGGGTTTCAGTCAGGTCGTTGAGCAGCACCAATTGGCCCGGTTCGGCATCCAGCGAACGGGTGGAGATCGACAGCCGCCGCCCATCCTTCAACGAAATCTCATGGCCGTCGTCTTCCCGTGGCGCGAAACAACGGGCGATGACATGCCGCCAGAGCTCGCCCTCGAGAGGCAGGCCCAGCAGGTCGCAGGCGGCAGGGTTGGCTTCGCGGACAATGCCCTGGGCGTCGATGACAATGACGCCGCCAGGCAGCAGATCGAGGAGGTTTTGCAGACGGTTGGCCAGACGCTCTTTTTCCGCCAGCTCCTGCATGCGCTGGGCGCTGACCACGGCCAGTTCGCCCTTGAGCTCGGTCACCCGAGCCTCAAGCATGCTGTAGGAGTCGGTAAGCTGGCTCGACATCTGGTTGAACAAGGCGAACGCCTGCTCAAGGCCAAGCCGGCTTGCCTGCTCTACGGACGACGTTTGCCCCTGGCTTTCAGGAACAGGAGACATCTGGGCGGCTTGGGGCATCGTGCTCTCTCGCGTGGCTGACCGTCAGTTAAACGGAACGTTGAGAGAGACTTAGCAATACCCGTGCCGGAAAAAAACCGCCCTGTTTTCAACAGGTTAAAAAACAGGCGTCAATCATCCGCCTGTTCATCACCCTCGCGACGGCTCATGCCGTACTTGCGCATTTTTTCCACCAGCGTGGTGCGGCGAATACGCAGGCGCTCCGCAGCCCGCGCGACAATGCCATTGGCGTCGTCGAGCGCCTGCTGGATCAGACCCTGCTCCAGACCACCGAGGTAGTCCTTCAGGTCCAGGCCTTCCGGCGGCAGCATGGCGGTGGCGGCGAAGTCCGGCGTATGACCATTGATCGCCACCCGCTCTTCCAGATCACTGCGCAGGCTGTCCACCAACTGCTCGTCTTCGTCGTCGACATAGCGGAATTTCTTCGGCAACTCGACCACGCCGATCACGCCATAGGGATGCATGATCGCCATGCGCTCCACCAGGTTGGCCAACTCGCGGACGTTGCCAGGCCAGCCATGGCGGCAGAGCGACATGATCGCTGCGGAGTTGAAGCGGATCGAGCCGCGCTTCTCATGCTCCATGCGCGAGATCAGCTCGTTCATCAGTAGCGGAATGTCTTCCACCCGCTCACGCAGCGGCGCCATCTCGATCGGGAACACGTTCAGGCGGTAGTACAGGTCTTCGCGGAAACTGCCGACCTCGATCATGCTCTCGAGGTTCTTGTGAGTCGCGGCGATGATCCGCACGTCGACGCTCTGGGTCTTGTTGCTACCCACGCGCTCGAAGGTACGCTCCTGCAGCACGCGCAACAGCTTGACCTGCATCGGCAACGGCATATCGCCGATTTCGTCGAGGAACAGGGTGCCGCCGTTGGCCAGCTCGAAACGCCCGGCACGGCTGGTGATGGCCCCGGTGAAGGCGCCCTTCTCATGGCCGAACAGTTCGCTCTCCAGCAACTCTGCCGGAATCGCACCACAGTTGACGGGCACGAACGGCGCTTCGCGACGTTTGGAGTGATAGTGCAGGTTACGCGCCACCACTTCCTTGCCAGTCCCGGACTCGCCGAGGATCAGCACGCTGGCGTCGGTATCGGCCACTTGCTGCATCATCTGCCGGACATGCTGGATCGCCCGGCTGGTACCGACCAGACTGCGAAAGAGGTTGGGTTCGCGATGGCGACCGCGCTCACGGGCCTGGTCGTACATCTCACGATAGACCTGGGCGCGATGCAGGGAATCGAGCAACTTGCTGTAGCTGGGTGGCATTTCCAGGGTGGAAAGCACTCGACGACGCTGGTCTTCCGGCAAGTCAATGGAAGAATTATCGCCCATTAACAAAACTGGAAGGAACTCATCCCAGGTTGAGAGTGTCTTTAACAGGCCCAAAAGTGCACCAGGAGCATTTACAGTCCCGATGAGGACACAGATTACTTCACGACTGGATGACAATGAGCCGACAGCCTGCTGCCAATCATGGCTACCGCAGGGTAAATTTTCTTCGCCAAGAAAATTTAAAATCACCGCCAGGTCGCGGCGGCGGACGCTATCGTCATCAATCAGCAGAATTTTGGTTTCACGCCACATGCAATAGCAACTTCCCTAGTCAACTCAATGCCCGGAATCAGGGCAAGCTAGACGCTTGTAGGCATTTTGAGCCTGATAGACGTCTGAAATCTGAAAACAGCCACTAGTTAAGTCAAAAAAGCGTGCACAGTCAAATTTATGGCGCACTGGATTCGGATTAACTTAGGGGTTAATTAACCGAACAGATGGTAAACCTTTGCCGCGTTCTGTGCTTGATGGATCTGCGACATCTCGTCGACTATCGCCTGACGCTCCCCTGTCGTCACTTCAAGAAGCTGCCGATAAACCCCCAACAGCTCCTGCAAATTCTCGCGCAACGCGGCTTCATCTTCCGGAGCTTCACTCAAGATGTCTTCCATGCAGGAACGGCAGGCCAGATCCAACTGACCGATCGCTTCCCAGTTACGCTCGGCCAGGGCGGCGACCAGTGCTTCACGGGTTTCTTCGATGCGCTGCAATACAAGACTCATGGTGATCTCCTTAGAACTGCGGACCCGGCGCAGCGATGGCGTCCCAGCCTTCCTTGACGGTGCGCAGCAGATCGGCGACCTCGTCGAGAATCTTTGGATCGGTCTTGATGTTCGCCTCGGTGAGGCGCGTCATCATGTAGGTGTACAAGCCATCCAGATCGCCCAGGGTGTCGGGTGAGCTTTCCAGGTCGAGCCCTTCACGCAAGCCGCCAATAATGCCGATGGCCTTGCTGATGAACACGCCCTTGTTGGGAATATCCTTGCGCTCCATCGCCCCCTTGGCCTGGGCGATACGATCCAGGCCGCCTTCCATCAGCATCTGCACCAGACGATGGGGGCTGGCCTCGGAAGTCTGCGCCTGGGCACCAATCTTCTGGTATTGCCGAAGGGCTAACATCGGATTCATGTTCTACCTCATCAAAACTCAAGGGTTCGTATAACCAGCGTATCGACCTGGCGTCAAAAAACTTTAGATCAAAAGCCAAAAGCCCGGAACGCTACAAACGTTGCCGGGCTTTTGGCGCCTTGTATCAATCAGCCTTTCTGTTGCGCAGTCAACGCCTCGAACATCGAGGTAATGTTGCTGGCGGTGGCCTTCAACTTGCCCACCAGGGTGTCCATGTCGTTGTACTTCTTGGTCAGTACCGCCGTCAGGGTCTCGATACGGCGGTCCAGGGCAGCCTGATCCGAAGCCAGCTTGGTCTTGGTCTTGTTCAACGCGGTGGTGCGCTGATCGAGAACACCACCGGTCTGGGCAAAAGGCGCGATGGCCTTGTCCATGCGGTCCAGCAGACCGTTTTCGCCAGTGAACAGGGTCTGCACCTCGCCACCGAGCTTTTTGTCGTTCATCGCCGCGGTGAACTTGGTGGTGTCGAAGTCCAGGGCACCAGTCTTCTGGTTGGTGGTAATCCCCAACTGCGCCAGGACGGTCAGCTTGTCGCCAGATCCTACTTCCGACAGCGGCGCACGCATGGCCGCCAGGATCGAGCGCGGCAACGAGTCACCAGTCAACTGGGCCGGAATGGTCGGCTTGCCATCATCATCCAGAGACGGCTTGGTCAGCGCGGTAACGCTGTTGGCCACTGCATTGTAGGCATCGACAAACTTCTGGATCGAAGCCTTCAAGCCATCGGTGTTGGCCGCGACGGTAATGGTCGAGGTACCTGGAGCGACCAGATTGAAGGTCATCCCGGAAACCGCCTTGTCCACCGAGTTGCTCTTGCTGGTCAGCGCCATGCCGTCGACGGTGAACTTGGCATCCACTGCCAGGGCACCAATGGAACCGGCAGAGGTCGCGGTCATCGGAGAACTGGAAGTGCCAACGACATTGCTGCCGTCGATTTCCAGGCCAGCAATACCGCTAAGAGAAATATCGGAGCCCGCACCGGTCGTGGTCGAGCCCACCACTAGGCGCGACCCAAAGGAGTCGGTCACGATGTTCGCGCTGATCCCGGCACTCTTGAGCGATGCGTCGGCGTTGATCGAGTCACGCACCGACTGCAGAGTAGCGCCGGCTTTTACATCGAGGTTGTAGTCAGTGCCATTTTGACTGATTTTCAGGGTACCAGTCGGAATAGCACTTGCAGTACCGCCAGCGAAGGCCGCACTGGTGACTTTCGAGGAAGTCGCAAGATTCTGTACAGCGACAACATAGTTGCCATTGACCGCGGCATTGCCAGCGACCGCTGTTACATACTTGTTGTCGGAAGTAGTGGCGGCATAGCCGGGAAATTGCGGGTTGGTCTTGCTGCTGAGTTCGGTAATGGTGGTCCGAAAGGTCGACAACAAGGACTTCAAGGTACCGATTCCGGAGATGCTTGCGGTGTTGTTCGCAGTTCCCCGGTCGATCTGACCTTGCTTGGCCGCTTTGTCAGCGTTCACCAAGGCTTTGACGATAGCACCGGTATCGAGGCCGGAGCCTAGACCGGTACCCGGTAGAATTGGACTTGCCATGGAGATCTCCCTTCAGTGTGTCGCCGGTCTTTTGACCATTACAACGCCCAAAAGAACATAGCAACAATTTTCATGCCAGCTGTCAGACTTTAGCGCTGAACAACAAGCTGCTCGCATCATTCAAACTATTGGCCAACTTCAGGACTTCTTCGTTGGGGATTTGACGAATCACCTCACCGGAGTCACTGGCAATGACCTTGACGACAACCTTGCCAGAAGGCTCGTCGATAGAGAATTCCAGGTTACGTTTGACCGATTGCACAAACTCTTCAATTTCCTTAATGGCCATTTTCAGTTTGTCCTGCTCGGTTTGCGCACTCTTACTCTCTTCCTTGACAGTCGACAGCGCCACAACGTCCGCTTGAGGCTTCTCCACAGGCTTGTCAGCAACAGGCGTTGCCGGCTTGGCTGTTGGATAAGACAAGTTCAGCTTCATGCTCATATCCATGTCCATCACCTCTTAAAGTAAAAAGCGAGAGAGCACGACCTGCGCACTCCCCCGCTAGAGCTTAGTCAGCTATTACTGAAGCAGTTTCAGTACAGCGGACGGCAGTTGGTTGGCCTGGGCCAGAACTGCGGTGGAAGCTTGTTGCAGAGTTTGTTGCTTGGTCAGCTGTGCAGTTTCAGCAGCGAAGTCGGTATCTTGTACGCGACCCAGTGCAGCACTGGCGTTTTCGTTGATGTTCTGCAGGTTGGAGATGGTGCTGGTCAGACGGTTTTGTGCAGCACCGAGGTCAGCACGGCTGGAGTTGATGGTTGCCAGAGCCTTGTCGATCGCGTCGATCGAAGCTTTCGAGCTGGCTTCGGCGGTGGTGCTGTTGTTACCGGTAATGGCGATAGCACCGGAGTTAACACCCAGGGTGGTAGCGTCGAAGCCGCTGGCCAGAGTGATGGTGATCTGGTTGGTAGCACCGGTGTTGGAACCGACCTGGAAGGTCATGGTGCCAGCAGTACCGTCGATCAGGTTCTTGCCGTTCAGGTTGGTCGACTTGGCGATACGAGTCAGCTCGTCCGACATCGAAGCGAATTCTTTGTTCAGTGCAACACGGTCAGCGGTACCGTTGGAGTCGTTTCGTGCTTGAACGGCCAGTTCACGCATACGTTGCAGGATGTTGGTGGATTCCTGCATCGCGCCTTCAGCGGTCTGAGCGATGGAGATACCGTCGTTGGCGTTTTTGATCGCCATGGTCTGACCGCGGATCTGCGAAGTCATACGGGTAGCGATTTGCAGGCCGGCGGCGTCGTCTTTTGCACTGTTGATTTTCAGGCCGGAAGACAGGCGAGTCATCGAAGTCGACAGAGCGTCGGAAGCGCGGTTCAGGTTCTTCTGAACGTTCAACGATGTGACGTTAGTGTTTACTGTTAAAGCCATGACGAATTCCTCGTTGGTTGGGTACTGCGGCTTCCGGCCCTGGCAACCGCCGGGTATGGCCTAGAGAACCTTCGTAATAGTTATCGTCGGCAATGCAAGTTGCTTTAGGGGATTTTCAAAAAAATTTGCCATCAGCGTGCCACCCCTCGTAAATCAAGGGCTCGGCGTTTTCAAACCGTGGAAAAATGGCGCCAGGAAAATGCCGGAGAAGACCCAGGCGCGGAGATCGCCCGGGCAGACAGGAAATGTTTCAGCCAGCAGAGAGGGAACGCAGCACTTCAACGCATTCGTATTGCAGGTAGTCGGCCAGGGCCAGCCAGTTTTGCCCTTGCTGACATTCGAACATCAGGCCAAGCAACGTCTCCCAGTCCTGGCGCTGCGCTGGCGGCGCGGTATCGATCAGCGGCTGGATCGCCCCCATCAACTGGACCATGGTCACGGCCGTCTCGACATCGTACCCCAGGCGAAAGTCCTCGGCGCATTGCTGCAAACGGGCGATCAGCCCTTCGATCGCGCTCATTGGCTGAACTCCGGATGGTAGGTCGTCCCGGCAATCATCGCCCCGTCCCGACTGCTGTTATAGAAGCGCACCCGCGGATGACCGGCGATAAAACGCTCCAGCTCGCACAGGTAACTGCGGAAATTGAGTTGGGTCCTGACCCGCTGGCCATGCCCGTCCAGCACCCAGTGCCGGGCCGCGCCCAGCTGCGGCCCCAGCTCACCGTCGAGCCAGCCGGCATGCGTCTTGTTCATCGGGAAGGCAAAGTCGGCACCGAACAAGGTGACCTGCTCGGCGCCCATTTTTACCGCCAGGTCCACCGCGGGATGGATCACGCTGCCGCCGACATACAGCTGCGCCTTGGGCAATTGCCCGCGCATCCGCGTGTAAATCGGGCTGGCGGAATACCCCACGTAACGCGGTCCCTGCCAGAGCGCCAGAATCCTCGGATCGACCATCGGCAAATAGACCAGGGTGATGGCTGCCGATTTTTCTGGTGGCAGGTGCAGGCTGGAAATCCGGTGATCGATGCTGACCACGATATCCGGCTCGATCCCCTGTTTGAGCAACGGCCGGTAGGCGGTATCGACACAGATAAACAGAGGCCGCCGGGCCTGGGCGCGAATCTCGCGCAAGCGTTCGAAATGCCGCTCTAGGCTCGGCCCGGTGGCAATCACAAAAATCTCGCGCCCCGGCTGGCTACCGAACAGCTGCGCCACGTCACTGTCACTGGCCACCAGCTCGGCACTCGCTTGCAGACGTTGGGCGACCTCCGGGGAATCGGCCACGAAGTCGCGGTTATTGAAGGCCAGGTGCACCTCACTGACCAGGCGATCGCGGATCTTGGCGTTGTAGTCATCCGCCAGCACCAGCTCGGAGGGCAAGGCGAAGAACGGCAACTGGATCTCCGTCAGATCGCCGGCATAACTCAGTGCCACTCGAGGATCGTTCAACCAGGCCTGCTGATCGAGCAATTGCAGCACCAGCGCAAACACCGCGCCGTTCAGGATGTGCACCTGCAAGCGTTGCAGCGCCGGGTTTTCCAGCAGTATCTGCTGCAAGTCGCCCAAGCCGGTACCGTACAGATGGATCACCGGGCTGTCGGCCGGCAGGCTCGCCGCCTGGGTTCGTGCTTCCGCGGTGCGATCATGGCGGCTGGTGAGCTGAATGCCGGAAATACTCAAGGTCGAACCCAGGCCTTCGACCAGATCCGCCTGCAACCCGGCACTGTCTTCCGCCAGCAACCGCTCGAGCAGTCGCGGCCAGCGAGCCTGTATTGCCTGGGCATTGCCCTCGAAGCTTTCGCTCATGCTGTCTCGCCTATCTTCATGCAAAAAAAAATAGCGCTCAGGGTACACCCTGGGCGCTATTTTTGGATGCCGCGGGATCAACTCATGGGCGATAGATAATCGCCGAGCCCCAGGACAGCCCTACACCGAAGCCACTCAGGGCCACACGTTGCCACTTCGACTCGAGCACGTGCTTTTCCAGCAGCAGCGGAATGCTCGACGATACGGTGTTACCGGTCTCGACCATGTCCTTGATGAATTTCTCCGGCTCGCCTTCGAAACGGCGCGCCACGGCATCGACGATCGCCGCACTGCCCTGGTGGATACAGAACGCATCGATCTGCTCAGCCTTCAGGCCGGACTCATCCAGCAGCTCGTTCAAATGCGCCGGGACTTTCAGCAGGGCAAAGTTGAACACCTGGCGGCCATTCATGAAAAACACGCCATCGGTGACTTTCAGGTGCGGAGCGCCGGAGCCGTCGGTGCCGAACTTGGCCTTGCCCAGTTGCCAGGGAGCGTCTTCGCCCATCCAGGTCGCGGTCGCCGCATCGCCGAACAGCATGGTGGTATTGCGGTCTTGCGGATCGACGATCTTCGAGTAAGGGTCGGCGGTGACCAGCAGGCCGTTCTTCAGGCCCGCGGCTTCCATGAAGCCCTTGAGCGCGTAGATGCCATAGACATAACCGGAGCAGCCCAGGGAAATATCGAAGGCCGCGACGTGGGTCGGCAGGCCCAGCTTGTCCTGGACGATGGCGGCGGTGTGCGGCAGGCCTTCTTCGTCGCCGTTCTGGGTGACGACGATCAGCGCATCGATCGACTCGCGCGACAGTTGCGGGTTGTTGGCGAACAGCGCATTGACTGCTTCGACACACAGGTCCGAGGTTTCCTGCGTGGCGTCTTTGCGCGGCAGGAAGGCCGAACCGATCTTGCCCAGGATGAACTCTTCATCCTTCTCGAATTTTGCACCTTGTGCGTAATTGTCTACGCCGGCTACAGGCACGTAGCTCGCAATGCTCTTTATGCCAATCATTACGGCTTCCCAATAATAAACAGCTGAATACCCCGACCACCGGACCGGGGCTGCCGACAAACAGACATCCTGGCGCCCCTGACAGGCGACAGCGGGAAGAATAAAAGGCTATCACTGCGCCGTTTACCGGCCAGGCGCCATCTCCCCGGTCAATACAATACAGTGAAGATGCGCGTTATGACTCGCAGGTCACGCTATTTTGCCGAATCAGCCATACAAACGGCTATTCGACAAATGCCCAATCCAGTGCGGTACCGCGCTTGAGGGCCTGGCGCGCGCAACGCCCGAGGACCGCGTCGATGTGCTTGGGGGCCAGCCCCAGGCCCGGACGGATGGCCCTGACGTTATCGCTGCTGAACACCTCCCCCGCCACCATATCGCGGGTGACATAGAGGGAACGGCGATACAACACCGACTGCCGCTCGGCCTCGGTCGCGCCGTAACGCACCTGGCCCAGGGCCTGCCAGGCACGTTCGGTTTCCAGCACCAGGCTGTGCAGCTCCGCAGGTTCCAGGGAAAAACTCGCATCCACCCCGCCGGCGGCGCGGTCAAGGGTGAAGTGTTTCTCCACCACAGTGGCGCCCAGCGCCACGGCGGCCACGGAAACCCCGACGCCCATGGAGTGGTCGGACAAACCGACCTCGCAGCCGAACAGCTGGCGCAGATGGGGAATGGTCAGGATGTTGCTGTTTTCCGGCGAAGCCGGGTAGGTGCTGGTGCACTTGAGCAGCACCAGATCCTTGCAGCCGGCCTCCCGGGCGGTGCGCACGCTTTCGTCCAGCTCGGCGATGCTGGCCATGCCGGTGGAAATGATCAGCGGTTTGCCGGTGGCCGCGACCCGACGGATCAGCGGCAGGTCGGTGTTTTCGAAACTGGCGATCTTGTAGGCCGGCACGTCGAGGCTTTCGAGGAAGTCCACCGCGCTCTCATCAAACGGCGTGGAGAACGCCAGCATCCCCAGTTCCCTGGCGCGGGCGAAGATCGGCGCGTGCCACTGCCAGGGCGTGTGGGCCTTTTCATACAGGGCATACAGCGAAGAGCCGGCCCAGAGACTGGCCGGATCCTTGATGAAGAACTCACCATGCTCCAGGTCCAGGGTCATGGTGTCGGCAGTATAGGTCTGCAACTTCAGGGCATGGGCGCCGGCCTTGGCCGCGGCCTCGACTATCTGCAGGGCAACGTCCAGCGACTGGTTATGGTTGCCGCTCATCTCGGCAATGATGAACGGCGGCGAGCCGGCGCCGATCGAGCGCGAGCCGATCTTGAAACTAGTCATTGGGGGTTTTCCTTCGATTCACGCGTAAATTCGCCAGTGGCCGGTCCATCACCGGCACGGCGCAATGGGTTGCCGGTCATCTCGAACAGCGCCGCCGCCACCCGCGATGCCCCCTGCCCGTCCACCAACTGCCGGGAGCGCTGCGCCAGGCTCTGGCGCAACGGGTAATCGCCAACGAGCGCCGCGACCGCCTGGCGGATCTGCTCGACACTCACCTGCTCGCTGGGCCCCAGGTAGACATGCATACCCGCCTCGGCCAGCAACCGGGCATTGGCCTCTTGATTGCCGGCCACGCTGATGCACAGGGTCGGCAAGCCCAGGGCGGCGCGCTCCCAGCTGGTGCCGCCGCCGGCACCGATAAACAGGTCGGCCTCGGCCATCAAGCGGGAAAAGTCGCTGACATAGGCGTGCAAACGCCAATGCCCACGACCGGCCGCCAGTTCCTGCATCTGCGCCCAGGCCGGGTTACCGGCCCCGGCGACAAAGTCCACCTGCAGGTCATCGAACTCACCCAAGGCCAGCATCGCCTTGTGGGTCTGGCTGGCCGCATCGAAACCGCCGAAATTCACCAGCACCCGACGCGCTTGCTCGCGAATGGCGATCGGCGGACAACGGAACTCCTCGCGCAGCAAGGCGAAGTGCGGCCCCAGCAGCGCCCGACACTCGGCGTCGATCAGGCCGGCATAGGCCTGGGGCGTGCCGCTGAAGTTCTGGTCGAGCAACAGATCGACCCCGTGCCGCCGGTTGGCCAGGTCATCGATGGCGGCAATCCGTGGCGCCCATTGCCGCGCCGCCTGCTGCCACTGCCGGTCGAGGCCGTAGTGATCGACCAGCACCCAATCGAATCGCGGCTGATCCTGCAAAACTGCCCGCAAGGCGGTGATATCCGCCTGCCAGGGCAGCGGCGTCTCAATGTCCTGCGCGCATTCCCCCGGATAACTCGCCGGCAGGGCGAACGTCTGGAAACCCAGTCCGGCCAGGCGGTCCAATTGCTGCCCGGGCAAGCTTCGGCAAGCGAAAGCCACTGTGGCGCCCTGCTCGCGCAAGGCCCAGGCCAAGGTCAGGCAGCGGGCGATATGGCCGCTGCCAATGGCCGGTGAGGCGTCGGCCCGGATCAGCACTCTCACTCCAGCTCTCCACCGGCTTTCAGCGCCGCGTATAGATACTCCGCGCGCAGCCAGTCTTCCTCGGTGTCGATGTCCTGCACCAGATGGCGCGGCAGGATCACCGGCAGGCTGAGCGAGGAAAACATCAGGTCGCCGCGCAACCAGGCCTCACTGCGCCCCCAATAGAACTGCCCGGCGTCCTGATAGGCCGTCGGCAGGTCCTGGGAGCGTGTGTTGCGAAACTCCGGATAAAGCGCAGTCAACGTGCCCTGCTCGTCCAGGGTCAGGGCGCGCTGCACCGGAAACGCAAAGCTGCACACGGAAAAGGCGAAGGACTTTTCAGGCTGAGCCTCCAGCGCCGCCAAGCCCTGGCGCAGGTAGCGCAGTTGCAACAAGGGCGCGGTGGCGTAAATGCAGCAGGCGTAATCAAAAGTCTCGCCACGCTCCTGCAATGCCTGCAAAGCATGCACGATCACCGGCCCGGTGCCGGTGAAATCGTCCGCCAGCTCGGCCGGACGCATGAATGGCACCGTGGCGCCGCTGGCCCTGGCCAGCTCGGCGATCTCCGAGTCGTCGGTACTGACCAGCACCTGATCGAACAACCCGGAGCGCAGCGCCGTGGCAATCGAGCGGGCAATCATCGGCACGCCGTCGAACGGCTTGAGGTTCTTGCGCGCTATGCGTTTGCTGCCGCCACGGGCGGGAATGATCGCGATGGCACTCAAGGCTGGGCGGGCTCCTGGATAAGCTGGCGCAATTGCTCGACCACATACGTCTGCTGCTCATCGTCCAGCGCCGGAAACAGCGGCAGGCTGATGGCTTCGCCGTAGTAGCGCTCGGCCTCGGGGAAATCCCCCGCGGCGAATCCCAGATCGCGGTAATACGGCTGCAGATGCACCGGGATGTAATGCAGATTGACCCCGACCCCGGCCTCGCGCAATGCCTCGAACACCTCGCGATGGGTGCGGTGGATGCGCTCGGGCTGCAGGCGCACCACGTACAGATGCCAGGCCGACTGCGCCTGCTCCTGAGCCTGCGGCAGGGTCAGCGGCAGATCGGCCAGCAGGCGGTCATAACGGGCCGCCAGCTGCCGGCGCCGGGCAATGAAAGCGTCGAGCTTGTCCAGCTGGGACAAGCCCAGTGCCGCCTGCAGGTCGGTGATGCGGTAATTGAAACCCAGCTCGGTCTGCTGGTAGTACCAGGGGCCGTGGCTGGGCTCGGTCATCTGCACCGGGTCGCGGGTCATGCCGTGGCTGCGCAAGCGGCGCAGATGGTCCGCCAGTTGCGGGCTGTTGGTCAGGACCATGCCGCCCTCGGCGCTGGTGATGATTTTCACCGGATGAAAGCTGAACACCGTCATCGCCGCAAATTCGCCGCAGCCCACCGGCCGGCCGGCATAGGACGCGCCCACCGCGTGGGAGGCATCCTCGATCAGCACGAAGCCATAACGCTGCGCCAGTTGCGCCATGGCCCGCATGTCGCAGCTTTGCCCAGAAAACGCCACCGCCACCACCACCTTGGGCAGTCTGCCCGTGCGTTCGGCGGCCTCGAGCTTGTGCGCCAACGCCCGGGCATCCATGTTCCAGGTGTGCGGGTCGATATCGACGAAGTCCACTTCGGCGCCGCAATAACGTCCGCAGTTGGCCGAGGCGAGGAAGGTATTGGGCGTGGTCCAGAGCCGGTCTCCCGGCCCCAGACCGGCGGCCAGGCAGGCGATGTGCAAGGCCGCCGTGGCATTGCACACCGCCACGCCATGGCCGGCCTCGCAGCGAGCGGCCATGGCCTGCTCGAAGCGTTCGATGGTCGGCCCCTGGGTCAGCCAGTCGGACCGCAGCACCGCGACCACCGCATCGATGTCCGCCTGGTCGAGACTCTGGCGCCCATAGGGAATCATGCCGGCAACCTGGCATGCAGCTCGGCGATCTGGCCCACCGAGAGGAAATGCGGATTGGTGTCGGAGCGGTATTCGAATTGCTCGTCCACCGGTCGCCCGCGCTCGCCCAGGCCATCCACGGCGAAATCGACATTGACGTTGGTAAAGCGGATCGACGGCTGGATGGTGTAGTGATCGGCGAACTCCAGGGTCATGCGCGCGTCATCCAGCGGCACCATCAGCTCGTGGAGTTTTTCCCCCGGACGAATGCCCACCTGCTTGTGCGGCAGGTTTTGCGCCATGCCGCGCGCCAGGTCGACGATCCGGATCGACGGAATCTTCGGCACGAAGACTTCACCGCCATGCATGCGCGAGAAGCTGTCGAGCACGAACTGCACCCCGTGATCCAGGGTGATCCAGAAACGGGTCATGCGCGCGTCGGTGATCGGCAACTCGCGGGCGCCTTCGGCGATCAGCTGGCTGAAAAACGGCACCACCGAGCCCCGGGAACCGGCTACGTTGCCGTAGCGCACCACGGCAAAACGGGTCGGCTGGTCGCCGGCGATATTGTTCGCCGCGACGAACAGCTTGTCCGACAGCAGCTTGGTCGCGCCGTACAGGTTGACCGGGCTCGCCGCTTTGTCGGTGGACAGGGCGATGACTTTCTTCACGCCGTTGTCGATGGCCGCGGCAATGATGTTTTCCGCGCCGTTGACGTTGGTGCGGATGCACTCGGTGGGGTTGTATTCCGCCGCCGGCACCTGTTTCAGGGCCGCAGCGTGCACCACATAGTCGATCCCGCGCATGGCCTGGCGCAGACGCTCGGCGTCACGCACATCGCCGAGGAAATAACGCATGCAGGGCGCATTGAAGGTCTGCTGCATTTCGTACTGTTTCAGTTCATCGCGGGAGAACACCACCACCCGCTTGGGCTGGTATTGCTCCAGCAGGCGCCGGATGAAATTGCGCCCGAACGAGCCGGTGCCGCCAGAGATGAAAATCGATTTGCCGTTGAACATGTCTTGAGTCCTTTTTCCTGTCAGCCAGGCTTATGCAATCAGTTGCGCCCAGTCGACACTGGCAGGAGCGCCAGGAGTGAAGCCCTTGCCGGTCCGGCTCAGGTTCTGGTTGTAGGCCACATCGTGTTCGAAGCGCGCCTGCCATTTGTCACGCAGCGCCGCCGCGACCTGGGTAGCGTCCGCCAGGATGCCCGGATGGAGGATCTGCACCTGCGGGGTCCAGACCGTCAACAGGCCGGCATCGGCCACTTTCAGGCACAGGTCGACATCAGCGAATGCCTCGGCGAAGTGTTCTTCGTCCAGGCCACCGACAGCGTTATAGACGTCCTTGCGAATCATCAGGCAGGTGCCGGAGACCGCCGAATAGTCCTGCTCGGCGAGCAAGCCGTTCAGGTAGCCGCTGGCGCCTTTCGGCTCACCGGCGAACGCCGCCCCCAGATGCCCGTTCAACCCGAGAACCAGGCCAGCCGAGGTGGTCGCGCCCTTGGCGTCGACCAGGCGCGCGCCGACAATCCCTACCTCCGGCCGCTGCGCCTGATTGAGCAGGCTCTCCATCCAGTCGGCATTGACCACTTCGCCGTCGGCCGCCAGCAGCACCAGGTATTCGCCCCGGGCCTCCTGGCTCGCCGCATTGTACAGCGCCGAGGCGCTCAGGCGCCGCGGGCTGCGCAGCACGCGGATACGATCGCCCTTCTGCTCCAGGCTGGCGAGCCAGCTGGCCAACTCTTCGGACTGGCTATGGTTGTCGGCGATGACCACTTCGTAGCGCTGGTAGCGCGTGCGTTGCAGCACGCTGACCAGGCAACGCTGCAACTGCTCCAGGTTGTCCTCGCTGCGCAGGATGATCGAGGCCAGCGGACGCTCGGCATGGCCGTAGTTGATCTGGTAGACCCCAGGCTGCGCCGCGCTGACCTGGGCCCGGTAGCCACGGTTGCCCAGATGACGGGTCAACGCCTGGCTTTGTTGGGTGTTCTCCTCCACCGTCGCGGCCTGGCCGATCAACAGCGGTTCGGCCAGATGGGCCAGGCCGGCCAACCCGCCGTCTTCGATCAGGCGCAGCAGCAGGTCGTATTCCATGGCCTGTGGAAAGGCCGTCGAATAACCACCGGCGGCCACCAGTACATCACGGCGAATCAGCCAGTGGCCGGCCATCAGGTCCGGCACGCTTTGCAGCAGGTCAAGGTTGATGCCCGGGCGGAACACATCCTTCAGCGCGCCATCGGCGCCGTAGTGGATTTCATCCATGGCCACCGCGCGGCAACCTTCGGCGCCGAGCAGTTCCAGGCTGGCGCGCAACAGGCCGCTGGCTGTGAAACGCTCGCCGGCACGGGCCAGGAGCAACCAGTCGCGGGAGGATTGCGCCGCGACCTGGTTGATGCGCTCCACATAGTTGCTGGTGCTGACCTTGACGAAATGCACGGTGTCCTGGGCGGTGGTGGTCGCTGGCAGGTCGCCCGTGGTGAAGACCACCACCTGGAAGGACCGGCAATGGCCGTTGACCAGGCTGTCGAAGGTCGCCTGCAGCTTGACCATGTCCGCGTCGAGGTCGAGCAGCAGGATGCCGAAGCTCGGGCCACCGTTGTGCCGGGCCAGGTGCTCGTTGATCGCCTTGAGCTGCTGCACCTCGGGGTTACGCGCCTCCAGCCACTTCAGCAGGCGCCCCGAAGGCATGTTCTCCAGCAGCCCCGGGCTGTCCTGGAAAGGCAGCGACGCCAGGCGCTCGGCCCAGGCCTGCAGCTTGCGGGCATCGTCCTGCTCCTGGGGATCTTGCCCATTGCAAGCCTGCAGCGAGGCCGCCAGGCGGCGGACCACTTCGAGGTTGAACAGGTTGCACGACAGCGCCTCCCACAGGCGGCTGCGCAGGGTACGGTCGGTGTCGTTGGGTTGTACCTGCATCAGTTCCTGCTGCTTGAGCAACACGCCTTCGAGCTCCTGCAGTTGCAGGCGGCCGGCCGGCATCCCATGCATGAGGAATTCGAATTCGGTCAACAGGTCGAACATCGGCTTGTTGTAGAACGGCATCTCGACGAACTGTTCCGGGCCGAACGAACGCACCGGCTCGGCCCCCGGCTCGAGCCAGGCCGAACGGAAAATCATCTTGCCGTTGAGCGAGCGCCCGGTGAGCAGGCACTCGGCCATGGCCGTGAAGCTGTCCAGGGCAATCTGTTTGGCCCGCTGTGGGTCCAGGCCGCTCAAGCCGGTAGGCAACGATGCCAGGAACCCGGCGAACGCCTCGCGCTGGGCCACCGACTTGGCGTCGCCGTAGGTCAGCACCGTCAATACATCGGTGTTGTGCTCCGAGGCGTTGTAGTTGACTTCCCGCACGGCGAACGGGATCGGCAGGATCCGCGCCTTGGCCGAGGCCAGCAGGAAGAAGGTATGGCCGATCTCCTGCCATTCGAAACTGGTCCCCGGCGGCAGCAGGCTGTACCACTGTTGCAGCAGATCGGTGCGGGTCACCGCGTAGAACGGCGGCAGGAAATGGCTCATGAACGCCATGACCCGCTCGCCGGCATCTTCCGAGGCGTAGTCCTCGATCACCCGGCAATCGCGCCGGTAGTAGTTCACCTCGGCGGCGCGGGCCAGGTACATCATCCCGTAGCCATGGCACAGGCCGTAGTCGGGGTTGGCTTCGAGAAACTCCACCGACTCGGTCAGCGCGCCATGCAGCAGGAAGTCGTCGTCGGCGGCAAACACCATGTACGGCGTCGTCACCTGCCCGACACCGTAGGTCAGCTTGTCCTGCAGGCCCTTGTAGGTGTAGTGCGGCAGATGCCGGTAGTCGACCTGAGGGAACTGCCCGACCAGGCTTTCGTCGGCGTGCAGCGAAGAGTCCAGCACCAGGATCTTGCAGGGGTAGGTGCTGTAGTACTGCAAGGTACGGCGCAAGAACGCCTTGCGATTGTGGGACATCACCACCAGCGTGAAACGCTCGCTCAACGGTGCGCTAGTGTTTTGAGCCTTGTCTTGAACCTGCATCAGTGTTTCCCCACAACCGGCAAAGTGCTGTTACCTGCAAACCATTGAATTCAACGAACGCGACGCAGATAGCCATCCGGCGCCACGGTGATCAGCAGCTTGTTCTGCATCTGGTAGTCGATCTCGAAGTCGCGGTTCTCTTCCAGGTAGGCCCAGACCGCGGTTTTCGGGTTGTCACCCGGGCCCCATGGACGGTCCGGGAAGAAGTCCGCCGGCATGTCCTCGACCACGGTGTCCATCACCACGCAGTAGCTGTCCACCGACACCAGCGGCGCATACAGGCGTAGCTCTTCGAGCACGTGCTCGTGGGTGTGGTTGGAGTCGAGTACCAGAATCACTTTTTTGCCTTCGGCGGCGGCGCGCACCTTGGCGGCGATTGCCGGGTCGATGCTCGAACCTTCGATCATCTTGATGCGCTTGCTCATCGGATGGCTTTCGATGGCTTCGCGGTTATGGGCGCGGATATCCAGGTCGATGCCCAGCACTTCGCCGTGGCCCTGCAGTTCGAGCAGCGAGGCGTAGTAGATGATCGAGCCGCCGTGGGCGATGCCGCATTCGATCACCAGGTCCGGCTTGACCCGCCAGATGATCTCCTGCATGGCCATCATGTCCTGGGGCAGCTGGATGATCGGGCGGCCCATCCAGGAGAAGTGATAGCTGTACTTGTGGCCGGCGGACTCGTTGAAGAAGTCGCGCGCCAGGCCCCTGAGTTTCTGGTCTTCGCCCTGGGCGCGGATCTGCTCCTGACACTCGGCTTCGAAGGCTTGGATAATGCTGTTGTCGGTCATGGTCGGGTCTCAATAAACGTCATTTGAACGAAGCGCTGTCGACTGCGTGATAGACATAACGCCCATCGGTCATGCGCTTGATTTCGTCGAGATAGTTGGAATTCATCACAAACAGGTGGGCGCCCTCGGGCAAGGTCGCCATGACCTCTTCGGGGGATGACACACGGGCGCCGCTCAGGGGCAGATAACGGCCCTGCTTGGCCGGATTGATATCCACCACCTGGTCCACCGAAATGCCCGCGCGCTGCAGGAACAACGAATAGATCACACCCTTGGAAGACGCGCCCCAGATCGCCGAGCCCGCCTCGGGTTGGGCCTGGATGATCTGCTTGGCGCGCTCAAGGCTGGCGGTGAAATCCAGTGGCATCTCGAGGCGCTCGACCGGTGTCTTGCCAGGCTCGCGCAAGGTGCCGAGGTCGGCCACCACGTACAGGTACTGGCCGCCGAACAGGTGGCCGGCTTCGTGCACGGTGCCGAACATCCGCCGCAGGTCGTCCAGGCGGAAGTAGTTGACGTGCTCGTAGAACACATCGAACCAGGCGCGATGCTCGACGATCCAGTCGAAGCACGGCACTTCGATGTAGATCCGCCCGCCCTGGTTGGCCTCGGCCATCTGTGCCAGGAACGCCCGCGGGTCGGCAATATGCTCCAGCACATGGCGCAACACCACGGCATCGGCCGACAGGCCCAGGCCAGAGGTAAAGGGCGCCTTGATCACATCGGCGTTATCGCCTTCGTAGGCCGGGTCGATGCCAGTGATGCGATAGCCCCGCTCACGCAGCAGCTCAAGGAAATAGCCCTTGCCGCAACCGACCTCGATCAGCTCGCGGCCCTTGAAATGCCGGGCGATGATGCCCTCGACATCCAGCAGGTGACGCTGGAACTGCGCCGAGTGGGCCTGCTCGTTCTGGTAATCGCTGTCGTAGCTCAGCTTGTCGGGGTCGAAGGCCTGGTTGAAGATCAGGCCGCTCTCCTCGTCCTGCACCAGCACCATGTCGGCACAGGCCGACGCCCTGGCGCTCTGCGCGTCGGCGAAGGTGCGATTCTGCAGCACCGGCAGGTCCATGACCCGATACAACTCATGCCCCATGTTCTGCTCCCAATAGTTGTTGCAGGCGCTCGTTCGCCCCCCAGAACGCCATGGGTTCGTGGGCGGGATAGGGGTAATGCCCCAGGTTCAGGCGGATCATCGAGCCGCGCTCGCGCACCCGTCGCTCGACCAGCGCACGAACCGATATCGGCTGGCCGCTGGAACAGTTGACCACCCCGGAAAAATCCCGCCGTTGCAGCAACGCCGCCAGGCTGGCGGCGGCGTCTTCGATGGCCAGGTAATCGCGCAGCTGTTCGCCGGCGGACATGTCGAACACCGCATCGCCGGCGTCGATCGCCCGGTCCAGGGCGGCCAGCAGGCTGTTGGGGTTCTGCCCGGCGCCATGCAGGTAGAACAGCCGCGCCCATTGCAGGGTGAAAGGCAGTTGCTGCTGCAGGTTTTCCAAGAACAGCCGCAGGCTGTGCTTGGCCAACCCATAGGGATTGCTCGGCTGCGCCGGCGTCTGCTCGTCGAGCGGACCGCTCTGCATACCGTATTCGAAACAGGTGCCGGTGATCATGACCTGGGGCACGCCCGCTTCGACCGCGACCTTGATGAACCGGTAGTCGGCCATCAGGTTGTGCTCGAAGTGGAACAGCGCCTTGTAATTCGGCAGCCCCGGCCAGGCCAGGTGCGCCAGGGCATCGACGCCCTCGACCAGGGCGGCGATATCGGTGTCGGCGGCATGCACGTCCGCGGCCACCCGCTCCACCGCTCCAGCCCAGGGCATGGCGGCCAGCTTTTGTGGGTCACGGGCCAGCGCCCGCACTTGGCAGCCGCGGGCCAGCAAGGCGGCGACCAGATGCCGGCCGACAAACCCGCTGGCCCCGGTGACCAGTACCTTCAGGCCACTCACAGCAGCTTCAACTCGGGCACGGCGATCACGAAACGTCCGCCCCACTGGCGAACGTGGGCCAGTTGCTCGCTGACTTCCGACAGCAGGTTCCACGGCAGCACCAGTACATAGTCCGGACGCTCGCTGTCGATACGCTCGGGCGCGACTACAGGAATTCGGCTGCCGGGCAGGAACTTACCCTGCTTGTGCGGGCTGGCGTCAGCAACCCAGGCCAGCAGGTCCGGCTTGACCCCGGCGTAATTGAGCAAGGTGTTGCCCTTGGCCGCGGCGCCGTAACCTACCACGCGCTTGCCTTCGGCCTTGGCCTGGAGCAGGAAGCGCAACAGGTCATGCTTGATGCGTTCTGCAGCGGGTGCCAGCGTGGCGTAGAACTCGGGGGTCTTCACGCCCGCGTCGAACTCGGTTTGCAACTGCTGCTGCACCGCCGGTTGCACGGCGCGGCGTTCGCCGTCCTTGCGCTGGACGAAAACCCGTAGCGAACCACCATGGGTGGTCAACTGGCTGATGTCGAAGACTTCCAGTCCGTTGCGCTCGCACAGTGCCTGCACGGCGGTCAGGGACAGATAGGAATAGTGTTCGTGATAGAGCGTGTCGAACTGCGCGCCGGCCATCAGCGTCAGCAGTTGCGGGAATTCGAAGGTGGCCACGCCGGTCGGCTTGAGCAGCGTCGCGAAACCGCCGAGGAAATCGTTGATATCCGGTACATGGGCCAGCACATTGTTGGCCGCCATCAGGTCGGCGGCCCAGCCTTGGCTTTTCAACTGCGCGGCAGTGTCGCGACCGAAGAACAGCTCACGAATCTCCAGGCCTTTTTCCCGCGCGGCTTGCGCAGTGCTGCGGGTCGGCTCGACGCCCAGGCATTTGATCCCGCGAGCGGCCACGTACTGCAACAGGTAACCGTCGTTGGCGGCGACTTCCACCATACGGCTGTCAGCCGTCAAGCCAAAGCGCTCGACCATCTCGGCCACATAGCGCTCGGCGTGGGCCAGCCAAGTGCTGGAGAAAGAACTGAAATAGGCGTACTCGGCATCGAACAGGCTTTCGGCGCTGGTGTAATCCTCGGTCTGTACCAGCCAGCATTGCTGGCACACAGCGACCTTCAGCGGCACCCATTGCTCGGCCTGTTCAAGACGCTCGGCATGCACATAGGCGTTGGACGGTGGCGAGGTGCCGAGGTCGATCAACGGCAGGCTCAGCGGTGCGGCGCACCCACGGCAGTTCATAGACGCACTCCAGCAAAGTGTTGATCGAGCGCGGGATGGCTGGAATCCCGGGCCGACAGATTATTGACAGGCAACGGCCAGGCAATCGCCAGCCGTGGATCGTTCACCGACAGACCGCCCTCGTGCTCCGGCGTGTAATCGGCGCTGTGCAGGTAGAGCAGCTCGGCGTCGTCGGTGAGGGTCTGAAAACCGTGGGCGAATCCGGCCGGGATCAGCAGGCTACGGCCATCGCCGGCCTTCAAGTGCTCGGCGTGCCAGTGCAGAAAGGTTTCGGAGTCCGGACGCAGATCCACCGCCACATCCCACACCTCGCCGCGCAGGCAGGTAATCAGCTTGGCTTCCGGCGCATTGGCGTTCTGGTAATGCAGGCCGCGCACACTACCCTTCTCGCGGGTACAGGAATGATTGATCTGACGGATATGAAACTCGCTGTCGAATGCACTCAGACTGCCTTCGCAGAACAGCCGGGCGAAATGTCCGCGCTGATCTTCGAAGCGCTTGTGCTGGACGCTGAACAGCCCGGCCAGCGGCAGCTGCTTCAAGGAAAACTCGCTCACAGCGCGCCCCGGTACAGGTTCAGTTGAGCGAGGGTCACAGTGCGCATGTCGTCGCCTCGTTGCCAGGCCAGGTGCCAGTCCAGGGTCTGTGCCAGGCATTGCTGCAGCGACCAGCGCGGTTGCCAGGCCAGCAGTTGGCGTGCGCGGCTACTGTCCAGGCGCAACAGGCCGGCTTCGTGCAACTCGCTCGGTTCGATCCGCAGCCCGGGGGCGGCCGGCCAGCGCGCGGCCAGCAACTCGACCACTTCACCGACGCTGCACATGTCCGCTTCGCTTGGCCCGAAGTTCCAGGCCCCGGCAAACTGCGGCCCTTGTTCGTAGAGGCCGGCGGCCAGTTGCAGGTAGCCGGCCAGTGGCTCCAGGGCGTGCTGCCACGGGCGCACCGCCTGCGGGTAGCGCAGGGTCACCGGCTCGTCGGCCGACCAGGCCTTGAGCACATCGGGGATCAGCCGTTCGGGGGCAAAGTCGCCGCCGCCCAACACGTTGCCGGCGCGCGCCGTGGCCAGGGCCAGGCCGTGCTCGGCATAACGCTCGGCCGGGAAGAATGAAGCGGCATAGGACTGCGCCAGCAACTCGCAGCACGCCTTGCTGCTGCTGTAGGGGTCATGCCCGCCCAGGGCTTCGTTTTCACGGTACGGCCACAGCCATTCCTGATTGGCGTAGACCTTGTCGGTGGTCACCAGCACGCAGGCGCGCACGCCGCCGACCTGACGGATCGCTTCCAGCAGGTTGAGGGTGCCCATCACGTTGCTGGAGTAAGTACCCAGCGGGTCGCGATAGCCTTCGCGCACCAGCGGCTGCGCCGCCAGGTGCAGGACGATTTCCGGCTGCGTCTCGGCGATCAGTTCCAGCAAGGCGCCAAGGTCGCGCAGGTCGCCGCGCTGGTCGTTGATACCCTCGGCGACCCGCGCCAGCTCGAACAGGCTCGGCTCGGTCGCAGGGTCCAGGGAGAAGCCACTGACTTCGGCCCCCAGGCTGTGCAACCACAGGCTCAGCCAACTGCCCTTGAAACCGGTGTGGCCGGTCAGCAAAACCCGCTTGCCACGCCAGAATTGCGCGCTCAGGCCCACTGCTTCCATGGGGCCTCCCCGCTCTGCCAGAGCTGCTCCAGGTGGTTCTTGTCACGCAGGGTGTCCATCGGATGCCAGAAGCCGTCGTGCTGGAAGGCATGCAATTGGCCTTGCCGGGCCAGGGTGGTCAGCGGCTCGGCTTCCCACACCGTGTCGTCGGCCGTCAGCAGCGGCAACACCTTGGGTGACAGCACGAAAAAGCCGCCATTGATCCAGCCACCATCACCGCGGGGCTTTTCGGTAAAGCCCAGGACGCTGTCGCCGTCGCGCTCCAGGGCGCCGTAACGGCCAGGCGGCTGCACCGCCGTGACGGTCGCGTGCTTGCCATGGGCCAGGTGGAAGTCCACCAGGGCGCCGATATTCAGATCGGAAACGCCGTCGCCGTAGGTAAAGCAGAAGGCTTCTTCGTTCTCCAGGTAGCGCCCGGCCCGGCGCAGACGGCCGCCGGTCATGGTTTCCTCACCGGTGTCGATCAGGGTCACGCGCCAGGGCTCGCTGTAGTTCTGGTGAACGTCCATGCGGTTTTCCCGCATGTCGAAGGTGACGTCGGAGGTGTGCAGGAAGTAGTTGGCGAAGAAATCCTTGATCGCGTACCCCTTGTAGCCCAGGCAGATCACGAAGTCGTGAATACCGTGGGCGGAGTACTGCTTCATGATGTGCCAGAGAATTGGCTTGCCGCCGATCTCGATCATCGGCTTGGGCTTGAGATGGGACTCTTCGCTGATGCGCGTGCCCAGGCCACCCGCCAAAATAACTGCCTTCATCGTCTCCCCTCTTGTTCGTCACAGGGCTCTGCCAAGCTGTACCGAGCTTTTTGCGGGCCTTCTGGATAAAACCTTGTGCCGTTGGCGGCGCTTCGCTGTTTGACGCAAGCGCTCGTTTTATGGCGATTTCGAGGGGGCTTGCAGGAAACGCGCCAGCTCCTGGGTCCCGGCCCATGGCCCTGGCACCGTGGAGAGCCCGGGAGGCGACGCCACAAGGATCGCCTTCAGCAGCGAGAAAACCGGCGCACCCTCCACTGGATCGCCGCCATAAAAAAGCCAGGCATCGAAAGCCTGGCTTGTTTAGTTCCCGCCTCGGATCAATCCGGCAACCACCCCTGCATCCACAGATTCAGGTTGTTGCCCCGCAGCATGTAGTCGCGCAGGACTTCCTCGCGCAGCGCATCGCCCATGCGGTAGCTGGCGTCGGGGTCGGCCAGGTGCATGCGGATCGCCTCGATCCACTCCTGGGTGCTGTTGCTCACGACCTTGGTACACGGCAGGTAGCCACGATAGGCCTCGGTGTCGGTGCAGATCACCGGATAACCGCAGGCGCCGTATTCCAGCAGGCGCAGGTTGCTCTTGCAGTCGTTGAAGATATGGAATTCCAGCGGCGCCAGGGCCAGGTCGAGGTTGAGGCTGGCCAGCTTGAACGGATAGGCCTGCAGGCTGATGACAGAGTGGAACTCATGGACATAAGGCCGCAGCTGGTCCGGACACATGCCGAAGAACACCCACTCGACTTCATTGGCCAACTCACGCACCACATCGACAATGATTTCCAGGTCGCCGGTGTGGCTGGTGCCGCCGCCCCAGCCTACTCGTGGCTTGCTCGAGGTACCGCGGCGACTGGTCAGACTGCCCCAGGGATCGACCGGCAACATGTTCGGCACGATCCGGATATCGCTGTGCATGCTCGACAGCGCATCAGCCAGCGGTTGCGTGGTGACCACTACCCGATCACACAGAGCAATGCTCTGGCGCAGCATTTCTTCGGTATTGACCGGCGTGTTGCGTGCATGGGAGTTTTTCTTCGGCGCGCTGATCACATAGTCGTCCAGCTCGAATACCCTCAGGGCACTGGAGTAGTTTTTCATACGCTGGATATCGCTCTCCGCGCCGCCGCTGTAGCGACATTGCAGGATGATCGAATCGGGGGACAGGCGCTCAATCTCCACGCTCGACGGGGACTCATAGGCGAACCGACCGAGCACCCGCCCTTCCTCTTCCAGCGCCATGAGGGGCGCGGTCACCCGGTAATGGCCCACTGCCGTTTTGGTTACCGGCAAACCGAGCACCAGTGGCAAGGCGCGGGTCGAGAACGGGTTCCAGTTGTTGCGCAGCCCCACCTCCAGGCTGAAGCTGGAATACCCCAGGCTCAGGGCCGGGTTGTAGGCCGGATCGCGCGCGACCAGGGGCATCCAGCAGCGATAGAAGGTGTCGTGCTCGCGCTCCTGTCGCTCCAGGGCTCCAGGCTCTTGCGGTGCCTGCTCGGCGGGCGCCAGCATCAAGCTGGCATAGGGCGTCCAGACCACCAGGTAACCGTCGCGACTGATCCGCAGGCACAGGTCGACATCACCCAAGACCTGGGAATAGTTGACCTCATCCAGCTGGCCGACACTGTCGAAGACTTCCTTGCGCACCAGCAGGCAATCGCCGCTGACCGCGCTCCAGCTCTGCGGCACCTGCAAGCGCTGCATGTAACCGCGAGCACTGGCGGCCTCGCCGGAGAACGGTGAGCTGGCGGCACCGGCCAGGCCGAGGACCAGCCCGGCGTGCATGATCGAGCCGTCCAGACCGAGCAATCGCGCGCCCACCACGCCCACTTCCGGCCGCTGGGCGTGATTGAGCAGCTCGTCCAGCCAGTCGCCGGAGCAGATCAGCGCATTGGCGCTGAGCAACAGCAGGTACTCACCGCGCGCCTGTTGCGCCGCGTAATTGCGCAGCGCCGCATCGCTAGCGCTGCCGGCAAACGGCACCACTCGCAACATGTCGGCGCCCAGTTGCGCCATGGCTTGCAGCCAGCCGGCCATGGCCGGGTCGCGGCTGCCGCTGTCGACGATCAGGATCTCGTAATGGCTGTAGGCGGTCTTTTCGATCAGGCTCTCGGTGCAGCGCTGCAAGGCCACCAGCGAATCGCCGGCCTGAATGATGATCGACACCAGCGGCCGCTGCGGGAACAGGTAGTCGATGCGGTTGAGCAGCGGCAATTCGTCATGACGAATCCGATGCTCGACGCCAATCCTGTCCAGATGCGCACCGACCAGGCCGGCATTGCCCTCGATCACTTCGGGCAGCGACAGCCAGTCGGCGAAATTGAGCGGGCTCTCGACCTGGATCTCGGCAATGTGTTCGATGGTCTGCGGACCTGCCTCTTCCACCAGGCGCCACAGCACGTCATGAGGGGCCAGCTCGCCGAAGGCCGGATCGAAACCGCCCAGGGCCATAAAGCGCTGGCGCTCGAACGCCAGCGTCCGGCCGACATAGGGGTAACCGCGCATCAGGTCCAGGTTGAAGTCGGGCTTGAACACCGGGTCGCTGGACTCGCCCTCGATCCGCGCACCTTCATCGCTGTAGATGCACAGCGCGCCCGGCGTCGCGGCGATACGTTCGGCGAGGATCAGCAGCGCCGATTCCTGGAGGATGTCGCCGGCGCGCAGCAGGTAAAACCAGTGGCAACCTTCCAGCTGCGGCACCAGCGCATTGAGCTGCTGCGGCCACTGCATTTCCAGCGGCAGTTGCAGCACGCGTTCGTGCTCCGTGCATTCGGCATTGGACAGGACCAGGATCGCCTGCGGCGCATACAACTGCTGCCCCAGGCTCTGCAGGGTCGACTCCAGAGCCATGCCATCGGCGTCCAGGTCGATCACGATGGGCACGATCTGCGGCCGCATCGGCCAGCTGGCGATGCGCTGCGGCAAGTGGCGCTTCTCGGTCTCGCTGAAACGCCGGATGGCCAGCCACTCCTGGTAGAACTCGGCGTAGCTTTCGCTCTCGCCGCCGACCCGACCACTGACCACCGTATTGCGGTTGCCGAGCACACGGCTCACGCAGAGCTCGTCCCACTGCCAGGATGGCTCGGACATTTTTGCCAGGTCGACACAACGCACCCAGCCCGAGGCCGGGGCCGACTCGCCGCTGCGCGCGGCGAGCATCTGCGCCAGCCAGTCCCATTCGAGCTTCTCCGCCCGCTGCATTTCCGGCTGCTTGCTCAAGCGCTCCGGATACAGACGCTCGGTACTCAGCACGGTGTTGAGCAGCGCCAGGTTGCCGCGGCGCATCAGGCACACGAACAGCGCCAGGTCCAGCAGCGCGACAAACCCCGCGCCCTCCTGCGTCAAGGCTGGCAGCAGCTCGAGCACATCGGCGCGGCGCATCAGGGTCGAACTGAAATTACCGAGGAAGTTGCGCGGCGTGCTCTCAAGGATCGCCAGCATGTCGTCGCCCTTGAGCATGGCGTCGTTCGGCGACAGCCGGGCGTTCTCGACCCGCGGCGGCAGAATGAAGTTGCTGGCGTCGCTCATCATGCGCAGGGCGCAGACCAGATTGATCTCGGGGTGCTCGACCAGCACCTGGGCCTGCATGGCAATGCTGGGAGCAAACAGGCGGTCGTCGTCACAGAGGATCTTGATCAGTTCGCCCCGCGCCTCTTCGACACAACGCATCAGGTTCTTCTGCATACCCAGGCGCCGTGGGTTGCGCAGATAACGCACCGGATGGGGCGGCTCGGCGATGGCGTCCACCGCCTGACGGATCTCATCACCGGCCGAGTCGTCGCAGATGACGATTTCGACCCGTTCCCAGGTCTGGGCCAGCGCACTCTCGAACGCCTGGCTGAAGAAGCGCGGATTGAAGGCAGGGATGACGATGCTGACTAGCGGGCGTTGATTCACGACGGGAAACTCTCGAGCGGCGGGCCCGGCCTGGTCAGGCGGGCCGCGGAACCGCTTAATGAAGACGGTTGACGGCTCGGCGGTGCGGCCGCGCTCACAGGAGCGCGACCGGGCTCAGGCTCAGACCTTGTTGAACAGGCCCAGTTGGGCAATCTTGCTGAAGGCCAGTTGCGAGGCTTGCAGCATGGTCTGTTGCAGGGTCAGGCGGGTCATCACCTCGGCCGGGTCGGAATCGCGGATTGCCGACTGGGTCTGGGTATTGGCGGCGCTCAGGCTCATATTGGTTTCGTTCTGAATCTCCAGCGCCGACCCACGACCACCGATATCACTGACCGCACTCGCCACCTGGTTGGCACCGCTGGCCAGGTTGGCCATCCCCGCCTGCAACCCCGCGTTGAGTTTCTGGATGGCGATCGGATCACCGTTGGTCGGTGTATCCAGCACCGTACGCAGTTGGCTGATGGTGTCGAGGACGTTCTGGGTCTGGTGGTTGTTGACCGCCACCACATACTGGTCGCCCGCCGCTGGCGTACCGCTGAAGGTGAAGCCCACGCCAGACGCCGTGGCAGTGGAGCCGGCCATGGTGCCGGTGGAAACCGGCTTGCTGTCGGCGGTCAACGGCGATGCATACAGCTCGTAGTCGGTGGCGCTGGTGAACTTGAGGATCGCACCACCGCTCGGGAAGCTGGCGTTGTAGGCGTTGCTGTTGCTGACGCTGGCACCGGTCACGACTGCGGTCGACGGGTTGCCCGGGCTGCGCGAAACGTTGAAGGAGTCAGGCTTGGCCGCCAGGGTGAAGCTGTGACCGGCGATCTCCGTGTTCGGGGGGGTGGCATCGCCAGGTTTCAGGTTGATGCTCAGGCGCAGATCGACGCCGCGGAAACTGACGGTCTGTGCCTCGGCGCCCTTGCTGGAGGAGAAGGAGCCATTCTGGCTGGCCTCGGACGTCACGTCGTTGCCGGCGCTGTCGGTGATCTTGAACTGAGTGCTGCTGAGGAAGCTGATGGTGTATGGCTCGCCGCTGCGGAACTCACTGTTGTACTTCGGATTCGAAGACACCTGGCCGTTGGACAGCGTCACCCGGCCATCATCCACCGCCGGCGCGGTCATGCTGACCTGGCTGCGGCTGGTATTGATGGCTTGCTGGAAGGCGGCCCAGCCGGTGGTATTGGTGGCCATGGACATGGTGTCGCCCACCGGCAGGTTCAGCGTGGTCTGGTCGCCATTGTAGCTGTAGGTGCCGTCGGAGTTGCGGGTGAACGGCACGGTGTCGCCCTGGGAACCGGCAAAGATGTACTTGCCGTTTTCGTCCTGGGTGTTCATCAAGCTCAGCAACTGCTCTTCGATCTGCGCCAGTTCGGCGGCGTTGGCCTTGCGGTCGGCGTCGGTGTAACCGGCGTTGCCGGCTCCGCTCGCCAGTTCCTGGGCACGCGCCAGAACGTTGGTGATACTGGTCAGGGCCGATTCGGCCTGGCCCAGGGACGCTTTGATCGAGGTGGTGTTGGCCGAATACTGACTCAGCAGCGAAGCCTGCTGGCCCAGTTGCAGCAGGCGCGAGGCGCCTACCGGATCATCGGCCGCGGTGTTGACGCGAATCAGGCTGCTAGCCTCTTCGCTGCTCTTGACCGCATTGGCGAAGTTCTTCTGGTAGTTGGCAGCCGAGGACTCGTAAAACTGGGCGGTGGAAATACGCATGGACTACGACTCCTTAAAGGCTGTTGATCAGGGTGGCGAAGGTTTCCTGCGCCGCCTTGATGATCTGCGAGGACGCGGTGTAGTACTGCTGGTACTTGACCAGGTTGCCGGTCTCTTGATCCAGGTCGACCCCGGACAACGAATCCCGCGCGCCCTTGGCGTTGGCCAGGATCGTCTCGGTGGCCGCGCTGTCGAGCTTGCCCTGGCTGGCCTTGGCACCGACGTTCTCCACCAGCTTGCCGTAGGCGTCGACCAGGGTGATGCCCTTGCTGGCCGAACCGGTATCCACCGTCTGCTTGCTCTGCAGGCCCGCCAGCGCGGTGCCGTTGCGGTTATCGGTGGAACCGGCACCGTTGAACTTGATGTTCAGCCCTTCGCCTTCCTTCGGCGAACCAGCGACGCTCATTTCCACGGTGAAGGTTTTCTGCACCGGCGGTGTGCCGCCGTCGGTGATCGGGTTGCCGCTGGCATCGACCATCTTGATCTGCAGGTTCAGGGTGTTGTTCTGCCCCGGGACGATCGAACCGGTGCCCATCAACGTGCCCTTGGCATCGTAGTATTTGTAGCCCTGGCTGCCGCCCGCGGGGGCGTCGAAGACCAGCTTGACCGGTACCGAATTCTTGATCGCGGTCTGCATCTCGGTTTTGGCGGCCGAGTTGTAGATATCCAGCGCCGGCTTGACTGTCGGCAGGCCCGGAATACTCAGCGAACCGGTGGCCCCCGGCAGTACCTCGGCATTCAGCGGCGCGGCGATGGCCAGGCGCTTGGCGTCGGTCAGCTCGGTCTTGATCGTGGTCGCCGCGTTACGGGTCGGGGTGATCTTGAAACTGTCGCCGGCGCTCATCGCCCCGCCGTTGAGGCTCAGGGTGAAACCGTCGATCACCGGTGGCGGCGTGGTGGTGGTGCTGAACGCGCCCAGGCTGGTGCCGTCGGAGCGCTTGACCGTGTAGTCGGTGGCGCTGGTGAAGGTCACCTGGTAGTCGCTGATGGTCAGCTTGCCGGTGTCCTTGATGGTCACGTCGAGGTTGCCCGAACCGGCGCTGTTGTTGCCATTGGCAATGCTGCGCTGGCTGATCAGGGCCGCACTGTTGATGTTGTTGAACAGTGCCGCGCCGAACTCGCCGTTCTTGTCGATGCCCTGTCCGAGCTGGCTGTTGACCTGGTCGGCGATCACCAGGGCCACGCGCCCCAGTTCGTTCATCGCCGGGTCCAGCACCTCGTTGCGATAGCGCAACAGGCCGCCGATCTCGCCACCGGTGACCACCGAGGTCACATCGATAGTGCTCGAGCCGCGATTGAGCTGCAGCGAGGAACGGGTCGGGTCGGTCTTTCCGGGGACCACTTCCAGTTTGCTGGTGGTGTTACCCACGACCAGCGGCTGGCCGCTGCCCAGGTACAGGTCGACGCTCGAGCCGCGCTCCGAGACATCCACTTTGACGAACTGCGACAGCTGGCGCAGCGTCTCGTTGCGCGCGTCGAGCAGGTCGTTGGGCATGCCACCGCCACTGGAGACTTCGGAAATCTTCTGGTTCAGCTGGGCGACAGTGGCCGCCAGCTTGTTGACCTGGTCAGCCATGCTACTCAGGTTGCCGTTGATGTTGGCGTTCTGCTCGTTCAACTGGCTGGAAACGGAATTGAAGCGGTTGCTCAGGGCTTGCGCGTCGCTGAGCAGCAATTGGCGCGAGGCATCGTCGGCCGGCTTGGCGTTGACGTTCTGCATCGAGGCAAAGAATTTGGTCAGCGCGCCGGTGATGCCGGTGCCGCTGTCCGACAGCAGCTTGTCCACCGGGGTGATCTGCCCCAGATAGGCAGCGGCATCGCTGTTCAGCGAGGTGGTGGTCTGCAGCTGGGCGTCCAGGTAGCTGTTGTACACCCGGCGCACGTCGGCCAAGGTGGTACCGCTGCCGATGAAGACATTGCCGTACTGGTTCGATGCCTTGCTGCCCTGCACGGTCTGCTGGCGCGAATAACCGGCGGTATCGGCGTTGGCGATGTTATTACCCGTGGTCATCAACGACGTTTGGCTGGCTGACAGCCCCGACATCCCGATATTGAGCAAACTCATGATTCAGACCTTATAAATTCGTGGAAGCGCCCGCCGCAGCGTAGTTCTCGTAGCTCTTCATCTGCTTGGCAATCTGCGAAATCTTGCTTGCGTAGTCCGGGTCGGTTGCATACCCGGCCTTTTGCAACTCGCGTACAAACTGTTCGGGGTTATCGGCCGACTTCAGCACTTCTTGATAGCGATTGTTGCTCTGCAACAAGGTCACCAGGTCGTGGAAGCTGTCCTGATACGAGGCATAGGAACGGAACTCGGCCGTCTCCTTGACCATCTGGCCATTTCTGAATTCGCTGGTGATCGCCCGCGCCTGGTCGCCCTTCCAACTGCTGCCGGCCTTGATGCCGAACAGGTTGTGGCTGCTGCTGCCGTCCTGCTGGCGCATCACCGATTTGCCCCAGCCGGTTTCCAGTGCGGCCTGGGCCACCAGGTAGCGCGGATCGACACCGATGCGGTCGGCGGCCTGCTGCGCCATCGGCAGCATGGTGGCGACGAATTCGTCCGCCGAGCTGAAGGCTTTCTTCGCCGGCGCCAACGGTGGCTGGGCCACGGCGCGACCGTAGATCTGCATGCGTCCGTGGGGCACCGCGGCAAAGCTGCGCGAGCTGTTCTTGACCAGCGCGTCGGTAGCGGCCGTGGTGCGTTCCGGCAAGGCCGTCCTGTTGGCTACGGCACTGTCGGCCGACGGCACGATACCCGCCAGCAGGCGATCGGTCAGCTTGCTCGGCAGGGAAATACGCCGCTGGTTGAGCAGCGCCATATCGTTATGGGTACCGCTGTCGGCGGCGCGCTGCGGTTCCAGCGCACGAGACGCCCACAACGGACGCTGACCATTGACCCGCGACAATGGCCCGCCCAAAGCGGTGGTGCCGGCAGCGATGGCGGTTGGCGTCGCGACCTTTTCAGTCAGCGCGACCTTTTCAGCCTGGGCGCCGGGCAGGGTCGCCGCCGCGGCAGGATTAGTAGATTTGTTCTTCGACATCTGGCGCATCAGCACATCGGCCAGGCCGATGCCACCGCCCTCGCGGGACATGGAAACCGCCAGTTGCTGGTCGTACATTTCCTGGTATTGCTTGGCCGCCGGGGTATTGAGCGGGTTGTCCTTGCCCAGCGCTTCGGTGGCCGAGCGCATGGACTTGAGCATTTCGTTGAGGAACAGCGACTCGAACTCCTGCGCCACCTTGCGCATGTTGGCGTCGCTGTTCTTGTCGCCGACCTTGAGCTGGTTAAGCCGGTTGAGGTCCGAGTAGGAACCCGAATCGCCGCTGCTGACCAGACCGCTCTTGCGAATATCCATGGCCCCTACCTCAAATCACGATCAGGTCGGCTTGCAGCGCGCCGGCCTGTTTCAAGGCTTCGAGGATCGCCATCAGGTCGCCCGGTGCCGCGCCGACCTGATTCACCGCACGCACGATCTCGTCGAGGGTGGTGCCCGGGCCGAACTTGAACATCGGCTTGGCTTCCTGTTCGGCGTTGACCCGCGAGCGTGGCACGACCGCGGTCTGGCCATTGGACAGCGGTCCAGGCTGGCTGACGATCGGGTCTTCGGTGATGGTCACGGTAAGGCTGCCGTGAGTCACGGCGGCTGGCGACACCTTGACGTTCTGGCCGATGACGATAGTGCCGGTGCGCGAGTTGATGATGACCTTGGCCACCGCCTGCCCCGGATCGATTTCCAGGTTCTCGAGGATCGACAGATAGTCGACGCGCTGGCTCGGATCGAGCGGCGCGGTGACGCGGATCGAACCGCCGTCGATAGCCTGGGCCACGCCCGGGCCGAGCATGTCGTTGATCTTGTCGACGATGCGCTTGGCGGTGGTGAAGTCGGAACGGTTGAGGTTCAGGGTCAGGCTGTTGCCCTGGTTGAAACCGCTCGGTACCGCGCGCTCCACCGAGGCACCGCCAGGGATGCGACCGGCCGACGGAACGTTGACCGTGATCTTCGAACCGTCACGCCCCTCGGCGTCGAAACCGCCCACCACCAGGTTGCCCTGGGCGATGGCGTAGACGTTGCCGTCGATCCCCTTGAGTGGCGTCAGCAGCAAGGTGCCACCACGCAGGCTCTTGGAGTTGCCGATGGAGGACACGGTGATATCCACCTGCTGCCCCGGCTTGGCGAACGCTGGCAGATCGGCGCTCACCGATACCGCCGCGACGTTCTTCAACTGCACGTTGCCGGAACCCGGCGGCACCTTGATGCCGAACTGCGACAGCATGTTGTTGAAGGTCTGCAGGGTGAAGGGTGTCTGGGTCGTCTGGTCGCCGGTGCCATTAAGCCCGACCACCAGGCCGTAGCCGATCAACTGGTTGGAACGCACGCCGGAAATGCTGGCGATGTCCTTCAGCCGTTCGGCTTGAGCGTGGCAGGCCGCCGAAAGCAACAGCGCGGCCAGCATGAGGCGTTTGAAATTCAACGTAGCCACCTAGAAAGGGAACAGCGGGCTGAGGAAGAAACGGTCGAACCAGCCCGGCTGGCTCGCATCGGCAAAGGCACCGGTGCCCGAATAGGTGATGCGTGCGTCGGCGACGCGGGTCGAGGACACCGTGTTGTCGGTGGCAATATCGTCGGCGCGCACCAGGCCGGCAATCCGCACCAACTCGTCGCCGGTGTTGAGGGTCAGCCACTTCTCGCCGCGCACGGCGATGATGCCGTTGGGCAGCACGTCGGCCACCGTCACGGTGATCGAACCGGTCAGGCTGTTGCTCTGGCCGGACTTGCTGTCGCCCTTGGTGGCCCGGTCGCCGCTGTAACCGACGTCCAGGCTCAGGTCGCCGCTGCCCACCGGGTTATTGGTGCTCAGGCCACCACCGAAAAACGAGGTCAGGCCGATGCCGGTCTTGCTGTTCTTGTCGACCTGCGAGTTGGCGTTCTTGCTCGCCTGGGTCCGCTCGTTGAGAGTGATGGTGATGATGTCGCCCACGCGGAACGCCTTGCGGTCGCTGTAGAGGTTCTGCTCGAAGCCGGCCTGGTAGATCGAGCCGTTGTTGGCCGCAGCCGGCAACGGAGTACGTGGCAACACCGGAGCGTAATACGGGTCATTGGGCTTCGGCGTCGGGGCCACGCAGCCTCCGAGCACGACGAACCCACTCAGTGCGAGAACAGATACAAAGCGATTCATGACCCTACCTCATGGTGTTGCAGGCGGCCGCTGGGCCGCCCCAGGACTTGATTACAGATTCTGCGTGACGAACGAGAGCATCTGGTCGGCGGTGGAGATCACCTTGGAGTTCATCTCGTAGGCGCGCTGGGTGGTGATCATGTTGACCATCTCCTCAACGGTGCTGACGTTGGAGGTTTCCAGGGTGTTCTGCAGGGTGGTGCCGAAACCGTTGAGGCCCGGGGTACCGACTTGCGGCGCGCCGCTGGCGGCGGTTTCCAGGAACAGGTTGTTGCCCGTCGCTTGCAGGCCGGCCGGGTTGATGAAGTCGGCGGTCTGCAGGTTGCCGATCACTTGCGAGGCCGGGTTGCCGGCGGTGGTGATCGAGACGGTGCCGTCCTGGCCCACGGTGAAGGTCTGGGCGTCGTTCGGCACGACGATCGCCGGCTCCAGCGCGAAGCCGTTGGCGGTGACGATCTGGCCGTTGGAATCAAGGTGGAAGGTGCCGTCACGGGTGTAGGACGTGGTGCCGTCCGGTTGCAGGATCTGGAAGAAACCGCGGCCGTTGATGGCCATGTCCAGCGGCTGCTCGGTGGTCTGCAGGCTGCCGGCAGTGAAGTTCTTCTGGGTGCCGACGATGCGCACACCGGTACCCAGTTGCAGGCCCGACGGCAGCTCGCTGTCCTGGGTCGACTGGGCACCAGGCTGACGCTTGATCTGATACAGCAGGTCCTGGAACTCGGCGCGATCACGTTTGAAACCCGTGGTCGAAACGTTCGCCAGGTTGTTGGAAATGGTGGTCAGGTTAGTGTCCTGGGCGGACAGACCTGTTTTGGCAACCCACAGAGCCGGAAGCATTCGATTCTCCTCGTGCGCCTGTTTTACGGCGCGACGTACTGGTAATTAGCTGATCTGCAAGACCCGAGCCATGGCCTGGTCGTCTTCTTTGGCGGTGTTCATCATCTTGATGTGCAGCTCGAACTGCTTGGAGAGCGCCAGCACCGAGGTCATTTCCTCGACCGCATTGACGTTGCTCGACTCGAGGAATCCCGAGACCAGTTGCACATTGGCGTCAGCCGCTGCCGGCTGGCCGTCCTTGGTATGGATCGAACCGTCCAGCCCCTTGGTCATGTTCTTCAGGTCCGGATTGACCAGCTTGATGCGGTCGACCTCGGCCATCACCCGCGGGCCTTCGCCCATGGCGCGGATGCTGATGGTGCCGTCCTGGCCGACTTCCACCTGCTGCTCCGGCGGCACGGCGATCGGGCCGCCGTTGCCGATCACCGGCATGCCGTTGCCGGCGCGCAACACGCCCAGGGCGTCGATGTTCAGGCTGCCGGTGCGCACGTAGCTTTCACCGCCCTCCGGGGTCTGCACGGCGATCCAGCCATTGCCGCTGACCGCCACGTCGAGGTCGCGACCGGTTTCCACCAGCGAGCCAGGGGTGAAATCGGTAGCCGGCCGTTCGGACATGGCAAAGGCCCGCGCCGGAAAGCTGTCACCAAACACCGGCATCGAACGCGCCTGCTCCAGGTCGCGCTGGAAACCGTTGGTGGAGATGTTCGCCAGGTTGTTGGCATGCGCCTTTTGCGCCAGCGCATTCTGGCTGGCACCGGTCATGGCCACATAAAGGTACTTGTCCACAGTCTTTCCTCTGCATGTCGGACGTTTGCCGTCCACCGCTGTACTGCTGAGCCATAAGCAATAAGCGCACCAACTTGTTTTGCGGGCGGCCGAAGGCAGGAAATCCGGGAGCTTGAGGGCGTTCGAAGGGAATCGGGCGATTGTGTCAAAGACGAAAAACCGGCGCAGATATGCCGCTTACGGCAAGCCTCGGCCTCCAGGGCACTCCCCTGCCTCGCCGCTGCTCCTGTAGCCGTTGCCGCAGGCTGCGATCGAGGCCGCAGGACTCGCAAGGCTGGCAACGCATGACCTCGCCCCGATCGCAGACTTAAGGTCTGGCGCCTGCTGCGCAGCCGATCGCAGCCTGCGGCAGCGGCTACAGGATTCAGTTTTCGTCGGTGTTTTTGCCGACTTCGTATTCGCGCAGTTTGTTGGCGATGGTGGTGTGCGACACGCCCAGGCGCTTGCCCAACTGGCGGCTGCTGGGGTGCTCGGAATACAGGCGTTCGAGCACCGCCTTTTCGAAGCGCCCGACGATTTCGTCGAGCCCGCCTTCCAGGGAGAAGTCACCAAGGGGTTGGCGCACGCCATAGTCCGGCAGGCGGATGTGCTCGGCCTTGACCGTGCCGCCGTCGCACAGGGACACCGCCTGGAACAGCACGTTTTCCAGCTGCCGCACGTTGCCCGGCCAATGGTAATGGCTGAGGCGCTCCATGGCCGCCGGCGCCAGCCTGGGCAAGGCGCAGCCGATCTGCCGGCTGGCCTGGTCGAGGAAGTGCTCCACCAGCGGTGTCAGGCCGTCGAGGCACTCGCGCAGCGGCGGGATGTGCAACGACAAGACGTTGAGGCGGTGATACAAATCCTGGCGGAACTCGCCGCGGGCGCACAACTCGGACAAGTCGACCTGGGTCGCACAGATCACCCGCACGTCCAGGTACACCTCTTCGTCGCTACCGACCCGACGGAAGCAGCCGTCCTGCAGAAAACGCAGGAGCTTGACCTGCAAGCGCGGGCTCATCTCCCCCACCCCGTCGAGAAACAGTGTGCCGCCAGCAGTCAGTTCCAGCAGCCCGAGCTTGCCTTCGGCCCGCGCACCTTCGAAGGCCCCCGGCCCGTAGCCGAACAGCTCGGTCTCGGCCATGGATTCCGGCAGGCCAGCGCAGTTGAGCGCCATCAGCGGCGATTGCCCGCGCGGGCTGGCCAGGTGGCAGGCGCGCGCCAGCAGTTCCTTGCCGGTGCCAGTCTCCCCCTCGATCAGCAGCGGCGCGTCCAGCGGTGCCATGCGTCGTGCTTCGCGGACCACCGCGGCCATGACTTTCGAGCTCTGGAAGATGCTGTCGAAGCCACGCAGCTCCTGCTTGCGCACGTTATAGATGCGCTCGCCGACCCGGTCCGCGCGGTGCAGCGTCAGCACCGCGCCGGCCATGGCCTCGCTGTCGTCGTGCTCCGATTGCAGCGGCGCGATGTCCGCCAGGAACACGTCACCCTTGACCTTGACCCGCAGGCCGTTGATCCGCGATTTGTTGGCCCGTACCAGTTCCGGCAGGTCGAAATCCTCGGCATAGCGCGACAGTGGAATCCCCGGCACCTCGTCCACCCGCACGCCCAACAGCTGCGCCGCCGCGCGGTTGGCGGCGACAATGGAACCGCCCATGTCGATGGACAACACCGGAAACTCCAGGGCCCCAAGCAGCGCATTGAGTTCCATGTGCCGCCGCTCGCTGGGCATCAGCCCGACCCGCTTGACCCCGAACACCCCGGCGATCGACTCGAACTTCGGCCGCAATGCCTGGAACTGCAGATTGATCAGGTTCGGGCAATGCAGGTAGATGGCATTGCCATGTTCGCCGCCCACCTCACCCCGGGCCACGTTGATGCCGTACTCCACCAGCAGGTTGAGAATGTCGCGCAGGATGCCGATGCGATTCTGGCAGTGGACTTTGATACGCATAGAAGGAAGGCCCGAGACAGGTAATGGAGGGCGTGAATGCCAGAAAGCGGCGTTTTTGACACCGTCCGACAAAAACTTTCTGCGGTGTGACGCAGATAATCGTCAAGATTATGTGACAGTCACCGGCCTTTTCAAATCGACTATTCTCAGTATTAGCGGCCCCGCGATGCTTTCGTAACGAAAACTTTACGAAATCACCCCTGATCCGCCCATTACGTTCACGTCAACCTGCTGCATGGGCTGCAACCTTGGGTTATCTCTAGCGTCAACTGATAACAAGAAGCAGCCCCTGACAGGAGAGCAGCATGAAGCAGACGCAGTACGTGGCCCGCGAGCCCGACGCGCAAGGTTTTATCCACTACCCCGATGAAGAACACGCGGTGTGGAACACCCTGATCACCCGTCAACTGAAAGTGATCGAGGGTCGCGCGTGCCAGGAATACCTGGACGGCATCGAGAAACTCGGCCTGCCCCACGACCGCATCCCGCAGCTGGGCGAAATCAACAAGGTGCTGGGCGCAACCACCGGCTGGCAGGTCGCGCGGGTGCCGGCGCTGATTCCCTTCCAGACCTTCTTCGAATTGCTCGCCAGCAAACAGTTTCCGGTCGCGACCTTTATTCGTACCCGCGAAGAACTGGACTACCTGCAAGAGCCGGACATCTTCCACGAGATCTTTGGCCACTGCCCGCTGCTGACCAACCCCTGGTTCGCCGAATTCACCCACACCTACGGCAAGCTCGGCCTGCAGGCCACCAAGGAAGAACGGGTGTACCTGGCGCGCCTGTACTGGATGACCATCGAGTTCGGCCTGCTGGACACCCCGCAAGGCCAGCGCATCTACGGCGGCGGCATCCTCTCCTCGCCGAAGGAAACCGTCTACTGCCTGTCGGACGTGCCCGAGCACCAGGCCTTCGACCCGCTGGAAGCGATGCGCACCCCGTACCGCATCGACATCCTGCAACCCCTCTACTTTGTGCTGCCCAACCTCAAGCGCCTGTTCGACCTGGCCCATGAAGACATCATGGCCCTGGTGCACCAGGGCATGCAGATGGGCCTGCACGCACCCAAGTTTCCGCCCAAACCCAAGGCGGCCTGAGCGCCCTGCCCTCGCGCGGCGCTCATAAAACCCGTAATTTCCAACAAGAACCGATTTCAGGAACCCACCATGACCGCTCTCAACCAAGCCCATTGCGAAGCCTGCCGCGCCGATGCTCCACAAGTCAGCGACGAAGAACTGCCGGTACTGATCAAGCAGATCCCCGACTGGAACATCGAAGTGCGCGATGGCGTCATGCAACTGGAAAAAGTCTTCCTGTTCAAAAACTTCAAGTTCGCCCTGGCCTTTACCAACGCAATGGGTGAAATTTCCGAGGCAGAAGGTCATCATCCTGGCCTACTCACCGAATGGGGCAAGGTCACCGTGACCTGGTGGAGCCACTCCATCAAGGGCCTGCACCGCAACGACTTCATCATGGCCGCTCGCACCGACGAAGTGGCCAAGACCGCAGAAGGACGCAAGTAATGCATTTCGACGCCATAGGCCGAGTACCCGGCGACCCGATTCTTGGCCTGATGGAGGCCTATGCGTCGGACAGCAACCCACGCAAGTTCGACCTCGGCGTCGGTGTCTACAAGGATTCCCAGGGCCTGACGCCGATCCCTCGGTCGGTCAAGCTGGCCGAGCAGCGCCTGGTCGACCGGCAGACCACCAAGATCTACATCGGCGGCCACGGCGACGCGGCCTTTGGCAAGGTGATCAATGAACTGGTGCTGGGCGCCGATTCGCAACTGATCGCCGAACGCCGCGCCGGCGCCACCCAGACCCCGGGCGGCACCGGCGCGCTGCGCCTGAGCGCCGACTTCATCGCCCACTGCCTGCCGGGCCGTGGCGTGTGGTTGAGCAATCCAACCTGGCCGATCCACGAAACCATCTTTGCCGCCGCCGGCATCCAGGTCAGCCACTACCCTTACGTCGGCAGCGACAACCGCCTCGACGTCGAGGCCATGCTGGCGACCCTGAACCAGGTGCCCAAGGGCGACGTGGTGCTGTTGCACGCTTGCTGCCACAACCCCACCGGTTTCGACCTGAGCCACGACGACTGGCATCGGGTGCTGGACGTGGTGCGCAGCCGCAACCTGCTGCCGCTGATCGACTTCGCCTACCAGGGCTTCGGCGACGGCCTGGAGCAGGATGCCTGGGCGGTCCGCCTGTTCGCGGCCGAACTGCCCGAGCTGCTGATCACCAGTTCCTGCTCGAAGAACTTCGGCCTGTACCGCGACCGTACCGGCGCGCTGATCGTCTGCACCCGGGACGCGGAAAAGCTGCTGGACGTACGCAGCCAGCTGGCCCACATCGCCCGCAACCTGTGGTCCACCCCGCCGGATCACGGCGCCGCGGTGGTCGCCACCATCCTTGGCGACCCGGAGCTGAAAAGCCTCTGGGCCGACGAAGTGGAAGCCATGCGCCTGCGCATCGCCCAGTTGCGTTCAGGCCTGGTGGAGGCGCTGCAACCCTTCGGCCTGGCCGAGCGCTTCGCCCATATCGGCGTGCAACGCGGGATGTTCTCCTACACCGGCCTGACGCCGGAACAGGTCGCCAAGTTGCGCAACCAGCACAGCGTGTACATGGTCAGCTCCGGCCGGGCCAACGTCGCCGGTATCGACGCCACCCGCCTGGACCTGCTGGCCGAAGCCATCGCCGAAGTCTGCAAGTGACACCCTGATCGCGAGCAAGCTCGCTCCTACAAAAGCACCTGCCTGTAGGAGCAAGCTTGCTCGCGATGCTCTTCAACGATCCCCCGCCCGATGAAACTCCTTTCATCCTAAAAGCCGTGATAAAAATCTTTTTGTCATTTCCAGTGCTGTATCCTGCCCAGGCTTTTTAAAAGCGCGGATCTACCCAGCGATTTAAAAAACAGACCTTGCGAGGAGCAACGAACATGCACGAGATTCCTAATCTCCCCTTCCCAAGCCTGCACGAAACTGAGCAGACAACCCCGCAACAAGCCGGCGCCCAACAGCCCGAGCCGAAAGAAGCCGCACCCGGTCACAAGGCCGACAGCGAAGACTGACCGCAACACCCAGACCGTGTGGAAAGCGCTCTTTGATGCGCTTTCCACACCGCCTGAAACCCGCTTTCGAGAACCGCCTCCATGACCGACGCCTTCAGCGAAACCCAAGCCAGCGTGCTGATCGGCACCGCCGAAAAGATGATCGAGATCTGGAACCGCCTGACGCCGGAAAAACAGGCCGCCCTGCTGGCGCGCTTCGGCACCCAGGAAAACGCCCTGGCCGCCCTGGTCACCACGCAATTGCTGGCCCCTGTAAAAGCCTGAGCCTGCCGCGCGCAAAAAAGTGCGGATGGGCATCGATTTCTCCACCTGAATCGTTTCAACCCTCGGTATCATAAGCAGCCTATCTATCTCTGCCGCGTCCGTGGACCTTTCCCATGCCAGATACCCAGCGCCCCTTGGCGGTCACGCTGCAAGTCGTCTCCATCGTACTTTTCACCTTTATCGGCTACCTGAACATCGGCATCCCCCTGGCCGTGCTGCCGGGCTACGTGCACAGCGAACTGGGCTTTGGCGCGGTGATCGCCGGGCTGGTGATCAGCGTGCAATACCTGGCCACCCTGCTCAGCCGCCCCTATGCCGGGAAGATCATCGACAACCTGGGCAGCAAGCGCGCGGTGATGTACGGCCTGGCCGGCTGCGGCCTGAGCGGGGTGTTCATGCTGTTGTCGGCATGGCTGCACAGCTTGCCGGTGCTGAGCCTGGCCAGCCTGCTGGTCGGGCGCCTGGTGCTGGGCAGCGCCGAGAGCCTGGTGGGCTCGGGCTCCATCGGCTGGGGCATCGGCCGCGTCGGCGCGCAGAACACCGCCAAGGTGATTTCCTGGAACGGCATCGCCAGCTATGGCGCGCTGGCCGTCGGCGCGCCGCTGGGGGTGTTGCTGGTGGATCGCCTGGGGCTGTGGAGCATGGGCGTGAGCATCATCCTCCTGGCGCTCCTGGGCCTGGCGCTGGCCTGGCCGAAACTGGCGGCGCCGATCGTCGCCGGCGAGCGCTTGCCATTTATCCATGTCCTGGGCCGGGTATTCCCCCACGGCTGCGGCCTGGCCCTGGGCTCGATCGGCTTTGGCACCATCGCCACCTTCATCACCCTGTATTACGCCACGCAGAACTGGTCCAACGCAGTGCTGTGCCTGAGCCTGTTCGGTGCCAGCTTTATCGGCGCGCGCCTGCTGTTCGGCAACCTGATCAACCGCCTCGGCGGCTTTCGCGTGGCAATCGCCTGTCTGTCGGTGGAAACCCTGGGCCTGTTGCTGTTGTGGCTGGCGCCGGATGCCCATTGGGCGCTGGCCGGCGCGGCGTTGAGCGGCTTCGGCTTCTCCCTGGTGTTCCCGGCGCTGGGGGTGGAAGCGGTCAACCTGGTTCCCGCCTCCAGCCGTGGCGCGGCGGTGGGTGCCTACTCGCTGTTCATCGACCTGTCGCTGGGAATCACCGGACCGCTGGCCGGGGCGATCGCCGCCGGTTTCGGTTTTGCCTCGATCTTCCTGTTCGCCGCCCTCGCCGCCTGCAGCGGTTTGCTGCTGAGCCTCTACCTGTACCGCCTGGCGCCGAAGTATCGCGAGGAGCGCGGCGAGCGTTAGTAGTCGACCTTGCCGCGACCGGCCTTGATGTTGCCGCGCTTGCTCTTGGACTCCAGGCGCCGGGTCTTCGAGCCCAGGGTCGGCTTGGTCGGCCGGCGCTTCTTCTCCACCTTGATGGCACTGAGGATCAGCTCCACCAGACGCTCCAGGGCATCGGCGCGGTTCTGTTCCTGGGTCCGGTATTGCTGGGCCTTGATGACGATCACCCCGTCGCTGGTAATGCGACTGTCGCGCAGCGCCAGCAGCCGCTCCTTGTAGAACGGCGGCAGCGACGAGGCCGGAATGTCGAAGCGCAGGTGCACCGCGCTGGAGACCTTGTTGACGTTCTGCCCACCCGCGCCTTGCGCGCGAATGGCGGTCAACTCGATCTCGGCATCCGGCAGATGCACGTTGTTGGAAATCACCAGCATGGAAAAGGCATCCGCTTTCAGGGCGCTCAGGATACCGCGAATCGTACTGCCTCCCGTAGGAGCGAGGCTTGTTGGCGATGGCGCCCGTTTTGGCAACCCGCTGGATGGCCGCTTCGCGGATCGCGGGCAAGTCGGATCGCCGCCCGCTCGCTGCCAAGCAATCCTGGCGCCCACAAAAAACCCGGCCAAGGCCGGGTTTGTCGTTGTCGCGCTGGCGTTACTTCGCCGAAGAACTGGCGACCTGCAGCGCGTGCTGCGCGCTGCGCTTGTTCTTGATGCCGTAGCAGACCCACATGAAGGCGACCCACACCGGAATCGCGTACACCGAGATCTGGATGCCCGGGATCATCAGCATGATGCCAAGGATGAACACCACGAACGCCAGGCAGACGTAGTTGCCGTAGGGGTACCACAGCGCCTTGAACAGCGGCGATTGTTTCGTGCGGTTCATGTGCTGGCGGAACTTGAAGTGCGAGTAGCTGATCATCGCCCAGTTGATCACCAGGGTCGCGACCACCAGCGACATCAGCAGCTCCAGGGCGTGCTGCGGGATCAGGTAGTTGAGCACCACGGCAACGAAGGTCACCACCGCCGAGGCCAGGATCGACATCACCGGCACGCCGCGCTTGTCGATCTTCGCCAGGACTTTCGGTGCGTCGCCCTGCTCGGCCATGCCCAGCAGCATGCGACTGTTGCAGTAGGTGCCGCTGTTGTACACCGACAAGGCCGCGGTCAGGACCACGAAGTTGAGGATGTGCGCCGCGGTATCGCTGCCCAGCATCGAGAACACCTGGACGAACGGGCTGCCGCTGTAGGCATCGCCGGAGGCATTCAGGGTTTCCAGCAGACTGTTCCATGGGGTCAGGGACAACAGCACGACCAGGGCACCGATGTAGAAAATCAGGATGCGGTAGATCACCTGGTTGATGGCCTTGGGAATTACGGTCTTCGGCTTGTCGGCCTCGGCCGCGGTAAACCCGAGCATCTCCAGGCCACCGAAGGAGAACATGATGATCGCCATGGCCATCACCAGGCCGCTGACGCCATTGGGGAAGAACCCGCCGTGCTCCCACAGGTTGCTCACCGAAGCCTGTGGGCCGCCGTGACCGCTGACCAGTAGGTAGCTGCCCAGGGCAATCATGCCGACGATGGCCACCACCTTGATGATCGCGAACCAGAACTCGGCTTCACCGAAGACTTTGACGTTGGCCAGGTTGATCAGGTTGATCAGCACGAAGAACGCCGCGGCCGAGGCCCAGGTCGGCACGTCCGGCCACCAGTAGTGCACGTACTTGCCGACCGCGGTCAGCTCCGACATACCCACCAGGATGTACAGAATCCAGCAGTTCCAGCCCGACAGGAAACCGGCGAAACCGCCCCAGTACTTGTGCGCGAAATGGCTGAAGGAACCGGCCACCGGCTCTTCGACGATCATCTCGCCGAGCTGGCGCATGATCATGAAGGCGATGAAGCCGCAGATGGCGTAGCCGAGGATCATCGACGGCCCGGCCGACTTGAGCACGCCGGCGGAGCCCAGGAACAGTCCGGTACCGATCGCGCCGCCCAGGGCGATCAGTTGAATATGGCGATTTTTCAGGCCGCGCTTCAGCTCGCCTGAATGCGAGTTTTGTCCACTCATGAAAAGGGTCTCACGCAAGGTTTGATGATGTTCGATAGACGTTGCAGCCGACAGCAGGCTTAAGCAGCGCGGATCAAACCCCAGCGCAGGCACCAGGAGTTCAGCGTTTGTTTAACGGTCATGCGTCACCTGTTGTTTTTATCTGTGACGAAATCGAACCCACCACGCTTGTGACGCGGCGGAGTGAACAAGGCGGATAGCCTTGAGATTATTGGCCTTGGGAGCGTGTCTCGAGCATTCGAGCCAGGGCTCGTCACGCGTCGAAACCAGTCGTTGGGGCGCAAAATGCGCGGATACGCAGTTGGGTCACAGTTAAAACGCCGCGCATTGTACACCCCTGACTCCCTGCCGCCAGACGCGGCTTATCAGCGCGTCGGGTGCCGGAATCGCACGGGGCCAACTCGATGCTCGGCATCGGCGGCAAGGTTCGGGACAGCCCCGTCGGGGTCGTCGACGAAGGTACGACAGCAATCGCCCTTCGGAGGGAATCGGTTGAGGTGAGCCACGGCGTTCATTGCGCCTCCTTCTTGTTATGCACCTGCACACAGGCATGGGCTGCATCACACCTGCCTTGAGGCCGCGGAACAAGCGGCTTGGAGCCCGGCGGCGGGCCGTATCGAGGCAACAACGGAAGGTTTTTCTTACAGCGCCGAACAAGGGTCGATTCGATGAATCGATAGCGGGTTTTTCGTAAGCATTTCTTTACAAGGCGGAACGTATTTTTTCCACTTCAGATCAGTGACATCGGCGACTGCAAATTGACGGCCAGCGCTTTTTTATCTGTCTGCTCGCTCAGCTTTTTGTTTTTTCTTGATAATTTTCCAGCGCAAAAACAGAACAAAAAGTTCAATAAAAATAATTCAATTATTTTTTTGCATTTCAAAAAACCCTGGACTAGGTTTCCAGCCACTTGCCGGACCACACCCCCGGCAAGCCGAGCGGCCACATTGAGCAGCTGGGGCTTTCAAGCACTCCCCGTAGAACGCCCGAGCCGTCTCACCGACTGCTTTTATCCGAAAAAGTCATCTAGGAGATTCACGATGCAAGCACTGGAAAAAGACTTGGACACTGAACTGCAACTGGACGATTGGTTTGAAGCAGCGACCCACGAGGCCGCGGTGGAAATGATGCAGGCCGACGCGGTAGTACCGTTCGGCACGGCGATGTGGCCCTTGTAAAAAGGGCCTTCAGGCAGGAGCGGCCCGGCGGTCGCCCCTGCCTCCATCCGCTGTCTGTCAGGGAGGATCCATGGACAACACCGCTGCCATCCGGCATTTCCTTTACTACCTCGAACACCACCCGGCCCTGGCCGAGCGCCAGAACGCCAGGGTCCTGATCGGCCACACCGCCGAATATGCCGCCACCAGCGCCGCCATCATCGAGCAGGCCGGTGACCCCTTCAGTTTCACAGCCCTGCGTCTCGACCTCGAACCCACCTCGGCGCTGGCCCAGGCCATCGCCGACTGCGATCTGTATATCTTCTTCTACGACTCCTCCACCCTCTCGCCGCCCCGCCCGCAAGGCCCCGAGTTCATCCAGGCGCTGCAGGGCGTGATGGCCGAGAACTGGAAGAAGTCGCTGCTGTTCAAGGACTACGGCGACTACTTCTACGACACCTTCAGCGTCGAGCCGCAACGCATCGCCGAGCTCAACGCGACCCTGATCCAGCATATGTCCGAGGCCACCACCCTGAGCTTTCGCGACGACCACGGCTCGTACTTCGAAGCGCCGCTGGACAGCATCAAGAAGTGGACCAACATCAACGGCGTGGGCAACTACGACCTGGCGCCCGGAGAAATCGCCAGCCACAGCGAGGCCATCAATGGCCGGGTGAAATTCGTCGGCACCTTCCTCGGCACCATTCCCTTCGCGCGCAAGTACGGCGTGCTGCAATCACCGCTGGAATTGTGGATCGAGAACTCCACCATCAGCCGCATCGCCACCGACGTGCCGGGGCTGGCGGAGGACTTCAACAAATACCTGGATGCCAACCCGTCCAACCGGCGCATCGAAGAGCTGGGCATCGGCACCAACGAAGGGGTGAAAGACCTCTACGCGCGCAACTCGGGTTTCGAGGAGCGCCATTGCGGCCTGCACCTGGGGCTGGGCGGTGGCGCCAAGGGCAGCCATCACCTGGACCTGATCTTTGCCAGCGGGGTGCTGGCGCTGGACGACAAGCCGGTGTTCGATGGCAGGTTCGTGTTCTGAGCCTGTAGCCGCTGGCGCAGCCTGCGGCTACATAGAGGCAAAAAAAACGCCAACCCTGAGGTTGGCGTTTTTTCTTGTCGCTTACAGCTTGCAGCTCAAGGCTGCCTCACTCGGGCTTGCGGCGACCGAACCCCGGGCGCTGGCCGGAACCGGCCGGAGCGCCACGGCGCTTGCCCGACGGTGCGTCCTTGTCGACCAGGACGATGCCCGGACGCTTGGACTTCGGCGCTGGCTTGGCCGGGCGCTTGGTGTCGCTCGGACGATCCGCCACTGGCGTGCCACGACCCGACTCACCCCGACCGGCAGCCGGACGCGGCGCCCGTGGAGCGCGCTCGCCATCCTGGCGTGGCGCAGGTTTGCGGCCTGGACGCTCGCCTTCGATCTGCGGCTCGCGCGACGGGCGCGGGGCACCGGCGGCAGGCGCGCCATGGGCCGGACGCAGAGTCCGCACGCGCTCGCTCTTGCCCACCGGGCGCGAGGATTTGCGCTGCATGCGTTCCAGCTTGTCCTTGCTCTTGGCGTTGAGCTGCGGCATCGCCACCGGCGTCAGGCCAACCTCGGCGCTGAGGACGTCCACTTCGTACTGGCTCATTTCGCGCCAGCGGCCCATCGGCAGGTCGGAGTTGAGAAACACCGGACCGAAACGCACGCGCTTCAGGCGGCTGACCACCAGGCCCTGGGATTCCCACAGGCGACGCACTTCACGGTTGCGGCCTTCCATCACCACGCAGTGGTACCAGTGGTTGAAACCTTCACCACCGGGCGCCTGCTGGATGTCAGTGAACTTGGCCGGGCCGTCTTCGAGCATCACGCCGGCTTTCAGGCGCTCGATCATCTCGTCGTCGACTTCGCCACGCACACGTACCGCGTACTCACGGTCCATTTCATAGGACGGGTGCATCAGGCGGTTGGCCAGCTCACCGTCGGTGGTGAACATCAGCAAGCCAGTGGTGTTGATGTCGAGGCGACCGATATTGATCCAGCGGCCTTCTCGCGGACGCGGCAGCTTGTCGAACACGGTCGGACGGCCTTCCGGGTCGTCACGGGTGCAGATTTCGCCATCGGGCTTGTTGTACATGATCACGCGGCGGACCGATTCGGACGCCTCTTCGCGCTTGATCACCTTGCCATCGATGGAGATGGCGTCGTGCAGGTCGACGCGCAGGCCAAGGGTGGCCTCTTTGCCATTGACCTTGATCCGGCCCTGGCTGATCCAGGACTCTACGTCACGGCGCGAGCCGACGCCGATACGGGCGAGGACTTTCTGCAGCTTTTCGCCTGCTGGGCCGATTTCCTGTTGGTCTTGCTGATCTTCACTCATCTGGGCACCTCCCGGTGTGTCGATTCAGGCTTGAGCGGCCTGAACGGTAATAAAAACAGGTCTTGTGGCGAAGGGATCGCCAAAGGGTCGCGAATCATACGCTCATGGCGTCGGTTGCGCATCAGAGACTAGCCGATAAGTGGTGGCCTACCGATTTTTCCGCTGGCCGGTGGCAGCCCGACAGTGGGCGCCTGACCTGTAGGAGCGAGCGGGCGGCGATCCGGCTTGCCCGCGATAAAGGCTGATGCGGTGTGCCAGGCATATCCTGGCGTTGCCGATCGCGGGCAAGCCTCGCTCCTACAGAGGCCTAGAGGCCTGGTTCAGTCGTCTTCCTGCAGGCGTCTTTCGTTCTCGATGGCCTCGGCCAGCGCCAGGGCTTCGGCCTCTTCGTCGCTCAGCGACGGAGCCGGCGGTTCCAGTGCCGCCACGGCGGCCAGCAGCTTGGCGCGGGCTTCGGCGACGCCGAGCACATCGTCATCGACTTCCTGTTCGTCGTCGGCGTCCACTTCGAGTTCGGTATCGTGCTCGACTTGTACTTCGGTTTCGGCTTCGGCTTCGGCACGGGTGTGCGCTTCGGCCCTGATCTCGGCGTCCACCTCGGTGCCGGCAATAACATCGTCCCCGGACGACTCGACCGCGCCATCGCGATGCAGATCGTCGAAGTCGGTCTTGATCCCCTCCTCCATCGAGTCCAGCTCCAGCAGCAAGGTGTGGAAACTGGTCTCTTCCTTCGGCTCTTCCGGTTCGGCGCTGGCGTCGGCCAGGGCTTGCAGGCTGGCGGGCACCGGCACGTCGTCGAAGTCGAGGACCGGCTCGGTCTCGATCTCACGCAGCTCGGCCAGCGGCGGCAGGTCGTCGAGGTTCTTCAGGTTGAAGTGATCGAGAAACGCCTTGGTGGTGGCGAACATCGCCGGCTTGCCCGGCACGTCACGGTAGCCAACCACCCGAATCCACTCGCGCTCCAGCAAGGTCTTGACGATCTGGCTGTTGACCGCCACGCCCCGCACATCCTCGATCTCGCCACGGGTGATCGGCTGGCGGTAAGCAATCAGCGCCAGGGTTTCCAGCATCGCCCGGGAGTAGCGCTGGGGCCGTTCTTCCCACAGCCGGCCGACCCAGGGCGCGAACTTTTCCCGCACCTGCAGGCGATAACCGGAGGCCACTTCCTTGAGTTCGAAGGCCCGCCCCTCGCAGGACTTGCCCAGAATGGTCAGGGCCTTCTTGAAGACCGCGGGGTCCGGCCGCTCGCCTTCCTCGAAAAGTTCGAACAGGCGCTCCATGGATTGCGGTTTTCCCGAGGCCAACAGAAAGGCTTCAAGCAGTGGCGCCAGCTCGCGGGGTTCATTCAGATTCATTGTTTCAGCTCGTTATTCGGCTCGTGCACGCACATGGATAGCCGTGAAGGGCTCATTCTGTACCAGCTCGACCAGGGATTCCTTGACCAGCTCGAGGATCGCCATGAAGGTCACCACCACCCCCAGGCGTCCTTCTTGCGCGGTGAACAGCTCGACAAAGGGCACAAAACCACCGCCCTTGAGCCGCTCCAGCACCTCGCTCATGCGCTCGCGGGTGGACAGCGCCTCGCGACTGACCTGATGGCTTTCGAACATGTCGCCACGGCGCAACACCTCGGCCATGGACATCAGCACCTCTTCCAGGGCGACATCCGGCAGCAGCTTGCGCGCCCGGGCTTCCGGGGCGTCGAGCTTGGGCACTATGACGTCGCGACCGACCCGGCTCAGGCCGTCGATGCCTTCGGCGGCGGCCTTGAAGCGCTCGTACTCCTGCAGGCGACGGATCAGTTCGGCGCGCGGGTCTTCCTCCTCCTCTTCCACCTCGGCCGAGCGCGGCAACAGCATGCGCGACTTGATCTCGGCAAGCATGGCCGCCATCACCAGGTATTCGGCGGCCAGCTCCAGGCGCACCGACTGCATCAATTCGACATAGCCCATGTACTGGCGGGTGATTTCCGCCACCGGGATGTCGAGGATGTCGATGTTCTGTTTGCGAATCAGGTACAGCAGCAGGTCGAGCGGGCCTTCGAAGGCTTCGAGAAAGACTTCCAGGGCGTCCGGCGGGATGTACAGGTCCAGCGGCATTTCCATGACCGCCTGGCCATAGACCATCGCAAAGGGCAGCTCCTGCTGCGCTCCGGCCTGGTCGTCGACGTGTTCCACTGCGGACATTCAGGCCTCGACCATGAAGGGAGCCGGGTCGCCGCAGCCGATACGGATCACTTCCGGCTCGCCATCGGCCAGGTTGATCACGGTGGAGGCCATGATGCCGCCAAAACCGCCATCGATGATCAGGTCGACCTGATGCTCGAGCAGTTGGCGCATTTCATAAGGGTCGTTCATCGGCTCGGTTTCGCCGGGCATGATCAGGCTGACGCTCATCAGCGGCTCGCCGAGTTCGGCCAGCAGCGCCAGGGCGATCGGATGGCTCGGCACCCGCAGGCCGATGGTGCGTTTCTTCGGGTGCAGCAACAGCCGTGGCACTTCGCGGGTGGCGTTGAGGATGAAGGTATAAGGCCCTGGCAGATGCGCCTTGAGCAGGCGAAAGGTGCCGGTATCGATCTTGGCGAACAGGCCCAACTGCGACAGGTCGCTGCAGATCAGCGCGAAGTTGTGTTTGTCATCCAGTTGCCGCAGACGCCGCACGCGCTCGACCGCACTCTTGTCGCCGATCTGGCAGCCAATGGCGTAGGACGAGTCGGTCGGGTAGATCACCACGCCCCCTGAGCGGATGATTTCGACAGCCTGTTTGATCAGGCGCGGTTGCGGGTTTTCCGGATGAATCTGGAAAAATTGACTCACATTCTCTACCTGTTCAGACGGCGGCAATAATTGGGTCATGTTTGAACCGACACCAGAGCGGCGGCAGATCCTCCGGAACAGGGCGATACTCGCCTATCTCGGACCAGCCTCCAGGGCCATGAAAATCACTGCCGGCGCTCACCAGCAGACCGAACTCCCGAGCAAGGATGGCCAGGCTGCCCACCTGCTCGGCGGGTTGATGGCCGTTGACCACCTCGATCGCGTGGCCACCTGCTTGAATATAGTCGGCAATCAGGCGGCGACGTTTGCTGCGGGTGAAATCGTAATGCCAGGGATGCGCCAGGCTGACCCAGGCCCCCGCCGCGCGCAACGTCTCGACGGTTTCCTCGAGGGTCGGCCAGTGCTGCTTGACGTCGCCCAGCTTGCCAGCCCCCAGCCATTTGCGAAAAGCTTCGGCGCGGTCCTTCACGAAACCGGCGCGCACCAGGTAATCGGCGAAGTGCGGCCGGGCCGGCGCATTGCCGCTGTCGCCCAGTTCCTGCTGGATCGCCCGGGCCCCTTCGAGGGCGCCCGGCATGCCTTTGAGCGCCAGCTTGCGGCTTATTTCTTCGGACCGCAGCCAGCGACCGTCGTGCAATTTGCCGATGGCTTCGACCAATGACGGCGCATTGACGTCGAAGCCGTAGCCCAGCACATGAATGGTCGCCCCACCCCAGGTGCAGGACAATTCGACGCCATTGACCAGTTGCATGCCCAGTTCATGGGCCGCCAGGCGCGCCTCGTCGAGGCCTTCCAGGGTGTCATGATCGGTCAGGGCCAGGACTCGCACGCCTTTCTCGAACGCACGCGCAACCAGAGCCGCGGGCGCCAGGGCGCCATCGGAGGCCGTGCTGTGGCAGTGCAAATCAACATTCACGGGACTGTTCAACCTCAAGTCAGCTGGCGCTTTCGCTACCATGGATGTTTGTTATTATGCCGCCACATCCTGCTTCTGGCTGCCACTGTGAAACAATTCATCGACTTCATCCCGCTGTTCCTGTTTTTCATCGTCTACAAAATCGATCCCCGAGTCGTCGACATTGCCGGTCAACAACTGACCGTAGGCGGTATCTACAGCGCCACGGCGGTGTTGATCATCAGTTCCCTGGTGGTCTACGGCGCGCTGTTCATCTCCCAGCGCAAGCTGGAGAAAAGCCAGTGGCTGACCCTGGTCGCCTGCCTGGTGTTCGGCAGCCTGACCCTGGCCTTCCACAGCGAGACCTTCCTCAAGTGGAAAGCGCCGGTGGTCAACTGGCTGTTCGCCCTGGCCTTTATCGGCAGCCATTTCATCGGCGACCGCCTGCTGATCAAGCGCATCATGGGCCACGCGCTGAGCCTGCCGGATCCGGTCTGGACCCGCCTGAACATCGCCTGGATCGCCTTCTTCCTGTTCTGCGGCGCCGCCAACCTGTTCGTCGCCTTCACCTTCCAGAGCATCTGGGTCGACTTCAAGGTCTTCGGCAGCCTGGGCATGACCGTGCTGTTCCTGGTCGGCCAGGGCATCTACCTGTCGCGCCATCTTCACGACACCGAACCCACCACGTCGAAAACCGAGGACTGACATGCTTTACGCAATCATTGCTACAGACGTCGCCAACTCCCTGGAAAACCGCCTGGCCGCGCGCCCGGCGCATCTGGAGCGGTTGCAGCAGCTCAAGGCCGAAGGTCGCGTGGTACTGGCCGGGCCACACCCTGCCGTCGACAGCAATGATCCTGGCGCCGCGGGTTTCACCGGCAGCCTGATCGTCGCCGAATTCGACTCGCTGAGCGCCGCCCAGGCCTGGGCCGACGCCGACCCTTACGTCGCCGCCGGTGTCTATGCCAACGTCGTGGTCAAGCCGTTCAAGCAAGTCCTGCCGTAAATCCTCTCCCCCGCGGTGAACCTTATCGGTTCATCGCGCTCTCAATCGCTCATTATTCTCGTTTGACTGCCGACAACCTGCCCAACACTCGATTGGAATCAGGAGTTGCGATGCGCCAAGGTCTGTTGTGCCTGTTGTTGGTCATGTTAACGATCGGGGCGAGTGCCTCCGCCGAAGAAACCACGGACCCTGGGCACTCGACGCCTTTGTCCCTGAGTGCCGGCAGCCAGATCAACGAATTGCAGCAGCGCCTCAAAGACAGCGAGCGCCAGCGTGAAGAGCTGACCCGGCAATTGCAGGGAGCCGACAGCGAGCGCGAAAGCGCCCAGCTGAGCCGCCTGCGCCAGGAGAATCAGCGCCTCAAGCTGCAACTGCGCGAAGTCCAGGCCAGTTCCGTGCCGCGCCTGCTGACCGATCAGCAACAGTGGTTCGTCACCGGCGCCGGGGTAGCGCTATTGGCCCTGCTCTGCGGTATCTTCGCCAGTGGTGGACATAGAAAGCGTCGACAATGGCTAAATTGAGTGATTCATGAGCGACCTGTTACTGATTGACGATGACCAGGAGCTCTGCGAGCTCCTGACCAGCTGGCTGGGCCAGGAGGGTTTTCAGGTACGGGCCTGCCACGATGGCCTGAGCGCCCGTCGCGCCCTGGCCGATCACGCCCCGGCGGCGGTGGTGCTGGACGTGATGCTGCCCGACGGCAGCGGCCTGGAACTGCTCAAGCAACTGCGCAGCGACCACCCGGACTTGCCGGTGCTGATGCTCTCGGCCCGCGGCGAGCCCCTGGACCGCATCCTCGGCCTGGAGCTGGGCGCCGACGACTACCTGGCCAAACCCTGCGATCCGCGTGAACTGACCGCCCGCCTGCGCGCTGTGCTGCGCCGCAGCCACCCGACCGCGGTGTCCAGCCAGATGGAGCTGGGCGACCTGTGTTTCAGCCCGGTGCGCGGCGTGGTCAGCATCGACGAACAGGACATCACCCTCACCGTTTCCGAAAGCCGCCTGCTGGAAGCCTTGCTCAAGCAACCGGGCGAACCGCTGGACAAGCAGGAACTGGCGCAGATCGCCCTGGGCCGCAAGTTGACCCTGTACGACCGCAGCCTGGACATGCACGTCAGCAACCTGCGCAAGAAGATCGGCCCGCACCCCGACGGCCGCCCGCGCATCGTCGCCCTGCGCAGCCGCGGCTACTACTACAGCCTCTGACTCTGAACTGATCCCTGGTCCTGCAGCCGCTGCCGCAGGCTGCGATAGGGCGCCGCCGTCCTGCATTCGCAAGATCCCCGCGAGCGTACCGGTCGTTCGCCGCCTCGCGGGCTCGGCAGCGGCTACAGGGGTTATGTCAGTTTCGCCAAAAAACGTCTTTACCCAAGCTTTACCCTTCGCTGACCGCCGCTGACCTTGCTCTGCGTAATCTGCACACATCCGGAACTGACCGGGAATGAGACAAGGAGATACACCATGCGCAAGACCCTGATCGCTCTGATGTTCGCCGCCGCCCTGCCGACCGTGGCCATGGCCATGCCGGAAGGCGCAGGCCCCATGGGGCCGATGGATGGCCCGCGCCACAGCGAACACATGCGGGGCAAAGGCCCTTACAGCCAGCTGGACCTGAGCCACGAACAGCGCCAGCAGATCCGCAATCTGATGGGTGAGCAGATGCACGAGCGCAAGCAGCTGGTGCAGAAGTACCTGGAAAAACTGTCGCCGGCCGACCAGAAAGCCATGAAGGACGAGATCGCCGCCAAGCGCCAGAAAACCGAAGCCGATATCCGCGCCCTGCTCAAGCCGGAACAGCAGAAAGAGTTTGACGCCATCCAGAAGAAACACGCCGAGCGCCGCGCCGAATGGGCTGAGTTCAAGGCCTGGAAAGCGCAACAGCCGCAAAAAGCGCAATAATGCTTTAGCGCTTATCCCACAGCCCAGTGGCGCTCCCACTGGGCTTTCCTTGTTTGAGGACTTCCCGTGCGTTCATTGTTCTGGCGCATCCTCGCCAGCTTCTGGCTGGCCATCACCCTGGTTGCAGGGCTGTCGATTCTGCTTGGCCACATGCTGAACCAGGATGCCTGGATCCTCAGTCGCCATCCGGGCCTCAATACCCTGGCCGAAGAGTGGACGCGCACCTACGAAGAACAAGGCGAAGACGCCGCCCAGGAGATCCTGGAGCAGCGCAAGCACCAGTATCACGTCAACGTGCAAGTGCTCAACGACGCCGGCGACCCGGTGGTCCGTGGCACCTTCCCACGCCGCGCGGCCGCCTTGGAGGCCCGGCAGAACAACGATGACCGGCGCCTGCCCTGGCGGCGCCTGACCGCCGAATACACCAGCCCGAAAACCGGCGAGACCTACCTGCTGATCTACCGCATCCCCCATCCGGAACTGGACGCCTGGCACCGCGACAGCCTGCTGTGGCCGCTGAGTGCCCTGACCATCGCGCTGGTGGTGCTGACCCTGTTCAGCCTGCTGGTGACCCTGTCCATCACCCGCCCCCTCAGCCGTTTACGCGGTGCGGTGCATGACCTGGGACAGGCCACCTACCAACAGAACAGCCTGGCCCGCCTGGCCGCCCGCCGCGACGAGTTCGGCGTACTGGCCAAGGACTTCAACCGCATGGGCTCGCGCCTGCAAAGCCTGATCGGCAGCCAGCGCCAACTGCTGCGCGACGTCTCCCACGAGCTGCGCTCGCCGCTGGCGCGCCTGCGCATCGCCCTGGCGCTGGCCGAGCGCGCCACGGTCGAGGAGCGCGAGCGCCTGTGGCCGCGCCTGACCCGCGAGTGTGATCGCCTGGAAGCGCTGATCAGCGAAATCCTGGTGCTGGCCCGGGTCGATGCCGACAACGCCAGCGCCGAAGAGGTGGACCTCAACGCCCTGCTCGATAACCTGCAGAAGGATGCCCAACTGGCCTGCCCGGAACAGCCAGTGAACATCCAGGCCGAATCGCAACTCAGCCTCAAGGGCTGGCCGACCATGATCGAGCGGGCGGTGGACAATCTGCTGCGCAATGCCCAGCGCTTCAACCCGGCCGGACAGCCGATCGAAGTACAGGCATTGCGTCAGGGGGACAGGATCGTGCTCAGCGTCCGCGATCACGGCCCCGGTGTGAAGGCCGAACATTTGCGCCAGCTGGGGGAACCCTTTTACCGCGCCCCGGGCCAGACCGCGCCGGGTCACGGGCTGGGCCTGGCCATCGCCCGACGCGCCGCGGAACGCCATGGCGGCAGCCTGAACCTGGACAATCATCCGCAGGGTGGTTTTATCGCCAGCCTGGAGTTGCCGTTGGTGCCAGGCGTTACTGCCCAGGCCTGAAAAGCTTCGCGGGCAAGTCGGAGCGAGGCTTGCCCGCGATTGGCTATCCGCTACACCGCGACTCTAGGATCAGGCCTTGCCCGACCAGGCGCTGACGAACTCCGCCGTATCCACCTTGGGCGCGACCCGTGGCTCGTTCAGCGGCGTGCCCAGGTACAGGAAGGCGATGATTTCTTCACCTTCGCCCAGGCCAAGGCCCTTGGCGACATGGGGCGAATAGGACAGCTCGCCGGTACGCCACACCGCACCGATACCCTGGGCATAGGCCGCCAGCAGGATGCCATGGGCGGCACAGCCGGCCGCCAGCCGTTGCTCCGACTTCGGCACCTTGACGTGTTCCTGCAGGCGAGCCACCACAACCACCACCAACGGCGCGCGCAATGGCATGGCACGGGCCTTGTCCAGGGCCGCCTGGGTCACTTCGCCCCCCTGCAATTGCACCGCTTCCACCAGCAGCTCGCCCAACTGCTCGCGGGCCGCGCCTTCCACCGTCAGAAAGCGCCACGGCCGCAACTGGCCATGATCCGGGGCGCGCAATGCCGCCGCGAACAGCGCTTCGCGTTGCGCCGCCGTCGGCGCCGGGTCCACCAGACGCGGTACGGAAACACGGTTGAGCAATGCGTCGAGAGCCTCCATCGGCCACCTCCTGAAAAAAATGTCCGGCCATTCTACCGGGAAGTGCCTTCCGGGTGCCGGTTTACATGCTCTGCGCCGCAGGTAGAATGGCGCCCTCCTTATCAGCCCCGAGCGGACCTCATGGCGTTGCCGACCCTACGGATCATTGGTTTCATCATCGGCATTTTCCTGATCACCCTGGCCATCGCCATGGTCATTCCGATGGCGACGCTGGTGCTGTTCGAACGCACCGGCGACCTGCCGTCGTTCCTCTGGGCCAGCATGATCACCTTCGTCGCCGGCCTGGCCCTGGTGATACCGGGGCGCCCGGAACATGTGCACCTGCGTCCGCGGGACATGTACCTGCTGACGGTGTCCAGCTGGCTGGTGGTGTGCATCTTCGCCGCCCTGCCGTTTTTGCTGACCCAGCACATCAGCTACACCGACTCGTTCTTTGAAAGCATGTCCGGCATCACCGCCACCGGCGCCACCGTGCTCAGCGGCCTGGACAACATGTCGCCGGGCATCCTGATGTGGCGTTCCCTGCTGCACTGGCTCGGCGGCATCGGCTTCATCGGCATGGCGGTGGCGATCCTGCCGCTGCTGCGCATCGGTGGCATGCGCCTGTTCCAGACCGAATCCTCGGACCGCTCGGAAAAGGTCATGCCGCGCTCGCACATGGTGGCGCGGCTGATCGTGGCGGCCTATGTCGGCATCACCATTCTCGGCAGCCTGGCCTTCTGGTGGGCCGGGATGAGCCTGTTCGACGCGATCAACCATGCGATGTCGGCGATTTCCACCGGCGGCTTCTCCACGTCCGACAGCTCGCTGGCGCACTGGCCGCAACCGGCGGTGCACTGGGTGGCGGTGGTGGTGATGATCCTCGGCAGCCTGCCGTTCACCCTGTACGTCGCCACCCTGCGCGGCAACCGCCGGGCGCTGATCAAGGACCAGCAGGTCCAGGGCCTGCTCGGGATGCTGCTGGTGACCTGGCTGGTGCTCGGCACCTGGTACTGGTGGACCACCCAGCTGCATTGGCTGGAAGCCCTGCGTCACGTTGCGCTGAACGTCACCTCGGTGGTCACCACCACCGGTTTCGCCCTGGGCGACTACAGCCTGTGGGGCAACTTCTCGCTGATGCTGTTCTTTTACCTGGGCTTCGTCGGCGGCTGTTCCGGCTCGACCGCCGGCGGGATCAAGATCTTCCGCTTCCAGGTCGCCTATATCCTGCTCAAGGCCAACTTGAACCAGCTGATCCACCCGCGCGCGGTGATCAAGCAGAAGTACAACGGTCACCGTCTCGACGAGGAAATCGTCCGTTCGATCCTGACCTTCTCGTTCTTCTTCGCCATCACCATCTGTGTGATCGCCCTGGCGCTGTCGCTGCTGGGTGTGGACTGGATGACCGCCCTGACCGGCGCGGCCAGTACGGTGTCGGGGGTCGGCCCGGGCCTGGGCGAAACCATCGGCCCGGCCGGCAACTTCGCCACCCTGCCGGACGCCGCCAAGTGGATTCTGTCCCTGGGCATGCTGCTCGGCCGGTTGGAAATCATCACCGTATTCGTGCTGTGTATTCCGGCATTCTGGCGTCACTGACAGCGGCCCCGGACTCCTGCAATCGCGCCCGGTATTCGCCGGGCGTGGCATCGAACCAGCGGCGGAAAGCGCGGAAAAAATTGCTCGGGTCGGCAAACCCCAACAGATAGGCAATCTCCAGCAGGGTCATGCTCGGCTGCGCCAGGTACTGCTCGGCCAGCTCACGCCGGGTGTCGTCGAGCAGGGTCTGGAAACTGGTGCCCTCCTCCTGCAGACGCCGTTGCAGGGTGCGCTGGGACAGGTGCAGGGTCTGGGCCACGGCTTCGCGCTTCGGCTCGCCCTGGGGCAACAACCGGCACAGCGCCTGGCGCGCCTTGTGCGTCACCCGACTTTCGGAGAAGCGCGCCAGGTACTCACCGGCGAAGCGGTCATGCAGCCGCGCCATGGCTTCATTGGCGGTCGGCAACGGCGCCTCCATATCGGCCCGCTCGAAAATCAATCCATCGTAAGGCGCGTTGAACACCAGCGGCGCATGAAACGCCTGCTTGTAGGGCTCCAGATCGACCGGCACCGCCCCCTGCATCAGGACCTGGCGCGGCTGCAGCGTACGCCCGGTCAGCCAGCCACACAGCGCCAGCGCACAGGCCAGCGAAGCCTCGGCACTTTGCCGGGTCGGCGGCAGATGATCGCCGTGCACCGTCAGAATCAGCGCATAACCTTCAGGTAAAAGTCGGAAACTCAGATCAGCACTTTCCGCGATGATCCGCTGATAGCGCACCAAACGCTGGAAACCCTCGGCCAGGGTACGACTGGACATCAGGGCATACCCGGCCACGTTGAAGGAGGCCGGTCGCACCACCTTGCCCATGTTCAGGCCGATCGCCGGGTTGCCGGACTGCTCCACCGCACGCTGCCAGAGACGCGTCATCGAGTCCTGGGGGAAGCGTGCGTCCGGGTCGTCCAGCGCGGCATAGTCGAGCCCGACCAGCTTGAACAATGCACGGCAATCCAGGCCGTCCATCTCCAGAGCTTTGACAATTCCCATCGCCCAGCTTGCAGAAGTCGTTCGTTCGCTCATGGTGGGTTCTTTTACATGATGAGCCGCATGCCACGGCCGATTTCCCAAGGATACTAAAGTGGCGCCTATTGTCACTGGCCCCAGCCATTGATGACTCTAGACTCAAATAAGCTCCCCGCAGAGCATCCCGCTGGCAGAACAACAACCACAGAGATCGCAGTCGTGGATAACATCAAGCAATTCAATAGCTTCGCCGAGTTCTATCCGTATTACCTGAGCGAACACAGCAACAGCACTTGCCGCCGCCTGCACTTCGTGGGCACGACCCTGGTGATCTTCATCCTCGCCTTCGCCATCGGCAAAGGCGCCTGGCTATTGCTGCTGGCCCTGCCGGTGGCCGGCTACAGCTTCGCCTGGGTCGGTCATTTCTTCTTCGAGAAAAACCGCCCAGCCACCTTCCAGCATCCGCTCTACAGCCTTGTGGGCGATTTCGTCATGTACCGCGACATGCTGACCGGCAAGGTGCCGTTCTAGGCCTGGCCGGACAGCAAGCCGTCCTGCACAGCCAGTGCAGGATTGGATCCAGGGCATAGACTCCCATCGTTGCACAAAAAACAACAAGAGGATGGCCGATGAACGCTCACGCCCGTTTCACCCACATGAAGGATGGCACCCAGGAAGACTGGGCGATCATCGCCGCGGACTTCAGTGCCTACGCCAAGCAGTTGCCGGCGCGCATCGTGGCGCACCTGAAGTTGCTCGAGGGCGATTTTGGCGGCTTCCCGGTGGACCGCCTGACCCACTCGCTGCAAACCGCCAGCCGGGCCTGGCATGACGGCCGCGACGAGGAATACGTGGTCTGTGCCCTGCTCCACGACATCGGCGACACCCTGGGTTCCTACAATCACCCGGACATCGCCGCGGCGATCCTCAAGCCCTTCGTCAGCCCCGAGAACCTGTGGATGGTGGAGAAGCACGGGATCTTCCAGGGCTACTACTTCTTCCATCACCTGGGCATGGACCGGCACCTGCGCGAACAATTCAAGGACCACCCGCTGTATCTGCAGACCGCCGAGTTCTGTGCCAAGTACGACGCCGCGGCGTTCGATCCAGACTACGACAGCCTGCCCCTGAGCTTTTTCGAACCCATGCTCGAACGCCTGTTCGCCCAGCCGAAAAGCTCGATCTACAAGGCGGCCATAAAGGAACACGCACCGGCCTGAGGCCTGCTGCGCAAGCTATCGCGGGCAAGTCGGATCGCCGCCGCTCGCTCCTACAGGGTACGCGGCATCTGTAGGAGCGAGGCTTGCCCGCGATAACGTCAGATCAGGCGACCAAAGCCTCAAGCCAGCTCCGCGACCTTGGCCAGTTCGGCCTTGCGCTGCGCCTCCCGCGCCTGGGCATCGGCCAGGCGATACAGCTCGATGGTGCCGTCCCAATGCTCGATCAGGGCGGTGCACGACTCGACCCAATCCCCGCAGTTGAGGTAGTCCACCTCGCCGACCTTGCGGATCTCGGCATGGTGAATGTGCCCGCACACCACGCCGTGCAACTCGCGCTTCACGCATTCGTGAGCGATGGCTTCCTCGAAGTCGCTGATAAAGCTGACCGCGGTCTTGACCTTGTGCTTGAGGTAGGCCGACAACGACCAGTAACCGTAGCCGTAGCGCGCCCGCCAGTGATTCAGCCAGCGATTGAGGGTCAGGGTGAACTCGTAGGCCGAGTCGCCGAGAAAGGCCAGCCAGCGATGGTAGCGGGTGATGACATCGAACTGGTCGCCATGGATCACCAGCAGGTGCCGGCCGTCGGCTGTGACGTGCACCGCCTCGTCCACCAACTGGATATTGCCCAGGATCAGCTTCGAATAACGGCGCAGGAATTCGTCGTGGTTGCCGGTGACATAGATCACCTCGGTGCCGCGCTTGCTCATGGTCAGCAGGCGGCGGATGACGTTGGTGTGTGCCTGGGGCCAGTACATGCCGCCGCGCAGCTTCCAGCCGTCGATGATGTCGCCGACCAGGTAGATCCGGTCGGCGTGATAGCCCTTGAGGAACTGCGACAGATGCTCCGCCTGGCAGTCCCGGGTGCCCAGATGCACATCGGAAATCCACAGGGTGCGCACGCGTTGTTTACGGCTGGGTCTGGCGAGTTCGGCACTGGTCATGGGCACGCTCCTGCATTTTCTGCGAGCTTGCGCCCCAGCGATTAATCGCCTGTGACAGAAATACGGCAGTCCGATGACAACGCTGAAGCCCGGGCCGCCGGTGTAGACTGCCGTTCTGCCAAGGAGACTGCGATGAGACCGATCCTCACGCTACGCCAATACAGCCACGACCTGATCGTCCACAGCCACGAACACGCGCAACTGGTGTTCGGCCTGTCGGGCCAGCTCGACTTCGAGGTCGACGGCCAGGGCAGCCAGGTGGTCCAGCAGAGCTTCGTGGTGGTGCCTTCCGGCGCCCATCATGCCTGCGGCAGCCCCAACGGCAGTCGCTGCCTGGTGCTCGACGTGCCCGACGAACATTGGCTGCTGCAGTCGCTGGGCGATCACGCCGATGCCAGTCGCCGCCTGCTCGACAACCCTGGGCGCCTGCCCCTGGATACGGCGCAGAGCCAGCTGGTCAACTGGCTCGCCGGCAGCCCGGTCAACGACCCGCTGATTGCCCAGCAAGGCGCCGTGCTGTTGCTGGCCAGCCTCAACCAGGCCAGCCCCGCCAGTGTCGGCGGCCGACGCCTGCCCTATGCGGCCTTGAATGCCCATATCGATAAACACGCCGCCCATCCGCTGCAAGTGGCCGACCTGGCGCAAATCGCCGGACTGTCCAGCGCTCGCCTGCATGCGCGGTTTGTCGCCGAATGCGGGCAGACGCCGATGGACTACATCCGCAGCCGGCGCCTGCACATGGCCGCCGGGCTGTTGCGCGATTCGGCACTGCCCATCGGCGAAATCGCCAGCCGCGTCGGCTACAGCTCCCAGAGCGCCTTCGCCGCCGCGGTGCTGCGCGAGTTCGGCGTCTCCCCCGGCAAGCTGCGGCGCGCGACAGGTCAGCGCTAGGCTGTCGACAAAAAACGCGAGGATCGCGACAGACCGGGTCCTGCCCAGGCTTTTAGACTGGCACCGCTCCGCTCAACCGTTTTGAAGGATTGAAATGACTCCGCGTACTGCCCTTGGCGCCCTGCATATCGGCGCATTGATGTTCGGCCTCACCGGTGTATTCGGCAAACTCGCCGCCGCTTCGCCGGCCATCATCGTCTTTGGTCGCGCGGCGTTCGCGGTGCTCGCCCTGGCGTTTTTCGCCCGCTGCGCCAGCAGCATCCGCTGGCAACGGCTGCAGGCCACGGACGGGTGGCGCCTGTTGCTCAGCGGCCTGCTGCTGGCCGGGCACTGGGTGAGTTTCTTCATCGCGGTGAAAGTCGCCGGCGTGGCCATCGCCACCCTGGGCTTCGCCAGCTTCCCGGCCTTCACGGTGATCCTTGAGGGGCTGATCTTTCGTGAGCGGATCCGCCTCAACGAGATCGTCCTGGTGGCCCTGGTCAGCGTCGGCCTGGTGCTGGTCACGCCGGACTTCGACCTCGCCAGCGAAGCCACCAGCGGGCTGCTCTGGGCCGTGGGATCGGGTCTGCTGTTCGCCCTGCTGTCACTGAACAATCGCGCCAGTTCCGCGCGCATCCCGGCGGTGCAGGCGGCGCTGTGCCAGAACGTGGTGGTTGCCTTGTGCTTGCTGCCGGTGGCGGCCCCAGGGCTGAGCGAGGTCCGGGCCCTCGACTGGTTGTGGATCAGCCTGCTCGGCATCTTCTGCACCGGCCTGGCCCACAGTCTGTTCGTCGCCAGCCTCGCGGTGATCAAGGCCCGTACCGCGGCGGTGGTGTTCGCCCTGGAGCCGGTCTACGGGATCACCGTGGCCTGGCTGCTGTTCAACGAGACGCCGACGCTGCGCATGCTGATCGGCGGCGTCTTGATCATCCTCGCCATCGTGGTCTCCAGCAGCCTGTCCGGCTCAAGCAAAAAAGCGCCAGTGGCGGAAGTCGCGTCTCACTGAGTGCGGTCGTTGTGGCCGAGGTCGCGCTGCGGATCGATCTGGTCGCGCACCCGCTGCTTGAGCACCTTGGCTTCGGGAAAACCGCCATCGGCCTTGCGCTCCCAGATCTGTACGCCGTCGCAGGTAATGCGGAACGTGCCGCCGGTAGCCGGTTCCAGGGACACCTTGCCCAGGTCGTCGCTGAAGGTGCTCAGCAGTTCCTGGGCCAGCCAGGCGGCGCGCAGCAGCCACTGGCACTGGGTGCAATAGGTGATGACCACTTCGGGTTTACGTTCTGACATGGTGCTGCCGACTCCTGGGCTCAAGGGCGTCGTTATAATAGCCGCCTTTATCGCTCGCCCCGAGATCCATGATGCGTCGTTTGCTGTCCTGCCTGCTCCTGTGTTTGCTCCCCGTGTTCTTGCACGCCGCCGAAGCACCACGGCCGAAGATCGGCCTGGTGTTGTCCGGCGGCGCCGCCCGTGGCCTGGCGCATATCGGCGTGCTCAAGGCCCTGGAGGAGCAAGGCGTGAAGATCGATGCGATTGCCGGCACCAGCATGGGCGCGGTGATCGGCGGGCTGTACGCCTCGGGCTACAAGATCGACGAGCTGGAAAAACTGGCCCTGAGCATCGACTGGCAACAGGCGCTGTCCGACGCGCCCCCCCGGGAAGACATACCGTTTCGTCGCAAGCAGGATGACCGCGACTTCCTGGTGAAACAGAAACTCAGCTTCCGCGACGACGGCAGCCTCGGCCTGCCGCTGGGGGTCATCCAGGGCCAGAACCTGGCGCTGCTGCTGGAAAGCATGCTGGCCCACGCCAGCGATACCCGGGACTTCGACAAGCTGCCGATCCCCTTCCGCGCGGTCGCCACCGACATCGCCAGCGGCGAGAAAGTAGTGTTCCGCAAGGGCCACCTGCCCCGGGTGATTCGCGCCAGCATGTCGATCCCGGCGGTGTTCGCCCCGGTGGAAATGGATGGCCGGCTGCTGGTGGACGGTGGCATGACCGACAACATTCCGCTGGATGTGGCCCGCGACATGGGCGTGGACATCGCCATCGTGGTCGACATCGGCACCCCGTTGCGCTCGCGTCAGCAGTTGGCGACCGTGGTCGATGTGCTGAACCAGTCGATCACCCTGATGACCCGGCGCAACTCCGAGGAACAACTGGCGACCCTGCACAAGAATGACGTGCTGATCCAGCCGCCCTTGGCCAGCTTCGGGGTCACCGACTTCGGCCGCGCCCAGGAAATGATCGACGCCGGCTACCGCGCCACCCGCATCCTCGACGCCCGCCTGGCACCGCTGCGCCGGGCCGAACCGATGGATGCCGAACTCAGCGCCGCGCGCACGCCCAGCCAACGCACCCCGATCATCACTGCGATCCGGGTGGAAAACGATTCGAAGGTCAGCGACGACGTGATCCGTTACTACATCCGCCAGCACATCGGCGAGCCTCTGGACCTGGGCCGGCTGCAGACCGACATGGGCACGCTGTATGGCCTGGACTACTTCGAGCAGGTGCAATACCGCGTGGTCCACAAGGGCAATGACCACACCCTGGTGATCAACGCCCGGGGCAAACGCAGCGGCACCGACTACCTGCGCCTGGGGCTGAACCTGTCCGACGACATGCGCGGCGACAGCGCCTTCAACCTGGGCGCCAGCTACCGGGTCAACGGCATCAACAGCCTCGGCGCCGAATGGCTGACCCGGGTGCAGATCGGTGATCAGCAGGAGCTCTACAGCGAGTTCTATCAACCATTGGATGTCGGCTCGCGCTACTTCATCGCGCCTTACATCGGCATCGAGTCGCAGAACATCGAAGCCGTGCTGGATAACGACCCGATCGCCGAATACCGCCTGGAGCGCTACGGTTTCGGCCTCAATATCGGGCGCCAGATCGGTAACAGCGGCGAGATCCGCTTCGGTGTCGGCGAGGCCTGGGGCAAGGCCGATGTCCGCGTCGGCGACCAGGACCTGCCCAGCGAAAGCTTCAACGAGGGCTACTACGAACTGCGCTACTCGTTCGACTCCCTGGACAATGTCTACTTCCCCCACGCGGGCGAGGACATCGGCCTGTCGCTGCGCCAGTTCGAACCCAGCCTGGGCTCGGACAAGCGCTACCGGCAGTGGGAGTTCAAGCTGGACAAGGCCCTGAGCAGCGGCCCGAACACCTTTATCCTCGGCGGTCGGTATGGCCGGACCCTGGATGAGGCCGAAGTGGTGACCTCAAGCTTCGTGCTTGGCGGCGCCCGCCAGCTGTCGGGTTTCCGCCAGGATGCGCTCTCGGGCCAGAACGTCAGCCTGATGCGGGGCGTCTACTACCGGCGACTGACACCCCGCTCCTACCTGCCCCTGGACTTCCCGCTGTATATCGGCGGCTCCCTGGAGCGGGGGCGCGCCTGGAACAACGACAACGAGTTCGACAGTGGCTACATCAACGCCGCCAGCATCTTCCTTGGTTTCGACACGCCGCTGGGGCCGCTGAATTTCAGTTACGGCATCAACGACGACAACCAGAAAGCGGTCTACCTCAACTTGGGCCAGACGTTCTGAGGCTTGGCCTTCGACTCGGCTTCGGCCTGGGTGCCGGAGCCCGGTTCGTCTGGCTCCTCAAGGCGCCAGACGATCGAATCGGCATTGAATGGCGCCGGTGCTGCGGTAGGGGACGCCGGAGCGCTGGAGGGCTCGGAAGGTGCGATCAGGTCCCAGTCGACATCGATCGACGGCTCGCGATCAGCCAACCGATCTCCTGCCACGGGCTGTACCGGAGCGACAGGGGGCGTTGATCTGAACGACTCCTGGGCTGCCACCGTCGTCACAGCACTGGCCAGCGTTCGTGTGGGCCGACTCTCGGGGGCCATCTGTGCCTCCGGTACGGCGGCGGACTGACGACGGCGACGCACGACCAACACCACCAGCCAGGCCGTCAACAGCAAGGCAGCAAGCATCAGCCAGGGATTCGAGCCTTCATCAGTCTCCGGGGCCTGTTCGGCTGGCTGGGGTGGGCTGGCGGCGGTGGGTGTCGCGGCCCCGGGCGCCGGGGCAGGATGATCGGCAGGCTTGCTCCGGGCTTCGGCCAACTGACGTTGCAGCTCCACCAGCTGTTGCTGCTGGCGCGCCAGTTGTTCGTCCCGCTGCTGCAGTGTGTTGCGCAGCTCTTGGGCCTGGTCCTGCAATTGCTGGTTGGCCTGCAGGGCTTGCGCCAATTGTCCGGCCGCAGGATCGCTCACCTTGACCGCCGTAGATGGCGCCTGGGTGGCAATCGCCGGTTCGGGTTTTGCTACCTCCCTGAGCGGAACCGGCACTATCTCGGGGCTTCCCGGGGGATCGATCAGCAGCGTGTACTCGCGCAACTGCCGGCCATTGGCCTGGTTCACCTGCAGCAGGAAATCCAGGAACGGCTCGTTCACCGGCTTGCTCGACACCACCCGGATCACCCTGCGCTCGCCCTGCAGAACCTGGGTAAAACGCAAATCTTCGAGAAACGGCAAGCGCTCGATACCGGCCTGCTTGAACTCGCCGGCCGTCGCCAGGCTGACCGACAACTCGCCCTCCTCCAGGCCTTGCGCCTGCACCAGGGCGATCTCCGCCTCCAGCGGCTGGTTCAGCGCCGAATGCACGGTGATTTCACCCAGACCCACCGCCGAGGCCAGGGACGAATACAAGGCCGCCAGCACCGGCAGAAGAAACAAGGAACGATTCTTCGCCACCCAGGACGACCCGACGAAACCGCGCAGAGCGGCCAGCAGACTCTGGAACATGAGCACCCTTTTTGAGGACCGAAAGCGACCACAGCGGCGATACGCTGGCTGCGCATGCCGCTGTGGACCTGGTATTTCTTATAGTCCGCCGGTGTCGGTAGCTCAAAAATCCGCGGCGCTAGTTATGCCTCAAGACTTTTCCAGATTGGCCAGGATATGCGCATGAACCCGCATGCATACCCGCATATCCTCTTCATCGACACCGACGAACAATTCACTGCGCAGGGCTGTGGCGATGGTTTCGATCTGTTCGATCAAGGGCAGCGCCGGGGCGCACAGAACGATCTTCTTCGCCCGGCGATCCTCGACCACCGACTGCCGTTGCACCAAACCCTGGGTTTCCAGGCTGTCGAGCAGCCGCGCCAGGGTAGGTCCTTCGACGCCGACACTCTGGGCAAGTTCACGCTGGGTCGGGGCTTCATCGAAACGGGCGAGGTGCAGCAGCACCAGCCAGCGGGCCTGGGACAGGCCAAGTCCGGCCAGACGGCGATCCAGTTCGGCGCGCCAGCCTCGGGACATCTGCGCCAACTGCATGCCAAAACGGTGTTGATCGGTTAACGGCATAAACAACTCATGAGTTAGTAGACTGAAAATTAAGAAAAACTAATTATTAGTCAGCTAAGCATGACAGTTGCCGAGTGGCAAGGTTTGGCATGAACTGAATCGTTACATCTTGCCGCCGTGGGACTCACATCTCGAATTCCGATTCCAGCGCCGCACGCACGCAATACAGCACGCCTTCCGGCACGCGACCGGCAAACAGCTCGGCCACTTCGCTCACCGAGGGCAGCTCGCCTTCGCCATCGAGAAAGGCGTCCTGAATCTCGCCGAGCAGGTCTTCCGGCAGATCCAGCGCCTGTTCCAGAGACAACTGCTGCTTGCCCACGGCTTCGGCGAGCATCGTGTAAACGTTCTTTTCCGAGCACTGCAATTGCCCAGCGATCTGCAGTGGCGTCATGCCGGCGCGGGCCAGGGTAATCAGCTCGTGGCGGATATCGGCCACCACTTTCGGCGCCTCCACCTGGCCGCCCAACACTTCGAGGAATGCCTCGCCGTAGCGCTCCAGCTTGCGCGCGCCGACGCCGCTGACCCGGGCCATTTCCGCCAGGGAGCCGGGCTGGCTGCGGAGCATTTCCAGCAGGGTGGAATCGGGGAAAATGACATAGGGCGGCACGCCATGTTCTTCCGCCAGCTTGCGCCGCAAGGCGCGCAAGGCTTCCCACTGTTCGCGCTCTTCGCCACGTACCAGTTGGCTGGCCTGGCTGGTGCTGCTCTTGGCGGCGGTCTGCGGCTTTATGTCGCGGCGCAGCTCCAGGCTCACCTCGCCCTTGAGCAGCGGCCGGCAGCTGTCGCTCAGACGCAGGCCGCCGTAGCCTTCCAGATCGATGTCGGCCAGGCCGCGGGCCACCAGTTGGCGGAACAGCGAGCGCCATTCGCCTTCGCTGCGCGCCTTGCCCACGCCGAACACGGAAAGATGCTGATGGCCGAAGCTGCGGACCTTTTCCGTGTCCTTGCCCAGCAGCACGTCCACCAGGTGGCCGACGCCATACCGCTGGCCGGTGCGATAGATCGCCGACAGCGCCTGGCGCGCCGGCTCAGTGGCATCCCAGGTCTGCACGCCGTCGACGCAGTTGTCGCAATGGCCGCATGGCTGTGGCATGTCTTCGTCGAAATAGGCCAGCAGGGTCTGGCGCCGGCAGCGGGTTTCCTCGCACAGCGCCAGCATGGCATCGAGCTTGTGCTGCTCCAGGCGTTTGTGGCGTTCGTCGCCCTCGGAGTTCTGCAGCATCTGCTTGAGCATCAGCACGTCCTGCAGGCCGTAGGCCATCCAGGCATCGGCAGGCAGGCCGTCACGCCCGGCACGCCCGGTTTCCTGATAATAGGCCTCGAGGGACTTGGGCAGGTCCAGGTGCGCCACGAAGCGCACGTTGGGTTTGTCGATGCCCATGCCGAAAGCGATGGTCGCGACCATGATCAGCCCTTCCTCGTTGAGGAAACGCTTCTGGTGATAGGCCCGCAGCTCGCTGGGCAACCCGGCGTGATACGGCAGCGCCGGAAAGCCCTGCTCGCAGAGGAAGGCGGCAACCTCGTCGACCTTCTTGCGCGACAGGCAATAGACGATACCGGCGTCGCTGCGCCGTTCGCTGAGGAACGCCAGCAACTGCTTGCGCGGCTGCTCCTTGGGAACGATGCGATAGAAGATGTTCGGACGGTCGAAACTGGAGAGGAAACGCTCGGCATCCTGCAGGTGCAGGCGATTGACGATTTCCTCGCGGGTACGCTTGTCGGCGGTGGCGGTCAGGGCGATGCGCGGCACCTGGGGGAACATTTCCGCCAGCTGGCCCAGTTGCAGGTACTCCGGACGGAAATCATGCCCCCACTGGGACACGCAATGCGCCTCGTCGATGGCGAACAGGGCGATGTCGAGGTTCTGCAGGAACGCCAGCATCCGCGGCTGCACCAGGCGCTCCGGCGCCAGGTACAGCATCTTCACCTCGCCCCGCCGGATGCGCGCGGCCAGGTCGCGCTGCTGTTCGGCGCTCAGGGTGGAGTTCAACGCCGCCGCGGCGACCCCGAGTTCCTCCAGGGTCGCGACCTGATCGTCCATCAGCGCGATCAATGGCGAAACCACCACCGCCAGGCCTTCGCGCAGCAGGGCCGGGACCTGGAAGCACAATGACTTGCCGCCGCCGGTAGGCATCAGTACCAGGGCGTCGCCGCCACTGGCCACACGCTCAATGATCGCACCTTGGCGGCCACGGAAACTGTCGTAGCCGAAGATGTCCTTGAGGACGCGTTGAGCCTGTTCGAGCATGAAAAACTCCAAAAATCGCTGAAATCCCTGTGCGCAGGCTGGCCGAAAAGACCACGGTTTTCACTGACAAATCCGTTAGCGGACTTTTCCTGGACCGTCATGACGCCTGCCGGGCATCACAAAACGCGCAAGTATACCCGAGCACTTGCCGGCGAAGGGCGCCGACAATGGACCGCTGGTAACCTTTAGAAGCGCGCAAATCTGCGCTGCGGCTGGCCTGGGCGCTCAAGAAGGCCTAGAATTCAGCATCGTTTATTCCCAAGGTAGTCCTTCAATGTCCTTCGCTGAGCAATTAACCCGCCTGCAAGCCTTCCTCGACGCCGATGAGCTGCATGACGAGGCGCTGGACTATGTGGCCGCCCACGGCTACCTGACTGCGCTGTCCATCTGTTCCGAAAGCGTTCCCGACCGTGAGTGGATCGACGCCCTGTTCGCCGAGGAGCCGCACTACAGCGACGCCGCCCAGCGCGAAGAGATCGAGTCCACCCTGATCGCCCTCAAGGCCCACATCGCCCGCCAACTGGCCTCTGACGAAGAGTTCGAGCTGCCATGCGACCTCGACCTCGGCGACGAGCCGGACGACTCCGACCTGCGCGGCTGGTGCATCGGTTTCATGGAAGGCGTGTTCCTGCGCGAAGCGGCCTGGTTCGAAACCGCCGAGGAAGAAGTCAGCGAGATGCTTCTGCCGATCATGGTCGGCTCCGGTCTGTTCGACGAACAACCCGAGTTCTCCGACATCGCCAGCGATGCCAACCTGATGGACGACATGATCGTGCAGATCCCGGAAGCCCTGACCGCGCTGTACCTGCTGTGCAACGCGCCGGACGAAAAACCGGCCATTCTCAAGCCCCGTCACCACTGAGTCACCGCCTATGGCCAAGCCCATAGGCAACCGCCCCCTGATCCTGCGTTACGTTCTGCTGGCCATCGGCTGGCTGAGCGTAGTGCTGGGGGTGACCGGTATCTTCCTCCCGGTATTGCCCACTACCCCCTTCCTGCTACTGGCCGCCGCCTGCTTTGCCCGCAGTTCGCCGCGCTTCTATCGGTGGCTGGTGGAACATCCGCGGCTCGGCCCGTGGATCCGCGATTACCTGGACGGCCACGGTATCCCGCTCAAAGGCAAGGTCTACGCCATCGGCCTGATGTGGCTGAGCATCGGCCTGTCCTGCTACCTGGTGCCCCTGCCCTGGGCCCGCGGCTTCATGCTGACCAGCGCGGTGCTGGTGACGATCTACATCCTGCGCCAGAAGACCCTGCACAAGCCTTGAACCCGGCCCTGCGCGCCGCCTTCCTCCGTTCGTGGCAACCCGACCAGTTGCCCATGCTCGCGAAAAATACCGCCTAGACTTCAGAAACCTGCATTCGAGCAGCCCGCCATGCCCGCACGTTCGCGTCGCCCCGAATGGACACTGCTCCGGTTTCGGCTGGCCGGCTGGTCGCTGTTGCTGGTCTGTTTGTGGACCGACCCGGGCAATGTGCGGGCGAACTGGGAATTCGTTTCCGCCCTGAGCACCTTCGAGTACCGTCATCAGGTCCTGGGCCCGGCCCGGGAGCGTCTCGAGGCCTGGAACCAGTTATTGCAGGACCTGACCGGGCGAGCGGAATACGAACAACTGAATGCCATCAACCGCTTCTTCAACCAGCAACTGAGCTTCAAGGAGGACCAGCGCACCTGGCAGCAGAGCGATTATTGGGCCACGCCGATCGAGGCCCTGCTCAAGGGCGCCGGGGATTGCGAGGACTATGCACTGGCCAAGTATTTCAGCTTGCGCAGCCTGGGGGTCTCCAGCGACAAACTGCGCCTCACTTACGTCAAGGCCAGGCGCGGCAACCGGCCGCACATGGTCCTGGCCTATTACCCCAGCCCCGGCGCCGGACCGCTGATACTGGACAACCTCAGCAGCGACATTCGTTCCGCCGCCCAGCGCCAGGATCCGAACCCGGTATACGCCTTCAATGCCGAGGGGCTGTACCTGACCGGAGCGGCTGGCGACACGCGCAGCATCGACCCGAAAAAACTCTCGCGCTGGCAGGACGTCCTGAAAAAGATGCGGGACGAGGGCTTCACGGTGGGTAATGGCTGATCCGACAAGGAGTGCCGAATGTCGCTACTCAAGCAACTGTTCATCGCCATCTGCCTGTTCCTGCTGGTGGCCTTCAGCGGCAGTTTTTTTGTCAGCCTGGAAAGCTCCCGCGAGCAGATGCTCAACCAGCTGCGCTCCCACGCCCAGGATGCGGCCACCGCCCTGGGCCTGTCCCTGACCAGCCAGGTCGACGACCCGGCGATGATGGAACTGATGGTCAGTTCGGTCTTCGACAGCGGCTACTACAACAGCATCCGGGTGGTGAACATCGAAGACGAAAGCATTCTGCTGGAGCGTTCGGTGCCTGCCAGGATCGAGGGCGTACCCCAATGGTTCGTCAGGCTGGTGAGCCTGCGCCCGCAGGGTGGCGACGCTCTGGTCATGCGTGGCTGGGAACAGGTGGCGCGGGTGGAAGTGCTGAGCAACCCGCAGTTCGCCCTGGCCAGGCTCTGGGACAGCAGCGTCGGCAGCCTGCTCTGGCTGCTGGTGTGCGGCTTGCTCAGCGCGGTGTTCGGCGGCTGGCTACTGCGGCGCCAGTTGCGACCGCTGGACGCCATGGTCAGGCAGGCCGAAGCCATCAGCCACCGCGAGTTCCTCAGCCTGCCGACGGTGCCGCGCACGCCCGAGCTCAAGCGGGTGGTCCTGGCCATGAACCAGATGGTGGAAAAACTCAAAGCCCTGTTCGCCGAAGAGGCCGCGCGCAGCGAGAAACTGCGGGCCGAGTCCTATCAGGACAGCCTGACCGGCCTGGCCAACCGGCGCCTGCTGGACGAACAGCTCGGCGATCAGTTGCTGCTCAACGAGCAGAGTGGCGATGGTTATCTGCTGATGCTGCGGGTCAATGACCTCAGTGGCCTGAACCAGCGCCTGGGTGGCCAGCGCACGGACGCCCTGATCAAGAGCATCGGCGATCTGCTCAAACGCATCAGCGCCCAGGCCGACCGACGCCACTGGCTGGCGGCGCGCAATCGCGGCGGCGAATTCAGCCTGCTGACACCGAGCCTGGACAGCCGCGGCGCCGAGCGCCTGGCCATGGAAATCAGCGCCACCCTGGAGAACCTGCGCCTGACCGGGGCCAGCGACTGCACACCGGTGGCGCACCTGGGCATAGTCGCCTACCGGCCCGGCGACCCGCTAAGCGGCGTCTGGTTGCGCCTGGACCAGGCGCTGGCACAGGCCCAGCAGCACCCCGAGCGTCCCTGGGTATTGCTGCAGGAGTTCGCCGCCGGCCCCAGCCAGCCGCAGCATGACTGGCGCGCCTGGATCGACGACGCCCTGAGCAACGGCAAGTTGAAATTGTATTTCCAACCGGTGGTGCAGTGCGTCGACACCAGCGAAGTGCTGCATCACAAAGTGCTGGCGCGCTTGCTCGACCCGCAGGGCGAAGCCATTGCCGCCGGGCATTTCCTGCCGTGGATCGAGCGCCTGGGCTGGTCGTCGCGCTTCGACCTGGCCATGCTCGAACACACCCTGGATTATCTGCTCGAGCATGCCTGGCCGCTGGCCCTGAGCCTGTCTGGCAGCACCCTGCGCGACCCCGACGCGTTGCGGCGGATCCTCGACCAGCTCAAGGCCCTGCCCGACCTGGCCAAGTTACTGACCCTGGAAATCGACGAACGCCAACTGCCCTCCGCCAGCGAGCTGCAGCAATTGAGCCAGCGCCTGCGGGACAGCGGCTACCGGATCGGCCTGCAGCATTTCGGCGGCAACTTCAGCCAGATCGGCAACCTCGCCCACCTCGGCCTGGCCTACCTGAAAGTCGATGGCAGCTACATCCGCGACATCGACCGGCAAAGCGACAAACAGCTGTTCATCGAGGCGATATTTCGCGCCACCCACAGCATCGACCTGCCGCTGATCGCCGAACGGGTCGAAACCCAGGGCGAACTGGACACCCTCAAGGCCCTGGGCCTGTTCGGGGTCATGGGGCGGCTGATCGGCCCACCGGAACCGATGTAGCCCCTTCCCCGCACAGCCCCGGCGCCAACCTCAGTCGAGGCAGGCGCCGGGCCCGCCGGGCCTCAGACGGTATCGACCTTCAACGAATGGTCGTTGAGCATGCCGTTGATGATGGTCGCGGTATCCGCGCCACCCGCGATCACTCCGCCCGCGCCCGGCGTCACCCCGTAGTGCTCCGCCAGGTTGACCCCGGCCAGATCGATGGTCTGGGTCGGCGAGGCCCCCGCCGCCGCGCTGACGTCGATACTGGTGATCAGTGACGGACCGCTGCCAGTGACCGTGAAGTGCAGGTAATCATCCAGCGATGCGCTGCTGGCGCTCTCGCCCTGCAACAGTTGCGACAGGTCGAGTTTGTCGATACCCGGCGTGAAGTCGGTGACCAGGTCATGCCCGCTGTTGCCCTGCTGCCACTGGAAGGTGTCGCTGCCGCTGCCACCGGTCAGGGTGTTGTTGCCCATCCCGCCGATCAACAGGTCGTCGCCGCCACCGCCGTTGAGCACATCGTTGCCCAGGCCGCCGGTGATGATGTTGGCGTTGCTGTCGCCGGTCAGGGTGTCGTTGTAGTTGGAGCCCACCAGGTTTTCGATGGCGGTCAGGGTATCGGTCCCGGCGCCACCGGTGTTCTGCGCACCGAGCAGCGAGAGGTCGACCGTGACCCCGGCGCTGGCATGGGCGTAGCTGGCGGTGTCGTTGCCCGTGCCGCCGTTGAGCAGGTCGTTGCCCGGACCGCCGAACAGCAGGTCGTTACCCGCGTCGCCGTGCAAGGTGTTGTTGCCGCTGCCGGCGACGAGCACGTCGTTGCCGTCGCCGGCATTGATCAGGTTATCGCCACTGCCGGCCAGCAGCACATCGTCGCCAGCAGTACCGGTCAGGGTATGGCCGTCCTGATAGCTGATGCTCACCGCCGCGCTGTCGCTGCCGCCATGGCTGTCGCTGGCGGTGTAAGTGCCGTGGTAATCCGGCGTGGATTCCTGGCCGCCCGCGTAGTTGACGGTCATGGTCAGCTGGTAGTTTTCCGAACCATTGGCGTTGCCGCCGCTGGGGTTGGTCAGGTTGGTGATGTGGATCTGGTAGGTGCCGTCCGCCCCCGCGGTGAACGAGCCACCGTCGGCAATCGCGGTGTAGGCCCCGCCATTGAAGGCGTACTCCATGCCCACCCGGCCCGCCGTCAGGTTGTGATCCAGGTTCAGGGTCTCGCCCTGCTTCAGGTTGACGCTGATCACATCCTCGTCGTTGTCATTGCCGTTGTTGATGCTGCCCAGGAAGCCGCTGATCACCACCGCGGCCGTCATCGCCGCCGTATTGGCGTTGAACGAGGCCCGGGCGATGGTCAGGGTCTGGCTGGACCCTCCGGTGAAGCCGATGGTCTGCAGGCTGCCGGCGGTAAAGTCCGCCCCTGGGGACAGCCAGCCGGTGTTGAAACTGGTCGGCGCGGCCGTCAGCGGATCGCCGTTGGCATCACTGTCGTTGGCCAGCAGGGCATCGGCCGGCACCACGATAGTACCCGACAGAATGTTGGTGATGATGTGGTCGTCGCCCGCCACCGGCGCCGCGTTCGGATTGACCTTGACCACCAGGGTCGAGCTGGCCAGGTCGCCGTCGTTATCGCTGGCGGTGAAGCCGACTGTCTCGGTCAGCACCACGCTGGTGACTTTCTGCGAGGTGTAGGTGTAATCGCCGGTGTCGAGTTTCACCACCAGTGTGCCGCCGTTGTTGGTGGCGATGCTGAGGCTGTTGTCCAGGGTATTGAAGGTGCCGTGGTTGACCCCGCCGCTGAAGCTTAGCGAGCCCTGGTTGCTATTGCCGTTGGGGTCATAGGTGTAGGTGGTGCCATCAACCACCAGGGTCTTGATGAAACCGCCGTCGGCGCCGAACGAGCCACCTTCGCCGAGCAGGCTGCCGGTGACCGGGGTGCCCTGTACCGTACCGGCCAGCACCGAGTCGAGCTGGTTCAGGTCGGTGACCACCACGGCATTGGTATCGATGTGGGTACTGCCGTCATAGGCCAGCGGGTCGAGGTTGCTGTTGCTGACACCGCTGCCCAGGCCGATTGCATAGTTCTTGATGCCATTGGCGTCGAGGAAGGCTTTCCAGGCGGTCTCGTCGGCGGTGCCGATCTCCTGGCCATCGGTGGGCTTGCCGTCGGAGAAGAAATAACCGACGTTCTGCGCCCCGCTGATCTGGCCACTGGTGACAAACGCCAGCTTCGCCACGGCCACGGCCGCATCGTAGTTGGTGCCGCCGCCCGCGGTCAGGGAGGCGATGATCGACTTGGCCGTCGCCACATCGACCCAGATCGGCGTCTTGTCCGTGGCGCTGCTGCTGAAGGTGACGATCTGCACCTTCACATCGCCCATGTCGTCGTACTTGTCGAGCAAGGTGCTGATCGCCTGCTTGGCCAGTTCCAGGCGCGACAGGCCGGGGACGCCCGACGGGTCGGCCATGCTGCCGGATACGTCGATCACCAGCAGCAGGTTGGAATCGACCTCCAGCGCAGTGACCGCCCGCTCGCTGGCGACCGCCTGGGGCACATCGTCGACGATGCTGATCTGGATGGTGCTGGTGGTGGTATTGCCCACCGCGTCAGTAGCCTTGTAGGTGAAGCTTTCGCTCAGCACGTTCGGGCCGTCGTTGGCGTTCGGCGAGGTTTTCGGCGCCGAGGTCAGGGTGTAGCGGTAGGTGCCGTCGGGGTTGAGCAGGATCTGCCCGTAAGTACCGGTGGCGCTGCCGACCAGGGTGTAGGTAATCGCACCGCTGCCGCCGGTGACCGAGCCGACCAGGGTGCCGGTGGCGGTTTCGCCGGTATTGCCCGGGTCACTGCCGGTCACCGTACCGGACGCCAGGTCCTGGCCGTCCTTGCTCAGGTCCAGGGCCTTTTCGAAGACAGTAATGTCCTGGTCGGTGACCGCCCTGAGTTCGTTGCCGCAGATCTGGATGGTGATGGTGGTGGTGCTTTCATCGCCGTCCGCGTCACGCACGGTGTAGACGAACACATCCTCTGAATCGGGAGCGGTGACCGAGTTCGGATTGCTGTGATAGGTCGCGTTGCCGAAGGCGTCCAGGGTCAGCGTGCCATACAGGCCGTTGATGGTAGTGTTCAAGCCGCCAATGGCCGAGGTCGAGGTGTCGCTGCCGGCACGCACGCCGACCACCGCGCCAGTGATTGCCGGGCCATCGGCGCCACCAATGTCGTTACCCAGCACGTTGCCGCTGAGGGTCGTGCCTTCGTCGGCCATCACCACATCAGGGTGAGCGGTGGGCAGGTCATCGACGATATTCACATCCAGCACCCCAGAGGCGCTGCTGCCATCGCCATCGCTGGCGAACACATTGAAATGCTCGGCGATGCTGTTGGCCCCCAGCCCCGTCGGATGGCTTTCATTGTCGAGCAGGGTGTAGCTGTAGGCGACGACACCGATGCTAGCGTCGTAGCCGGTAATGGTCAGCACGTTACCCAAGGCCGTCAGGATCGATTGCGGGAAGCTCGCGGCCACTCCGCCCGTTACCACGTTGATCCCGCCCACCGTCAGGGTTTGCAGGCCGTCCGGTGCGTTGACCAGGAAGAAGCCGCTCTGGGTCAAGGCCGGGGCGTTGGGGCTGGTGCCATCGCTGAGGTGCTTCTCGTAGACCGTCAACTCGCCGCCCTCGATATCCAGGCAGTGCAGGGTCACGCAGTCGTCGTTGTTATGGACGTTCAGCACTAGGTTGGCGGTGCTCGGGTCTCCATCGGCGTCGGTGATGGTGTAGGCGAAGGTCTCGGTAGCGCTGCCATTGCCCTGCAAGGCCTTGAAGTCGGCGTCCGCGGTGTTGAGGGTGTAGGTGTAAGTGCCATCGGCTGCGAGGACCAGGGTGCCATAGGTACCGGTGAAGGTACCGGCGGTCACTGGGCCAGTGGGTACGCGGTCAGCGCCCTGCACATCGTTGGTCAACACATTGCCGCTGAGCACCAGCTGGCTTTCCGAGGCCACGCCATTGCTGTCATTGACCGCCGTTGGCAGGTCGTCCACCACATTCACATCCAGCGAACCGCTGGCGGTACTGCCATCGGCATCGGTCGCCACCACATTGAAGTGTTCGCTGAGACTGTTGGCGCCATTGGCGGTTGGGTGATCCTCGTTGTCCGTCAGGGTGTAGCTGTAGCTGATCACCCCGGTGGCAGCGTTGTAGCCTGTGATGGTCAGGGTATTGCCCAAGGCCGTGGTCACCGATTGCGGGAAGCCTGCAGCCACCCCGCCCGTCACCACGTTGATCCCGCCGACCGTCAAGGTCTGCAGGCCATCCAGCGCAGTCACGGTGAAGGTGCCGCTTTGGGTCAACGCGCCCGCATCCGGGCTGCTGCCGTCCGCCAGGTTTTTCTCGTAGACCGTCAGTTCGCCGCCGTTGGTATCCAGGCCATCGAGGGTCACGCCGTCGTCGTTGTTATGGATGTTCAGCACCAGGTTGGCGGTGCTCGAGTCGCCGTCGGCGTCGGTAATGGTGTAGGCAAAGGTCTCGGTAGCGCTGCCATTGCCCTGCAAAGCCTTGAAGTCGGCGTCCGCGGTGTTGAGGGTGTAGGTGTAAGTGCCATCGGCTGCGAGGACGAGGGTGCCATAGGTACCGGTGAAGGTACCGGCGGTCACTGGGCCAGTGGGTACGCGGTCAGCGCCCTGCACGTCGTTGGTCAACACATTGCCGCTGAGCACCAGTTGGCTTTCCGAGGCCACGCCATTGCTGTCATCGACTGCCGTTGGCAGGTCGTCCACCACATTCACATCCAGCGAACCGCTGGCGGTGCTGCCATCGGCATCGGTCGCCACCACATTGAAGTGTTCGCTGAGGCTGTTGGCGCCATTGGCCGTCGGGTGGGCCTCATTGTCGGCCAGGGTGTAGCTGTAGCTGATCACCCCGGTGGCGGCGTTATAGCCCGTGATGGTCAAGGTGTTGCCCAAGGCCGTGGTCGCCGATTGCGGGAAGCCTGCGGCCACCCCGCCCGTCACCAGGTTGATCCCGCCGACCGTCAGGGTCTGCAGGCCGTCCAGCGCGGTCACGGTGAAGGTGCCGCTTTGGGTCAACGCGCCCGCATCCGGGCTGCTGCCATCCGTCAGGTTCTTCTCGTAGACCGTGACTTCGCCGCCTTCGGCATTGAGGCCCTGAATCACCACCGTGTCGTCGTTGTTGTGCACCTGCAACACCAGGTTGGCGGTGCTGCTGTCGCCGTCGGCATCGGTCAGGGTATAGGTGAAGCTGTCCGTACCGTTGCCGCCGCCCTGAAGCGCGAGGAACGCCGGATCGCTGGTATGCACGGTGTAGGTATAGGTACCGTCGGCGGCCAGCACCAGGGTGCCGTAGGTGCCGTTGAAGGTGCCGGCAGTGATCGGTCCGCTGGGCACCCGGTCGGCGCCTTGCACATCGTTGGTCAGGACATTGCCGCTCAGGGTCAGTTGGCTTTCCGAGGCGACGCCATTGCTGTCGTTGAACGCCTGGGGCACATCGTCGGTGATGTTGATATCCAGCGAGTTGCTCGCCGAATCGCCATTACTGTCGCTGGCGACCACGCTGAAATGTTCGCTCAGGTTGTTGGCACCGTCGGCGGCGGAATGGATTTCGTTGCCGACCAGGGTGTAGCTGTAGCTGACCGTACCCGTGGCAGGATCGAAACCGGTGATGGTCAGGGTGTTGCCGAGGGCGGTGGTGATCGACTGCGGGAAGCTGGCGGCCACCCCGCCACTGACCACGGCGATCCCGCCCACGCTGAGGCTGAGCAGCCCGTCGGGGGCGGAGACACTGAAGGTACCGTTCTGCACCAGCGCCGCAGGATTGCTCGCCGAGCCTTGGGGCAGATTGGCTTCGCTGAGGGTCAACTCGCCATTGGCGACCGACAGGCCGCCCAGGGTGACCGGATTGTTCGGTGGCGGTGGCGGCGCGATACCGCCGTCGTCGCTAGGCGGTACCGCGGCAATCCGCTCAGGCACGAACTCGGGAATGCCATTGAAGCCCGCGGTGGGGAAACCAATGATCGGCTCGACCCGACCCGCGACTTCTTCAAGCAGTACAAAGGTATGCCCGCCACCCAGGGCGCCAGCGGTGCCACCCGTAGTACCGGGGCCGGCCGCGGTGGCTTCGCCAGTCTGCGTCGGGTCGGCGCCGGCAGCGATGGCTTTCTGCAGTTGCTCGACATCGGTCAGTTGCGCCTCGCTGGGGGCCAAGACTTCAGGAGCCTGCACATGGGGCGCCTGGTTCGCCAGCAGTTGCGGGGTCAATTGCAGGCTGCTGTCGCGCCCGAGGGTCAGTTCCTGGCCGTTCTGCAGATGCACGGCTACCGCGCCCTGCGCACCGGTCACCAGTTGATCCCCCGCAAACAGACGATCGCCTTCTACCAGAACGCGCCGGCTGCCATCCGCCGCTACCGCTACCACCTGCCCGATTACCTTACTGACGACACCGATTAACCTAGCCATGAGCACTTCCTCCGCTGCCGACCGCTATCGGCATCTGGTTGCACGGAAAAGTGCTATGGCGTTATCGGGTCACCGACGGGAAACGCCAGCCTGAAGGTTCGCTGATTGCTGCTCAGTCGAACCTGCGCACCGGCCTTCCCTCTCGCTCGTCCCTCGCTGGCCTGCTGTTTCTGCCGAAGGCAAAACCGAATGCAATCAAACGCATTCAGGCTTCGGACAGCCCTCCCGCGAAAGTCGCGACATGGATTCAAACACTGCAAGTGACAAAAAAATGTCGCTTTAAAATCCGTATCGCACCCTCCCCACCGCTCCTCTCCCGCCCTATGTCGCAAATTTTGTTGAACCTTTTCAAACCCCTGAAAAGCCCTCTAGAGCCTATAAATACGGGGCTTACGAACTGAACAATGTGCTGGATTTCACAGAGTGCATAAGTTTTTTTCAGCATAAGCCTTATGAGAAATTCTTCTTAGCTTGCGCTCAGGATGTTCTTAGCTCTGTTGTTACAAGCCTGAAACGGTTTGACCTATAAAGTTCGTCATTTTTTTGGCGACTGCAAAGCACCATACATGGACCAGGGAGATGTACCTCATGCGCGTTTTTACCCCCCTCAGTAGCGCGATTTTATTAGCCATGGCCTGCATTCATCAGGCCCAAGCCATGTCTCTGACGGAGGCGATTCAAAGCACGCTGGACAACCACCCGGAACTGCGCGCGAGCCAGAACAACCGTCTGTCGGCTGATGAGGACGTCAAGGTCGCCAAAGGGGGCTTCTATCCATCGCTGGACCTGAATGCTGCCTATGGCCGTGGCTACAGCGACAACACCACCACGCGCGCGTTGGGCAACCATCACACCGAGACGTTGACCTATACCCAGTCGGAGTTGCGCCTGCGGCAAATGCTCTTCGACGGCTTCAATACCGCCAACGAAGTCGGGCGGACCCAGTCGGTCTCCAACTCGCGGGCCTACTACACCCGCGGTACCGCCGAGAGCCTAGCCCTGCGCACCATCGAGGTGTACCTGGAAGTGCTCAAGCGCCGCGAACTGGTGACCCTGGCCAAGAACAACCTGCAGGCGCACCTGCGGGTCAACGACCAGATCGGCCTGCGCAGCGAACGTGGCGTCGGCAGCACCGCCGACCTCGACCAGTCCAAGGCCCGTCGCGCCCTGGCGGAAAACAACTACGACACGGCGCAGGTCGACCTGGCCGACGCCGAGGCCAACTTCTTCAGCGCCGTGGGCCGTATGCCCGACGAACTGGAAAGCCTGCCTTCGGTGCGCGGCGAGATCCCCGCCAGCCTGCCGGATGCCCGGCAGAGCATGCTGGAGAACAACCCCTACCTGAAATCGGCCCAGGCCGACGTGCAAGCGGCCGAGAGCCAGTACGAAGTCGCCAAGTCGCCGTTCTACCCACGCTTCGATGCCGAGGCCGCGGTGGGCGCCAACGACAACGTGCAGGGCGACAAGGGCCACGACAATGAATGGCGAGTGGGCGTGGTGATGAACTACAACCTGTTCCGCGGCGGCAGCGACAAGGCCCGCCTGCAATCGGACGCGCACAAGATCAACCAGGCCATGGACATCCGCAACAACGCGCTGCGCATGCTCAACGAGAACATCACCCTGGCCTGGAACGCCATGCTCAACGCCAAGAAGCAGACCCCCACCGCTCGCGAATACGCTGAAACCACCACCCGCGTACGGGCCGCTTACCAGGACCAGTTCGGTCTCGGCCAGCGCACCCTGCTCGACCTGCTGGACAGCGAAAACGAGCTGTACAACGCCAACCGACGCTACACCGAGGTGCGTTACACCGAGGAGTTTTCGATGTATCGCGTGCTGGCGAACATGGGCGAGTTGTTGAACAAGGAAAAAGTCGTGGTACCAGCCGAAGCGATCGCCCAGACCGAAGTGAAGAGCGAAGCCCGTCTGCCTGAGATGCGTTAAGTCCTCGGAGGACTTCAATGTGACCAGCATGGAACCCGGGAGCTCAGGCGTCGATCCGCGCCTGAGCTTTGATGACCCGTTGTTGGACGGATTGTTGATCCTCTGCAAACTGCACGACTGCACCGTCAGCCGGGCCAGCCTCAGCGCGGGGCTGCCTCTGGCCCAGCAACGCCTGAGCCTGGACCTGCTGCCCCGCGCCGCGGCCCGCGCCAGCCTGCAGGCCCGCCTGCTGCGGCGTGAGCTGTCGGCGATCTCCAGGCTCAACCTGCCGGTGCTGCTGATCCTCAAGCATGGCCGCTGTGCGGTCCTGCGCCGCTGGGGCGATGACGGCCAGGCGCTGATCCTGCCCAGCGAAGCCGAAGGCGGCGAGCAGTGGGTCAGCCAGGCGGAGCTGAACGATGACTACAGTGGCCAGGCGCTGTTCGCCCGGCCACGCCACGAACTGGAAGAACTGCGCAATTCCCTGGTGCCGCGGGTCGAAGCCTGGTTTCGCGACACCCTGAAACTCTCGCGCTGGCTGTACAGCGACGCGATCCTCGCCAGCCTGCTGATCAATCTCCTGGGGTTGATGGTGCCGCTGTTCGTCATGCAGACCTACGACCGCGTGGTGCCCAACCAGGCCACCTCGACCCTCTGGGTGCTGGCCATCGGCCTGTTGATCGGCACCGGCTTCGAGCTGGTGCTGCGAGTGGTGCGCGCCCATCTGCTGGACAGCGCCGGCAAGCGCACCGACGTGATCCTCTCCGCCACCCTGTTCGAGCGCATCACCGGCATGGCGATGAAAGCCAAGCCGGCGACCATCGGCGGCTTCGCCCAGAGCATCCATGACTTCCAGGGCCTGCGCGAGTTTCTCACCGCCGTGACCCTGACCAGCCTGATCGACCTGCCCTTCGCCGTGCTGATGCTGCTGGTGATCGGCCTGCTCGGCGGCTGGCTGGTGGTGATCCCGCTGCTGGCGTTTCCCCTGACCATCGTCTTCGCCATGCTGATCCAGGCCCGCCTGCGCGACACCGTGCAAAAGAGCCTGAGCCTGGGCGCCGAACGCCAGGCGCTGCTGATCGAGACCCTCGGCGGCCTGGAAACCCTCAAGGCCTGCAGCGCCGAAAGCGAACGCCAGCACCGGTGGGAAAGCACCCACGGCGCCCTCACCCGCCTCGATAGCCACGCGCGCAATCTCTCGGCCCTGGCCACCAACGGCACCCTGTTCATCCAGCAGTTCTGCGGCATGGCGACCATAGTCGCCGGGGTCTACAGCATCATCGCCGGCAACCTCAGCGTCGGCGCGCTGGTCGCCACCTACATGCTCGGCAGCCGGGTCCTGGCGCCGCTGGGGCAGATCGCAGGGCTGATCACCCGCTACCAGCAGGCGCAACTGACCATGCGCAGCACCGACGCCCTGATGGCCTTGCCCCAGGAACGCGATGCCCGCCAGCGCCCGCTGGAGCGCACGCAACTGCAAGGCGCGCTGGCGCTCAATCAGGTGACCTTCCGTTATCAGGGGCAGAATGCCGCGGCCCTGAGCAATATCAGCTTCAGCATGCAGCCCGGCGAACGCATCGGCATCATCGGCCGCAGCGGCTCCGGCAAGAGCACCCTGGGACGCCTGGTCATGGGTTTCTATGCCCCCGAGGAAGGCCAGTTGCTGCTGGACGGCCTGGACCTGCGCCAACTGGACGTGGCCGACCTGCGCCAGCAGATCGGCTATGTCGCCCACGACCTGCCGCTGCTGGCCGGCAGCCTGCGCGACAACCTGACCCTCGGCGCCCGCTACATCAGCGATGCGCGCATGCTCGAGGTCGCCGAGCTGACCGGAGTCACCGAGCTGGCCCGCCAGCATCCCCAAGGCTTCGACCGGCCGGTGGGCGAGCGTGGCCAGCTGCTGTCCGGCGGCCAGCGCCAGGCCGTGCTGCTGGCCCGAGCGCTGCTGCTGGACCCGCCGATCATGCTCCTGGACGAACCCACCAGCGCCATGGACAACAGCAGCGAAGACGCCCTGCGCCAGCGCCTGCACGCCTGGGTGCAAGGCAAGACCCTGCTGCTGGTGACCCACCGCACCTCGATGCTCAGCCTGGTGGAGCGGCTGGTGGTCCTGGACAACGGGCGGATCGTCGCCGACGGGCCGAAAGAAGCGGTCATCGATGCACTGCGCAAGGGCCGTGTCGGCTCTGCGGCGGTCTAGGAGTCGCCCCATGCCTGCCTCATCGCAATCACGCGGCTACTTCGCCAGCCTGCGCAAAAGCGCGGAAAGCGAGTTCATGCCCGAAACCGCCGGCGCCTCGCTGCAGGATTCGCCCCGCGGCTCGCGCATCGTCGTCTGGCTGACCACCGGACTGCTCGTCAGCGCCCTGCTCTGGGCCAAGTTCGCGGTGCTTCAGGAAGTCACCACCGGCGAAGGCAAGGCCATCCCGTCGAGCAAGGTGCAGGTGGTGCAGAACCTGGAAGGCGGCATCGTCACCGAGATCTTCGTGCGCGAAGGGCAGATGGTGAACAAGGGCGACACCCTGCTGCGCCTGGACGACACGCGCTTCCTGTCGAACAAGGGCGAAAGCGAGGCCGACCGCTATGCCTTGATGGCCCAGGTCGAACGCCTGTCCGCCGAAGCCGAAGGCCGGCCGTTCAAGCCGTCTGACGAAGTGGTGGCCAAGGCGCCCCAGGTGGCGGAGGACGAACGCTCGCTGTATGAGCAGCGCCAGCGCCGCCTGGCCAGCGAACAGCGGACCCTGAGCGAACAGCTGCGGCAAAAGACCCAGGAACTGGCGGAATTCCGTTCGAAACAGGGGCAATTCAGCTCCAGCCTGGCCCTGCTCAACCAGGAGATGAACATGTCGGCGCCGCTGGTAAGTACCGGCGCGGTGTCACCAGTGGAGATCCTGCGTCTCAAGCGCAGCGCGGTGGAAATCCGCGGCTCGCTGAATGCCACGACCCTGGCCATTCCCCGGGCGGAATCGGCGATCAACGAAATCAGGAGCAAGATCGACGAGTCCGAACAGGGCTTCCGTTCCGATGCCGCCAAGGAACTCAACGAGAAACGCACCGACCTGTCGAAAATCACCGCCTCGAGCATCGCCATCGACGACCGAGTGACCCGCACCACCGTGACTTCGCCGGTGCACGGGGTGATCAAGCAGCTCAAGGTCAACACCATCGGCGGCGTGGTCCAGCCGGGCAGCGACATGCTGGAAATCGTGCCGCTGGAGGACAACCTGCTGATCGAGGCCAAGGTGCGGCCACAGGACGTGGCCTTCCTCCATCCCGGGCAGAAAGCCATGGTCAAGTTCAGCGCCTACGACTACACCATCTACGGTGGCCTGAGCGCCAAGCTGGAACTGATCGGCGCCGACACCATCGCCGACGACAAGGGCAACAGTTTCTATCTGATCCAGGTGCGCACCGACAAGAACCACCTGGGCGGCGACCTCAAGCCGCTGCTGATCATCCCCGGCATGGTCGCCACGGTAGACATCATCACCGGCGAGAAAAGCGTGCTCGACTACCTGCTCAAGCCGGTGCTCAAGGCGCGGACCGAGGCGATGCGCGAGCGCTGATACACCGACCTGTAGCCGCTGCCGCAGGCTGCGCCGGGGCGCGCAGCGGCCCCTGGGCCTGACACCGCGTACCTTCTGAAAGACCACGCCGCCTGGATCGGCGCCCGCTTCGCGGTCGATCGCAGCCTGCGGCAGCGGCTACAGGTCTTTTGTCTGTTGGTGGTTACGTTGGTAGGTGTCTTCGCCCATTGCCGCGATCTGTCCGTCGATCAAGGCCTCGAAGGGCTTCAGCAAGGGCGCGAACGTGGCCGGAGCCTCCAGGACTTGCAGGGCCTGGACGATGGCCTCGATGGTCGACAAGGCCCCCGGCCCGGGCGCCTTGCGCAGCCGGTAACGGGACACCGTGCCTTCGGCCAGGGTCACCCGGGGCAACGCGGCCAGCAGCGGATTGAGGTGCAGCAACTTGCGCGCCTTGCGCCAGGTACCGTCGGGCACCACCAGCAGCAAGGGCTGCTCGTCCGGCACGCTGGAATAGGCCTGCAACGGCTGCGCGTCCTCCGCCGGGAACAGCAGGCGCGCCTGATACCCGGGACAGTTCAACAGCTTCGGCAGATCGGCAAACACCTCGCCAACGATCAACTCGGCATTGTTCAACCCCAACGCCGCCAGCCGCGCGGTGTTCAGCGCGTGGTTCACTTCACTGGGATGCTGCAACAGCAGGATCCGGGTGCGGCTGTCCAGCCGTGGAATCAGCGGGCACAGGCAATGGGTTTTCGGGCGCAGGCAACGCGGGCATTGAATTCTCGACATGGGCGCCTCCTCAGGCCTGGTTGAGCTGCGCCTTGAGCAGGTCGCGGAACGTCTGGATCAGCGGCTCACGGCTACGGCCGCGACGCACGATCATCGAAAACGGTGCCTGATAGCCGAAGGTCGCCGGCAGCAGCACGCGCAAGTCGCCCTTGTCGGCCCAGGCCTGGGCGTAATGCTCCGGCAGGTAGCCGATATAGGCGCCGGACAGCACCAGGATCAACTGCGCCTCCATGCTCTCCACTGTCGCCGCGCTGTGCTTGAAGCCGTGGCGCGCCAGTTCGGCCTGGCTCCAGTAGCCACGGCCGACCATGCGCTGCTGGGTGATCACTTGCTCGGGGATGCGCCGCTCGTTGAACAGCGGGTGCCGGCTGCTGCAATACAGCCAGTGCTGCTCGCGGTACAGCGGCATGTACACCAGCCCGCTCATGCGCGTGGAGAACGCACCGATGGCCAGGTCCAGGCGGTTGTCCTGCACGCCGAGCTGCAATTCGTAGGGGCTGAGTACCGACAGGTGCAAATGCACCGCCGGGTGTTCCTGGCTGTAGGCGCCGATGGCTTCGGCGAACGGCAGGGCCTTGTCGCTCACCGTCGAGTCGATCACTCCCAGGTTGAGAGTGCCACGCAGTTCGCCCTTGAGCGCCGCGGCGTACTGCTCGAAACCCTCCAGCTCGCCCAGCAGGCGCAGGGTTTCCTGGTGGAACAACTCGCCCTTGCTGGTCAGGCTGAAACCGCCGCGGCCACGGTGGCACAGGACCAGCCCCAGGGCCGACTCGAGCTGGCTCATATAGGTGCTGATGGCCGACGTGGAGAGGTTCAGTTCGTGCTGGGCATTGGCGAACCCCTGATGCCGCACCACGCTGACGAAGATGCGCAATAGTTTCAGATCAGGTAAAGCGTTGGCCATGGGAGCTCCACAAGGAAAATCGACAACGGGGATCGGGTGTCAGGGTCATCCAGACCTCATTGGCGTTCCTTCATGAACAGCGTCGCGGCGCCGATTATGACCGCTGTGCGGCCAATCGCGGGCAAGCCTCGCTCCTGCTTCTGTAGGAGCGAGGCTTGCCCGCGAATGATCTCTGGTCCGGGCAGTGCCGCTCTCACTGGGCCAGAGTCTATCCTTTACACCCGCCCTTAGTTTAGAAAAATCTGAACTAAGTATTTGCCCGTAGCGATTCTTCCTGCCCACTACATTTCGCAGAATCGGCCCCACTCGGTTTCGCCGGCAGTCATTGCCGCGCCACAAACCCCATAAATAAAACAACGATGAGGCCAATCCCGTGGACAAGATTCTCCACCAACCACTGGGCGGCAACGAAATGCCGCGCTTCGGCGGCATCGCCACCATGATGCGTCTTCCCCATGTACCTACCCCGGCCGGCCTGGATGCCGCCTTCGTCGGCGTACCGCTGGACATCGGCACCTCGCTGCGCGCCGGCACCCGCTTCGGGCCCCGTGAAATCCGCGCCGAATCGGTGATGATCCGTCCATACAACATGGCCACCGGCGCCGCGCCCTTCGACTCGCTGAACGTGGCCGACATCGGCGACGTGGCGATCAACACCTTCAACCTGCTGGACGCCGTGCGCATCATCGAAGAAGCCTATGACGGCATCCTCGAGCACAACGTGATCCCGCTGACCCTGGGCGGCGACCACACCATTACCCTGCCGATCCTGCGCGCCATCCACAGGAAACACGGCAAGGTCGGCCTGGTGCACATCGACGCCCACGCCGATGTCAACGATCATATGTTCGGCGAGAAGATCGCCCACGGCACCACCTTCCGCCGCGCCGTCGAAGAAGGCCTGCTGGACTGCGACCGCGTGGTGCAGATCGGCCTGCGCGCCCAGGGCTACACCGCCGAAGACTTCAACTGGAGCCGCAAGCAGGGCTTTCGCGTGGTGCAGGCCGAAGAGTGCTGGCACAAGTCGCTGGACCCGCTGATGGCCGAAGTACGGGCGAAAGTCGGCGACGGCCCGGTGTACCTGAGCTTCGACATCGACGGCATCGACCCGGCCTGGGCACCAGGCACCGGCACCCCGGAAATCGGCGGCCTGACCACCATCCAGGCGATCGAGATCGTCCGTGGCTGCCAGGGCCTCGACCTGGTCGGCTGCGATCTGGTAGAAGTCTCGCCGCCGTACGACACCACCGGCAACACCTCGCTGCTGGGCGCCAACCTGCTGTACGAAATGCTCTGCGTGCTGCCGGGCGTGGCGCGTCGCTGAGGCCCGGCCATGAGCGAGCGCGAGCAGGTCCTCAAAGCCGCCGCCGAGCTGGTGGAGGCCTTCGCCCGTAACGATCGCGAAGCCTACTTCGGTGCATTCAGCACCGACGCCAGCTTCGTCTTCCACACCCTCGCCCAACCCCTGCTGTCCCGCGACGCCTACCAGGTGCTGTGGGACAGCTGGCGTCGCGAGGACGGCTTCGAGGTGCTGTCCTGCACCTCGAGCAACGCGTTTGTCAGCCTGCAGGGGGACACCGCGGTATTCATTCATGACGTCGCCACCGAGCTGCGCATGCAAGGGGAGCAACACTTCAGCCAGGAGCGCGAGACCATTGTTTTTTGTAAACAAGGGTCCGGCACACAACAACAAGGCCTATGGCTGGCCTGCCACGAACATTTGTCCGCAATGCCGGAAGGGCTGCCACCCCCTTAGCCAGAAAGGTGACGCTCACGCACGATGAGCGCGCCCTAGTGATCGGAGCAGATCATGAATAACAACAACAAAGAAAAAAGCCTTAGCAGCATCGAAACGAATGGGGTCGAACAGATCCCCGACCATGAACGCGACGCCCGGCCCAGCGACCTGTTTCGCCTGATCTTCGGCGGCGCCAATACCTTCGCCACCGCCGTGCTCGGCAGTTTCCCGGTGCTGTTCGGCCTGTCCTTCCAGGCGGGTGTCTGGGCGATCGTGCTGGGCGTGATCCTGGGGGCATTGATCCTCGCGCCGATGGGCCTGTTCGGGCCGATCAACGGCACCAACAACGCCGTCTCTTCCGGTGCGCACTTCGGCGTGCACGGGCGGATCGTCGGCTCGTTCCTGTCGTTGCTGACCGCCATCGCCTTCTTCTCCCTCTCCGTATGGAGTTCGGGGGACGCCCTGGTGGGCGGCGCCAAGCGCCTGGTCGACCTGCCGGAAACCGACCTGACCCTGGGCCTGGCCTACGGCCTGTTCGCGATCCTGGTACTGACGGTGTGCATCTACGGCTTCCGCTTCATGCTGTGGGTCAACCGCATTGCCGTCTGGGCGGCGAGCCTGCTGTTCCTGCTGGGGATCTTCGCCTTCGCGCCGGCCTTCGACAGCCAGTTCGCCGGTACCCTGGCCCTCGGCCAGGCGGGTTTCTGGGCGGCCTTCATCGGTGCCGCGCTGGTGGCCATGAGCAACCCGATTTCCTTCGGCGCGTTCCTCGGCGACTGGTCGCGCTACATCCCCCGCGAAACGCCGAAAGGCCGGATCATGCTGGCAGTGATCGCCGCCCAGATCGCCACCCTGATTCCCTTCCTGTTCGGCCTGGCCACCGCCACCATCGTGGCGATCAAGGCGCCCGACTACATCGCCGCCAACAACTACGTCGGCGGCCTGCTGGCAGTCTCGCCGAGCTGGTTCTTCCTGCCGGTGTGCCTGATCGCGGTGATCGGCGGCATGTCCACCGGCACCACCTCGCTGTATGGCACCGGCCTGGACATGTCCAGCGTGTTCCCGCGGGTGCTGTCGCGGGTCAAGGCGACCTTGCTGATCGGCGTGCTGTCGATCGCCTTCATCTTCATCGGGCGCTTCGCCGCCAACCTGGTGCAGAGCGCGTCGACCTTCGCCGTGCTGATCATCACCTGCACCACCCCGTGGATGGTGATCATGCTGATCGGCCTGCTGGTGCGTCGCGGCTTCTACTGCCCGGACGACCTGCAAGTCTTCACCCGTGGCGAGCAAGGTGGCCGCTACTGGTTCCAGCACGGCTGGAACTGGCGTGGCCTGGGGGCCTGGATCCCCAGCGCGCTGGTCGGCCTGTGCTTCGTCAACCTGCCCGGGCAGTTCGTCGGTCCGCTGGGCAACCTGGCCGACGGCATCGATATCAGCCTGCCGGTGACCCTGGGCCTGGCCTCGCTGGTGTACCTGGCCCTGCTCAACCTGTTCCCGGAGCCGGCCGCGGTCTACGGCCCCAACGATCCACGCAGCAAGAGCACGGATTCGCTCGGTAAACCGGTCATGCGCCAAGCCGCCTGACTCAAGCATGACCTGTAGCGGCAGGCTCGCCGGCAATCACGCCTCACACGACGGGTCCGCCAGACCGCGTCGCCTTGATTGCGGCAAGCCTCGCTTCTACAGCAAGCCACTATAAGAAAGACAATCGGAGACACGCCATCATGGCTTTAGATCTATTCGTCGTACTCATCTACGCCGCCGGCATGCTGGTGCTCGGCTATTACGGCATGCGCAAGGCCAAGACCCACGAGGACTACCTGGTAGCCGGCCGCAACCTGGGCCCGACCCTGTACATGGGCACCATGGCCGCCACCGTGCTGGGCGGTGCCTCCACCGTCGGCACCGTGCGCCTGGGCTATGTCCACGGCATCTCCGGCTTCTGGCTGTGCGCGGCGCTGGGCCTGGGCATCATCGCCCTCAACCTGCTGCTGGCCAAACCGCTGCTCAAGCTGCGGATCTTCACCGTTACCCAGGTCCTGGAAAAACGCTACAACCCGATGGCCCGCCAGGCCAGCGCGGTGATCATGCTGGCCTACGCGCTGATGATCGGCGTGACCTCGATCCTCGCCATCGGCACCGTGCTGCAAGTGCTATTCGGCCTGCCGTTCTGGATTTCGGTGCTGCTGGGCGGCGGCGTGGTGGTGATTTATTCGGCGATCGGCGGCATGTGGTCGCTGACCCTGACCGACATCGTCCAGTTCGTGATCAAGACCGTCGGCCTGATGTTCATCCTGCTGCCGATCTGCCTGTACCGCGTCGGCGGCTGGGATGAGCTGGTGGCCAAGCTGCCGGCGTCCAGCTTCAGCTTCACCACCATCGGCTGGGACACCATCGTCACCTACTTCATGATCTACTTCTTCGGCATCCTGATCGGCCAGGACATCTGGCAACGGGTGTTCACCGCCAAGACCGAAAAAGTCGCGCAATACGCAGGCACCGTCGCCGGCCTCTACTGCATCCTCTACGGTCTGGCCTGTGCCCTGATCGGCATGGCCGCGCATGTCTTGCTGCCGGACCTGGACAACGTCAACAACGCCTTCGCCGCCATCGTCAAAGCTTCGCTGCCGGACGGCATCCGTGGCCTGGTGATCGCCGCGGCCCTGGCCGCCATGATGTCCACCGCCAGCGCCGGCCTGCTGGCCGCCTCCACCACCCTGACCGAAGACCTGTTGCCCAAGCTGCGTGGCGGCAAGCAGTCGAGCCTGGGGATCAACCGCCTGTTCACCCTGCTGACCGGCATCGTGGTCCTGGGCATCGCCCTGGTGGTCAACGACGTGATCAGCGCCCTGACCCTGGCCTATAACCTGCTGGTGGGCGGCATGCTGATCCCGCTGATCGGGGCGATCTTCTGGAAACGCGCGACCACCGCCGGCGCCATCGCCAGCATGGGCCTGGGTTTCCTCACCGCGCTGGCGTTCATGTTCAAGGACGGCCTGGACGCCAACACCCCGATCTACTACAGCCTGGCTGTCGGCCTGATCAGCTTCGTGGTGGTGAGCCTGTTGTCTCGTCGCCCGGCAACCCTGGCCAACGCGATCTAACCTCAGGTCAGACGCCGTACATTTTTCTTCGGCGGGTGCAGCGTCGGTGGCTGCACCCGTTTTTTTTCGCCTGGAGGAAAGCCGATGAAGATTGTCAGCCGCGACCGCTGGTTCGAAGTCAGAAGCCTGAGAGACGGGATTCGGCTGATCCACGAGCCCTATATCCGGCCGTTCTATCGCTGCAACCTGTGGCATATCCAGGGTCGCGACAGGGACCTGCTGCTGGACAGCGGCTCCGGCCTGGTCAGCTTGCGCGAACAGTTGCCCTGGCTCACCGAACGGCCGTTGCTGGCGGTGGCCAGCCATTGCCATTTCGACCATATCGCCGGGCATCACGAATTCCCCGAACGCCTGGTGCACCCGGCCGAGGCGCAGATCCTCGCCGCGCCTGACGGGGCCAATACCTTGTCGGCCGCCTACGTTGGCGACGCGATGTTCGAGGCCCAGCCGGATTGCCCGCTGTGCTACGCCGAATATCGGGTCAAGGCCGCCCCGGCGACGCGCCTGATCGAGGAAGGCGACGTGCTCGACCTGGGCAACCGTAGCCTCCAGGTGCTGCATACGCCCGGCCATTCCCCCGGGGGGATCAGCCTCTGGGAAGCCGCCAGCGGCACCCTGTTCAGCGGCGACATCATCTACGACGGCCCGTTGGTCGAAGACGCCTATCACTCCAACCTGGAGGACTACGCTGCCAGCCTGAGACGCCTGTACCAGCTGCCGGTGCAGACTGTGCATGGCGGCCATTTCGGCAGTTTTTCGGGAACGCAGCTGCGCAGGATGATCGAGGATTGGATCCGCCGGCACCCATGAAGCTGTGCTGTACTGCACACAATCGCGCCCGCTTCAAAGACCATGCGCAGGCCCCTGGCGAAAAGAGCCAAGATGAAAAGAGCTGAAGTCCGACAAGCCGTGCATGACTTCATCAGCCGCCTGCTGGATGGCAACGACGGATTTGCCGACAATGTGAGCCTGCAGGAGCTGGGGTTGGACAAGCAGGATATCGAGGACCTGATCTTCCACCTGGAAGATCAGTTTGGACTGACCGCCTTCACCCACGAAGAAGACCAGATGCTCAAGGCAGCGAACAGCGCCAATGACTTGAGCCGGTTTCTGCTGAAGATTTCACGGCACTGAAAACTCCACGGCGCCAAGCACCATGGGCGGGTTGCGTGCGGGGTGACTGGTTTGGATCAGAAGGCGGCAACCGTTCGCGAGTGAACCTGCCCTCGCGCGGCTGAAAAGTGACGGGAGCAGGCTGGATGCCTGCCCCATTCCCGAGCCGATGGTTAGCGGCGACGCTGTTGCCGACGCCGTTGTTCGTCGTCTGTGCGGATTGGCACCGGCTGCAATGGCGGCTCGATCAGCCCCAGTGCGACCCCGAGGTCGTGAAGCCAGTTTTGCAGTTTCTCTTTCATAGTGCCCCCCTTAAGGGTCGTGCCTGGCGGCTGGGTTCTAAAGCCGCTTCGCTCTGATAATAGCGCTAACTTTCGCCCAGTGCTCCCCCCGGATAGCAATGATCTGTTACCGGATTAATCCGAATCAGCCAGCCCATTTCAGGCCGTCGCCCGCTGATCCGTCTGACTCGCCTGTTGCAGCTCGATCCAGGCATTGAGGTTGGCGCCGAGCATGCCCTTGCGCCACATCAGCCAGGTGGTGGCACTGGCGAATGGCTCGGCCAGCGGGTGAACCGCCACGCTCTCGCGACCGGGCAGGCTGGCGAGCATCGACGCCGACATCAGCGCCACTCCGGACCCGGCAATCACGCAAGCCAGCATCCCCTGATAGGACTCGATTTCTATCGCCCGTCCCATGGCCGCTTGGTAGTGGGCGAACCAGGACTCCAGGCGCAGGCGGTACGAGCAGCCACGGCGAAAGGTAAATACCGCGCGCCCTTCGACATCCCGGGCACTGCGGATCGGCGGGTGGTCCGCTTCGCTGATCAACACCAGCTTTTCATTGCACAGCGGCACCCCATCCAGGCTGGCCAGCTCCAGCGGGCCGTCCACCAGCACTGCATCCAGGCGCCCGGCCAGCAAGCCTTCGAGCAACTCGCTGCTGGGCGCCGATTGCACCTGCAGGTTCACCGCCGGGTAGGCGCGGTGGTAACGCGCCAGCAGCGCCGGTAATTGAATCGCTGCCGTGCTGTACATGGTGCCCAGTACGAAATCCCCGGCCGGCTGACCGCCCTGCACCGCCCCATGGGCCTCATCGCGCAGGGCAAACAGGCGCGCGGCGTAATCGAGCAGCACCTTGCCCGCCGGCGACAGTTGCAGCCGCTGCCGTTCCCGCAGGAACAGCTCGACCCCCAGTTGCTCTTCCAGTTGCTTGAGCCGCGTCGACAGGTTGGACGGCACCCGATGCAAGCGCTCGGCCGCCCGAGTGATGGAACCTTCCTCGGCGACCGCCTGGAAGATGCGCAACTGGCTGAACTCCACGACCATTCTCCAAAAGCGAACAAGTTGCTTAATATTATTCATTTTTATAGAAAGTCAATCAGTCCTAGCCTGACGTTCATCGCCTCTTCGACGGAGCCCGGACCATGTCACCGCTGATTCGCTTACTCGCCAGTTTCATTGCCCTGATGATGGCCATGGGCATCGGTCGCTTCGCCCTCACCCCGCAACTGCCGCACTTGCTGAGCGAAGGCCAGGTCGACCTGACCGACACTGGCCTGATCGCCGCCGCCAACTATCTGGGGTATTTCATCGGCGCGCTGGATGCCATGTTCGCCCGCCGCCCGGCCCAGGTTCGCCGGCGTCTGTTGGGTGGGCTGTGGCTGTGCGTGCTGCTGACCCTGGCCTCGTTCTGGGCCGGCGGCTTCTGGGCGCATTCGGTATTGCGCTTCGGCACCGGCGTGGCCAGTGCCTGGGTGATGGTGATGATCGCCGCCCTGAGCCAGTCGCTGGCCCTGGCCGCCGGCCGGCCACGCCTGGGCGCCCTGGTGTTTGCCGGGCCCGGGCTGGGGATTTTCCTCACCGGCCTGCTGGCCCTGGGCTCAAACCTGCTGGGGCAAAGCTCCGCGACCCTGTGGCTGGTGTACGCCGCGGCCGGCCTGCTGATGCTGCTGGTGATCCTGCCGATCCTGCCGCAACCCGCCATGCCTGCACTGACCTCCCAGATGCCACACGCCTCGAACCACAGCGGCATCCCCCGCCTCGGGCTGATTTATGCGCTGTACGGCCTGGGTTACATCATCCCGGCAACCTTCCTGTCACAGATGGCCAGCGCACGCTTTCAAGGGCAATGGCAGGCCGACCTGTTCTGGCCGTGCTTCGGTCTGGCGGCGGCCATCGGCGTGGGGCTGGTCAGCCTGCGCCGATACAGCCCGAACGCCACCCGTCACTGGCTGATGGCGACCTTGTGGCTGCAAGCCGCCGGGGTCTTCGCCTGTCTGCTGGGCAGTGGCGCCGGCCTGGCGCTGGGGGTGATTCTTTGCGGCGCGCCGTTCCTGGCCTGCATGCAGTTGGTGATGCAGCGCTCGCGGGAGTTGGCGCCCCATGCGGCCCAGCGCAACGCCGGTTTGCTCACGGCCTGCTTCGCCATGGGCCAGTTGAGCGGGCCACTGCTGGCGGCCCTGAGCAGCCATTTCAGCGGTAGCCTGCAACCGGCGCTGATCGTCGCCGGCAGCAGCCTGCTGCTGGCGGGGGGCTTGCTGTTGAGGCAACAACCGCTTGCCCGGGAATGCCACGCCACAGCCTGAGCCTGGGATTACAGCAGGCTGCGGATCCGCCGGCGCAGCCACTGTTCGGCGCTGACGAAGGTGATGCCCAGCAACACCAGCACCGCGCCAATGACGAAATTGAGGCTCAGGGGTTCGCCCAGCAACAGGACCCCGAAGGTGACACCGAACAGCGGCGTCATGAAGGAAAACACCGCCAGGTTGGCGGCCAGGTAACGGCGCAGCAGCCAGAACCAGGTCAGGTAGCTGAAAAAGGACACCACCAGCCCCTGGAACAGCACGCTGGCCACCGCCACCGGGGTCAGGCTGACATGGGTGACCTGGCCGCTCAGCACGGCGATCAGCAGCAGGCCGACAAAACCGACGATCAGCTGATAGAACAGGGTCAGGGTCGCTGGCGCCTCGGACAAGCGCGACGCGCGCACCACCACCGTGGTCGCGCCCCAGGCCAGGCCGGCCAGCACACCCAGGGCGTCGCCAAGCAGCATGCGCGTGTCCAGGTTATCCAGCGAAATGCCACCGGCGAAGGCCACGCCAATGCCGATGAACGCCAGTAGAATCCCCAGCCACTGCAAGGGTCTGAGGCGCTCGCTGGGCAGCAGCCAGTTCACCCCCAGCGCGGTGAAGATCGGCGCGGTATAGAGAAACACCGACATGTGCGCCGCGCTGGTGAGCTTGAGCCCTTCGGCGATAAACAGGAACTCCAGGCCAAACAGGCTGCCGGCCAGCAAGCCGCCGCGCCAGGTACTGCCGATCTGCGACCAGCCGCCCTTCCAGCACATCAGCAAGGCCACCAGCAGCGCCGAAATGCCCGAACGCGCAGCCGCCTGCATCACCGGCGCGATATCCGCCGCGGCCCACTTGATCATCACCTGCTGCACGCCCCAGATCAGGCACAGCCCCAACATCACTTGCAGTGCAAAACCGTCGGCGCTGCGCCGCTCGATACTCACCGCAGCCCCTCGGGCAGATTCATAGACATGGCAGTTACTCGACAGAAACGACAAAGCCCCGGAACCGGTCCGGGGCGAAGAATGGATGTGTTGTCGATTATCAACCAAACGGACAGAAAAAGACGCCTGGAAAAGACCTTTTCCTGGCCGTACCGTCAGCTCGACGCCGTCGGGCTCAGCCTCAGGGATGGCAGGGCCTCACGGCGCGCGAGGAGAAAAAACAGCGCGCCACCGAGGAAACACCCGGTGAACCAGGCGAAGTTGGCCATCGGCTGCAGCGCCGGCGTGAAGGTGATCGCCACGCCCATCAGGGTCGCCGGCACCAGCGCCTTGACCGCGGTCCAGTTGACTCCGCCGCTGTAGTAATAACGCCCGTCCGGGCCGTCGTTGAACAGCGCGTCGATATCGATCTGCTGCTTTTTGATCAGGTAGTAGTCCACCAGCAGAATGCCGAACAGCGGGCCGATAAAGGCGGCCAGCACGTCGAGGGTGTAGTGGATTACCTGGGGGTTGTTGAACAGGTTCCAGGGGGTGATGAAGATCGAGGCCAGGGCCGCGATCATGCCGCCCGTGCGCCAGCTGATCCGGCTCGGAGCGACGTTGGCGAAGTCGAAGGCCGGCGAGACGAAGTTGGCGACGATGTTGATGCCGACGGTAGCGGTGACAAAAGCGAAGGCGCCGAGCAGCACCGCAACGTCGTTGTCGATCCGCGCCACCGTGGCGATCGGGTCATGGAGCATTTCACCGAACACCGGCAGAGTGCCGGAGACAATGACCACGGTCACCAGGGAGAACGCCAGGAAGTTCACCGGCAGCCCCCAGAAGTTGCCGCGTCGTACATCCTGCATGCTGCGGCAGTAGCGGCTGAAGTCACCGAAGTTCAGGGTCGGCCCGGAGAAGTAGGACACCACCAGCGCCGTGGCGACGATCACCTGGCCGAATGCCTGCCAGCCCGACAGCGACTTCTCCCCCAGGGTGAAGCTGATGTTGCTCCAGCCGGCCTTCCAGACGATCCAGCCGGCGAGGAGGAACATCACCGCGTAGACCACCGGCCCCGCCCAGTCGATAAAGCGCCGGATCGACTCCATGCCGGCCCAGAACACCAGGGCCTGGACCAGCCACAGCGCCAGGAAACCGAACCAGCCCAGGTAGGACAGCCCGGCAAAATGCGGCTCGGCATAGGCCGCCATGGCCGGGAAAAAGCGCAGCACCACAATGATCAGGGCGCTGGACGCCAGGTAGGTCTGGATCCCATACCAGGCCACCGCGATCAGGCCGCGAATCACCGCCGGGATATTCGCCCCGAATACACCGAACGCCAGCCGGCAGATCACCGGGTATGGCACCGCCGCCTGCTGGCTGGGCCTGGCCACCAGGTTGGCGATCAGTTGCACGATGCAGATCCCCGCCAGCAGGGCCACCAGCACTTGCCAGCTGGCCAGCCCGAGGGCGAACAGGCTGGCGGCGAACACATAACCGCCGACGCTGTGCACGTCGCTCATCCAGAAGGCGAAGATGTTGTACCAGTTCCACTTCTGCGGCAGCGGCCCCAGGTCCTGGTTGTACAAGCGCGGGCTGTAGCCCTTGGGTAGTTGCTCGGTCATTGCAAGGCTCCTTATTGGACAGGCCCTGCCCCCGCGATTGACCTTGCGACCACACTGCGTACGGGAGCCGGCATGAGTTGTATACGAAGCGCTACGCAGAATGCGTGCCATACCGGAAAAACCTGTAGGCGAACGGCGTGGATCGCTTGTCCATCAAGGGCTGGGCCTTGACTACATAACGATGATCAGCAGCCGGGATCAGCGGCAGACATGCCCACTGGCTGTGCACGACTGCCTGATATCAGTGCATCAGGAATGGCTTGAAACTGTATACATCGGCCATGACAACGATCGAAGACGCCGACTCTGACGTCCTTCAACGCAGCCAGGAAAAAAGGCAATAAAAAACCGCTGCCGGTTCCGGCAGCGGTTTTTCGGACAGCCCCGTGGGTCGTTAGCGCCGCCGAAGGTTCTTCGACCGCAACTACGCCAGGGAGGAACGAATCAGGTCAGTTCAATGCGGTCGGCATGAATAATGATCTGGCCATTCTTGTACAAGGCACCGATGGCCTTCTTGAAGTTGCCCTTGCTGACGCCGAACAGACCACTGATCACCGTCGGATCGCTCTTGTCGCTGACCGGCAGGGTGCCATTGTTTTCCCGCAACTTGGCGAGGATCTTCGCGTTCAGGCTGCTGGCCAGTTCTTCGCCCACCGGTTGCAGGCTGAGGCTGATCTTGCCGTCGGCGCGGATCTCTTTGATGAAACCCTTTTCCTGTTTGCCCGGACGCAGGAACTTGAACACTTCGTTCTTGTGGATCAGGCCCCAGTGCTTGTTGTTGATGATCGCCTTGAAGCCCATGTCGGTGCTCTCGGCCACCAGCAGATCGACTTCCTGGCCGACCTTGTAGGTCACCGGAGCCTTGTCCAGGTAGCGGTCCAGACGGGCTGTGGCAGTGATGCGACGAGTGTGCTTGTCGAGGTAGACGTGCACCACGCAATACTCACCGGCGGTCAGCTGGCGCTTTTCCTCGGAGTACGGCAGCAGCAGGTCCTTGGGCAGGCCCCAGTCGAGGAACACACCGATACTGTTAACTTCCACGACTTTAAGACTGGCGAACTCACCGACTTGAACTTTTGGTTTTTCGGTAGTTGCAATTAACTTGTCGGCGCTATCCAGATAAACGAAAACATTCAACCAGTCTTCATCTTCACTGGGAATATCCTTGGGAATATAACGATTGGGCAGCAGTATTTCGCCATCCGCCCCGCCGTCCAGATATAAACCGAAGTTAGTGTGTTTAACCACTTGCAAACTGTTGTAGCGCCCGACTAAAGCCATTTCCAATACCCTCATTGCGTGGGCGGCATTCTACCCGGTTTTCCGCTCCTGGTTGGCCCGCGTCGCCGGATAGCAGCGGAGATTTTCCTGAATGCCTTGATTTTTATGGCTTTGCGCCAGCAACCGGTTCCGCCCGTCAGGCCAGCCGGCAGCGACTTTTGCCTCAGCGCCGCCGAACAAGCCGCTCTTTGTGCCATTGTCTTTATTTAAAACAGCAGCTTATGGGGATATTCCCGAGATCAACTTAGGATTATTCGGGAGTTTTCCACCGTTATTCCAGGAGGATATTTACCAAGCAATTGTCAAGCATTTCATGTATGATGGCTGGCCAAATTAATTTTCTGAAGGTTAATGGCCGCCATGCGTGTAAAAGCATCCAACAGCAAAGCAAAGCCAGCTCCAGCCGTTGAAACCAGCGAATCGATCAACGATCAGATTGCTGCTTTCCTGAAGTCCGGCGGCGAGATCCAGCAAATTGCCAAAGGCGTCAGCGGCCAGACTTTCGGCCCGTCCAAGCAGATCAGCCTGGGCAAGAAGTAATCCCCCCGCCACACCTCCTGGTCCCTATGCGCTTTGAACCTCAAAGCGCTAGGACTAGAGTTCTGACTCCTCCCCTCCCATAAAAATCGACGAACGGCCCTCATCCCCGAGGTTTCGCCGGTATCCTTGCACACGTCTAGATCGGGCATTCCAGTAGGCTCCGCGGTTCCTGCTCCTCGCGTTTCATGGAGTGAAGCATGCTCAAACCCTCCCATGTGCTGCTTGCCAGCCTTCTCGCCAGCCCCTTGGCCCACGGGCAGATCTTCCAGCGCGAACTGGGGGACTTCGACCTCAAGCTCAGCAGCACCCCGAGCCGCAGCATGGCCCAGGGCCTGGTCAAACCCTCGGCCACCGGCTCGTTCCATGGCGGCCTGGACCTGACCCATGACAGCGGCTGGTACATCGGCCAGTGGTCGCCGAGCATGGGCCTGGGCGAGAGCGACCTGGAAGTGGACTCCTACCTGGGATTCAAGCGCCCCTTCGATCAGACCCTGGGTTATGAGGTGGGGATGATCCAGTACAACTACCCGCAACTGGCCCCGCAGGACAGCCAGGAGTTCTATGGCGGCCTGACGCTGCTGGGCAGCCGCTTCGGCGCCGCGTTCAGCCAGGAACCGGACAAGCGCAACAGCACCCTGTTCGCCGACCTGGGCGGCAACCAGCCCTTCGGCATTGGCGTCAGCATCAAGTACACCACTCATCAGCTGGGCAACCCGGTTTCGGTGAGCAGCGGCTACGTCAGCAGCTTCAACGACTGGTCGATCAAGTTCTCCCGCCCCTGGATGGGCATCGACCTGAAACTGATCTACAGCGACTCCAACCTCAACGGCAGCGATTGTTCGGCCTATTCTGGACATAACGCACAATGCGACGGTCTGCTCACCTTCAAGGCCGAGCATTCGTTCTATTGAGCGGCTGAACTGCCGGAAGCTTTCCCGGTTCAGATAAGAAACCCATGCTTACAAACCCAGGCCTTCGCAAGGACTTGCCATGTCGCGCCGGCTGCAACACCTCACCCTGCTACTGCTGTTGAGCCTGGTGCTGACCTCCTGCAATCGTGTCGGCCTGGCTTACCGCAACCTCGATGTGATCATTCCCTGGACGCTCAATGACTACCTGGAAATGAATCGCGAGCAGAAAATCTGGTTCAACCAGCGCCTCAAGGAACACCTGAGCTGGCACTGCAGCACGCAGTTGCCCGGCTACCTGGACTACCTGGACCGTCTGCAGCAGATGGTCGAACGCAATCAGGTCAACGATGCCGAGCTGCAAGAGTTCACCCGCGGAGCCAAGCAGGCCATTGCCCAGACCGCCCGCGCGATCGCGCCTTCGGCCATCGAGTTGCTGCGGGGCCTGGACGACCGACAGGTCGCGGAAATGAAGGCGGCCTTCGCCAAAGACATGCGCCAACGTCGCAGCAAAAACCTCAAGCCACCACTGGAGCAACAGATCAGGCTGCGTGCCGAACGCATGGACAAGCGCCTGAATACCTGGCTCGGCCCCCTCACTCCCGAGCAGACCCAGCGGGTGGCGGACTGGTCAACGTCCCTCGGCGAACAGAACCAGCTCTGGCTCGCCAATCGGGCCAACTGGCAGGCACAGTTCAGCGCCGCGCTGGAGCAACGCCAGAACAGCGACTTCGACAGACGCATCGAGCGCCTGCTGGTGGATCGTGAAAGCTTCTGGACACCGGCTTATCGCCAGGCCTATGCCAACAGCGAACAGGCGGCGCGCAACCTGCTGGTGGACGTGATGGCCAAAAGCACGCCAGCCCAGCGCGAGCATCTGCGCAACAAGCTGCAGAACGTGCGCAATGAATTCGAAGCGTTGAAATGCATGAAGACGGTACGCCAGGAGTAACACTGGCGCGTCTTGCGCCAACGCGCTCGCTGCTGCAAGGCATATTCCCCGCAGCAGCGAACTTGCTCGCGATGTTCTAGATACCCCTCAGGCAATCTGCGCCTTGCTGGCCAACTCATCGAAAACCGCCGGTTCCAGCGCATCGGCCTGTTCGTCCAGCACCTGGCGCGGGTGATCGTTGCCCGGAATGCAGCTGTCGATCATGCACAGCAGGCTGGAACCGCGCGGCGTCAACATGAAGTTCTCGCCATTGCCGCCTTCCTCCTCGGGACGCGGCTCGATGAAACCCCGGTCCAGCAACAGTTTTTCATACTCGGCGGCGGTGCTTTTCAGCTCATCCAGATTGCCCATGGATTCACCCTCGGCCGCCTTGGCCGCGGCATGCTGCTCGGCATAGGGTCGCGGCGTGAAGCTGTGGCCCGCGCCGTTCTGCACCTCATGCAGCAATCGTTCGATCAGATCCCAGTTATAAGTCGCCATCCTGTTCTGCCTCCATTCATGAAAGAGAGATGCCTGTACCCAGGTTGTGACAGGCGCCACCTATAGCCGTTCAGCAGCATCGAGCAGGCGGGCGACCGTTGGGCGGAACCGTCCGGCGGCTGTCGATTTGCCCGCGGGCGAAACGACTAGCCTGTGTAGGCACTGTCGCCGCGCACCTTTGCCGCAGGAGAAGACGTCATGCACCTCAACGATCATCCGGTCGTATCCCGGGAACAATGGATACAGGCCCGCAAGCAGCACCTGATTCACGAAAAGGCGTTCACCCGCCAACGCGACCAGCTCAGCGCCGAGCGGCGTGCCCTGCCCTGGGTGAAAATCGACAAGCCCTACCGCTTCCAGGGCCCCCACGGCGAACTGAGCCTGGCCGACCTGTTCGGCGATCGCAGCCAGCTGGTGGTCTACCACTTCATGTTCGCCGATGGCTGGGACGAAGGTTGCCCGGGCTGCTCCTTCCTCTCCGATCACATCGACGGCGCCAACCAGCACCTGGCCCACCACGACATCGCACTGGTGGCGGTGTCCCACGCGCCCTTCGCCGAGTTCCAGGCGTTCAAGCGGCGCATGGGCTGGAAGTTCGACTGGGTTTCGTCCGCCGGCTGTGATTTCAACTACGACTTCGGGGTCTGCGCCCGGGCCGACGAGGTCGCCGCCGGCACCGCCACGTACAACTACGAGAAAACCGACGGCGCCGAAGAAGAGCTGCCTGGCCTCAGCGTGTTCTATCGCAATGAAGCCGGTGAGATCTTCCACACCTACTCCACCTACGCCCGTGGCCTGGACCTGCTGGTGGGGGCCTACAACTACCTGGACCTGACGCCCAAGGGGCGCAACGAAGAACAGATCATGGACTGGGTCAGGCACCATGATCGTTATGACGACAAACCGGCCGCCAGTTGCTGCCATGGCGGCTCCTGAGCGCCGGACGGCGATCGCGGGCCTGCAGGAGCTGGCTCGCGATCACGTTCGTCCGGCCGACGGAAAAAACCCGCCCGGCACAAACCCGTGGCCTGGCCCCCGGCTAAACTTGGCTCCATGAGCCCCGCCTATCACAGCCTCCACGAATACACCCAACGCATGAACCGGGTGCTGGAGTATATCGACCAACACCTGGACCAGCCGCTGGAGCTGGCGGAACTCGCGCAGGTCGCGCATTTTTCGCCCTTTCACTTTCATCGCCTGTTCACCGCCTGGGTCGGCGAAACCCTGGGCGACTACCTGCGCCGACGCCGCCTGGCCTGTGCTGCCTATCAGCTGGCCAGCCATCCAGAAATGAGCATTCTCGACGTGGCCCTGGAAGTCGGCTTCAGCTCCGGCGAAGCGTTCTCCCGGGCGTTCAAGCAGCATTTCTCGGTCACCCCGAGCACCTGGCGCAGCATCGAACCCAAACGCTGGCACCGCCGCCTCAGCGACGTCCGCGAACGGCGCCTGCGGGAATTGAGCAATCCTGATCAGACGCACATCCCGGCCTTCGACGATCCTGACGCCTTCATTCACCTGAAGGAGCCTTTGATGAACGTCACCCTCAAGGAACTGCCACCGGTCCGCGTCGCCTACCTGCGTTATATCGGCCCCTACGGGTCGGGCATCGGCACCTTCTGGCGCGACACCGTCGCCCCCTGGATGGTCGAAAACGGCCTGTTGGGCCGCGTGCGTTACGGCATCGGCCACGACGATCCCTACGTCACCCCACCCGAAAAATGCCGCTACGACGCCTGCGTCGAAGTCCCCGACGACTTCAAGGCCAGCGCCCCCGCCGTCGTCACCACCCTGCTCGGCGGCCTCTACGCCATCGCCCACTACCAGGGCAAAGGCCCCGACATCGCCGACGCCTGGACCGAACTGTGCCGCGACTGGCTGCCCAAGAGCGGCATGCAATTCGACGCCCGACCAGCGTTCGAGCGTTATCCGGTGGACGCGAAATACGACATGAAGACGGGGGAACTGGAGTGTGAGATCTGTATTCCGGTGAAGGCGTTGTAAGCCGCGCCGGGCTTGAGCGAAACGATACGGGGCGGCCTGTGCTGCCCCGTCTTTTTGTTCCTCAAGCATGCTCTAGAGGCTATTACCCACAGTCTTTTGCAGGAAGCCGTATTTGGGAAACGCACGGGGCGTTTTATTGGGTATTGGAGCTGCCCGCCAAGCCGACAGCTTCCTTCTGCGCTAATCAGAAAAGCCCTACAGCCTACAGTGCACTCACCTTATTCCTGCCAACCACAGTGCGATTTACAGTCGATGGGTCGCCCAGATGGCGACCGGGTTTGGCGACCTGGTGAATGGTGTGCAAAAGATTTCTGATTACAGAAGCTTTTGCGCATGCAAAGCTGCCTTATGGCAGTTGTGCGCGGGAGGCCTTCGGGCCTGTCGGTTTTCCATTCCCGGCTCGCCAACCCGCGTACAGCTGCCACCTTTCGTTTGGCGACGTTTGAGTGATAGCTCTTTTCAACTGAATGGAGTTACACCTATGAATCGCTACATGCCCATTACCGGCCACGACTGCAATATTCCCTACCTGCTTATCGATACCCAGGCACCTATTGACATACTGCACGAGGCCGCTGCTTATCGCATTCGCGCGGTGACCCAGTTGCTGGAAAGCTTTTCAGTAGCTGATGCCCCTCGTCATGAACCTGTTCTTCTTCAGGAACTGACACTGGTCTGTAGCATCGTGCTGCGTGACGGGTGTGATTTGATGGATGTGGCGGGGCGACGACTGCAAGAGCAACTTTCAACATAAATAGTAATGGGCGGCGTTGAGCCGCCCATTCGTCAATTACTTAAAGACATGCAACAGACGACTACTAGAACCATTAAACAACCCACATCATTGATTAACGAGTCGCTTAAGCAGCTAGCCCCATTTGTCCCACCACCTTAAAAAACAGAAACACAAAACCTAGCATTTAGCATTAATCTTTATAGACTACAAAAAAAACAACAGGACAACTCACAAAAAAGCCAACTCATTCAACAAGCAGAGCCTCGTAAACCTTAAAAGCCATCCAATAATAAAAGTGACCCGACTCGATTTCCCTGCGATCAGACAGGATTACTCGCATCATACTTCTCTGTAATAACAGGGATGCGTTCTTTAGGTTTAGTGACATCATAGACATGCTGTTCACAACCTTTACCGATGATCAAGAACTCTACCAGGTAAACTTTTTCCTTCTCGGGTTTGAAGCTCGAGCGCATAGGGCCACAGGCATAAACCAACCTTTCAGCAATACGATAGTAGTTGTTATCGTAAACCCGCGACTCGCCAATCACTTCAATCGACTGCCCAGAATCAGCCTGCAACTCCAACTGTGGGAAACGCTTAACGGCTGCGCTGTTGGCTACTTCGTTAAGCTTGGCGATCCAGCCAAATACCTGACCACGACCGGAGTCTACTACGGTGCCCAATATCTCCGGACGCTGATCCGGGTCAGAACCGCGCCGCACGGAGAACTGTACCGGGTAGGTGAATCCAGTCGATTTCATGATGACCTTCGCATGGCCGGCATCGGCCACAACCTTCTTTTGCTGCAGCTGGATACCATCCTTGAGCAGGCTTGGCGAAGAATCTCTGACATTGGAATGACAGCCTGTCAGGACCAACATCAAGGCTAAAATTTTGGCTATTTTCATTAGGAGAGTTTCCGTGAAGGTGTGAAATAAAAACTGAAACCATTATTTGCTTTCGTTGGCCAATCGGGACTTCCATCAGATTTCACCCACCTAGGATCAACGTCCAACTTCTTAGCAGTGGCCACCTGCGCTGGTGTCGGATTGGCTATGGGAACACGCATTCTGCCTTTTGCACCAATTTAACAAGGTGCTTGAACAAACCTTAACTTCCAATAATCACCACCCTGAACCCAATATCGCTCTATATCGGGTATCAAGAAGCTGAAATCTGAACATTTGGAAAGCCAATCCGGATACGCAAGATCTTCATGGAACCGACCAAAATCCATATGCATATATATCTTTCTGTCAAAATTTATATAGAACATCGGCAATCTAGATGCGAGCCGCCCAGCAAAACTGAACTCATCTGCATCCAACTCCACCCCCGACAAATAATATTCTTCAACTCGCCTCAACAATTTTCCAGCGTTGCATTTTCCATCTACATCAAAGATCCCCTTAAAATCCTCACTAACAAACACACATTCCCTTATGCCACTTATATACTGCAGAAAATTATCGGACGTCAGCTTTAAAACCCCTCCCCTAAACCCCTTACACGCCTGCACATATTGATCTTGCGTTATATAACCTTTACTCAAATACCCACGATAGTCTCTCTCCGCATCTAGCGAAAAATTATATTTATAATCCAAAACCCAATAACACTTTCCTTTGTTGACAAAAAAGCAGATGCTTTTTTCCCCGTTCCACATATCATCAAGTAACGCCTGATCAAAATTCAATTCCCAAACTCCTTTAAAAACGCCTCTTGAGAGTAAACACGTGCATTACTCGAATTCTTTTCAAGTAACGACTCCCATATTTTAGGGAGTTCCAGGGCAGTACCTGGCTTAGTGGGATCTACGATTTTAGGTGCTGATGGATCTCGTGGAATACCTGGGATCGGTCGTTGGGGTATCGCATTAGCCATAATTTCCTTATGGAGATTAGCATCCACATCAAATACAACTACAGAACCATCTGGACGCTTATTAGTTAAGTAAGTGAAATAACCCCCCCAACAGATGCCGATTTCTTTAGAGAGCACTTACTCAACTACATATGTAGTGAATTTATTTACCCCTCTTCTAAGTGCAATCTTCTACAGTTTGGACATCGATATACCGTAATAGCTCTTTCATCAAGAGCCTCATATCGCTGATCAGAAGAGAGCTCACCTCCATTATCCAATCTTTCCCCCATTCTCTCTATCGTCGACTCAGAAATTAAAGTCAGCTCGTAGTCTGACCACTCTTGGGAAAGGTTCATAACGTAACCGCATACACAAGAATACTTTGGCACAGCTAGTCCCCTCCAGAAGGCCGGTAAAATCGGACAACTACCCCATCAGAACCTTGGAAGAATATAGTCTTTATATTCTGAGCGTTAGTTTTTCCCAACATACAAGCAGCGATGGAGGACATAAGACTGCTTGTCGATTACGGCAAAACGGAGCTCCCCTAAGAAAAAGGGGACTCTTTAATTACTGCCAAAGACATAATAACCTGATCTGGTGCATCATTCAGATCTCCCCCACAGCCACTAACCTCTAAGCCACCATAATTTTTATCAGTGTAAAACCACTCTTCAGCACCATCAAACTCCAACCCTGTATATGGCAATAATTCCCGCACATAACTCCCAAGCCCAATGCCTCCTGACAACTCCCCTTGATATGAATTGACAGGCTTATCACCCACATTAAGACACTCAAACATCCACGCTTTAATAGCATGGATTTTCCATCCACTAGTAAGTACGTGAAGCGCTCGCGTTTCAACACCAGGATGACTTTTGCTATCATAGTACAGACGCCAATTCGTCAGCTCTAAATCAACGACATAAAATCCATATCCACCATCCCCACTTGAATCAAATCTCTTCTCCATCCTCAAAACTGGAGAACCAACAAACCGATATAAACCTTCCACCTCATCAATAACATACTTACTAAGACTTCTCTCAAAGTCTTCCACATGCGCACCCAACGGGATTCCTGCAAGTGAATGAGATGGAACGACCGGAGCCGACCACGAGATAATAAAACAGTTAGTGCTTGTCATTGAGGCGTCCATAAATTTTGCGAAGCGTCAAATTTAACATTCTGCCCCTGCGGGTTCAGGTAAACCGTATTTTTATCATAAACAGGCTGTCCCCTCTCAAAAGTTGGCCGATATGTGGCAGGCTCAACAATCTTGATTTTACTACCATCCGCATAGGTCAACTTATAATATTCACCTATATGCGTTGACTGTTTAACAGCGCCAGCAGTTGACGGACTATATTGCACTTCTACAATTTTAGAAACCCCACCATCACTAGAGCTAACTTTAAATACCTGGGCATTACCAGAGGTACCGCTTTTAGTTGAAGACGTCACAATAAAACGGTCTAGGAGAAATGACTGTTTAAGATCATCTATCGACTTACCCCAAACACTTGTAGGAGCCTCGGCAATATTGCGAGGTATACCGACTTGCGCAGCAAGATTATTACGCAATCCCTCACGAGCAATAGCTGAGGTTGCAGGTATTTCTCTTTCAAGCTCACTTATTACCCCTCCAGTACCTTTGGCACCAAGGCTCTCAGCTTCCGCCGCCGCAACCTTCTTCGCCGCCCGCCTTTCCGCTACAGCTTCCAATATCGTTTTGAGAGTAGCCTTACCTCCGACCACTCCACCCAGCGACAGGATGACATCGTCGATAATACTCACCGACTCCGTATTCTTCACCGCCAGCGTCAATATCCGATCAGTGGCATTTTTCGAGGCTAGGTTGTTACTCGAGAAATCCAGGATTTCCTTGCTGTATGCCTCAGCCTGAGCTTTCCCATACTGCTTCCATTTTTCGGCCGCCGTCAGTTCGCCGTAATAACCCTTTCCAAGGCCGTTGAACAAACCTGAGTCATTAAACTGCTCTGGCGTCGAGGCGAACGCATAGACAGGGTTACCATAGGCAATGATCGGCTTGCCATCTGCCCAAGTCAGCGGGATTTTTTGATCCACCAACTGTTTTACGGCGTTTTTTGCAACATCCAGATCGCGCTTGAACCAATCCGTGGTCGGGTCACTCCCCCACTTCTCAACCAAGGCTTCCAAGCGCGCTTTTTCAACTGCGTCAATTTTTTCACCACTGGCGAGGAGGAGCAGATCCTCCCAAAGGGCGTCAGACTTCGGTTTGCCCAGTGTCTGCTCCAGCTCCTCGGCTTTTTTCTTCAGCAGCGGAAGTTCTTGATCACGATGATGCTGGCGATTATTAACCTCGACCCCTGCCCCGCTACCGCCACCTGCGATTGCTCCGGCAGTACCTCCCAGCGATCCGGCCGATGCTCCAAGCCCCGTGGCGATGAGTGTTGCAATAGCTTCCTGATTGCTCTGTTCAATACCACTTTTGCCCAAGGCCTCTGCAATCGCAGGCATCAGCGCCGCCGACGCTCCCGCTCCCAACGCACCGCTCTGTACAGAGCCGCTCGACAGCCCCATCGCAGCACCGGCCAAGGCGTGAAGCAATACCCGGGCAGCGCCACCTTCAGCCCATGCCGCTCGGCTGATGTCTTCGGTAGCATTGCGCTTCTGTGCATCGGCGTAATCACCAATCTTTTTGAAGGTGTCATTGGCCGTGGTATTGGCAACGATGCCAACTGCAGTCGTGCCACCAACACCTCCGAGGCCCGCCGCAATCAGGCCCGAGGCAATGTCAGCCATGATGCGTTTGTCACCACCGACGCTCCAGCTAGCAGCATCCGCAAGGGCCGTGTTGGCCTTCTCCTTCTCTTCAGAAGTTTTGGCTTTGCTTAGCAGCTCTTTAGCAGAATCCGCCTTGGCTTTAGCTATCAGATTGATGGTGGTACTCGCTAGCTGCGCAGAACTCTGGATCAGGTCCATGCGCTCCTGCATTTTCTTCTCGTCCGGCCGGTCAAGATGCTGATTCGCATTGCTGGTATCGCGATTCAGCCCCACCAGATCCTGGGCGCCCGCTGGATCACGAACCGTGATGGTGCCCTCGCTGATGGCACTGCGAGTGCTGCTGTGATCAGACTCCTTGAGCGCCAGCGGCAGGGTGCCACCGGTTTCCGAGTGTGCCCATTTCCTTTCACTGTCAGGCGTCTGCGGTCCGCCCGGCTTGTCCCATTTGGTGCTGGTGTAGGAAGCGCTCAGGCTGGCCGACTGGCTCTTTATTTCACTGCTGTTCTTGATGTCGCTGACGATCAGGCGGCCGGTATCGAGATGGTTCTTGTCGGCACTGGCTTCACTGGCAATCACTCCGCCTTGCAGTTGGGTGTTGGCCCCAACATAAATGTCGTATCCCCCTTTACCTGCATAGAGTCCGGTCTGGTCAGTCACCGCCTGGTAATCGCTGTTCATCTTGCTGCCAGCAATATTGCCGCTGGCGGTCACTATGGAGCCGTAGCAGAACGGCGGTACACAGATGCTGGCGCCGAAACCTCCACTCGTCTGTCGGTTTTTCTGATCAGCTTCGTCCTGCCGGGAGACGATATTGAGATTGCCTCCCACATCCGCCTTGATGGTATCGGCCCGTACCTGGGCGCCGGCCAAGGTGGTGTCCTGACCACTTTTCAGCATGAGCAAGCCGGTATCCACGGTGCTGTTGACCTGGGTAACCGAGTGCCCCTTACCCATGCCTTTGGCCATCTGTGCGCCGAGATCCAGAGTGAAGCCGTTCTGATCACCAATATTGAAGCTGGCGCCGATACTGGTCTTGCTGTTGCGGCTCTGGTTATCCCATTGCGCACGGTCCTGCGCGCTTTCCAGAGTGATGTCGTTTTTCGCCATCAACAGCGTATCTTTTGCCTTGAGGCTACTACCCACGACATGAATATCGCCCTGGGTACCCGCCGCATCCCCTACCGCCGAAATGACCAGACCCGCACCACTGGTCAAGCTCGATTGCTTGGCCGTTTCACTGCGATACTCGCTGGTACTTTTACTCCGGGTCGAACCCAACTCGGTCCCAATCTTGATAAGCGAACCACTGCTGTTGGCTGGCTTACCTTGGGATTGATTCGCCGCATCGGCGCTGAAGCTGTCGGCCGCGTTGTAGGCAGAGAGCAATGCCTGCGCCCCCTTGACCGCTTTCAAACGACTATCATCTGCATCCCTGGCCGCACGTACATCATTGCGAATGCTCTTGTACGTATCGACCACCATGCCACCGACTACCCGGCCCACTGCAAGACTCTTCGAGCTGTCAGTGCTGCTTTGCGTGGCAGTTTCCGCACCCGCGGCGATGGTCACATTGGAACCGGTAAGATTCATCTCCTTGGTGCTGACCAAATCACTGGCCACCACCTTCAGTTCGCGCCCAGCCTCAAGTCTCACACTACCTTCACTCGATCCCACGGTACTGCCCGTCAAGGTGGTTTGCGCCGCCTTACCGGTGTGGTTCCCGCTCCTGATCGACAGATGCTGGTTGCCCGTGATGTCGTCCACGCCCAGATTGTTGGCCGTGAGAACTCCCGTCAGGTCACGGTTCTTCTGCTTATGCAACTCACTACGGGTGAAGGTGTTTTCGGCCGCATCGATGGTCAGGTCGCGCCCGGCCTGAACTGCCAGGTCCTGAGTACTGACCAATGCCGAGCCTGTTACGGTCGCGTCGCGCTTGGCCGCCACTTCCACGGTGTTGCCGGAGATGACGCTGCCGACTGCCGTGGTTTGGGTCTCGGCTACCTGATCCTTGACCTTGCTCGACTTCAGACCACCCCAGCTGCTTTTGCTTTTACTGCTTTCGTGACGGGCACTATTTGAGTCGCTAACAGCCAGGATTTGAACGTCATTACCCGCCATCAACTTCGCGGCACCTTTTTCCGCGGTGACATCACTACCCTTGATCAGCAAGTCATTCCCTGCGACCAGTACACTGTCGGTTCCCGAGGTAACAGAACTGGCGATGTTGGTGGTGCTAGCCACCTCATCAAGCCGACTCTTCTTGCCCGACGAGCTCTTCTTGGTCTTGCTGTAGAAGCTGTAGTTGCTGTCCTCCGCGGACTCCAGCGCCAGGTTGCCACCGGCCACCAGATACGCCTCGTCTCCGGCACTCACCCGACTGGCAATCAGTTCCAGATCCTTGCCGGCACTGAGGGCCACACTGCCACCTGCGGTCACCGCCGTGGCCACCTGACTGACCTTGTCCGACTGCCCCTTGTACTTCTTCGAGCTGGAGTACGAGTGCTGTTCGTCCGCCGCCGAGGCCAGGGTCAGGTTGCCGGTGGCGGCCAGGGCGAGGTTGCGTTTGGCGTCGATCTGGCTGGCGATGGCCGACAGGTCGCGGCCGCTGTTGATCGTCAGGTCGCGGCCGCTGGTGAGCACCGAGCCGTGCTGGCTGGTGCTGGTGTGCAGGGAGTTGGTCCGCGTCTCGTTGTCCTGCTGTTCGACAGCGGTGAGGTTGGCGTCCCGGCCGGCGTTGATGGTGGTGTCACGCGCGGCTTGCAGCACGCCACCGGCATTATTGAAATCGCGACCGGCCTTGAGCGTCAGGTCATTGGCGGCTTCGATACGCGCGGCGCTGTCGAGGAAGTCACGCCGTTGTTGCAGATCGCCGCCGCTGTTCTGGTGGCGGGTGACCGTGCGTTCGTTGATCAGGTCGCCGTTGAGCGCGCTCAGGTTCACATCGCGACCGGCGATGATGCCGCCCGCCTTGTTCACCAAGTTGTTGCCCGCCAGCAGGTCCAGGCGATTGCCGGCTTCGATCAGCCCGCTGTTGACCAGGTCGTTGCCCGCCTTGGCCGAGAGGTTGTTGGTGGCGCGCAGGGTGCCGGCGTTGAGCAGGTCCTTGCCGGCGATCAGGCTGATGTCCTGCCCGGCGATCAGCGCGCCGTTGGCGGCCAGGCGGTTGTTGGCGTGGGCCATGTACAGCACCGGCACCAGCACGTTCTCGCCATTTACCGGGTGCGATTCGAGCCAGACGATGTCGTGGGTCAGGGCCGCGACCTGCTCGGAGGTCAGTGAGGTGCCGATCGCCAGGTTGAGCTGCTGCTTGCTCTGCAGCGCGTTATCCATCAGGTACTTGAACAGCTTCTCGTCGGAGTCCTGGCCATCGATGAAACGTTGGCCGGTACGGGCGACCACCGCCTGCTGGATCAGCCGTTGTTCGTAGAAACCGTCGCCCAGGCGTTTCCAGCTGTTGTCGGGGTTGTAACCCAGGTTCGACAGCAGGTAGTCCGAGCTCATGAACTGTTTCTGGTTGGTCAGCACCGGGTTGGTTTCAACCAGGTATTTGTGCGCTTGAGGGGGATTGTCGAGCGTCGGGATGCCCTGGACCCGCACAATGCTGCCTTGCACCTGTTGCGCCGGGGTACGGCTGTATACCGGCCCTTGAGTAGCCGTTCCACTGTCCGTCGGGGTCGTGACGCTAATCATCGGCAGACTGGCATCGACACCAGGCTGCACCGCGCCAACCTGCGCCAGCTTGCGCTCAGTCGCGGCCACCGGAACCAGCGCATCGACCTGGAGCGCCCGCGCCTGACTCTGGGCCAGGTTCTGCTCGCGCTCGGCGAATCTCAGGCTGATGCTGCCCATGCTCCAGTCCATCGGTGCCGGGTTGCGCTGGGTCGCCGCGGTGTCGCCGGCCCCTTCGCTGCTCAGGCGGAACAGGCCGTGTTGCCCGACCGGCAACGTGAAGCCTGGCAGGGCCAAGGGGTTGACCTGCTGCTTGGCCAGATCCGGCGGCAATTGCGAGTTGATATAGATCGGCGTCGAATACTGACTGCCCGTCGAAGTGTCGCCGGTCTTCTTGCCGCCGCCGACATAGGCGTAGTAACCACGCACCACGCCGTTGTCGATCTTCTCCGAAGCGTTGAGCTGGACGCTGGCGCCGGACTGGATGATGGCGTCGAAGCGCTTGCCGTCGCTGCTTGCCAGAGCCTTGGTACCACCACCCGCCAGTTTTCGAGTACCGGTCATCAGGGCATTGAACCGCGCCAGGTCGGCTTCGAAAGTAGCAGACGGCTTGGTGCCATTTCTGGCATTGAAGGCAGCCACCGCAGCGACCGCACCTTGGTACTCATCCACATGGTTGTATTTGATGGTGGTGGTTTCAATGTCCTGGGGCACCACACCCTGGTTCTTGATGCTGACGGCGTTGATCGCCAGGTTGCCGGAGGAGGCGATAAAACTGCTTTCGTTGCTCAGCTCCTGGGCACCGATGTCCAGCTGCCCACCGCTGGAGATACTGGAGGCCGCCGTACTGGCGGTCACCTGCAGGCGATCACGCTCGGTGAGCTGCCAGACCGCATTACGCCGATTGCCATGCTTCTTGACATGGCATACCCCAAAGGGGCCGCACGGCAACTCAGTGATTGCGGCGTAGTACTTCTCGTGTTCCGAGTAGGTGAGGATGTCCATGACGTTCTTCACCGTCATGGCGCGAATGGTCATGTCGCCCAGGCTTTCGATCGTGCCGGAGCGGTTTTCCAGCAGGCTCGACTGGGCCTGCCCGGCATTGGCGGCCACCAGCAGGCTGCCCATGCTGAAAACGTCGGCATAGCGATTGCTGAAGGTGTTGCCCAGCAACTGCATGTCGCCGCCGCTGAAGATCGAGCTGTGCTCGGCATCGCTGACACCGGAATTGAGCAGCGTCCCGGCATTGAGGGTCAGCGCCCCGGCGCTGCCGAGCGAACCATAGTTATTGATAGTCCCGGCATTGACCGTCAGCCCCTGGGCGGAGCTCAAGCGTCCGCGATTGGTGAGCACTCCGCCGACATTGATCCGCGTGTTGCCGCCCCCGGTGATAGTCGCGGCGCCTGGCAGGTCGAGCTGGGCGGCGCCGAAGCTCATGTCGCCCAGGCTGGTCAGTCGCCCATTGCCACCGTAGGCGCCGGACAGTTGCAGGCTCAGGCTGCCGTCACTGGCGATCAGGCCATCGTTGTTCCAGTTGCCGCCACCACCGTCAAAGCTGTTGGAGGCCAGCAACTGGCCGCCGGCACTCTGGTAGAAGTTGTTGACGTTGACCTTCAGGCGTCCAGCCTGGATCACGCTGGTGTTGCTCCACGAGTCGGCATTGAGGGTCAGCCCCCCTTGGGTGACCAGGGTGCCGCCCGCCCCACTGACGTTGGCCATCGAGATATCGAATTGCCCCTTGCCGGAGTGCAGCAGGGTGCCGCCGGCATTCTGCAAGCTCGTCGCGCCGAGGCCCAGGTCGGTACTGGCCACTTCGATGCGGCCGTTACGGTTGTCCAGCAAACCGCTGATCTGGAACAGGCTCTTACCGCCGCTCCCGGCGGCCCGTAGCTGACCCTGAGCGTTGTCGATACTGGCCGCTCGGATGAGCAGCGAGGTGTCGCTCTCGATAACCCCCAGGCGGTTGTTCAATGCACCGCTCAAGCCGAGATCGATGCCTTGACCGGCAACCTGCCCGCCCTTGTCGCCGCCGTTGTCGAACGTAGTCGCGGTGACGCCAAGCTGGCCGCTGGCATAAAGCCCGCCATTGCGGTTGTCGAAGCCGGCGGTGTTGACGATGACATCGCCCTGGCGCGCGGCAATGCGCCCCCCGTTGTTGTTCAACCCGGCCAAGGCACGCAGGTTCAAGCGCTGGGCTTCGATCACGCCACGCTGGCGCTGGTCATTCAGGTCATAACCGTTGAGCAGCACGCCACTGATATGGGTTTCAAGCGCGCCCTTGAGGCTCGATAGCACCCCGCCACGGTTGTCGAGGTTGGCCGCGGTAATGCTGACCGCGCCGTCCTGACCGATGACCTTGCCGCCCTGGTTGTTGAAGTCGCCGCTGATATTCAGCGTCAGGCCGTTCTGGCTTTGCACCGCGGCCTTGCTGTTGTCGAGGCTGGCAGCCTTCAGCTCAAGGCCGGCATCACGGCTGTAAATCAAACCGCCCTGGGCATTCTGGACAGCTCCCGCGACAGTCAGGATGGCTTGCCGGTTGGCCGCCACGGTGCCGTGGTCTCGGTTGTCCAGGCTGTCGGCGTTGAAGGTCAACAGATCCTGGCCGATCAGTTTGCCGCCGCGGTTATCAACGTGAGTCGCGCGCTTGAGCAGCAAGGCCCCGTCACTGCTGAGGGTACCCAGGACGTTGTCCAGGTGACCCGCCACGTCCAGGGTCAGGGCACCTTTGGTCGCCAGGCTGCCGCCACTGTTGTCCAGGCTGCCGGCGCGCAGATCGACCGATTGCAACGCACTGAGGTTGCCGGCCTGGTTATTCAAGGTTGCCGCCTTGAGATCAAGGGTGGCACCGCTGTCGAGCAGACCGCCGCCCGCGTTATTCAGCAGGCCGGCGACCGTGAGCGTCTGGCCGCCGACACTGGAGACCACCCCTTCGCCGCTGTTGTCCAGGCTCGCGGCGCTCAGCTTGAGCGTGCCATTGCTGGCCAGGGCGCCGGCGCCGCTGTTCAGCAGGGCGCCGCTGACGTCAACGGCCAGGTTGCCCTCCTTGCTGGAGAGCGTCCCGTGGTTGCGGTTGTCCAGGCTCCCTGCCTCGACGGTCAGGCCCTTGATCCCCGACACCAGGCCATTGGCATTCAGCAACTGGCCGGACACGACACCCAGCGCCGCCTCACTGATCAACTTGCCTTGGCTGTTATCCAGGGTGCGGCCCGTCAGCGTGAAGCCTTGGCGACTGGACAATGTCCCCTGCTGGTTCTTCAGGTCCTGCAGTTGCTTGATGCTCAACAAGCCTTTGGCATTCAGTCGGCCGAGGCTGTTGTCGAGATCGCCATTGGCCAGGTCCAGGGTCACCGCGCCGTCGCCCAACAGGCGACCGCCGCGCTGCGTCAGCCCCATGACCTTGAGGTTCATGTCGGCCTTGGCCGACACCTCGCCGGCATCGCTTGAGTCCAACTGATGCGCGGTCAGCTCCAATGCGCCTTTACTGTTGATCAGCCCGCTGTCTGTGTTGTTCAGCGCCTTGGCCGACAGGTTCAGCCAGTCACCCGCCAGCACGGAACCGTGGCGGTTGTTCAAGTCACCGCTGGCGATACTCAAGCCGTTAATGGCATTGATCAGCCCCTGGTCCTGGTTGGTCAGTGGCCCCTGTACCGTCAGTTTCAGCCCCGAGCGGCTGGTCAACGCACCGGCGCTGTTGTCCAGGCTGGCGGCCTCTACCTCCAGCGCCGCGGCACCGATCTTGCCCTTGATGGAGCTGAGCGCCTGTTCGATACGCAGGGTCAACGCCTGGTTACCGAGCAGTTGGCCGCCATCGTTGTTCAGGCTCTTGGCGTTGAGTTCGTAGGCCGCGTCGCTGGAGATTTCGCCGTTGCGATTGTCGAGGTCACTGAGGTTTTTCAGCAGCAGCGCACCCGGCGCGTGAATGAAACCGTCCCGGTTGTTCAGCCGGCCATGGTTCAGGTCCAGGCTCAGGCTGGTGTTGCTGAACAGACTGCCGCCCTGCTGTTCAAGGCTGCTGACCTTCGCGGTGAGTGCCTTGTCACTGCCGATGCGCCCGGCCGCGTTGGTCAGTTTTGCCGCCGTCAGGTCCAGGGTGTCGCCACTGTCGAGGCTGCCGGCCTGGCTGTTATCGAAGTCGCCAGTGGTGACCTGTACCGCGCCCTTGCCGCTGATCACGCCTTTGTGGCTGTTGTCCAGGCTGGCGCTGCGTAACTGCACGCCACCCTCGCTCACCAGCTTGCCGCCCACGTTGGTCAAGGCGCCACGAGCGCCGAGGTCCAGCGCAGCAGCGCTCATGAGACGACCGTCGCTGTTGTCCAGGGCTGCCGCGGCCACATCAAGGGTGCTTTGGCTATCGATCAGCCCTTGGTTGTTTTGCAGATTGCCCTTGAGTGTGAGGTCCAGGCCTTGCTGGCTTTTGATTTTCCCACTGCGGTTATCGATACGCCCGCCCGTGATCGTCAGGTCGGCCAGCGCATTGATCAAGCCGACAGCCTGGTTGATCACCTCATCGACCTTGAGGGTCAGCGTGTCATGGGCCTCGACCAGACCCTGGTCGCTGTTATCCAGGTGCTTGCCGGTCAGGCTCAGGCCGGCCTGGGTAGAAAGCTCGCCGCTTCGGTTATCGAGCGTATCGACCTTGAGTTTCAGCGCTTTTGTAGCCCCTACCAGACCGCCTTGGCGGTTATCCAGGCTCGCCCCCGTCAGGTCCAGCACACCAGTGGCGATCAACTTGCCGCCCTGATTGTCCAGGGTGCCGATCCGAGCGGTCACATCCTGTTTGCCGGAGATATCGGCAGCGCGGTTGTCCAGGCTGGCGGCGGTGAGCAGCAACGCGCCGTCGGCGACAACGGTGCCCCGCTGGTTAGCGAAAACCGTATCGACCTTCAGGTCCAGGTCGCCGGTCGTGCCGAGCACGCCATCAGTGTTGTCCAGGCTGGCGCTGTGGCTGTCGAGGGAACTGGCGCTGACCAGGCCCTTCACGTTGTTCAGGGCCTCGGCGATACGCAGTGTCAGCCCCTGGTCACTGATCAGCTTGGCGCCGTTGTTGTCCAGGCTTTGCGCTTCCAGGCTGAAAGCCCGGGCGCTGGAAATCTCACCCTTTCGGTTGTCGACGCCCTTCAGGTTCTTGAGCAGCAGGACTCCCGGCGCATGGATGTAGCCGCCCTGGTTATTGAGCTGTCCGTTGTTCAGGTCCAGGCTCAGGGCGGCTTCGCTGAACAGCTCCCCGTGTTGCTGATCGAGCCCGGTCACGCTGGCCGTGAGGTCCTGTGCGCTGCTGATGCTGCCACCGGCGTTATTGACCTGGGTGGCGATCAGGCCAAGGCTGCTTTCACTGCGCAGGCTTCCACCCTGGCTGTTGTTGAAGGTCGTCGCGGTGATTTGCGTGGCGTGCTTGCCGGACAGCAGGCCCTTCTGGCTGTTATCGAGAGGGCCGCTGGCGACAGTCAGGCCCTTCTCGGACTTGATGGAGCCACCCTGATTGAGCAGTTCGCCACGGCTGGTGATCGACAGGTCTTCCACGCTCTCGATACGGCCGGCGGTGTTCGTCAGTTTGCTGGTGCCCAGGGTCAGGGGGCGGTCGCTGCGGACCAGCCCGCGGGTGTTGTCGAGCCCACCGGCCAGAGTGATCTCCAGCCCGTTGTGGCTGTCGATCTCGCCATCGGTGTTATCCAGGCTCTGGCTGTTCAGCGTCGTGGTGCCCTTGCCCTGGATCAGCCCCTTGCTCTGATTGATAAGACGGCCAACCTTCAGCTCCAGATCGCTACCGGCCAGGACTCTGCCACCGTCACTGTTGTCGAGCTGCTGGCCGTCAACTTCAGTGGTGATTCCGCTGGACAGTTTTCCGGCGCGGTTGTCGATGCCCTGAACCTCGAGTTTCAGCGCTTTTGTTGCCGCGACCAGACTGTTGTCACGGTTGTCGAGAACACTGCCGATCAGCGTCAGGTTGCCTTGCGCCACCAGGGTGCCGCCCTGTTGTTGGAAGGTGTCGACGGTCGCATGTACATCGCCTTGGCTGGCGATCCGCCCCAGGGCGTTTTGCACGTTCTGAGCCTTGAGCGTCACTGGGCCGACGGCGCTGAGCAAGCCGCCGCGGTTGTCCAGGCGGGTACCGGTCAGGCCGATCCCAGCCTGACTGGTGATCACGCCTTTGTCGCGATTGTCGAGCTGGCGCACATCGAGTTGCAGGTGTTTGTCGGTGCGTACCTTGCCTGCGCGGTTGTCCAGCAAAGCCGTGTCCAGGCTCAGGCGATCCTTGCCGGTCAGGCTGCCGCCACGGTTGTCGAGACTACCAGCCTGCAGGTCCACCACCCCCTTGGCACCCAGGTCTCCTGCGCTCTGGTTATCGAACAGGCCCACGATCCGCGTGGTCAGGCTGCCATCGCTGGCCAGGCTGCCTGCATGGCTGTTATCCAGGCTGGCGGCGCTGATGCTCACACGCTTGGCGGAACCCAGGACACCGCCCTGGTTGTTCAGGGCGCCGATCAAGCCGATGTTCAACGCCACGTCACCGGTGACCTGACCGCCGCTGTTGTACAGGCTGTTGGCCGTCAGGGTGGTGATACCGGCGCTGGAGACTTCGCCATCGTGGTTATTCAGATGGCCCAATGTGGCGCTGAGGTTGCCGTCGCCGCTGATCAGGCCCCGGCCGTTGAGCACCTGACCGGCCGTGAGTTCGAGACTGCCGCTGCTCAGCACCCGCCCCTTGTTCTGGTTATCCAGGGTCGCGGCGCTGACGTTGGCGCTCTGCCCGGCGCTCAAGGTGCCGCCTTGGTTGTTCAGACTCTGCACCGCATTGACCGTCAAATTACGACTGGCGATCACGCTCTTGCCGCTGTTATTGAGGCTCTGCGCGCTCAGGCTGACATCGCCATTGGCATTGCGGCTGTTATCGGCATTGACCCCGGCTTCGATGATGCCGTTGTTGCTCAGTTGCCCACCGGCGCTGAGGGTGATGCTGTCGCGCGCGGTCAGGTTTTGCCGGTTATTCAGGTCGCCCTGGGTTTGCACTGTGAGTGCGCTGCCGGCATGGACCGATCCTTGGGCATCCAGACTCGCTGCCTTGACCTTGACCGCGCCATTGGCCGCCGAGGCGTCGACCATGCGCAGTTGGCCGTTGGCATCGAGCTGGATATCGCCGCCGCTGGCGATCAGTTTGCCGTCGAGTTTTACCCCGACCCCGGCCTCGGTGCCCACCAGCCTGATCGCCCCGGCGTACATCCCGCCCAGGGCCGAGGAGTCGATGGCCAATTCCGGCTTGGTGCTGCCGTCGTCGGCGCGCGCCGTGGCGTTCAGGGTGCGGGCGTCGACGTCGTTGCGGCCGGTGACGATGGTCAGGTTGTTCGCCTGGATCTCGGCGTTGATCCTGGCGCTGCGGGTGATGATTTCGAAGCGGTCGACGTTGCTGGCGTTGAGCTGGGCGCCGTCGATGGTCACTTGCCCCTGATCGACCTGATAGCGCGTGAGCTGGCCGTTTTCGATCACCGGCTTGCCGGTGGTCAGGGTGGCTTTCGGGGTGTTGATGAAGCCGCAGCCGTTGCAACTGATGCCATAGGGGTTGGCGACGATCACATGGGCCGACTGCCCTGCCACTTCGGTGTAGCCGCGCAGCTGGCTGGGGCTGCCGCCGTTGACTTCGTTGAGGATGGTTTGCGCCGCGACGCCCTTGAGGTTCGGGTTGCCGACGATGATCCCGCCCAGTTGGGTGCTCTGCGTGCGGTCGGTGGCGTTGTTGAGGATCACGCCCTGCTGGCCGACGTTGTAGTCGTGGAACTGGTTATGCGACAGGCCGCTGCCATTGGGCGTGGCGATATTGACGATGGGTACGCCGTTGCCCGCCTGCCCCAGGCTGGTGCCCGGCGCGCTGACCACGATGCCTTCCGCCTGGGCCCACAGCGGTTGCCAGAACATGGCGTTGGCCAGGATGAACGCCAGGCCGCGCTTGGGTAGGCCGCAGAAGTGCTCGCGGGTTTTCAGGGCGGCAGAAGGCTGGCGGGCCAGGAAAGCGAATTGGCGAACATCCATGTCGAAGGTCTCGGAAAAACGCGAATCAGAGGAAGAAGTCCAGGCGGAAGTAGATCGGCGCTTCGCGCTCGCTCAGGACATCCGGGCGTTCAAGGGAATGGGCGAAGGTCACGCTGGTCGCCAGGTGCCGGCCGCGGGCGAACAGCTCCAGGGAGTTGCTCGACAGGCGCCCGTGCTGCTCGCCGTTGTAGCGATCGCCCCGGATGACGCCCTGGTCGTAGCCCAGGCTGCTGCCGTACTCAGTGAACAGAGGCTGTAGCCAGGCCCAGGTCACCGGACGGCTCCAGCGCAGGTCGTTGCGCCAGTAACCGCCGCTGTCGCCGGACAGCGACTGGTCCTTGTACCCGCGAATCGACGACTGCCCGCCCAGGCTGGTGCGCTGCGGGCTGAACAGCACGTCTTCGCTGCGCTGGCCGGTCATCAGGCTGCTGAAGCTGAACGACTCGCCCCACAGCTTGAACGGCTGCAGGTAACTGAGGGTGGCGGTGTATTTGCGGTAGCGCGCATTCGGTTCGCCGGGTCCCGGGTGGCCATTGTCCTGGGCGTCGAAAGCGCCAATGCCGTGCTGCATACCCAGGTCGAGGTTGACGAAGGCACCGCCGATGCGCCGGCCATGGTTGATGCCGAACTGGGCTTCGCTGAGGCGGTTGCTGCTCAAGGCCAGCTTGCTGTCTTCGATGAAGTTATTGGTGCGCAGGTAGGCCAGGCCGGCATTCAGCGAAGTCTTGCTCACCGCATCACGCAGGATCACCCGCTCGGCGCGCAACTGGTGGTTCTGGCTGTCGCCGGTCTGCTTGAAGCTGAAACCATTGGCCTGGGCCTGGGAGCGGTACTCGCTCTGGCTGTAGGTGTAACTGAAGTTCCACCAGCCCCAGGGCAGGTTGTAATAGAGCATGGCGTTGTTGGAGCTGTGCTGGTGATCGCTCATGGCATCGTGGCCACCGCGCAACATCAGTTGGTCGGCCAGCCCCAGCGGGCTGTCCCAATCGAAGGTGGTGCCCCACTGCTGCTCGCCGGTGCTGCGCTGGCCGTCGTTGCTGCGCGACAGCCCGGCGCGCCAAGGCTTTTGCGCGGTGTTCTTGACCAGCACTTCGCTGCCACCGACCTCCTTGCCGGGCGCCAGCTCCATTTGCGCCTGGTTCGACGGCAGGCGGTTGAGCTGGTCCACCAGCTGTTCGATTTCCCGCAGGTTGACCCGCTCGCCGACCTGGCCGGGAAAGGCCATGGCCAGCTCGCGCTCGGACAGCTGGCTGTCGGCCGCGCCCTTCAAGCCTTCGAGCCGGCCCTCGACCACCAGCACCTTCAAGTGGCCGCCGGACAGGTCCTGCTGCGGCAGGTAGGCACGGCTGGTCACCAGGCCCTTCTCGAGGTAGTGATCGGTGATGACCTTGAGCAGCTCGTTGAGCTGGCTGACACCCAGGCACTGGCCGATATAGGGCTTGAGCAGGCGCGCCTGCTCGGCGGCGGACAGGCTGTCGGCGCCCTTGAGCTCGATGTCCTTGATCGGGAAACAGCGGGTGTCGGCAGGTGCGGTCGGCGCCGTGGGGGCGGCCTCTTTACCGGGCAGGTCCTTGAGTTCTTCCAGGCGCCGGCGCTGCTCTTCGAGCAGGCGGTCCTGGCGTTCGCGGATCAGATCGGTATCACCGGGGGTGGGAGCTGCATGAACGAGGTGTAGCGGAGTCAAGCACAGCAAAGCCAGGCACAACCTCCCCGCGAGGGCGGGTGAGTACATGTTCGGTCCCTCGAGACGCATTAGTGTCAAAATGATATCAACATGTTAATTGGCCATCATTTTGACGTCAATCATTCATCCTGCCGGCTGATGCCGGAGAGAGGCTCTGCAACGGGGGTTCCAGCGAAGAACTTAAGTCGTCGAAGGGGCTGCCCCGATAAGGCCCAGCCAAGCCTGCTTCCGCCCTGAACTCAAGATCGCCCTCACCTGATCAACCGCTGAACTTTTCCAAGTTCCTGGCCCTCAACCGCATAACCCTGTCGCCCCGATCAAGAGGCCACCCCATGAAAGCGCTCCTCTCCCTCAGCATCGCCACCACCCTGCTCTGCGCCCTGCCCGCCTGGGCCTGCACCCTCGACGAGGCCACCGCCAAGCGTGAACAACTGGCCCAGGAAGTGACCAGGCTCACCGAGCAGAACCCGGCCAAGGCCAAGGAAATCAACGACGAGTTGCAGAAGATGGACCTGAGCACGGCCAGCAAGGATCTGCCGGACAAGTGCCAGTTGATCGACCAGCGCCTGAAGGAGTTGGGCGCGGCCGAGAAGAAGGCCGACAGCTGATCGCCGGCCAATAAAAAGCCCGGACAGGGTCCGGGCTTTTTCTGTTGCGCTACGGCTTATTCGGCAGCCGGTGCTGGCTTGCGGCGCTTGAGCGGCGCCATGCCGTCCTGGCTGACCAGGGCATCGCTTTTCGGCCGGTTGGCGGTCTTGCGCTTGGTCGGGGCCTTGGCCGCGGTTTTTTTCTTGTCGCCCTTGGCGTCGGTCTTTTTCTTCTTCACGCCCGCGGCCTTACCGGAGGCCTTGACCTTCTTCGGCCCGCCGTAGGTGCCTTTGACTTCCTTGATAGTGCGGCGCTCGAAGTTCTGCTTGAGGTAGCGCTCGATGCTCGACATCAGGTTCCAGTCGCCATGGCAGATCAGCGAGATGGCCAGGCCGTCGTTGCCGGCACGCCCGGTACGACCGATGCGGTGCACATACTCGTCGCCGCTGCGCGGCATGTCGAAGTTGATCACCAGGTCCAGGCCGTCGACGTCCAGGCCGCGGGCGGCGACGTCGGTGGCGACGAGGATTTTCACCCCACCCTGCTTCAGGCGGTCGATGGCCAGCTTGCGGTCCTTCTGGTCCTTCTCACCGTGCAGGACGAACGCCTTGTACTCCTGGGCCACCAGGCGGCCGTAGATGCGGTCGGCCATGGCGCGGGTGTTGGTGAAGACGATGGCCTTCTGGTAGGTCTCGTTGGCCAACAGCCAGTTGACGATCTGCTCTTTGTGCTGGTTGTGGTCGGCGGTGATGATCTGCTGACGGGTGGTGTCGTTCAGCTGGCTGACCGCGTTGAGCTGCAGGTGCTCAGGGTTGTTCAGGACCTTGGCGACCATCTCGCGCAGGCCCGAGCCGCCGGTGGTGGCGGAGAACAGCATGGTCTGCTGCCGGTTCGGGCACTCGTCCACCAGGCGCTGCACGTCGTCGGCAAAGCCCATGTCGAGCATGCGGTCGGCTTCGTCGAGGACCAGCACTTCCACTTCTTTCAAATCGAGGTTGCCGGCGTTCAGTTGCTCGATCAGGCGGCCCGGGGTGCCGATCAGGATGTCCGGCACCTTGCGCAGCATGGCGGCCTGGACCTTGAAGTCTTCGCCACCGGTGATCAGGCCGGCCTTGATAAAGGTGAACTGCGAGAAGCGTTCGACTTCCTTCAGGGTCTGCTGCGCCAGTTCGCGGGTCGGCAGCAGGATCAGGGTCTTGATGCTGACGCGGATCTTCGCCGGACCGATCAGGCGATTGAGAATCGGCAGGACGAACGCGGCGGTCTTGCCGCTGCCGGTCTGTGCCGTCACCCGCAGGTCACGCCCCTGGAGCGCGAGCGGAATGGCCGCTGCCTGCACAGGCGTTGGCTCGACAAATTTAAGCTCGGCCACGGCTTTGAGCAGGCGTTCGTGCAGGGCGAATTGGGAAAACACGGGTGCTACCTCGAAGATATGCAAAAAAACAGCTGCATAGGGTAACGGTTTCGGGCGCGAAGGCCGAGTTTCTTTCACGCAAACCACGGTAAACAATTGGTTTTTGTCAGCGATTTGTCCTTAACGGTAACTTTCGACGGCTTAAATGTTCTAATCGATCCGTCTCGTCTCATAGAGGAAGCTTCTGACCCCATGGATTTCAAACAGCTCTGGCTCAACGTTCAAGACCTCTGGGGGGCGCTCGATGAGCACCCGCTCCTGCATTCCAGCCTGGCCCTGGTCATCCTGCTGGTGGTGGCGCTGCTCGTCGGACGAGTGGCGCGCTACCTGATCCTGCACGCGGTCAAGCTGCTCGGCCGCCAGCCGTCCCTGCACTGGCTCAACGATCTGCGCCAGAACAAGGTGTTCCATCGCCTGGCGCAGATGACCCCGTCGCTGGTGGTCCAGTTCGGCCTGCACCTGGTGCCGGAGCTGAGCAAGACCAGCCTGGTGTTCCTCGGCAACCTGGCCCTGGCCTTCACCATCCTGTTCCAGGTACTGGCCATCAGCGCCCTGCTCAACGCCCTGCTGGACATCTACGCCCGCACCGAACATGCGCGTACCCGTTCGATCAAGGGTTATGTGCAACTGGCGAAGATGGTGCTGTTCGTGTTCGGCGCGATCATCATCGTCGCCACCCTGATCGACCGCTCTCCGCTGCTGCTGTTGTCCGGCCTGGGCGCCATGTCGGCGGTGATCCTGTTGGTCTACAAGGACACCCTGCTGTCGTTCGTCGCCAGCGTGCAGCTGACCAGCAACGATATGCTGCGGGTCGGCGACTGGATCGAAATGCCCCAGGTCGGCGCCGACGGCGATGTGGTGGATATCACCCTGCACACGGTCAAGGTGCAGAACTTCGACAAGACCATCGTCTCGATCCCCACCTGGCGCCTGATGTCCGAGTCGTTCAAGAACTGGCGCGGCATGCAGCAGTCCGGCGGCCGGCGGATCAAGCGCAGCCTGTACATCGACGCCAGCGGCGTGCGTTTCATCAACGATGAGGAAGAAGCGCGCCTGGGCAAGGTCCACCTGCTCACCGACTACATCAGTCGCAAGCAGGCCGAGCTCAAGAGCTGGAACGAAGCCCAGGGCAATGTCGCCGCCATGTCGGCCAACCGCCGCCGCATGACCAACCTGGGGACCTTCCGCGCCTATGCCCTGGCGTACCTGAAGAGTCATCCGGACATCCAGCCGAACATGACCTGCATGGTCCGCCAGATGCAGACCACCGCCCAGGGCATTCCGCTGGAAATCTACTGCTTCACCCGCACCACGGCGTGGACCGACTACGAGCGTATCCAGGGCGATATCTTCGATTACCTGCTGGCGGTGATGCCGGAATTCGGCCTGAGCCTGTATCAACAGCCGAGCGGCAACGACCTGCGCGCTGGCCTGCTGCCGGCGGTGCTGGGCGCCAGCCATATCCCCGAAGTGGAAAAACGCGCGCTGTAATTCCCGCCTGATCGCCCCGTCCCCGGGGCGATCCCCCTCTATCTGCTCAATCTGTAGGAGCGGCCGGTCGACGCTCGATTGCTCGCGATCCGCACAGCGGCCTGACCCCGCGGTGTCTACCAGATCGCTATCGCGGGCAAGCCTCGCTCCTACAAGGCAGTAGCGGTAGTCGCGTTTTTTACGCCGCGACGGCTGATCCACACCGCCGCCAGAATCACCAACGCCCCGAGGAACAGGCGCCCCAGTTCTTCGTGCTGGTTCCAGATCAACAGGTTGATCAGCAGCCCCACCGGCACATGCAGGTTGTTCATCACCGCCAGGGTCGCGCCAGTGACCAGGCAGGCACCTTTGTTCCACCAGTACAGCCCCAGTGCGGTGGACACCAGCCCGAGAAACAGCAGCACCGCCCATTGCAACGGCGCTTCGGGCAGGAAGTCCGGCTTGCCGAACAACAGGAAAGCCGGCAACACCACCGCCAGCGCCCCCAGGTAGAAGTAGCCGAAACGCCGGTAATGCGGCAGGTCGCTCGGATGGCGCGCCACCAGGTGCTTGTACAGCACCTGCCCGGCGGCGTAGGTGAAGTTGGCCAGTTGCAGCAGCAAGAAGCCCATGAAGAAATCCGGGCTGATGCGGTCGTAGCGGATCACCGCCGCCCCGGCCACCGCCACCAGCGCCGCCAGCAGGCCCCAGGGGTTGAAGCGGCGGTTGAGCGCGTCCTCGATCAGGGTCACGTGCAGCGGCGTGAGGATGGTGAACAGCAGCACCTCCGGCACCGTCAGCACGCGGAAACTCAGGTACAGGCAGACGTAGGTCACGCCGAACTGCAAGGCGCCGATCAGCAGCATGCCGCGCATGAACGCCGGCTCCACCTGGCGCCAGCGGGTCAGCGGGATGAACACCAGCCCGGCCAGCAGTACCCGGACCAGCACCGCGAAGTAACTGTCGACATGCCCGGCCAGGTATTCGCCGATCAGGCTGAAGGAAAACGCCTGGATCAGCGTGACAAAAAGTAGATAGCCCATGCTCGCCTCGTCTTGAAGAGGCGGCGACGATAGCGGTTTTGCCGCGCACAATAAAACACCTTCCGTAGGAGCGAGGCTTGCCCGCGATCCGCGCAGCGGCCTGATTTCGCGGTGCCTGTCGGATCGCTATCGCGGGCAAGCCTCGCTCCTACGGGGGGTTGATAAATCGCGGGCAAAAAAAAGCCCGATCTCGCAAAGCGTTCAATCGGGCGGGAGCACTCAGGAGCAACAAGTGCAAAGGGAGGTTCGATGCGCAAACAAACTTGAAGGGGAGCGCAGGGCCTACTAGACCACTGCGCGATTATCTGGCGATTAACGGATCAGGCGACCTGGGCCAGTTTGGCGTTGGCCTGGTTCAGGCCCTTCTCCTGGAAGTCGCCGCCCAGGTTCATGCCTTCGGCGTGAATGAACTCGACGTCGTGGATCCCGATGAAACCCATGACCTGCCGCAGGTAAGGTTCCTGGTGGTCCGCGGTGCTGCCGGCGTAGATGCCGCCACGGGCGGTCAGCACGTAGGCACGCTTGCCGTTGAGCAGGCCCTGGGGACCGGTTGCGGTGTACTTGAAGGTCACACCGGCACGCAGCACGTGGTCCAGCCAGGCCTTGAGGGTGCTCGGGATGGCGAAGTTGTACATCGGCGCGGCCATCACCAGCACGTCGGCGGCCAGCAGTTCGTCGGTCAGTTCGTTGGAGCGTTGCAGCGAGGCCTCTTCGATCTCGTTGCGCTGCCCGGCGGGTTTCATCCAGCCGCCCAGCAGGTTGCTGTCCAGGTGCGGCACCGGGGTTACCGCCAGGTCACGCACGGTGATCTGGTCGCCCGGGTGGGCCGCTTGCCATTGCTTGATGAAGGTCTGGGTCAGCTGACGGGAAACGGAATCCTGCTGACGGGCACTGCTTTCGATGATCAGAACGCGGGACATGGGATGTAGCCTCCATCGGGAATGCTGTAGGTCGATGGAGCGCAGATTAAACAGAGTCATATCGATGAAAAAGCGCAAATAACTGCTATAACCAATCAATAAATTCGTTTATAAGCGGAGCAGGTCGCGCACCCTGCTCCGCTTTGCGCTTATTTGGCGGTACAGGTCAGGTCGATGCGCAGCTTGATGATGCTGCGGTTGAACTTGGCCGTGGCGTTCTTGAACTTGCCGGCCGCCACTTCCACCTTGCGCGTACGCGGGGCTTCGGGGCCGTTGCGAAAGACCACCGTGCAGGCGGCGTCGGTGGTGCCGTAGTTGTTCACCTGGATCGAACCGATGTCGGCATCGGTGTCGTAGGCGGTGTAGTCGATGCTCACGCCTTCGAGGTGTTTCTTCACGTCGATGGGATAGGCGAACGCACTGAGCGGCAGCAGGGCCAGCAACACACAACAGAATTTTCTCATTCGGCAGTCTCCAATAAGGAGCGCCAGCTTAGGACAAGAGGAGCTCCTCATGAAAGCGCCCCGCGTTACCCTCGATCAATGGCGAACGCTGCAGGCCGTGGTCGACCACGGCGGCTTCGCCCAGGCGGCCGAAGCGCTGCACCGTTCGCAATCCTCTGTCAGTTACACCGTGGCGCGCATGCAGGACCAACTGGGCGTGCCGCTGCTGCGTATCGATGGGCGCAAGGCCGTGCTCACCGAAGCCGGCGGCGTGTTGCTGCGGCGCTCGCGGCAACTGGTGAAACAGGCCAGCCAGCTGGAAGACCTGGCCCACCACATGGAACAGGGCTGGGAAGCCGAAGTGCGCCTGGTGGTGGACGCCGCCTACCCCAGCGCGCGCCTGGTCCGCGCGCTGACCGCCTTCATGCCGCAAAGCCGTGGCTGCCGGGTGCGCCTGCGCGAAGAAGTGTTGTCCGGGGTCGAAGAGGTGCTGCTCGAAGGCGTGGCCGACCTGGCCATCAGTGGCTTCAATATCTCCGGCTACCTGGGCACGGAAATGAGCTCGGTGGAGTTCGTCGCCGTGGCCCACCCGGAACACGCCCTGCACCGCCTGAACCGCGAGCTGAATTTCCAGGACCTGGAAAGCCAGCTGCAGGTGGTGATCCGCGACTCCGGCCGCCAACAGCCGCGGGACGTCGGCTGGCTCGGCGCCGAACAGCGCTGGACCGTCGGCAGCCTGGCCACCGCCGCCACCTTCGTCGGCAGCGGCCTGGGCTTTGCCTGGCTGCCGCGGCATATAATCGAGCGCGAACTCCGGGAGGGCCTGCTCAAGGTGCTACCGTTGGACCAGGGCGGCAGCCGCCACCCGACCTTCTACCTGTACTCGAACAAGGACAAACCCCTGGGCCCGGCCACGCAGATCCTCGTCGAGCTGCTGCGCACCTTCGACACCGCGCCGCTGGACGCGCCGTTCGCCGCCCCGGAACAAGCCTGACCCCGTACTTGAACCCTCCACGCGCCTGAACAGGAATTCAGCCATGGCCTATTTCGAACACGAAGGATGCACCCTGCACTATGAGGAATACGGCCATGGCGAACCGCTGGTGCTGGTCCACGGGCTCGGCTCCAGCACCCGTGACTGGGAAAAGCAGATCGCCGAGCTGTCCGCCCATTACCGCCTGATCCTGCCCGACGTGCGCGGCCATGGCCGCTCCGACAAACCCCGCGAGCCCTACAGCATCGCCGGGTTCAGCGCCGACCTCATCGCCCTGCTGGAGCACCTGAACCTGTCGCGGGTGCACTTGGTAGGCCTGTCCATGGGCGGCATGATCGCCTTCCAGGTCGCGGTGGATCAGCCCGGGCTGCTGAAAAGCCTGTGCATCGTCAACAGCGCGCCCGAGGTCAAGATCCGCAGCGCCAACGATGCCTGGCAATGGTTCAAGCGCTGGAGCCTGATGCGCCTGCTCAGCCTGGAAACCATCGGCATTGCCCTGGCCGGCAAATTGTTCCCCCTACCTGCGCAGGCCGAGCTGCGGCAAAAGATGGCCGAGCGCTGGGCAAAAAACGACAAACGTGCTTATCTCGCAAGCTTCGATGCCATCGTTGGCTGGGGGGTCCAGGAACGACTTTCGCAAGTCGCCTGTCCAACCCTGGTCATCAGCGCCGACCGTGACTACACCCCGGTCGCACTGAAAGAAAGTTATGTGAAACTGCTGCCCGACGGGCGCCTGGTGGTGATCGCCGATTCGCGTCACGCCACGCCGCTGGACCAGCCGCAACGCTTCAACCAAACCCTGCTCGAGTTTTTAACCGCAGTCGACACCACCACCCAGGATCACTGACCCATGCTGAAAAAAATCGCCCTCGTCGCCGGCTCCGTTCTGTTTGCTGCCAACCTGATGGCCGCCCAACCGGCCAAGGCGCCTCACGTCCTGCTGGACACCAGCTTCGGCAAGATCGAAGTCGAACTGGACCCGGTCAAGGCCCCGATCTCCAGCAAGAACTTCCTCGACTACGTCGACAGTGGTTTCTACACCAACACCATCTTTCACCGGGTGATCCCGGGCTTCATGGTCCAGGGCGGCGGCTTCACTCCGCAGATGGTGCAGAAGGAAACCCGCGACCCGATCAAGAACGAAGCCAGCAACGGCCTGCATAACGTACGCGGCACCCTGTCCATGGCCCGCACCTCGAACCCGAACTCGGCCACCAGCCAGTTCTTCATCAACGTCGCCGACAATGCCTTCCTCGATCCGGGTCGCGATGCCGGTTACGCGGTGTTCGCCAAAGTGGTGAGTGGCATGGACGTGGTCGACCAGATCGTCAACTCGCAGACCACCACCAAACAAGGCATGCAGAACGTGCCGATCGACCCCGTGCTGATCAAGTCGGCCAAGCGCATCGACTAATGTGTCACCGGGAGTCCCGGCGCGGCGCTGACACAGTGCTGCGCCTGCTTACTGATAAGGAGAGCCCGCCACGCGGGCGTCAGATCCCATGCTCTATCGTCGTTTTGAACAGCTGATCGATATTTTCCGCGACGCTCCCACTGCCGCTCCCCCCAACCGCGTACTGCCCTTCTACCTCTACTACATCAAGCAGGTCTGGCCGAGCTTCGTCGCCCTGCTGGTGGTCGGCCTGTTCGTCGCGCTGATCGAGGTGTCGCTGTTCAGCTACCTGAGCACGATCATCGACCTGGCCCAGGGCACGCCGAATGTCGAGATCTTCAAGACCCACGGCCTCGAGCTGGCCTGGATGGCGGTGGTCGCGCTGATCTTCCGCCCGCTGTTCGTCGCCCTGCACGACCTGCTGGTGCACCAGACCATCAGCCCGGGCATGACCAGCCTGATTCGCTGGCAGAACCACAGCTATGTGCTCAAGCAGAGCCTGAACTTCTTCCAGAACGATTTCGCCGGGCGCATCGCCCAGCGCATCATGCAGACCGGCAACTCGCTGCGCGATTCGGCGGTGCAGGCGGTGGACGCGCTGTGGCACGTGCTGATCTATGCGGTCAGCGCCCTGGTGCTGTTCGCCGAGGCCGACTGGCACCTGATGATCCCGCTGCTGATCTGGATCGCCAGCTACATCGGCGCGCTCTGGTACTTCGTGCCGCGGGTCAAGGAACGCTCGGTGATTTCCTCGGACGCCAACTCCAAGCTGGTCGGCAGGATCGTCGACGGCTACACCAACATCACCACCCTCAAGCTGTTCGCCCACACCCACTTCGAGCAGAACTACGCGCGCGAAGCCATCGGCGAACAGACCGAGAAAAGCCAGCTGGCCGGACGCGTCATCACCAGCATGGACGTGGTGATCACCGCCATGAACGGCCTGCTGATCGTCTCCACCACGGGCCTGGCCCTATGGCTGTGGACCCAGTCGCTGATCTCGGTCGGCGCCATCGCCCTGGCCACCGGCCTGGTGATCCGCATCGTCAACATGTCCGGCTGGATCATGTGGGTGGTCAACGGCATCTTCGAGAACATCGGCATGGTCCAGGACGGCCTGCAGACCATCGCCCAGCCCATCAGCGTCAGCGACCGCGAGCAGGCGCCGCGCCTGGCGGTGGCCAGCGGTGAAGTGCGTTTCGAGCATGTGGATTTCCACTACGGGAAAAAGGCCGGGGTCATCAGCGACCTCAACCTGACCATCAAGCCCGGGGAAAAGATCGGCCTGATCGGCCCGTCCGGCGCCGGCAAGTCGACCCTGGTCAACCTGTTGCTGCGGCTCTACGATCTGGAGAGCGGGCGCATCCTGATCGACAACCAGAACATCGCCGACGTGACCCAGGAAAGCCTGCGCGAACGGATCGGCATGATCACCCAGGACACCTCGCTGCTGCACCGTTCGATCCGCGACAACCTGCTGTACGGCAAGCCCGACGCTACCGACGAGGAACTCTGGGAAGCAGTGCGCAAGGCCCGCGCCGACGAGTTCATCCCGTTGCTTTCCGACGCCCAGGGCCGCACCGGCTTCGATGCCCATGTCGGTGAACGCGGGGTGAAACTCTCCGGCGGCCAGCGCCAGCGCATCGCCATTGCCCGGGTGCTGCTCAAGGACGCGCCGATCCTGATCATGGACGAGGCCACCTCGGCCCTGGACTCGGAAGTCGAGGCGGCGATCCAGGAAAGCCTGGAGACCCTGATGCAGGGCAAGACCGTGATCGCCATCGCCCACCGCCTCTCGACCATCGCCCGCATGGACCGCCTGGTGGTCCTGGAAAAAGGCCGCATCGCCGAGACCGGCAGCCATGCCGAGCTGCTGGCCCACGGCGGTTTGTATGCGCGCCTCTGGCAGCACCAGACCGGGGGGTTCGTCGGTATCGATTGATCCGCCCCGCCCCAAAAAACGCCAGCACCCTTCGGGGCCCTGGCGTTTTTTTTGCGCCACCCTTCACCCGTAGCCGCTGCCGAGCCCGCGAGGCTGCGATCGGCGGCGCAGCCGTCGCAAACCGGTGAATGCGCTCTTTCAGGCAGATCAGGGTTACAGGCTTTGCGAGCGCTGCGCGCTCGATCGCAGCCTTCGGCAGCGGCTACAGAAAACGCCAGAGCCCCGTGAACAGGGCCCTGGCGTTTTTTTTCGCACTGGATTTGTAAAAAAAGCCTGCTGTACTGAGCCTAGGTTCTGGAGCAGGGCCTGTAGCCAGGCTGCACGGCTGCATAACGGCTTTATCGGATCGATAAGGAATAACTTCTATGTCGCTGTTCAAACGTTCAGTCACTGAGTTGTTAGGCACCTTCTGGCTGGTATTGGGTGGTTGCGGCAGCGCCGTACTGGCGGCCGCGTTTCCGGATGTCGGCATCGGCCTGCTCGGCGTGGCGCTGGCCTTCGGTCTTACCGTGCTGACGATGGCCTTCGCCATCGGCCATATCTCCGGCTGCCATCTCAACCCCGCGGTGTCCGTCGGCCTGGTGGTCGGCGGGCGTTTTCCGCTCAAGGAACTGCCCGCCTATGTCATCGCGCAAGTGATAGGCGGGGTGATCGCCGCGGCGCTGCTGTACTTCATCGCCAGCGGCAAGCCCGGCTTCGAGCTGGCCAGCGGCCTGGCCTCCAACGGCTATGGCGAACACTCGCCGGGGGGCTATTCACTGGCGGCGGGCTTTGTCAGCGAGCTGGTGATGACCGGGATGTTCGTGGTGATCATCCTCGGCGCCACCGATAAACGTGCGCCGGTGGGCTTCGCGCCGATCGCCATCGGCCTGGCGCTGACGCTGATCCACCTGATCTCGATTCCGGTGACCAACACCTCGGTCAACCCGGCGCGCAGCACCGGGCCGGCCTTGATCGTCGGCGGCTGGGCGATCCAGCAACTGTGGCTGTTCTGGCTGGCGCCGATTCTCGGCGCGGTGGTCGGCGGTGGCCTCTATCGCTGGCTGGGCAAGGAAGACAGCTGACAGCAACCCCGAGGGTCACGCCTGCCGATACGGCAGCGCGGCCCTCGCCTCTTCGGCGTAAGCCAGCACGCCCACCCGCTCCTGCTGGAGAAAATCCTTCACCGCCGCTTTCAAGCCGGGGTGTCGCAGGTAGTGCCAGGACCGGGTAATCACCGGCTCGAACCCCCGAATCAACTTGTGCTCGCCCTGGGCCCCAGCGTCGAAACGCTGCACCCCCTGGGCGATGGCGTAATCCATGCCCTGGTAGAAACAGGTTTCGAAATGCAGGCGATCGAATTCCGCCAGGCAGCCCCAGTAACGCCCGTAGAAACTGTCGCCACCGATCAGGCTGAAGGCCATGGCCACCGGCCTGGCGTTCTGCTTGGCCAGCACCACGCGAATGGCCTCGGGCATGCGCTCGGCCAGCAGGCTGAAAAAGGCCCGGGTCAGGTAGGGGGACTGGCGCCGCACCGCATAGGTATTGGCATAACAGGCGTAGACAAAATCCCACTGCGCTTCGCTGAGTTGCCGGCCTTCGAGCCACTCGAATTCGATGCCCTGCCCCGCCACCTGTTCGCGCTCCTTGCGCATCTGTTTGCGCTTGCGCGAACTGAGGGTATCGAGAAAGTCCTGGAAGTCCCGATAGCCGCGGTTCTGCCAATGGAACTGGCAACCCAGGCGCTGCAACCAACCGGCTTGCCCAGCCAGGGCGGCATCGGTAAAGGCGTCGGTGAAGTTGATATGGGCGCTGGAAAGCCCTTCGATCTCCAGGTAACCGGGCAGGCTTTGCAGCAGTTCAAGGCCGTCTTCCAGGCTTGCCGCCAGCAGCCGCGCGCCGCTGACCGGGCTGAAGGGCACGGCGCTCAGCAGCTTGGGGTAATACTCGATGCCGGCCCGGGCGCAGGCGTCGGCCCAGCCATGGTCGAACACGTACTCGCCGTAGGAATGCCACTTGCGGTAGCTGGGCAGCGCCGCGATCAGGCGTCCGTCTTGCACATGCAGCAGATGCTCGGCCTGCCAGCCAGAATTCGGGCCGAGGCTGCCGCTGTCTTCCAGCGCGCTGAGAAAGGCGTGGCGCAGAAACGGCTGGCCGTCACTGAGCAAACCGTCCCATTGCTGCGGATCGACGGCGGCCAGGCTGGTCAAGGATTGCAACGGCATTGGGTTCCCCGCGAGTGTGGTCCACGAACGCGCCGAGTATCGCCGATCACTGCCCCAGGTGCAGCAACAGGAAATCGATGAACGCCCGCGACTTGTGCGGCAGGTGCGAACTGTTGGGAAACACCACGTTCACCGACTGCGAAGGCAAGGCGTAGTCGGGCAGCAGGCGCACCAGCCGGCCGCTGGCCAGGTCGTCCTCGACCACCCAGCCGGGCAGTACCGACACCCCCAGGGACGACAGGGTCATGGCGCGAATGGCGGTGGAGGAATTGGATTCGAAATGATTGGGCCCGCTGACTTCGACCTGGCCCCGTTGCGGGTGGCTCAGGGTCCAGTTGGTCGGCCCTTGCAGGTTGCTGTTGGCGATCCACGGCACGCTGTTCAGGTCCAGGGGCTCGACCACCGGATGGCGCGCCAGAAAGTCCGGGCTGGCCACCAGGACGATGTCGTAGTCGGCCAGCTTGCGGCTCTTGAAAGCCGAGTCGGCGAGGTTGCCCAGGCGGATCACCAGGTCGAGTTTTTCCGCCACCAGATCATTCAACGAAGAGTTGAAGTTATAACAAAGACGGATCTCCGGATAACGCTCGGTGAACTTGGAAATGATCGGCAGTATATAGCGCTCGCCATACTCACTAGTTGAACTGAAACGCAACTTTCCAGAAATACGATTATGCCCATGCAGGACATTCTCGAAGGCATTGTCGATATCCGCGACAATGCCCTTGAACTCGTTATAAAAGTCCTGGCCTATTTCTGTCAGGGATATATTGCGGGTATTGCGGATTAACAGGGTCGCCGACAAAACTTCCTCGAGCGCCTTGACATGCAGGCTGGCCATGGCTTTGCTGATGCACAGGTAGTTGGCCGCCTTGGTATAGGAACCGAAATCGACAACCGCCAGGAATGTCTGGACGCGATTTAGATGCGTGTGCATGTTATAGCTCACCGTGTTGTAAATCATTGTCAAATCCCACCAAACAATGTTTCAAGTATAGGCGTATCGACACCCTCGGTCTATCGCTCCTATGATCCCGCCGCAAAAGGGAGATCATATGACTTATCGCTACAAAGTGGCTCTTATATTCCTCATCGGGTTCTTTATCGACTGTATAAACATATTCATGTCGGCCGTGGCTTTACCGAGTATTGCCCATGAGATGCACGTCTCGACTTCATCCGTGGCCTGGGTGGCCAATGCCTATATTCTCGGCCTGACCCTGATCATTCCGGTGAGCACCTGGCTGGCCGGACGTTTTGGCAGCCGCGAAACCCTCACCGCCTCGATGCTGGTGTTCAGCACCGCCGTGTGGATGTGCGGGATGGCCGGCAGCTTCCATGAACTGGTGATCTGGCGTTTCGTCCAGGGCATCGGCGGCGGCCTGCTGATCCCGGTGGGCCAGGCCCTGACCTTCAACCTGTTCCAGGGCCCGCAGCGGGCCAAGATCTCCACCCTGGTGATGGCCGTCGCCCTGATCGCCCCGGCCATTTCGCCGACCATCGGCGGCGTGATCGTCGACAGCAGCTCCTGGCGCTGGGTGTTCCACAGCAATATTCCGTTCTCGCTGATCGCCGCCGCCCTGTCCTGGCTGTGGATCAAGGAAGCCCGGCCCGCCAGCCTGGCGCGCCCGGACATCAAGGGCCTGCTGCTGGTCAGCGCGGCCCTGGGCAGCCTGCTGATGGGCATGTCGCTGTACGGCGGCGACTACCCGCCGCTGGCCGCCCTGAGCTGCCTGATGCTGGGGGTCACCTGCGTGGTGCTGTATGTCCTGCACTACCGCCGCTGCGACAACGCCATCGTCGAGTTGAGCCTGCTCAAGAGCAAGAAGCTCAGTACCTCGATCTTCATCTATTACGCGATTCCCGGGGTGTTCACCGGGGTCAACCTGCTGAGCATCTTCTTCCTGCAGAACAGCCTGCACTTCAGCGCCCAGCTGACCGGCATGTTCATGATCCTCTACGCCAGCGGCGCCTTCATCGCCATGCTGGTCTGCGGCCGGGTCTACAACCGCTTCGGCGCCCGGCGCCTGTTCACCCTCGGCATGCTCCTGCACAGCGCCGGCATCGCCACCCTGTACCTGGTCGACAGCGCCGCCGACCTGCCGATCATCGTCATCGCCTACTGCCTGATGGGCATCGGCGGCGGCATCGGCGCCAATACCGCGCAAACCACTTCGCTGATGGATTTCGAAGGTGCCGATACCCACAAGGGCAGCGTGATCTGGAACATCAACCGGCAGATGTCCTTCAGCATCGGCGCCGCGCTGTTCCTGATGATCTACAACCTGCTGCTCGCCCGCCTGGCGTCTACCCCGGCCTATCACCTGACCTTCGTCATCGCGGCGGTGATGGGTCTGTTACCCCTGTTGCAGATGAGCAACCTGACCACGCAAAAGGAATGTCATGCACAACACAATCGTTGAACAGGCCAAACACAGCATCCATGCGGTCCACGACCTGATCCACGCGGTCTTCACCGACCAGGACGGCAACGGCGCCGCCGCCATCGACCGCCTGCTGCCGGCCTTCGCCGAGCACTTCAGCATGGTCACCACCGCGGGCGCCATCGTCAGCCGCGAGCAGGTCGAACAGATGTTCCGCGGAGCCGTCGGTGCCCGCCCCGGCCTGGAAATCCTCGTCAGCGACCTGCACACCGTGTGGCACGAAGGCCACAGCGCGGCGATCCGCTACAAGGAAACCCATCGCCTGGAGCAGAAGGAAACCTCGCGCCTCTCGGTGGTGGTGATCCGCATCCATGAGCACTCGGCCCAGTGGCTGTACCTGCATGAAACACCGTTAAGCTGACAGCGAGTCACCCCATGAATTACCAGATCACCCAGTGCCTGATGCTCTCGCCAAGCATCAAGGAAATCACTCTGGCGCCTCTTGTGCCGGCCCCCTGCGAGACCACCGCCGGGGCCCACTTCAAATGGTGGATTCCCACGCTCGAGCAATGGCGTCACTACTCCCGGGTCGAACTGGCCGAACATGAGCTGCCCCCGGGCAGCCTGGTGTTCGCCATCCGCCTGAACCCCGACTCGCCCAGCAGCGCTTATATCCGCCAACTGAGCGTTGGCGATCAGGTACGGCTCGACGGCCCGTTCAATGCCTTCGACTACCAGCTGGACGACAGCGATGGCGCCGACATCGCCCTCGCTGGCGGCATCGGCATCACCCCGTTGACCGGCATCCTCAGCCATCTGCGAGCCCGGCAGCGCCCGGCGCGGCTGCACTATTTCGCCAAGAGCGCGGGCGACGCCGCCTATGCCACGCAGATGCGCGAGCTGTTGCAGGACAGCCTGAGCCTGCACTGCTCCGACTCGGCCGAAGGGCGCCCGTCGGTGGCCGCGGTGCTGGGCCAGTTGCAATCCCGGGACCGCCTGTACGTCTGTGGCCCGCAAGCCATGCTCAACGACGTGTTCAGCCATGCCCAGAGCCTGGGCTTTCCCCGCGAGCGCATCCACTTCGAAGTCTTCAACACCTGCCTGGCCGAGGATGACCCCGGCTTCGCCGTGCACGCCGCGGACTCCGGCGTCGACCTGCGGGTGCAGCCCGGCCAGTCCCTGCTCGACGCCCTCGAAGAGGCCGGCCTGGAGCCGCTCTACGACTGCCGTCGCGGTGAATGCGGGGTGTGCGAGCTGGACGTGCTGGAAGGTGAAGTCGATCACCGCGACTTCATCATGAGTCCGCAGCAGGCCGCCTGCAGCAACAAGATCTACCCCTGCGTATCCCGGGCCAAAAGCCCAAGCCTGAAACTGGTCATCTAAAGAGAGAACCTCGTTGGACAACTACTTCAACGGCAAGGAAGTGCATCGCACGCTGTTCCTTGATCCGTCGCTCTTCGAGCGAGAACAACAACAGGTATTCGCCGCCAGCTGGTGCTACCTGGGCCATGAAAGCCTGGTGCCGGAAACCGGCGACTTCTTCACCGGCGACATCGCCGGACAACCGCTGGCCATGGTCCGGCAGAAAAACGGCGAGATCGTCGTGCTGCACAACCGCTGCCCGCACAAGGGCGTGAAAGTGCTGGCCGAGCCGCAAGGCAATGTCGGCCGGTTCATCCGCTGCCCGTACCACGCCTGGACCTTCAAGACCGACGGCCAGCTGCTGAGCATCCCAGTGAAAAAGGAATACGACGACTGCGACCTCAGCAGCTGCGCCGCCCACAAGGGCATGCAGCCGGTGGCCGCGGTGGAGAACTACCGGGGCTTCGTGTTCGTGCGCCTCAAGGAGCAAGGTGTTGGCTTCAGCGAGTTCTTCGGCGACTCGCTGTCGACCCTGGACAACATGGTCATGCGCTCGCCCCAGGGGCAATTGCGCGCCATCGGCCAGCCCTTGCTGCACCGCCATCGCTGCAACTGGAAGATGGTGGTCGACAACCAGACCGACACCTGCCACCCGATGGTCGCCCACGAATCCTCGGCCGGCGAAGCTATTCGCCTGTGGAAGGAAACCGGGCACGACGGCCAGCCGCCGATGGCCGTGGAATTGTTCTCGCCGTTCATGGCGTCCTACGAGTTCTTCAGCGCCATGGGCATCCGTACCTGGCCCAACGGCCATGGCCACACCGGCGTCAGTAACTCGATCCACAAGGCCTATTCGAGCATTCCCGGCTACTGGGAGCTGATGGTCGAGAGCTACGGCGAAACCCAGGCCGCGGCGATCCTCGACGACACCCGGCACAACACCGTGTATTTCCCCAACCTGATGGTCAAGGGACCGATCCAGACCCTGCGGGTGATCCGCCCGATCTCGGCCAGCGAGACCGTGGTCGAGTCGTGGATCTTCGAGCTGGTGGGCGCGCCCGTGCAGTTGCTGGAAAGAACCGTGCAGTACAACAACCTGATCAACTCGCCATGCTCGATGGTCGCCCACGACGACGTGGAGATGTACGAGCGGGCCATGGACGGGCTGCGCAGCCAGGCCAACGACTGGGTGAATGTCGCCCGCCTGTTCGAACCGGGCGAAGCCTTTGAGCAGACCCAGGTGGTGTCCGGCACCAGCGAACGAGCCATGCGCAACTTCTACAACACCTGGCAGCAACTGATGCAGGCCCCAGACGGATCGACCGCCCATGGATAACTCGCCCCTCGAACAGCTGATCTACCAAGAGATCGCGCTTCTCGACCAACAGGATTTCGACGCCTGGCAACAACTGCTGTGCGACGACTTCCACTACTGGATTCCGCTGCGCCACGACCAACCCTGCCCGTTGCGCGAATCCTCGCTGCTGTATGAGGACCGCTTCCTCACCACCCTGCGCATCAACCGCCTGGCCAGTGCCCGCAACTTCTCGCAGCAGCCCAAGAGCCGCGGCCTGCACATTGCCCAGCGGCCAACGATCAGCCTCGATGCGGATGCCCTGAGTGCCCATTGCCGGACCCCGATGCTGTATTGCGAAGCCCGGGGCGACAGCGAATGGCATTACCCGGTGACCGTGGAACACCAACTGCTGTGCCTCGCCGGCCAGTGGAAGATCCAGCGCAAGAAAGTCCTCCTGCTCAACCCTTCCCGCGCGTTTGAAAGCCTGCAGCTCATCATCTGATTTCCGAGACCCTTACCTGTGAACTCCTCCCACTCCGGTTTCGAAGAAACCCAAGGCACCCGCTCGTTCCCCAACATCGACCTGTTGTACGACTATGGGCAGTTCCTGCGCCGTGCCACCCAGGCCATCGGTCACCTGCCGCCGGCGATCGCCGACAAGCACGTCGGTATCGTCGGCGCCGGCCTCAGCGGCCTGATCGCGGCCTATGAACTGCTGCGCGCCGGCGCCACCCGCATCACCCTGTTCGAAGCCTCGAAAGACCACCTTGGCGGGCGTTTCCTGACCCAGTGTTTCGACGAAACACAACCGCAGTTCATCGCCGAGATGGGCGCCATGCGCTTCCCGCCGAGCGAAGTCGGCCTGTTCCATTACCTGGATCGTTTCGGCATCGGCACCACCGAGGCCTTTCCCGACCCTGGGGTGGTCGACACCGAAATCCACTACCGTGGCGAAACCCACCACTGGCCGGCCGGGGAAAATCCACCGCCGATCTTCAACACCGTGCACCAGGGCTGGAACGCCTTTCTCAAGGAAGGCGTGCATCTGGACAACGGCACTTTCCTGGCGCCGCCGCTGCTGCTCACCGACCTGCTGGAAAAACAGCAATACGCCGAAGTGCAGCCGGAGTGGCAACGCTACCTGGACTGCTTTGGCGACCACTCCTTCTACTCGGCCATGGTGCAAATCTTCACCTCGAACAACCCGCCGGGCGGCAAGCGCTGGCGCAAGCCGGAAGACTTCCACCTGTTCGGTTCCCTGGGCATCGGCTCGGGTGGGTTCCAGTCGGTGTACCGGGCCTCGTTCACCGAGATCCTGCGGCTGGTGATCAACGCCTTCGAAGTCAACCAGCGGCTGGTGCCCAACGGCATTTCCACCCTCTGGGAGCGAATCGCCGACGAGGAATTCCACGGCATCGCCCTGCGCGACCGGATCTGCCGCACGCGCATCGAATCCATCAGCAAGGGCGCCGACGGGCAGATCCTGCTGCAAGGCTGCAATGGTGAAACCTATGGCTGCGACCGGGTGATCACCACCGCCACCACCCGCGCCCTGCAAGTCAACATGCGCCTCACCCAGGCCGAGCAGTTCGTCAATCGCGACGTGGCCCGGGCGATCAACGAAACCCATATGGTCGGCTCGTCCAAGCTGTTCATCCTGACCCGCGACAAGTTCTGGCTCAAACATGGCCTGGCGCAGAACATCCAGACCGATACCCTGGTCAAGGGCGTCTACTGCCTGGACTACGCCCCGCAGGACCCGGACTCCTGGGGCGTGGTGCTGATCAGTTACACCTGGGAAGACGACTCGCACAAAATGGTTTCGATGACCGACAAGGTCCAGCGCTGCAAGCGCCTGGTGGACGAACTGGCGATGAGCGCGCCGCAGTTCGCTAGCCACCTGGTGCCGCTGGACGGCGACTACCAGCGTTACGTACTGGAATACGACTGGCTCACCGACAAGCAGGCCCTGGGCGCCTTCAAGCTGAACTTCCCCGGCGACGACCTGTACTCCCAGCGCCTGTTCTATCAGTTCAAGACCGCCCTCGACCCGCAGCAGGACACCGGCCTGTACCTGGCCGGCTGCGGCAGCTCGTTTACCGGCGGCTGGGCCGAAGGCGCGGTACAGACCGCCCTGAACGGTGCCTGCGCGGTGATCGCCAGCCTCGGCGGCGAACTGCTCGAAGGCAACCCGCTGTTCGATCTGCAATCGCACTTCCGCTATTGCTGAGCCCAGGCCCCTACCGACTTTCGTTGAGACTTTTTCATGTACAGCCAGCTTTCGATCGAAGCGCTCGTTGACGGGTTTCGCCAGGGCAGCCTCTGCCTGGATTCCTGGCACCGCGCGCTGCTCGAGCAATACGCCGACGCCGGGCACCTGAACAGCTTCATCAGCTTCGCCGCGCAGGCGTTCAGCGGCGACACCGGCACGCCAGAGCAGCGCCAGGCACCGCTCTACGGCATCCCGGTTTCGTTCAAAGACAACATCAATGTCAGTGGCCTGGCGACCACCGCCGGCACCCCCGGCCTGGCCGACTACCACCCGGCCGCGGACGCCGGCATCGTCCAGCGCTTCAGGGCGCTGGGCGCGCGGGTCGCCGGCAAGAACAACATGCACGAGCTGTCGTTCGGCGTGACCTCGGCCAACCTGAGCTACGGCGCGGTGGTCAATCCGCGCCACCTGCAACACAGCGCCGGTGGCAGCAGCGGCGGTTGTGCCGCGGCCGTGGCCGCCGGCCTGGTGCCGTGCGCGGTGGGCACCGACACCGGCGGCTCGGTGCGGATTCCCGCGGCCTTCTGCGGCGTGGTGGGCTTCCGGCCGAGCACCGGGGTCTACCCTGGCGACGGCATCGTCCCGGTGTCCCAGACCAAGGACTCGCCAGGCCTGCTGACCCGCAGCCTGGAAGACGCGCTGTTCGTCCATCGGCATCTGACCGGTGCGTCCTGCGCCGCGCCGACCGAGCCCAAGCGCCTGCGCATCGGCATTCCCCAGCAGTTCTTCTGGTCCGAGCTGGAGACCAAGGTGCACAGCGATTGCCGCGCGGCGATCGATAGCCTGGCCGATCAGGGCGTGGAAATGGTGCCGGTGGACGACCGCCTGATCGGCGAGATCAACGAAAGCATCCAGTTCCCGCTGCCGATCTTCGAGTTCTTCATCGACTTCCCGCGCTTCCTGCTCAAGGCCGGCTGTGGCGAGCGGTTCCTCGAGATCCTGGCGCAGATCCGCGACCCGCAGATCAAGAAGACCCTGATGGCACAGTTGGAGAGCCCGGCCATTTCCTACGAAGACTACGTGCAGGCCTTGATGAGCAAGATCCGCCTGGATCGCGAATACGCCGGGCTGTTCCAGCAGCACCGGCTGGACCTGATCGCCTACCCGACCGTCAGCTGCACCGCGCCGCTGCTGAGCGACAGCGGCGCCCAGGAGCATTTCGAGCGTTTCGTGCGCAACACCGACCCGGCCAGCAACCTGGCGGCGCCGAGTGTCAGCGTGCCGGTGGCCGAGCCGGGCAGCCTGCCGGTCGGGCTGTCGTTCGACGCCTTGCCCGGGCAGGACCACCGGCTGCTACAGATGGCGCAGCAACTGAGCCGCCTGCTGGCTCTGCGCTGAATCGTCGCCCGGGTGCGCGGGAGCCGGCCTGCCGGTTTTCCGCACACCCGAGGTGCACCCTCGCTACCTCCAATAACAATTTCATTGCAGGCCTTGCCATGCGCGGTACGTCCATCGCTTCATCCCCTTCAACCTCCCACTGCACGGTCGCCGAACGCCGGCCTTCGGTCATCGGCGGCGCCATGATCATCGGCGGCACCATTGTCGGAGCGGGCATGTTCTCGCTGCCGGTGATGATGTCGGGCCTGTGGTTCCAAGGTTCCCTCGCGGTGCTGGCACTGTCGTGGTTCTGCACCCTGCACTCGGGGCTGATGATCCTCGAAGCCAACCTCAACTACCGGCCGGGGGCGAGTTTCTCGACCATCACCCGCGACCTGATCGGCCGGCGCTGGAGCCTGTTCAACGGCGCCACCCTGGTGTTCGTCCTGTACATCCTGACCTATGCCTACATCTCGGCCAGCGGCTCGGTGATCCGTCACACCGCCCACAATCTGGGCCTGGAGATTTCCTCGCGCAACGGCGGCCTGCTGTTCGCCCTGGCGGTGGCCCTGGTGGTCTGGCTCAGCACCGCGGCGGTCAGCCGCATCACCACCCTGGTGTTCGGTGCCAAGATCCTCGCCTTCTTCCTGACCTTCGGCGGCCTGCTCGGCCATGTGCAGCCAGAGGTTTTGCTCGATCGCGGCAACCCGCAACCGGACTACCTGCCCTATCTGTTCATGACCCTGCCGTTCTGCCTGACCTCCTTCGGCTTTCACGGCAACGTGCCGAGCCTGATGAAGCACTACGGCAAGGACCCGCAGCGCATCCGCAACTGCCTGCTGATCGGCACCCTGATCGCCCTGGTGCTGTACACGGTGTGGATGCTCTGCACCATGGGCACCCTGCCCCGCGAGCAGTTCAAGGACATCGCCCGCCAGGGCGGCACCATCGATGTGCTGATCAGCGCCCTGGGCAGCATGCTCGACAGCGCCCGGGTGGACCTGCTGCTGACCCTGTTCTCCAACTTTGCCGTGGCCTGTTCGTTCCTCGGCGTCACCCTGGGGTTGTTCGACTACATCGCCGACTCCCTGGGCTTCGACGACAGCCCCCAAGGCCGCCTGAAAAGCGCGCTGGCCACCTTCGCCCCGCCGATCGGTTGCGCGCTGATCTGGCCGGAAGGCTTCATCCTCGCCATCGGTTTTGCCGGCCTGGCGGCGACCGTCTGGGCGGTGATCACCCCGGCCCTGCTCGCCCACGCCTCGCGCAAACGCTTCGCCAGCCCGCTGTACCGGGTCTGGGGCGGCACGCCGATGATCGTCCTGGTGCTGCTGTTCGGCCTGGCCAACGCCCTGGCCCATCTGCTGTTCAGCTTCGACCTGCTGCCGGTCTGGCGTTAGTCGAATGGCCGGGCAAAAAAAAGCCCCGCCGGAGCGGGGCTGAAACGAAAGGGAGCTTTAACGGATGAGGAAGAGCTCTTTACAGCCAGTGCATCGATATCAGAACACGTACTGGGCGCGAATGATGAAGCCGTCGCCGTCGTCGTCGCCGGTGCGGGCAGCCGGTGTGCTACCGCTGAGGACTGTGGCGTTAGTGACCTTGTCGGTCTTGGCCTTGACGTAGGTGGCGGAGATCTTCACCGCTTCGTTGGCGTACCAGTTCACACCCAGGTTGTGCACCTTGACTTCGGCATCGCCGACGTCGCGGGTCAGGCTGGCGGTGGTGATGTTGTCGTCTTCCACGGTCAGGCTGTCGTAACGATAGAACAGTTCCCAGGCGCCGAAGGCTTTGTTGGCCGGTTTGATGGCGTCGAACTTGCCCACCTTGTAGCCGCGGGATTCGCCGGTCAGGGTATAGGCGCCCTGCACGTAGAAACCGTGGCCCTTGATGTCTTCGTAAGCGCTGGAATCAGCCTTGGTCTTGCGGGTGATGTATTCGCCCTGGATCGAGGCCGGGCCCATGGCGAACGCGGCCTCCAGACCCAGCGCGGTGTCGCGGTCGTAGGAACCGGCCGGCGAAGAGGAGCTGCCGCCCAACACCGGACGGTTGCCATTACCACCGGCATCGTTACCGCCGAGAGTGTCCACGCCACGCATGCCCATGCGGGTGCGATAACGGGAGTCGAACGCGGTGTCGGAGACATCGCGCGAAGCCACGTTCACACCGAAGTGCAGGACGTTGCCGGCATCGTGCATCGGGGCGAAGACGAAGCGACCGTTGACCTGCTTGACGCTGTCGCCATCGGTGTCGTCGGTGTCCTTGCTGAACACGCCGGCCGAGGCATAGAAGGAGTCGGCGAAGGTGCTGGAAGCCTGCAGGCCCATACCGTTCTGGTGGGTGTTGGCCCAGTCGATCATGTCGTAGGCGATGTTACGTTCCGGCGCGGTGACCCACTTGGAGCTGGTGGCTTTTTCCAGGCCGAAGTCCGGGTCGAAACGACCGACCTTGATCGACACCGGCTTGAAGCCGTTGTAGGCCAGCGAGGCTTCGTCGAAGTAACCGTTTTCGGAGTCGCCGGTGTTGTGGGAGAAGTCGTAGTTGATGGTGTAGGCCCAGTCGGTGTACAGCACGCCGGACAGTTCGAGGAAGGCGCGACGGAAGTAAGCGGCGTCGGCGGTGTCACCGTTCTTGGTGTAGACACCGTCGAAGCGGCTGTAGTCGGCTTGCAGGCGGCCACCGAGCTTGAAGCTGAACTCTTTGTCCGTGGTGGCGACCTCAAGGCCGCCCTTGGTCTTGACTACGATATCGGCGCCATCGGTGGTGACGGTGCCAGCGAAAGCCTGGGCGGTAACTGCCAGGGCCAGGGCGCTGGCGGCAAAACCGGCGAAGTGCTTACGGATCATCGAAGATTTCCCCTAATTGGTGGTCTGTAGCGCTGGAAAAAACACGCGAGTCAGGCCCGCTTGTGTTGGGAGGGAATCTTGGCGGCGGGTTATTTCAGGGGAGTTGCCGATAGATAAAGATTTGATGACAGCGGAACTTTTTTACTTCCAAACGAAATAAGGCAAAAAGCCTGTACTAGAGCGGTCGGCGGGGTATTAGGGGGAAAACGAAACCCTGTAGCCGCTGGCGAAGCCTGCGATCGAGCGCGAAGCGGTCGCGCTCTTGAGGACCTTGAGGCTTCAGCGGTTACGGGAGGATTGTCGGGTGAATCAGGCGTTGCGCTTGCGCTCGGCGGCCAGGCGGTCGGCCAGCGCATCGATATCGGCGACAGGTCCTTCCGGCATCTTGCGCAAGGTGGCCTGCATCAGGCGCATCTGCCGCAGGAAGCGCCGGCAATTGGGGCAGAACAACAGGTGATGGCGCTGGATCAGGCGCTGGCGAAAGCTCAGCTGACCATCGAGATAGTCGCTGGAGCGTGCCACTTGTTCCTTGCAGGTCAGCATTGGCCGGTCTCCTCGAAGTGCTCCACCGTAGCAAAAATCTTCAGCCGCGCCCGGTGCAGCAGCACCCGGACATTGGAGAGGGAAATGTCCAGAAGATTACAGATCTCCTCCAGCTCCAGGCCCTGGCGCTCGCGCAGGGTCAACACGCTGCCTTGCAGTTCCGACAGGCTCAGCAAAGTGTGCTCCAGGCATTCGCGCAGTTCGGCCTCGGTAAGCAGGGCTTCCGGGGTATCGGCGTGCCAGGCGAACGGCGCCACCAGCCAGTGCCCGTCAGAGGAAGAAAAACGCTCGTCGCCGATGGTGCCGTGGGGTGCCGGCAAGTCATCCAGCAGGACTTCGCGGCGGTTCTGTTTGTAGCGGCTTTTTGCCGAGTTGGCGGTGATGGTCAACAGCCAGGTCTTGAGGCTGGAACGCCCCTGGAAACCGGCCAGGTTGCGCACCACCGACAGCCAGGCATCCTGCACCACTTCGTCGGCGTGGCGCTGGCCGACAATGGCGTAGGCCACGGCGCGCATGGCGCTCTGGTAGGTGCCGACCAGTTCCTTGTAGGCCTTTTGCTCGCCGGCCAACAGGCGTTCAAGCAGTTGCGTGTCGTCAGCTGCGGACATTCATGCCTCGTAATCGGAATCCAGGATCGCAACCGCTGAAGCAGCGGCTGCGATCCATAAGACTGTCAACGCTTGCGCAGAAGCACACTGCCAATCGAATAACCGGCGCCGAACGAGCTGAGCACCGCCAGCGAGCCGCTGCTCAGGTCGTCCTGATTCTTGTGGAACGCGATCACCGAACCGGCCGAACTGGTGTTGGCGTAGGTGTCGAGAATCACCGGTGCTTCCTCTTCGGTGGCCTCGCGGCCCAGCAGCTTCTTGACGATCAGGTGGTTCATGCTGAGGTTGGCCTGGTGCAGCCAGAAACGCTTCACGTCGCTGACGTTCAGCTGGTTTTCCTGCAGGTGCTCGGCGATCAGTTCCGCCACCATCGGGCAGACGTCGCGGAACACCTTGCGGCCTTCCTGCACGAAGAGTTTGTCCGGCGCGCCGATACCCTCTTCCGCGGCGCGGTTGAGGAAGCCGAAGTTGTTGCGGATGTTGTTGGAGAACTTGGTCAGCAGCTTGGTGCTGATGATGTCGAACTGGTACGGCGAGGTGGCCAGGTCTGCCCGTTCGATGATCACCGCGGTGGCCGCGTCGCCGAAGATGAAGTGGCTGTCGCGGTCACGGAAGTTCAGATGGCCGGTGCAGACTTCCGGGTTGACCATCAGGATCGCCCGGGCCAGGCCCAGTTGCACGCTGTTGCAGGCCGCCTGGATGCCGAAGGTGGCCGAGGAGCAGGCCACGTTCATGTCGAAACCGAAACCTTCGATACCCAGGGCTTCCTGGACTTCGATGGCGATGGCCGGGTAGGCGCGTTGCAGGTTGGAGCAGGCGACGATCACCCCGTCGATGTCCGCGGCGGTCTTGCCGGCGCGTTGCAGGGCCTGTTCGGCAGCGCCGATGGCCATCTGGCAGAGCACCGACCATTCGTCGTTGGAACGCTCGGGCAGGCGCGGGGCCATGCGTTGCGGGTCGAGGATGCCGTCCTTGTCCATGACAAAGCGACTTTTGATGCCAGAGGCTTTTTCGATGAAGGCCGCGCTGGATTCGGTCAGGGCCTGAACCTCGCCGCGCTCGATCGCTTGCGCGTTATCGGCGTTGAACTGATGCACGTAGGTGTTGAAAGACTCCACCAGCTCTTCGTTGGAGATGCTGTTGGCCGGGGTGTACAGGCCAGTGCCGCTGATGACGACGTTATGCACGGTCGTTCCTCTATTCTGTTCAGGCAGAAGGTATTGGCACCGTCGTACCAAACCGTAAATGGTCTATCCCGACTGGCGGAATAGGACCTGACATCGCTTTATTCCGCTTTGCCCGGGCGGCGAACGCTCAAAACCGCGGGGCCGGCATTTATAACGGCGAAGTTTGCCATAAACGCCGGCGTTTAGCCCCATCGGCAAGCGTAGTCGGCGCAACATCGCCGATCCCTGTAGCCGCTGCCGCAGGCTGCGATCGACCTCGAAGAGGGTGTGCCCTTGAGATCGCGGGAAGGTCCTGCGGACCTTATCGCAGCCTGCGGCAGCGGCTATAGATCGCGTCAGGCTTCCACCTGGCTCCACTGCTTGTTCAGGCGCTTGTCGGAAATCGGCGCCTTGGTGCCCAATTGCTGGGCGAACAGCGAGACCCGGTATTCCTCCAGCCACCAGCGGTACAATTCCAGTTGCGGGTCGCGCTTGCCTTCCTGGGCATGTTTGCCCGCCCGCGCCTGGTACTGGTTCCACAGGCCGGCCAGTTCGGTACTCCAGACCCGGTCCTTCTGCACCTGGCTGCCGAGCTTCTCAAAGCGCAGCTCGACGGCCTTGAGGTAACGCGGCAGTTCCTTGAGCCACTGCGCCGGGGTCTCGCGGACAAAACCCGGGTATACCAGATGGCTTAGCTGCGACTTGATGTCGTTCAGCGCCACCGCCTGGGCCAGGTCGATCTTGCCCTTGAAGCGCTTTTGCAGGCCATGCCAGAGCTTGAGGATCTCCAGGGTCAGGCGCGCCAGGCGCTCGGCGTGCTCGGTCCAGCTGCCGCGCTTGCGCTCGGCCAGCGAGGCCAGGCCGGCGCCATCGCGCGGCAGGCTGTCCTCGCCCTCCAGCACGCAGCTGTCGAGGCTGGCCAGCAGGATGTCTTCCACCAGGGCATCGACGCGCCCCAGTTCGCGATACAGCAGGCCCAGCTCAGTCAGCCCCGGCAGCTTGTTGCGCAGGAACTTGGCCGGCTCGGCCAGCTGTTGCAGCAACAGGCGCTGCAAGGCGCGGCGATGCTGGAACTCGGCTTCGGCCGGGGTCGAGAAGCGCCCTTCCTTGACGGTCCCGCCTTCTTCTACCAGCGCCGGATACACCGTCATCGACAGCCCGGCGATCTTCTGCTGGGTTTTCTCCGCCACCGCGGCGAATATCTTGGCTTCCACCGGCTGCTGGCTTTTCGCGGTTTGTGGCACGGCCAGGGCGGCCTGGCTGGCCTCGGCGAAACGCGCGGTCAGCTCGGCCAGGTCGCGGCCTTCGCCGAGAAACTTGCCCTGGGCATCGACGATTTCCAGGTTCATCCGCAGGTGGCTTTCCACCTGTTGCGCCGACTCGGCCCAGGCCTCGTCGCTGACCCGCGCCCCGGTCATGCGCAGCAGTTCGCGGCCCAGGGCCTGGGGCAGCGAGCCCTGGGCGAAGTCGATACGCGCCAGGGCCGCCTTGACGAAGTCCGGCACCGGTACGAAGTTCTTGCGCAGCGCCTTGGGCAGGTTGCGCACCAGGGCGATGCACTTGGCTTCCACCAGCCCCGGCACCAGCCATTCCAGGCGCTCGGCGGGCAAGGCCGGCAGCAGCGGCGCCGGCACCCGCAGGGTTACGCCGTCCCGTGGATGGTTGGGCTCGAAGTGGTAACTCAGGGCCAGTTCCAGATCGCCGATCTGCAGGGTGTCCGGGTACTGCATGGCGGTGACTTCGCTGGCCTCGCGGGCCAGCACGTCTTCCTCGCGCATGATCAGCAACTGCGGGTCTTTCTGGCTATGCACCCGGTACCAGCTGTCGAAGGTCGCGGTCTGGTGGATCTCCGCCGGCAGGCGCGCGTCGTAGAAGGCGAACAGGGTTTCCTCGTCGGCGAGGATGTCGCGGCGCCGGGCCTTGGCTTCCAGTTCGTCGAGCTGCTCGAGCAGCCGCGTATTAGCGCTCAGGCACTTGGCTTTCGACTGGATCTCGCCACGCACCAGGCCCTCGCGGATAAACAGCTCGCGCGACACCACCGGGTCCACCGGGCCGTAATGCACCGGGCGGCGGCCGACCACGATCAGGCCGAACAGGGTGATCTGCTCGTAGGCCACCACCTGCCCGCGCTTCTTCTCCCAATGGGGTTCGAAGTGGTTTTTCTTGATCAGGTGCCCGGCCAGCGGCTCGATCCAGTCGGCGTCGATCTTCGCCACCATGCGCGCGTAGAGCTTGGTGGTTTCCACCAGTTCGGCGGTCATCAGCCATTGCGGGCGCTTCTTGCCGATCCCCGACGACGGGTGAATCCAGAAGCGCCGCTGGCGGGCGCCGAGGTAGTCGCCCTCCTCGGTCTTCTGGCCGATCTGGCTCAGCAGCCCGACCAGCACCGCCTTATGCAGCTTCGGATAATCGGCCGGCTCCTTGTTCAGGCTCAATTGCAGGTCGCGGCAGATCAAGCTCAACTGGCGATGGGAGTCGCGCCACTCGCGCAGGCGCAAGTAGTTGAGGAAGTTCTTGCGGCACCAGTTACGCAATGGGCTGGCGGTCAGCGCCTGGCGCTGCTCTTCGAAGCCGCGCCACAGATTGACCAGCCCGGCGAAATCCGAGTCGGCGTCTTTCCATTGCGCGTGGGCCTGGTCGGCCGCCTGCTGGCGCTCCGGCGGCCGCTCGCGCGGGTCCTGGATCGACATGGCGCTGGCGACGATCAGCACTTCCTGCAGGCTACCCAGCTTCGCCGCTTCCAGCAGCATGCGGCCCATGCGCGGGTCCACTGGCAGGCGCGCCAGCTGGCGGCCCAGCGGCGTCAGCTGGCTGTTGCGGTCCACCGCCGAGAGCTCTTGCAGCAGGTTGAAACCGTCGCTGATGGCCTTGCCATCCGGCGGCTCGATAAAGGGGAACGCGGTGATTTCACCGAGGCGCAGATGGAGCATCTGCAGGATCACCGCCGCCAGGTTGGTACGCAGGATTTCCGGGTCGGTGAATTCCGGACGGCCGTTGAAATCCTCTTCGCTGTACAGGCGCACGCAGATGCCCGGCTCGACCCGGCCGCAGCGGCCTTTGCGCTGGTTGGCGCTGGCCTGGGAAATCGCCTCGATGGGCAGGCGCTGGACCTTGGCCCGGTAGCTGTAGCGGCTGATGCGCGCGGTGCCGCTGTCGATCACGTAGCGGATGCCCGGCACGGTCAGCGAGGTCTCGGCGACGTTGGTCGCCAGCACTACCCTACGGCCCGGGTGCGACTGGAAAATCCGCTGCTGCTCGGCCGGCGACAGGCGCGCGTACAGCGGCAGGATCTCGGTGTGCTTGAGCTGGGCCTTGCGCAGCATTTCGGCGGCGTCGCGAATCTCCCGCTCGCCCGGCAGGAACACCAGCACGTCACCCGGGCTGCAGCGCTCGCTGCGCTCATGGGCGGCGATTTCATCGAGGGTGGCAAGGATCGCCTGATCCACCGTCAGGTCGTCCTCGACCCGGTTGCCCTCTTCGTCCTGCTCCAGGGTCAGCGGGCGGTACCAGGTTTCCACCGGGAAGGTGCGGCCGGAGACCTCGACAATCGGCGCATTGTCGAAGTGCTTGGAGAAGCGCTCCAGGTCGATGGTCGCCGAGGTGATGATGACCTTGAGGTCCGGGCGCCGCGGCAGCAGGGTCTTCAGGTAGCCCAGCAGGAAGTCGATGTTCAGGCTGCGTTCGTGGGCTTCGTCGACGATGATCGTGTCGTAGCGTTCCAGGTAGCGGTCGTTCTGGGTTTCCGCCAGCAGGATGCCGTCGGTCATCAGTTTGATCAGGGTGTTGGAATCGCTCTGGTCCTCGAAGCGCACCTGATACCCCACCAGGGCACCCAGCGGCGTCGCCAGCTCTTCGGCGACCCGGCTGGCGACGCTGCGCGCGGCGATCCGCCGGGGCTGGGTGTGGCCGATCAAGCCGTGCTGGCCGCGACCGATTTCCAGGCAGATCTTCGGCAGCTGGGTGGTTTTGCCCGAGCCGGTTTCGCCAGCGATGATCAATACCTGGTGCTTTTGCAGCGCCGCCTTGATCTCGTCGCGCTTGGCGGCGATCGGCAGGCTGTCGTCGTAGCGAATCGACGGCACGCTGGCGCGCCGCGTCAGTACCTGGGCGCAGGACGCCTGCATGCGCTCGACCCACTGCGCCAGCTTGGCCTCATCGGGCTTCTTGCGCAGCTCAAGCAGCTGCCGACGCAACCGGTGGCGGTCGGCGAGCATGGCGTGATCAAGGTTTTTCAGCAGTTGGTCGATTGCAGGCGATTCGGAAGTCATCGGGTACGCAAGGGTCGTCTTAATTTATGCAGGGGGCGGATTGTCGCAGATTTAACGAGCGAACGAGATCCTTGTAGCCGCTGGCGTAGCCTGCGTTCGGCTGCGAAGCAGTCGTAAAACCTGCTTCCCGAGTATTACTGATGTACCGCGAGCAGCGGTTTTGCGAGGACTTCGTCCTCGGACGCAGGCTTCGCCAGCGGCTACAGAGGCGCGCGGTGCAGGCTTATTCGTTATCCCGGTCCTTGCGCCGGTACGGGAACACATCGATCACCTTGCCGGCGCGAATGGCCTCCTGCAGGCCTTTCCAGTAATCGGCGTTGTACAACTCGCCGTGCAACTGGTCGAACAGCTTGCGCTGCCCGGCGTCGGCGAACAGGAACGGCGGGAACTCCTCGGGGAACACGTCCAGCGGGCCGATGGAATACCAGGGCTCGGAGGCCATCTCGTCCTCCGGGGTACGCGGCGCCGGGATGTGGCGGAAGTTGGCTTCGGTAAGGAAGCAGATCTCGTCGTAGTCGTAGAACACCACCCGGCCATGGCGGGTGACGCCGAAGTTCTTCAGCAGCATGTCACCGGGAAAGATGTTGGCCGCGGCCAGTTGCTTGATCGCCAGGCCGTAGTCCTCCAGCGCCTCGCGCACCTGGGCCGGGTTGGCGTGGTCCAGGTAAAGGTTGAGCGGGGTCATGCGCCGCTCGGTCCAGCAGTGGCGGATCAGCACCGTATCGCCCTCCACCGACACCGTGGACGGTGCGACTTCCAGCAGTTCCTCCAGGCACGCGGGGTCGAACTTGCCCAGGGGAAAGCGGAAATCGGCGAACTCCTGGGTATCGGCCATGCGCCCGACCCGGTCGACGCTTTTCACCAGGCGGTACTTCTCGATCACCGTGGCACGGTCGACGTTTTTCGACGGCGAGAAACGGTCCTTGATGATCTTGAACACGGTGTTGAAGCCCGGCAGGGTGAACACGCTCATGACCATGCCGCGCACGCCCGGGGCCATGATGAACTGATCGTCGGTGTTGGCCAGGTGGTTGATCAGCGCCCGGTAGAACTCGGACTTGCCGTGCTTGTAGAAACCGATGGAGGTGTACAGCTCGGCGATGTGCTTGCCCGGCAGGATGCGCTTGAGGAAACCGATGAACTCCGCCGGCACCGGCACGTCGACCATGAAATAGGAGCGGGTGAAGGAAAAGATGATCGACACATCGGCTTCGTCGGTGATCAGCGCGTCGATCTGGATCCCCCGCCCTTCGCGGTGCAGCAGCGGAATCACCAGCGGCCACTGCTCGTCGTGGGTGTAGATGCGGCCCACCAGGTAGGCGCCCTTGTTGCGGTACAGCACCGAGGAAAACAACTCCACCGCCAGTTCCGGGTCCTTGCACACCCAGTCCGGCAGGTTCTCCCGCAGTTGCGACTCCAGGCGCCGCAGGTCGCCGGGCAGGTCGGCGTAGGCCTCGCTGAAGCTGTAGTCGACGAAGATCTGTTCGAGCATCGTCGACAGATGGCCTTGCGGCCGGTAGGTGCGGGTCTGCGCGGCCCGGGCGCGGCGCAGGCTCGGCCGCGTGGTGTGGATGAACATGCAGCCGTCGCTGATCAGGTCATGGCTGAACAGGCCGCAGAAGGCCGAGTTGTACCAGGTCTCGGACAGCTCATCGTCGAAGCGCAGGTCGATCAGGCTGATATAGGCGCTTTTCACCAGCGGCCACTGATTGACGTCGAGCAGGGTCTCCAGGTCGAAGGTCGTACGCAGCCGCTGCACGGTCTCGCTGACCTTTTCCTCGTACAGGTTGATCCGTGCCGCCGAGGCGGTCTGTGCCTCCTGCCACTGCGCCTGCTCGAAGCGCGCCCGGGCACCGTCGGTGATCTGGCGAAAATGCTCGCGGTAATCGTCGAAGCCATCGAGGATCGTTCGAGCGATATCGGCGGCGGGCCATTTCTGCGGCATGGTGAGACCTCTGCGGGAATTCGGAAAGGCCTGAGCTTAGCCAGTGAACCGGGTGCAGGAGAAGTGCAATTTTTCCGTAGAGAGAAGGATCCCACCAATTCGACCGCAAGATAGCGATTGCCCGCGCCCCGTCTCTCGGCAACACTCTCGCCCTGCTGAAAAAAGGGCCGTTGAACGGCCCATTAAAGGAGTTGCGCCGTGAGACTTGTCGATACCCTGCGTTTGTTGTCCCTGGCCGCGATCTGGGGCGCGAGTTTTCTGTTCATGCGCATCATCGCTCCAGTGATCGGCAGCATTCCCACGGCATTCTTTCGTGTCTCCATCGCCGCCACCGGCCTGCTGGTGATCCTCGCGCTGATGCGCATCAGCTGGGACTTCCAGGGCAAGTTCAAGACCGTGCTGCTACTCGGCGTAATCAACTCCGGCATCCCCGCCACTATGTATTCGGTGGCGGCCCTGGTGCTGCCGGCCGGTTATTCGGCGATCTTCAATGCCACCACGCCGTTGATGGGTGTACTGATCGGCGGGCTGTTCTTCCATGAAAAACTGACCCCGCCAAAAATCGCCGGGGTCAGCCTGGGCCTGTTCGGCGTGGGTATCCTGACCCGCGCCGGCCCCATGGCATTCGACCTGGAACTGCTGCTGGGCGCGCTGGCCTGCCTGCTCGCCACCACCTGCTACGGCTTCGCCGGCTTCCTCGCGCGACGCTGGCTGGACCAGGCCGGCGGCCTCGACAGTCGCCTCTCGGCCTTGGGCAGCATGCTCGGCGCCAGCCTGTTCCTGCTGCCGGTCTTCGCCTACAGCGCCATCAGCCAGCCGCCCGCCAGCTGGGGCGGCTGGAGCGTCTGGCTGTCGTTGCTGGGCCTGGGCCTGGCCTGCACCGCCTTTGCCTACATCCTGTATTTCCGCCTGCTGAGCTCGATCGGCCCGGTCAAGTCCATGACCGTGACCTTCATGATCCCGCCGTTCGGGGTGCTGTGGGGCGCGTTGCTGCTGGACGAGCCGCTGTCCATGGCTCACCTGTATGGCGGCGTGCTGATCGCCGCGGCCTTGTGGCTGGTCCTCAAGCCAGGAGCCCGGGTCGCCTCGCCCCGGGAACTGGCGGATCGCTGATCGCGTCGAGTCCCCGGCATTGCGAGCGGTCCTGAAACATGGGCGCGCTCGCCACTTGCATGACAGTCTCGATCAGGCTTGAGCGGAATCGAACTGCATATCGGACACCGTAACTTCCGCCCTTCGGCAAAAGAACTTAAAACAATAAAAAATCATCGCCATCTAAAAACAAATACTGCTCCCTTAACAAAAACATCCCCTCAAGCAAAAAAATCATTACCCCGCCTTCTTTATTTTTACCCCCTTCTTTCACCCCCTCGTCCAAACCCCATAAAACTTGAACACAATTCGCAAAATAAGCCCGCGCCAGACAGTTCCACTGATAACAACAACAAACTAACCATTACCAACAAAGATTATTCTCGATCACCATAAAGATATTTCTGAAAAGTTTAAAAAAAGTTCCCAACCTCTCTCCCCACGTATATTCCCGCCTTCTTCTTTATTAAGTTACCGGCCCGCTCACAACTTCCCCGGACAACTTGATCAGTTATTCAACGCTTATGAACAGATCACTCAGGCCGCACTGTTACAGCACCGGTCCTATTGCACTTCATAGCCAGAAAACTCCTCTCCCGGCCAGGAAGCGCTTCGCGCCCCTGTGCAGCCATCGAACGCTTTCACCCCCCGGCGCGCGCCTCTGATCCATAGCGCACTCAACGCCATTTCCACCCCTCCGACCAACACAGGCACCGCCTTGGAAAAGAAAACCATGACACCCCACAGCTTCAGACCCTCCAGCACCGCGCTCGCCGTCGCCCTGGCGTTGAGCTCCTTCGCCCCGGCCGTACTCGCCACGACGAACTGGACCGGAGACGCCCATCACATTGCCTATGACCAGGACGGCAATCCCTATCGCGTCAACGACAGCAACGCCTGGGAAAACAGTGGCAACTGGAGCAACGGCGCTCCCGCCAGCAATGAGGCGGTCAACATCGACCGGCCGCTCGCCGGGCGCAACAACCAAGTCGCGCAACTGGACAGTGCACGAACGGTCGGCAGCCTGAACGTCGGCACCGCCAACAATGGCCTGGGCCAGTTAAATGTCGGCGCCAACGGTAAGCTGAACATCGGTGACAGCTTCACCCTGGGCACCGTCCAAGGCTCCACGGGCAAGGCCACCTTCAACAACGGCGCGACAGTGAACACCGGCGGCGACCTGATCGTCGGCAAAGGCGGATCGGCCGACCTGACCCTCAAAGACGGCTCCAAGGCCCGCTCCCAGGGCGATACCCTGATTGGCGCAGACCGCGGTGCCTCCGGCACCCTTATCGTCGACAGCGGCTCGACGCTGACCAGCGACAAGCGGCTGGTAGTCGGCGGCGCCGGCAACGGCACTCTGCAAATCAAGAACGGCGGCCAGGTCACCAGCCAGGACAGCATCATCGCCGCCGACCTGGGTTCCAATGGCAGCGCCAGCCTCGATGGCGCCAACAGCCTGTGGAAGACCCTCGGCGACATGATCGTCGGCCAGGCCGGCAACGGCTCGCTGTCGCTCACCAACGGGGCCAAGGTGCAGAACGGTGGCAACACCGTCCTCGGTGCGCTCAGAGGCGGTAGCGGTACGGTCAGCGTCGACAACGGCACGCTGTCCACCGACAAGACCCTGATCGTCGGCGGCGCCGGCAACGGTACCCTGCAAATCAAGAACGGCGGCCAGGTAGAGAGCCAGGACAGCATCATCGCCGCCGACCTGGGCTCCAATGGCAGCGCCAGCCTCGATGGCGCCAACAGCCTGTGGAAGACCCTCGGCGACATGATCGTCGGCCAGGCCGGCAACGGCTCGCTGTCGCTCACCAACGGCGCCAAGGTGCAGAACGGTGGCAACACCGTCCTCGGTGCGCTCAGAGGCGGTAGCGGTACGGTCAGCGTCGACAACGGCACGCTGTCCACCGACAAGACCCTGATCGTCGGCGGCGCCGGCAACGGCACCCTGGAAATCAAGAACGGCGGCCAGGTAGAGAGCCAGGACAGCATCATCGCCGCCGACCTGGGCTCCAATGGCAGCGTCAGCCTCGATGGCGCCAACAGCCTGTGGAAGACCCTCGGCGACATGATCGTCGGCCAGGCCGGCAACGGCTCGCTGCTGCTCACCAACGGCGCCAAGGTGCAGAACGGTGGCAACACCGTCCTCGGCGCGCACCAAGGCTCAAGCGGTACGCTCAGCGTCGACAACAGTACGCTGTCCACCGACAAGACCCTGATCGTCGGCGGCGCCGGCAACGGTACCCTGCAAATCAAGAACGGCGGCCAGGTAGAGAGCCAGGACAGCATCATCGCCGCCGACCTGGGCTCCAATGGCAGCGTCAGCCTCGATGGCGCCAACAGCCTGTGGAAGACCCTCGGCGACATGATCGTCGGCCAGGCCGGCAACGGCTCGCTGCTGCTCACCAACGGCGCCAAGGTGCAGAACGGTGGCAACACCGTCCTCGGCGCGCACCAAGGCTCAAGCGGTACGCTCAGCGTCGACAACAGTACGCTGTCCACCGACAAGACGTTGCTGGTCGGTGGTGCTGGCAACGGCACCCTGGAAATCAAGAACGGCGGTCATGTAACGAGCCAGGACGGCATCATCGGTGCCAACCAGGGCGCCAATGGCAGCGCCAGCATCGACGGCGCGGGCAGCCTCTGGGAAACCCTCGGCGACCTGACCGTGGGCCAGGGCGGCAACGCCAGCCTGGTGCTCGCCAACCAGGGCGTGGCCAAAGTCGGCAGTGGCACCCTGCGGATCGCCGCCGACGGCACCTCCAATGCCGCTCTTTATGTGGGAGCGACCAGCGACAAAGCCGCCGACGCCAAGGGCGCGGGCAAGCTGGAAGCCAAACGCGTGGTCTTCGGCCAGGGCCAGGGCCTGGTCCAGTTCAACCACAACGACCGCGACTATCGGTTCGACGCCGGCTTCGAAGGTCAGGGCCGCATCAATCACATCGCCGGGCAGACCGTGTTCAACGGTGACTCCAGCCGCTTCACCGGCCAGTTGAATGTCAAAGGCGGCGAACTGCTGCTGAACAACGTCATGGCCGGGCAAGTACAGGTCGACAAGAACGCCAGCCTGCACATCGGTGCCTTCAACGGCAGCCAAGGCGAAGTGCTCAGCGATATCGGCAACGATGGCCAGGTGGTGCTCGATCGCAACAACCAGTACCAGTACGACCACGTCATCTACGGCAGCGGCTCGGTCGAGCAGCGCGGCACGGGGACCACCGTGCTCACCGGCGAAAACACCTACAAGGGCGGCACGCTGATCAGCAACGGCACCCTGCAACTGGGTGCCGGCGCGAACGGCGGCAACAGCGGCTCGATTCTTGGCGACGTGCAGATCGACGCGCCCGGCAGCCTGGTGTTCAACCGTGCCAACGGCTACACCTTCGGCGGCGCCCTCTCCGGCACCGGTACGCTCTATAAGCGCGGTGCCGGGCGCACCGAGCTGAGCGGCGACAGTTCCGCCTTCCACGGCCGCAGCCTCGTCGAGTCGGGCATCCTCGCCGTCAACGGCAAGCTCGGCGGCTCGACCGACGTGTATGACGGCGCAACCCTGGCCGGCAACGGCCAGGTCGGCAACGTCACCCTGCACAAAGGCGCGACCATCGCCCCCGGCAACTCCATCGGCACCCTGACCCTGGCCGGCGACCTCGACCAGCACAGCGGTTCGACCTTCCACGCCGAACTGCTGAGTACCGGGGCCAACGACCGGCTGCTGGTGAACGGCGCGGCGCGGCTCGAGGACGGCAGCATCATCAAGGCGGACAAACTCGACAGCAAACGCTACGAGCTGGACCGTCGCTACCTGGTGCTGGCGACCGAGAAAGGCCTGAGCGGGCGCTACAAGCTGACGGGCGATACCTGGGTCTCGACCTTCTATGACCTGGTGGACAACTACGACAGCCACAACGCCTACCTGGATGTGCAACAGACGCGCCTGTTCCAGGAAGCCGCCTTCACCCCCAACCAGCGGGCCACGGCCACTGCGGCACAAAGCCTGAAAGGCGCGGCCGTGCCGGCGCTGACGCCACCGGTGCACAACAAGCTGTTCGAGGCCATCGCCTATCTGCCCGATGACCACCAGGCACGGGATGCCTTCGATCAACTGTCCGGCGAGTTCCACAACTCCACCCGTTCGGCGCTGGTCCAGGACAGCCGCCTGGTTCGCGACGCGGCGAACACCCGCCTGCGCTCGGCGAGCGCCGCCCAGGCCCGTGACACCGCGAGCGACACTCACTCCGGCCTGACCCCGTGGATCACCACGCTGGGCAACTGGGGCGAAGTCAAGGGCGACAGCAATACCGCCAACCTGCGCAGCGACACCAAGGGCTTGCTCACCGGGGTCGATACCGCGGTCGGCGACAGCGGCCACATCGGCGTGCTAACCGGCTACAGCCGCACCGAACTGAAGAGCTCGTCACGCGACTCCTCGAGCGACAACGACAACATCCACCTGGGTGTCTATGGCGGAACACAGGTCAGCGGCTTCGACCTGCGCGGCGGCATGGCGTACACCTGGAGCCGGATCGATGCCAAGCGTTCGGTGAACTTCGCCGGCTACAGCGACCACCTGAAGTCCAAGCATGACGCCAATACCCTGCAAGCCTTCGGCGAACTGGGCCGGCGCTTCGACCTCAGCCCTTCGGTACAGCTGGAACCCTTCGCCAACCTGGCCTATGTGCAGGTCAAGAGCGAAGGTTTCAAGGAAAGTGGCGGCCCCGCGGCCCTGCGCGCCAAGCACGCGTCGGACGAGCAGACCTTCTCCACCCTGGGTCTGCGCGCCAGCGCCGACAAGCAGCTGGACAACGGCAAGTTGCTCACCGTATTCGGCAGCGCCGGCTGGAAACACGCCCTGAACGGCATCACACCGTCCAACACCTACCGTTTCGACGGCAGCGATGCGTTCCGTATCGAAGGTGCGGCCTACTCGCGCAACAGCGCGGTGGTCGAAGCCGGAGTGGAAACCCGGGTGACTCCCGAGCTGAGCCTGGGCGCCGCCTACAACGGGCAACTGGGCAGCGGTGCCAGCGAACATGGCCTGAGCCTGAACGCCAGCTACCGCTTCTGACCCCGCCATGATCACGCAGCGGCGGCCCCGCCGCTGTGTGTTGTGGATTGACCGGCAAGGTACACTTGCCGGTCTTTTTTTGCCTTTCGTCAAGGCATGCCTCCAGCAACAACGGGGGCATCCGTGACGGTCATTCAATACCCGGCGCTCTAGCGCCGGGTATTGGCCTATACCTGTGTCATGGCGACGTCAAGGTAATCAGGTACATCCCCGAGTTGACCGGTTTGCCTACCTCATCGACCAGCGCATATTGCTGATCGTAGTAGCGCCCTTCCTTGCCGCTGTCCGTGACCAGCTTGACGTTGACTGGCGATTTGCCGATGGCCGTCACCGAGCTCGATGGGCCGACGCCATGCACACGAATGTCGTTGCCGCGGGAAAACTGCGGGCACTGGCGAAGACTCAACGCGGCCCCGCCTTGGGCAGTCGAGCTTGGCGTGCAAGGCTCCTCGACGATGCTGCCGTGAAAATAGATCGTTCCCTGGATGCTTTGAGGGGCTGCGGAACAGATTCCACTCAAGCCTAGAAACATGCCGACACCTGCCAAAACCAGCTTGGTACTCATTCTGACTTTCTCCATTGGGCCTGAAGAGTGTGTCGTCAGTGTAGAAGAAATCTTTAATTTTTAAGGTTTGTCCTATTCCCAAATCACCAATAAATAGGGTAAAGGAGAATACAAATTAATGGCAATGAGCCATCATTGCTATCGGCCAGCCCTGGCCAATCTGAAGGGTCCGCCCTGGCAAAAAAAGGCGCAGCCCTCGCTCAAGTCGAAAGCTGCGCCCGGCCCTCATGAATCAGCTGTTTTTGCGGAACACAAACACCAACCCGACGATGATCAACAGCATGCCGAGCACGCTCAGCAGCGCCAGTCGATTACCGAAGAACAGGTAGTCCATCACGGCGGTCACCGCCGGCACCAAGTAGAACAGGCTGGTGACATTCACCAGATTGCCACGAGCGATCAGCCGGTACAGCAGCAAAGTCGCCAGCACCGAGACCACCAGCCCCATCCACAGCGCCGGGACGATAAAGCCGCCGCTGTGCTCGAAGTGGAACGGCTGGAACGGCACGAACAGCGCGCACAGCAACAGCCCCGCCAGGTACTGCACCGGCAGGGTTCCCAGCGGGTTGTCGCTGATGCGCTTCTGCATGATCGAGCCCAGGGTCATGCTCACCAGGGCCAGCAGACCGAAGAGCATCCCGGCCAGCGACATGCCGGCCAGTCCGATGCCCTGATAGACCACCATGATCAACCCGGCCAAACCCAGCGCCAGGCCGAACATCCGGCTCCAGGAGCGCTGACGCTCCATGATCACCACGGTGAGGATGGGTTGTACTCCCATGATGGTGGCCATCACTCCGGGGGTGACCTTCAGGTCCAGGGCCAGCAGGTAGAAGATCTGGTATGCCCCCAGCAACACCAGCCCGGTGGCCACCGCATACAGCATCGGCTTGCGTCCGCGGGGCAAACGCAGATTGAGCAGGGGAATCAACAGCACCAGCCCGCACAGGGCGATGGCAAAACGAAACAACAGGAAGGCAAAGGGCGAGGCATGGGCCAGCCCCCATTTGGAGAAGATCGCCCCACTGCTCCAGAGCAGGACGAACAGGCTCGTGGAAGCCGCCGCAAGCGCGGACTTTTTCGATATGAACAACATGAATACCACCTGTAATCAGGCAAATAGCCAACTCAGCCGAGGCTGAAATTCAGTAGTTTTTTCTGGCGGGCGCGGGCAACAGCAGAGGTTGCTGATCAGCCCTGTACGACGACACCCGGCGGTGATACGACGGCGCACACCGGCGTGCTACTGACAGGTGGGGGGTAATGACTGATCTGCACAGGCTGCGGGTTCCCGCACGGCACGACGCCAGCGTTGACCGCTGAATCGACTACCGCGTTGATGAGGGAATGAGGCATGTGCTGATCTTTCTGAAGTGGAAGGTGAATCTTCTGATACACCGGGCGCCGACTATAACCAGCGCCCGATATTCATTGCAACGCCTTATCCGAACAACCAGTAACCCAGGGCGGTCAGGACCACCACCGCCAGCACCGGACGCATGACGCGGTAGAGCTTCGGATTGCGGCGCTTCCATTGCTTGACCACGCCACTGATGCGGTCGCTGAAGCGCTTGCTCCAGGCATAGGCCTGGTTGATCCCGCCGACGCGCTCGTCGTCGAGGTTCTGCGGCGCGGTGGCACGCCCCAGCCAGGCGCTGATCCAGCGGTTGATGCGGGTCATCAGCGGGTTGCTCAGCGGACGCTCGATGTCGCAGAACAGAATGACCCGGGTCTTGTCGGTCTCGTTTTTGACCCAGTGCACATAGGTTTCATCGAACATCACGTCTTCGCCATCGCGCCAGGCGTAGACCTGGCCGTCGACGAAAATCCGGCAGTCGTCGGAGTTCGGCGTGGACAGGCCCAGGTGATAACGCAGGGAGCCGGCGAACGGATCGCGGTGCGGGTTCAGGTGGCTGCCACCGGGCAGCAGGGCGAACATCGCGCCCTTGACGTTGGGAATGCGGCTGACCAGTTCAACGGTCTTCGGGCACAGCAACTCGGCCGACGGCAGCGGTTTGTCGTACCACTTGAGGTAGAAACGCTTCCAGCCCTTCTTGAAGAACGAACCGAAACCGGCGTCGTTGTTCTTCTCGGCGGCGCGGATGTAACCCTCGTCGAACAAATGCATGGCTTCGTCGCGGATCACTTCCCAGTTGTCCTTGAGCACATCCAGCTCGGGGAACTTGCTGCGGTCCAGATAGGGCTTGGAAGGCACACCGGAAAACAGGTACATCAAGGCGTTATAAGGAGCGAACAGCGCCGAATGGTTGACGAACTGACGCAGCACCGGCAGTCGAGCCTTGCCGCGTAAATGCACGTAGAGAGTACTGCCGATGAATAGCAGCAACACCGCGGACTTGGCGGCAAACGAAAGGCTCATGCAATATCTCCTTGAAATAATTACCGGCGGGGCAGCATTCATCCGGCATGGCAGCCGGCCATGATAAACACTCCTGGCCCCTGGAAAAACCCGCACAAACCGACAATCAGTGTTAACAGTCGTGCAATAAAACGCTGATTAACACACGCCAGCTGAACGCCAGCTGAACGCCAGCTGAACGCCAGCTGACGCAGGTCAGTACCCATGCAACATGCCCTGCACGCCTTCGATCGCCGGCAAGCGGGCTCCTGCGGAGCCTGCCGGCGATCACCTTCCCACTGCCTTACTGCTGGTTCTCCTGCTCGGTGAACAGGTCGCTGAACAGCATGCTCGACAGATAACGCTCACCCGAATCCGGCAGCACCACCACTATGGTCTTGCCTTGCATCTCGGGGGTTTCCGCCAGGCGCACCGCCACCGCCATCGCCGCGCCGCAGGAGATGCCACAGAGGATCCCCTCCTCCTGCATCAGGCGCAGGGCCATGGCCTTGGATTCCTCGTCGCTCGCCAGCTCGACCCGGTCGACCATCGACAGGTCGAGATTGCTCGGCACAAAACCGGCACCGATGCCCTGGATCTTGTGCGGGCTGGGCTTGATCTCTTCGCCGGCCAGCTTCTGGGTGATCACCGGCGAGACGCTCGGCTCCACCGCCACCGACAGGATAGGTTTGCCCTGGGTCTTCTTGATGTAGCGGGAAACCCCGGTGATGGTGCCGCCGGTGCCGACGCCCGCCACCAGCACGTCCACCGCGCCATCGGTGTCATTCCAGATTTCCGGACCGGTGGTTTTCTCGTGGATCGCCGGGTTGGCCGGGTTATCGAACTGCTGTGGCATGAAGTATTTGTCAGGATCGCTGGCGAGGATTTGCGCGGCCTTCTCGATCGCCCCTTTCATGCCCTTGGCCGGCTCGGTCAGCACCAGCTCGGCCCCCAGGGCCTTGAGCACCTTGCGTCGCTCGATGCTCATCGACGCCGGCATGGTCAGGACCAGCTTATAGCCACGGGCCGCGGCGACGAAGGCCAGGCCGATACCGGTGTTACCCGAGGTCGGCTCGATGATGGTCATGCCCGGCTTGAGTTTGCCGCTGCTTTCCGCATCCCAGATCATGTTCGCGCCGATCCGGCACTTCACCGAATAACCCGGGTTGCGCCCTTCGATCTTGGCCAGGATGGTGACGCCGCGGGGCGCGATGCGGTTGATCTGCACCAGCGGCGTATTGCCGATGGAATGGGCGTTGTCAACGAAAATGCGGCTCATGGCTGGGTCCTTGTACAGCGTGAAAGGAAGTCTTCAAGGGTATGCCTCGCACCCATGAGCGTCCAGTCGGGACGAACGTCTGCGATGCCGGGGAGTCAATCGCTATAAGGCACATGGCTGGAGACTCACGCTCATGAAACGTCGCTACAGTTGGCCCCTGTGGACCCTCGCCGGGGTGCTGGTGCTGCTGGTTGCCCTGCATATCGCCCTGCCCTACCTGGTGCGCGATTACCTCAATGACCGGCTCGCCAACATGGGCGACTACCGTGGCCAGATCGCCGATGTCGACCTGGCCCTGTGGCGCGGTGCCTACCGGATCAACGGCCTGAAAATCGTCAAGGTCGACGGCAAGGTGCCGGTGCCGTTCGTCAATGCACCGCTGGTCGATCTGTCAGTGAGCTGGCGTTCCCTGTGGTACGACCATGCGGTGGTGGCCGAAGTGCAATTCGTCGGGCCGCAGGTCAACTTCGTCGACGGCGCCAACAAACAGAACTCGCAAACCGGTGAAGGCACCGACTGGCGGGCCCAGCTGAACAAACTGCTGCCCATCACCCTCAACGAAGTACAGGTCAGCGAAGGCAAGATCAGTTTCCGTAACTTCAACTCCAAACCGCCGGTGAACATGAGCGCCACCCAGGTCAACGCCATCGCCTACAACCTGACCAACGTGGTCGACACCCAAGGCAAACGCGACGCCCGCCTCGAAGGCAAGGCCCTGCTGCTGGGCCATGCGCCCCTGGAAACCAACGCCACCTTCGACCCACTGAGCGACTTCCAGGACTTCGAGTTCCGCCTGCGCGTGCGGGATATCGAACTCAAGCGCTTGAACGACTTCGCCGCCGCCTATGGCAAATTCGACTTCAACGCCGGCCACGGCGACCTGGTGATCGAAGCCGAAGCCAACAAGGGCCAGCTCACCGGCTATATCAAGCCGCTGCTGCGCGACGTCGATGTGTTCAATTGGCAGCAGGATGTCGAGAACAAGGACAAAGGGATATTCCGTTCGATCTGGGAAGCCCTGGTGGGGGTCAGCGAAACCGTGCTGAAAAACCAGGGAAAAAACCAGTTCGCCACCCGGGTCGAACTCAAAGGCAGCGTACATCAGCGTGATATCAGCGCATTCCAGGCTTTTTTGCAGATTTTACGCAATGGTTTCATCGAGGCCTTCAATGCCCAATATGAGCGTCCCAAACCATCTGCTGACTGAGTCACCACGTGACGCCCCATTCAGAGACTGAATGGGGCGTCTGCGTTCACAGTCGGCCGGGCGGCGCGCTATAGTCGGCCATTCGTGTTTTATTCTTCCGACCTGCTCGATGCACGTCGGCGTTACCGTTCGAGGAATTGCAGATGAAGTTCGAAGGCACCAGCGCGTACGTCGCCACCGATGACCTGAAGCTGGCAGTCAATGCCGCCATCACCCTGGAGCGGCCGCTGCTGGTCAAGGGTGAACCGGGCACCGGCAAGACCATGCTCGCCGAGCAACTGGCCGAGTCCTTCGGTGCCAGGCTGATCACCTGGCACATCAAGTCCACCACCAAGGCTCACCAGGGCCTGTACGAGTACGACGCAGTGAGCCGCCTGCGCGATTCGCAGCTGGGCGTGGACAAGGTGCATGACATCCGCAACTACCTGAAGAAAGGCAAGCTGTGGGAGGCCTTCGAATCCGAGGAGCGGGTGATCCTGCTGATCGACGAGATCGACAAGGCCGACATCGAGTTCCCCAACGACCTGTTGCAGGAACTCGACAAGATGGAGTTCTACGTCTACGAAATCGACGAGACCATCAAGGCCAAACAGCGCCCGATCATCATCATTACCTCCAACAACGAGAAAGAGCTGCCGGACGCTTTCCTGCGCCGCTGTTTCTTCCACTACATCGCCTTCCCCGACCGCACCACCCTGCAGAAAATCGTCGACGTGCACTACCCGGACATCAAGAAGGACCTGGTCAGCGAAGCGCTGGACGTGTTCTTCGATGTGCGCAAGGTACCGGGCCTGAAGAAGAAGCCTTCGACCTCCGAACTGGTGGACTGGCTCAAGCTGCTGATGGCCGACAACATCGGCGAAGCGGTGCTGCGCGAACGCGATCCGACCAAGGCCATCCCGCCGCTAGCCGGTGCCCTGGTGAAGAACGAGCAGGATGTACAGCTGCTCGAACGCCTGGCGTTCATGAGCCGTCGTGGCACCCGCTGAGAGGGCATTGTCATGCTGCTCAACCTGTTCAATGAAATGCGTGCCGCCAAGGTACCGGTGTCGGTGCGCGAGCTGCTCGACCTGATCAATGCGCTCAAGCAGCGCGTGACCTTCGCCGACATGGACGAGTTCTATTACCTGTCCCGGGCGATCCTGGTGAAGGACGAACGGCACTTCGACAAGTTCGACCGCGCGTTCGGCGCCTACTTCAACGGCCTGGAAAAACTCGACGACCACCTGCAGGCACTGATCCCCGAGGATTGGTTGCGCAAGGAGTTCGAGCGCTCGCTGACCGATGAAGAACGGGCGCAGATCCAGTCCCTCGGCGGCCTGGACAAGCTGATCGAAGAGTTCAAGAAGCGCCTGGAAGAACAGAAGGAACGCCATGCCGGCGGCAACAAGTGGATCGGCACCGGCGGCACCAGCCCCTTCGGCTCCGGCGGTTTCAACCCGGAAGGTATCCGCGTCGGCGACGCCGGCAAGCGCCAGGGCAAGGCGGTCAAGGTCTGGGACCAGCGCGAGTACAAGAACCTCGACGACTCGGTGGAACTGGGCACGCGCAATATCAAGGTGGCCCTGCGCCGCCTGCGCAAGTTCGCCCGCCAGGGCGCGGCGGACGAGCTGGATATCGACGGTACCATCGACCACACCGCCCGCGACGCCGGCCTGCTGAACATCCAGATGCGCCCGGAACGACGCAACAGCATCAAGCTGCTGTTGCTGTTCGATATCGGCGGCTCCATGGATGCCCACGTGAAGATCTGCGAAGAGCTGTTCTCGGCCTGCAAGACCGAGTTCAAGCACCTGGAGTACTACTACTTCCACAACTTCATCTATGAATCGGTGTGGAAGAACAACCTGCGCCGCGGCTCGGAACGCACCTCGACCCAGGACGTGCTGCACAAGTACGGCGCCGACTACAAAGTGATCTTCGTCGGCGACGCCGCCATGGCGCCCTACGAAATCACCCAGGCCGGCGGCAGCGTCGAGCACTGGAACGAAGAAGCCGGTTATGTGTGGATGCAGCGCTTCATGGAGAAGTACAAGAAGCTCATCTGGATCAACCCCTACCCGAAAGACACCTGGGGCTACACCGCCTCGACCAACATCGTGCGCGAGCTGATCGAAGACCAGATGTACCCGCTGACCTTGCGCGGCCTGGAAGAAGGGATGCGGTTTCTCTCCAAATAGGATCCCATCCAACGCGATCCCTGTAGCCGCTGCCGCAGTCTGCGGCAGCGGCTACAGGGATCAGGCGAAGCGCCGCAGAAACTCGATCTGCTGCTGATACGCCGTCTCCTGCACCACCGGCGTCAGGCGTACTTCGCTGCCCGGCAGGCATTGCGCCAGCCGCGCCAGCGCCAGGGGCGTCAAGGCTCCCAGCCGCGGATACCCGCCAATGGTCTGCCGGTCGTTGAGCAGCACGATCGGCTGGCCGTCCGGGGGCACCTGGATCGCGCCCAGGGGAATGCCCTCGGAGATCATCGGCGCCCCTTGATAACGCAGTGACGGCCCCAGCAGGCGCATGCCCATGCGGTCGGCGCGGTTGTCCAGGGTCCAGGCGCTGTTGAAGGCATCGAACAGACTCTGCCCGCTGAACTGGCCGATCTGCGCCCCGAGAATCACCTCCAGCGGCGCCTTCGACTGCAGGTCCGGCAGTTGCTTGCCCGACAGCACCTTGAGGTTCACCCCCGCCCCGCAATACTCCAGCCGCGCGCCCGCGGCCAGCGGCCGGCCGAAACCGTCGAGCCCGCCCAGTTCCTCGCGGACCACGCTGGCGCAACTGCCCAGCACCTTGGGCGCATTGAAACCGCCGGGCGCCGCCAGGTAGGTCCGCGCCCCTTGGTACGGTTGGGTGAAACGCAACCGCTGGCCTTTTTGCAGGATAAAGCTGCGCCCCGGGCTGAGCGGACGCTCGTCGATACAGGCCCCCAGGTCGGCGCCCGCCAGCGCCAGCAGGCACAACTCCTCGGCGACCACGCTGAAACCGCCCAGGGTGATCTCGATCACCGGCGCATCCAGGGCGTTGCCCAGCAGCCAGTTGGCCCAGGACATCGACACCCAGTCCAGCGCGCCGCCCTGGGTCACGCCCAGGTGCCGCACGCCAAAGCGACCGGCATCCTGCAACAGGCACAAGGGCGTGCTGGCTTCGATCGTCAGGCGGCTCATGCCAGTGCCTCCGGAAGTGGCGTGTCGTCACCGCCCAGGCGGATGAATTCGGCGTGATCCACCGCGGCGAAACGCACGCTGTCGCCCGGTTGCATCAGGCTGTAGCCATCGCGCTCGCGATCGAACAGGCGACTCGGTGTGCGCCCGATCAGGTTCCAGCCCCCCGGCGACACCACCGGATAAGCCGCGGTCTGCCGTTCGGCAATGCCCACGCTGCCCGCCGCCACGCGCTTGCGCGGGGTATCCAGGCGCGGCGCGGCCAGCACTTCGTCCACCAGCCCCATAAAGGCGAAACCCGGGGCGAAACCCAGGGCGAACACCTGGTATTCACGCTCGCTGTGGCAACGGATCACCTCGTTCACCGACAGGCCGCTGCGCCGCGACAACAGGCTCAGCTCCGGGCCGACGCTGAGGTCGTACCAGACCGGCAGCACATGGCGCTGGCCGCCGGTACGCGAATCGGGGGTCAGGTCGGTCAGCGCCAGATCGATCAGTTCCCGCGCCTGGGACGGGCTCAGGGCCCGCAGGTCGTAGTGCACCATCAGCGTGGTATAGGACGGCACCAGATCGATCAACTGCCCGCCGAAGGCCGCCCGCAGGCGCTCGCTGGCAGCGAGCATCCACGGCATGTTGGCCTCGGCGATGGCATCGAACAGGCGCACCATCAGGCAGTCGATAGCCACCACTTCAAGGCGTACTTTCATGCTGGCAACTGCTGAAGGGCCGCGCGGATACGCTGCACGGCGGCCACCGAACTGGCGTTGTCGCCATGCACGCACAGGGTATTGGCCTGCAGGTGCAAGGCGCTGCCGTCGCTGGCCAGCAGCGCGTCGCCGCGGGCGATGGTCAGCGCCTGGGCGATGATCTTTTCCGGGTCGTGATGCACCGCCCCCGGCAGTTGCCGCGAAACCAGGTGACCGGCGTTGTCGTAGGCACGGTCGGCGAAGGCTTCGAACCACAGGGTCACGCCGAACTCGTCGCCCAGGGCCTGGGCCGCGCCGTTGTCACGGGTGGCCATCAACATCAGCGGCAGTGTCTTGTCGTAGGCGGCAACCGCCTGGATCACCGCGCGCAACTGCGCCGGGTTGGCCATCATGTCGTTGTACATGGCGCCATGGGGTTTGACGTAGCTCACCCGAGTGCCCTGGGCCCGGCAGATGCCGTCGAGGGCGCCGATCTGGTAGTGCAGCAGGTCCTGCAGTTCCTGGGCGCCGTAGGCCATGGAGCGGCGGCCGAAACCGGCCAGGTCCTGGTACGCCGGGTGCGCACCGATGCGCACGCCATTGGCCAGGGCCAGGCTGACGGTCGTGCGCATGATGCTCGGGTCGCCGGCGTGGAAACCGCAGGCGATGTTGGCGCAATCGATGAACGGCATCACCTCGGCATCCAGGCCCATGGTCCAGTTGCCAAAGCTTTCGCCGATGTCGCAATTCAATAACAGGCGGCTCACGGTCAGTGCTCCTGTAGCGTTTGTCATGTTGGCTGTGGGGATCGCACGGGATGCCCACAGATTATCAGTTAGCGCGCTTCGAGTTGTTTGCCACGGGTTTCCGGCAGGCTCAGGGCCGCCAGGACCACGATGCCGTAGGACACGGCGGCGAAGGTGCCGATGGCCGCGCCCAGCGGGATGCGCTGGCTGAGCAGGCCGATCAGCAGCGGGAACAGGGCCGCCAGCGCCCGGCCACTGTTGTAGCAGAAGCCCTGGCCCGAACCGCGGATCCGCGTGGGGAACAGCTCCGTCAGGAAGGCGCCCATGCCGCTGAAGATCCCCGAAGCGAAGAAGCCCAGGGGAAAGCCCAGCCACAACATCACCGCGTTGCTCACCGGCATTTGCGTGTAGAGCAGGACGATGGTGAAAGAACCGGCGGCGAACAGGACGAAGTTCTTCTTGCGCCCGAGAATGTCGGTCAGATAGGCGCTGATCACATAGCCCACATAAGAACCGAAGATCACCATCGCCAGGTAGCCGCCGGTGCTCAGCACACTCAAGCCGCGCTCGGTCTTGAGGAAGGTCGGCAGCCAGAACGTGATGGCGTAATAGCCGCCCTGGGCGCCGGCCGCGAGCAGCGACGCGCGCAGGGTGGTGCTGAGAATGCCGGGGGCGAAAATCTCGTAGAAGCGCGAGGGGTTGTCGGGCACTTCCCGGGCCCGGGTTTGCCGGTAGATCTCCGGGTCCTTGACCAGGCGGCGGACGAAGATCACGAAGATCGCCGGCAGGATGCCCAGCAGGAACAAGGCGCGCCAGGCGTCTTCCGGCGGCAGCAGGGAATACATCAGCGCATAGAGCAGTGCCGTGATGCCCCAGCCCAAGGCCCAGCCGGACTGCACCATGCCCACCGCCTTGCCGCGGTTTTCCGCGCGGATCACTTCGCCGATCAGCACCGCGCCGGCGGTCCACTCGCCACCGAAACCGAAGCCCATCAGGGTCCGGGCTATCAACAGTTGCTCGTAGTTCTGCGCCAGGCCACAGAGGAAGGTGAAGAAGGCGAACCAGAGCACAGTCAGTTGCAGGGTGCGTACCCGGCCGATGCGATCGGACAGGATGCCAGCGATCCAGCCGCCCAGGGCGGAAGCCAGCAAGGTGCTGGTGTGGATCAGGCCGGCCTCGGCGGAGCTGATGCCCCACAGCGCAATCAGGGTCGGGATGACGAAGCTGAGCATCTGGGTGTCCATGCCATCCAGACCGTAACCGGCCTTGCAGCTCCAGAACGTGCGGCGTTCCTGCTGGTTGATGTCGCGGTACCAGTCGAAGGGGCCGGCGCGGCCTTTGGCCTTGCTGGCGGCGAGCGTGTCGGGCGCACTCATGGCAAATCTCCACCTTATTAATATTGTTCTGGGTCCCGACGACGCTTATCGTGAGACGCAGCGATTTTTGGCGCCCGCGCCCTGCTCCGTCCAACTAATAAAAACCGCCTCCAGACATAAGAAAAGTTGATCGCATGAACCTCAAATTTCTTGAAACCTTTGTCTGGGTGGCGCGCCTGAAAAGCTTTCGCCTGACCGCCGACAAACTCTTCACCACCCAGGCGTCGATCTCCAGCCGCATCGCCGTGCTCGAGGGCGAACTGGGGGTGAAGCTGTTCCTGCGCGACTCGCGCGGCGTGAGCCTGACCCCGGAAGGCCTCAAGGTGCTCGACTATGCCGAGCAGATGATGGACACCATGCAAGCGCTCAAGCAGTCGATCGAGACCCGTTCGAGCAAGGTCGGGCGGATTCGCATCGGTGTCATGGACACGGTGATCCACACCTGGCTCAGCCCCCTGGTGGCGCGGATGATGGACAGCTATCCCCAGGTGGAAATCGAGCTGGTGGCCGACACCTCGCTGAACCTCTGCGACCAGTTGCAGAAAGGCTTTCTCGACCTGGTGCTGCAAACCGACCTGCTGCGCCAGGAATCCATTCGCAGCCTGGAACTGGCCAGCCACCCGATGGGCTGGATAGTCGCCAGCCACTCGATCTACAACCGCGAGTACGCCAACCTGGCCGAACTGGCCCGGGAACGCATCATCACCTACTCGAAGAACTCTCTGCCGCACCAGGAAGTGCTGAGCCTGATGCAGGCCAACGGGGTGACCGCGCCACGGCTCAACTGCGTGAACTCGGTGTCGGCCATTACCCGCCTGCTGCGCGACGGTTTCGGCATCGGCGCCTTGCCGCCGGTGCTGGTCAGCGAGGAACTGGCGCGCGGCGAACTGACCCTGCTGGCCATCGACCAGCGCCCGCCGAACCTGCAGGTGGTGGTGTCATGGCGGGTGGGGGTCGAACTGGTGGAAGAGGTGGTGGTGCTGTGCCAGCAAGTGCTGGAGCGTTATGCGCAAAAGGTCGGCGAGAACTACATCGTCCTGGCGGGCTGATCCACCGAGAGGGCTTTATGTAGCCGCTGCCGAGCCTGCGAGGCTGCGAACGGCAACGCAGTTGCCGCACAACCTGCATCCGCGATCTGCCTGGAAAAACGCGTCGGCTGGTTTACGACGGCTGCGCCGTCGATCGCAGCCTGCTGCAGCGGCTACATCACAAGCCCTTCAAGTCACGCTCTTCGATCGGCCGGCTCTGGCGCAGGCGCTTGCCGCCGAGCACCACCCAGTCGATCAGGCGATACAGGCATTCCAGGCCGAACGACAGCAGCAAGGCGCCGCTCATGGCCCAGATCATCGCTTGCGGGGTCAGCAGGATCTGGTAGCTGTAGCCATTCCAGGTTTCCTGGCGGATATCCGGGTCGGCGGCCAGCACCACTTGCAGCAGGCGGATGTACCACGGGCCCTGCATGGCCTGGAACTGCTTGTCCAGGGCGCGCTGGCGAACCAGCAGATTGCCCAGGCTGTCGGCGTCGCTGCGGAACACCGGATCGTCGCTGGCCCGATAATGGGCGACCAGCGCCTGCAGATCGCCCTTGAAGAACTGGTTGGCGGTGCCCTGGAACCCTTGCAGGCCGGCCTGGGCCTCGATCAGGTGAGCCTCGACGCGCTTGGCGTAATCGCTGATGAAACCCGGCACCTGTACACCGATCAACAGGCCCGCCGCAAACAGCACCAGCCGCAGATAACTGAGCAACATAGGGGATGTCCTTATTCGGTCTGGCCGTGCAGGACGCATTCACCGCGCCGCCACAGGCTCCATTGGCCCGGCTCGTAGCGAGTCCAGGTTTCGTTTTCGGTCAAAGGTTCGGTGGCGATCACCGTCACCACGTCGTTGGGCGTGGTTTCCGCCTGGAAGTCGACGATCACATCGACGTCCTTCAGGCGGGCCGGGCCAAAGGGCGCGCGGCGGGTGATCTGCGCCAGCTTGGTCGAGCAGTAGCAGAACAGCCAGTCACCGTCGCTGAGCAGGCAGTTGAACACGCCCTTGCCGCGATATTCGGCGCAGGCGGCCACCAGCGACGGCAACAACTCTTCGACTTCCACAGGCTCGGGAAAGGCTTCGCGCACCCGGTTGAGCAGGTCGCAGAAAGCCGCTTCGCTGTCGGTATCGCCCACCGGACGATAGAAGCTGGCGGGAGGCTGGAAGTCCGCCAGCTGGCCGTTGTGGGCGAAACACCAGTTGCGCCCCCACAGCTCGCGCACGAACGGATGGGTGTTGGACAGGCAGACCTTGCCGACGTTGGCCTGGCGAATGTGGCCGATCACCACTTCGCTCTTGATCGGGTAGCGCTGCACCAGGTTGGCCACTTCCGACTCGCTGCTCGCCGCCGGGTCCTGGAACAGGCGCAGGCCGCGGCCCTCGTAGAAAGCGATGCCCCAGCCGTCGCGATGCGGGCCGGTGCGCCCTCCGCGCTGCATCAGCCCGGTAAAGCTGAACACGATATCGGTCGGTACATTGGCGCTCATGCCCAATAACTCACACATGCTCGGACTCTCGCTTCAATGCGTGTTACAGACGCGGCTCGATCCGCGAACGCTGGGGGTTGCTGGGCACTGGCGGGCGCCCGTAGCGATCGTCGCCGGCACCGCCGAAAGGCTGGTCGTCCGGCTCTTCGGCACGGGCCGCGGCCTTGGCGGCTTCGGCCTGTTCCTGGCGGGCCTTGGAGGCGCGCTCGATCGGCCAGCGGATCAGGACGAACACCAGGTAGATGCCGAAGGCGATCACGCCATACATGAACAGGTCGGAGACCGCACGCCAGGCGTTGTTGCCGACCTTGAACAGCATGTCCAGGGCGGTGATGGCCACGGCCGGGGCGAACATTTCCTTGGCCGGGTCGACCACGGTCGGGCTGAACAGCAGCACCGCCACCAGCACTCGCAGCGGCTCGCGCAGCCAGCGCCACATCCAGCGGGTCAGGCGCATCCACACCAGCAGGCAGCCCAAGGCGGCGAAGGCGTAGAGCCCCCAAGCGATCAGATAGTCGTTCTCGGTCATGGTGTCCATGGCAAGGCAGGCAAAGAGGCGCTTATGATAACGGCTTTTCGCATGCCAGGCTGCACCGCCGTCTGCTGTGCCCTTAATTGTCACCGCCCCGAGAGCCCTTCATGCCCGTATCCGCCCACGTCACCAGCGCCCCGATCGCCCGCAAGGCCGAAGGCCCGGACCCGTACGCCTGGCTCCAGGAGCGCGACACCGATGCCGTGCTCGATTACCTGAAGGCCGAAAACAGCTACCAGGAAGCCGCCCTCGCCGACCAGGCGGCGCTGCGGGAAACCCTGTTCCAGGAAATCAAGGGCCGGATCCTCGAGACCGACCTGTCCCTGCCCTCCCCCTGGGGCCCGTACCTGTATTACACCCGCACCACTGCCGGCGACGAATACGCCCGGCACTACCGCTGCCCGCGCCCGGCCGACGACAGCCTGAGCGTCGACGAAAGCCAGGAACAGCTGCTGCTGGACCCCAACGAGCTGGCCAAGGGTGGTTTCTTCTCCCTCGGCGCCTTCAGCATCAGCCCTGACCACCAGCGCCTGGCCTACAGCCTCGATACCAGCGGCGAAGAGGTCTACACCCTGTTCGTCAAGGAGCTGTCCAGCGGCAAGGTCAGCGAACTGGCGTTCGCCGATTGCGACGGCAGCATGACCTGGGCCAACGACAGCCTGACTCTGTTCTTCGGCGAGCTGGACGACACCCACCGCCCGCACAAACTGTTCCGTTATCGCCTGGACGGCACCGCCGCCGAAGAGGTGTTCCATGAGCCGGACGGGCGCTTTTTCCTGCATTGCTACCGCTCAAGCTCGGAGAAACAGCTGCTGCTGTCCCTGGGCAGCAAGACCACCAGCGAGGTCTGGGTACTCGACGCGGCGCAGCCGCAGCAGGCCTTTACCTGCCTGGCGCCGCGGGTCGAGCACCATGAGTACGACGTCGACCACGGCCTGCTCGACGGCCAGTGGACCTGGTTTATCCGCAGCAACCGCGACGGCATCAACTTCGCCCTCTACCAGGCGCCGGACCAGGGCACGGTGCCGGGTGAAGCCGACTGGCAGAACCTGATCCCCCACAGCAATAGCGTGATGCTCGAAGGCCTGAGCCTGAACAGCTCGGCCATGACCCTGAGCCTGCGCGAAGGCGGCCTGCCGATCATCGAGGTGCACCCCGAGGGCCTGCCGGCCTATCGCGTGCAACTGCCGGATGCGGCCTACAGCCTGCATGTGCAGAACAGCCTGGAATTCGTCAGCCAGCGCATCCGCCTGCGCTACGAAGCGCTGAACCGTCCGGCGCAGATCCGCCAGCTGGATCTGGCCGGCGGCGCACAGAAAGTGCTCAAGGAAACCCCGGTGCTGGGCGTGTTCGACCCGGACGCCTATGTCAGCCAGCGCCTGTGGGCGACCGCGGCCGACGGCACCCAGGTGCCGATCAGCCTGGTGATCAAGCGCGAAGCCCTGGGCCGGCCGGCACCGCTGTACCTCTACGGCTACGGCGCCTACGGCGAAAGCCTCGACCCGTGGTTCTCCCATGCGCGCCTGAGCCTGCTGGAGCGCGGCGTGGCCTTCGCCATTGCCCACGTGCGTGGCGGCGGCGAGCTGGGCGAAGCCTGGTACCACGCCGGCAAGCAGGAACACAAGCAGAACACCTTCAGCGACTTCATCGCCTGCGCCGAACACCTGATCGCCCAGGGCCTGACCACTTCCGAGCAACTGGCCATCAGCGGCGGCAGCGCCGGCGGACTGTTGATCGGTGCGGTACTCAATCAGCGCCCGGACCTGTTCAAGGCGGCGATCGCCGAGGTGCCGTTCGTCGATGTGCTCAACACCATGCTCGACCCCGAGCTGCCGCTGACCGTCACCGAGTACGACGAATGGGGCAACCCGGAGGAGCCCGAGGTCTACGCGCGGATCAAGGCCTACGCGCCTTATGAGAATGTCGAGGCCAAGGCCTATCCGGCGACCCTGGTGATCGCCGGCTACAACGACAGCCGCGTGCAGTACTGGGAGGCGGCCAAGTGGGTGGCCCGCTTGCGCGCCACCAAGACCGACGACCACCTGCTGCTGCTCAAGACCGAGCTCGGCGCCGGCCACGGAGGGATGAGCGGGCGTTACCAGGGATTGCGTGACGTAGCGCTCGAATATGCATTTGTTTTCAAGATTCTGGGCATTGCCTGAGGAACTCCGGCCGGTGCTCCTGTCTTAACCCAGGACCGCCGGCCCCGAGCCATACCGCACCTGCCCGGGACCGCAACAGACACAAGAAAAAGACCGTGACGACATGCCAGAACCTACCTTGTTGAACAATGAAATCCGCGACTGGCTGATGGACTGCGGATTGTTCGATCAGCTCTTGCCGGCCGACTTCAATGCCGCCGCCGGCTACTTCAGCATCAGCAGCATCGCCCAGGGCCAGGAGATCTTCCGCGAAGGCGATGCCGGCAGCTTCATGTGCATCATCCATTCCGGCCAGGTGGCCGTGCAGAAGACCAACAGCGAAGGCGTGCGCGTGACCATTGCCACCCTGCGCAGCGGTCGGGCCTTTGGAGAGATGGCGGTGCTCGATGGCGAGCGGCGTTCGGCCAGTTGCGTGGCCGCCAGCGACTGCCGGCTGCTCAACCTGGGCAAGGACTCGCTGGAGAAAATGCTCAACGACGCGCCGAAGATCGCCGCCAAGATCATCCGCGCCCTCGCCGTGTCACTGTCCAGGCGCCTGCGCATGGCCGACGGGCAGCTGCTGTCGCAACAGGTCTAGCTACCCGGGGTCCTGGTTTTCGTCTCGTTCTGCTGCAACCCTGGCAAGGTCTGGTCCTTCGGCGGCTTGGGCATGTCGATCGGCGGCAGCAATGGCGCACCGCCATGGGCCGTGGCCTTGGGGGTGCTGGGGGGCGTGACCTGCGGATAAGGGGTCGGGGTCGCAGTGCCGGGCGAGCCGGCGGCGGGGACCGGAGTCACGGGCACCGCCTGCAGTTCCTCGGCGTGCACGGCGCTCATCGCGAGCACCGCACTTAGCAAGAGCGCTGCGCGGGCAATGACCGTTAGAATAGTGCGCTTCATCAATGGCTCCATCGCTATTGTCAGCCCTCAGGCTACTCCCAACCGGGGCGGTTTGCCTTCCTCATTGAGACCCTCATGAAACGTTTCGTTCTGCTGGACACCACCCCGATTCCCGAAAATGGCGGTGCCTTGTGCCTGTTCGAATACGGCGAGGATTTTGTCATCAAGATCCAGGGCGGCGACGGCGGGCAATTGATGAACACGCGCATGCACGGCTCCGAAGACGCCCTGGCGGAGATCCCCTGCCGCAAGGTCGCCGGGCGGCCGAATTCGCGGGTGCTGATCGGCGGCCTGGGCATGGGCTTCACCCTCGCCTCGGCCCTCAAGCACCTGGGCAAGGGCGCCGAAGTGGTGGTCGCCGAGCTGGTGCCGGGGGTGGTCGAATGGAACCGCGGACCGCTGGGGGAGAAATCCGGCCGGCCGCTGCTCGACCCGCGCACGGTGATCCGCATGGAAGATGTGGCCAAGGTGCTGCAGGCCGAACCCCAGGGGTTCGACGCGATCATGCTCGACGTCGACAACGGCCCCGAAGGCCTGACCCAGAAGGCCAACAGCTGGCTGTACTCCGCCGCCGGGCTGGCGGCCTGCGCCAGGGCCCTGCGACCCAAGGGCGTGCTGGCCGTGTGGTCGGCCAGCGCCGACAAGCAATACTCCGACAAGCTGCGCAAGGCCGGCTTCAAGACCGAGCAAGTGCAAGTCTTCGCCCACGGCAACAAGGGCACCCGCCACACCATCTGGATTGCCGAGAAGCTCAAGGCCTGAGCTAAACTTGGCCCATTACCGTCATTAGTCTTTGCATAAAGGTGAACCCATGAGTTCGACCAACACTTCCAAGCTCGACCGCATCCTCGCCGACGCCCAGCGCGACCGCGAGATGGGCTACCGCGACAAGGCCCTGAAGATGTACCCGCACGTCTGTGGACGCTGCGCCCGCGAGTTCTCCGGCAAGCGCCTGAGCGAGCTGACTGTGCATCACCGCGACCACAACCACGACAACAACCCGCAGGACGGTTCCAACTGGGAACTGCTGTGCCTGTACTGCCACGACAACGAACACTCGCGCTACACCGACCAGCAGTACTTCGGCGAAGGCTCCCTGAGCACGCCGAAAGTCGCCAAGGCCACCCACAACCCCTTCGCCGCGCTGGCGGGGTTGATGAAGAAAGACGAAGAGTAACCTCCGCTCTTTCCGGTTCGACAGGACCGGCCTCTCGCGGGCAAGCGGCGCACCGGCAGACACTGATCCTGCAGATGCGCCGCTTGCCCGCGATGCATTTGCCGGATCCAACCGCCGGCCGACAATCCCCGTATAATCGCGATTTTTCTCGAAGGCACCCCGCTCGTGGCAAACAAAAGGTACAGCTGCATTGGTTTGTATAACCCCAAGTCACCGGAGAACGTCGGTTCGGTGATGCGCGCCGCCGGTTGCTATGGCGTCGCGTCGGTGTTCTACACCGGCAAGCGCTATGAACGGGCCCGCGACTTCGTCACCGACACCAAGAAGGTCCACCAGGACATCCCGCTGATCGGCATCGACGACCTGAAGAAGATCCTGCCCCTGGGCTGCGTGCCGGTGGCGGTGGAACTGGTGGAAGGCGCCCGCTCGCTGCCGGAATACACCCACCCGGATCGCGCGCTGTACATCTTCGGCCCGGAAGACGGCTCCCTGGACAAGGACATCCGCGACTGGTGCGAAGACGTGGTCTACATCCCGACCACCGGCTGCATGAACCTCGCCGCCACCGTCAACGTGGTGCTCTACGACCGCCTGGCCAAGGGCAACAACACCCGCTCCGGCCCCAAGTTCTGAGCACTGCTTCAAGTTCGCCGTACATTCGATGGAACAAGCGACGCGCCAGCGCAGTCAGCTTTATATCCATCCCCCCTGGAGACAGATCATGAGCGACAGCAAACAACTGGAACCCATCTCAACCACCCCTTTCCAGAGCCCGGCGGAGCAGAACGTACAAGGCTGGGAGCGCATCGGCTCGCTGGCCGGCGGCGTGGTGATGGTCGGCAAGGGCCTGCGCCGTGGCGGTGTGTTCGGCCTGGTCCAGGTTGCCATCGGCGGGGTCGCCCTGGCCCGTGGCATCACCGGCCACAGCTCGGCGAAAAGCCTGCTGGAGAAGAGCCGCCAGGATATGAATAACGTGCGGGCGAAGATCGAGCGTGCCGGCGCGGAGCTGAAAACCCTCAAGGCCAATGCCGAGGCGGCCACCCGTACCGCGACCGTAACCGGCAACGATTCGTTGAAATCGCCCAAGGCCGGGGTTTGATCGGCGGCCTCGAACGCCGCGTTGAATGAACCGGCGCTATCGCGAGCAAGCTCGCTCCTACAGGGGATTGCGCAAAACCTGTAGGAGCGAGCTCGCTCGCGATGACCGTAAAGCGGTCGACTTCACTAATGCAACAAATCGCTGTCGAGCACCTTCGACGAGCCGTCCAGCACGCTCTCGCTGAGCTGGATGAACTCTTTGGTGCTGACACGCTCCAGACGCATCACCGCCCGGGTCACGTCATCCAGCGAACGCTTGTTGCGGGTCTTCAGGCGGATCTCCCGATCCAGTTCCTGCAACAGCAGCACCGCCCTGGCCACCACCGGCGCGTCCACCTGTTCGCCACGCAGGCTGCTGACGCCGTGGCCGCTCTTGGCCAACCGAGTTTCCAGGGCCTGGTAACGCTCGTCGCTCATGCCGCCGGCGCGGCGCATCAATTCGATGGCGTAGTACTCCGCCAGGCCCTCGCCGATCCAGTCGCTGCGCTCGCGGTCATTGATCCGGGCAAAGACCTGGATCACTTCGCGCAGCAGCGGGCTGGTGCCGCTCTCGCTGACCAGCGGCAGGCGGCTGTGCAAGAACAGCGAATCGTGCCCGGCCAGGCTGCCGCGCCACATCGGGTCGGCCGCGCCGACGATCAGCAACTTGGTTGGATGACGGGGAAAGGTCGCCTGGATCTGCGGCCAGACGAAGGTCAGCAGGGTCAGCACATCCATGCGTCGCATGCCCTGCCCTTGCGGCGAGGCCACCGTGACTTCGGTCTCCCCCAGCCGGGTGCGACGACTGCCCAGGGCACCGGCCAGCATCCAGCCGGTGGGCCGGTCGAACAGGCGCGCGGGATTATCGATACGGAAACGATTCTTGCCGATCCGCGGCCAGGCGGTTTCCACGCTTTTCCAGCCCGTGGGCAACTCGAATTCCAGGCGCGACACCAGTTCGATGCCGTCCTGCTGGTCGAGCTTCGCCGCCGGCACCAGCGTATCGCCACGCAACAAGGCCCAATGCGGGGTCATGCGGCTGTCGAAGCTGTCCTTCTTCAGGTTGTGGCTGATCCGCACCCGGTAGCTCAGGCTGGCCTTGCCGCCGGCCGGGCGCCATACGCCGCGCTGTACCGCGGGAGGCTTGGCCGCCCCGGGCTGCCATTGGCCGTCGGCCTTGAAGTCGCTGTAATCGCCATGCGTGCCCAGGTCGAAATCCAGGCTGCGCACCGCCGCGCCGTCCGCCAGGGTCAGGCGCACCTCGGCCTGGTCGCTCTGCGGCAACAGGCGCACGTGGTAATCCAGATCGACTTTTTTCGCCGCCCACCCCGGCGCACTGAGCACCAGCAGCCAGCCGGCCAGCGCCAGCCTTGCCCCCACAGCCATACACACTCCTTCGTGAAACAACCTTGAACGCGAGCGCGGCAGACCTCAGCCGGCGCGGAAAATCAGATGATCTTCCCAGTCTTCCTCGGCCACGCTGCCTTCGGCGAGCATGCGTCCGGATTGGGAAATACGCTCGTGGTGCACCGCGTCGCGGTCACCGCACACCAGATGGTGCCAGAGCGGCAGGTCCTTGCCCTCGCTGACCAGGCGATAACCGCAGGTCGGCGGCAGCCATTTGAACTCATCGGCCTTGCCCGGGGTGAGCTGGATGCAATCCGGCACCGAGGCGCGGCGGTTGGCGTAGTCGCTGCACTGGCAGGTCTTCAGGTCCAGCAGTTTGCAGGCGATGCGGGTGTAGTAGACGCTGTTGTCTTCTTCATCCTCGAGCTTCTGCAGGCAGCACAGGCCACAACCGTCGCACAACGACTCCCACTCCTCCTGATCGAGTTGTTCGAGGGTTTTGCGGATCCAGAAGGGTTCAACTTTGGCGGCCATGGCTCAGGTAATCGGTATCGGACAGGGAAAAGGCCGCCAGTCTAGTGCCCAAGGCCCCGTGGGCCAAGCGCTGGCGACTGTCGGTAAGGCACTACTTGTCAGGCCGCATGCCGCGCAGTAGCTTTGCCTGTCGCAAAGCCCTATGTCCGCGTGCCATTAACGCTCGACCGCGTCGCACCGGTGAATCGCCCAGGGTCAGGAAAAACCCCATTGCCCAGTTCAACTGCGCTTGCCGGTTTATCCACCTTTCATTCTCAAACGTAGCCAGGAATCTCTGTCATGAGCGCCAATCCCCGCGTTGCCGAGTACGCCATCCACCCGCAGTTCACCGAGCGCTGGTCGCCGCGCGCCTTCACCGGCGAGGCCATTCCCGAGGAAACCCTGCTGAGCTTCTTCGAAGCCGCGCGCTGGGCGCCGTCGGCCTACAACTCGCAGCCGTGGCGCTTCCTGTATGCGCGCCGCGACACGCCGAACTGGGAACGTTTCCTCGGCCTGCTCAACGAGTTCAACCGTGGCTGGGCGCAGCACGCCTCGGCATTGGTGATCGTGATCTCGAAAACCACCTTCACCGCGCCTGGCGCCAGCGAGGAAACCCCAGCCCTGTGGCACACCTTCGACACCGGTTCGGCCTGGGGCCACCTGGCGCTGCAAGCCAGCATCAGCGGCTGGCACACCCACGGCATGGCCGGGTTCGACCAGGAGCTGACCCGCAAGGAGCTGAAGATTCCAGAAGGTTATGCCCTGCATGCCGCCGTGGCCGTCGGCAAGCTGGGCGACAAGGCGAGCCTCGCCGAATACCTGCAGGCCCGCGAAGAGCCAAGCCCGCGTCGCCCGCTGAGCGAAACCGCAGCCGAAGGCGATTTCAGCCTGTAAACCTGCTGCAATCCCTGTAGCCGCTGCCGCAGGCTGCGATAAGGCCCGAAGGGCCTTCCTAGGCCCTCAAGAGCACGTCTCCTTCGGAGCCGATCGCAGCCTGCGGCAGCGGCTACAGGGTCCACGCAAAAGGCGGCATCAGCCCCCCTCTGCGCAGCGCCTCAATACCCGCGGGTGAAATCCACTTCCCCACGCAACGCCGTGTCGGCCTGATAGGCCCGCAGGTTGTCGATGAACAGCTGCGCCATCAGGGTCGGCGAGGTCGGCGCCGAGCTGTGGCCGGTCAGCAACAGGCCCCAGGCGGTCCAGAACGGATGGCGCTGCGGCAGCGGTTCCTGGCGGCAGACGTCGATCACCGCCCCCGCCAGATGCCCTTCCTTCAAGGCTTCCACCAGATCCGCATCGACCACCGCGACCCCGCGACCGACGTTGATGAACAGGCCGGTCGGCTTGAAACGCTTGAACAGCGCCGTGTCGTACAGATCATGGGTGTGCGGGGTGTTGGGCAGCAGGTTGACCACATAATCCACCTCACCGACCAAACGTCCCAGGTCCGCCAAGGCCGCGACTTCGATAAACGGCGCCTGCTCCCGGGCTTCACTGGCGATGCCGTACAGCTCGACGCCGAACGGCAAGAGAAACTGCGCCACACTCTGGCCGATATCGCCCGCGCCGACGATCAGCACCTTGCGCCCGGCCAGGCTCTGGCCCGTGCGGTTATCCCACTTGCGCTCGACCTGGCTGACCAGGCGCGCGAGGACTTCGCGCTCGTGGCCGAGCATGTAGGTGAGCACGTATTCGGCCATGACCTGGCCGAAGATCCCCACGGCACGGGTCAGCCGGTAATGGCGTGGCAGGCCGTCGGCGAGCAGCGGCGTGATGCCGGCCCAGGTCGATTGCAGCCACTGCGGCTGGTGGCCCTGGCGCAACAGGGTGGCCAGCAGGTCCGGCTGGCCGAGCCAGACCGGGCAGTCCGCGGCCAGCTTCGACAATTCGGCGGAATCGCCGCTGGTGAGCACTTCCAGGTCAGGTGCCAGCTGACGCAACAAACGGGCATAAATAGCGTGATCGTGTTCGGCAATCAGAACGCGCATGGTTCAAACCTTACAAAACGGTGCAGGCAGCCACCGACGGAGTATCGCTCCATCGATCGCGGCAGCCGCCAGATAGAATCAGTTCCATTTTCAACGATGCCCCGGACAGGGCCTCTACAGGTGTCCGTCAGACCGGATCATTACGGCGCAGCAGCTCTTCGGGCAAGTGCTCGATGTACTCGTCCTCGGCCGGTGGCATCTGCAGGTGGTAACCCTGCTTCTCAAGGTTTTCCAGCACCTGGTGGATGTCCTCGCGCGACAGCTTGCGCTCCGGACTCAGCACCAGGTCGAAGGCGTGCTGCGGCTTGCCGAACGCCGCCAGCAGGTTTTCCGGCACGCGCTCCAGGGCATCGCTCTTGAGCACGTAGAGGTACATCTCGTTCTTGCGCGGGCTTTTGTAGATCGAGCAGATACGTTTCATGGCTGTTCTCCGGCGGTGGCCAGGCTGTCAAGCAGCGCCTGGCCCATCAATTCGCGGCGCCAGCCACGCAGCGAATCGGGCAATTGGTAGGGTCCATTGGGGAAGCCACTCTTGAGCAGGCTTTCCAGGGTTTTCTTGCGCAGCATCAGTTCCGGGGCGATACCCAGGCGCTCGGCTTCGGCCTGACCCACGGCGCGCAGGCGCTTGAGCAGGGGCGAGGCTTCCATCGGCAACGGCTCGGGGACGGCCGGTGGCCACTGGTCGGGGCCGACGCTGGCGGCACGCTTGATCAGGCCCAGCAGGAACTCGCCGTCCTGACGCACGGTGCGCGGGTGCATGTCTTCGATTTTCGCCAGGGCGCCGAGGTTGTCCGGCTGGCTCTTGGCCAACGGCCACAGCGAGTGCTCGCGCACGATCCGGTTGCGCGGCAGGTCCCGTGCCCGTGCCTCACGCTCGCGCCAGGCGCAGAGTTCACGCAGCACCGCCAGTTGCGCGCGGGACAGTTTCCAGGCCAGCTTGGCTTCGCGGTAAACCTCATAAGGATCGACTTCGCGGCGCAGGTTGGCCACCAGCTCGGCGCCGTCTTCCAGCACCCAGTTGTATTTGTCCTCGGACAGTTTCGGCCGCAGCCGGGTGAACACCTCGGCCAGGTGCACGGCGTCTTCGGCGGCGTAGCTGACCTGGGTTTCCGACAGCGGGCGTTGCAGCCAGTCGGAGCGGGTCTCGCCCTTGGGCAACTCGATGCCCAGCACTTCCTGGACCAGCCGCGAATAGCCCATGGAGAAACCCAGGTTCAGGTAGGCGGCCGCCAGTTGCGTGTCGAACAACGGTGTCGGCAGGCTGCCGGTCAGGCGCAGCAGGACTTCGAGGTCCTCGCTGCAGGCGTGCACCACCTTGACCACCGCGCTGTTCTCCAGCAAGGCCGCCAGCGGCTGCCAGTCGTCGATGGTCAAGGGGTCGATGAGGTAAGCGCGCTGGCCATCGCCGACCTGCAACAGGCCGGCGATCGGATAGAAGGTGTCGACCCGCATGAATTCGGTGTCGAGGGCGACGAATGGCAGCTTCTGCCACTCGGTGCAGAATTGACCGAGGCTATCGTTGTCGCGAATCCAGTGAATATCGATGGCCACACGGCTCTCCCTTGAAGAATGGCGCGCAGTATATATCGCCCTTGGCGATTTCTGAGCATTCACTCGACAAGAGCCTGCGCGAAATCGGCGCCCGGGCCACAAGAATAATCCGAACGCCGTCGGCTACCCCTGTTTGCGCAGGACGTAAACCCGCCAGGCGGCGCAACCGGGAATGAAATCCTGGTGGCTGAGCACTTCGAACCCAGCGTCCTTGAACTCGGCCTCGACCCGCGCCCGGCTGACGTCCATGCGTGGAGCACGCTGCAATTGCAGGGTGTCGTTGCCCTCCAGCCGGTCGCGCATGACTTTCAAGCGACTGTCGATGCGCACCGCGAGGATCACCGAGTCGCGACTGACCCGATGGAATTCGCCCAGCAACGCCAGGCGTGCCTCGCTGCTGGCGACATGGGGGAACAGTTGCAGGCAGACGATGCAGTCCACCGCGTTGGCCGACAGGCCGATGCTGAACGACGAACTCTGGAAAGTCCTGACCCGCCTGAGCAGGCTCGCCGGGTGGTGGGTCTGGGCGTGGTTGAGCATGTCCTGGGACGGGTCCGCCGCCAGGATCACCCGATTACTGTGCTCGCCCAGCACCGGCCAGAAACGCCCCGCGCCGCACGCAAGATCGAGAATCAGCCCCGGCTCGCCCGCCACCTTCAACGCGCGGCGAACCAGCCACTCGTCGCGCCACAACGACAGGCGCCGCCCCAGCCCGAGCGGGCGCTCGTCGCCACACACACGCGCGTGCGCCTGGTCATAACGCCTGGCGAACTCGAGCTCGAGGGGGGATGGAGGGTGCGCGGACATGGATCTGCTGGCTCTTGTAAGTATTGGATGAAAAACAGGTTACCGCCCCGATCGTGAAAAAAAGGTCGAACGCCGATCAAGGCTTCATTGCCGCGCCAACACGCCGTCGACCACGCTGCCCCGGCAGCCGGCGAACAGGTCCAGGTCGGGCTGGTAGACCCGGCTGTCGACCTCCAGCAGACCGAGCATCGAGTGGAACAGGTTGTCCTGGCTCAGCGGTTTTTCCCGGCTCAGTTGCAGGCAATGGGTGTCCACCGAGAAAGCCTTCTGATAGCTGTCCGAGAACCAGGCCAGCATTGCCACATGTTTTTGCTGCGACGGCGCGAGCATGTAGGGCGTGCCATGCAGGAACAGGTTGTATTCGCCCAGGGACTCGCCGTGATCCGACAGGTAGAGCATGGCGGTGTCGACCTTGTCCTGGTTGCTGCGCAACAGGTCGATCAGGGTCGCCAGCACATGGTCGGTGTACAGCAGCGTATTGTCGTAGCCGTTGACGATGCTCTCGCGGCTGCAATTGTTCAGGGCGTTGCTCTGGCACACCGGGGTGAAGCGCTCGTATTGCTTGGGGTAGCGCTTGAAGTATTCCGGCCCGTGGCTGCCCATCTGGTGCAGGACCAGCACGGTGTCCTTGTCCAGGGTATCGATGAAGTGCTGCAGGCCCTGGAGCAGGATCTCGTCGCGGCATTCGCTGTTGGCACAGAGCGCCGGGTCCTTGAGATTGCTGACGTCGTCGAGGGTCACCCGGTCGCAGGTGCCCTTGCAACCGGATTGGTTGTCCCGCCAGATCACCTCGAGCCCGGCGCGCTTGAGCACGTCCAGCAGCCCTTCCTCGTTCTTCGCCTTGCTGGCGTCGTAGTTCTTGCGCCCCATGTTGGAGAACATGCAGGGCACCGAGACCGCGGTCTCGGTGCCGCAGGACGACACATCGGTAAAGGCGATCAGGCCGTTTTCCTGGCTGAGTTTCGGCGTGGTGTCGCGCTCGTAGCCCAGCACGCCGAAGTTCTCGGCCCGGGCACTTTCGCCGACCACCAGCACCGTCAGCGACTTGCGCGCATGGTTTTGCCAGGTCGGATTGCGCTGGGCATCTTCCCCGATCTTGACGAAGGGCTGGCGCGCCGAAACCACTTGCTCGCGCAGGTAACCGATGGAGGCGCCCACGTAGTTGCTCGGCACTATCATCAGGCGCAATTCATGGTGATTGCGAAACAGCGAGGCCAGCCCCTGATAGTTGGCCAGGGCTACCCCGCCAATGGCCGCCGCGCACATAACGGATACCAGCAACTTGCTCAATAACTCGCGGTGCCAGCGACGATAATTGATCGGGGCTTTCCACAATAACCAGGAAGGCAATACACCCAGGAACAGAATATAAACAAGCAACTTCAGGGAGAGTAAGTCACGCACTTCCGTTGCATTGGTTTCGGCGAAGTTGCGAAACATTCCGGCATCTATCAGCACTCCGTACTGGCTCATGAAATAAGCCACGCCGGCACTGACCATAAACAATAAAACCAGCACCGGCTTAAATATCCGGCGAAACGCCAGCCAGGTCAGGATAAGGTTGAAGGCACAGAAGATCATCACCCCGAAAGCCACGCGCATGGCGATGCCGCGGGTGTCCGAGGCGGTAATGCTAAACAGGTGCTGCCAGAGCACAAAGTTGCAGCCAAGCAATAAAAAGGCGCAGGCAATCAACGTCACCCATTCGGGACGCAGGGGTTTGATGTTCAGCATGATGATCGGCGTGTTCCTTGAAAGAAGTGCGTCGTCAACATGCCCGTTATTCAATGACTGCCCACGACAGCACGAACTTTAGGTAGCCGACCATCAACGTTTCGTGAAAAAGAAGCCAACAAATAGTTGGCATGGCCCTTTGCCAAAACTTTTTCGGCGAAAACAATCCGCAGCGCCCTGGCAAGCGATGCGCCTTGCCCCATTCGGGTCGGGCGCAAATAATGAGCCGCCCTCGGCCACTCCCTCGTCATCAAGGATCGACCGCATGAAAGCACGCCTTCTGCTCTGCTCGCTGCTGAGCCTCAGCGCCCCGGCCTTTGCCACGCCAAGCACCTCACACCTGGATCAGGTCATCGAACGCGGACACCTGAACGTCTGCACCACCGGCGACTACAAGCCCTACACCTACCTGCGCGCGGACGGTGCCTACGAAGGCATCGACATTTCGATGGCGCAGTCCCTGGCGCAAAGCCTGGGGGTCGAGGTGAAGTGGGTGAAGACCACCTGGAAAACCCTGATGCCGGACTTCCTGGCGAATCAGTGCGACATCGCCGTGGGCGGTATTTCCGTGTCCCTGGAGCGACAGAAGAAAGCCTTCTTCAGCGACACCCTGGGCGTCGACGGGAAAATCCCCCTGGTGCGGTGCGCCGACAAGCAGCGCTACCAAACCGTCGAGCAGATCAACCAGCCGTCGGTGCGCCTGATCGAACCGCCGGGAGGCACCAATGAAGTCTTCGCCAGGGCCCACCTGCCCAAGGCCAGCCTGACCCTGTTCGCCGACAACGTGACCATTTTCGAGCAACTGCTGGAGAACAAGGCCGACGTGATGATCACCGACGCTTCCGAAGCGCGCTTCCAGCAGAAACTCAAGCCGGGGCTGTGTGCGGTGAACCCCGAGCAGTACCTGCAATACAGTGAAAAAGCCTTCCTGTTGCCACGGGACGACGTCGCCTGGAAAAGCTATGTCGACCAGTGGCTGCACCTGAGCAAGGCCACCGGTTTCTACAGCGGCGTGGTCAATCAGTGGCTGGCGGCACCCACGCCCTGAGCCGTCAGCCGCTCGCGAAAAGCTGTCGTCAGCAGCTCGCGAAAAGCCTGGCACGCGGCGCTGCGATAAGCGCCCTTGCGCCCCAGCAGCGCCACGCTGCGGGGCGCCAGGGGCGGTTGCAGGATCACCGGCCTCAAGCCTGGCTGCTCCTGGGTAATGGCCAGCGGCAGGATGGTCGCCAGTTGTCCGCGGCGAACGATTTCGACAATCGCGCCGATGGAGTTGGCTTCGATGGCGATGCGCGGCGTCATGCCCTGCTCGCGGCAATAACGGTCGATATGCTGGCGGGTGGCGAAATCGCCGCTGAGCAGCACCAGCGGCTGCCGCGCAAGCGCAGCCGCCGTCAGTTCCCGCGGTAGCTCGGGCTGCTGCTCGCGGCTGACCATCAGGCTCAGGCTCTCCTCGAACAACAGCTGGCTGTCGATATCCGGCAGGTGCTGCCCGGCAAAGGCAATGCCCAGGTCCAGGCGGTCTTCGGCCAGGGCCGCTTCCAGTCGGTCCTGGGTCATCTCTTCGAGGCTCAGGGCGATCCCCGGATACCGCTGGTTGAAACGGGTCAGCAGCGGCCCCGCCAGGTACGTGATGAAGGTCGGGGTCATGCCCAGGCGCAACGAGCCGCGCCGCAGATCCTGCACATCATGCATGGCGCGCCTGGCGGCCTCCAGGTCCTGCAGGGCCAGCCGCGCATAACGCACATAGGCCTCGCCGGCGTCGGTCAGGCGCACGGTGCGCCCCGAGCGGTCGAACAGCGGCGCGCCGAGGCTGTCCTCCAGTTGCCTGATCTGTTGCGACAGCGTCGGCTGGGACACGTGCAAGGCTTCGGCGGCGCGGGTGAAGTTGCCGTGCTCGGCGACGGCCAGCAGGTAACGGATATGACGTAGCAGCATGGTGTCTCCAGGCCAGGACCGCCAACTATAGGCAGTACTTATGACCAGCATAACAAGCCAGTCTTGGACGCTATAGCTGAAATTTCCCATCCTTGCGCCATCAGCGATGCAAGGAGAACCACCATGCGGCACATCATCGACGGCTTTCTCAAGTTCCAGCGCGAAGCCTTCCCGAAACGAAGCGAGCTGTTCAAGCAACTGGCCACCACCCAGAACCCCGGCACCCTGTTCGTCACCTGCTCCGACAGCCGGGTAGTGCCGGAACTGCTGACCCAGCAGGAGCCAGGCGATCTGTTCGTGATCCGCAACGCCGGCAATATCGTGCCCTCCTACGGGCCGGAACCGGGCGGTGTGTCGGCCACTGTGGAGTACGCGGTGGCCGTGCTCGGGGTCAGCGACATCGTGATCTGCGGGCATTCGGACTGCGGCGCCATGACCGCCATCTCCACCTGCAAATGCCTGGACCATCTGCCGGCGGTGGCCAACTGGCTGCGCCATGCCGAGTCGGCCAAGGTGGTCAATGCCGCCCGCAGCCATGCCTCGGACGAAGCCCGCCTGGATGCCCTGGTGCGGGAAAACGTGATCGCCCAGTTGGCTAACCTGAAGACCCATCCCGCGGTCGCCCTGGCCCTGGAACAGGGCCGGCTGAACCTGCATGGCTGGGTCTATGACATCGCCAGCGGCGCCATTGCCGCGCTGGACGGCCCGAGCCAGGGCTTCGTGTCCCTGGCCGAACACCCCGACGCCTGCGCCTTGGTCGGTAAACCGCGGCACGCGGCTTGAACGCTCCCTTTTCAACGACCCTTTTTCAACGACTCGTTCAACAACCGTTTCACCATCCCAACGAGGAACTCGACATGCTGCAATCCCAATTCGCCCAAGCCCCACGCCTGGCCCTGGCCGACACCATCATCGACGCCAAGGCGCGCAAGAACCTGTCGTGGCAACAGCTCACCGACGGCACCGGCCTGAGCCTGGCGTTCGTCACCGCCGCCCTGCTCGGCCAGCACGCCTTGCCGGCCGCGGCCGCCGACCTGGTCTGCAGCAAGCTCGACCTGGACCAGGACGCCAGCCGCCTGCTGCAAAGCATCCCGTCGCGCGGCAGCATCCCCGGCGGCATCCCCACCGACCCGACCGTGTACCGCTTCTATGAAATGCTCCAGGTCTACGGTTCGACCCTCAAGGCGCTGGTCCACGAGCAGTTCGGCGACGGCATCATCAGCGCCATCAACTTCAAGCTCGACATCAAGAAAGTCGAAGACCCGGAGGGCGGTTCCCGCGCGGTGATCACCCTGGATGGCAAGTACCTGCCGACCAAGCCGTTCTGATCGCCCGAGGCCCGCGCACCGTCGCGGGCCTCTGTAGCCGCTGCCGCAGGCTGCGACCCAGGCCGCAGGACTGGCCCGGGCAACGTGGTGCTTGCGGCAGACCGCGTGCGCAGGTTTGGGGGGCTGCTTCGCAGCCCAGCGCAGCCTGCGGCAGCGGCTACAGGTGTTATTTGATTTCTAGATAGTCCTGCACACTTTCTGATTTGCTCCGGCCATGCCCCTCCCCGCCTAATCAGCGCCTGAATTGTTCAAGGTCTGGTTATGGAAAACGTTCGCGCGACAACCCGCCCCGTCTTCTGGCTGATGCTCAGCGTGACACTGGTGGCCTTGAACCTGCGGCCGTCGATGGCCGCCGTCGGCCCCCTGCTGTCCGGCATCCGTGGCGATATCGCCCTGAGTTTCAGTGGCGCCGCGCTGCTGACCATGCTGCCGGTCATGGCCATGGGCCTGGCGATGTTCTTCGGCGTGCGCATCGGCCAGCGCCTGGGCGACCACCGCAGCGTGGTGATTTCGCTGCTGGTCATTGGCCTGGCCACCCTGTCGCGGCTGTTCCTCGATTCGGCCGCCGAACTGATCCTCAGCGCCGTGCTCGCCGGCCTCGGCATCGCCCTGATCCAGTCGCTGATGCCGGCACTGATCAAGTCGCGCTTTCCCGACAATGTCTCGCTGTTCATGGGCCTGTACGTCACCTCGATCATGGGGGGCGCGGCGGTCGCGGCGTCCTTTGCCCCGCTGGTGATGAGCCGCACCGGCAGCTGGCGGCTGGGCCTGGCGATCTGGGCGGCGCTGGCGGTCCTGACGCTGCTGTTCTGGTACGCGCAACGGGCGGCCATGCCCAAGCTGCCGGACGCCGCGACGCACCACGAATCTTTTGCCGGCAGCCGCCGCGCCTGGCTGCTGGCGGTCTTCTTCGGCCTGGGCACGGCGTCCTACACCTGCGTCCTGGCGTGGCTGGCCCCCTATTACGTGGAACAGGGCTGGAGCGAACAGGACGCCGGCCTGCTGCTGGGATTTCTCACCGCCATGGAGGTGGTCTCGGGCCTGGTGACGCCGGCCATCGCCAACCGCAGCCAGGACCGTCGCCGGGTGCTGGTGGCCTTGCTGGTGCTGATCATCACGGGCTTCTGCGGGCTGATCCTCAGCCCCCGGCACCTGAGCCTGCTCTGGCCGTGCCTGCTCGGCCTGGGTATCGGCGGGTTGTTTCCCATGAGCCTGATCGTGTCCCTCGACCATCTGGACAATCCGCAGCGTGCCGGTGGCCTGACGGCCTTCGTGCAAGGCATCGGCTACCTGATCGCCGGCCTGTCGCCGCTGCTCGCCGGGATCATCCGCGACCGCCTGGGCAGTTTCGAGTGGGCCTGGTGGTCGCTGACCGCGGTCATGGCGCTGATGATCCTGATGGTCCTGCGCTTCGATCCGCGGCACTACCACCGCCACTTCCAATGACCCGGGGAACGCACCGATGAAGCCCACCAGCTTGCTCAACGCCCATCTCGGCATGCTGCTGTGGGCGGTGTTGATCGCCGCTTCTTTTTTCGCCGCGGCCCGGGTCAGCCAGGCCGTCGACCCGCTGTTGCTGACGGGCCTGCGCCTGCTGTTGTCGGCCCTGATGTTCGTGCCGACGCTGTGGCTTAACGGCACGTTCCGGATCAACCGCGCCGGGCTGCGGGCGCATGCCATGCTTGGGTTGCTGCTGGCGATCTATTTCGCTTCGCTGTTCGAGGCGCTGCGGCATACCTCGGCGGTCAATACCGGCATCCTGTTCGCCCTGGTACCGCTGCTGACCCTGCTGTTCGAGGGCCTCCTGCTGAGCGACAACCCTGGGAAAAACCGCCTGTTGCCGATGCTGCTGGCGGCCGCCGGGGCCACGCTACTGACCTTCAGGGGCTCGGGCCCCGAGGGCGTGCCGTCGCTCTACGCGGTCGGCGTGTATGGGGTCGGTTGCCTGGCCATGGCCTGTTATTCGCCGCTGAGCCAACGGCTCAAAGCCACCAGCCTGAAAGATCGCAGCCCGGCCGCCATGACCTTCTGGAACATGCTGTTCGGCGCGCTGTTCCTGTTCGCCTTCTGCCTGCCGGGCGGTGGCTGGCGCAGCGCCATGCTGTTGACCCTCGACGACGGCCTGTGGCTGCTGTACCTGGCCTTGTTCGCCACCCTGGCGACTTTTTGGCTGCTGCACCGGGCCATCGGGGTGATCGCACCGGCCACGGTCATTTCCTACATCTACCTGAGCACCCTGTTCATCACCCTCTTCCACTGGTTCGTGCTGGGCCGGCATCCCTTGCCGGGCGAGCTGCTCGGCGCGCTGCTGGTGGGCCTGGGCATGCTCGCCCTGATCCTCGGCAGCCGCCGGCCAGTCCCGGTGCCCGGTTGAAGGCGCAACACCAAGGGACAAGCCGCTACGCGCCGCGCCATACTGCACAGGTCGTGTTCTCGGAATTAATTGTCCCTTCGCTATCCGTGAAACCCCGGGGCAAGGATTCAATTAGGACGATCGTTCCGTTAGCATCAGGCAGGTTTGCGCACGACCGCGCGAGGTGCTCAACGAGACGGAACTGATGCTGAACAGTAACTTGCTTAGAAAGCTCGATATGCAGGACCTGATGGTGTTCGTCGCCGTGTACGAGCAAAGCAGCGTGACCGGGGTCTCGGAAACCCTGTGCGTGAGTCAGTCGACCGTCAGTTACTGCCTGAAAAAACTGCGCACCGGCTTCGAGGACGAGCTGTTCATCAATACCCGCACCGGCATGCGTCCGACCTACAAAGCCAGCACCATGTACAGCCATGTGCTGAAGATTCTCGAGAGCATCAACCTGTGCCATTCCGGGGTCCAGGCTTTCGACCCGACCCGCCAGGCCGTCACCTTCAATGTCTGCGCGCCGGAATATTTCGAACTGCTGATCCTGCCGCGGCTGCTCAAGGGCTTCGACTTCGCCGACCTGCCGGTGACGGTCAACGTGCACAAGCTGGAAACCGATATCCCCGCCGAGGAACTGCGCGACGGCAGCCTGGACCTGGTGGTCTGCTTCGGTCCGAACTTTCACCACAACCACCCCGACCTCAAGTCGCAGGTGCTGCTCGAGGATGACTTGGTGTGTGTCTTCGACAAGCGCGCGACGCCGCCGCTGGAGCCGCGCTTCAGCCTGCAGTCGTTCGTCGAGCGGCGGCACGTCTACCCCACGCCCTGGACCTCGACCACCAACATGGTCGATGGCTGGCTGGCCCGCCAGGCCCACCGGCGGCAGATCGTCGCGCGCTCCAACAGCTACAGCGCGGCGCTGAAAATGATCACCGGCACCGACTTCATCCTGACCCTGCCACGGCGCATCCAGGCGCTGCTGACCAACGACGCGGTGTTCAGCCATTGCGAAGCGCCCAACGGCCTGCCGGGCTTTACCCTGGACATGCAATGGAGCGCCCACACCGACCAGGACAGCGCCAACACCTGGTTCCGCGAGCAGGTGGTCAAGGTCTGCGCGCAGCAGGGCCTATTGTAGGTCCAGGCCCTGTGGCATTCCGGCTCAGTGGCCGATGCTGAGCTTGCCGTAGGACTCGCGGTCGATATCCAGGATCTCCACCGCCAGTTGCAACTCGACGCCAGCCGGCCATTCACAGAGTTCCTGCAGCACCGCCAGCAGGCTTTGCGAAAGCTGCTTCTTGATCTCTGGCGAACGCCCGCTGAGCAACGACAGCTTCACATGCACGAACGCCCGCTCGCCGAGGCCGGTGCCGACGCGAAACGTCTCGACCTTGCGCGCACGGCTCTTGATGTCGTATTCAGCGAACTGCCCGGACGCCACCAACGCGTTGTTGAACCGCAGCAAGGCCTTGTCGGCATCCAGTTGCGGCAGGTTGGCGGTGTATTCCATATGCAGATGAGGCATGGCGGAGCTCCCTGAAAGGTGAGGGTGAAAAGGCGCTCCATACTACACGCCTCGCGACCGCCTGCCTGAGTCCTCTACGAAGGGATAAGAGATTCAACGCGCCTTGAGCGGCGCCAGGTCGCGGTCGCTCATGAACGCCTCCAACCGCGAACGCAGCCAGCGTTCGGCCGGGTCGGTGTCGACATGGCTGAGCCAGACCATGGACAGGTCCAGGGTCGGGGTCTTGAACGGAAACGGCTCCTGGAACAACTGCCCCGACGCGGCCATGGCCGCCGCCGTGTAGTCCGGCAGGCTGGCGATCATGTCGGTCCCCGCCAGCAACGCCGGCAGCGAACTGTACTGCGGCACCGACAACACCACATGACGCTGTCGACCGATCTCGGCCAGCCATTCATCGGCAAAGCCGCTGACATTGGCCGTGTGCGACACCAGCACATGCGGACGGGAACAGTATTCGTCGAGGGTCAGTGGCGTGTCGCTGGCATCGGCGCGCAGCACGCTGGGCTGGATATGCCGCAGCAGCTTGCGCTTGGCATTGGCCGGCAGCCCGCGGGTCTGGCTGATACCCACGGTGATGTCGCCGGCGGCCAGCAGGTCCGGGATTCGCCAGTAGTCCGCGTGCTGCACTACGAACACCACCTTCGGCGCTTCCTGGCGTAAGGTCCGCAGCAGCGGCGGCAACAGGCCGAACTCGACGTCGTCGGACAAGCCGATGCGAAAGGTCATGGTGCTGCTGGCGGGATCGAAATCGTGGGTCAGGCTCAAGGCCGAGGACAAGGCATCCAGCGCCGGCGACAGGTGCTGGATCAGCTCCTCGGCGCGGGCGGTCGGCTCCATCCTGTGGCCCACGCGAATGAACAGCGGATCGTTGAAGATCGCGCGCAAGCGATTGAGCGCCGAACTGATGGTCGGCTGGCCGAGAAACAGCTTCTCCGCCGCCCGGGTCACATTGCGCTCGAGCATCAGGGTTTCGAACACCACCATCAGGTTGATATCGGCCTTGCGCAGTTCGTTGCGATTCATCCGCGTGCTCCATCCCCAGGTCGGAGCCCAGTGTAGAAAGGCCCCGCAACGGCGTCTATCGCCATCGAAGGGGCTTGGTTCAACCCTGAATGACTCAGGGGAAGGTAAAGGTGAACTCCGCCGCGCCATCGGCGTCGCCGACCTTGACCTCGGCATCGCTGCCGGTGCGGATGTAGCCGGCCCGCAGCGGGATGATCGCGCTGTCGCCCACCCGTTGCATGTCGTAGCGAGTGCCGTCGTATTTGACCCGCTGCCCGTTCAGGTCGTTGATCATGATGATGCCGAAGCCCTTGGCGCTGTTGGGCGAAGCCGCCAGGTTGAGTACCGACGGGTCGGTGTGAGCGGCAACTTTGTCGGTGAAGGTGATCTGCGGCCTGGCATTCAATGCGCACTGGCTCAGTTCGATGCGAAACGGTACCGGCGACGAGGTGGAACCCACCTTGGGAAAATTGGCCAGGGAGAAACGCCCGAGCTTCACCGGGATGGTCCTGTACGACTCCACCACACAGGTGTTGGGAACGGTGATCCCGCCTCCCCCGCCCATATTGATGATGGCGGGGCCCATCAAGGAGTAGGGTTTGCGGCAGATGCCGATGGGCATGTTGTCGTTCGGGATGGTGACCTCCCCTCCCAGGCTGGCCACATCCTTGAGCAGGTCGACCGCATACAGCATCAGCCCTGAGCTGCCGGCGACACGGTCGATCACCAGCTCGCCGCTGGGCAACTGGCTGGGGGGCACCGTGAGAATCAGCGATTGCAGATAGTTGGTCACCATCAGCGAACGCTGGTTCTGGCCTGCGCCGGGGTCATAGATAACCTGGTTCTTTTCCAGCGCTACGGGCTTGGACACCTGGGTGATATTCCTGAGGACGCCGTCGGAGGAGTTCACCGCGATCTTGAAACCGATACCGTCGATGTTGGTCGGGGCGATGGCGTCGGGCAGCGGCGTACCCGCGGTCCAGTATCCGGCAGAGACCAACTCATGGGCCTTGTTACCCGTAGCCCCGCCATATCGGTAGTTGGTGATCAGGGCCACCGGTCGTTGCCACAGGACGGAGCCTACCGGCGTGGTGCTGGTCAACGGCGTCACTTCCACCCAGGGCCGGCCGGCACCGTTACTGAACGAGCAGTCGATCGCCTGGCTTTCCACCAAGGCGGCCTGGGCCGTCGCGCCGATCAAGCCCGGGAGCAGACAAGCCAGTACCTGGGCGCTGCGGTAGAACCGACGTACGTGGCCGGCGGGCCTCAACGCCAATAGATGGGTCATGGGGCCATTCTCCATGCTCTGCTTGAGCCCGGCCGTGTTGGCCGACCGGGTTTCGTTGCTCATGGAAGACCCGCATCGCGGGTCATCCTGAAAGAGGTGATGAATCCTGAAAAACCGATACGCCATGCCGCGGCATGACGTATCGGGAACCCGCGATACCTGGGTATCAACGGGTGGTGCCGAGGGTTACTGGATGATTCCCAGGTTCATGCCGGAAAGCGGTACCTGGGCAGCTTCGCCCAGTGCCGAGTTGTATTTCATCTCGCCATAGTTGACGCCGACCAGGCCGCCGTAAGTCTGGTAGCTCGGGTAATTGGCGTTGATCTTGCCACTGGCCACCGATTGACGAACTTTGCCCATATTCAGCCCCACCAGGCCGCCGAGCCTCGTGTAGTAACCGCCGCTCACCGAGCCCAGGGCCAGGGAGTTGGAGATCTGGCCATGATTCTGCCCCACCAACCCACCGATGTTACTGTCCCGATCACCGTAGACAGTGCCCTTGGCCGTAGCGGTTTCGATAGTCGAGCCCAGGGTGCGACCGTTGGTACCCACCAGGCCACCCACGAAGCTGTTGCTCCCGGCCCGGACTTCACCACTGGCTTCGACCGAACTCAGGTCACCGTCGTTGTTGCCGATTAGCCCGCCAACATTGCTGTTGCTGCCTGCCACGACCTTGCCGCGAGCCACGACGTGGCTGACGGTACCGCCGTAGTTGCTGCCGATCAGCCCGCCGGTATTGCTGTTGGCGCCCGCGGTGACATTGGCCAAGGCCTCGGCGGTGTCTATTTTGCCGTAGAAGTTCTGGCCGACCAGGCCACCGACATTGGTGCCCGAAGTGTCGTAGACCGTACCGCTGGTCTTGACGTCGTTCAGCGTGCTGTTCTGGTTGTAACCGATCAGCCCGCCTGCCGAGGCACTGCCGTAACCGTTGACCTTACCGCTGAAGCTGGACTCCCTGACCGCACTGTTGGTGTTGAACCCGATCAGGCCGCCAATGTTGCTGGCGCTGTGACCCTGCACCGTTGCCGAGGAGCTGGACCGCTCGACCGTGCCTGCCTGGTTGTAACCGATCAGCCCACCTATATTCGTGCCCACATAACTGCACGAGTAGGTACCGACTGAACCGCTGCTGGAAGAGTCGGCGATATAACCGCCCCTGTTGGTACCGACCAGGCCGCCCGCACCACCAGCGAAGTTGCGCGCCAGGTACCCGCCAATGGCGACATTCGCCAAACTGTTGGTAATGCTCGCGGAACCCGCACCCCCTGAAACGTTTTCACCGACCAGGCCACCCACCGACGTGGTATAGCTGTTGCCATTCACGTAGGAGTTGCCCCCCACCGATGCGCGATCGATCGCACCGCCTGCATTGAGCCCGACCAAACCACCCACGACGTTGGTGTTCGAGGCGTTGGCGTTGACGCGCAGGCCAGTGGCGCTGATGTTGGTCAGGGTCCCGGTGTTCACCCCCACCAGGCCGCCGATATAGCTGAAGCCCACTCCGGAGGTAGTGCCATTGACGGTCATGTTGGCCAGTTTCAGGTTACTGATACTGCCCGAGTTGCCGGCGAACAGACCAACCATAGGCCCGGTATTGGTCACCGTGAAACCGCTGACAGTATTGCCCAGGCCATCGAAGACGCCAGAGAAGGTGCCATTGCCACCAATGGACTTGAAGTTGCCGTAACCCTTGATGTCGGTCCCCAGGACATACAAGCCATTGAGGTTGTTATTGACCGCCTGCAACTGGGCGGTGTTTTGAATGACATCGTAAAGCGCGCCGTTCGAATCGAACGAGGCCCCGGTACCGGACAGAGTGACCTTCGCGTCCTGCCCCAGGGCATAGCCGCTGCCATGGTTCATCCCAAGGCTGGCATTGGCCCCACTGAGGGTCACGTTGCCGTTGAGCCGGATGGCTTTATCGGCATTCATCTCGACCCGGGCCTTAATACCGGTGCTGGCCAGTCCGCCATTGACCTCGATGTCGCGCTTGGAAGACAGCTTCAGCTGATTGCCACTGTTCCAGGTGACGGGACCACCCACCACCACATCGCCGGCACTGCTGGCCAGTTCGATGTTGGTGGTCGCCAGGTTGTTCGACAAGGTATCGGCGTAGGCGGTGTCGCTGCCCGATGCCGCTGTCGGATTGACCTTGACCTCGCGCGAGGTGATCTTCCAGCTGCCGGTCTGGCCGTTGCTGGCCTGGGTATTGACCCGGGTCGCCAGTTGCACCTCGGTATTCGCGCCTTTGGTCTCGATCACACCGCCGTTACCCACGGTGCCGATGGCACTGGCGGTCATCGCCCCGCCCACCAGCACCTTGCCCATATCGCCGCCATCGAGGGTGATCTTGCCGGCTGTGCCACGCAGGGTATTGGCCTCGATGGTGCCCTGGTTGTTGACCACGGTCCGCAACATGTCGCCAGCACTCTTGGCGGTCATCAGCACCTGGCCGCCGTCAGCCTTGAGCAGGCCACCGTTTTTCACCAGGGCATCCACTGCGGCGCCATCGACTTGCAGGTTGAGCAGGTTGTTGCCGTCGAAGTTCACGGTGAACTTGTCCCCCGCACCCAGCACCACCCGGCCCATTTGCGCCTGGATCACCCCATCGTTGCGAACGTTGGTCCCCAGCAGCGCCACGTTGCCGCCCTGGTCGGCAATGATGTCGCCGTTGTTGATGATCTCCGCCGACGAGTTGCCCGAGAAATTGTATTTGCCGGCCTTGAAGTCATCGTCGCTGATGCTTCGGGTCGAAGCCACCAGACCACCCACGTTGACCTGCGCGCCCTGGCCGAACACTACGCCGTTGGGGTTGACCAGAAACACCTGGCCATTGGCATTGATCCGGCCCTGGATGTTACTGGCATTGGTTCCGATGACGCGGTTCAGCGCAACCGAGCTTTTACCAGGCTGGTTGAAGGTAACCCTCTCGCCCTTTGCGACGCTGAAGTCGTTCCAGTTGGTGATCAGCTTGTCGGTATGCTGGTTGATCGACATTTCCTTGTTATTGTCGAAGACCAGAATATCGCCCGTACCGTGCACCACGGTTCCCCCCGTCGGCAGGGCGAATGCCGAGGACATGGCGCCCGCTCCCAGCAGGCTGACAGCCGCCACGACCATCCCCTTGCGTGCACCCGACTTGCGCCGGCGACGTGCCCCTTCATGAGCCACATTCCAGCATGCCAAGGCCTGGTTCCAAACCAGTGCATACATTTTGTTCACGGTAACGCCCTCTTCACTAAAGAACGTTCTGCAAACCATTTGCAGAACGACACTACTCCTGCTACGAGCAGGTACTAGAAATATTGCGTCGCGTTCATCCAGACCTGGGGGCGGCGCTCCGGCTTGTCCCGGGTCTTGCCGTTGTCATGCAGCGGCCAGGCGAGCGTCAGGTTGACTTGCTGCGAAGGCCCCGCCCAGCTGGCACCGATACCGGTCGCCGTGATCCGGCGGGTATTGTTTTCGGAGGTCCAGGGTTGGCGGTTGACCTTGACCGTGCCCGTGTCGGCGAAAGCACTGAGCTGCCAGCGTGGAGCCAGGGCGTAGCGCAATTCGGTACTGGCCTGCCAGCCCTGGTCGCCACTGCCGGCGCCCAATGGATAGCCACGCACACCGTAGGGACCGCCAAGGCCGAGCTTTTCCGAGCTGTCCAGGTTGCTGTTGGTCCATTGCGCACTCAGCCGGGTATAGAGCTGGAAGCGGTCGCTCAGGCGCTGCAGGCGTGCAGCGTTGAGATTGAGCTTGGCGAACCCGCCCGAAGTGCCCGCGGTACGCCTGTCCCCGACCTCTTTCTCGCGGTCGCCGAAACGCAGGCGTCCGCTGCCGTAGGACAGATCGAAGAAGTTCTGGCCTCCCCCGAAAACATGATCCTGGCCGTTGCCACTGAGACTCAGGGTCCACAGGCCGATCCGTTTGCGGTTGCTGTCCTCGTAGAGGTCGATATCGTCGCGCAGTCGCTTGTCTTCGTATTGCAGTTGCGCAGTGAGGTCGAAGGTCCGGCTGCGCACCAGTGGCTGGGCGACGAAGAGACTGCGGAAGCTGGCAGTACCGTGGTAGTCGAGGACCTCGAAGTCCCGGCCCACGTGGTAGCTCATTTGCGAGTACGCACCGCCGACGCGAGTCGACCAGGGACCGACCGGTAACTGGTAGGCCGCACGGTAATAACGCTGCGACTCGTCGCTGCGCATCGCCCGCAGGCTGAGCTGGTCGCCGAGGCGCAAGGGGTTGTTGAGGTTGAGGCTGCCGCCCAGGCGGTATTCACCGGTGTAGTAGCCACCGAAGTTGTCCGCCTCCAGGGTGCCGTTCAGCAGCGGCCCGGGCTCGGTATCGATCACCAGGTCGGTGGTCCCGTACTCCTGGCCAGGGCGCAAGGTGCCGCGGGCCTGGACCCCGGGCAGGTCGCTCAACAGCAAGAGGCTGCGCTCCAGGTCCGCGTCGTATACCGCCTCGCCGCTGTTCAGCGACGACAGTGGCGCATGCACCACCTGATCCAGGGCGCGCGAACGGTTCTGCACTTCGATGCGTCCGTAACGCCCCTCCACCACGGCGATCCGCACTAGGCCGTTTTCAATGTCCTGGGGCGGCAGGAAAGCGCGGGCCAGTACATAACCCCGCTTCTGGTAGTAGTCGGTAATACGCTGCGCGGCTGCGCGCAAACCGTTCAGGTCCAGTTCCTGGCCCTGCAGGTCGGCCAGCAGCGGCCGCAGGCGCTCGGTGGTGAACACCTGGTTGCCCTCGATGGCAAACGCCTGGACCTGCACCCGGATCCCGGAGGTGTCCGGGGCTGCCGGCGCGGCGGGTGTATCGGCCTTGGGCAGATCCAACTCCAGCTCCGAAGGGACTGGCTGGACCGGCTGGACCGACTCGATGTCACGCATCGCCTGACCGGCGTTAGGCACCTGCAAGGCCAGAGCGATATCGGGCACCGCCAGGGGCAGCAGCGCCGCCAGCACGAAACACGACCCACGCCGCCCCAGACTCATGCCCACCGGTCGCGCGCCCTCGGGCGCTCGACCGCAACCGCATGACGACGCACTCGCCGCGAATCTGTCCATCGCAAAACTACTGTTGTAACCGCGCACTTCCACTCAGCGTCTCCCCGCTGTCTATCGCCACCTGGTAACGAACGACCGTCGCATTGGCGACGGCTGCCTTTTTTGTTGCGGGCAGGGCGATACGTGTCGTGCCGAAAGGCTCGAGCGTGATCCCCTGCCAACTGATCGATTGAGCCCCGCTGCCCAGTTCCAACTGCGGGATGGACACGTAGTAAGGCGCCCGGCTGGTGGCCAGCAACGCCATCTGCCCGTCCGCTCCGGGTGCCTTGTCGAGGCTCCAGACCACTTGCCCGATTGCCTCGTCCGCCTTGCCGGCAAGGCCCGAAGGGCGGTACAGCAGCTTCATGCGCATGCGATAGGCCAGGCGCAGCACATTGCTGTCGCTGGTCGTCACCGGTGGCACTTCGAGGAAGTTGATCCAGAACACCGACTCGCGATCGCCGGGCAAGGGCTCACCGGTGTAACGCACCACCAGAGCGCTGCGCTGTTGCGGGTCGAGCCGGGAAATAGGCGGCGACAGTACGAACGGCACCGTCAAACGACTCGGGTCGGCGCGCGTATCCCCCCGGTCCAGCCAGGCTTGCAGGAGGATCGGCGCATCGCCGGTGTTGCCGACCCTGACCGTCAACGCCGGGGTATTGCCCGGGTAGATGAAGCGCGTACCGGTAATGGCCAGCGCCGCCTGGACGTCGGCGCAAAGCGACATCAGCAGCCAGGCCGCCATCAGGCCCCCACAGATTCGCCGAGCCATGGCCGAGGGGCAGCACAAGCCGCCTGCCTGTCGCATCAGCCGTTCCTCGCCTGAGCGGGCGCGCCGGCAGTGTCGGGAGGTAGCGGGCGGCATGGCAGGTCGAATACCTCATAGCCCTTCGCCTCAGCCGCCTTGGCAGACGCTGCATCGCGTTTGGGCAAGCGGTAGTCGATCAGGCATTGCTGCCCAGGCTGATCACCCCATTCGACGCGGATCGAACCCTGGTCCTTTTCGCTGCGCAGCACCAGGCGACTGCCCTGGCCGACCGCACCCATTTCCACTCCGCTCTCGGCGTCGGTCGCGATCGCGGCAAACGGCAGGAGCGCGCCATTGGGTTGCAGGCTGTTGATCAGGAAAGAGCGCGCCTTGCGGGTCGGGTAAGACAGCATCACCACGGCTCCCGCCACCGGCGCGGTGTTGCGCGAACTGACCTGCAGCTCGACGTCGTCGGGCATGCCCTGAGGGTCGATATCCACGGTGTTGAGCTGGAAAGGCGTCAGGCTGGGTACCACCGCGTAACCGCTGCCATTCACCCGCGCGCCGCTGTAGCCGACACCTGCGCCCTTGGCATGAGGCGCGTAGACCAGGCCGCTGGTCTCGCTCAGGGTCTGGGCAAACGTCAGGCCGCCGGGGTGCAGGATCATGCCGCCGGACGCGCCGATGGAGCCCTGGCGGTAATCGCTGCCCTGGGAAAAACTGGAACTCAAGGCCACCTGGGGCAAGGAATAATTGAGACTGGCGTTGTGGCTGGTTTCCCGTTGCTTGTCATCGCGGGAAACGGACACGGCGTAGGATGCTTTGCCCGCGTCGTCTACTGTCCCGGAAACGCCGCTGGTCAGATGAGTTCCCGTGCTCTGGTCGTGACTGACGAAGTTGTTGAGCACCGTTGCGCCCCGGGTCTCACGGCCCAGCGGGATCGTAAGGGTCAAACTCAAGGTCGTATTGCTACTGACTGCCCGACGCCCTGAATACCGGTTCTGTCCCAGCGTGCGCTGTACGGCGAAGGAATAGCTATTGCCCCGCCACTGATTGCTGTAACCCGTGGAAAAGCTCAGGGCCTTGCCTTGTCTGTTCCAGTAATTGAGCGCCGAACCACTGGCATAGAGATGCCCGCCAGTGGCCTTCAACTGCTGACTGATATTCACATCCAGCCGGTCACGCATTCGGGAGAAGGCTTCCACCCGTTCGCCGCTCTCGACGAAGTCCTGCAACGCGACCGCGTCATGCAGTCCCAAATAACCACGGGTCGAGTAGCGATAAGCCAGTAACGAGAAGTTGGTACCGCTATTGGGCAGGTTCTTGCTATAGGACAGACGCAGGCTCGTCCCCTTCAGACGGCCCCTTCTGGGCACGTTGGTTTTGGCCTGGGTCACATCGAAAGCAAAGCCCCCCACATCGGTATTGAGCGCACTCCCCATCAGCACCGACATATAACTGCCCGTGACAGCACTGCCGATGTATCCGGTAATGTCGTTATCCAGACCGTGCTGGGCTGTCCCTTGCAGCACATACTGGTTATTGCCACGCAGCCCTGGATCGATGATCTGGCCGGCGGTGAAGCCATATCGGGAGTTTCCAGGGCGCAGTAACTGAACAGTCGTGGCAAAGGGCACGATGAAGCTGCTGCTCTTCCCGTTAGCCTCGGTCACGGTGACGCTCAGGTCGCCACCGAAGCTGGCGGCCTGCAGATCGCTGATCTCGAATGGCCCTGGCGCCACCGAGGTTTCGGAGATCAGATAACCGCGCTGATAAACCGACACCTTGGCGTTCGAGCTGGCCGTACCGCGCACCACCGGCGCGTAAAAGCGCTCGGTGTCGGGCAGCATCCGGTCGTCGCTGGACAGCTGTACCCCGCGGAACGATACCGAGTCGAACAGATCGGCATCGGTGGCGCTCTCCCCCACCAGCAGTTGCGAGCGCCAGGCCGGTAGCGCGGTCTGGGCATAAACTTGCCCGCGTTGATAATGGCCACCCGTTTGCGGCGACCAGGTCAAGGTGCCGTTATGCCGTAAACGCACCGAGCCGACATTGAGCCCCATGTTCAGCCCGGCATAACCATTGGTCATGGTGCGGCCGCTGTTTTGTACGCTGAACAGGTTAGTGTTGTAGTTGAGCAGCCCCGCGGAAACGCCATGATCCCAGTTCGCCGGATCGACATAGGTTTTCGACAGGTTCTTCTGCAGGAAATATTGCGGAACCGAAAGATCGATCGTCAGCTCCTTGAGATCGATCTTCGTGGTGAGACCCGGAATGTAGCGAGCCAGGTCGGCGCAATAGGCGCCCTCCGGCATGCTTTCTGCGGAAGGTTGCGCCGAAGCCGCCTTGTCCAGATCGATACCGGCGCGGACCAGCAACGAACGCTCATAACAAGGCTGGCCGCCTTGCGGCCCATGCGTGTCGCGAAACTCGATGTTCTGCGTGGCACGCCACTGACCATTTACCAGCAGGTCGATGCGGTAATTGCCCGGAATGAGAAAGCCCTGGCGCTCAAAACGGCTGGTATCGATGGGGGCACCTTCGGTCTGAAACAACATCTGCGAATCGAATACCACGCCCTGCCCCGCGGGCTCGGCAGTGGAAGTTTCAGCCCATGTTTCAGTCGTCATGACAATAGCCGCCGTAGAAACAAGACATAGAAAAAACCGACCTGAGCTCAAACCGTACGAAACTAACGCACAAGCAAAAACAACCAGATAACTACGCTGGACGTTCAACATATTCGATACCGGCATGCAGCCAGGTCATAGAAATGACAAAACTGCAGGGTGAGAAAAGTTACAGGGACAACGGTTTTTCAAGTACGCGCCGCCCACCGAAGTCATTAATGACCTCGTAATGAACAGAGGCTTTTCGATAAGCCTGAGGAGGCTGTTCGGGTAATGGAAAAAAATCACTACTGAAAGGCGCGATCATTTCATCTTTAACTGCAATCCGCCGCCCATCCAGAGCAACTTCTACCTTGCCGAAAGAAACGTAATACGCCGTCGGATTGCTTACCTGAATCCCCAAGCGATGCTCAATTTTGCCTTTTTCATCCGGATGACTGGCTTGTTTGAATTTCCAATCGAGCTTGTTCGCCACCAAATCCACATCCGACTTCAAGTTCTTGGGCCTAAAGAACACTTTGATTCGAGTTCTGAACGTAAATTGCAAGACATTTTCATCGACTTCCTTGCGCGGAGGCGTTTCCAGCACATTGAGCCAGAACAAGGACTCCCGATCTTCTGCAAGTTTTTCGCCCGTATAGGAAACACGCAGTGAAGCCGAACTATCCGGATCCAGACGGATCACCGCAGGGGACAACAAAAATGGAACCTTTATTTCCTCGGGACCTTTAGTTGAATCGCCATCATCGATCCAACTTTGGGCCAATGAAGCAGAAGCACCGGTATTGTTCATTTTTATAGTAACTTCACGAGCATCCGACGGATAAACCAGTCGAGTACCCTGGATGACTACCGACGCCTGTACGGTTCCAGAACATGCGCTCAAGAACATGACGCCGAGAACGAAAGAAGAAAAAATACGCGCTTTCGGCGTCATGAATCACTCCTCGGGCGTTGGCCTTTACTTATACGACAGGGTGTATCGAACGAAGGAGTTACCCGAACCCGGGCCAACGCTAGCCGCGGTGGCAACATAGTTCGCCTTGAACTTCAGGGTTGCCGTATTGCCGGCAACAGTGGCGACCTGTGGCGTGGTTTCCGACTGACCAAGTGGGACTTTCGTGCCATCAGCGACATCATCGTTGTACACCTGAATCTGCACACCGGTTGCAGGCGCCGAACCGATCAGCTTGAGGTTCCCGGTCGCCACGTCGACGTTGCCCACCTGGTCAAAATCAACGACAACCTTGGTTCCATCGGTACATTGCGCACCGGAGAGCACCAACTGGAAGCTCTTGAACGGAGAAGCATTGCCAATGGCCTTGAAGACCGAAGGAGAGATCCGTCCCAGTTCCACGTTGGTGATGTTATTTTCACCGGGCGCATTGCCGTTGATATTACAAGTCACGTCAGTGATGCTGCCAGAAAAGTTAACCACGCCATCAGTGGCATGAGATAACGAAGGAACAAGTGCGGCAAGCATCAAGCTGGAAGTTGCCAGGGATAGTAAAGATGTTCGTTTCATGTGATTTCCTTGTTCACGTTGATCGGCAAAAGAAGTGCAATCTAGTTGATCGCCCTCATGGTCCAGCCATGGCCAAATCACGCCACCCATAGCAGCCCAAGCCTCTCTCATTCAAAGTCTAAGTCGATTGGTCGACAACAATAGCAAGCTCCCCTGGCACCCCATGAAGGGCATCCAAAGGAAGCCATAGCTTACCGATCAGCCTTCGAATTTGAATTGAGAGACGGCCGAAGCACCCATCAGAAATATCTTAATAAACCGCCCATTGATTTCGCCTTTACTTATGAGACAAGACTGTGTACTTCTTCAACGCGTTTAGCTGAACTCTGCCAAGTGTTCGCATCGCAGCAGCCTGAGCCAGGCTAACTAGCTATTCAATAAAAAATGAAAGGAGTCTACCCCGCCGGCCTGCGCAGTGAGCGCCGACAAAAGGCCAAACCTCAATGAGAAGAATTGATATAGAGAGTAGAAATATAAAACCTGTACGCACAATCAATATAGAGAGAGCACACTATGGGATCCATAGTAATAGTCGACGACCACCCCCTGGTCAGGGTTGCATTGAAAGTCATACTTGAACGTAACGGTCACCAAATCGCCGCCGAGGCAGACAATGGCGTCGATGCCATTCAAGTCGTTCGCACACACAAACCGGATCTGGTGATACTTGACCTCGATCTACCGCAACTGGACGGGTTATCGGTACTCACTCACTTCAAGGCAAATAACTTCCTGGTAAAAACACTAATATTGACTTCCAGCGACTCAAAAAATTTTGCTGTACGTTGTTTGCATGGAGGCGCCGCAGGCTTCATTTGCAAGGACGAAGCGCTGGATGAGGTCGGAGATGCAGTAAAGGCACTGTTATCGGGGCATACCTATTTTCCTGAAAGTTCTCTGCTCCTGTTGCAGGAAAGCATTCACACCAACCAGATGCAAAGCATTGCCGCTTCCCAACTGACCAACAGGGAAATCACCACATTAAGGTTATTGGCACAGGGTCTTAACAATAGGGAGATTGCAGCGACTCTGCTTATCAGTCATAAAACGGTCAGCACTTACAAAGTCAGACTCTTGAAGAAATTCAACACCACCAACCTTCTGGCCCTGATTGAAATAGCCAGGCAGAAAGGAATCATATAGGCCTCTTGCGAAACCCAGCAGCGCATGGACATCTGTCCGTTTCAGAATCGACGTCTTATCGGTTTTGCGACGGGACATCGAGTACTACTCCCTTAGAGCAGCAGAGGAATCAGCGCTCACGAGGCAGTTCTCTCAGATTGATTGGCCCATCATCCTGTATGGCTACAAGACAGATGTCCTTGAGGTTGAGCAACGCCTGCTCGACCAACTGCACCCTTTCCAACAGCACCGGCCAGGTCCCCGCGAGACTGACGTCCCTCAGCTGCTGGCAGCTGGAAATCAGCGGCTGGTACTTCAATACACAAGCTGCACCCGCCATCTTGTGGCACAGCCTGGCAATGGCCTGCCGATCGTTTTGTGTGCAGTACGTCCGCAACAGCTCGAGGTCTTTGATCTGGTAGGTCCTTACGTCGTCGATGAGCCGTCGTGCGATTTGTTCATTGTCGCCAGCTAGGTCCATGAGCCTGCCAAGCACCTCTAGCAACGACACGGCGGAGCCGACCCGGATAGCGCGAAACATCTCGTCATCCATGCTTACGCCGGTGTTGAAGCCTGCTGTCTCCGGCGTTGTGCCGGCCTGTGCATTCTGCCTATTCATATCCACCTCCTTGCTCACTTGAATATGCCGCGGCCCGTTCATTGAATACGGATCAGGCTAGGCAAAACTCCTGGAGGCGAATATCAGACGTTTCTCAAAGCGCTGAACAGGGCGGCCCTATTCAGGGAGGCCTCCTAGACATTGAAGTCCGGACAGTATGAAAAAAGCCCGCCAGAAAATTGCTCTGGCGTTTTTTTAACAACTGACGCTGCAACTTGCAGGTATCCAGCATCGGCATGACCCAACCAGCCCTTGCCGCATAAGGGTTTCAGCTCATTGGGCCGAATCAGCGCCGGCACGGACAGCGGCCAGTTCAGCTCGACCGAGATCAATCACGCTGCCACGGCCACCTGGAGCATCAATGGCTCGCCAACTGGCAGCTATGGCTCAATTACCGTCGACGGCACCGGCCAATGGACCTACACCCTGGCCAACGGCACCGATGGCGTTGCCAGTGTGGTGCAATCGCTCAAAGCGGGCGAAAGTCACGACGAAGTGTTCAGCGTACAGGTCAGCGATAGCTTGGGTGGCGTGGATACCCAACTGGTGACCGCGACAGTCACCGGTACCAACGACGCCGCCGTGCTGTCCTCGGCCAGTGTCACGCTGAGCGAAACCAATGCTCCGCTGACCACCGGCGGTAGCCTGACCGTCAGCGATATCGACAGCCCGGAAAGCTTCCAGACACAAACCGACACCAGCGGCAACTACGGCAAGTTCTCCATCGGCACCAACGGTGCCTGGACCTACGTCGTCGACTCCGCCCACAACGAGTTCGCCGCCGGCACCACCTACACCGATATCTTCACGGTGAGCAGTGCCGACGGCACCCTCACTTCGGTCAACGTGCATATTGCCGGCAGCAATGACTTGCCGATTATCACCTCCAACGATGGTGGTGCAACGGCTTCGGTCAACATGGCGGAGAACACCACGGCAGTCACGACGGTGGGGGCGACCGATGCTGATCTACCAACGCAGACGCTGGGCTACTCGATCCTGAATACGGCCGGGACGGAATTCGGCAAATTCTCGATCAGTTCGAGCGGAGCGCTGACATTCAATTCGGCGCCCGATTACAAGAATGCCCAGGATGTCGGTGGCACCGACGGCGACAACGCCTACGTTATGGACGTTCAGGCGACCGACGGCAATGGCGACTGCACCTGGACCTTGCAGACCAACGATCCCGGCGCCTTGACCGTGACAACCCCAAGCGACTTCGCAGGTGCGTTGGTACTTGATGTCAACATGTACTGGAGCAACAGTGACGGCAGCACCACAAGCGCCTACGTGTTCAACAACGTCGAAGTCTATGCCCCAGGCTCGCCGGTCTTCGCCTTGTCCGCTGATGATAACCTGACCGGTTCGTCCGGTGCCGACACGTTCGTCTTCGCCCAGCCAATCGGTAACAACCAGATCTACAATTTCGACGTCACGGCGGACAAGATCGACTTGATCGGCTTCACAGGCGTCACCGCCTTCGCTGACTTGAGCATCAGCAACGACGTAAACGGTAATGCCCTGGTCAGCATCGGCTCCGGCCAGACGGTCACCTTGAGAGGTGTCGATGCAGCGGACCTGAGCGAAGCGAACTTCCAGTTCGATAGGGACCCGCTTACCCAAAACACCGGGCCCCTCACCATTGCCGACGGCGCGATCATGCCGTTCGGTGGCAGCATCGATAACAGCGGCACCATCGAACTCGGCTCCGCCGGCAACGAGACCCGTCTTGAGATTCTGTTCCGTGGCGCAACCTTGACCGGTGGCGGCCAGGTGCTGTTATCCGACAACGCGCAAAACGTGATTTTCGGCGGCAGCGCCAACACCGTGCTGACCAATGTCGACAACCGCATTTCCGGCGCCGGCCAGTTGGGCGCCGGGCAAATGATCCTGGCCAATGCGGGGCTGGTCCTGGCCAGCGGTTTGAACAGTCTGGTGCTCGACACCGGCAGCCACACCATCACCAACAGCGGTGTACTGGAGTCCACAGGCACAGGCGGCATGACGGTGGTCAGCACGGTCGAAAACACTGGCCATCTGTGGGCCAACGGTGGTGACCTGCACCTGCTGGCCGACGTGACCGGCAATGGCAGCGCGACCATCGACGGCGATGCCAGCCTGACCTTCGCTGGCGCCGCACACACCTCCGTCGCCTTTCACGGCGAAGGTGCGGGCTCGCTGGTGATCGCCCAGGCTGAAGCAGCGGGCTCGCTGGTCGGCATCCTCGGCCTCGAGAGCGATGACTTGCTGACGTTCGGCTATCTCGCTTTTGGCGCCAACACCCAGCTCAGCTACACCGCCAACGCCTCTGGCGCCGATGGCCTGCTGACGGTGGGCGACGGCGCACATCGAGCCGAGGTGAACCTGCTGGGGCACTACTCGGCGGAAGACTTCCAGGTCACCGACGGTGGCGAAGCCGGCACCCAAGTCAGCTTCCACGGCGAATTCAGCGGCACACTGGTGGGCAGCATGCTCGCGGACACGCTCAGCGACCGCGCGGGAGCCGACGTGTTCGCCTACCTCAACGCGAATGAAGGCGGCGACCATATCCTCGACTACAACTTTGCCGAAGGTGACACCGTCGACCTCTCCACGCTGCTCAACGCCAACTTCGTCAGCGGCACCAGCCATGTAGCCGACTTTGTCCAACTGGCGCAGTCCGACAGCGACATCACGGTGCAGGTGGATCCCGATGGCGCCAACAATGGCAAGCACTTCGTCGATGTGGCGGTGCTTGACCACGCTGGCACCCCCAGCCCCGATCTGGTGCGCACCTGGTTCGGGGAGGCCGACCATACGCTGACCGCGTGATTCATTGGGCTGGAGCTGACCGGGAGGGTAAGTATGCTCGATGTGAATCGAGTGGCCCCTCAGTCAGCTTTTCGAAATCCAGATGGGGGAACAAGCGGGGGAATAAAAACAGCCAGAAACGACGAAGCCCCTGAAAACTTTAACGTTTTCAGGGGCTTCGGCTACTTCAATAATGGCGGAGAGATAGGGATTCGAACCCCTTCCGTTGTCGCCACAGGCCGCTTAAGGCCAACAAAAGCGGGAATTTCTGCTCGTTCCTTTGTCGTCAAGCGGCCTATTGCGGTCTCAAGCTTGCCCTAAATTTGCCCTAAACATCATTATGAATTCGCTCGCGGTCTAGATCTGAAGTAATACGCGCCAATGGCTTCAGTGCATCCTGAATCGCTGCCATCTTGGCCGAAGGTCTCAGCACATCCTGAAGCGCAGCTATATGCGCCATGGGCTTCAGTGCGTCTTGTATTGCAGCCATCGCCGCCGAAGGCTTCATTGCGTCTTGAATCGCAGCAATCGCGGCCGAAGGTTTCATTGCGTCTTGAATCGCAGCCATCGCCGCCGAAGGTTTCATTGCGTCTTGAATCGCAGCCATCGCCGCCGAAGGCTTCATTGCGTCTTGAATCGCAGCCATCGCCGCCGAAGGCTTCATTGCGTCTTGAATCGCAGCAATCGCGGCCGAAGGTTTCATTGCGTCTTGAATCGCAGCAATCGCGGCCGAAGGTTTCATTGCGTCTTGAATCGCAGCAATCGCGGCCGAAGGTTTCATTGCGTCTTGAATCGCAGCAATGTGTACCATTGACTTCATTGCATCCTGAAACGCTTCCAGCTGCGCCAATGGCATCACTGTAGCCCGGCGAATAGCGTCCAAAATTGGTCCGGGTGATATGCCGAGGTTTGGCAAATGCCCAGGCGGGCTCACGCGATTTTCTCGCATTAACGGCTGCTGTATTGTTCGAGCTGTGGCGCGGAATGCGTCAAGATGGATGAGTCCCAGTGCGGCCGCAACATGCTCCGCTTTATCGGACGACACACCCCAGTAGCGTGATATACGAAGTGAAATTGGCGCAATGAATTGCTCTATTGCTAGCGATTGGCCGGAATAAGCGGGTCCATTATGTTTAGCCTGCGAGCGCAACTCTTCGTATCCGCCATATCCGAGGATTTGAGCAAAGGTTTGCTGCGCGAAAGAACGCTTTGGCTTAACAGACTGATCGGGATGGTGCTTACTAAGCTTGGAAATAGAGCTTTTGATGCGACCGCTATCAAAGTCGGCCGATGTAACGGGAATACGAATCATCAAACACCTCATACAGGGGCACAGAGTTCGTACAGCAGCTGGCGAGCCGTGGTGCACCTGACTAGGGTCAAGTTTCGTATCAAAAGAATAAGTATTGCGATTGAAGCAGTTTGGTCTCGTATCCTAAGAATTCGCGCAAGGCCAGCAGCGCCGAACGAGACCAGTCCGGCTTAGCTGAAAGTTTAAAGATCTAAAAAATATTGTCAAGCTAAACCAAAGACGTCCTAGTTATCGAAACTCCGAGGCCGCAGCTTCCCAAGCTGATAACGAGGGTTCGATTCCCTTCACCCGCTCCACTATTTTCAAGGCCTCCGGCCTACCCCGCGTCAACAAGGTGTCTGTTAAGGTGTCTGTTTCTGGTTTTCGCAGGCTCCGTATGAACTGAGCAGACACCTGCGCCTAGACACTCCGCTTCCTGAACAATCCTCGCGTCCTGCCAGCCGATCATCGCATCTTCATCTGCGCCCCGGCCATTTCCATACCACCACAACTCCTTCTGTTACCACGTGAGACTCTAGAATCGTTCCCGCTTGCGTGTTTTACTGTATAAACAAACAGTAATCTGGAGATTGTGCGATGACTGGGAAAATTATCAACCTCGAGCAGATCAGAGCGTTAAAGGAGGCAGGAATCGAATGGGGACCTGGCTCTTTATTTGATGACTTACCGCTGTCCTTCTCGGCTGCCCACTGCGCCGCTGCCCGCGCCATGCTGAGCTGGTCAGTAGAGGCACTCGCATTCCGGTCCGGGGTTTCAGTTAAGGCAATCAGGAAACTTGAAGAAGGTCGAGGGGCATTGCGACCGGTCACGATGCAAGCCTTGTCGTTCGCCTTCGAAGCGGAAGCTCTTGTCTTTCTTCCTGGACTGAAGCCCATGCGCGGCCATAACTGCCGAGGTGGAACCACGGATCCAAGGACCCGTGACGATTACCATCTGCTCGAGTAGCCATGGGCCATTTTCAGCTGGCCGCCACAGGCAGAAAACGACCGATTCTGTTGAAAAAGTCGGCTTCGGTTTCCACGGCAGAAAAGTACGCGCCTGAGATTTAAATCTGTATTTTTGGCAGAAGGTTCAGGACTCGGATTTCACGTAGCAGCGTGCAAAAGAAGTGTTTTCACCCATCAATCACCTAAAGGGCTAGAGGAGCATGGAATGTCGCTCGGTTTGGCCCATCTTTGCCCCAGTCGATCACCAAGGCTGCCCCATGTCGAAAGCACAGATTCATATCCCGAGGGTGCCCCAAAGATATTCAAAGTAGACTGCCTTAAGGAGCCACCTGTATAGCCCGAGAAGCCGATAGCTCTACTCCCCCTTCGTGCCCCGTGCGACTTCAATTCCCTAGCCCACTACACCGCCGGTTAGTAAGGTGCTTCAGCCTGTACCCATTTCTTATGCCAAGCGTTTGCTGACCGGACTGAAACCCTCATCAGATAAGCGACAGCAAGCGGTGTCACTCCGACGTCAAATAGCTGAAAGATACAGTTCACACCGGACTCACTTAGTGTCCCATTATTTTTGATATTCCTTGGATGACCAGGCTGGGCGCGATCTAAAACTGCCGCCGGAATTTTGCGGATGACTGCAGCGGTCCCCACTATGGTTTCGTTGAACTGCCGTATGCGCTTGTTGACCTTTCTCGTCAGACGCTGAATCTCTGTCAGGTAAATGCGCTCGGCTGCCTCGAACCTCAGGCCATTAAGACTCGCACGCAAGGAAAATTTCTTAGCCATTCCTTCGCTTACTTTCTTGCGAAGCTGGCGAGCGCCTTTGGCGGCTGAGTAATCGTACTTGCGCACTGGCTCATAGGTATTAGGATCAAAATCGCCAAGCTCCGAATAAGCACCAATGTCGCACGTTAGGGCATGAATTTGATGCCCAATGGTGTTTCGGTAGTTCACAAGTCGGAGAATCTCGTCGCTCTCTGCCTGGGATATGCATCCTTCCACAACGAGCAGTTTTCTTGCAGCATCCATCTTCTTTTTTAGCGGCAAGGGCGAAGCAGTACCGTTGATCTCATGAGTTGTTTCAATGCTGTCAATGATGAATGCCTTCAAATCCTCCATGTAAAAAAGTATCAGAACCATTTCAAAAGCCCGAAGCTTGAGAATGTCTGCTTCTAACGTAGTTGGCGCAAGGCCGTGGGGACGATGTGGTTTCATTGCTGTATTACCCGGAATCGGCGCGTGCTTAAAAGATTTCTATAAGATTCTTAACAGCACCCGCAGAGCCAGTCCATCGATGCGACGCTACGAAAACCAGATCCTCGAGTGGTACCCGGTCGGCACTGCTGTAGGCAACGTACGCAACCAGGGTCCGAACTTGGTTGAGCCAGTCCAATTACCAGCCTCATGAACACCGTCCCGGGCCAGCCTCGCCCGGGAAAGTGCTGGAGCTTCGAGATTACTTACCCGCCACCTCTGTCATCAATCGGGCGGACTCAGCAAAGCCAACCCATTGACCGGCGGAGTCTAGACCGCGGCTCACCAACTGCTGCTTGGCCAGTTCGTTCAGATCAACCTCACCGCGCAAAGCCGCAAGCAGGACATGTGTTGGGAAGGTTTGGAGGTACATCTCGGCGGTTTCCATGAAGCGGTTTCCTTTGTGGGCGTGGACACAGTAACGCTCCACGCAAATCGAATAGCAAGCGAGTCAGATCCTGTGCGACGACCATCTAAAATAGCCCTCCCAGAGCTGCGGGAATCCAGTTCATGATCACTAACTCACCTGTCACGTCAGCTTTGCCATGCCGCTGATTGGCTGTGGTGTAACGGATGTCCAAGGTCTCGAAATGAAACCCTTCGAACACTCGCCGGATATCCGGATGGTCGTTGATGCTGACCATCACCTTGCCCTTGCAGCGGCGCATGAAGTCGGCCATGCGTTCGTAGTTCTCGAAAGGGAAGTCCACGCCATACCCAGCGGTCTGCCAGTAAGGCGGGTCCATGTAGTGAAAGGTGTGGGCACGGTCGTAGCGTTCCGCGCATTCAAGCCAAGAGAGGTTTTCGACGTAGGTGCCAGACAGCCGCTGCCATGCGGCCGAGAGGTTCTCCTCGATCCGCAACAGGTTTATGGCGGGGCCAGTAGTGGCAGTACCGAACGTTTGTCCCGTGACCTTGCCACCGAAGGCGTGCTGCTGCAGGTAGAAGAACCGGGCAGCGCGCTGGATATCGGTCAACGTCTCGGGGCGGGTCATCTTCTGCCACTCGAAAATCTGACGAGAACTGAGAGCCCATTTGAACTGGCGGACGAACTCTTCCAGATGGTTCTGCACCACCCGGTACAGCGTCACCAGGTCACCGTTCAGGTCGTTCAGCACCTCCACCGGGGCTGGCTGGGGGCGCATGAAGTACAACGCAGCACCGCCGGCGAAGACTTCCACATAGCATTCGTGAGGGGGGAAGAGGGGGATCAAGCGGTCGGCTAGGCGGCGTTTGCCACCCATCCAGGGGATGATAGGAGTAGACATTAAGAGCAAGACCTTTACTGTATATATAAACAGGTGCTAGGCTCGCCGCGCTTTGTGCACGGAGCAGGAGCCTTGGCTGGACTTGCAGGGGCAATCTGCAGGGACGGCGGCCGGGGTGGATGTTGACGCATCCAGACCGGCCGCTCCTTTTCACTTCTGTGTAGATACTTTTCTGGCGTACGCCTGACAGGCTGCCAGGGCGATCAGTCCTTGATCGCCGTCGTTGGTGATTCCGATAATTCGTTGAGCATGCGCTGGGTCAAGTCGGGCGCGTGCGGCTCCATGAACCACGCCGCTGGCGGTGGTGGTGGCCGGCACGGCACATCCGCTGCCGGAATCGGTAGCCTCGAGGAGGACTGACAGGCGCAGATCAGCAGTGGCAAGACGGTCACGCAGGCGACCTTGATCACGTTGTACATCGCTTAAAACTCGGTAATGGGTTTGATCACTGGCCTGCAGCTGTTGCTCCAGGGCCAGCCGTTTGTCCTGCTCGTCCCGCTGTCGAGCAGCGGCCGCCAGGTTCAGCTGGCTCAGGGCTTCACCGTGCAGCCGGGCTTGCTCCGCCAGTTGCCTGCCATAGCGCCAGTCCTGAACCGTCCATGCCCCGCCCGCGCCCGCGGCGAGTAGAAGGCCGGCCAATACCAGAGCACCAGCCAGGCGCAACGCCGCGGGGCTCACTGCAACACCTCCCGCGCCCGCGCCCAGATCTGCAAGCGATCCTCCAACCCGTTCAAACCACCGTTGATGCGGCGGGTGATGGTGTTGAACTGGTCGCGATCGACCAGCTCGTTAAGGCCGTTCTGCTCCCAGAACCAGGCGGCCGACTCGGCGGCCCATTGCGGCTGCTCCAGCAGCTCAGGCGTCCGCAGCAGGCGTTCGTCATCGAACAGCGCAAGGCTGCACTGCCGGTAGTTGTTGTGGCCAGTGATCTGGATCAGCCCGCGCCCGCGGTACTTCTGGCCGTCGCCATCAGCCGCCGGGGTATTGCCCAGCTTTTCAGCCAGCTTGCCCGTGTCGTACTTGCTCAGATACTGGGAGCCGCCCAGCTCCCGGACGTAGAGCAGCTGGCCAGACTCATGCCCGATCTGAGCGAGAAAAGCCGCTATGCGCTTGGGCGTACTGATCTGCCGACGGCTCATGGCCGCGTTGAGCGCTGACACAAAAACGCCGGCTCTGGCGCCGGCGTTGGGGAGGATCTGTTGCAGCTGCTTGAGGGTAACAGTCATCTTGGATCTCCTGCTGTGGCCACTCCGGCCGGTTTCACATCGACCACCTTCAGTGGCGTGTCGGATTTCTTTTTCTTGCCCTTGGCCTTTGCCTTGCCCTTCTTGCCGCCGTTGCACTCCACCGCGGTCGACCAGCCGGAGGCATCGAAGGTCTGCTCGACGCTGTCGACCAGGTACTGACCATCCAGACCCACCTTGAAACCCTGGGCGTTGATCAAGCGCTCGGCGAACAGGTCAGTGCGCCCGGGCATCTGCAAGCGCACGCTGGCAGTGGTGCGGTTGAACGCAGCGAGCTTCGCCTTGGCCGCCTGTTCGGCTGCGGACTTGTTCGGGTAGATGTGTCGATCGGTGTGTACGCCCGGCAGCCCCGATGGGGCGTCGTCGTTACCCAGCTCGACCACCACCAACTTCCCAGTCTTTTTGTCCTGGTGCTGGGTCTTCACGGCCTTCTGTGCGCTGCGGTCCCCGAGACGGAACTGCCACCGGCTCATGTCCGCAGGCGTGATAGTGACCACGCCAAAGGCCTTGCCGCTGACCCCCTGGCTGGCCTCACGGGGCAGGACCAGCAGCTTGCCGTCGGCGACCTTCGCGGTGCAGTCGTATTGCTTGGCCAGGCGGGTGATGAAGTTGAAGTCCGACTCGTTACGCTGGTCGACGCGGTCGACCTTGGTCTGCACGGGGCAGGCCGGTGCCCAGCCATTGCGAGCCGCAATGTCGCGGACGATCTGCGACAGCGGCACGCCCTCCCAGTTGCCGCTGCGCGTGGTCTTGCCGCTGCCGCGCATGTCGCTGGCCTTGCCGCGGATGACCATCGTGCGTGGCGGCCCCGAGACTTCAATCTCGTCGACGGTGTACCGCCCGAGGCGGGCCAGCGTCTGCCCCGCATAGCCCAGGTAGACCTCGATCCGCGCCCCTCGGGCGGGTAAGGCAACCGCTGCATCACGGTCATCGATCCGCAGCTCGAACTCGTCGGAGTCCATGCCAGGCTTGTCGGTCGTTCTCAGCAGCAACAACCGGTCATTAATCAGCGCCGTGATGTCCGCGCCATCAGCGACGATGCGAAAGGTGGGTTGCATAGGCACTCCAGAATGAAAGAGCCCCGCACTGGGCGGGGCTCGTTGAGGGCTGGGGGCTAACCCCACAGCTCGATGGTTTCGATCGATGGTGCCGCAAGGTCGGGCAGCACGATCACCACCCCGGTGCGGTAGGGCTGCGGTTCATCAGCCAAGCCCGGGTTCTCCTGCAGCACCAACTCGACCGTGCCGTTAAGGTGCCCGTAGTGCTGGTAGCACAGGGTGTCGAGCAGATCCCCCTCAGACGTTCTGCATGTCGTTGCCATACTTCACGAACTCCAGTGAGAAACCCTGCTTGCGTGGGATGCCGCCCGCCAACAGCGCGCCCTGCTCTTCATCGATGCTCAGCAGGCACCAGGTGCCGAGCACGTCGCCATAGCCCGTAACCAGGCTGACGGGCTGCAGCCGGCGGACGATGGCGCGAAGGGTGTCCAGTTGCTTGATCCCTCCTTTGAAGCCGGGATAGATCACACCCTTCAGCGTGATTTTGTCCTCGCCCTGCCCGACCGCCTGCTGCGCGATATCCCGTGTCAGTCGCTCCTGGCCGGCCCAGCGCGCTGCCGTCTGCCGCCGCAGCTCGTCGAACGCGGCGGTGTCCAGGTTGAAGTAGTACGGCTGCTGCTTGGCATCAAGCGGCTGCAGGATCAGCAGGTGCGGGAAGGGTTTGATCGCCTCGGCCACTGGCGTTGCCAGCGAGGCAAGCGCGCTGGTTGGCAGGATGTTGGCCAACGACGGGCTAACCTGGCCGGCTATCCGATTGATTGCCGCCGAAGCCTTACCGGCCTGCTCTTTCAGCGAACCGATTCGGTCTTGTACCGCCGCGGCGCCACTGACCGCCTGGCTGTAGGTGGACGCCACCCGCCCCACAGTGGATTGGGCTGCGCTGATCGCCCGCATTGTGCGCTGCAGCTTCTGGCCAAGGGCCGGGCCGAGGATCGGCAAGCCCTCCAGCTCGGCAGCAGCCCCCGTCATATCGCTCACAGCGCCGGTCAGCGGCCCGAGCATGCCGTCGAGGCTGGTACGGCCAGCCTCCCCCGCGGCAATCAACGAAGACAGCGTCGACTGCATAGACTCCATGTAGGCCATGGCACCTCCTTAAACATGGGGTTCATCGAACAGTTGCCCAGCAGCCTGCCGAGCAAGGTTTTCCCGCGACCAGGTATCCCAGCTATTGCGGATGAACCCTTCGAGCGAGCGGAACAACTGTTGCGGATCCTTGGCATCGCCTTGAACGGTGATCGGCATATTCGGCATGTAGGAGAACTGCTGGTCGACCTTGGGCGGATCAGACTTGGGCTTGGCCTGCTCGAGGGCCTGGGCGACTGCCGGAGCTGTCGGTGCCGGCGCTGCGGCTGCGATCGAGCGAGCCACGTCACCAGGTGCCGCGCCCTTGTCCTTGTCGGCCTTGGCCAACTGCTCGTCCTCGCCGAACAGCTTCTTACCGAGCCAACCACCTATGCCCTCCCCGCCCATACCGCCGAAGGCTGCACCAATGGCACCCCCGATGGCGGTACCAATGATCGGCACGACCGAGCCAATCGCCGCCCCTACAGCACCACCCGCCAGGGCACCGGCCAAACCGCCCGCCGCGGTGCCATAGCCTTCGGCTTTCTCGTCCTGGGTTTTCGCGTTGAGGGCCGTGTCGACCAGGGTCATGCCGGCATCGAGCACTTTCCCGCCCGGCAGTTTGCCAACGAACTTGGAAGCCTTGCCGACGGTACCCAGCACCCGCCCCATCCGCCCGACCTGAGTCGCATCCGCAACCGCGCTCGCGGCCACCAATCCGGTCGAAGCACCTCCACGCACCACCCGCCCGACTGAACTTGCACCAGGGGACCTGCGCGTCACCGAACCACCACGCCCCCTTCGCTGCCTGCGGCGGCGCCGGCCACCTGGTTCTGCAGAACCTACCGAAGAACCCAACCCGCCGAGATCCCTGGCATTGACGACGAAGACTCGCTGCGGCTCATTGCCAAGCACGCCACCAGCATCGTTTGCAGCAGCTCCACCAAACACTTTGCCAAGCACGCCAAGGCCGGCATCCACCGCCTTGTTGCCGGTCTGAGGAACGCCGCCACCGCCAGCAGCACCGCGTCCCAAGCGATGGCCACGCGCAACATTCCAAACGCCGCGCCCGATCTTCGCTGTGCTGTACAGAGTGAGCAGCGCACCGATACCAGCAGTGATGCCGGCAATGCCCATCACTACGCCCGGCGCCTTGTCCGACAGCTCCGTCAGTTTGCGTGCCACAAAGTTGATGCCCTGCCCGACTTTGTCTGTCACCGGCCGAATGGCGTCGCCGACACTGCGCATGCTGTCATCGACCGACTGCAGCGTCTCCTTCCAGATCTGCGACGACGTCTCGCGCCGCTCGGCCAGGTTCTTGTCTAGAATTCCGGTGGCCTTGGTCGAGTCGTTCTTGAGCTGGGTGTACAAACCTCTGTTCTGCGCATAGGCCGTGAGCGCCGCCTTGACCTGCATGTCCGCGAACAAGTCCCCGGTACGCAGGGACTTCTCCAACGCATCCAGGGCAGCCCTGGCCTTCTCCGGGTCAGCTTCCTTGCTGATACCGGCCTGGGCATCCTTGATCTTTTTCGCCTTGGCCGGGTCCGTGGCTTCGACATACTTCAGGGCCAGGGCCATCGATGACTCGATCGTCGACATGCCCTTCTGGATGCCGGTGTTCAGCGAGGCCTGGTAGTCGATGCCAGCTTTCTTGTAGGCATCGACTACTTCGCCAGAGCCAATCTTCTCGATCCAGTTTTTGAAGTTGTTCGCCGCTTCATCCGAGCTGCCGGCAGTTTTCATCTGCACTTGCAGCATCGACCCCAGAGACGTCACTGCCTCTAGCCCCGTGCTGCCGCTCTTCTCCATGCCAGCCAACAGCTGCGGAAACCAGCGGGCCATGTCACTGGCCTCAAAGCTGCCCGCCTGGCCCTGGTACGCGATGGCCTCGAGCGCCTGCTGCATGACCTTGGGGTCGGTGATCTTGGCGTTCTGCTGCAGCGCCATGATCATCGATGCCGTATCGACGCCACTGGCACCCTGCCCGACCGCGAACTTGGCTGCGGTAGGGGCATAGGCCAGTGCCTTGTCCAGCTCCATACCGGCACCGACGAGCTGGTTGACCAGGTCGGCAACGTCGTTGCGCGACATGCCCGTGTCCTTGGCCGTATCGATGACCGTCCTGGTCAGCTGGGCCTCCTCGGGTTTGTTGGCCACGTCGGCCTTGATCGCAATGTCGCGGATCACAGCCTGGTAATCCGCGCTGATCTTCGTTGGGATCGCAGCCATGCCAACGCCGACAACCGCGGCGCCGATGTTTGACTTCAGCGAAGACTTGCCCGCATCGATCTGCTGCCGTCCCTTCTGCTGCAGATCTGCTGCTTTCGCTTCGCGCCCAAGGCGCTGGTACTCCCGAGCAAGGCGCCCGACCTCGACGCCCTGTTTCTTCAGGGCATCGAGATTGCCTTCCAAGCGACGCAGCAGACCGGATGCTGCTGACGACCCACTGTCATGGGCCTTCTTCCATTCGTCCCTGAGCTTGATTGTTTCGCCGATGGTGTTCTTCAACACCTTGGCCCGGTTGCCCTTGTCCTCGAGCTTCTTGATATGTCCCTGGGCAGTGCCGAATGCCGCACCGAGCGATGCTGCAACGGCGCCGCCGATTTCCAGCGCTATCGCCAGCTTTGCCATGCGCTACCCTCCTGCAGGCTCAATCCGTGAGCCACCAGACGATGTCTATCCAGGACATCGTAGAGATCTCTGCTGCCGAGAAGCCCAGCTCGGCAGCCAGCCGTTTGGCCAGCTGCTTCTGGGTCTGCGGGTCAAAGCTCGTCGTCTTGCACCAGGCGAAAATAGCCGGCCTGTAGACGGGTGTAGTCCTTCAGTGCCAACCCTTCGAGATCCTTCACACTGACTTCGGCCAGCGAGGCAAACAGATTCAGTTCACGCTGCTCATCATCGCCATCGGCGGTAACCTGGGCAGTGCGGATATCTCGAACAGTCGGCGCCCGCAGGGTCAGCGTGTCGACCGTGACGCCGTTGCACTCGCTCGGCTTGCTCAACTTGACGGTGACGCGGTCGACGTCGACCTGCAGGAAAGCGGGGATTTTCTTAGTCATGGGAGTTTGTCCTTGTAGTGAGGGTTACAGGCCCAGGGCCTGGCGTTGCGCGGCGAGCTGATCGACACCGTTGATGACCCGTTTCATGCCCAGCGCATCGATCTCGTAGACCACGCGTCCGTCGACCTCGAGCTTGTAGTAGGTCACTGCGACGTTGTGCTTGATCTCGGCCTTGTCGCCTGGCTTCCAGTCGCCCATGTCGACCTCTTTCAACGCCCCGCGCAGGGTGACGATGACCGGGGTGATCTTGCCCTTGAGGCCCTTGTAAGCCCCGCGGAAAGTGCCGTTGAAGGCGGTGCCGTCAGCCAGGCCGAAGAACTTCAGCGACTGACGGCGCACGCCGGTGGTGGTGAAGCCGGCCTCCTGTTTTTCCATGCCCTGGTCCAGCTCCACCGGCATATCCATGCCGCCGGCTCGATGCTCTTCCATCTTCAGGGTGAGCTTGGGCAAAGTCAGGCTGGGCACGTCGCCCTGGAAACTGACGCCATCGACGAACAGGTTCAGGTTCGCCAAGGTTTCGGGAATCATTGCCATCGGGTGCGCTCCTTATGCGGCGTTGTTGTCGAGGACTTCGCCCAGCCACTGCTTAGTGACCTCGACGCGGAAGTTGGGGTTTTCGGCCGGCGGGACGTCGGTGAAGCGGATGTTCCAGTACACCTTGCCTTGCTCCAGCTGGCTCTCGGTGTTCAACTCTGGGTCGGCGTACACCTCAAAGTTGATGATCGCGCCCTGAGCTTTCAGGTCGCGCATGAACGCTCGCAGCCCCTCGGTCACATCGTTGACGTAGGTGGCCGTGATCGATCGGTCGACAGCCCATTTGTGGCCGTACAGGATCGCGTCCATCACGATATCCATGGTCCGCACGCGGGTGACGAAGGCCCATTTCGGATCGCTCGACAGGGTGCGGTTGCCCCACAGGCGGTAGCCGTCGTCGCGGATAATGGTCGTCACGTTCGCGTTGTTGAGCAGGTTCGCACGGCACGTCTCGTCACCGTCGAGGAACTCGACCGGGCGCGTTGTACCGGTGATGCCGACGAACTCCTTGTTCGAGGGCGAAGCCCAGAAGCCGTACTCACTGTCGGTCCAGGCGAACAGGCCGGCGACATAGGCCGAGCTGGGCGCGTTGACGGTCGCGCTGGTGTCCGTGTCCCAGTACTGCACACCAGGGTCAACCAGAAAGGCCCGCTTGGCGCCGAACTCGCCGGCGTAAGCGATGACCGCTTCGTCGGTGGTATTCGGACCGTCGATGATGGCGAGGCCGCGCAGCTTGTCGGCCAAGGCCACCAGTGCGGTGCCCACGGCTTGGGTCGCGCTGTGCTTCGGTGTTACCAGCAACCGCGGTTGCGCATTGAAGCGGCTCTTGCCGTCGAGCAGCGCCTGCATACCGGTACGCTTGCCGTCGGCCAGCACGCCGCCGATGATCGCCGAAGCTTGTTCGGCACTGCTCTCCGTCTTGGCCACGCCACAGGCAACGATGACCGCTTTGGCGCGGGCATAGATAGCGCGACAGGCCTTGGTAATGGCCGAGTTAGAACCGAACGCGGCAACCGCCTCGCGCTCGTTGGTGATCAGCATCAGGTCATTGACCTTGGCGGTGGCATCCGCGCCAGGGGTGAAGGTGTCGACCAAGCCAATGATCGATGACGACGGCAGCGCGATGGTGCGCGCTCCGGTGTCAACGTTCGTTACTGTAACGCCGTGAAAGAAGCCACTCATTAGAGTCTCCAGATACGAAAAAGCCCCGCATGAGCGAGGCTTTGGTGGGTGAGGATTTCAAGTTGCGGAAATGAAAACGCCCCGTCAGTGCGGGGCGTTTATTGAAGCTGGCCAGCCAGCCAAGGCGGAGCCATGGGGCGATGCTCCGCAAGCGGGAACTCGCCATTTTCGGGCCAGTCGCGAAGCCCTCGGCGGTACGCCTGAAGCTCGCTGTACTGTGCAGGTGTCAATGTAGTTTCCGAGCCATCCTCCAGCTCGTCGCGATGACGTGTCACAACAGCATCTGTTTGCGTAAGTTGCTGCGAACGCCAATAGCGTTCAAGCGCGACCAACCGCTCAACAGTATCGATCTCAGGTGCCGGGATAATAACGACACGACCATTCTCAAATTTGAGCAACTCCCCCGGAGCGCGATCCATCGCCGCCGCAAAATCCTCTGGCGGAACGTCGATAACATCGCCCGGTACATCCGTCATTTCGTAGCCAATATCATCAGGATAAAACTGAAGGTTGCTAGGGCTAAATTTCATGCTTACCTCCCAATGGCAGACCAGCGGACAGAGCAATCAACAGACCAGCTAGCAGCGGCATAAAATCCGTTAACGGTCTCCCCCGTGGTTACGATAGATACTGTTGAAACCCCAGCGCTATTGTGATTGGCGACAACGCCAAATAACTCGTTAGGAAATGGGATCGGAAAGGCGTTATAGGTCGTTTTGGCAATCGAGTTGCCGAATGCACAGTGACTTGCATGACCACCAGCACCGCCGTCCCCCCACATACGGATCAGGCCATTTGACATACGCTCATAACCATTTCTCGCGACCAGAGATTTACCGCCTCCTCCAACCACTCTGTATGACCCACCAATAACGATAAACTCGCACGCACTGTCACGAAGCCTGAAAGAACTAGAAGGCGCTTGCGCACTTACCCCTGTGAAAGTTGTATTAGGCGCGGTCAAGGTCAAAACAGAAGCCGGCCCTACAGCTTCAATAAAAAAACTTACCCCAAGCGGAAGCGTGTTTGCATCGGGCAACGAATAGGATTGAACCCCGCCAGAGTTGAAGCCGATGTACTTCCCTGCATCGCTTACCGGAATACTCCCGCTAGCCGCTTGATATTCTGCGTATCCGCTGTAGCCGCCCTTTGAAAGTTGAACAAACTCTGTAGTTGCCAAGAGTGGAGTTTTATCAAATCGCGCAGGCGTCGGGGCTGTTGGAGTACCCATAAATGCAGGGGAGTTGATCGGCGCAAATCCTTGCGTCACGTTCTGGAACGTCAGGGCAGTGGTGCCCAAGACAATTACCCCATCGGTGATCAACTGCCAGCGCGTATCAGCCTGAGATGTACCCTGCTCAACGGAGACCAGTAGGGCCGAAGTAACCTCGGAACTGGTATCAGCATCCGCCGCCCGAGCCCAGGCACCAGCCGCCGCGACATACAGGCCGTTATCCTTGGCCGCGGCCTGGTTTTTCACAAGTACCCGGTCGCCTGCCACAAGGGCCACACCATCGACCGACTGAAGCCCTGCCAGCGCGATATTGGCAGTTGTGGCCACCCGTACCGACTGCTTAGTGTCGAGCTTGTACAGCTCTTCCATGATCCGCTGGTCGACATACTCACGAGTCGCGAGGACCACAGACGGGTCGATTTTCAACTGGATGTTCGACGTACCGCTGGTGATGACGTGCATCCGCACTACCTGGTTGCGCCCAGAATTCTGCGGCAAGAGAGGCTTGTAACTGGGGGGCATATTGCCCACCGCGGAAAACACACCATCCTTGTCTTCCAAGGCCAGCTCGCGCATCCACCAGCCACCGATGTCAGCCGGTAACACCAGCTCAGCAATAAGCACATTGGAGTCAGTCGGAGAAACCCGCAGCTGATTGAGCTGGGCGCGATAGACTTGGTTAACGAGCTTGGTTTGCGTCGGGCTCGGGACTGGGTCAGCCCCTCCCCCGTCGCCAATCAACATGTACTTGGGCTCCCAAGGAATGCCCAAGGCATCGCAGTTTGTTTTCTTGGCGGCACCGAGCGTTGTCAGCATGCCGCCGAACATAGTGTTCTGATCAACCATAGGGATACATATCCAGTTCGTCGAGGGTGTAAACGCTTACGCCGCTGTAGCCCTGGACCACCATATCGATGTCAGGATTGCTCCAGGGGTACACGTCGATTTCGTCACCGTCATAAATGGCCACACCCACGAAGGCGTCGATGCGGCTTTCTAAAATGATGTCGAGTCCGGTTAACTGCCGACTCACGGGCTTGGCATCGTCGATCAGGCGCTCCAGCTCTCGATACATTTCTTCAGTAATACCGGTTTCTAGAACCCCCACTTTTAACGCGAAGGTTCCAGGCACGCCTTCAGGCACGGCGTTGAACCACTCGATAATCTCGATCAGATAACCCAATGGCTCGACCACACGCCGCAAAGCCCCGATGGTGCCTTTGTGCGCATGGATGTAATACGAGGCCTTGATCGCCGCACGCTTGACCGGCTCGGCCCAGCTCGGGTCCCACCTGTCAACCGACCAGGCCCAGGCCAGGTAAGGCAACAGATGAACCGGACAGGTATCGGGGTTGTACAGCGTCCGAAGCGGGATCTCGGTCACTTCTTCCGTGGCGACTTCAATGCCCCGTTCCAGCAGGGTGCTGTTCAACGGCAGCAGACTTTTCATGTCAGCCACCTCGCGTCACGCGGATGTCTTCACACCAGGCCGCCTGGGCCTTGGTGGGACGGATATCAGACCACCCCACCAGTTCCACCCGGCTGACCCCAGCAATGTGCAACTGCGCATCCACCCCTGACCGCGCTACCTCCAAGCCCAAGCGGCGCCTGGGGTTCACCCAGGCCTCGATGCGCTGCCTGCATTCGGCGAGGATGGCTTCGTTCTCCGGTCCAGTACCCGACAGGTAAACGAGGGCCTCGACCCGATAAGTCAGGATCTGTGCAGATTGGACGGTGAGCCGATCGGCAACAGGTCGTACATCGTCGTCACTTAGATGTAAGCGCACAGTCTCCAGTAGCTCAGGCGGAGCCAGCCCTGTGCCCTCCAAGTCCAGCACTGTCACCACCACTTCGGCCGGGGCCGGGCTCTCTGCTGTAGCATCTGCCACACGTCCCGAAGCATTGCGCGCATGCAGGATGTAGCTGTTTCGCGGGCCGGCGGTGGTGAGCCCCTCATACACCAGTTGCACGCGCTCACGCAGTGCATCGTCCGCCTCGAGAACCCGTTCCACCGGTGGTACCGCGTTCAAGTCCTCAGCCTGCACCACCAGCCGCTGCAGGTTCACATTGGCGGCCAACTGGTCGAGATCGGCCTTCGTTGCATATGCCAGTAGCAGAGACTTCGCAGCATCGTTGACCCGCGCACGGTTCTGCATCCGGCGGAACGCGCCCAGCTCGAGGAGCTTGGTGATCGGGTCACTCTCGAGCAGCGCATCCCACTTGTCGCCCATGTACTCGCGGAAGCGCTGCAGCTCTTCGCCGTAAATCCCCTCGAAGTCCAGGCTCTCCAACACCTGCGGCGCCGGGAGCTGCGATAGGTCCACTGCGCTCATACACTCACCTCCATCACTGCGCTGTCACCCAGGTACTCGCCGGTCAGTTGCAAGCTGATCTGGCCATCGACAACAGCCACAACGCGCACGCGCTCCAACCGCAGCCGCGGCTCCCATCGCCCAAGGGCACGGGCGACTTCGGCCTGAACCGCACTCTTCCACCCCTCATTCACCGGCAAGTCCACGTAGCGGCGTAACTGGCACCCATACTCCGGACGCATCCGCCGGCTGCCGACCGTGGTACCGAGAATGTCCTCGATGGACTGCCGCAGGTGCGCCAGGCCGGAGACCGGCTGCCCCGTTCGACGATCCATGCCGATCATGGTCAGGCCTCCTTGAAGTCGGCCCGGTTGCGCATATAGGCCAAGCCAGGGGCATCATCGCCCGCGAGGGTGACCTGCCCCTGGACAACCTCGAGCACCAGCCAATCGGGCAGGACCAGCGTGCGTCGGGTGTACTCCTGGTCGATGAAGGTGACTGCCTTGCTGGGTTGCGGTAAGGGCTCGACGACCTCACCGGTTTCTTTCTGTGTCTTGGCCATGGAACCTCCAGGCATAAAAAAGCCCGCGCGGGGCGGGCTCTGGTCAGTGTTTGTGATTTGCCGTGTTACCGGCGGTGTCGATGATCCGGCCACCTCCGTTAATGTCACCCGTCACCGTGAGCGGACCGTTGATCGTCACTTGGCCGGTCAACGTAATCGTCTCGGCCTGCGCGCTGATGCTGCTGGACTTCGCCGTTATGGCCTCGTCCGTCAGAACCGCCTGCGAGGCGCCCACCTGAACGGTCACGGTGCCGCTGGGTAACTGAATGGTGTAGCTCTTGGCCTGCCAGTCGTAGATCAGCGAGCCGCCATCGTCGAAGCGCCAGGTCTCGACGTGGTCGCGGTTGTCCGGCTGAGCACCGGCGTTGCCGTACAACCCCGCAACGAAGGTGCCCTGAGCGGGCTCGCCGCTCGGGCTGATCAGGACACCCTGCTCATTCAGGCTCGGTGCCCGCCAGTGACGCGCCTTCCCCGCCGCCTGGCTATGCCAACGCACCCAGGCACTGGTCCAACCGCTGCCGTCCGAGACCCGGACCATGGCGGCGGCGAGGTCGACCGCGACCACCCGACAAGGGATCACCAGGCTGGAGAGCATGCGGTCGTGCATTGAAGATGCGTAGCTCATCCCATGGCCTCCGGTGGCAGGTAACTGCCTTCACTGCCCGGACCGGTGTCAGGAACAAAACCCCAGACAAGCGAGCCTGGTGGCTGATTGGGCCAGGGCCACTCTTCTTCACCGAGGTAGATGACCTGGGTCCACTCGACCACCCAAGCCGCCAGCCCGTCCAGCTCTGGCCTGCTCCAGTCGGGTTCAGCCCGAACCAGCTGAGCTGGCTCAACCTCTATCCCCCAGGTTTGCATACGCAGCAGCACCGCCAGCTGAGCAGCGATAAACGCCGCGACGTGTAGATGATCGTCATGCTCGGTACCGACGATAGCCCGTGCCTCGAAACGCGCCTCGATCGCTACCTCGCCCGTGCCTCGGTCATAGTCAGCGGGCTCGAACCCGGACAGCTCCAGAACAATCCCAGGGACGGCGATGGCTTGAAGCATTCCGGGCATCGTGCCCACGTAGTGCAGGCCAGGAATGGCCTGAGCTATGGCCTCCTCCATCGCGGCGTACACCCTCGCCAGAGGGATCGGATCATCAGCCATTACCAGTTCTCCGTAAGAGTTTGTGCATTTCGAAGTTCAGCTCCTGCTCCATCACCACCAGCAACCGCTGGTGAGCCTTGTTCGTCCATGACTCGAAGTGAGGCCTCACCGCCTCGAGTGAGATCTTCGCCTTGGCCAAGGGAAAGCGACTGTCGTTCTCGGCGATCCAGCCCGAGCTGGCCCCACCCGCTTTCGAAACCTCGCTCTCGGGATAGTCGCTCGCTCTAAAGTGCTTGCTGGCCGTGCGGATCCAGATGTCTGGATTGCCGCCGTACACCTGCCGATAGAACGCGCCCTGATATCGCCGCCCCGCCACCGAGACACCTGCGCGGGTCTGCCTGGCCCGGCCAGCACGGCTGGCCTCGATCGGGTTGAGGCCAAACCAGAGTCTGCCCTGCCCGTTGCTGCCCACCGTGTAGGCCCGCAGGCGCTGCCGCACCGCCGCGATGGCAATGCGCTCCTGCTGGCCTACCGAACGCGCGACATGGGTCCGCAGCCAGCGCAAGGTCTTGTTGATGGCCCGGCGCTGGGCTGCGTTGATCGCCTTGGGCACCAGCCCGGCAAACTGCTCGAACTCCTTCACCTGTCGAGGGTTCGCCTGCAGTGTGATCAGGCCGGTGTCGGAGGACTGCTTGTGATAGCTGCCGACATTCATCGAACCTCCCGTAAAGCGAAATTGATCCAACCCGTACCGTCCGGGTCACGCTTGGCGATGACGTACCGTCCACCGCCATCCGCAGGGGCAAGATCGCAGACCAGGTGCAGGCCTTCCTTGATGCCCGCGGCGTCACCCACACGCACAGAGAAGACAGGTTGACGGAGGCCGGTGTTGATCGTGCCGACCTTTGGCTGCTGCCACGGCACGGACATGAACCCCTTCACCGGCTCGTCGAAACCTTCGATTTCGACCTCATCACCCAGCTCTTCCAGTAGCGCAGCATCCATGCCCGCCACCTGATCGCGGAAGCCCACGTCAGTCACCGCCGTCCTGATCACCTTTCGGCAGCTGGCCGCGGCGAGCGATCTTGCCTTCGGCCACCAGCAGCTCGGCGACTTCCTTGCTGGGCGGGTCGTAGACCTCACCTTGGCGGGTCACCTTGGCGCCGTCCTGAAGACAACCGTCCACCACCACGTATTCCGTTTTCACTGCCATGTCACACCACCTTTGCGTAGAGGAAAGCATTCGGTTCCAGCATGCCGGCCAGAGGAGCCGATTGGAGCTTCAACCAACGCACGCTCGGCTCCTGGGTGACCCAGCTCTTGGGGAAGCGCGCCGCTTCGACCAGGCCGCTCTCGATGGCTTCCAGATCCTGAATGGCCGCGTAAAGCATGGCGTTGCGGGTCGAGGTGGAACCCAGAATCAAGCCGCCAGCTGGAATCACCGGCTGTTCGGTATCGGCTGCGTCCAGGTACCACTCGTCGTAGACGTACAGATCGATGCCCGGATCGTTGAGGTAACCGAGGTAGGTCACCCCGTCCGGCAGCTCCTCGGGCTTGATCATCCCCATGTCCACGCGCCGGCTGTTCAGTTGTGCCAGCACCGTCTTGTTGCTCTGGAAGGCGTCCTGCGCCTCGGCGCTCAACACCGCCACGTTTGCCGATCGACCGGAGTCCTTGGCGATCAGACGGCGCCACTGGCGCATATTGGCGATCGGGTCAGAGCCCTCGGTGTTCCAGCGACCGGTGGCAAGCGTGACCTTGTGGGTGTCTTCCATGAGGAAGTCGATGGTGTCATCCACACCGTCGCCGACTACCCGGATACGCCCGGTCGTCAGCGCTTGGGCGCACATCCACTCCTCGCGGCGAGTGATCTCGTCATCGAGGTCCACCAGGTCACGGCCGAGCAGCTCACCGGCTCGCTCAAGCGGAGTGCGTGTCGAGAATGGGTTCTCGCCCGCACCGCGCTTCAGGATCAGCTCTGCACGGGTTTCGCGCTTCGGCTGAATGTACGGCGGCTTGTAGGTCGACGAGTTGATGCCGGTACGCTGCGATACGCTGCCTGGCAGGGTCGGGTGTACGAACGGCGCCATCTTGCGCTGGCCCTTCACGATGTCGATGGAGACCGTTTCGGTGCCGAAGGTCTCGGGAGCGCCGCCGTTGAAGAAAGTGTTCATGAGGAAGCGCCGCGGCGTCACCATCTGCTCGACGGCTTCCAGCATGGTCAGGGTGTCGAAAATGTCAGTCATGGGTGCTCCGATCAACGAATGAAGAGGCAGAGAGGACGCAGAGCGGCCTTCGCAGCGGCCAGGGTCAGGCCCTCGCCAAAGGTGAGTTGGCTGCCCAGCACCTGGCCGGTCAGACGGATCGGCGCGCTCTTGGCGCCGTCGGTGGTGTCGACGTCCTGATCGAGGATCACCGCGGGCGCCTGCGAGCCGTCTTCGGCAGCGGCCTTGCACAACAGGTACTCACTGGTGGTGGTGACCTGGCCCAGCACCGCACCGCGGGCCAGCTTCTGGCCAGTTGCGATAACGCCGATGTCCATCACGATGGGGAAATCGCCCGCCGAGAGCTGGCTCGGCAGGTAGGTCTTGCGTTCGGGGTTGCTCATGAAACTCTCCTTCAGCGGCGCGACGCGCCGGCCACAATGGCGCTGACAGCGGCTTTGCGGTCAGCTTGCTTGCTGTCAGTGGATGGGGAAGTGCTGGTGACGCCTTGGGCATCACCCTTGATGGCAGCCAGCGAGATACCGCGGTCCTGGGCCGCCTTGAACAGCACCAGGGCGGTGGCTTCTACAGAGCTGCCATCGTCGATGGCCGCCCCGACTTCCTTCTCGAAGCCTTTGGCGGCCAGGGCGTTGATGCCCTTGATGCGCTCACGCTCGGCGGTGGCAGCCTCGGTGCGGATCGCCGCGGTGTCAGGCTGGGCCGCCTGAGCGATCTCGATGGTGTTGGGGTCGGTGCCAGCTGCAATCGCCGTGCGCAGTTCTGCCGTGGTAGTGACGGTGGTCATGGTGTGTATCCTTGGGGAGTTGAGGGCCGGCTTGGCCAGTTCAGTAATCAGGGATTCGAGCGAGCCCACGCGATGGGCCAGGCCGTGCTTGACGGCATCAGCACCGACGCGGATCCCGCCGTGATCGCCCATCTCGGGCACCTTCTCGGCAGTCACGCCGAGGTTGCGGGCAACCTTGCCCACGAAGACTTCGCCCAGGGCGTCGATGGTCTCGCCCAGCTTCGCCCGGCCTTCCTCGGTGTTGAGGTCCGGGCGCTTGTTGGGGGCATTGCGGCTGACGATCTGGTAACGGGTCCGCCCGCTCACCTTCTCGTTCTCGACTACCGCCTCAACAACGACGCCGATGCTGCCGGCCAGGCTGGCCTCGTCGATGACAATTTCGCTGGCCGCCGAGGCGATCCAGTAGGCCGCACTGGCCCCGATCCCGCCGATGTACGCGACGATGCGCTTGCGCGCGCGGCCGGCGTAGATCATCTCGGCCAGCTCGTTGATGCCCGACGCGACCCCACCGGGGCTGTCGATGTTGAGTACGATCGACCTGACCTTGGGGTCATCCAGCGCTCGCTGAATGTCCGTGGCCAGGATCTGCGTGCTGGTCGCACCGCTGATCTCGGTGAACAGGTTCGCGTAACGGAAGATCGGCCCAACGACCGGCACCACCGCCACGCCGTTGCGCATGGTCACCTTGCGGGTGTCCTCCAGCTGCTCGCCGCGCTTGGTCGCCAGCGCCACCGGATCGCCCATGCGGTCGGAGATGGTCAGCAGGTTGTCCAGCGCGTCAGGCAGCATCAGCCAGGGCTGCGAGGCAGCCAGCTCAAGTGCTCGAGGCATCTCTATTCCTCTTCGGGGTTGGGGTCAGGCGGGGTTTCGAGCCCGCTCTTGGGCAGGGCCTGCATGTTGTGTGTACGGCGATAGGTGACTTCGCGGGTTCGCTGACGAATGACCTGCTGCCAGGGCTCACCGGTCATGGCCGCCGTTTCCAGGGTCTCGTTGCTCACGCCGATCTCGATGCGCTTGCCGGCAGCGTTGGCTTCCTTGAGCTCATCGATGGCGCCACGGGCCGGGCCAATCCAGATGGCTTGGCAATAGGCTTTGCGCCTGGCCGGAATGTTGTATCCGGGCAGGTCGATCAACCCTCTGGCCACAGCCTCATCGATGATCAGCTCGCGGCTCGGCTGGCAGAAGTCGCAGGCCAGCCACCAGCGGCGCAAGCTGTAGAAGCGCCAGGCCTGGAGCATCGCGGCACGGGCGGCGCTGTAGCTGCTGCTGTAGTGCAACAGCAGCTCTTCCAGCGGCAGTTCCAGTGCCGCGCCGATCTCCTTCACCACCGCGGTGAAGAACGGGTCGAACTGGGCGTTTGGGCGGCCGGGGTTGGCCACCATCGGTTCCTCACCCACGCCGAGATCCACGATGGCGCCTTCACCCAGAGCCAGCGTGCCGTCAGAGCTGTCATCGCCTCCGGGCTGTTCTTCAGTCAGCGCCGACATCGGCAGGTTGCTGGTGTTGAAGTCGTTGCTCTTCTTGATGAACACGGTGAACATTGCCGAGATCACCGCCGCCATCAGCTCGGCGCTGCTGTAGCGCTCCAGCTTCTGCAGGGGCTCCAGCACCGGGGACAGGTACGGTACTCCGCGCTTCTGCCCAGGCCGCTCCTTGTCGGCCATGACGTGCAGCACGCGACGCCGCCCAGTCTCAGCACCGAACACGGTCAGCCGCTCCCAATGCAGTGCCTTACCCGCCAAATGCTCGCCGGGGTAGCCGGAACACACGTGGTACGCCACAGGCGAACCCAGCCCGTCGAACTCGACCCCTTCCACCAGGTCCGCGCGGTCCATGCCGCCGTTCGGGTTGCCGACACGGTCGGACTCGATCAGCTGCAGCCGCGTACTGAAGATGCAACCGGGGCGCTCCTGGTCCGGGCTGGCCACGAACACGTCACCCGCCACCATCGACGACACCAGCACCAGGGCTTGCAGCTGGTAATGGTTGAGTGTCGCTTCGGCGTCGCACTCCCTCGGGTCATCGGCATACAGCGACCACAACCGGTCCAGCTTAGCGTTGAGCTGTTCGGCCTCCTCTTCGGTCAGGCCCAGCGCTTCATGGTCGACCTGGGCGCGACAGACCAGCCCCGTGCCCACGACGTTGGTGCGTAGCCGTGTGATGGCCGCGCGGGCCACCAGGTGGTTACGCATGGCATCACGGGAGCGCGCCACCAGCATCCGGCGCTCGTTCTGATTGAAGTCGCGCCGTGGGCTGCCGAGGCCAGGCAGCCAGCTGGCTACGCTGCGCAATACCCGCGACGCGCCGCGCCAACGGGTTTCAACCCCACCGCCGCCGCCCTGGGCGACGATCTGTTGCCCATCGACCGATGCCCTGGCCACGCGGATCGCTTCGGTCATCAGTTGCTCGGCAGCCGACTCCCGTTTACTGAACGGCCACATGGTCAGATCCCCACGTAGGAAATGCGGTTACGGCCCCGGCCCTGAAGCAGGGCCTGCTCTGCGACGACCTCTTCGGCGTACTGTTTCTCCAGCAAGCGCAAGCTGTTGAGCTCGGCCAGCTGGACCTCGCGATCCTGCCGACGCAGCCGCTGGCCGTTCTTCAGGACGCGCGAGATCGCCGCCCGGACATCGGCAAGGCGTTGTTGTGCATCTGTCATGGTGAACCTCGGTTAGCTGACGCGGCTCCGCGTGCCCCTGCCGCGCGAAACCACGCGACGAGGAATCGGCGCCACCGCCTGTTCAGTAGTGAAGAGGGTGGGCTGAAGCAGTTGCTGCTCCAGCTGGTCCCATTCGTTGTCGCGCAGCAGATGGGTCTTGAGGCTGCGGGCCGCGTGCAAGGCGTACACCTCGCAGTCCAGCGCCTCGTTGCGCCGGCCGGCCTTCTTCTGCCAGACCATCTTGCTGGGGTTGCGCGGGTGCGGCGCCAGGACTTCGTTGGTCACCTGCTCGTAGTAGTCCGCGCGGATCTCGCTGTACCAGTGCATGCGCCCTGGCCCGCTGCCCTTGAGGCGCATCCGGCCATCGATCAGCGTCTTGGCCTTGTGGGTACCGACGATGAACACGCGCAGGCCATACCTGGCGGCCTTGGTGTTGTCCTGGCTGGTATCCGCTGACTGGGCCGGCTTGGTGAAGATCTCCCGGTCCCGGCTGTCGATGGACGCGCCCTTGATCGCCATGATGTTGAAGCGCTGGCGATCCCGTACGTAGGTGTACACCGCGTCGCTGGTGTTACCGTCGGAGCTGTCGATGCTGACCGCCGACACGGCCAGTTGCGCACCACTCTCAGTGGGGATCGGCGTGGCGATGATCCTGTCGAGCTCCGTCCACACCCCGTCATTCGGGTCGATCGGGTTGCCGGGCAGCTCGCCCCAGTACAACCGCCAGGACTCCTCCCCTCGCCCCCAACCCACGATGACCAGCGCGAGGCGGTCGCCCTGGACGTCGACACCGACCGTGACCAGCAGCGTGCCCTTCGGGGCAGTCAACTCGGCGTAGGGTTCGGCACGCTTCTCCAGTTCGTCCGTTTTCGGCGCGTTGCTCTTGTACTCGTAGCTCTCGCCCATCGAGCTGTTGGTGAAGGCGATCATCGGGCCGATGTTGCCAAGCGACGCTGCGTGTTCGGCCTGCAGCTTCTTCTCCATCAGCACTTCGAAGCGCGAGCCATGGAACGTGGCATACAGCTCGTTGAGGATGTAGCCGGCGATGCCGCGGAACTCGGCAGTTGCCTCCCAGCGCCCACGCTTGAGGTTGGCGTTCTTCTGGTGGTCATCCCAGATCTCGCCGCAGTGAGGGCATGCGTAGTACGCCGTTTCCGGGCGGCGCTTACCGTACACCTCATGGAAGTAGTGCTCGTCCTCGTCGCAATGCAGATGGTCGAAGCTCAGCGCGTGCGCCTGGCCGCAGCCGTGACACGGAACCAGACCCACGCGCTTGTCCGACAGCTCCAACTCGGCATCAATCGCCGACAGCCCTTTGATGGTCGGGGTGCCGCCGATGATGATCTTCGACCGCCGGAACGTCTTGAGACGCTCCTTGGCCAGCTTGATGCTGTCCCCCTGCCCCCGCAGGTTCAGGTTGCAGTCGTCGGGCTCTTCGATGGCGACCCGCGGTACCGGCGTCGATTTCACGCTGGCCGGGCTGTTGGAGCCGACCATTTTCAGGAAGCCGCCGGGGAACCGCTTGAAGTCCTGGCGCTGCTGCAGCTTGCGGCTGCGCAGGTCGACTTTCTTGCGCAGCCGCGGCGTGGCCTCGATCATCGGCTCGAGCTTCTCGCCGACATACTGCTTGGCTGCTTCGGCCTTGGGGAACAGGATCAGGATCGGGGATGGGTCGAGGTCGATCCACTTGCAGAGGGCATTGCCCAACACGCCCGACGTCCAGGCCACTTGGGCCGACTTGCGGCCCACGATCTCGCCAACGTTCGGATCGTCCAGCGCCTCCAGTGGACCACCGGGCCAGATCAGGTGCGGTGTCTTGTCGAACCGGTACTTACCGGGTGTGGCTGACTCTTCAGGGGCCAGCCAGCGGAACTTGTCCGCCCACTGGATAATGGTCATGCGCGGGGGCGGCGCCCACTTGCGGCAGACCCGGCCCATCGCTTTACTCGCCGTCTTCCTCAGAGCCCTCCTCGTCGTCCGACTCGTCAGGATCCCCAGCGAGATCGTCATCCTCGTCATACGCGGACAACCTCCTCAGTATTGATTCGATGGGATCGCGGATCAGTTGGTCGTCGACCTGCACGCCGTACTGGGCGGACAGGGTTGCCGCCAGCTCATCAGGGAAGGTATTCAGCAGTTCGATCTTGGCCGCGGTGATCACCGCTTCGAAGCGCTCGACCATCTCGGCTTCGATCACGACTTCACCCAAGTCCTTGGCCAACGCCAGTTCCTCGCGATCTCCGCGCAGCCTGTCGAGTCGGTCGCGGGTGGATTCTTTCTTGCCGTTCAATGCGGCCTGGCGCATCAGCCATTCGATCACCTCCTGGGTGTCGTACTGGTTTTCGTTGCCGCGCCCCACGCCGAATTCGATCACCGGCATGCCACTCTTCTGCCACCGGCTCAGGGTTCTTTCGTCTCGACCGACGATCTCGCCCAGTTCAACCTTGCTGACTGTCTTGCCCATCACTAAGTCCCTGAAAAGACGGACATCCCTGCCGAAATCTCAGCTGCAGGGAAACCGCGAGTCTGCGCACCCGTGTAGGGGGCGGGCCGGGGGGAGGACCCAAAAAAACCGGCCCCCACCCCCGCCCCCTGGCCGGGTCACTGTCCCGCCTCGCCATTGGCCGGCGGCACTTGCCCGAGGCCCAACCGCTTTGCGGCCCAGCGTTCGTACAGGCCAATCGCAACATCGGCGCCGGCCATGGCTGTCAGGCATCCGATCCCGCCTGCAGCAAGGATCGAAACCCCAGCGGCATGCAGCAGCATGATGGTGCCAAGCCCGCAGACCACGCAGGCCCCCGACCGAAGTGCCAGGCGGCGAACCAAGGACCAGCCCCGGGCGCCCGCCTTGTCGGCTCGCCACATCTCTCCGGAAACACCGCCGACCAGTGAAAGCACAATCAGCATCCAGATCGGCATGTCCACCAGCGTTTGCTGCTCGTTCGTCATTCCCCTGCCCCTTAAACGCAAAAACCCGGCACAAGGGCCGGGTTTGGTGAGTGTGGTGTCTGCCGCTCTCTGCGGTCGCACCTATCGAAGATGGCTACTTTTTACAGGTCGATTCTCATGGCAGCAACCCCACTTTAATGCCACCCGGTGAATAAGTGGGTAACACCGGGTGAACGTCTGGCGAATGTCGGCGAATATCTCCCCACGGCATTCTGTTGCTTCGGCGGCGTCTCATATGTCCCATACCTCAACCTGAGTATGGGACTCCTGAGAGCGCCTAAATTCGGGGCTCTGCCCCATTGTCCTATCTATTTCTTCTTTTTCTCGTGTAAAGAAGAAAATCTAAAAACACGCATGCGCGCGATAGCGCGTACAGGTCTGCGCTCCGCTCATGCGGGCGGGTGGTGTTCCTGATGGGACAATGGGACACGCCAACAAACACAAGGCCCGCGCTTGTCCCATCGCACCTAAACGCAATGGGGCAAACACGGGCCAATGGGACAGTGACAGCCGAGGTCATGCCTGGGGTCACGCAGCCTTCCCCATCAGCATGCCGTCGATCAGTACATGAGCTTCCTGCAAGCGGCGGTAGTAGGTCGGCGCACTGCATCCACAATGCAACATCTTCTGCGACAAGAAGCTGTCGTGGTTGCAGTAGTGCTCCCGGACAAGAACCGACAGCTGCGCAGGCATATGTTTGTTCACGATCAGCTCGATATCCGCCGACTCGTCCAGCAACACCCGGCTGCCGCGAGTCCCTCGTATCAACTCGCCCTTGCACTCCATCAGCATCGCAATCATGTTGCCGCCGCCCAACTCCGAGCCACCTTCGTGCGGGTTGTGCAGATCCTCGGCCCACAACTTGAGCATGTCGTCGATTCGCTTAATCAAAGCAAGGCTCCTCGAACGCTTCCCGCTGCAACGCTGACGCACCGCCCCACCCGGCCGGCTTCTTGTAAGCCCAGGGCCGCTGACCGCTTTTCACCAACGCCGGCAAACGCACACGCCGCCAACCCAGCCGGTGCATGATCGCGCCGACCCGTATCTGCTCCGGCTTGCCCCAATGCCCGTAGTCGAGCTTCAGCGCACTGGCCAGCACCTCACTGCCAGTGGTGGTTTCGCCGATCTGCGACTCTTCAAGCCAGGTCAGGATTGGACCTTCCCACTCATCCACCACGAAGCGTTCGTCCTGTACTTCGCCGAACATCGCCGCCTCGTCCAACGTTACCCACCAGAGGTCGCCTGCCTCGTAGCAGAACATGGCCTCGGCCCACAGCTGATCGCGGATCTGCCGCAGCAGCTCGAGCTCGACCTTGGTACATGCCACCGGCCAATAGCGGCGGTTGCCCGTGGCGTCCTTCAGGTACTCGTCCTGGTTGGTCGTACCCACGAAAACACACTGGCGTGGCACGTCCATAGTCCTGCGGCCGTAGCTCTCGCGGTAGGTATCAGTGGATGCCGAGAAGAACTGCTTGGCCTTGGTCGACTCGGCCTTGTTGAAGCTGTCCAGCTCGCCCAGTTCGACGATCCACTTACCGCGGATTGCCTGGAAACCGTCCTTGTCGCCCAAGGCGAACGGCGTGTCCATGAACCACTCGCCGCCGAGGATGCTCATCGCCGTTGACTTACCAGCGCCCTGAGCCCCTTCGAGAATCATCACCGAGTCGGCCTTGCAGCCGGGCTTCATCACCCTGGCAACAGCCGAGAGCATCCAGCGTTTGCCGACCTTGGACGTGTAGTCGCTGGGCTTCACGCCCATGACGTCAGTCAACCAGCTTTCCAGGCGTGGCACTCGGTCCCATTCCAGCTTTTGCAGATACTGGCGCACCGGGTGAAAGGCATGGTCATGGGCAACCACACTGACCGCCTCAATCACGTGGGACGCCTTGACCCGCAAGTTATACTGCTGCGCGAGCCACTTCATGACACGCATATCGTCGATGTCGGCCCAATCGCCCGTGCCACCGCCATAAGGGGCCGCACGCAACTTAACGATCTTCGAGCTGAAGGCGCTGTAACTGATCACCCCGGCCCAGCGTTCGTCATTGGCCAGGATCAGCTCGACGTTCTGCATATGGGCGATCAATGCGCCGCTTTCGCTACGAGCCAACAGATCCTTCCAGCCGCCGGCTGCAGGCGGCTTGACCACCGCCAATACCTGGCGACGTACCGCCTCCAGGCCTTCGGCAACATGCAGGTCATTAAAGTCGGTCCACTTCTCTTGTCGCTCGCCGGAAAAGATCGGCGCAACCACTTGGCCACCGACGATCAGCGCGGCATTGTTGGCCTTCTCCTCGCCAGGGTTCCATGGATCACCATTCGGCTTCGTGGTCTTCCAGTCATCGTCTCGGCAGATGATCAGCGGGCAGCCTGCAAAGCGCTCGCGCATGGCCTTGCAGACCACCAATAGGTTGCCCGCATCGAACGCGACGGCGACTGTCAGCGAAGTCGCCATATGCAGGCTGGCGCCGGTAGCGTATCCCTCACAGACCAGCACAGGCTCCCCAGGATCCGGATGCGGGCCGATCAAGTGAAACGCCCCCTCCTTCGACATCCCGTAGGGCCAATAGGACTTGTCCCGGCCGGTGTCCTCCTGCTTCGATGGAAAGACCACCTGCAGGCCGACAATCTCGTCCCGTACGTTGCACATCGGCACCAGGAAAGACCCAGACCGCGGCGCATAGCGAACGCCGAAGCCGACGATCTGTTTGCGATCCAGATAGTCGCTGCGACCCTTTTCCGGCATGCGGTTGAACATACCTGCCGCCCGTTTCGCCGCCCGACGTGCGGCATTAGCCGCGATCTCGGCGGCGCGGCGCTTGGCCTCTTCCTGCCGAGCGCGCATAACCTCGCGCTCCTCCGGTGACATCCGCCCGACCTTGACCTTGATTTTCTGCGTCTCGCCCGAGCGCCAGTCACCGAAGCTGCCGAAAATCAGCGTCTCGCCTTTCTCAGTCCGATGCTCATGGACGACGTACCAACCGTTCTTTTCCTTGCCCTTGTCCTGCGAGGTTTTGCAGCGTGTCAGCTTGCCGAAAACCAGCGGCTGCGCGGGCTCAAGGCCGTAGTCTGCGAATTGCCCCAACACTTCATCGAGCATGGCGGGCCTCCCACGCTTCGTCGACTGCCTGACAGCCCACACACTGGGTGCACCCCGGAGAAGCTAAACGGCGTGCTTCCGGGATTGGCTCATCGCATCCCTCACAGAACATGAACGAATGCGCTGCCAAAGCAGGCTTGGCGGCGTTACGTGCAGCAAGCGCCTGGTCGATACGCTCCTGCACCAGGTCGTTGGCAAAGTCGGCAATGTCAGCCACGGTCAGCACCCCGCGTTGTCTGGTTGACATAGGTAGCGCGGTTGAACAACCCCAGCAGCCCTTGAATACCGCGGAACACCTGCAGGCGAATCGCGGCCAGTTCTTGGTCGCTCACCACCCCATCGCCGATGCTCTTGGCCCAAGTCTCGGCCAGGGCGGCCACCTGCCGGAAATACTCCGCAATGCCGGTGGTCAGGGTCTCGGGCATGTCGTTGGTGTACGCCTCAGCCAGCTCCTGCCAAGTCGTGTCTCCGACCAGTGCATGCACCGCATCCAGAATGCGGCGATCCTTGGTCAGTTCCAGGATCTCGCCGAACTCTTGAATGTTCACGGTGTGGCTGGGGTGGGTCGGGGATAGTTTGTGCTGCAGGGTGGTGGCGTTTCTGCCGGTGGTGGCGGCGATGGCTGCGGCGCCGCCCGGGTAGTCCCGAGCAGCATGGTAAAGCGCGAGATCGAGCGGCAGGATTTCCTGCTGTGCCCGGTCGATTGAACTCAGAGCGATACGGCTCATGGCATTAATCCTTGTAAGTTGCCAGTGCCGCGCGACATGCAGTGGTGATACATTTGCCGCGTGGCTTGAAGAGGCCCAAACGCCGGCTAGGTCCGCAAGACCGACACCGGCACCGTGCCGAGGCAAGCGATCCGTCGCTCACCTCTGGCGCAACAGCTGCCCTATCTGTGGTGGAGAAAGGCAGCAACCCAAGGTATCCGTATCTTGGAAAGCGCGGTAAGAGTCGGCGGTTCGCATGTGGTGTGCCCGCCTACCTTTTACCGCGACCCGACAGCGCTGTGGTGGTGCGTGCCGGGAGGAACTGGGCGGCCTTTAGGTCGCCTTTTTTCTAACTAAACTATGCGGCAGCTCTATGTGGTGAAGATGCGCTCAGCAGCCAGGCCGGTTCAAAGCCGTTCCCCTTCTGCTTAGCCTCTGTTGCCAAGAGCACAGCGTACTGGGTCTCACCGGTGTAGTCGGTTCGTGGCAAACAAGCAGCCTGACGCCATTTGTTCAGCGCCTGATAACTCCTGTCACAGACCTTGGCGGCGGCCCCAATGCCGCCTACAGCTTCAAAAGCGAACGCAATAGCATTCGGAAAATCTGCGGGGTCCAGCATGACACCCTCCATTTATCAACCTGGAGTTGATATTAAACATCAACTGACTATTGCGCAAGCTCCGTGGCACTCTCAACCCATGGTTGATAAAAATGCACTCCGCGCCGCTTTCAGCTCGCGCCTTCATGAAGCTCTCGACGATGCCGGCGTACGCAGCCGAGGCCGAGGGGTCGATATCCATCGTAAATTGAAAAGTTTGGGGGTCGATAAGACAACTCAAGCTGTCAGTAAATGGCTCAACGGCGAAGCCATCGCCGAAGCAGACAGTATGGTTGCACTTTGCTCCTGGCTGAAAGTACGCCGGGAGTGGCTTGAATATGGCGTACTGCCGAAAGAACAGACCGGCGAAAGCAATGTGCGCCAGCTGGTTGTCAGTGACGAGAGTAACGTTAGTGAAGTTAACCAACGCTTTGGCAAGGTTCCATTGATCTCGTGGGTGCAGGCAGGCGCTTGGAGCGAGGCGATTTCAAATTTTGAATCATATGATGCTGATTCTTGGCTTTCTTGCCCTGTTCCGATCAGCAACCACGGATACGCACTAAAAGTCCTTGGCGACTCGATGACGAATCCTGGACCGGGGAGAAGCTACCCGGCTGGCTGCATCCTATTTGTGGACCCTGAAGCAGAAACCAAGACTGGCGATAGAGTTATTGCAAGAGTTCCTCGCACCAATGAAGCTACATTTAAAATTCTGGTCGAAGATGCAGGACGTCAGTTCCTAAGGCCAATCAATCCGCAATATCCAATCATTGACATCACAGAAGAAACGCACATTTGCGGAAAGGTGGTAGGCTCATTCATCCCTGAATAACTCGTGCTAGTTATCAATTAGCGGCTGAACACTTACCTCCCCCAAACTAGTCAGCCTTGAATTAATCGCTCGGATATAAGAAACGATACCTCTGTCATACAATCTCATATTCTCAGCGTTATTTCGAGACAGGTTAATATCTCGAGTGATATCACCAAATACGTCGTCTGAATCTTTCGATAGTTTCATCTTCAGATAAGCAGCCATGCGGATCTGGCACTCAATCACGTCAGACGTCACCATAAGGCTGCGCTCAGCATCTGCTGGCGTAGCGCAAGGAGAGGGACTACTGAGATCCTCATAAGAAGCGCCAGAAATGAGCTTTTCGGTATTTATGAGATCATTTGCAATGTCGCTACCGAAGTAGCGTTCGACTTTATAATGCATAATGATTACATCTCTGCGCCAAACCTCCTTGCGAGTTAGATACTCTGCATATGGGCCTTGCACAAACCTCTCCCAATCTTCACCCTTTGAAATGCTATCATTTAGAACCTTCAAGTATTTAAGATCGTTGAACAATAACACGGTCAGCTCATCAGAAACCTTATGCGCATCCGATACCAATCGATCATGACGATTCATTTCCCATTGATGATTGAACGTCAAGAATCCACCAATGACAGTAATAACTACCGCAAGCAAAGTAACAAAATGTCCAATGTAATTCTGAAAAAAAACACTTAAAGAATCTTGACGCTTACACTTACAAATCTCAGTCACAACATATCCCCATCTGGCGCCTTACTGACCTGTGCCCAGTAAGGCTAAAAATCAAGAATATGTGGTACTCCACGACAAAGCCATTAAATCGCCACCCCACGCACTGATCAACCATCAGTTGACAACAATCAACCATCGGTTGATATTTGCCTCACTCTTCCACCACAGAGCGAGGCAATACCATGCACACCACAGCAACCCTGCACGTCCACCCGGCCGCTGCTGACCCCTTCCGCACCTTTGAAGTCCGCCGCCTGGCCCGTGAGAGCGGGTGCGAATTCGTCGCAAGCAAATCCAAGCAAAAACCCCGCAGCACCCCTACTCCATTCAGCCCGAACGGCGGAGGGCATGCAGCATGAGGAAGTACAAACTCGACAATCGCACGCTGCGGCTGCTAAACGCCCAGGTCAATCTGACCGAAACCTTTACTCATACGCTTCGGTCCACCCCGCGGCGTGATGTGCTGTCGTTCCGCCTAAAGGTTGAACGCAGCAAATCCGACACGCTCTTCACTGTCGAGCTGGGTAGCGAACGCCACACGCTGACCCTACCGAACGAAAAGAAGATGCACCTCAAGCTGGCCGACTTTATCGAGGAGATCGTAAACGGCCCCTTCGACCCAAGCAGTTCAGGCGATCTGCTGACACTTCCTCATGCAAGCCGCCGCTTCGGCACCTTTGAAGCCGAACAACGGCAGCAGGTGTTTGAGCTGGTGCGCACAGGCGGCACCCTCAGCCTGGACATGGGGTTCGACCTCCCCATTCACATTGCCCTCCATCGCAACATCACGCGCAAAGCCGTGACGACCATCATGAGCATTGGTGTGAAGAAGCCCCGCACCAAGTGCTTCACCGTGTGCGGTAGCGACACCGAGATGTACGAGAAGATCGTCGAGTCCATCAACCACCTGGCTGCAGTCGCAACTCCTGCAGCACACGCGGCATAGGGGGCAACCATGGAACGCGACCTCGCAAAGACCGCCAAGTACTTCGGCATCACCCGCCCAACGCTGATCAAGCTCATGCGCGAGAAGGGCCTGCTCAACGACAAAAAGCTGCCGGCCTACCCCCACCGGGACCGGGAGTACTTGAGCATCAAGAACGGCCAATGGTGGCACCCGGATTTCGGGATGCAATACAGCCAGTCCACCCGAGTGAAGCAAGCCGGCCTGCGCTGGCTTGCTGAACAGCTGGGGCTGGAGATGCCGGAGATCCCGGCAACTCCAGACCGCCGTGACGTGGCCTAGAGAATACGCCCGCCAGATCTTAGCCCTGCGTACTAAAGAGGAGCGCAACGCTGCGCTCCTTGAGGTACCGGAACATCTGCGGGAGTTGACCAAAAGCCACTGCCTGAATGCCTGGAACCACCCGGCACGCCACAAACGCAAGGAGGCCCAACAGAGCCATGAGCAATAACAGCCAAGCACCGCTGCGACTGCACCCCGCACCGGATTCATCCACTGTCGAACTGCTCTACCGAACCTTCGGTGACGTGTTGATCCCCCTTGAAAGGCTGCGCGAGCAGTATTTCCGCAACCTCAACAAGGAGTCGTTTGCGGCAGAGATCACCAGCGGCAGGATCGAGTTACCCGTGACCACGCTGGACAGCAGCCGCAAGGCGCCGAAATACGTGCACATCCGACATGTCGCTGCGCTGATCGATATCAGAGCCTACAGGGCGGACGAGGAAATGCCTCGAGCACAAGCCGAAGCAAACGACTAACCCAACGGCCGCCACCACCGGCCAGCAAACCACCAGGAGCACACCACATGACCGCGATTCAAATCTATGCACTGATCGGCCTGACACTCGCCGCCATTCTGCTGATCAACCTCGGCTATTTTTTCGGCCGCAAGGATGGCCAGGCGAAAGGCCTGCTGGAAGGAAAAGAAGTTACCCAAGCAGAAAACGCAAAGACCATCAGGGAACTGAAGGCCTCCCTGCAATTCATCCAGGCCGATCACCTGCACCTCGCCCAGCACTGCAAAAAGCTCAAGGCCGGCCAGTCACGGGAGTTTCTGTTGGACGTCGCCGACAAGCTGAGGATTGCCGCCGCAACCTTCGGCGCACTGCGCACCGGCAAGACCATCACCCGCGAAACGCTCGCCTTGCAGGACCAGGTTCTTGCCATGGCCGAGGCGTTGGAGCCGGTAGCTCAGGAGGACGCAGCATGAAGCGCCCTATCCCATTACTGCGCTTGAGCCCAGAGGCGGCCGGCGAGCTGCAGGAAAAATGCACAAAAGCCACCACCGAGCTGCAAGAACTGTCGCGCTTCCGTAAAGAGTTCGACCGCCAGCTGGCCGTGCTGATCGGCGCCGACGCCTTGCGCGAACTCCGTAAAACCACCGAACACGCCCTGCTGCTGGCCGATCTGGTCAAGGAGGCCGCATGACCCGGACTCACCCCACACCGGCAAGCGCTTCACCCAACCTGATGGACCAACTTGCAATCGAACATCGGAGTAAAGCGGCATGAAGATCGAACAGACCAACACCCAATCTATGCCCGCTTTGCTCCGCAACACTTGCGGCGTCGACGCGCAAGAAACAAAGAGTCTCTGCTGCGAAGCAGCAGGCATTATTGACCCTGTCTGCGCCACTGCCGAGGCACTTATACCCCACGAAAAGCTGCGCGAGGCAGCCAGTGTTGATGCAACGCTAATCGCTCGGGAACGCCCGCCCGCGCAGCCAGTTGTGGGGTATAAGCCCTTCCCGCGTGACGAACGAGCCGAATACGAGAGGGAATTTCCGGTTCCGGAAGGCCTGCAGTACTGCGCAAACCGCGACACCTACATTCGAGCAGCCGGATCGAGCACATCCGACAAGTTCGCCCGTGAGCATTACGCATACCGAGCGGTTTTTTCTGCTTGGATGCGCCGCGCCTGGAAACCGGTGTCCAGCCATGCTTCTGTGAGCGAAGCTGAGCGGCTGCAAGACGACCTCGGCATTTACCAGACGGGCTATGCGCTGTTGAAAGAAGAGCGCGACACCCTACGTGCCAAGCTGACAAAGGCTAGCCAGATCGGTATCGAGAAAAGCCAAGAGGCGAAGGCATATTTCGCCCTACTGAAGCGAATCGCCGGCAGTAACAATCAGGACTCACTACGAGCTATTGCCGAGGCGGCAATCCTGCTCGCCAGCTCAAAGCCTTGCGTTCATGAGTTCATCCCTTTCACTAGCGGTTGCAACAAGTGTGGCGAGCCGTACGCATCGACCGCGCACAACAAGCACGCCAAGCCGGTGACAATATCGCGCATCAGGGAGTCCATGGAGGAGTCCGCCAGCAGTGGCAGCGTCGCTGAACTTCAAATAAGCGCAACGCATGTGCGCGTCACTTACAACGGGATCAAGTGGCACCACGACAGGATGCGCAATGGACGATGGGACCCCCTGGCCATCGAGGAGTTTGACGAAATCCTCTGTGCCGCGCTCCTCAACCATCATCAAGCCTGTGAGGTGAGCCATGGCTGAACAAGCGGCACAGCTCATCAGACCACGCATGGCCACTCACCGCCTTGATTTGCCGACGATATGTGACATCTGTGGCAAAGCACGCTCGACCCGCAATCACGCCAGCTGCAGCAAGATCCGGCAGCAGCGGAAGAACGTCGAGTGGGAATCCTACATGGCCAACGTGGCCGCAAAGAAACTCCAGCAGGTGCAGCGCCTGCGCGCCCTTCGGTAAGTCGGAGAATATTTTATGGCCAAGCAACAAGTTAAACCCATTCACGAAGCAAGCAATCAAACTTCCGAAGCGGTGCAACTTCTTATTACACCCGCCGTATGGATTAGAAAGGAATTACTGTTCCCCGTTTTCGGACTGAGCACTGAGGCCGTGCGGAAGTATCGAGATCGCGGCATCTGGCTGGAAGAGAAACAATGGCGCACCGATCCCGCCAACGTGATTGTTTACAACCGCGTGGAAATCGAAAAGTGGATGGCCGGCCAACCATGACAGAGAAGATCGGGGAGAAGCTGCCCACTGGCGTGGAGCTGAACGGAAAGAAGCTGCGCATCTGGTTCATGCTCTACGGGCAACGCTGCCGTGAACCTGTGCCCGGCATTATCAAAATCAACAAGGCATCTATTGCCTACGCCGATAACAAGCGCCGGACGATCCTGACCGAAATCGCGGAAGGTCGCTTTGATTACGCCGCGCACTTCCCCGACTCGCCGAGGGCGGCAATGTTCTCGGGCACGGGCGGCCACTCGACAAAACGCACCATCAAGGAAGGAATCGAAAGATGGCTGGAAGTACAACGCGCCCTCCGCGCCACCAGCACAGTCGACAACTACGTCAGCAAATCCAAACACGTCGACACGAAGTTCGGTAAAAGACGTATCGTCGATATCAGTAAGAGCGACCTCGAACTGTTCCAGGCGCAACTGCTCAAGCAAGGCCTGGCCCCGAAGACCGTGAATGATATTTTCACAATTGTGCGCGGAGTCTGGGCGGACGCCTTCGGCGATGGGATCCTGAAAGCAAATCCCTTGGACCGGATCAGCAACGTCGGCACCGATTCCGACTCAGAACACGCCGATCCGTTCAGCCGCGAGGAAATCGAGCTGATTGCAACGGGCGACCCGGAGCGCTTGGCCGATGCTCGCATGCTCGCCTTCAACTGTTGGACCGGCCTGTCGATGTCGGAAATCATCGCCCTGGCCCTGGAGGACATAGACCTCATCGCCGGTACCATTCACGTGCGCCGGGCCTTGGTCGTGGGAGAGTTCAAGGTGCCAAAGGAACGATCACGGAATCGGATCGTCGAGCTGATAGACCCAGCACTCGAACTGATGCGCGAGATTGTCGCTGCAGCTCAGGCCGCACCGGCCGTTGAAATCAAAGTCATACAGCGCGACAACATCACAGCGAAGAAACAGAAGGTCCGCTTACTCTTCCGCAACTCAAAAAGCGCCATGCTTTGGAACGGCAAAACCCTGAGCAAGTGGTTTACCGCTCATCTGAAAAAAATAGGGGTCCGGCACCGCGGGGCTAACCAGTGCCGCCACACATTCGCCAGCCAGATGCTCTCGAGCTATGTGCCGGTCGAGTGGGTTGCAAGACAGCTCGGACATGCAGACACTACGATGGTGAGAAAACATTATGGTAGATGGATACCAAAAGACACCAAGAGCATGGCTGGTTTAGTATCGAAAATGTTAGGTTTCAGAGATAAAGGAGATTAAGTCGGGAGCATTTGTCTGATTAGACATCTCCCACTTTGAAAAATAAAACTCAACCCTCCATCGCAAATAGCATCCGATGGAGGGAAATTATGGTACTTCGCCAGCAATACGACTCAATAGCACGCCAAATCTACGGCACTCATTTTTTAAGTAATTCGGCGCGAACCTTATCAGGCAGCAGATCAATATCAATCACGCCTTCGGCGACAGCTTTATTTAGAATAACCTTAATGTCCGGCTTACGAAACCGAATGGACTTATTCTCAGCAACTTTAGCCTTAACTATCTCAGCGACGCTTTTTAGAGCAGCGTGATCGAGATTAATGATATCTCGATGCAAATTCTCTAGACCCTTGGCCCGTGTATCACCTTCAGTTTCTGCAAGCTCGAGATTTTTCTGTTCAAGCTCCTCAACACCCAAACGAACTATGTCGATCGTTTCCATGCTTGTCAGGGATGCTAGAAGCGCGAGTACTGACTGATCATACTCAACTTCACTTTCATTCTTCCATACAGACAGAGTATTTTCAGATGTACGCAAGCATCCTGTTACTGCATCTGCACTGATATATTCAGGACCAACAGCGAGAGAGTTCTTCCATTTAGCCAAACTAATTTTACGTATTAGCTCCATCTTAGAACTCTCGCAAATAATCTATAGTCTGCCGACGATAGACTTCCAACCAGTCAAATGCCAATTTGGTATTTTCCAATACGGAAATCCCATCTCGGCTACCCCAGTTTTCGAATGCTCGTATGCCCCCTTCGATTACTTCGATATCTCGATTGACCAATGCAGCAACAGCTACAGTTTGCCCAAAAGGATAGATCGCTGCGTAGGAAACATTGCTTATAGCCTTTAACAAAAACAATAGAATATTTTTATCATTCATAGACTGTATAAATATATGACTGATTATCCTACCAAGCTGTTCATTTGACTCACCAAACCATTGCAGAATGAGCTCATCGCATTTAGATACCATACCGTATTCTAAATTACCGGATCTAGATGCACGCCTGAATGCGAGGAGATATTCGTGCAGATTGATTTTTTCAGCCGCAAGATTATTCACGGCTTCACTAGTCTGGATGTATTTACTAGAATCTCTGCCTAACGATCCAATCTTTTCGACATCGATGCCTGTCGGTGAAGTTTTGATATCAGAAAAAAAACTGGGCGACGTAATAGTTACTCGGCCAAAACTATTGGCAAACAAGCCAATTCGAGGCTTCTCTGTCAGAGTGACATCAGAAGTCGGGACAACTGGTTTTTTTATATAACCCCCCCGAATAGTAACTGTGGTAGGCACATTATCTGAATAAAACTCAGCTTTCATGATGATTCCTCACAAGACCAGAAATAAAGTCCGCATGAAGCTCACTCAAACTTAAGACCAACGCCGAGACATTTTTTATATCAAGTCGATTCTCTTGATTATAAAAATCAGTGCCAACCTCAGCTTTAATTCGAACCCTATCGAAATCGGTCAGTACTGAATTTAAGAGAATTTTACCTTGAGCGCGGCCGACTTCAGAAACCTTTAAAAGTTTTTCATCATTATGCTCAAATCCTATTGACCTTCGAGCAAACCACTCGAAGACATCCTCGTCATCGTTAGCTTCCGCATTCAGAAACAAAGCTGCGGTCTTATTCATTTTCTCTTCGCTACATTCGCCCATCAACATTTCTTTTGAAATAACGCAGCGATTAGCCTTCAAATTAAACTCTGCAGCAAGCCTATCCGCAAACACTCGTATCAAATCAGTAAAATCTGTAGGTGCGGGGTTAACCGGATTTGGATTTCGAATAAATGAAATTCGATCTGTATTGAAGGTTATAGCGGTATCAGCATTATTCACCAAAGACATCCGGTTAATAGCTTGACCAGTTTGCATATTAATTTCTTGTACTACAGAAGGCAGGTAGCCCATTTCACCGAAAACTTTCAGCAGTTTCATCGTATTATCGTTGTTCAACGGTATATCGACGGCACCTATAATAATCAACTGCTCATTAATCAACAAATCAGTCATCTAACACCATCCTGCTGTTTGTAGAAAATCCGCTTTCTAAGATTCGATCTTGAACCATCAACGAGCGTAAAGATTTTCTTAAAATTTAGCACAGTTTATGGCTTTCAGTTCCGTCTCGCTACCAATATTGGTGGCACTGTGACACCCGCGTTAGGCGTCATTTCCTCTGGTTTTACTCACTGAGACTCCATTGCCAGGAACGCCCTACGGCGGTCGAACCTTGACCGTCTCGTGCGGTTCATATGCCGCGGTGAGCCATAAAGCCCAAGGCGTCGCAAAACAGGTAAAACGCCAATCCCTTACCTGCCGCCCTTAACGGTAAGTGAAGATCTGAACTGGCCTACAGCCAGCTCTCAATGGTCTCGATTTGCCCTAAAAATGCCCTAATCAAAAAGCTAAAAACGAAAAAGCCCCCGTAATCGGTAACGATTACGGGGGCTTCATCTTTTTCAATAATGGCGGAGAGATAGGGATTCGAACCCTAGGTACCCGCGAAGGTACAACGGATTTCGAATCCGTCCCATTCGGCCACTCTGGCATCTCTCCAACGGCGCGCATCATAACAGCACCTTTGCCCGAAGCGAAGCCCCTCGGGCAAATTTTTTCCGTGCTATCAGTCGGTTGCGTCGATTACAGCGGTACGCCCAGACGGTTTGCGACTTCTTCGTAGGCTTCGATCACATCACCGAGGCCCTGACGGAAGCGGTCCTTGTCCATCTTCTTGCGGGTTTCCTTGTCCCACAGGCGGCAGCCATCCGGGCTGAACTCGTCGCCCAGGACGATCTGGCCGTGGAATACGCCGAACTCCAGCTTGAAGTCCACCAGCAGCAGGCCAGCGTCGTCGAACAGCTTGCTCAGGACTTCGTTGACCTTGAGCGACAGCTCTTTCATGCGCGCCAGTTGCTCGGCGGTGCCCCAACCGAAGGCCACGACGTGGGATTCGTTGATGAACGGGTCGCCCTTGGCGTCGTCCTTCAGGAACAGTTCGAAGGTATAAGGGTTGAGCTTCAGGCCCTCTTCCACACCCAGGCGCTTGACCAGGCTGCCGGCGGCGTAGTTACGCACGACGCACTCGACCGGAATCATGTCCAGCTTCTTCACCAGGCACTCGTTGTCGCCCAGCAGCTTGTCGAATTGGGTCGGCACGCCGGCCTCTTCGAGCTTTTGCATGATGAAGGCGTTGAACTTGTTGTTCACCATGCCTTTGCGATCGAGCTGCTCGATACGCTTGCCGTCGAACGCCGAGGTGTCGTTGCGAAACAGCAGGACCAGGCGATCGGCGTCGTCGGTCTTGTAAACCGATTTGGCTTTGCCACGGTAGAGTTCTTCACGTTTTTCCATGATGGGCTCCGCTTGCTAAGTAGGTGGGCTAGGCGATGTGTCGCCAGTCGAGCCCTGAATCTTGATCGGCCAGTTGCAGCCAGTCCGGGTCGCACCCGAGGGTGTCGACAAAACATTGCCGGGCCAGCTGCGGCAGGTTGTTCTTGCTGCTGAGATGGGCCAGTACCAGATGCTGCAGGTCCTGCCAGCCCAACTCGGCCACCAGGCTTGCGGCCTGATGGTTGTTCAAATGTCCCATTTCCCCACCGACCCGCTGCTTGAGGAAATACGGGTAGTAACCTCGGGCCAGCATATCGCGGCAGTGATTGGCCTCGATCATCAAGGCATCCAGCCCGCGATAGCGGTCGATCACCGTGTTGCAGTAAGAACCCAGGTCGGTCAGCAGACCGAAACGCCGCCGGCCGTCACTGAACACGTACTGCACAGGTTCCAGCGCATCGTGGGCGACGCGGGTCACGTCGATGCTCAAGGCACCGACCTGAAGCGTCTCGCCCCCGGCGAGAAAACCCGCGGCGTCCACCGGTTTGCGCATCCCGCGCAACGTGCCGCGACTGAGGTAGACCGGTAAATTGTAACGCCGAGACAGCAAACCCACGCCATGCACGTGGTCGGCATGTTCGTGGGTTACCAGAATCGCGCTCAGTTGCGCGGGGGCTACCCCCAGGCGCAGCAGGCGCCGCTCGGTTTCGCGCAAGGAGAAACCACAATCCACCAGGACGTAGGTGTCGTCACTGGCTATCAGCGTGCCATTCCCTTGACTACCACTGCCGAGAACGGCGAAACGCATCGGATCAGCCCAGGTTGTCCTGAATCACAGTCAAGACCTTGCGCGCCACTTCAGGCGGAGCAACGGTGTTGATGTCTTTCTCGACGGTGACCTGGACGTTGTCGCCCACCTTGCTCAGGCGAACCTGATAACGCTCGGCGCGGGCCTCGATTTCTTCCTTGGCCGGTGCGCTGCCGAACAACTTGCCGAAGAAGCCCGGCTCGTCGTTTTTCTTCTCGGCTTTTTCCGCCAGGTTGATGTAGTACAGGCCCAGGCTGCGGTTGATGTCTTCAACGCGCCACTCGCCCTGTTCCAGGGCGCGGCCGACGCTCGACCAGGCGCGGTCGAGGTCTTCGCCGAGGTTGAGCACCACGTTGCCGCTGCCGTCTTCGGTGAGGCTGACACGGCTAGGGGTATCGAAATCACGCGCGGCCAGCAGGGAGACCGAACCGCCCTTCTCGGCGCTGCGGCTCATGCTGGCGAGCATTTCGTCGACCAGCGCGGCATCCAGGCTGGTGTTGACCGAGCGATTGGTGAAATCGACGTTGGAGGTGCTGCCGACAGGACGTTCGGCGCTGACCACGTAGACTTCACTGGTATTGCGCTGCACGCCTGGCTCGATACGCACCCGCACGCGGGTTTCGTTATCGGCCGAACCTACGCTGCCCAGGCGCTTGGCCATGGATGCGGAGAGTTCGTCGGAACGCTGCCAGGCGGTGGTGAACTCGCCGGTTTGCGGACGTTGCTCGTCAATACGGAAACCGTTGTCCTGGAAGAACTGCATGGCCACCGGCCAGACTTCGGCCGGGGCGTGCTGGGCCATGACCCAACGCGCATCACCGCTCTTTTGCAGGGTGTAGTCGCTGGCATCGGCCACCGAGCCCAACGGCTGCGGACGCGGCACGATGTATTCGCCCTTGACGGTGTCATCGGCCACATTGCGCGGAATCGGCAACAGCGGATCGAGGCGCTTGGAGGTGCTGACATCCGACGGCAGTTGCATCGGTGCGGTCTGTTGCGCTTGCAGGTAATCGCTGCCGCGGTCACGGAAGTAGCCTTCCGGCCCCCAAATCCAACCGCAGCCACTGGTGCTGGAGATAATCAAGGCAAGTGCGGAAAGTCCGGCCAATCGCTTCATGCGTAGTACTTCCTCAATTAAACCAATACGCCGGACTGGCGCATGGCCTGCCGCAGCGGTTCGTGACAGGCAGCACTGAGCCAGGTGAGCGGCAGACGGATACCGTTCGCCATCAAGCCCATCTCGCACAGGGCCCATTTCACGGGAATAGGGTTGGATTCGATAAACAGAGTCTTGTTGAGCGGCATCAGCTTCTCGTGGATCGCCCGGGCGGTGGCGGCATCGCCACGCATTGCGGCGGCGCACATCTCGCTCATGGCTTTTGGCGCCACGTTGGCGGTCACCGAAATATTGCCCTTGCCACCCAGCAGGATCAGTTCGACGGCGGTTGCGTCGTCGCCGGAGTACACCAGGAAGTCGCTGCTCACGCCGGCCAAGATGTCCTTGGCGCGCTGCAGGTCACCGGTGGCTTCCTTGATGCCGATGATGTTCGGCACGGTCGACAGGCGAATCACGGTCTCGGCCTGCATGTCGCAAGCGGTGCGGCCCGGCACGTTATAGAGGATCTGCGGGATATCGACGGCTTCGGCGATGGCACGGAAATGCTGATACAGGCCTTCTTGCGTCGGCTTGTTGTAATAAGGGGTCACCAGCAGGCACGCGTCAGCACCGGCGATCTTCGCATTGGTGGTCAGCTCGATCGCTTCGCGCGTCGAGTTCGCGCCGGTACCGGCGATCACCGGGATACGCCCTGCAACCTGAGCGACCACGCGACGAATCACTTCGATGTGTTCGTTCACATCGAGGGTAGCCGACTCACCTGTAGTGCCGACCGCCACAATGGCGTTGGTGCCCTCTTGCAGGTGGAAGTCCACCAGTTTGCTCAGGCTGTCCCAGTCGAGACGACCCTGTGCATCCATGGGTGTGACCAGTGCCACCATACTGCCCGCAATCATGCAACCGCTCCTGCCGGAAAAAGAGAGCGGTAATGGTACTGGCGCCAAGATGCTTGCACAAGCGAAGTACCGCGCTGCGAGCATTCCCCTGAGCGATGTATTTCGCTACCCTTCAGGCTTTGATCGGTACTGCTAAGCTTGTACGCCGGGTTCCAGCCTCCCTTTTCGGCATCCGAAGCCCCAATCCTGCGTTGCCGCCCTTCGCTCTCGCCTTTTATGGAGCTCGTCGCAACCTGGCGGTTCAGGGCTTCTGAAACCGCATCCGGACGTTTACCCAGTACTCAAGCCTGCAAAAGTATCGACCGCTCATCGCTTTAGGAATGCTGCATGTCCACCCCCACAGTCCGCGAACAATTCCTTGTCATCAGTGCCCTCGGCGCCAACCCCATGGAGCTGACCAACGTCCTGTGCCGCGCCAGCCATGAAAACCGCTGCGCCGTGGTGACCTCCCGCCTGACCCGCCATGGTGAGTGCAGTGCGCTGGTCCTGGAGGTTTCCGGCAGCTGGGATGCCCTGGCGCGCCTGGAGGCCGGCCTGCCGTCGCTGGCGAAGAAATACGCCTTCACCGTCAACGTGGTGCGCAGCGCGGCCCTGGAAAACCGCCCGCAGGCCCTGCCTTATGTGGCTTACGTCAGCGCCGCCTACCGCCCGGACATCGTCAATGAACTGTGCCAGTTCTTCATCGATCACCATGTCGAGCTGGAAAACCTGACCTGCGATACCTATCAGGCCCCGCAGACCGGCGGCACCATGCTCAACGCCACCTTTACCGTGACCTTGCCGGCCGGCACTCAGATCAGCTGGCTGCGCGATCAGTTCCTGGACTTCGCCGACGCAATGAATCTCGATGCGCTGATCGAACCCTGGCGCCCACAGAACCCAATGTAAGGAAGCCCCAATGGCCGTTGCCATCGACCAACCTGTTGCCCACTTCGAAGCCCCGGCCACCAGCGGTCAGACCGTCAGCCTCGCCGCGCTCAAGGGCAAGCAGGTGGTGATCTACTTCTACCCCAAGGACAGCACCCCGGGTTGCACCACCGAGGGCCAGGGCTTTCGCGATCAATACGCCGCGTTCAAGGCCGCCAACACCGAGGTGTTCGGCGTCTCCCGCGATGGCCTGAAGTCCCACGAGAACTTCAAGTGCAAGCAGGAATTCCCCTTCGAGCTGATCAGCGACAAGGACGAAGCCGTCTGCCAGCTGTTCGACGTGATCAAGCTGAAGAAGCTCTACGGCAAGGAATACATGGGCGTCGATCGCAGCACCTTCCTGATCGACAAGAATGGCGTGCTGCGCCAGGAATGGCGTGGCGTGAAAGTGCCAGGCCACGTGGATGCGGTACTGGCTGCTGCGCAGGTGCTGAACAAGGCCTGAGCGTGGTAGCCGACTAAAAAGTAACCGACTAAAAAAAGGGGGGCGGCTGATTCAGCCGCCCCCTTTTTCATTTCCAGAGCAGGGCCGCCCTAGAGCAAGGGCGCCACGACCGGCTCCTTGCGCGGCCAGGCATCCAGTACCGCCTTGAACAGGGTGGCCAGGGGAATCGCGAAAAACACCCCCCAGAAGCCCCACAGCCCGCCAAACAACAGTACTGCACAGATGATCGCCACCGGATGCAGGTTCACCGCCTCGGAGAACAGCAGCGGCACCAGTACGTTGCCGTCCAGGGTCTGAATGATCCCGTAGACCGCCATCAGATAGATGAACTGGTCGCTCCAGCCCCACTGGAACAAGGCAATCAGCGCTACCGGCACGGTCACCACCACAGCCCCGACGTAGGGCACCACCACCGAAATCCCCACCAGCAACGCCAGCAACGCCGCGTAGTTCAGCCCCAAGGCCACGAAGGCGATGTAGGTCACCCCGCCACAAATGACGATCTCGATCACCTTGCCACGAATGTAATTGGCGATCTGCCGGTTCATCTCCTGGGCCACCCGGGTGATCAAGGCCCGCTCGCGCGGCAGGTAACCGCGCACCCACTGGCTGATCATCGCCCGGTCCTTGAGGAAGAAAAACACCAGGATCGGCACCAGCACCAGATAGATCATGATGTTGACCAGCAGTGGCAGGCTGGACAGCGAGAAGGTCAGCGCCCACTGGCCGAACTTGCCGATCTCGCCGCGTGCCACCTCGATCGCCTGCAGCACCTGTTCGTCGGACACCAGGTGCGGATAACGCTCCGGCAACAACAGAAGCAACGATTGCCACTTGGCAAGCATTCCCGGCAACTCGTTGAACAAGGTAATCAACTGATGCCACAACAGCGGCACGACGACCACGATGAACACCAGCAGCAGCCCCATGAACAAGGCAAAGACCAGGCCCACCGCCGCCCCGCCAGGCAAACGCCAGCGTTCCAGCGTGAGCACCAGCCCCTGCATCAGATAGGCCAGCACCATCCCCGCCAACACCGGCGCGAGCATGCCGCCCAGGGTCAGCACCGCGGTGAAGGCCAGGAACAACAGAACGGCCAGTACCACGGCCTCTTCATCGGAGAAGTAGCGCTGAATCCAGTCGCGTAACACTTTGAACATCAATGATCCTTAGACAGAGGCGCGATGATTTCCGGGTCGGTTCAGGCCTTCTTCAGCCAGTAACGATAGACCCCAGCCTCGTCTTCCTCGCGAAGCAGGGTATGACCGGCCAAACGGGCAAAGGTGCGAAAGTCGCGCTGGGAGCCGGCATCCGTGGCGATCACCTTGAGCACCGCGCCGCTGGCCAGGCGATTGAGTTCCATCTTGGCCTTGAGCAGCGGCAGCGGGCAATTCAGTCCGCTGGCATCGAGCTCGGCGTCGTGGGCTACAGCATCAGTCATTGCGTCACTCCGGGAGGGTCGTCGAGGTGCCTAGAATATCTGGTCCAAGGCCTGGTGTCCGGCTACAGTAGACTCTTTGTCGACTAAGGCTTTGTGCATGACTTTTTTGCGCCCTACCCTGCTGACGCTCGCTTGCCTGCTCGCCTCACCAGGCTTCGCCGACGACCTGCCATCACTCGGTGACGCCAGTTCTGCCATTGTCTCGCCCCAACAGGAACACCAACTGGGCCGCGCCTGGCTGGCGTTGCTGCGCAGCCAGGTTTCGCAACTCAACGACCCGCAACTCAAGGATTACGTCGAAACCAGCGTCTACAAACTGGTCGAGACCAGCCAGGTCAACGACCGACGTCTCGAGTTCATCCTGATCAACAGCCCGCAGCTCAACGCGTTTGCCGCTCCCGGCGGGATTGTCGGGGTCAACGGCGGACTGTTCCTCAACGCCCAGACCGAAGGCGAATATGCCTCGGTGCTGGCTCACGAATTGGCGCACCTGTCGCAACGCCACTTCGCCCGTGGCGTCGAGGCTTCGCAACGCATGCAGGTGCCGATGATGGCCGCCCTGCTGGCCGGGATCGTGATCGCCGCGGCGGGCGGTGGCGACGCCGGGATCGCCGCCATTGCCGGCACCCAGGCCGCGGCCATCCAGGAACAACGGCGCTTCTCCCGGCAGAACGAGCAGGAAGCCGACCGCATCGGCATCCTCAACCTGGAAAAGGCCGGTTATGACCCGCGCTCCATGCCGACCATGTTCGAGCGCCTGATGCGCCAGTACCGTTTCGACGCCAAGCCGCCGGAGTTCCTGCTGACTCACCCGGTCACCGAATCGCGGATCGCCGACACCCGCAACCGCGCCGAACAGGCCAAGGCCGGCGGCAAGGAAGACAGCCTGCGTTACCAGCTGATTCGCGCACGAGTACAGCTGATCTACGAAGAGTCCCCCGGCATGGGTGCCAAGCGTTTCCGCGCCCAGCTCGACGAAAATCCGAAAAACGACATCGCCCGCTACGGCCTCGCCATCGCCCAGATCAAGGGCAGCCAGTTCAACGATGCCCGGGAAAACCTCAAGCAGCTGTTGGCCAAGCAACCTAACGACATCACTTACAACCTGGCCCAGATCGACCTGGATACCGCCACCAGCCGCTTTTCCGACGCCCAGGCCCGGGTGGATAAAATGCTTGCGCAGTATCCGGGCAACTACCCACTGAACCAGGTCAGGGTCGACCTGCTGCTCAAGCAGAATCGCCCGGCGGACGCCGAAAAGGCCCTGGAAAGCCTGCTCAAGACCCGCTCCGACGATCCGGACGTCTGGTACTCGGTGGCGGAAACCCGTGGCCTGTCGGGCAATATCATCGGCCTGCATCAGGCGCGGGCCGAATACTTTGCCCTAGTCGGCGACTATCGCCAGGCGATCCAGCAGCTGGATTTCGCCAAACGTCGCGCCGGCAGCAACTTCCCCCTGTCTTCACGGATCGATGCACGTCAGCGTGAGCTGATGGACCAGGAGCAGATGGTCAAGGACATGATGCGCTGAGCCCAACCGGCGCCCACAAAAAAGCCCGCCTCTTTCGAGGCGGGCTTTTTTGTGGGCGATCAATCCGCTACACGGACTACTCGGCCAGCTTGAAGGTAATGAAGCTGGCACGTCCCTGACGCAGAACCCGCATCGATACCGAACGGTTCTTCGGCAGCGCCTGGGCGATTTCAGTGAAGTTCTTGGTCGAAGTGATCGCCTGATTGTTCAGGTGAGTGATCACGTCGCCCGGCTGCAGGCCGATCAGCGCGGCTGGACCATCCTGAACTTCCTTGATCACCACACCGCCCTTGAGGTCGTAGGTTTTCTTCTGCTCATCGGTCAGCTCGACCACCGCAACGCCCAGACGGTTGCTGCTGCGCTCGGCACCGGACTTGCCAATGGCGTCCAGGGCCTTGTCTTCGTCCGGAATCGCACCAACGGTCAATTCGACGTTCTTGCGCTTGCCATCACGAATCACTTCCAAATTGGCTTTCGCACCCGCCTTGAGGGCACCGACCAGATGCGGCAGGTCCGCCGACATGATGATCGGTTGACCGTTCATGCTCAGGATCACATCACCCACTTGCAAGCCGCCCTTGGCTGCCGGACCGTCGTCCTGGATCTGGGCCACCAGCGCACCGGCCGGCTTCTCCAGGCCGAAGGACTCCGCCAGGTCTTTGTTCACTTCCTGGATAACCACGCCCAGCCAGCCGCGGCTGACTTTGCCACCGGCTTTCAGCTGGTTGGAAACGTCCATGGCGACATCGATCGGGATAGCGAAGGACACACCCATGAAACCGCCGGAACGGGTGTAGATCTGCGAGTTGATACCCACCACTTCACCGGCCAGGTTGAACAGCGGACCACCGGAGTTACCCGGGTTGATCGGTACGTCGGTCTGGATGAACGGCACATAGTTTTCGTTCGGCAGGCTACGACCGATGGCACTGACGATGCCCTGGGTGACGGTGTGGTCGAAACCAAACGGCGAGCCGATAGCCACTACCCACTGGCCGGCCTTCAGGTCCTGGGATTTGCCCAGCTTCAGAACCGGCAGGTCCTTGCCGTCGATCTTCAGCAACGCCACGTCGGAGCGTGGATCGGTGCCAATCAGCTTGGCTTTCAATTCACTGCGGTCGGCCAGGCGGACAAGGATTTCATCCGCATCGGCAATCACATGATTGTTGGTCAGGATGTAACCGTCCGACGAAATGATGAAACCAGAACCCAAGGACTGGGCTTCACGCTGGCGATCGCCCCGTGGCGAACGCGGCTGCGGCGGCATGCCACGCTCGAAAAACTCGCGCAGCATCGGCGGCAGACCTTCGAGGTCCGGCATCTGGGCGGAAACCTTGCGGTCCGGGAGCTTCTGCGTGGTACTGATGTTGACCACTGCAGGCGACGCCTGCTCGACCAGTTGTGTGAAGTCAGGCAAGTCCGCCGCCTGCGCGGTAACGGCCTGACCGAGCACCAGCACAGTAGCGAAAATGGAGAGATAGGATTTCAAACGTGGTATCGACATACGGCTCCCATTACAACGAGCGTGGTTAAGCGATAGGGACAAGAAATACCAGGCGACTCGCGCAGTACTTTTGTCCCGGAAACGACAAACAAGGCCAGAACCTAGTGGCTCTGACCTATAAGAAAAAACAGGGGGTTTTGCAAATGAAAATGTTCACCGAACATTTAGATATCTCGATTGCAGAGCTGGCATTGCAGACCTCTTACACAACCAACATTAACGCTCGATGAACACCTGGGGCTGTACTCTCACTGCGCCTTGGGCGCAGCGGCGTCGGTACGCATCGACAAGGCGATCCGTTCGGCAGTACCGATAGGTATCTCACCCACCACCGTTACCATCATCTCGCCTTCAGGCGTGGTCAGACGTCGGGAGACCGCCACGGTCGGACCCAGTTGAGTACGGGTGTCAGTCACCGTCGCGCCATTGAGCGGTTCGAGGAACACCGAGAAGCGGGCCAGGCCATCGTCATACATGAGGCTGTTGACCATGGTCTTGGTGTCGGGATCTTTACGCGCACTGCTGCTGGTCAACTCGAAGCCTGGCGGCAGCCAGTCGGAATGCCAGGCCTGCGCAACCTTCACTGCGGAAGCCTTGTCGCTGTCCAGGGCCACGGCCTTGCATTCGGCGCTGGCCTGCAGCTCGCTGTCCTTCGGCACATCCGCCGTATCCAGGCGAGTGAACTGGAAGCGCTCGAGCAACTGCCCCTTATCGTTCAACAGCAGCGATTTCAGCGGCAGGCCCGTCTCGCGGTCCAGATGCAATTCAAAACCATAACGGTGCTGGTCCCGCGGGGTCAGGGAAACAATGACCGCGGAGCGCCCAGCCACACGCGACTTGCCGATGACGGCAAGGTCGTACCAATTCTTGAGTTTTTCTGGATCGAGTGAGTGGGCCGAAGAGTTGGGGGCGTCCCCCAGTCCAGCCACCAGCGTACCGCTGACACATTGGGTACGCCCATCAACACGCACAACCTCTTGAGCGGAACCGTCGAGCTGAATCAGTCGCTCGCGGACCTGGCCATCCTGGACGCGATGCCAGATGTTATGGGTAGAAAAACTACCATTACGCTCGTAGACGAAAGTACCCTGAAAGCTTTGCTGCTGTTCGGCTTGCCCAAGACGTTTCAACCAATCCTGAGCTTCGTCGGCGTGGGCTGGAACAATGAACCAGCCACTGAGCAGAAGCGAGAGTAGAGGGATGGCGCGCATGATCCTCCTTAACGGTTTTCCAGGCTCGCCGCACGAGCATAAGGCAGAGCGCTTTCAGTGCCCTTCAGTGCAGCTTGTTGAGCATGCTGACGCAGGTAGCTTGGCAGACGCTGATCGTGCCAGCCTGGCTGACCTTGCAATACGCCGTTGGCCATAGGGCCAGGGGCTTCCGAACTCTCATTGTAGCCGGCCAATACAGCTGGGCCTTTTACTTGAGGAGCGGCCAGGGTTGGCTGGTTCGATTGCTGTGCCAGTTCGACACCAGCGATCTCATCCTGGTTGTACAGGCGAACACCCGCCAATACGGCAACGGTCACCGATGCGGCAACAGCCAGGCGACCCAGGCTACGCCATGGACCACGAGTGGCCTTGGCCGGTACGGCTTCGTCAGCCAGCGCAGCAGAAACAGCCGCGGCGATGTCCAGACGCGGAAGCAGCAATTCCTTGTGCATGGCCGCCCGGGCGATCTGGTAACGAGCCCAGGTCTCACGGGTTTCCACTTCGTCGACGGCATTCAATACCCGACGTAATTCCAGTTCGTCCGCTTCGTTATCCATCACCGCGGACAGCGATTCCTGCAGGGCTTCACGACTCATGGCGGTTCCTCTCTTGGCTGTCGCCGCTGTCTCAGGTTTCCTGCAACAACGGCTGCAGGGCTTTGTCGATGGCTTCCCGAGCGCGGAAAATCCGGGAGCGCACGGTACCCACCGGACACTGCATGACGCTGGCAATGTCCTCGTAACTCAGACCATCGAATTCACGTAAAGTTAAAGCCGTACGCAAATCTTCTGGCAGTTGCTGAATGGTTCGATGGACGGTGCCTTCGATCTCATCCCGCAGCAATGCGCGCTCCGGCGATTCGAGATCCTTGAGGCCATGATCGCCATCGTAGAACTCCGCATCCTCGGAACTGACATCGCTATCCGGCGGCCGGCGGCCGCGCGAAACCAGATAGTTTTTCGCCGTGTTGATGGCGATACGATACAGCCACGTATAAAACGCACTGTCACCGCGGAAATTACCAAGCGCACGGTAAGCCTTGATAAAGGCTTCTTGTGCAACATCCTGGGCTTCATGGGTGTCGTGCACAAAACGCACGATCAACCCGAGAATTTTGTGCTGGTATTTCAGCACTAGCAGATCGAAAGCTCGCTTGTCACCGCGCTGAACGCGCTCGACCAGCTGCTGATCCTCTTCCTGGGTTAGCATGAACACTCCTCGATAAGCTCGGAGGAGGCTTGCATAACTAAACGATCAGGCTTGCAAACATAGACTCGGGCTTTTCGCAAAAGTTCTCCCCCTCCAAGCAAGTTTCCTGCGGGCTCTGATTTGGCACGCACGAAAAACGCAGCGCGGGCAAGGCCGGCTGCGCGAATAATCCTGTCGTCGAATTGAGCTGCATGACCACGACACAAGTCCTGCATAAAACCGACGCTGTCCCTTCTATCAGGCAACCTTCTATTGAGCTTGGGGCCGTGTCAAAAGTTCCCAATCTTTATAGCCGTACGGAGCGAACATTGTGTAACCATGAAGAGAAAAAGGTTGCTACATCTTCGATACAGTCGCCAGCTCCCCGATTTGACGGAAAAATCGAGCCACCCATCACTGCCTCGCAAGACCGCTTTTCTCGCCCTCATAATTTCATAATGCCACGAAGGCACCGCTATTGTGCCGATCCCCCCCTCTATATACTAGTGGGCTGCATGGCTGCTTTGACTCGCCGATCCAGGCGTCTTGCGCCAACCCCGACCCGGGTCGCTTTTGAGCGGAATCTTCCAATGAGCCAACAGTTTCAACACGATGTTCTGGTGATAGGCAGCGGTGCTGCCGGTTTGAGCCTTGCGCTGACCTTGCCTGGTCATCTGCGCATTGCCGTATTGAGCAAGGGCGATCTCGCCAATGGCTCGACCTATTGGGCTCAGGGTGGCGTCGCGGCAGTGCTGGACGACACCGATACCGTCGAATCCCACGTCGACGACACCCTCAATGCCGGCGGCGGCCTGTGCCATGAAGACGCCGTACGGTTTACCGTCGAGCACAGCCGCGAGGCGATCCAGTGGCTGATCGACCAGGGCGTGCCTTTCACCCGTGACGAGCAATCGGGCAATGAAGACGGCGGTTTCGAATTCCACCTGACCCGCGAAGGCGGCCACAGCCATCGCCGCATCATCCATGCCGCCGACGCCACCGGCGCGGCCATCTTCACTACATTGCTGGAGCAGGCCCGGCAACGCCCGAATATCGAACTGCTGGAACAGCGGGTCGCCGTCGATCTGATTACCGAAAAGCGCCTGGGACTGGAAGGCGATCGCTGCCTCGGCGCCTACGTACTCAACCGCGCCACTGGCGAGGTCGATACCTACGGTGCGCGTTTTGTCATCCTCGCTTCCGGCGGTGCCGCCAAGGTCTACCTCTATACCAGCAACCCCGATGGGGCCTGTGGCGATGGCATCGCCATGGCCTGGCGTTCGGGCTGCCGGGTGGCCAACCTGGAGTTCAACCAGTTCCACCCGACCTGCCTCTACCATCCGCAGGCCAAGAGTTTCCTGATCACCGAAGCCCTGCGCGGCGAGGGTGCGCACCTGAAGCTGCCCAACGGCGAACGCTTCATGCCGCGTTTCGACCCGCGTGCCGAACTGGCACCACGGGATATCGTCGCCCGGGCCATCGACCATGAAATGAAGCGCCTAGGTATCGATTGCGTGTACCTGGACATCAGCCACAAACCGGAAGCCTTTATCAAAAGCCACTTCCCGACCGTGTACGAGCGCTGCCTGGAATTCTCCATCGATATCACCAAACAGCCGATCCCGGTGGTACCGGCCGCGCATTACACCTGCGGCGGGGTGATGGTCGACCAGCAGGGCCGCACCGACGTTCCGGGTCTGTATGCCATTGGCGAAACCAGCTTTACCGGCCTGCACGGCGCCAACCGCATGGCCAGCAACTCACTGCTGGAATGCTTCGTCTATGCCCGTTCCGCGGCAGCCGACATTCTCGAACAACTGCCGCAGATCGCCATTCCGATCGCCCTGCCCGCCTGGGACGCCAGCCAGGTCACCGACTCCGACGAAGACGTGATCATTGCGCACAACTGGGACGAACTGCGGCGATTCATGTGGGACTATGTTGGCATCGTACGCACCAACAAGCGCCTGCAACGGGCTCAGCACCGGGTACGCTTGCTGCTGGACGAAATCGACGAGTTCTACAGCAACTACAAAGTCAGCCGTGACCTGATCGAGTTGCGCAACCTGGCCCAGGTCGCCGAGCTGATGATTCGTTCAGCCATGGAGCGCAAGGAAAGCCGGGGCCTGCACTACACCCTCGACTACCCAAACCTGCTGCCCGAGGCACTGGACACTATTCTGGTGCCGCCCACCTACGGCGACTGAACTTGAGCCGCACGCGCAGGCGCCGATGCACATCGGCCGCCTGCGCGTCCCGCGGCACACAGACCGACCTCACCCAGCGCTCGCCCGACAGGCGAAAACGCAACACCACCAGCAGCGGCAGCGCCAGGCTGTCAGGCCGCAGTTGCACCGGCCGCCAACCCTGCCCGGCGCACCACAACTGCCAGCCATCGGCATTACGACGCAGACCGCTGAAAGCCGAGGGATGATTCAGCAGAATCCGCCGCGGCAACGCCCAGACTCCGTGACCCAGGCACAGCAGAACCCCGAGCAGACGGGCCCAGAGTGGAATATCGAGCATCAGCAAGGCGCCCAGCGCGAACAGCTGGGCCAGAAGATAGGCCGCCAGCAATTGCCTGGAAGGCTGCCAGCGGCATTCGAAGGCGTTACTTGGGTTGGACACGATCCAGGATCATGCGGACCATGCGTTGCAGCTCGGGATCTTCGGATTCGGAGCGTTCCATGAACCAGCCGAACATGTCCTGATCTTCGCATTCGAGCAGCCTGACGTAGCAGGCACGGTCAACATCGTTCAGATGCGGATAGACTTCTTTCACGAATGGCACCAGCAACACGTCCAGTTCCAGCATGCCGCGGCGGCTGTGCCAGTAGAGGCGGTTCAATTCAACATCTTCGACCATGGAGCGCTCCTCAAATAGAGCGCAAGTATACAGCCCGACGGACACCAGAACAGTCGGCTTTGGTCGGTCACCACCCATCCTTTGTGAACTACCCATTTCAAGGGCGCCCCCTTATGATGTTCGCCAGACTTTTTACCCTGCGATGACCCATGGCTGATTCCGCTTTTTTCTGCTCCCTGTCCCACGAGGGCGTTCTCGCCGTCCGCGGCCCTGATGCCAGCAAGTTCCTTCAGGGCCAGCTGACCTGCAATCTCAATTACCTCAGTGATAGCCAATCCAGCCTGGGCGCCCGTTGCACCCAGAAAGGCCGCATGCAATCGAGCTTTCGCATCCTGCTCGAAGGCGATGGCTGCCTGCTGGCCATGGCCACCGAGTTGCTGGAGCCGCAACTGGCGGACCTGAAAAAATACGCCGTGTTTTCCAAGGCCAAGCTCAGCGATGAAAGTGCCCTGTGGGCGCGCTTCGGCCTGGGCAACGCCAATACGCTGCTGGCCGGTCTCGGGCTGGAGTTGCCGCCGGAAGACGGCGCGGTCGCCCGCAACGACGGCCTGATCGCCATTCGTGTTTCAGCGGACCGGACCGAGCTCTGGGCCCCCGCAGATAAAGCTGAGGTCTTGCGCGAAAAGCTGGCCGTGCAACTGCCCGAAGGCGATCTCAATCAATGGTTACTGGGCCAGATCCGCGCCGGCATCGGCCAGGTCATGCCGGCCACTCGTGAGCTGTTTATCCCGCAGATGCTCAATCTGCAGGCCATCGGCGGCGTCAGTTTCAAGAAAGGCTGCTATACCGGCCAGGAAATCGTCGCGCGCATGCAGTACCTGGGCAAACTCAAGCGCCGCCTCTACCGCCTGGCCTTGAACGCCGAAGAGTTGCCGGAACCCGGCACCCCGCTGTTCTCCCCGACCCACGGCAGCGCCATCGGTGAGGTAGTGATCGCCGCGCGTGCCGAACAAAACATTGAACTCCTGGCCGTACTGCAAGCCGAAGCTGCAGAGGATGGCAATCTCCATCTTGGCGCGCTCGAAGGTCCGGGGCTGCACCTGCTGGACCTGCCTTACCAGCTGGATCGCGATCGAGAAATCCAGCGCTGATCGCCGCAACTTCCTGCAATACCCCTAGAGAACAGAAATGAGTGAGCTGGCGGAAAAGGTCCAACAGGATTTGGTTGAGGCCATCGACAACGATGACCTGGTTCTGCCAACGCTACCGGAAGTGGCCCTGCAGATTCGCCGGGCCGCTGAAGATCCGGAAATCAGCGTCAGCACCCTGAGCAAAGTGATTGGCCGTGATACGGCGCTGTCGGCGCGCCTGATCAAAGTGGTCAACAGCCCCCTGCTGCGCGCCACCCAGGAAGTCACCGACCTGCACACCGCGATTACCCGGCTGGGGGTCAACTACAGCAGCAACCTGGCCATCGGCCTGGTCATGGAACAGATTTTCCATGCCCGCTCGGAGGTGATCGCGCAAAAGATGCATGACGTCTGGCGCAAAAGCCTGGAAGTGGCCGGAGTCAGCTATGCCCTGTGCCGCAGCCATACCCAGTTGAAGCCCGACCAGGCCGCCCTCGGCGGGCTGGTGCACCAGATCGGCGTACTGCCGATCCTAACCTATGCGGAAGATCACTATGAGCTGCTGTCCGACCCGGTCAGCCTCAACCACGTGATCGAGCACATCCACCCATTGCTGGGCGACAAGCTGCTGCAAGTCTGGGAGTTTCCGGAACAGCTGGCCAAGTTGCCGGGGCAGTACCTGGACTTCCAGCGCCAGTCCGAGCGCCTGGACTATGTCGACCTGGTGCAGATCGCCAGCCTCTATTGCCACAAAGACACCGACCACCCACTGGCGAAGATCGATATCCTCAGCGTGCCAGCCTTCAAAAAACTCGGGATCGACCCCGAGAACAAGGCAATGTGCAGCGATCTGGCCGAGTCGCGGTCAATGTTCTATTGAATCAATGCTCTACTGAATCAATGTTCTACTGAACCTGTACCACAGCCTCTAGCCCGCGTTAAAACTCACCCGCACCTTCAGACCCGCCTGCGCGCCATCATGCAGGCTGATCTGCGCCAGATGGGCACGACAGATTTCGCCGACGATCGCCAGGCCCAGGCCGGAACCGGCGACATGGGGGTTGCGTCGGTAGAAACGCTCGAATACCCGGTCGCGGTCCTCCAGGGGAATCCCCGGGCCGTCGTCCTCCACCTCCAGCACCGCCGGCGCGCTGACCCGCAGGATCACGTTTCCGCCCGGCTTGGTGTGGGCCAGGGCATTGTCCACCAAGTTGCTCAGCAGTTCGTTCAAGAGGGTTGGTTCACCGCGCAGCCACACCGGCTCATCGGCTTCCAAGGCCAGGGCGATACCCCGGGCGTGGGCCAAGGGCGCCATGGCCATGCCCAACTCGCGGGCCAACTGGCTGAGATCGAGCAATTGCGCGCCGCCCTCGGCAATCGCCCGGGCGCCGTTTTCGATCCGCGCCAGGGACAACAGTTGATTGGCCAGATGGGTCAGGCGATCGGTGCCCTGGGCGGCGCTTTCCAGGGTATTGCGCCAGGTCTCGGGCTCCGAGGCCCGCAGACCCAATTCCAGGCGCGCCTTCAACGCCGCCAGGGGGGTGCGCAATTCATGGGCGGCGTCGGCGATGAACTGCGCCTGACGCTCGAACTGGCCACGCAGTCGCTCGGTGAAGTGATTGAGCGCCCGCACCAGGGGCCACAACTCGCGTTGCACCTCGACCAGCGGCAAGGGCCGCAAGTCGTCGGGCTGGCGCTCCTCCACCGCGCTGCGCAAACGCTCCAGCGGACGCAACGCGGCGCTGACCGCGAACCACACCAGCAACAACGCACCGATGGCCAGCATGCCCAGGCGCAACAGGGTATCGGCCATCAGGCTGCGCGCCATGCGGACCCGCGCCTCGTCGGTCTCCGCCACGCGAATCTCCGCCATGCCGTTCATGTTCGGCTCGCTGACCGCCTTGAGCAGGCTCACCACGCGGACGTTCTGCCCTTGGTAAGTAGCATCGTAGAACCGCGCCAGCGCCGGATAATCGTCGGTGCGCGGCGTGCCCGGCGGCGGACCGGGCAGGTTTTCGTAACCGGAAATCAGCTTCTGATGGATATCGTTGACCTGGTAATAGATCCGCCCGGCACTGTCGTAGGCGAAGGTATCGAGGGCGACATAGGGCACATTGGCGCTCAGGCCACCGTCACGCTGGGACAAACCGGCGGCGATGGTCCGGGCCGAGGCCAGCAAAGTCCGATCGTAAGCCGTATCCGCTGCCTCGCGGCCGTTCCAGTAGGCACTCAGGCCGCTGGCCAGCATCAGCACCACCAGCAGCAGTGCCAGGTTCCACAGCAGGCGCCAGCGCAGGCTGCTGGGCCTATGCATCGCGGCTTTCCAGCAGGTAGCCAAGCCCGCGGAAGGTGACGATGGCCACCGGTTGGCCGTCGAGTTTCTTGCGCAAGCGATGGACATAGATCTCGATGGCGTCCGGGCTGGCCTCTTCATCCAGGCCGAACACCTGGGACGCCAGTTGCTCCTTGCTCATGACCCGCCCCGGCCGGGCGATCAACGCCTCGAGTACCGCCTGCTCGCGGGAGGTCAGGGTCAGCAGCTCTTCACCCAGGGTAAAGCGCCGGGTATCGAGGTCGTAGGCCAGCACCCCGCAGCGCTGTACTCGCTCACCGCCGAGCACGCTGCGCCGCAGCAGGGCCTTGACCCGTGCTTCCAGCTCGGTCAGTTCGAAGGGCTTGGCCAGGTAGTCGTCCGCCCCCAGGTTGAGGCCGTGGACCCGGTCCTTGACATCGCTGCGCGCGGTCAGCATCAACACTGGCAGGTTCTTGCCCCGGGCCCGCAGGCGCGCCAGCACTTCGAAACCATCCAGGCGCGGCAGGCCCACATCGAGGATCGCCATGGCGTAATCCTCGCTGCTCAGGGCCAGGTCCGCGGCGACTCCGTCGTGCAGCACATCCACGGTCAAACCCGTGCTCTTGAGCGCCTGGGCGACACTTTCAGCCAGCTGCAGGTGGTCTTCGACGAGAAGCACGCGCATGGATTTCCTACCTCGTTCAGGGGATCGACGGCACTTTTTATTGCCGCGGAGTTTACAGCCGGGACCGCTGCTGTGAAGCCCGAAAACCGTGAAAGTCTGCTGAAAGGTTAGCGAAAGGTTGGCCCTTTAGAGTCCTGTCACGGATTGTTTCGACTTCCGTGGCTACCTCCCGGTGGCATCCCGAAAAACGCCTCGAAGCGTTTTCGCCAATAAGAACAATAACGGAGTACAACACGATGCTGTCCATGCAGCCTCAGGCTTGCCAGCCTGTTCGTTTTTCCCGTCTCAGCCACACCGCCCTCGCCAGCGCCGCCGCCCTTGCCGGTTTCTCACCGATCAGCCAGGCCGCCTTCTTCGAAGACAGCAGCGCCACCCTCGAAACCCGCAACATGTACTTCAACCGCGACTTCCGCAGCGGTACCAGTGCCCAGCAATCCAAGCGCGACGAATGGGCCCAGGGCTTCATGCTCAACCTGCAATCGGGCTACACCGACGGCACCGTGGGCTTTGGCGTCGATGCGCTGGGCATGCTCGGCATCAAGCTCGACTCCAGCCCCGACCGCACCGGCACCGGCCTGCTGCCGACCCACGACGACGGGCGCGCCGCCGACGAGTACTCCAAAGTCGGCCTGACCGGCAAAGTGAAAATCTCCGCCACCGAACTGAAGATCGGCAGCCTGATCCCGGAACTGCCGACCATCAAGCCCAACGACGGGCGCATCCTGCCGCAGACCTTCGAGGGCGGCCTGCTGACCTCCAGGGAAATCAAGAACCTGACCTTCACCGGCGGCCGCCTGGAGAAAGCCAAGGATCGCGACAGCACCGACTTCGAAGACATCGCCCTCAACAACAAGAACAGCCGCTTCGCCGGCACCGTCGCCGGCAAGCACTTCGACTTCGGCGGCCTGGACTACAAGTTCACCGACAAGATCACCGGCAGCTACCACTTTGCCCAGCTCGCCGAGGTCTACAACCAGCACTTCTTCGGCCTGCTCGCCTCGCAGCCGATGGGCCCGGGCACCTTCGCCACGGACCTGCGCTTCGCCGTCAGTGACGACCAGGGCCAGGCCCGCGGCGGCAAGATCGACAACAAATCCCTCAACGGCCTGGTGAGCTACGCCCTGAACGGGCATAAACTCAGCGCCGGCTACCAGCACATGTCCGGCGACAGCGCCTTCCCCTACCTCGACGGGGCCGATCCGTACCTGGTCAACTTCGTGCAGATCAACGACTTCGCCGGCGCCGAAGAACGCTCCTGGCAAGCCCGCTACGACTACGACTTCGGCAAACTCGGCATCCCCGGCCTGACCTTCATGACCCGCTACCTGAGCGGCGACAACATCGCCCTGAAAAACGGCGATACCGGCAAGGAATGGGAACGCAACACCGAGATCAAGTACGTGGTGCAAAGCGGCACCTTCAAGGACGTCGCGGTGCGCCTGCGCAACGCCACCTACCGCTCCAACTATTCGGCCCGCGATGCGGATGAAGTGCGTCTGCTGGTGAGCTACAGCCTGGCGCTCTGGTAATCGACCGACCTTCGGCAGGCGCCACGCCTGCCAAGGCCCCTGGCATGCAACACACAACAACAACTCCTGTGGAGACAAGCATGAACCCATCACTGCGTAAATTGGCCCTCGCCGCCGGCTGTATGCTGTTCGCCGGTCAACTGCTCGCCGCCGCCAGCGCCGAACCCAAGCGCCCGGAATGCATCGCCCCGGCCTCCCCCGGCGGCGGTTTCGACCTGACCTGCAAACTGGCGCAGAGCGCGCTGGTCAACGAAAAGCTGCTGACCAAGCCGATGCGCGTGACCTACATGCCCGGCGGTGTCGGCGCGGTGGCCTACAACGCGGTGGTGGCCCAGCGCCCTGCCGACGCCGGCACGCTGGTGGCCTGGTCCAGCGGTTCGCTGCTGAACCTGGCCCAGGGCAAGTTCGGCCGCTTCGATGAAAGCGCGGTGCGCTGGCTGGCCGCGGTCGGCACCAGCTATGGCGCCATCGCGGTGAAGAGCGACTCGCCGTACAAGACCCTCGACGACCTGGTCAAGGCGCTGAAGAAAGACCCGAGCTCGGTGGTGATCGGCTCCGGCGGCACCGTCGGCAGCCAGGACTGGATGCAGACCGCGCTGATCGCCAAGGCCGCCGGGATCAACCCGCGCGACCTGCGCTACGTGGCCCTGGAAGGCGGCGGCGAAATCGCCACCGCGCTGCTGGGCGGGCACATCCAGGTCGGCAGTACTGACATTTCCGACTCCATGCCGCACATCCAGAGCGGCGACATGCGCCTGCTCGCGGTGTTCTCCGACAAGCGCCTGGACGAGCCGGAAATGAAAGACATCCCGACCGCCAAGGAGCAGGGCTACGACATCGTCTGGCCAGTGGTGCGCGGCTTCTACCTCGGGCCGAAGGTCAGCGACGAAGACTACGCCTGGTGGAAAGACGCCTTCGACAAGCTGCTGGCTTCCGAAGAGTTCGCCAAGCTGCGCGACCAGCGCGAGCTCTTCCCGTTCGCCATGACCGGGCCGGAACTGGACGCCTACGTGAAGAAACAGGTGGCCGACTACAAGACCCTGGCCAAAGAGTTCGGCCTGATCCAGTAATCGCCCCTGTCTAGCGGCCCTGCCCCTTTCGCGGGGGCGGGGCCCAGGAGTTTCCCATGCTCTTACAACGCCTTTTCGCCTCGCTGCTGCTCCTGGTCTGCCTGGGCCTGGCACTGATGGCCTGGCCTTACCAGGCCGCCTTTTCCTACGAACCGGTCGGCCCGCGCGCCTTTCCCCTGCTGATGCTCGGCCTGATGGGCCTGGCGCTGCTGTACATGGTGTTTCGCCCGGCGCCGATAAAGCACAGCGAAGACGAGCCGCCACTGGACCGTGAAACCCTGACCAAGATCAGCATCTGTGTGCTCCTGCTGCTGATCTTCGCCGGTCTGTTCGAACCCCTGGGTTTCATTCTCAGCAGCATCCTGATCGGCATTCCGATGGCGCGCCTGTACGGCGGCCGCTGGGTGCCCAGCGCCGTGGTCACAACGCTGATGGCCATCGGTCTGTACGTGCTCTTCGACCGGGTGATGGACGTGCCACTACCCCTGGGCCTGCTCGACGTTCTGGAGAACTGATATGGATACGCTTGGTTATTTGGGCCAGGGTTTCGGCGTCGCGCTGAGCCCCTACAACCTGGTCACCGCCCTGACCGGCACCCTGATCGGCACCGTGGTCGGCCTGCTCCCGGGCCTGGGCCCGATCAACGGCGTGGCACTGCTGATCCCGATCGCCTTCGCCCTCGGCCTGCCACCGGAGTCGGCGCTGATCCTGCTGGCGGCGGTGTACCTGGGTTGCGAATACGGTGGCCGGATCAGTTCGATCCTGCTGAACATCCCGGGCGAAGCTTCCACCGTGATGACCACCCTCGACGGCTACCCGATGGCGCGCCAGGGCCTGGCCGGGGTGGCCTTGTCGCTGTCGGCCTGGAGCTCGTTCATCGGCGCCTTGATCGCCACCTGCGGCATGGTGATGTTCGCCCCGCTGCTGGCGAAATGGGCGATCGCCTTCGGCCCGGCGGAGTATTTCGTGCTGATGGTGTTCGCCATAGTCTGCCTCGGCGGCATGGCCGGCGATCGTCCGATCAAGACCTTTATCGCCGCGCTGATCGGGCTGTTCCTGTCGTCGGTCGGCATCGACGCCAACAGCGGCGTGTACCGCTTCACCGGCGATAACATCCACCTCACCGACGGCATCCAGTTCGTGGTGCTGGTACTGGGCTTGTTCTCCATCAGCGAGATCCTGTTGCTGCTGGAAAAAACCCATCGCGGCCAGGAAGCGGTGAAAGCCACCGGGCGCATGATGTTCAACTTCAAGGAAGCGGCGTCGGTGTTCGTGGTGAACATCCGTTGCGGCCTGCTGGGCTTCATCATGGGCGTCTTGCCGGGTGCCGGCGCGACCCTGGCCAGCGCCGTGGCCTACATGACCGAAAAACGCATCGCCGGCGCCAGCGGCAAGTTCGGCCAGGGCGACAAGCGCGGCCTGGCGGCACCGGAAACCGCGATCGGCGCCTCGGCCTGCGGCGCCCTGGTACCGATGCTGACCCTCGGCGTCCCGGGTTCGGGCACCACCGCGGTGATGATCGGCGCCCTGTCGCTGTACAACATCACCCCGGGCCCGCTGCTGTTCCAACAGCAGCCGGACATCGTCTGGGGCCTGATCGCCTCGTTGTTCATCGCCAACATCATGCTGGTGATCCTCAACATTCCGATGATCCGCGTCTTCACCCGCATCCTCGCCGTGCCGAACTGGGCCCTGGTGCCGGTGATCGCAATCATCACCGGGATCGGCGTCTACGCGGTGCACGCCACCACCTTCGACCTGTTCCTGATGGTCGGTATCGGCATCTTCGGCTACATCCTGCGCAAGCTGGATTTCCCGCTGTCGCCAGTGTTACTGGGCTTTATCCTCGGCGGGTTGATGGAGCAGAACCTGCGCCGCGCGCTGTCGATCTCCAACGGCGCGATGGAAATCCTCTGGTCCAGCCCGATCACCGTCGGCGTCTGGGTGCTGACCGTGATCATGCTGCTGATGCCGATGATCCGCATCTGGCGCAAGCGCTCGGCCCTGCAACGCGCCGTGGCCGATGTCTGAGGCCAGCTTCAAACAGTGGTGGGGGACGCCCCTGGTCGGTCTGGCCGGCGGTTACCTCGCCAGCCAGATCGGCTGGCCGCTGCCGTGGATGGTCGGCTCGTTGCTGGCGATCATCCTGGTGCGCTGCCTGACGCCCTGGCAACTGGGGGAAATCCCCGGCGGCCGCAAATGCGGGCAATGGGTGGTGGGGATCGGCATCGGCCTGCACTTCACCCCGGTGGTGATGGAACAGGTCATGAGCCATTTCGGCCTGATCTTCTTCGGTGCCCTGGTCACCAGCCTGTCCAGCGTGGTCGGGGTCTGGCTGCTGCGGCGCACCGGTGAGGACCGGGCCACAGCCTTCTTCTCCAGCATGCCGGGCGGCTCCGGCGAGATGGTCAACCTCGGCGCGCGCAACGGCGCGGTGCTCAGCCGCGTGGCGGCCGGGCAGAGCCTGCGGGTGCTGGTGGTGGTCTTATGTGTACCGGCGGCCTTCAAGTACCTGCTCGGTGAAGGTGTGCCCCAACTGCATCCGGCCAGCGTCGATTGGCGCTGGCTGGCCGTATTGTTTCCGGCGGGCGCCCTGCTCGCCTGGCTCTGGCAACGTCTGCGCCAACCCAACCCCTGGCTGTTCGGGCCGCTGCTGGTCAGCGCCGCGGTCAGTATCGGCTGGGACCTGCATATCGGCCTGCCGGACGGCGGCAGCCAGATCGGCCAGTGGCTGATCGGCAGCGGCCTGGGCTGTCACTTCAATCGCCAGTTCTTCCGCCGCGCGCCCTCGTTCATGGGCCGCACCCTGATCGGCACGGCGCTGACCATGCTGATCGCCAGCCTCGCGGCCGTGGCCCTGAGCGCCTTGACTCATCTGGACTTGCGTTCGCTGACGTTGGGCATGATGCCCGGCGGCATCGCGGAAATGAGCCTGACGGCCGAGACCCTGCAACTGTCGGTGCCGCTGGTGACGGCGATGCAGGTAATGCGCTTGCTGTTCGTGCTGTTTCTGGCCGAGCCGCTGTTCCGGCATTGGGACAAGAAACCGGACTGAAGCCGGTCCCCTGTAGCCGCTGCCGCAGGCTGCGATCGCCCCCGAAGGGGGCGCGATGTTCAGAGTCGCCGAGGTCCTTCGGACCTATCGCAGCCTGCGGCAGCGGCTACAGGGTTTTGCGTTGGCTCTGTAGGAGCGAGGCTTGCCCGCGATGACGGCCTTCAAACCCCATCAAACCGACGGCAACCGCCATTCGATCGGCGTCTCGCCATTCTGCTCGAGGTACTTGTTGGTCCGGCTGAAATGCCCGCAACCGATAAAGCCGCGGTAGGCCGACAGGGGCGACGGGTGCACCGAGGTCAGCACCAGGTGCTTGGTGGCATCGATCAGCTTCTGCTTGCTCTGGGCGTGGGCCCCCCACAGCAGGAACACTAGATGCGGCTGGTGCTGGCTCACCACTTCGATGATCCGGTCGGTGAAATGCTGCCAGCCCCTGCCCGCGTGGGACGCGGCGTTGGCCCGTTGCACGGTCATGGTGGTGTTGAGCATCAGCACGCCCTGGTCGGCCCAGCTCTGCAGGTAGCCGTGGTTGGGCATGTCGATGTTCAGGTCGCGCTTGAGCTCTTTATAGATATTCACCAGGGACGGCGGCGCCGGTACGCCCGGCTGCACCGAGAAGCACAGGCCGTGGGCCTGGCCCGGGCCGTGGTAAGGGTCCTGGCCGAGGATCACCACCTTGACCTTGTCCAGCGGGGTCGAATTCAGCGCATTGAAGATCAACGGGCCCGGCGGGTAGATCTCCTTGCCAGCGGCATGTTCCTGACGCAGGAACTCGCGCAACTCCGCCATATAAGGCTGGTCGAATTCGGCACGCAGCGCCTGCTTCCAGCTGGGTTCGAGTTTGATACGGTCGTCATCGGTCATGGTTGCACCCGGTAAAATCAATGGGCGCACCCTAGGAAAGCCCACCACGCTTGTCAATTGATCTGACGCAGAACCGCCACTTTCGCCTATAGCGATCATACTGAACGCTCAAATTCCCGATCGAGGTCACGATGAATCTGCACTTCGAAGAACTCACCGGCACCGACGGCGCGCGCATCGCAATTGCCAGCCTGGATGCCGAACACTCCCTCAACGCCTTGTCCCTGCCAATGATCCATCTGTTGAGCGACCGCCTGGAAGCCTGGGCCAAGGACCCGCAAGTGGTCTGTGTGCTGTTGCGCGGCAACGGCGCCAAGGCCTTTTGCGCCGGCGGCGAAGTGCGCAGCCTGGTCCAGGCCTGCCTGGCCCACCCCGGCGAAGTACCGACGCTGGCCGCGCAGTTCTTCGCCGCGGAATACCGTCTCGACTACCGCCTGCACACCTACCCGAAACCGCTAATCTGCTGGGGCCACGGCTATGTGCTCGGTGGCGGCATGGGCCTGCTGCAAGGCGCCAGCATTCGTATCGTCACACCGAGCAGCCGCCTGGCGATGCCGGAAATCAGCATCGGCCTGTACCCGGATGTCGGCGCCAGTTGGTTCCTCTCGCGCCTGCCGGGCAAGCTCGGGCTGTTCCTCGGCCTGACCGGCGCGCACATCAACGGCCGCGACGCCATCGACCTGGACCTGGCCGACCGCTTCCTGCGAGACGACCAGCAAGAAGCGCTGATCGACGGGCTGCTGCAGCTCAACTGGCAGGAACAGACGCCGATGCAGCTCAACAGTCTGCTCAAGGCCCTGCAACAGGAGGCCGTCGAACAAATGCCCGCTGCCCAGTGGCTACCACGGCGCCAGCAGATCGACGAGTGGCTGGACGTCAGCGACGTACGCTGTGCCTGGCGAGCCATCAGCCAGTTGCACAATCACTCCGATGCCCTGCTGGCGCGGGCGGCGAAAACCCTCAGCGAAGGCTGCCCGCTGACCGCCTGCCTGGTCTGGGAACAGATCCAGCAGGCCCGGCACCTGTCCCTGGCCCAGGTGTTCCAGATGGAATACACCCTGAGCCTGAACTGCTGCCGGCATCCCGAATTCAGCGAAGGGGTGCGGGCGCGCCTGATCGACAAGGACCACAAGCCCCGTTGGCACTGGCCGGATATCAACAGCATCCCCGACGCCGTGGTCGAGGCGCATTTCCACAAGGCCTGGGAAGGCCGTCACCCCTTGGCGGATCTGTCGGACTTCTGAAAACCAGCCATGAAAAAGCGGCGCTCCAGGCGCCGCTTGTTTGTTATAGGCAGATCAGCGGTTGTGATGGCGGTCACGACGGTGATCGTCGCGACCACGATCGCTCCAGTCTCGACCACCCCGCCGGCCGTCAAAGTCACGGCGGCCGTCATGGCGCCGATAGTCATTGTTCCAGCCCTGGCGGTGGCCATCCCAGCCACGGTTCGGGTAGGCGCGATAAACGGCCCGCGGCGCCGACTGGTAGTAACGCGGTGCCGGTTGGTAATACCGGGGCTGGTAGTACCGTGGCGCTGGTTGGTAATAACGCGGCGCGTAATAGCCGCGGCCGGAAGAATAATAGGAACCGCCGTAGTAGACCGGCGCCGGCGTCGTATAGACCTCAGAGCGGTAGTAAGTGGAACCTCCGTCGTAGTCGTAATAGGGAACGCAGGCAGAAAGAGCCAAACCCAGGAACGCAGTGAGAAGAATTCGACGATACATGGCGGCCTCCTGGACCGCTGATGGGCCATGCCAGCGACGCTGGCCGGCGGCAGCCAAGGATGTTCTGGCTGACGGAATATCTGACCGCGAAAACCGGGTCTGGTGCGATTTCGGTTACACCTTGATACAAGTCGCCAGGCAAGGATTTTGGATCCGAAAACGCCCGGTTTTCGCGGGCTGTGTGCCATTGCTGGCGAGCGATCAAATGGCGCAGCTACCCGTCGACGCGGCCACTAGAATGCTTGCATCGGGTCACTGCCACGGAGTCGCCCATGCCGCTTAGCTCCCCGCTGTATTCGCAACGCTGGCTGATCATCACGCTCATCGTGCTGCTGGGCGGCGGTTTTATGGCCACGTCCTTACTCAGCTACTACGCCTCGCGAACCTCGATCCGCGACAACATCGTCAACACTGAGCTGCCGCTGACCTCCGATACCGTGTATTCGGAAATCCAGAAAGACCTGGTACGGCCGATCCTGATCTCTTCGATGATGTCCCGCGACACCTTCATGCGCGACTGGGTGATAGCTGGCGAACACGATCCCGAGCAGATGACCCGCTACCTCAACGAGGTGATGACCCACTACGGCGCCTACACCGCCTTCTTCGTCTCCAACAGCAGCCTGACCTACTACCACGCCAAGGGCGTGCTGAAGAAAATCGCCCCTGATACCCCTCGCGACGCCTGGTATTTCCGGGTCCGCGACATGGCCACCCCGTATGAAATCAACGTCGATCCGGACCAGGCCAACCAGAACAACCTGACGTTTTTCATCAACTACAAGGTCTACGACTACCAGGACAATTTCATCGGCGTCGCCGGTGTCGGCCTCAAGGTGGATACGGTGGTCAAGCTGATCGACCGCTACCAGCAGCGTTATCAGCGCAGCGTGTATTTCGTCGATACCCAGGGCCGGATCGTCCTCACCGGGGCCGAAGGCGGCCCGCAGGGCGCTCGGGCCGGCCAGTCGCTGTTCGAACTGGAAAACCTGCGCGACCTGCAGGCCAGGATGCCCAAGCCCCACAGCGGCAACTACGAATACAGCGCCCCAGACCAGCGGCACTTCCTCAATGTGCGTTTCATTCCCGAGCTGAACTGGTACCTGTTCGTCGACAAGCGCGAGGACCGCGCCCTGGGCGATATCCGCCGCTCGCTGTACCTCAACCTGCTGATCTGCCTGGCGATCACCCTGATCGTGCTGACCCTGCTCAACCGCGTGGTCAGGCGTTTCCAGCACAAGATCGAAACCCAGGCCACCCTCGACAGCCTCACCGGCTTGCCCAACCGCCGCGGCTTCGACTTGCTGGCCGCCCAGGCCATGCTCGAAGCCCAGCGTGAGCCCAAGCCGCTGGCCGCCCTGCTGCTCGACCTGGACCACTTCAAACGCCTCAACGACACCTACGGCCACCTCGCCGGCGATCAGGTGTTGAGCGGCTTCGCCCGACACCTGGCAAGCTGCCTGCGCCAGTCCGATATCGTTTGCCGTTGGGGCGGCGAAGAGTTCATCGTGCTGCTCAAGGACACCGACAGCGCCACGGCGCTGAAGATCGCCGAGAAAATCCGCCTGCTGATCGAGCAACAGCACTACGCCTATGAGGGCAAGAATATGCGGCTGACCGTCAGCATCGGCGTGACCACGCTGCAGGCGGACGATACCCTGCACAGCCTGCTATCGCGCGCCGACCATGCGATGTACCGTGCCAAGCAGACCGGCCGTAACCGAACCTGCATGGAAATGCCTCACTCCCGTTATGAATGAACCGACCCTGAACAACCCCAGCCTCTGCCCGGCCTGCGGCGCCCGCAACGACTGCAGCCTGGCCGACCCGCGTACCGCCGACCAGGCCTGCTGGTGCTACAGCGTGAGCATCGACCCGGCGGTGCTCGAAGCCCTGCCGCCGGAGCTGCGCGATCGTGCCTGCCTGTGCCCGCGCTGTGCCCGGGTCGATGCGCAACTGCAAGCGGCCGCCCGGCCGATCCCGTAAGATGCGCAGCCTTTTGCCAGCCTGCCGATAGCCATGCGCGTTGATCGCTTCCTCAGCAACCTGCCCCGCTTCAACCGCCAGCAGGTGCGCCTGCTGCTGGTGGCAAAGCGCATCCGTATCGACGGCCAGGTGGTCAGCGATCCCCATGCCGAGGTGCGCGAGTTCAGCCGGGTCGAGCTCGACGACGAAGTGCTGCAGGCCGGCAAGCCGCCGCGCTATTTCATGCTGCACAAACCCATGGGCTGCGTCAGCGCCACCCGCGATCCCGAACACCGCACCGTGCTCGACCTGCTGGACGAACCGGACAAGCACGAGCTGCACATCGCCGGACGCCTGGACTACAACACCACCGGTTTGCTGATCCTCACCAACGATGGCAGCTGGTCGCGGCGCCTGACCCAGCCGCAGACCAAACTGCCGAAGCGCTACTACGTCGAGACCGAACAGGACATAGGCCCGGAGTACGCCGAGACCTTCGCCCGGGGCCTGTACTTCGCTTTCGAGGACCTCACCACCCTGCCCGCCGAGCTGCAGATCCTCGGCCCCCGGTGTGCGCGGCTGAGCATCGTCGAAGGCCGCTACCACCAGGTCAAACGCATGTTCGGCCATTTCGACAACAAGGTCTTGCGCCTGCACCGCGAACGCATGGGACCGCTGGCCCTCGACGAAAACCTGGCGCCCGGCGAGTACCGGCCGCTGACCGATGAAGAAATCCGCCTGGTCTGAGCGCCTACAATTTCCGTAGCCGCTGTAAGCCATCGACGATGCCATGACCATTCAGCCGAAGTTGTCGAACAATTTACCAACGGCACTTGCGAGACGGCGTTCTCCCTGCTTGAATCAGTCCGTCGGCCGAAATGTGACCGATGAGTCACGAACATACTTCTAAGAAATCCTTTGCCGTCCGAGCCTCCTGTGCTCATTCCTGTTGTCCGGCAAATTGCCCGCCTATAACAACACCCGTCGACCATCTGTGCGGATCGACATGGGCTAAAAAATTCCAGGCGTATGCCTACCTGTCACAAATCTCGTGCACCCTCGGTTGCGCGCATACCCGCTTGCCAGGAGTCTTATGACATGAGGCCAGAAATCGCTGTGCTGGATATACAAGGTCAGTATCGGGTTTACACGGAGTTCTATCGCGCAGATGCCGCAGAAAAGACCATCATTCTGGTCAACGGCTCAATGGCCACCACCGCGTCTTTTGCGCAGACCGTGAAGAACCTGCATCCGCAATTCAATGTGGTGCTCTACGACCAGCCCTATGCCGGTCGTTCGAAAGCCCACAACAGGCACGAGAAAATGCTCACCAAGGAAGTCGAAGGACAGATCCTCCTGGAGCTGATCGACCACTTCGCCGCCGAGCACGTGATGTCGTTCTCCTGGGGTGGCGCGCCGACGCTGCTCGCCCTGGCGCAGCGCCCGCGGCGCATTGAAAAGGCGGTGATCAGCTCGTTCTCGCCAGTGATCAACGAGCCGATGCGCGACTACCTCGAACGCGGTGTCGATTACCTCGGCAGCCGGGACGGCGACCGTGTCGGGCACCTGGTCAACGAGACCATCGGCAAGCACCTGCCGTCACTGTTCAAGCGTTTCAACTATCGCCACGTCAGCACCCTGGCCGAGCATGAATACGGGCAGATGCACTTCCACATCAGCCATGTCCTCAACAGCGACCGCCAGTGCTACCTGAAAGCGGCGAAGAACATCGAGGTGCCGGTGCTGTTCATGAACGGTGAATGGGACGAATACACCGCCGCCAATGACGCCCGGCTGTTCGGCAACCATGTCCGGCACTCGACGTTCAGCACCATCCAGGCCGCCGGGCACTTCCTCGACATGGAACACAAGGCCGCCTGCCGGGACAGCCGTAACGCGCTGATGGGGTTCCTCAAACCGACCCAGCACACCAGTCGTCCGCGCTATCACTACCTGCAGGACCACCATGCCCTGGCTATCTGAAGTGGCGTCATCGCGAGCAACTCGTCCCCTGCCCTTGGAGCGAGCTTGCCCGCGATAGACCGCAAGCCGGTCTTCGCCCCGTCGCCGCGATGACGGCGTAGAAGCGTACCTGCGTGCATTTCCCACCGCTTCGCAAACACAGGCCCGGCAAAGAAAAACTTCAAATCCGCGCGCACTTCTGGTACAAAGTCAGCCGCTCCGAGCGGGTGTCGTATAATGGCATTACTCCAGCTTCCCAAGCTGATAACGAGGGTTCGATTCCCTTCACCCGCTCCACTTCAACTTTCCACGGGTTTCCAAGAACGTCCACTGAGCATTTCAAGCCATTGAAGATAAACACTTTTCTCTTCTGACTCGATCCAGAGACGTCCACTGAAATCCACGCCAAGCCGGGACTTTTTAGTCCATTATTTAGTCCATCTTTAGGGTGGCGCGGTGTTCGGATTGTTACTGGGAGTGCGGATCGACTGTGATCAGCATCTGGTTCCTGACTCAAATTCAGGAGCTGGAACATGGCGCTCTCCGACCTCACTGTCCGCAAGGCCAAGGCCACCGGCAAGGCATATACCCTCTCAGATCTGGATGGACTCTCACTGGCCGTAGCGCCGGGTGGGGGCAAATCCTGGCACTTCCGTTATCAATGGCATGGCATCCAAAAACGCATGTCTCTGGGTAGCTAGCCGGAACTGTCGCTGCGCGACGAAGCCCGCGCGCAGGTGGCCAAGGGAATCAATCCTCACCGCGACCGAAAGCAAAAACGAGCGGCCGTTCGCCTGACCGACGAGTACACCTTCAAGGCAATCTTTGTGAAATGGCTCGCGCATTGCGGGCTGACATACCAAGAAGGACGCCAGGCCACCCAGTCAGTGATCCCGCGCATCTCGACAATGATGTACTGCCACTGCTGGGCCATCGCTCGATTTACGGGGTCAAGCGAATCGATCTGCTCGAAGTCATTGGCAACATCGAGCGGCACAAGGTTCGGTAGCGGAATCCTCCGACCTGGATGTGGTGGTTCAGCCCCCCCAGGGCAAAGTCACTACAAAATCGGATCTGAAATACTCCGGATTGCTCTACGAAAGATTGCATACACTGATTCGCAGAAAACGACAGAGGGACAATCACTTCAATGAGCAAGCTATTCCCAAAAACGCATGAAGCCTTCGCCAGCGACAACGACCTGCTGAACAAGATCAAGGGGCTCGAAGACAGGATCGAGCAGAGCTATCAGGTGTATCAGCTGACGCAATCCCTATTGGCAATTTCCGACATCATTGACTCGAAGCCAGTCCCCAAGCAGGACTTTCCCCTGCCGGCAGAATTAGTTGAAGCAATGAAGCTGTTGCTTCAGGACGCTCCTGCGCCTACCCAACTGGACAGGGACAGAGACGCCATCTGGGAAATGAGGCGACGCGCCGGGACGCAATACGTATTGGCTTTCTTGAGTCCCAATCTCTGGATGAGTCTCGAAGAACTGTTTGCCGGAATCGTTGTTGGCTACCAGCAGATGTTCACCAGCTCCAATCGCGCACCTCTCAAAGAAAAGGACGTCTTCGCCGGTCAGAATGAACTCAAGGCAGTACACCAGAAGATTGAGTGCATCAGAAATAAGCACTACGCCCACAAGGAGCTAGAACATGGTCGCCACCGTGTCGCATATTTCATCGATGAGCATGGCGCCATAACCATCGATGCTGGTGGGGCGCAGACCATCATCCACTATCACCTTACGCTCTGCCCGGATCTGATCAGGTGTCTGCTTGCGGCCACGTCGTACCTGAAGCAAGACATCAAGTCTCGCAGCGACCACATCGTTGGCAACTTGACCGAAGAGCAGAAGCAGGCCTTGCGGGCGCATGCTGCTCAAGCATGACCTACAACAGGAGCAGTATTGGCGCGGCAACGAGGTCCGCTGCCAGATGTGCTCTATCAGGCGCCGCCGTGCCGATTGAATCCAAGTCGTCGCCAGCGCGCCACCAATGGACAGTCACTCGGCCAGCCGGAAGGCACCAGCCATTCGGTCCTGCTCCCGCACGGACAATCCTACGCGCTGAGCCAGCATTCGCCATTGGCCAACGACGCCTCGAAACGCCTCGATGATCTCGTCCGCTTTGCAGAGCTCCAGGCGGAAATACTCTGCGACTTCCCGGGCCAGCTCAAGATCGAGGGCGTTGTCCGCATCGGTGATGTTGAGTTTCAGCCCATCAGCATGAGAGACAGGGTTCATATCGTGAGCCTGCGAGAGCTTCCAACCATTGCCGGGCACCAGGATGAAACCGTGGTTGCGCAGATGATCGTCCGTGTTGGAAACGAGGATGTTGAAGACAATCCTCGACCACAGTTCACGCAGATCCTCATTGGGCTGCGAGCCCTGGTTCATCAGCACTTCTGCGAGCTCCAGGTAGCTCACCCCCGTCGATGCATCATCGCCATCACTGTGTCCGGTCATGGTCATCGCCGAAGCAAAATGCAGACGGCGACCCGCATCGGTACGGTCGAAGCGGCGCACTATGAAGCAGTGATAATCGCTGGCGAACCTCCGATCTATGCTCTAACCCGCTCCAAGTAAAACGAGCAATCTGCCGGTTACAAGAAGAGCATCGGAGCATTCTGAAAACGCTGCAGAGACGCCAGGCCTTCCTGACAAATAAGTACCCGCCACCGATGACGATCAGTTGTAGTTAAGAACGAAGCTCATGGTCGCATCGCCTTTGCCCGGCTTTATCTCGCTACCTGTCGGAACATATTTGGCACTGCCGGAGAACCGGTAAATGGAGCCCTCCGCAATCTCCCTGTTCCAATCGAGGGCGATGGACCTGGAGATATCGAATGGCAACTTGACGCCCTTATCGTTGACCAGGGAAATACCCACCCCCGATGCAACCCCGGGCTGGCCTAGATTGATAAGCTTGAGCAGGCCGTCGGCCTGGGAGTTGCCTTCGAAGTAGACTTTTACCGGAACTTTCGTATCAGATTTCAAGCCTTCGCAGCGGACATCGAAGTTGAATGGCACCTCTTTGACACTTCCCTTCTTGAGGTTGTCGATGGTCTGCTTGCCCATCTGGACATTGACCGCTGCACCCACGGATTCGCAGCCAGCGAAAAATATATCGTTGACCAGTTCGGTAGTACCTTGCGAGCGGACTGTGAGTCGCGCACCTCCCATATCCCATATCACGCTGAACATCATTGGTACCTTTCCTGAAGCGACACCACGATCGGTACGAACGAACACAACATCTATAAATCTGGGAAGATAGCCGGAGCTGGTTGTCCAAGAAAATGGAGTACACCACGTATTGTTGCCACTCGCCTCCAGCCCAAGACAGAATTTAACGCCGATGCCCTTGATACCTGTTTCATAAACTTTAGGTATCGCCGATGGCACTAGCGTCGTATTAGCAGTAATAGCCGCGAGATTCGTACCCTGACATGTAACGAACCCACCTTGCCAGAGAGTGACAGTGTGTTTAGCAAGCTCTGCTCCAATGGGAGCTGCCTTGATGATAGTTCGAGCAGGGAGAACGATGTCCTTTAGCGGTGGGACACTGCTGTCCAGAGTGCAAGCTGCAAATACATTCTGCGCAAACAGGCTGGCTAAAAATATCAGTATGAATATTAGTTTACGCATCTAAATAATAACCTCTAGCGCCCCCCAAAACTGGAAGGGTTGCCAACTTGGACGGTCAAAGAGACGTGCCAACAAGTCCCCTGCCGCAAAAATAAGAAAGACACCAAACCTCAGCCGGAGATGACGCCGTCGTATTTGAGAATTCCACCGAAATCGCCGATGACTTCGAACTCAACCTTGAGGTCGTTAGCCTGGACGCCACTCGGCAGCTCCGCCATCTCGACCAGGGAAGTCGCGGCCGGCGCGACCATATCGATCGGCGCGGTGAACCCCTTGCCTCCCATCCGCAATGTGATCGTGGCAAAAGACAGGTGGAAAGCCGACGGATTGGTCACTTCCAGGTGGGTTTTGCCGTCTTTGGCAAGCAGGCGCCACTTGAGTTGTTGGGGGGCTTGCGCGACCTTGCCCGGCAGCCCGGCCGGCCGGTAGAACAGCTTGAGGCGCTGCTGCACGGCGATTTGCAGGGTATTTTCCTCCCGGGACTTTTGCGGAACCTCCCGCACGTTCAGCCAGTACACCGACTCCTTGTCGGTCGGCAGGCCTTTGCCGCTGTACAGGATGCGCAACACCTGCTGCTGTTCGCCAGCCAGGCGCTTGAGCACCGGGGTGATGGCGAAGGGCACATCCTCGCTCTTGTCGGCCGACTCGACCCAGGCCTGGAACATCAGGTCCTCGGTCGCGCTGTTCTTGATCACCAGGGACGCTTCCTTGCTCGGCGCCGCAAGCACCACACGGGTGTTTTCCAGGTTGATGCCGGCCTGGGAGAAAGCAGGGAAAAACAGGGCGAAACTGGCCAGAATCAATCCGGCGATGGCTGGAGTCTTCACGGTAATTCTCTACCTCGATATGTGTCGAAGGACAGAACCCCGTTGTTACACGCCATGCAAAAACAGCGATGGACTCGACGAGGCGAACCGTGCGGGTATTCGTGACGTTCGAGAAAGTCAGGAGGCAGGAAAACTACAGTAGATAGGCGTCGCAAGCAGTAGGACAATTCCTAAAAGGAACAACGTGCTCACTCACCTGCGAAATAGCGAGGCACCGCATGAGGAACCGGATGGTGCGAATTCGGTGTTCGAGGAAAGAGCCATAGGCCCGACGTACTGCATCGCACCCAAGCCCCAGATTTGCCGGGCCATAATACGGTCTGGCTCCTGCCCAACTCGCTCAACCTGCGTTCTTGGTTTCGCCGCCCAGGAGAGTCGGAGTATGCCCCCCTTTCACTACATGCGATGTTCTACGTATTCCTGTCGAGGACAACCGTCCTGAAAGCTTCGTAGCATCGTAATGCCCATTCGACGGTGAGGGACTGCAACGTCTGGGCGTCGATGCTGCTGATATGGAAGATCTAGTCCACGATGTAGTCCAATACGGTATCTGCATCCACAAAAATCTTTGTTAATCAAAAAGTTAGATATCGGGTGCTGTTCCCTTCACCCGCTCCACTTCATTCGAGTCCAGCGTCAGGCCCTGCCGACGAGGGATGCAGAAACAAAAAAACCGGTCCTCGAGTGACCGGTTTTTTTATGGGCGCTTTATCAACCTGCGGCCACGATGAACGAGCACGGAAATGGCAATAGCCCCGAATAGCCCCGTGCTGTCCCCCAGCGCCTCGACCGGGCTTACTCATCTTCAAAGATGCTGACCAGGCCCGCTCATCTGTACTCCTGTCGACCCTCAACGAAATCAGCTTGGCCAGTACTTCGGCAGATATCACGGTTCGAGAAGGATCCTGCAACACAGCCAGCGCTCTTATCCGCCGCGTTCCAAACTCGCTCTTTCTACACTTCAGCCTGCGGAGTTCCCCTGCCAACGACCGTCGGGCGGGCCAGGTATTGAACACATTTTTTTGGTAGGTATAGTAACCACCAAACATCACAAGGAGGTGATGTGGACAGTCGGTATTTGATCGGCCAAATCGTCGCAGACGGTTGGTATCTGGTCAGGGTCAGGGGCAGTCACCACCATTTCAAGCATCCCCATAAACCGGGGCTGGTGACCGTTCCCCATCCCAAAAAGGACCTGCTGAGAAAAACCGCCATCAGCATTCTGAAACAGGCGCTGCTCATGTGAAGGCGATTCACCGCGCCCTGGAGGTTTCGCACATGCTTTACCCGATTGCAATTTCAATGGGCGATGACGAACACGCCTGGGGGGTGGAAGTCCCCGATATTCCTGGCTGTTTCTCGGCCGGCGACGACCTCGACGACGCCATGGCCATGGCCCGCGAAGCCATCGAAGGGCACTTCGAGATTCTCGCCGAAGACGGTGCCCCCATCCCGCACGCCAACAAGGTCACCCTGCACGCGGCCAACCCCCGGTACGCAGGCTGCACCTGGGCGCTGATCGACATCGATGTCACCAAGTACCTGGGCAAGGCGCAGAAGCTCAACATCACCCTGCCCGGCTACTTGCTGAACCGCATCGACGAATACGTGCTGCATCACCCGGAAGCCAAGAGCCGCTCGGGCTTTCTCGCTTCGGCTGCACTGAAGGTATTGCAGCAAGACTGAACACGCCGCCCTGACCGAAGAACGTGAGCGGCCAATAAGGCTGTTGGTGGCCGCTCAACGCTGGACCGGCCGGGTGGAATTTAGTCGTACAGGTCGCCCACAGGCACGCGCGGACGAGTACGGCTAAGCCCAGGTCGCATCCGGCGTATCGGCAACGCTCGAAACTTCTACGATGAGCCCTCGCCTTTCACCGTAGAGACCGCCCATGCGCCAGATCCTGCTCGCTCCCTTGCTCGCACTTTCGTTGGCCGCCGGCAACTGCCTGGCGGGCCCGTCGTTCGATCGTCTCTACGCCTTCGGCGACAGTTATTCCGACAACGGCGCCAGCGACCGCTTGACCCGGGACATGCTCGCCCAGCAGTTCAAGGACACCCAGCAACTGCCCGGCGAGCTGTATTGGCAAGGCCGCTGGAGCAACGGCCCGACCGCCGTGGAAGTGCTTGCAAAAAGCCTGCGGTTACCCCTCACCGACCACGCCGTTGGCGGCGCGAAAAGCGGGCAGAACAATTACTACGCCTGGATGACCGCGTACCGCGACACAGGAGTGAGCGGGCAGATCGACGACTACCTGGCCAACGCCAAAGGCCAGGCCGACCCTGGCGCGCTGTACTTCATCTTCATCAGCGCCAACGACTTTTTCGAGCATGCCGACTTCGGCCACAAGGAACCGATCGACGAACTGGCCGCCAGCAGCATCGACCATATCCAGAATGCCGTCAGTCGTCTGGCCAATGCCGGCGCCAGGCATTTCCTGGTAATCGGCAGCACCGACCTGCGCCATGCCCCGGCAGTGGTGGCCAGCGGGCAGAGCGAACAAGCACTGCGCTATCAGCAGATACTTGAACAGCAACTGCCGTCGCTGCTGGTGGCCGAGAGCAAAAAGCTCAATGTACAAATCACCTACTTCGACCACATCGCCTTCAGCGATCAGCTGCGCCGCCGGCCTGCCGAGCATGGCCTGGCCCAGCTCGACCGACCGTGCCAGCCGACCTATCCCGAGGTGAAGCCGGCGTGCGCCCATCCAGACGAATATTTCTATTGGGATGAATGGCACCCGACCCGCAAAGTCCATGCCCTGGTGGGCGAGGCCATGGCCAAGACCCTCGGCCAGGCCCGCTAAGGCACGGCCTCGCCGGCGAGCAGCAGGCCTGCCCTAGACGCAAAGCTGCAACGGGAACCGGTTCGCCCCGCTCCAGGCCAGGAAGCGTTCCTGCAGCATCGGCCTGGCGAGGAAATAACCCTGGGCTTCATCGCAACCGAACGTGTAGAGCATCTGCAAACATTTGAAACTCTCGATGCCCTCGGCCACGGTGCGATAACCCAGCTCGCGGGCCAGGCTGATGATCGAGCGGGTGATCTTCTGGTGCTGAGTGTTGCGCTCAAGGTCAGTGATCATCGACTTGTCGAGTTTCACCACGTTGGCCGGGATCTGGTGCAGGTAGGCAAAGTTGCTGTAGCCAGTGCCGAAATCATCGATGGCCACATCCATGCCCAGCTCGCGAATGCGCGTCAATTGCGCCAGGACATTCGGGTTGGAACGCAGCCACTCGCCCTCGGTGATCTCCACTTCGAGCCGCCGTGGGTCGATGCCATGCAGCTCACAGGCGCGGCGGATCAGCTCGGCGATATCCTGGTCCTCGAAATCCTTGGGCGACAGATTGAACGACAGCTTGCTGCTCTCGGGCAGGCCCCAGGTGCGCAACTTGCTCAACACCGTATCGATGACCCAGTGGGTCACCTGATGAATCAGGCCGTTGCGCTCCATCACCGGAATGAACTCGGCGGGCGAGATCGGCCCCAGCCACGGATGTTCCCAGCGCAACAAGGCTTCGGCACTGACCTGGGCTCCGTCGGGCAGGGCGAAGCGTGGCTGGAACATCAGGTAGATCTGGCCACTGCGCAAGGCATCGTTGAGGTCCGAGGCCAGGTTGAACGCACGGCGCTGGGCATGATCGCGCCCGGCATCGTAATGCGCCCAGAAACTGCGCCCGGCCATGGCCAGCTCCAGGGCGAACATGGCCTTGCGCAAGGCATCGTCCACTGACTGGGTATCGATCTCGAACTCCACGGTTCCGGCGCAGACCGTGGGAATCATGGGAAACCCCAGCCCGGGCGGCTGGCGACGCAGGCGACTGACCAGCGCATCGAGCAGTCTATCGAGCCCCTCGGCCGGCGCCGGCAGCAGGAAGCCGAAGCGCTTGACCGACACGTGATAGACCCGCACATGCCGCCCCAGGTACTCCTGCAGGCGCAGCGCGAGAAAACGGATGATGGTCTCGAAAGGCGCCAGCCCCAGGGCCAGGGTCAGTTCGTGGGCCACCTTCATGTCCAGGGCATCGATCAGCACCAGCACGCGCTGTTCGCCGATGTGGTGCTCGACCAGGTCACGCAGGTCGCTCTGGAACTGCTCGCGATTGGCCAGGCCGCTGACCGGGTCGCGACGACGCTGGCGCTGGCGCTGCTCGACCTGCTCCATGACCATCGCTGCCATGTCCCGCAACTGCTGGCGTTCGACGATGCTCAACTGCTGCTCGACCTTGTCGATGATGCACAGGCTGCCGATGGCATAACCGGACGCGGTCAACAGCGGCGCCCCGGCGTAAAAGCGGATGCCCTGGTCGCGGGTCACCAGCGGGTTGTCCTGGAAACGCGGATCGAGCGCCGCGTTGCGCACCTCCAGCACTTCGCGGCCTTGCACCGTGAAGGCGCAGAACGACTGGTTGATGGGGGTCTGCGGCTCATCGAAACCCACCCGCGACTTGAACCACTGACGATCACGGTCCACCAGGCTGATCAAGGCGGTAGGCACCTTGAAGTACTCGGCCGCCATGCGGCAGATCCGGTCGAAATTCTCGCAACTGGCGGTGTCCAGCAACTCCAGGGCATGCAGGGCGGCCAGGCGCCGCTCCTCGGCAATCGCCTTATCGGGCATACACGACCTCGGGCCGGGACAACGCGATCATCACAATAAACAACCTATTCGCAGGGAGGCTGGAGGGGGCGCGACGGGGATGAAAGCGATAGTGGCATTAGGACATCCCGGCCACCAGAATGACTGACGGGCAGGCGCTTGCCAAACCCATCCGTCGGACGAACGGTATTGGTTACAAAAAAGCTTGGTTCTCAAGACCTTCGAGCTAGAGCGCTTCGACGGTTGACGACGTTGCTCTCAGGCGCCGAAACGAGCGATCGCCGCATCGACGAAGTGCCGCAGCTTGGCGGTCATCTGCCGGTCCGGCCGGTACAGCAGATGCATCGCGCGACTCGGCGCCTCATAGCCGGGTAGCAACTGCACCAACTCCCCCGCGGCCCGCGCCGGTTCGAGAAAATCCGCCGGCCCCAGGACGATGCCGAAGCCATCCACGGCCGCCGACAGCAAGGCCTTGCTCTCGTTGACCTGCAAGCGGCTGCGCACCTGAACCTCATGTACCTGGCCGTCGCGGCGGAACTGCCATTGGTTGTCCGCCGGCCGCGACCAGTAGGCGTACCCCAGGCACTCATGCTGTTCGAGATCGGCCGGCACCCGTGGCGTGCCCCGGGCGGCGAGGTAGGCAGGTGCCGCGCAGGCGATCAACCGATAGGGCGCCAGTGGCCTGGCGGTCAGGCTGGAATCGGCCAGCGGGCCGATACGAAAGACCGCCTCGTAGCCCTCCTCCACCAGGTCGATGTAGCGATCGGTGAGGTGCAGGTCGATTTCCACCTGCGGATGCTCGCGCAAAAACGCCGTCACGAACGGCATGAGGCTGTAGGAGCCGAAGGTCACCGGCGCGCTGATGCGCAGCTTGCCCCGGGGCGTGGCATTCATGATCTGCGCCAGGGAATCAGCGGCCCGGGCTTCGCCGAGGATGTGCTTGCAGCGCTCGAGGTAGGCACTGCCCAGCTCGGTCAGACTCTGCCGGCGCGTGGTGCGGTTGAGCAAGCGCGCGCCCAGCCGCTGCTCCAGCGCCGCCACATGCTTGGCGACCATCTGCGGCGACAGCCCCAGGCGGGTCGCCGCACGAGCGTAGGAACCGCTTTCGGCGGCCGCGACAAAGGCCTCCATGCTGGTCAGACGATCCATCATTCAACACTCCCAGTAACGAGATTAAGTACCAGTCGCTTATTTATCGCCATCTGGTGGTGAATCATCATAGCCGCTCGACCCTTTCAACGGAGCATGGACATGCGTATCGGCATTATCGGAGCAGGTTTTATCGGGCGCGCCGTGGCGCAACTGGCCCTGGCGGCGGGGCATGAGGTGATGCTCAGCAACTCCCGCGGCCCGCAGACCATGAGCAGCGTGGCCAGCGGCATTCGCGGCAGCCGCATCGGCAGCGTCGAAGACGCCGTACAGTTCGGCGAGCTGGTGCTGGTGGCCATCCCGCTGGCCCATTACCGTAGCCTCCCCGCAGCCCTGCTGGCCGGCAAGACGGTGCTGGACGCCAATAACTATTACCCGTCCCGCGACGGTCATATCGAGGCCCTGGACCGCTTCGAAACCACCACCAGCCAACTGCTCGCCGAACACCTCAAAGGCGCCAGGGTGGTGAAGGTGTTCAATGCCATCCTCGCCCAGGACCTGCTGACCGACGCCCGCCCCAGTGGCGCCCCTGATCGCCGCGCCCTGCCGATTGCCGGCGACGATCCGCAGGCCAAGGCGCAGGTCGTGCAATTGCTCGACGAGCTGGGTTTCGACACGGTCGATGGCGGCGGCCTGGCGGACAGCTGGCGTTTCGAACGGGCCAAACCGGCCTACTGCATCCCGCTGGATAAACCGGGGCTGCGCGCGGCCCTGGCGCAGGCGCAACGAGAAGTCGAACTGCCCGAAGGTTCGTGGCGCTCCTGACGCCAAGGCATGCAGCGTTCTGCAAGCGCAAAAAAAACGACCCGTTCGGGTCGTTTTCATAGGTTTGCCTGTGCGCCGGTTCGCCTTCGCTCAACTGGCCCAGCCACCCGCATGCAGGTGCCAGCCATCGCCGCGACGCTCCCAGAACGGGTGCACATAATGGTACCCGGGACGCAACGGCTCCCAGTGACCATGGACCGCCACATACTGCCGGCCATCCCAGTGCCAGTAAGCCCGGGACCAGACATAACCCGGGCGATGCATGGGCTCGACTTCGATGACCCGCACCGGCGGTGGCTGCGGCGCAACCACCTCGGTGTACTCCACCGGCGCCGCGCGTTCGACCACCCGCCGCTCATGCACCACCCGTTCCTGCACACACCCGGAGGCCACTACGACCACCGCCACCAGAGCCGTGTAACGTAACAACATGCTGCCTCCCCGGCGCTTGACGCCGACGCTTGAACTGCTGACAACGCCCCCTGCAACCACCCGGCTCCTGCCAGGCGTAAGACGTGTTTTAACAGCTCGAAACTGTCTGCTAGCTGAACCTGATAGCAGCAGGCAGATAGCGGCAGCAAGGTGGCGACAAACGGCCAGTCAGCGGCGGCAGATCAACGTCCTCGGGCGTCGAAATCCGCCCGGGTCATCTCGAAAAACTTGCTCGGCAGTCCCTCGAACTCGCCATCGCGCACAAAACGAAAACCCAGCTTGCGCGCCACCCCCAGCGAGGCCTCGTTCAAGGCATGGGCATCGGCGACGATGCGCTCGACCCCCGCCCCGAGAAAAGCGTGCTCGACAACGCGCCCCGCCGCCTCGGACGCAACACCCCTGCCCCACGCCCGGCGCACCAGGCGCCAGCCCATTTCCAGTTCCGGGCCGACAGCCTCGTAGGGAATGAACGACACCCAGCCGAGAAACTCCTCCGGCGCGGACTTGGCAAAGATCGCCCAATAACCACAGTGCTCACCAAAATCGCGCTCCATACGCGAACGCACGAAATCGCGGTGCTCCTCGCCACCGTCCCAGGGGCCGGGAAGGTAACGGGTGACTTGCGGATCGAGGTCCATGGCGATGCACGCCTCGAAGTGTTCGAGGGTACGCGGGCGCAGCAACAGGTTGGGGGTTTCGAAGTGGAGGTTCATCAACTGGATATCCGTATTCAGGAAGATTGAAACGAGCGATGAACGATAACAAAGTCCCCCCTGCTATCAGCTATGATTTTCCATCACTCGCATAGAGGGGCCGGATATGGAAAAGCTGAGTTTTCAAGCTAAAAAAGCCTACTTCGCCAAGCATCGTAAATCCAACTTCAGCGCCAGTCTGCGCCTTGAAGGTTTCGCCACATCGCTCAACGATGAGGAATGCAGACTGCCCTCACGCAAAGCAGCACTCAAAGCCGTTCAACAACTCAAAGTGTGAATATCGACAAGTACGGCGTTGGCCATGACCCGGATTGCTACCCGGGAACCGATGTCCTGAAAAACCTCCTGGATTTGCGTGATGAGCGAGACCTCAACGAGGCAGAACGCTATCTCACCGAGAAGTGCGCAACGCAGTTCGAATTCCAGGAACCGCCCTACAGTCTGGCAACCTTGAAAGACATCCATCACACGCTGTTTTCGCGGATCTACAGTTGGGCAGGCGAACTGAGAACCGTGAAGATCAGCAAGGGTGGCAATCAGTTCTGTATCCCCGAGCGCATCGAACCGGAAGCGACCAAAGAATTCAGCCGGCTCAAGGCAGCAGGCTGGTTTGACGGTTATTCACGTGAACAGCTGGTAGTTGCCTGCGCCGAGTCTTACGGAACGATCAACGTCCTGTATCCCTTCAGGGAAGGCAACGGGCGAACCCAGCGCATCCTTTTCGAATGGATCATCGTCAACGCCGGCTATGAAATCGATTGGTGGGCGGTTGACCAACAGGAATGGGTTGCAGCCAACATCAGTTCATTCCACGGCAATGATCACCATCTGAATCAGATATTCGAGCGCTGCATCGGTATGCCGATTCAAGAAGACGTTCATTCATAGCCCGGAACTGCAACGATCACTTGTTGAACGATCACGGCCCCTCTGTAGATGAGCTTGCTCGCTACAAGAATCGCGGTTACTGCGCCAACAGCGCCTGGATATCGTTGAACAGCGCGCGGGAGATCTTTACGCCGTGTTGCGCGCTGCGGGCCCTGGCTTCGAAACGCCGCTGCGACGGCAGCCGCGCGCCCTGCCCCGTGATGGCCGCGAACAGTCCTTCGGCGCGTTCCAGACCCTTCTCGTAGTCCTGCCCCAGAAACACCTGCGGATCGAACGCCAGGATCAGCTCGCCATGGCAAGGCGCGGCGCCGACACCGGCGTCGAAGGCCATGGACTCGGCGCTGGTGAGGTCGCCGATCAAGGCGCCGGCCAGCAGTTCGATCATCGCCGCCAGGGCTGAACCCTTGTGCCCGCCGAAGGTTTGCATGGCGCCTTGCAGGGCCGCCCTGGCATCTGTGGTCGGTTGGCCCTGGGCGTCGATGGCCCAGTGTTCGGGGATAGCCTTGCCTTGGCGCGCGTGCAGTTCGATATCGCCGCGGGCGATGGCGCTGGTTGCGAAGTCGAACACGAACGGCTGGCCCGCCGGTCGTGGCCAGGCGAACGCCAGGGGGTTGGTGCCAAACACCGGTTTGCTGCCGCCGGCCGGCGCCACCCAGCTGTGGCTGGGGTTCATGGCGATGCCCACCAGCCCCTCGGCGGCGATGGCCTCGACCTCCGGCCACAGAGCGGAGAAGTGGAAGCACCGTTTGATCGCCATGGCCGCCAGCCCCTGGCTGCGGGCCTTTTCCGCCAGCAATGGCAAGCCGGTCTGGAACGCCAGCAAGGAATAACCATAGTGCGCATCCACCTCCAGCACGCCCGCGGAGATAGGCCGCAGGCTCGGCTCGGCCAGCGGGTCGACCTTGCCCTCGCGCACGGAGCGCACACAACCCAGCAGGCGGTACACCCCGTGGGAGTGGCACTCGTCGCGCTGCCCCTGGGTGATGACCTCGGCAATGGCCCGGGCGTGGGCATTGGACAGGCCGTGGCGGGTCAGCACCTTGAGGGACAGCTCATGGACTTCGGCGAGGGAAAGAGTGACGAGATCGGACATGGGGCTTGTGCTCCGATAAAAACCGTGGGGGCCGGGAAACCCGGCCCTATGGGGTTGAGGGTGAGAACGCTGCAGGCCTGCGGCCTGACCGCAGCCTGCAGCAGTGGCTACAACGGGCGCTCGCCGTTGAGACGCTGTGGAACCTGCCAGGGGTTGTCGTTGCGCAAAGCCTGCGGCAGCAGTGCTGGCGGCAAGTCCTGGTACGACACCGGGCGCAGGAAACGCTGGATCGCCAGGCTGCCCACCGAAGTGGTGCGCGTATCCGAGGTGGCGGGGAACGGCCCGCCATGGACCATGGCATGGCCGACTTCGACCCCGGTGCCAAAACCGTTGACCAGCAGGCGGCCAGCCTTGCGCTCCAGCAACGGCAGCAGTTCCCGGGCTTGCGGATGGTCGTCGTCACTCAGGTGCAGGGCGATGGTCAACTGACCTTCCAGGCTCGCCAGCAGCGCTTTCATCTGCGCGACATCGCTGCAACGCACGATCAACGAGGCCGGGCCGAAGACCTCCTCGCGCAGTGCAGCGCGGGCCATAAAGGCCTCGGCCGATGTGGCGAACAGCGCGGCACGGGCCTGATAGCGCTGGCCATCGGCGCCCTGCCCCAAGGACTCCACCTCGGTATGCCGCAGCAGCCGCTCGACGCCCTGGCAGTAGCTGGCGTGGATGCCTGGCGTCAACATGGTCTGCGCCGACGCCACCTTGAGCGCGGCTACCGCCGCGGCTTCGAATGCGCGCAACGCCGGGCTGTCGACCGCGAGGAGCAAACCCGGGTTGGTGCAGAACTGCCCGGCGCCCAGGGTCAGGGAGCCGACAAAGGCCTGGGCGATGGCTTCGCCGCGCTCGGCCAGCGCATTGGCCAACAGCAGCACCGGGTTGATCGAACTCATCTCGGCATAGACCGGGATCGGTTCCTCGCGGGCCGCGGCGATCTTCATCAGCGCCACGCCGCCGCTGCGCGAACCGGTAAAGCCCACGGCCTTGATCCGACTGTCCGCCACCAGCCCCTGGCCGATGCTGCGGCCGGCATCGAACAGCAGCGAGAACACCCCTTCCGGCAACCCGTGGCTGTGCACTGCCTGCTGGATCGCCTGGCCTACCAGTTCCGAGGTGCCAGGGTGCGCCGAATGCGCCTTGACCACCACCGGGCAACCGGCGGCCAGTGCCGAGGCGGTGTCGCCGCCGGCCACGGAAAACGCCAGGGGAAAGTTCGAGGCGCCGAACACCGCCACCGGCCCGATGGCGATCTGGCGCAGGCGCAGATCCACCTTGGGCAAGGGTTGGCGCTCCGGCTGGGCCGGGTCGATGCGCGCCGCCAGGAAGCTGCCGTCGCGCACCACCGCCGCGAACAAACGCAGCTGGCCTAGGGTGCGCCCGCGCTCGCCTTCCAGGCGGGCACGGGGCAGGCCGGTTTCGCTCATGCAGCGCTCGATCAGCTCATCACCGAGGGCGAGGATGTTGCCGGCGATGCTCTCCAGGAACGCCGCCCGTTGCTCCAGGCTGGTTTCCCGGTAGCGGTCGAATGCCGCTTCGGCCAGGGCACAGGCGCGCTCCAGGTCGTTCGGGCCGGCGCCGCCAAAACCCGGCGCCAGGATCTCGCCGGTGGCGGCAGCCAGCGCATGCACTTCGCCGTGGCCACCCCGCACGCGGGTTTGGCCGATCAGCAGTTGTCCTGTTACAGGCATGGGTTACCTCTCTGAATAAATGGCGTGAGCTGAATGGATGCCTGGGCCGTGCTCATTCGTCTGCCCCTTCCAGCAGCAGCTTGCTGCCTGGCACCCCGGTATTGGCCCCCCAGTAGTAAATGCACAGGGCCATGAGGGTGACGACCAGGGTGTCGTAGGGGTGAGTGAGCACGCCGATCCCGCCGAAGCTGCCCAGGTAGGAAATGACCATGGTCAGGGCGTAAAAGGCGATCAGCCATAGGGACGAACGCACCTGTTCGGTCAGGCTCAGGTGGTCGGTGGGTACCAGGCGCCTGCAGCCCAGGTAGATGACGAACATCAGGATCTGCAGGCCCAGCAGCCAGGACACCGTGCTCCAGCCGGACCAGTAGACGATCAGCGCGGCGATGACGAAGGACACCGGTCCCAACAGGCCGAAGCCGCTGACCCGGAACGGCCGCGGCAGGTCCGGCGCACTCTTGCGCAGCGCCGCCACACTGATCGGGGCAATCGCGTAACTCAGCACCAGGGCCGCCGACACCACATTGATCAGCGCTTCCCAGGACGGGAACGGCAAGGTCCAGAACACCGACAGGCCGAAGGTCAGCCACAGCGCCGGGCGCGGGATGCCGGACTGCTCGTCGATGCGGGTGAAGATCTTGAAGAAGGTCCCGGTCTTCGCCCAGCCGTACACCACCCGTGGCGTGGCGTTCATGTAGATGTTGCCGCAGCCGCTGGGAGAAATCACCGCGTCGGCCACCACCAGGTAGGCCAGCCAGCCAACACCCAGGGTCAGGGCGATGTCGCGGTACGGCAGGGAGAATTGCTTGCTGATACTGCTCCAGCCGTTGGCCAGCATGTCGGTGGGAATGCTGCCGAGGAACGCCAGTTGCAGCAGGCCGTAGATCAGGGTCGAGAGCAGGACCGAAAGGATCAGCGCGATGGGAATGGTGCGCTGTGGATTGCGCACTTCGCTGGCCACCGAAATGATCGGCGTCAGCCCCAGGTAGGCGAAGATGATGCCGCCGGCTGAGACCGCCATTTCGATGCCGGACAGCCCAAAGGGAGCAAAGCCCTGGACGTGGAAATTCTCCGCTTTGAAGAAGGTGAACAGCACGCCGATGACCAGCAGCGGCACGACGAACTTGAACAGGCTGATGAAATTGTTGGATTTGGCGAAGGTCTTGACGCTGGAGTAGTTGAGCCAGAAGAACAGGCACAACAGGGCGAACTGCACCAGCCAGCCGATGATGGTCGGGTTGCTGGTGCCGGCATGGGTCAGCCCCGGAAACCAGGCCGCCGCGTATTGCCGCGCCGCCACCACTTCAATGGCCACCAGGCTGGAAAACGCGATCAGGGTGATAAAGCCCATCAGGTAGCCCAGCAGCGGCCCATGGGAGAACACCGGATAACGCACCACCCCGCCCGCTCGCGGCAGGGCCGCGCCCAGTTCGCAATAGACGATGCCCAGCAGCAGGACGGCGAAACCGCCGAGCAGCCAGGAGAAGATTCCCGCCGGCCCGGCGATGGCCGAGACATGGCTGGCGGCGAACAACCAGCCGGAACCGAAGATCGCCCCCAGGCCGATGAAGGTGAGGTCAACCAGAGAGAGCTGTTTCTTGAATTTGCCTTGGCCTGACATAGGCGCGCCTTCTTATTGAGTTATTGGAGTAGGCAGATCGAATGTCGCGCCGGCCTCCCGTGGATGGGATACCGACGTGGTGAAACACGGCACTGCGCGAGTGCCTGATGGTTCTTCTCGTGGACCAGGCCGCCCCGCGAGCCGCTGCGCGGGGGCGTCCTGTCGGCTGGCTTTTACAGACCGACGTCCGGCAACTGCGGACGCTCGGCCAGGGCCTTGGCGACTATCGCCTTGACCTCGGCCAGGGTCTCGCCCTGCAGGGCCAGGCGCGGTGGGCGGGTGATCGAGGAGCCGCGACCGACCAGTTCCTCGCAGAGTTTGATGCACTGCACCAGGTCCGGACGCGCATCCAGGTGCAGCAACGGCATGAACCAGCGGTACAGCGCCAGGGCTTCCTCGAAGCGCTTTTCCCTGGCCAGGCGGAACAGGGTTTCGCCCTCTTTCGGGAAGGCGTTGGACATCCCGGAGACCCAGCCTTCGGCGCCGACGGCGATGCTTTCCACCACCACGTCATCCAGGCCGGCGAACAGCACGAAGCGATCGCCCACGGCATTGCGCAGGTCGATGAAGCGCCGGGTGTCGCCGGAGGAGTCCTTGAAGCAGACGATGTTTTCGCAGTCCTGCAGGGCGATCAGCACGTCCGGGGTGACGTCGTTTTTGTAGATCGGCGGGTTGTTGTAGACCATCACCGGCAAGTCGGTGCCGGTGGCGATGGCGCGAAAGTGCGCGGCGGTTTCATGGGACTTGGCCGAATACACCAGGGCCGGCATGACCATCACCCCGTCGACCCCGACCTTGGCCGCTTCGCGCACCGTGTTGCGGGCGAACTCGGTGGTGAACTCGGCGATCCCGGCGATCACCGGTACGCGGCCGCCGGCGGCGTCCTTGGCGACCTCGATCACCGAGAGTTTTTCCGTGGTGCTCAGCGAGGTGTTTTCGCCCACGGTGCCGCACACCACCAGGCCCGACACACCGTCGGCCACCAGGTTGCGCATGACGCTGTGGGTGGCGTCCAGGTCCAGGGAAAAGTCGGGGTTGAACTGGGTGCTGACGGCAGGGAACACACCGCTCCAGTGGATGGCTTTACGGCTCATGGTCTTGTCCTTATGGGGTGAGTCGGTCGGGGCCGACAGGCGTTGGAAACGAAAAACAGATTCCGCCTTTCGCCGCCTCGCAGCTTGAGGTTTTTCCCGCTCAAGCAAGACGAAATCGGCACATTTGCCCAACCGTCCACCGACCTTTTCCGCCCATTACGCCTTCGCACTACCCTCCTTCGACCCGCCTGAAATCCCCTGCACCAGCAGCCGCACCGCACACCTGTAGCCGCTGCCGAGGTACGAGGCTGCGATCGGCTGCGCAGCAGTCGTAAACCCGGCAATTCGGTTTGTCAGAGAGACCGAGGACACAAGACTGGCGGCCGCTTCGTCGGAATGCCGCCCAACCCGATCGCAGCCTCGTACCTCGGCAGCGGCTACAGGATGGGCGAGCTTCATCACTGTGCCGATTTCGTCATCCGCCGCAGAGAAAACCCACAAGCGATGCAGCCCTTTCCCGAGCCACTCTGTAGGCCTTTTCCGTCAGGTGCTGCCATGAAAAAAATAACCGTCATCGATTCACATACGGGGGGCGAGCCGACTCGCCTGGTTGTCGACGGCTTTCCCGACCTGGGCAACGGCTCGATGGCCGAACGGCTGGCGATCCTGCAAGAACGCCACGATCGCTGGCGCACGGCTTGCGTGCTGGAACCGCGGGGCAGCGACGTGCTGGTGGGGGCCCTGCTGTGCGCCCCCCAGGCGGCGGATGCCTGTGCCGGGGTGATCTTCTTCAACAACAGCGGCTACCTGGGCATGTGCGGCCACGGCACCATCGGCCTGGTGCGTTCGCTGTATCACCTGGGGCGCATCGAACCGGGCGTGCACCGCATCGAAACCCCGGTGGGCACCGTCAGCGCCACCCTGCACGACGACCTCTCGGTCAGCGTGCGCAACGTGCCGGCCTACCGATACCGCAGCGGCGTCGAACTGCAACTGCCCGGCCACGGCAAAGTCCGTGGCGATATCGCCTGGGGCGGCAACTGGTTCTTCCTGATCAGCGAGCATGGCCAGCGCATCGCCCTGGATAACGTCGAAGCCCTGACCCACTACACCTGGGCCGTGCGCGAAGCCCTGGAGACCGCCGGCATCAGCGGCGCCAACGATGGTGTGATCGACCATATCGAGCTGTTCGCCGACGACCCGCAGGCCGACAGCCGCAACTTCGTGCTGTGCCCCGGCAAGGCCTACGACCGCTCCCCCTGCGGCACCGGCACCAGCGCCAAGCTGGCCTGCCTGGCCGCCGACGGCAAACTCGCGCCCGGGGCGACCTGGCGCCAGGCCAGCGTGATCGGCAGCCAGTTCAGCGCCCACTACGAACAGGCGGGCGAGCAGGTCATCCCGACCCTTCGCGGCACCGCCCATATCAGCGCCGAAGCCACCTTGCTGATCGAAGACAGCGATCCTTTCGGCTGGGGCATCGTCTCGTGAGCCAGCCGGCCGAAGCCGACGTCCTGGTGATTGGCGGCGGCATAGTCGGGGCCGCCTGCGCCCATGAAATGGCCCGCCGCGGCCTGCGGGTACGGGTGCTCGACAACGCCAGCGGCGGTGCCACCGGCGCGGGCATGGGCCACCTGGTGGCGATGGACGACAACCGTGCCGAACTGGCGCTGAGTCACTACTCCATCGGCCTGTGGAACCAGCTGCGCGCGCAGCTGCCGGCCACCTGCGCCTACCGCAATTGCGGCACCCTGTGGCTGGCCGCGGACGCTGCGGAAATGGACCTGGCCCGGGCCAAGCAAATCAACCTGACCCAGCACGGCGTGGCGGGCGAATTGCTCGACAGCGCGACCCTGGCTGCACTCGAGCCCCTGTTGCGCAAAGGGCTTGGCGGCGCCTTGAAAATCCCCGGCGACGGCATTCTCTACGCCCCGGCCACCGCCCATTGGCTGTTGCACAACACGCCGGGGATCAGCTGCGAGCGGGCCACGGTCAGCGCCATCGCCGACCACCGTGTGGAGCTGGATGACGGCCGCGTGCTGCGTGCCGAGTACGTGGTGTTGGCCAACGGTCTGGCGGCGAAGAACCTGCTGCCGGAGTTGCCGCTGCGGCCGAAGAAAGGCCATCTGCTGATCACCGATCGTTCCCCCCGGCAGGTGTCCCACCAACTGGTGGAACTGGGCTACGCCGCCAGCGCCCACGCCAGCAACGGCACCTCGGTGGCGTTCAATGTGCAGCCACGGCCGACCGGGCAATTGCTGATCGGCTCGTCCCGGCAGTTCGACAGCCTCGACCCGGCCATCGAGCCCGAAGTACTGACCCCAATGCTGCAACGGGCCGTGGCCTATCTGCCGGGGCTCGCGCAATTGAACGGCATCCGCGCCTGGACCGGCTTTCGCGCCGCCACCCCGGACGGCCTGCCGATCCTTGGCCAACACCCACGCCACACAGGCCTGTGGCTGGCGGTCGGGCATGAAGGCCTGGGCGTCACCACCGCCCCCGGCAGCGGCCGGCTGCTGACCCAACTGCTGCTCGGCGAACGGCCGGATATCGACGCCCAGGCCTATCGCCCCGCACGCTTCGCCGAGCTGAACGCCTCCCTGACTGGAACCGCCCCATGATCATTTACCTGGACCGTCAGGCGCTGACCGTGCGCGATGGCCTGAGCGTCGTCGCTGCCGTCGCCGCCAGCGGCGACCCACGTACCCGAACCTCCTGCAGCGGCCAGCCCCGGGCGCCCTTCTGCGGCATGGGCATCTGCCAGGAATGCCGCATGACCATCGACGGCCGGCGCCAACTGGCCTGCCAGACCCTGTGCCGCGAAGGCATGCACGTGGAGCGCACGCCATGAATCAACAGCGCCTGAGCTGCGACATCCTTATCGTCGGCAGTGGCCCGGCCGGCCTCGCGGCGGCCCGGGCGGCGAGTCGCAGCGATCTCTCCATCGTCCTGCTCGACGACAACCCGCGCCCCGGCGGCCAGATCTGGCGCAACGGGCCGGGCGTCACGCTCGCCGGCATCGCCCGCGACGCCTTGCAGGTGCTGGAGCATCCTCGGTTGCGTTACCTGCCGGGCACCCGGGTGGTGGCCGGCGCCGGCGCCAATGCCCTGCTGCTGGAAAATGCCGAGCAGGCTTTGCTGGTCCGCTATCAAAGCCTGATCCTGTGCTGCGGCGCCCGCGAACTGCTGCTGCCCTTCCCCGGCTGGACCTTGCCCGGAGTGACGGGTGCCGGGGCCTTGCAAGCCCTGCTGAAAAACGGCCTGACGCTGGCCGGCGAGCGCGTGGTCATCGCCGGCAGCGGGCCGTTGCTGCTGGCCAGCGCCGCCACCGCCCGCCAGGCCGGCGCCCGGGTGCAGGCGGTCCTGGAGCAGGCCCCGCTGGCCGCACTGGCGACATTCGCCGCCGGGCTCTGGCGCTGGCCGGCCAAGCTCGGCCAGGCCGCCGGGCTGGCCACCACGGCCTATCGCTACAACGCCCATGTGCTCGAAGCCCTGGGCGAAGACCGCCTGCAAGCGGTGCGTATCCAGCAGGGCGAGCAGGTTCGGGAAATACCCTGCGAACGTCTCGCCTGCGGTTTCGGGTTGGTGCCCAACACCACCCTGGCCAGCCATCTCGGCTGCCAGCTGCAAGCCAACGCCATTGCCGTGGATCGCTACCAGGCCACCAGCCTCGCCCAGGTCTACGCGGCCGGCGAATGCACCGGGGTCGGCGGCAGCGAACTGGCGAGGGTCGAAGGCGAGATCGCCGGGCTGGCCGCCAGCGGGCAGACCCGGGAGGCCATCGCGCTGATCCAGCGTCGGGCCCATTGGCAGGCTTTCGCCGAGCGAGTGCGGGAAACCTTCGCCCTGCAACCGGCGCTTCTGCGACTGGCGCGAGCTGATACGCTGCTGTGCCGCTGCGAGGATGTGCCCTACTCCGCCGTGGCTGGCGAAGCGGGCTGGAGCGAGGCCAAACTGCACAGTCGCTGCGGCATGGGCGCCTGCCAGGGGCGAGTCTGCGCCACGGCGGCACAGGCCCTGTTCGGCTGGACCGCGCCGACGCCACGAGCGCCCCTGGTGCCGGCGCAGATCGAGACGCTGCTGATGGAATCGTCGACGCCCGGCGTGAAGTGAGGCGCAGACCGTTGCCGCGGGCCGCCCGCCAACGGCGCCGCGCAATTCAAGGATGAGCCAGTAGACCCAAAGTCGCGGGGCGCGCCCCGCCCCACAACAAGAGCAGCCCTTGATGATCGATACCGCTCAGCTGCACCGCCTGCCCGAAGCCATCGCCAGCCAGGCGCCCGAGGATATTCACAGCCTGCTGGGCAGCATGGCCCTGGTGATCCCGCTGCTCGACACCCTGCCCAACGCGGTGTTTTTCATCAAGGACCTGCAAGCCCGCTACCTCACCGCCAACCTGACCCTGGCCCAGCGCTGCGGCTTCAAGAACGTCGCGCCGCTGCTGGGCAAGACCTCGGCCGAGGTGTTTCCCGCCGTGCTCGGCCCGGTCTATACCGAGCAGGACCAGCGCGTGCTGCGCCAGGGCGTCACCATCAAGGGCCAGCTGGAACTGCACCTGTACGGCAGCCGCGAACCCGGCTGGTGCCTGACCCACAAGCTGCCGCTGCACGGGCGCGACGGGCGGATCATCGGCATGGCCGGCATCTCCCTCGACCTGCAGGCCGCCCGCGACGCGCACCCGGCCTACCAACGCCTGGCCGCGGTGGACCGGCATATCCGCGAGCACTACAACGAAGCGATCCGCCTCGACGACCTGACCCATATCGCCGACCTGTCCATCGCCCAGCTGGAGCGCTACTGCAAACGCATCTTCCACCTCACCCCACGGCAGATGATCCATAAGGTGCGCCTGGAACACGCCTCGCGCCTGCTGCTCGGCGAACTGCCGATCACCGACGTCGCCCTGCAATGCGGCTACACCGACCACAGCGCCTTCAGCCGCCAGTTCAAGGCGCTGACCGGCGTCAGCCCACGGCAGTTCCGGCAGAACGCCGCGCACTGAAGCACTCCACGAGCCGGCTCGACTCAGCCTCGGCCAGAACAGTCTGCGCCCGGGCAAATCGTTGCATGGTTGTTCCCATCGCCAGGGCACACAAGGCCGCAGAACCCGGATGAATTTCGTGAACGCCAGGACCTGCGATGAATTATGATGCGCGCCCTTTCGGCTCGCGTTTCAGCGCAGGCTCACAGCGCCCCCTCGTTCGTAATCCCAGGCCAGGAACCCTACATGCTTCACCTCAGGAGCTTCACCCGAACGCTGCATCGGCAGCAGATCGATGGCGTGACCTTCCATTTCGATCCAGCCCATCGGCACGAACTGGACCCGCTGCTACGGCGTTTTCTGGCCAAGCCCGAGCAATATCCCACGCTGGATATTCCGGAAGACACCCGGGGCGTGTTCCTGCTCGAAGGCGAACGCCAATGGGTACTCAAGCGCAACCGCCTGACTCACTGGAAAAAGCAGCTGCAGAACTTCCTCGGGCTCAAGCGCAGCTTCGGTCTGCACGACCTGACCAATGAATTCATCAACCTGTCGGTGGTGTCGGGCAAATCCGCCCTCTCGCCCCAGATCTCGGCGTTTGGCTACAAGGGGCGTTTTCCGTTCCTGCGCGAAGAGTACTTGCTGGTGGGTTTCTGGGCGGATCATTGCAGCGTCGACGACCGCCTGCTGGCCCATCCCGAGCAGGCTGAAACCCTGTTGTCGGCGATCTTCCGGCTGTTCGGCCAGATGCTCGACGACGACTTCGTACACATGGACCCCCACCCGAAAAACATTCTGGTCGCCGCCGATGGCCGCCTGCGCCTGATCGACTTCGAGTGCTGCGCCCACTCGGTACTCGACCGCGACTTCAGCCTGGGTTTCCTGCTGGGTTACTTCTACCGCTTCTGGTTCCGGCGCTTCATCGCGCAGCAGGATTACGACCGGCTTTGCGAGGCCTACCTGCACGCGGAGCACCCCAACCTGGATCGCACCGTCTTCCAGCCGGTGTACCAGCGCTTTCGTGACCGAACCGTCTCACGCAGCACGCGCTACCGCATCCTCACCTGCGCCCGGGCACAAGCGGCGTTCCAGCGCGAAATCAGCGGTCCCTGAAGCCAGTCCGCTACCCCGTTCATACCGCTCTCGACAAGCGAAGGCGGGGAGTGAGTCAGGCAAAAAAAACCGGCGTAGCCCGCCGTTTTTTTTAACTCGTACCCAATGCAGATTCCTAGTCGTAATACCCAACGGTTTTTTTCAGGTGATCGGAATACTCGTAGATTTCATCGACAGAGCTGATCGGATGACGGGTCTCATTCTTTTCCTCGTCAAAAATCCCGATGTACTTTTGTGAACGGTTGAAATGCAGGCGGCAAATCGGTTTTCGGTTGTTGTCGTCGAGCAAGATACCGAAGTAACTCTGAGTGTCCCGCTGAACGATTCTCTTGGCATCGACCACGGAGCGAACCACCGCACGTACGATGTGATAGCCCTCAAGCTCCTCCAACGTCGTCAGCACCTTATCGTCCGCTGTCTCCGCGTCATCGTTATCGGCACTCCCCGCTCCGGAAGCGGAGGCAACCGCAAGAGACGGCTGGATAGCACCACTCATTGCAGACTTGAGACGATCATTGATTTGATCATTGAGAAATTGTCCCACCGCTTTTCGAGTCAGCTCATAAAACTGCTCACGGACTTTTTGGGTAATCACTCCGTCGTATACCCGCGATGCAAAGACTTTGACGAAGTCATCGTCTGGCTTACTAACTTGAGAAGCGATGACTTTTTTGATCTGGCTAACGTACTTCAGCTCACCTGCCGCGCTGATAATCGACTCCACATCAAAAGACGACTTGGTCAGTTTGGTCAGTTCTGGTACCGAATACTCGTCGATATCGAGCAGATCCAGTTCAAGGAAGGGTTTCTCATCCATTTTGTTGGGAGCATCCAGGTCGGTGAAAAACTTATAGACCTGGCCATTGGTAAGGATGGAAATCCGCGCGCTGGTGACATGGAAGTAACGAAACAATTGCGACGCATGATTGATATGCAACGGCTCGCCGATCTTCTTGCACTCGATGAGGATCTGGACCTCCCCTTCCTTTATGATCGCGTAATCGATCTTCTCGCCCTTCTTGGTTCCTATATCGCAGACAAACTCTGGCGTCACCTCCGTCGGATCGAATACGTCATAGCCCAACACCGTGCTGATGAAGGGCATGACAAAAGCATTTTTTGTCGCTTCCTCCGTCTGAATGGCGGCTCCCTGCAGACGTACCTTGGCAGCAAGACTGGTTAACTTCTCGAAAAATTCCATGAGTGGCCTCTTACCTGTTCCGATCCATGTATGAGCGTGGTGGCAAATTGACTGCCATTGATACTAGACACAAACCGCCACAAAGAAAGATTCCTCCCATCCTGGAAAGAACGCCGGGAGAGGATCCCAGGCGACCGAACGGATGCAGCCCCTGACTGCAGCCAGAGGGCCAATCATAAAAAGAATTTTCCCTCTACCGCCGCTGTCTGAATTTCAGATGCCGCCGCACAGGGGAAACGCCAATGAAATTCGCCAAATTCTCGCAGAAGCTGTCGCTGTGGGCCGGCAGTCCGGGGACTTTTCTGATTGCGCTGGCATTGATTGCGATCTGGGGCATGAGCGGGCCGATCTTTGGTTTTAACGATACCTGGCAGCTGGTCATCAATACCTCTACCACCATCATCACCTTCCTGATGGTGTTCCTGATCCAGAACACCCAGAACCGCGACAACGACATCCTGCACTTGAAGATCGACGAACTGCTGCGCGCCACCAAGGATGCGCACAATGCGTTGCTGAGCCTGGATGGGCTGGATCTCAAGCAGTTGGAGAAGCTGCGCCAGGAATACAAGGAAATCGGCGAAGGCGAGCCCTTGAAGCTGGATGAACTACCGCCGGAGCAACAGCAGAAGCCGAGTTGAATCGATGCTGAAAATGCCAGGGAGAGACAGCGACACCGGACGCGGTGCGCCTTCAGGTTAGGCCCGAAGGCGCATCGATGGTGGGACGGCACTCAGCCATCCAACTGATCCAGGGGCCGGCCAGCCTTGAGGGCCTTGGCCATTTGCAGGTGATTGCGCAGTTTCGGCAGGGTCTCTTCGGCGAAGGCCTTGAGTTCCGGTACCTCGGTGATTTCGGCCTGTTGCTGGACTTTGGTTCGATCTAAGCACTTAACAAAAGAACATATGCTAAATCTGAAACATTCAGATCTATAACCTGGAGCACTGCGTACACTCCTGGGCAAGATACAAGCCATGGAAATTGTTGCGCTGGATAGCCTTACGGCCAAACAGGCGTTCAACAGCATAGAAGAACTCCAATCGTTCTTGCCTGCCAATATCAAAGCCCAGGCTGCGTGATACCGGGCATATAAAAAATTTAACGGATTAAATTTCTGTGCACACCTCTTTCAATTCAACGGCGCGGTCAGTCTGGTCCTTTGTGGCCTTGGGGGTATTACTCATACTTTCCGAAGCCATCTACGACCTGGTATTCGCCAACCTTGCCTACTCCATCAGCGGAACGACGCTGGCCGTTACCACCACCTACGCCATCGGCTATAGCGCTGAAATACTGGTGACCTTGCTAGGCGCGGGTTTTATCGATCGTTTCAACAAATGGAAACTGTTCATTGCCACGCAACTGGTAAACATCGCGGTGTTTGCCCTGGCCGTTCTTGTCCTTCGGGTCTACGACCGCTCCGTGGAATGGGTGTGGTTTTTTGCCTTCTTTGTCGACCTGATCCATCAGTATTCACGGCTGATCCTGTTTGCCTTGATCCCGTTCCTTTTCACTGCTGGCGACATCCCCAGAATCAACGGCCTGCTCGCCACCTTCAATGGCGTCGCCAGGACCCTGGGGCCGGTCATCGGGGCCCTGGTCATTTTCAACGTCGGCTTGTCGATCTCACTGCTGGCCTCCATTGCCTTCATGCTGGCCGCGCTCGCCTTGACGATCAGCCTGAGTACCTTGAATAGGCAAACCACGCCCCTCGATATTGCCAGCACCTCGTTTGTCCAACGTTTCCAGGAAAGTGTCACCGGCGCTTCGAGAGCCACCATCGATCTATTGCGCGCTCCACGGTGGCGGTATTTCCTCGCCTCTTATGCCACCTGCCTGCTGGTGGTCAGCGTGCTGGCGCTCCTGTGGGTCCCCCTGCTTCGGGGCTTTCATGGGTTTTCCGAAGTGCAGACCGGCTACCTGTTCTCCGTTGGAGCGGCAGGTGCCATAGCCGGCGGACTCGCCTTGCGCGCCAGTGGCCAGGCCTCCCGGGTGCCGAGCACGATATTGCTGTCGCACCTGATCATGATCTCGGGGGTCTGCATCACGTTATGCCTGCGCGGCGATATCTGGCTCGCGGGCACCGGCATGTTCGTATTCCAGTTCGGTACCACGCTGTATTTCCGTACCACGGCCAGTGCCATCCAGCTCACCGTGCCCAAGGAAATCATTGGTAGCTGGTATGGCTCGATAGACTTCATCAGCCGCTTTGCCGGGCTCGTGGGCATCCTGTTGGCGGGCTGGGCCTACGACAGGCTCGGGACCTACGCCATCTACTCGATACTCTTACTCTTGCTGGCACTGAGCAGCTTCAACTGGCGCGGCAGTCGCCAGGCTCGCTGGCTGGTCAATACCTGAGGCGGAACACCGCCGCTCAACCATCCAACTGATCCAGGGGCCGGCCAGCCTTGAGGGCCTTGGCCATTTGCAGGTGATTGCGCAGTTTCGGCAGGGTCTCTTCGGCGAAGGCCTTGAGTTCGGGGACCTCGGTGATTTGGGCCTGTTGCTGGATCTGTTCGATGGCTTCTTCGGTGGCCTTGACCTGGCTCTCGGCATAGGCGGCATCGAAGGCTTCGCCTTCCGGCACTTCGGGGATCAGCGCCTTGGCCTTGCTGATCACTTCTTCCCGGGGCGCTACGGGCAGGTCGAGTTTCCTGGCGATTTTCGCCAGGTGCTGGTTGGCGGTGGTGCGGTCGTTGATGACCACGATGGTGTAGTCCTTGACCGCCTTGGAAGATGTCTTCTGGTGGGCCAGGCGACTGGCCTCGATGTCTGCCATGCCCTTGGCCGAAGCCTCATCGATAAACTCCGCGGGGGACTGGGCGAATGCCGCGCTGGCGCTCAGGCCGAGCAGCAGCGCGAGGCAGGTGCGGGACAGATGGGTGGCCATGAAGCTCATGGTATCGGCCTCCTTTGATCAGTTGACGGCGCACGGCGCCTGCACAGAATGAGAGTTTTCAGGCCACCGAAGGTTTGAAAAAGTTGCATCGGCCACGACGAACGGTTGGCAAAAAAACGCCCTGATCGGCCGTTTCTTTCAGGCCCGGGACGGGCTCCGCTGGGCGCGCTTGGCCGCGTACATCGCCTCGTCGGCGTGCTTGAACAGCTGCTTTTCGTCATGGCCGTGTTCGGGGAACAGGCCGATACCGATGCTCGGCAGAATGCTCAGTTGATGGCCATCCAGGCGCAGCGGCTCGTCGAGCGCTCGGCGAATCTTTCCGGCGACGATGCCGGCATCTTCCGCATGCTGGATACAGCCGAGCAGCACCACGAACTCATCGCCACCGATCCGCGCCACGGTGTCGCTCTCGCGCACGCAGGCCTTGAGCCGGTTGGCCACCGCCTGCAACAGCATGTCGCCGACGGCGTGGCCAAGTGTGTCGTTGACCTGCTTGAACCGGTCCAGGTCGACGTAGAGCAAGGCCATGCGCCCGGACTCGCGACGGGCACGGGCCAGGGCACTGCGCAGGCGCTCGCGGAGCAATTCGCGGTTGGGCAACTGGGTCAGCTGGTCGTACTGGGCCATGTACTGCAGGCGCGCATGCAGCTGCTTGCGCTCGATGGCGGTGGCAAGCTGGGCGCAGACGTATTGCAGCAGTTCCTTGTCCTGCTCGGTGTATCGCTCGTCGCCCGGCGCGCTCTTGACGATCAGCGCACCGATGGTGCCTTTCTGCGAATTGAGTGGCACACCGAGCCAGCAGGGTGAGTACGGGTCGGCGGCATCCGACAGCGGTGACAGCGGCCCATAATTGCCGGGAGTCAGCAGCAACGGCTGGCCACTGCGGATCACCTCGGCGCACAGGCTGCCGGTCAGCGTGCCCGGCTGCTCCGGGCAACGCTCGCGGTCGTCGACGTGATAGGGAAAGCTCAGCGCCTGACATTGCTCGTCGTACAGCGCGACGGAGAAATTCAGCGCCGGCAGCCATTCACCGATGATCCGGTGCACACGCCGGAACAACGCCAGCAGGTCCTCGGTGGCATGGGCCGCTTCGGAAATCGCATACAGCGCCGCCTGCCGCGACTCGGCCTGCTTGCGCTCGGTGATGTCGCGGGCCACGGCGATGCGCAACTGGTCGACCTCGGACCAGCGCGCCGACCAGAGGATATGCGCGACCTGCCCGTCCTTGCGCAGGTAACGGTTCTCGAAGTTGGGCATGGGTTCGCCAGCCATGATCCGCTCGGCGGCCTGCAGCGTGCGCAGGCGGTCCGCGGGGTGCACCAGCTCGATCATGCGCCGGCCGACCAGTTCGTCCGGCGTATAACCGAAAATCCGCTCGCAGGCGGCACTGACAAAGACGAAACGGCCTTCCACATCCACCGCACAGACGGCGTCCAGCAGAAGGTCGATGAAACTGGCCAGGGGCGCGGAGTTGTTGGTTGCCATCAGGGAACGACACTGCCTGTGAAGATAAAGCGCCGAGTATCAATCCCTGGTTCTGGCAGCGGCGCAGGGCCGCTGCTGGTCCGTGGCTGTCGCAACCTTGCGGACAGCCTTTATGCCTTGTTCGCCAGCAATCCCGGAACGGCATGCAGCAAGGCGTTGATGGCAAACCCGATGAACATCACGCCGCAAAGCCGGGTGATCGCCAGTTCGTGACGCTGATACAGGGTCCGCACCCGCCGCGCACCGACGATGCCAATCAGAATAGCGTATGCGCCGATGCCGCCGAGGAAACTGAGGAAGATCAGCCAGGGCAGCATCGACCAGTTGAGCAGCTCGGCACGACTGGACAGCAGCGCGGTGAAAGTCGCCACGGCCACCGGATACGCCTTGGGGTTGGTCAGGCCGAACAGGATGCCGTGCCAGAACGGCTGGCGCGCCGGGCCCTGGGGTTCCTGCCCGTTGCTGCGCTGGCTGCGGATCGCCCGCAGGCCGAGCCAGAACAGATAAAGGCCGCTGAGCACGCCGAGCACATCGAAGGCACTGCTGCCGATCTCCTTCGCGCCGACGATGGCGATCAACGCGGTGCTGCACCAGATCACGTCGCCCAGCAGATGCCCGCAGAGAAAGCCGGCCCCGGCCCGCCGCCCGCGCGCCGCGCCGATACCGAAGACCGCCAGCACGCCCGGCCCGGGAGTAATACCGTAGATAAAGCCCGAGGCGAGAACGGCCAGTAACAGCGAAGAAGTCATGCCACACTCCGAAGCGCCGAAGGTGGCGCGGTTTTGATCGCAGGATTCTGCCGGCTTGCGCGCCCCCGCACCACCCCACAATGGTCGCCATAACGACAGCCAGCCGTCTTGAAGCGGCGGCGAGCGGTCATTCGTCGGTAAAGATCGTCATCCCGGCATAGGGCTGCTGCCGACAGGCGCGCAAACGCGAGGCCAGATCGCCGACATGGGCTTCCAGCTGGTGGCCGTCGGGGTCGAGGAAATAGAACGAGGCGCCTTCGCTGCGGTTGTCGCGCCACTCCCGCACGCCAGCAGCCCGCAGGCGCTGGACGAACGCCAGGAAATGCCCGGCCTCGATGCCGAAGGCATAGTGGGTGTAGTCCGGCACTTCGGCCAAGCGGCGCGACGGGTCCAGCGACAGGCACAACCACAGGCCCGGCAACGACAGATAGGCGCCGCTGTCCCAGCTGGCGTCCAGGCGCAGGCCCAGCAGGTCGTGGTAGAACCCCAGGCTGCGGTTCAGGTCGGTCACGGCGAGGGTCAGGTGGTTGAGGCCGGTCAGCATGCAAAGTCCTTGTAAGAGGAAGGTCCTGAATCGTCTTGAATCAAAGCAGCGCTCGCACTGGACGAATGGCTCTGGCGGCAAGCCTCGGGTGGCGATGTAGTGTGCTGCATCACAAACCACTACATCGAGATCACCCTGTCCGTCATGTCCTTGCGCCTGCCCGATGATGTTGCCAATTCCCCGGCTCACTTGGCCAAGGCGACAGGCCGCAGCAAGTCATTCCTCGCTGTGGATGCTCTGAGAGAATATCTGGCCCGCGAAGCCTGGCAAATCGACGAGATCCAGAAAGCCCTGACTGAAGCAGAGGCAGGCGACTTCGCCTGGTCCCCAATCGTCCTTACCCGATCCCCTACCGCGTACGTCAGGGACGCCTGCAGATGCTGCGGATTTTCCATACCCGCGCTTGCCGCCTGCCGGTAGGAAAAACGATCGCCAATAGCTCGTGCATTGGGGCCAGCGGCGGCGCGCCCAGGACAGCAAGGGCCCGAGCGCGCGGTAGAGCATCTGTAGGTATCAGAACGCGCTGCGGAAGATCTCTTCGATCTGGCGCTGGTCGGCGGGGCGTGGGTTGGTCAGGCCGCAGGCATCTTTCAGGGCGTTGGCGGCCAGGACCGGAATGTCCGTCAGCTTGGCGCCCAGGTCACGCAAGCCGCTGGGGATCTCGACATCCCGGGCCAGGCTGCGAATGGCACTGATGGCCGCCTGCGCGCCCTCCTCCGGGCTGAAGCCACGAATGTCCGCGCCCATGGCGTGGGCCACGTCGGTCAGGCGTCCGGCGCAGACCATGGCATTGAAACTCTGCACATGGGGCAGCAGCACGGCGTTGCACACACCGTGGGGCAAATCGTAGAAACCGCCTAGCTGGTGCGCCATGGCATGCACGAAACCCAGCGACGCATTGTTGAAAGCCATGCCGGCGAGGAACTGGGCGTAGGCCATGCTTTCCCGGGCGACCAGGTCGCTGCCGTCGTGCACCGCCTGGCGCAGGTTCTGGCTGATCATGGTCATGGCTTTCAGCGCGCAGGCATCGGTGATCGGGTTGGCCGCGGTGGACACATAGGCTTCGATTGCGTGGGTCAGCGCGTCCATGCCGGTGGCGGCGGTCAGGCCCTTGGGCATGGCGACCATCAGCGCCGGGTCGTTGACCGACAGCAGTGGCGTGACGTTACGATCGACGATGGCCATTTTCACGTGGCGCTGCTCGTCGGTGATGATGCAGAAACGGGTCATTTCACTGGCGGTGCCGGCGGTGGTGTTGATCGCGATCAGCGGCAGTTGCGGCTTGGCCGAGCGGTCGACACCCTCGTAGTCGCTGATATGCCCGCCATTGGTGGCGCACAGGGCGATGCCCTTGGCGCAGTCATGGGGCGAACCGCCGCCGAGGGAGACCACGAAGTCGCAGTTGCTCTGCTGCAATTGCGCCAGGCCCTTCTCGACGTTGCCGATGCTCGGGTTGGGCTTGGCGCCGTCGAAGATCACCGAATCGATGTCCTGCATCGCCAGCTTCTCGGCAATCATCCCGGCCACCCCGGCCTTGGCCAGGCCGGCGTCGGTGACAATCAGCGCCTTGCGAAAACCGTAGTTGCGAATCGCGACCATGGCCTCGTCGAGGCAGTCGATACCCATGATGTTCACGGCGGGAATGAAAAAAGTGCTGCTCATGGCGCGTCCTCCAGGCTGGGATTGGATCAGCCGTGCCGATCCGGCAAATGCGCACAGGATCGACCCATCGGTCACGCGCGTTGTTGATCTGGCTCAAGGGTCGGTCGTGATAAAGTCGGCGCCCTGTACACCTTCTGCCTTGAGACGACGAACCGCGATGATGGATTTCCAGGAATTTGATGCCGACCTTGAAGACTGGAACGCCTTGCGCGCCAGCACGCCGATCACCGGCCTGCTGATCGGCAACGGCGCCAGCCGCGCGGTGTGGGAAGACTTCGCCTACGATTCGCTGTTCGAGAACGCCCGCACCGTCGAAGAAAAGCCCCTGAGCCCCTCCGAGCTGAGCGTGTTCGAAGCCCTGCAGACCCGCAGTTTCGAACAGGTGCTGGGCGCGCTGAAGACCACCAGCCGGGTCAACAAGGCCCTGGCCGTCAGCTCCGCGGCGCCGCGCAATCGCTACTACGCAATCAAGGAAGCGCTGATCAATACCGTGCACGCGGTGCACATTCCATGGCGCCTGGTACAGCCGGCGACGCTGTCGCAGATCAACCAGGAACTGCGCCGCTACCGCACGGTGTTCACCAGCAACTACGACCTGCTCAACTACTGGGCGATCCAGCACAATGCCCAGGGCATTGACGACCTGTTCCGGGGCGCCGACCCGAGCTTCGACATCAGCCAGACCGCCAGTGAACGGACCCGCGTGCTGTACCTGCACGGCGGCCTGCACCTGGTGCGCAACCAGGACGGCACCGCGCGCAAGCTGGGTTCCACCGAAGGCACGCTGCTGGGCAACTTCGCCATCAACAACACCCTGAAGACCCTCGACGATGTGCCGCTGTTCGTCAGCGAGGGCCCGGTGGCGGACAAGTTCAAGACCATTCGCGGCAGCGACTACCTGTCGTTCTGCTACCAGCAGTTGCTGAATCACAGCGACGCGCTGTGCATCTTCGGCCACGACCTCGGCTCCCAGGACAGCCACCTGGTGAGTGCCATCCGCCAGTCCAAAGTGCGGACCCTGGCGATCTCGATCCAGCCGCGCAGCAAGGCCTTCATCCAGAACCAGAAGCGGCGCTACGCCAAGCTGTTCGCAGGGATGGAAGTGACGCTGCGCTTCTTCGATTCGAAGAGCCATGCCCTGGGCGATCCTGCGCTGTCGGTGCCGGTCGAACGCTGAAAGATCGCGGGCAGGCGTCTGCGGAGCGCCACCTCTGTAGCCGCTGCCGAGCCCGCGAGGCTGCGATCGACCCCGAAGGGCGCGCACGGTGTTGAGATCGCTGAAGGCCTTCGGCCTTATCGCAGCCTTCGGCAGCGGCTACATCGTGTCCCTTATTCCTCGCCGCTGTGCACCACCACCAGCAACTGCGCCTGCACCTCGCCCACCGAGCGCAGGCGGTGGGGTTTCTGCGCGTTGAAGTGCAGCGCGTCGCCCCGGTTGAGGATCACCCGCTCGTTCATGAAATCCACTTCCACCTGCCCTTCGTGGACAAACAGAAACTCCTCCCCCAGGTGTTCCTTGAAGCTCTTGTCGGTGAACTCCCTGGGCGGGTAGATGATGAACGGCAGCAGGCTGCGCTCGCTGACCTGATGCGCCAGCACCGCATAACCCGGCGCCTGGTCGTTGGCCGCCAGCGACTGGCGTTCGTCGCTGCGCACCAGGCTGTAGCTGTCCAGGCTGACCTTGTCTTCGGCGAACAGCTCCTCGACGTTCACGTTCAACGCCTTGGCCAGTTTCAACGCCGCGGCGATCGAGGGCGTGTTCAGGCCGCGCTCGACTTTCGACAGGTAGCTCTTGGTCATGCCGGATTTCTCGGCCAGGGCCTCCAGCGTCACGCCAAGTTTTTTTCTCAATAATTTCAAACGGATAGACATGTAGAACGGTTAACCCATCAAGGAGGCGACGATTTGTCCTTGCCAATGACACAAAGTGTCATATAGCCTCTTTAGTGTCATTTGCTTTCACCCAACGACCTTGCGAGCAGCGGGGGCTGGCAAATCCGACGTCCATTGCAACGACCAAAGGACACCGATATGGCCAAGACATTAGCACTACCCAAAGAGCAACTGGTCAGGCAAGCCCTGACCCAGATGCAAAACACCCTGGCGGATAATACGTGGACCGACCGGCAAAAGCTGGCCCTGACCTGCCGCATCCTGTTCGAGAACGGGCATGACTCCGGCCTGGCCGGGCAGATCACCGCCCGTGGCCCGCAGCCGGGCACTTACTACACCCAGCAACTGGGCCTGGGTTTCGACGAGATCACCGCGGGCAACCTGCTGCTGGTCAACGAAGACCTGGAGGTGCTCGAAGGCCACGGCATGCCCAACCCGGCCAACCGTTTCCACAGCTGGGTATACCGCGCCCGCCCCGATGTGAACTGCATCATCCACACCCACCCGACCCACGTCGCCGCGTTGTCGATGATCGAAGTGCCGCTGGAAATCTCCCACATGGACCTGTGCCCGCTGTATGACGACTGCGCCTTTCTCAAGGCCTGGCCGGGCGTGCCGGTGGGTAACGAAGAAGGCGAGATCATCTCCGCGGCCCTGGGCGACAAGCGCGCCATCCTGCTCTCGCACCACGGCCAGCTGTCCACCGGCGCCAGCATCGAGGAAGCCTGCGTGATCGCCCAACTGATCGAGCGCGCCGCCAAACTGCAATTGCTAGCCATGGCCGCCGGCACCATCAAACCGATCCTGCCGGAGCTCGGCCGCGAGGCCCATGACTGGATCTCCAAGCCCAAGCGTCACGCCGCCGCCTTCAACTACTACGCTCGGCAGAACCTCAAGCAACACGCCGATTGCCTGAACTGAACCCACCTCATTCGCTAAAGGAGCGTCGCCATGTCGAACGCCAACATTCACGGCATCATCGGCTACACCATCACCCCGTTCACCGCCAACGGTGAGCAACTGGACCTGGACACCCTCGGCCGTTCCATCGATCGCCTGATCGACAGCGGCGTGCAGGCCATCGCGCCCCTGGGCAGCACCGGCGAAGGCGCCTACCTGAGCGACGCCGAGTGGGACCAGGTCGCCGAGTTCAGCATCCGCCACATCGCCAGGCGCGTACCGACCATCGTCAGCGTTTCCGACCTGACCACCGCCAAGGCCGTGCGCCGCGCGCGCTTTGCCGAGGCCAAGGGCGCCGATGCGGTGATGGTCCTGCCGACGTCCTACTGGAAGCTCAGCGAAGCCGAGATCCTCGCCCACTACCAGGCCATCGGCGACAGCGTCGGCGTGCCGATCATGCTCTACAACAACCCGGCCACCAGCGGCACCGACATGTCGGTGGAGCTGATCCTGCGGATCTTCCATGCGGTGGAAAACGTGACCATGGTCAAGGAGAGCACCGGCGACATCCAGCGCATGCACAAGCTGCAACTGCTGGGCGAAGGCCAGGTGCCGTTCTACAACGGTTGCAACCCGCTGGCCCTGGAAGCCTTCGCCGCCGGCGCCAAGGGCTGGTGCACCGCCGCGGCGAACCTGATCCCGCAGCTCAACCTGGACCTGTACCAGGCGGTGCTGGACAACGACCTGGAGCGCGCGCGCGAATTGTTCTACCGCCAGTTGCCGGTGCTCGACTTCATCCTCAAGGGCGGTCTGCCGACCACCATCAAGGCCGGGTTGAACATGACCGGATTGCAAGTCGGCGACCCGCGCCTGCCGGTGTTCCCGCTGAATGAAGCCGGGCGCAATCAGTTGCAGGCCATGTTGAACGCAGTGCGCTGATCGGGCCCTGGCTGTAGGGGCGAGCTTGCGGGCCTCATCGCCGGCAAGCCTGGCTCCTACCGTCCGCTTCTGTAGGAGCGAAGCTTGCTCGCGATAGCGGCGCATCAGACACCACGCGTTGTCTGACGCCTACAAAAGCAGCGCCCAACAAAAAGCCCGGCAGGTTGTCCTGCCGGGCTTTTTTGTTTCAGTGCAAAACGTCAGGCGGTCTTGTCTTTGATGGTCGTGCTCGGACCGTTGGTCTGCACGCTGGCAATGCCCGCGTCGCGCGCCGCCTCGGACGAATAGCGCTGGCTATTACCGATGATCTGGTGGTTCGCGGCCTTGAGGTTGAAATAAGGTTTGCCGTCCTTGGAGACTTCCTTGGCGTAGCGGGCCTCGTTGGGACTGTTGGTCTGCACCGAAGCGATGCCGTTTTCGGCGGCGCTGCGAGAGGAATACAACTCACTCGTCAAAATGGTTTCAGCATTGCCAGCCTTGAGAACGAAGCGGAACTGCCCGTCACTGCTTTTGCTTAATTCATACCATCCAGCCATGGTCCTGCTCCTGAGTGTCCAAAGATGCGAATGCACTTCGGATTAAAGCCTGTCTTTGCCGGTTTACCAGCGTTTGGGGTGTGTTGCTGAGGCACGCAGCATCAGACAGGAAAAATCGCATCCGGTTCATGACGCGAAACTCATGCAGACAAATAGTAATAATTCTCGATATCATTCGCGACCTTTCTGCCCGGCAGTACTTGCGAAGGATTTTCATGTCTCGCTTCAAGCCCGACCCCACCTCGGCGGACCCCGTCCGCGGGTTCTATGCAGACATCCTGCATTACCTGCGTAAACGCACGGACAACGCCAGCGATGCGGCGGACATGACCCAGGACGTCTTCACCCAATGGCTCGACTACCGCGACCGGGCCAAGGTCGAACAACCCCGCGCCTTTCTGTTCCAGATGGCGCGCAACCTGCTGCGCGATCACTGGCGCCGGCAGAAGGTCAGGCACAAGGTGCACCACGAACCGCATGCAGTAGAACCCGAGCCGCTGGCCGACGAACACCACGAGCCACTGCCCGCGGCCCAGCGCCTGCAACGCCTGGAGCGCTTGAAGAGGGTGCTCGCCGAACTCTCGCCGCGCCGCCGCGAAGCCCTTATGCTGCACCGCTTCGAAGGCCTGAGCCAGGCGCAGATCGCCGAACGCATGGGCATCTCCCTGAGCATGGTGGAAAAACACATCGCCTTTGCCCTGCTGCATTGCAAGCAGCGCCTGGAACAGGAACACGGCAAGGAGCAAGCGCAATGACCCGCCCCCGCGACCCTCAACATGAGCACGAGCAGCAGATCGACAGCATCGATGCCCAGGCGGCCGGCTGGTTCACTCGCAATCGCGACGATCACAGCCAGGCCACCCGCGACGCGTTCAAGACCTGGTCCAGCGAACCGGCCCATGCCCGGGCCTACGCCGAGTTCGAGCGCTTGTGGGCCGACCTGGCCGAACTCGAACCACTGAACCGACCGACGCCGCTGCCGGTGCGCAAAAAGCCGCGCTGGCGCCCGGCCCTGGCGGTGGCCGCCGCGTTGGTCTGCGCGCTGCTGGCTATCGAGCTGGGCGCCCCGCCGGCGATCCATTCGCAACAGATCGCCGCGCAGAGCACGGGCATGCGCAGCTTCAACCTGCCCGATGGCAGCACCCTGTACGTCAACGCCAACACCCGTTTGCGCATCGACTTCAGCGCACAGCAACGTAACCTCTATCTGGACCGGGGCCAGCTGTACCTGGAAGTGGCCGCCGACAAGGAACGGCCGCTATGGGTGCATGCAGGCAACGCCCGGGTGCGGGTGGTCGGCACCGGCTTCGATGTGCGACGCGGCGAGAAACAACTGGTGGTCAGCGTCGCCCATGGCCAGGTGGCGTTCGTTCCCGATGCGCAGAAGCCCGATTCGCTGCTGCTCGGCGCCCGCCAGCGCGGCATCTATGACTACGCCAGCGGCACCCTGCGGGAACAGGCGGTGAACGTCGCCGAGGTCGCCGACTGGCGCGGCGGCCACCTGGCCTTTCGCAATCGCGACCTGGCCAGCCTGGTGGACGAGCTGAACCTCTATCGCCGCCAGCCGGTGTTGCTGGCCGATGGCGCGCTGGGCAACTTCAAGGTCTCGGGCAACCTCGATGTGCAGGACCCGGACGCCCTGATCAAGGCCCTGCCGGCGCTGATCCCGGTGAAAACCGTGGCCCTGGCCGACGGCCGCGTGCGCATCGAAGCCCGACGCTGAAACCCATATGCGAATATTTTGCATTCGCATATGAGGTTTTATTTTGCTGACGCGTCTTCCTCCGGTCTGCGTTGTTTACGCACACCTTTTCTGGCCTTTGTCGCCGCTCCGGGGGATTTCATGTTTCGCGCGCCTTATCACTTGCAGCTCATATGTTCGCGTCCGACCCTGCTCGCCACCTGCCTGGCGTTCAGCCTGCAGGCCCAGGCCCAGGTTCAAGTCGAATCGTTCAACTTTGCCCTGCCCGCCCAACCGCTGGCGGCCTCGCTGAGCCAGGTGGCGCTGCAGGCGAAGATCCAGTTGCTGTTCGACGAAGAGTTGCTGCGCAACGTGAAGGCCCCGGCGCTGAAGGGTGATTTCAGCCCCGAGGCGGCGATCCAGCAATTGCTGGGTGGCAGCGAGTTCAGCCTGGTCAAGGTCGACAAGACCTACGTGGTGCGCCCCGCGGAAAATAGCAGCACCCGCAGTTCGGCGCTGCAGCTGGGGGCCATGAGCGTCATCGGCAGCGGCCTGGAAGTGGACTCCGCCACGGTCGGCCGCTCGACCCTGAACCAGGCCGAGATCGATCGCCACCAGGCCACCAACATTCCCAGCCTGATTGCCACCCTGCCCGGCGTCAGCCTCGGCGGCTCGCTCAAACCCGGCGGTCAGACCATCAACATCTGGGGCCTGGGCGACGCCGAAGACGTGCCGATGAGCGTCGACGGCGCGACCAAGAGCGGCTTCGAACGCTACCAGCAGGGCTCGATCTTCATCGAGCCGGAACTGATCAAGCGTATCGAAGTGGAAAAGGGCCCGCACTCGCCCGAGACCGGCAACGGTGGTTTCGGCGGCACCGTGCACATGGAGACCAAGGACGCCCCCGACTTGCTGCAGGAAGGCCGCGACAGCGGCGCCATGCTCAAGTACGGCTACAGCAGCAACAGCCATGAGCAGGCCTACACCGGCGCGGTGTACGGACGCACCGAGGACCGGCGTTTCGATGCCCTGGCCTACTGGACCAAACGCGACGGCGACGACATGAAGCTGGCCAGCGCCCAGCCGGACCCGCGCAACGCCTACCCGATCAACCCCAAGCGCCTGCCCAACACCGCCCAGGACCTGGACGGCGAGCTGTTCAAGCTGAACATGCAACTGACCGACGAACATCGCCTGGGCTTGAGCTACATGCGTTCCAACAGCGACATCTGGGCGCCCTTCTCGGCCAAGAGCTACCCGACGCCACCGACCCAGAGCGATATCGACAAGTACGGCTACGATGGCGCCACCCGGCGCTTCCTGGCCCAGCGCAATACCGTCGACACCACCTGGCAGGTCAAGTACCAGTACACGCCGCTGGACAACCCGTGGATCGACTTCGAGGCCAAGTACTCCGATTCCAAGACCGACCAGACCGACGAGCGCGGCCCGAACGCCTACACCCAGCCCGCCTCCGGTGGCCGCAAGATCACCGTGGGTTACGAGGACAGGATCCTCTCGCTGAAAAACACCAGCCGCTTCAACACCGGCCCGCTGGAACATGCCCTGACCCAGGGCATCCAGATCCGCAAGCACACCCGCGAGGTGGACATGTGGATGCCGGGCAAGACCTACGAGGTGCCCAAGTACAACAACGGGCATTACCAGCCGGGCTTCATGCCCCATGGCAAGGTCGACAACAACGCCTTCTATATCCAGGACGCGATCACCCTGGGCGACTTCACCCTGACCCCGTCCCTGCGCTACGACCATGTGCGCAACCGTGGGCAAAAAAACGACGCGCCGATCTATAACAGCCCCAACCCGGTGGTCGGCCACGATTATGGCGACAAGACCTATACCGGCTGGTCGCCACGGCTGTCGGCGTTCTGGACGGTCACCCCGCAATTCGCCCTGTTCGCCGACTACAGCAAGACCTGGCGCGCGCCAGTGATCGACGAGCAATACGAAGTCCAGGCGCCGGGCACCACCCGCTCGGCCACCAGTCGCGACCTCGACCCGGAGCGCATCACCGCGTTGCGCGCCGGTAACATCACCAGCTTCGCCAATGTGTTCAGCGATGCCGATAGCGTGCAAATCCGCACCACCGTGTTCCGCAATGAGATCAAGGACGAAATCATGAAGAACCTGGGGATCGGCTGCCCCGAGCAACTGAGCAGCGGCAAGAACATCGGCCAGGTGTGCAACCAGCCGACCATCGGGGTCTACCGCAATATCGGCGACCTGACCATCAAGGGTTTCGAGGTCGAGAGTTTCTACGATTCGACCTACCTGTTCGGCTCGCTGTCCTACTCCTGGATCACCGGCAAGCATGAAGGCGCCTACACCAACCCCTGGGGGCCGAATGTCTGGGCGCGGGACATTCCGCCCCGCAAGTGGGTCGCCACCCTGGGGGTGAAAATCCCGCAGTGGGATGCGCAGGTGGGTTGGCAGGGCCAGTGGGTACGCCAGACCGACCGCGTGCCGAGCGACGTCTACCCGAGCGGCCCGGCCAGCGCCTTGGGCGACTCCTACTGGGACCAGTACGAGAACGACCGCTACAACGTGCAGGGCCTGTTCGCCAACTGGAAACCGCAGCAGCCGTACCTCAAGGGCACCGAGGTCAACTTCACCCTGGACAACATGTTCAACCGCGATTACCGCCCGCCCCTGAGCGGCGAAAATGCCTCCAGCCTGGGGCGTAACGCCAAGATCAGCGTGACCCGGTTCTTCTGAACCGGGGCGATGCCCCTGTAACCCCTGTAACCCCTGTAGCCGCTGCCGAGCCTGCGAGGCTGCGATCGACCCGAAGGGGCGCGGCGATCTCGCGACCGTCTGAGGTCCTGCGGACCTATCGCAGCCTCGCAGGCTCGGCAGCGGCTACAGGTCGTGTTTTGTCAGGGGATGCTGGTGAGAAGTGGAGAGGTTTCGCTTTGTTTTGTAAGGTATTTCCTAGAAAATCCCCAACGCCTTTGAGCGCCTTGTACCCCTCAAACCGATCAGGCAGTCTGCCTGGGTCGCTGCAAAAACAGTGGCCCGGATGTGGAAGTCCGGATCTGAAGAACGTGCAATTCGCTCAATACGAACATCAGTAACTTTCGGTGCTGGTGAAGTCGTTTTATGGCGGCTGTACGTGGGGCACCCTCGGGTGCGCCGGTTCTTCAGTCCGGTCTTCCACACCCACGTACGGCTGCCACCTCTCATGTGGAAGTGAGATCCGGCGGTTCCTTAAACGACTGGAGAAATCACCTCATGAAAAAGCTCGTCCCCGATCCACCCCTACAATCCCCTCGCAAGCTACGCAATCCGGAACTGGATCGCGCCAACGCCAGCCTGATCGCCACCTTGCAAGGCACTCGCCACCGCCCCTTTGGCCTGCGCGATGGCCAGGGCCATCCGCTGTTCGCCGTGCAGCCCGGCGTCAATGCCGAAGACGCGCTGATGCACGTGTCCCTGCTGCTCAAATGTGCCGAGGAGGTGTCCGATGAAATCACCGAACGCGCCAGCGGCATCGAACGCGGGCTGATCTGGTCCATGGTGCATTCGGTGGAAATGGCTCGGGCAGTGGTGGATGCCCTGCTCGACGGCACCCGCCCGACCTCTTGATCTGAAACGAATCCTGTAGCCGCTGCCGCAGGCTGCGATAGGTCCGCAGGACCTCAGACGGCCGCAAGATCGCTGCGCCCCTTCGGGTCGATCGCAGCCTGCGGCAGCGGCTACAGGGTGCGGGGTTATTTGGTGGCGCTGCGCACCACGCTGAGTTCCGGCGTGGCGCTGCGGCGCTGGCTCAGGTAGCGGGTGCAACTGACCCGCAGGAACGAGGCGAAATTCACCACTTCGCCGCGGTAGTCCATCACCTCTTCGTAGAGCTTGGCGATCAGCTGGTTGGTGGTCATGCCATCGACCTCGGCGATTTCGCTGAGGATGTCCCAGAACTGGTTTTCCAGGCGCAGGGTGGTGACCACCCCGCAGATGCGCAGCGAGCGCGAACGGGACTCGTAGAGGATCGGGTCGGCTTTGACGTAGAGCTCGCACATGCTGGGCGCTCCTCGGTTGTAGGGGTAGGACGATGACGCTGCTTCCTGACAGAAAAGCAGCGCCAGTGGATCATCCGCTTACAGGGTGATTTGGGTGCCCAGCAAACCGAGGAAACCGGCCAGCCAGCTGGGGTGCGCCGGCCAGGCCGGCGCCGTCGCCAGATTGCCTTGGACGTGGCTGTCCGTCACGGGAATATCGATGTAGGTACCGCCGGCCAAGCGCACTTCCGGAGCGCAGGCCGGGTACGCACTGCACTCGCGGCCTTCGAGAATGCCCGCCGCGGCCAGCAGCTGGGCGCCGTGGCAGACGGCGGCGATCGGCTTGCCGGCCTGGTCGAAGGCTTGCACCAGTTGCAGGACTTTCTCGTTCAACCGCAGGTATTCCGGGGCGCGACCGCCGGGGATCAGCAGCGCGTCGTAATCGGCGGCCTCGACCTTGGCGAAGTCAAAATTCAGGGCGAACTGATGGCCCGGTTTTTCGCTGTAGGTCTGGTCGCCTTCGAAGTCGTGGATCGCGGTGCGCACGGTCTGCCCGGCCTTTTTGTCCGGGCACACCGCATGCACGGTGTGGCCGACCATCAGCAGCGCCTGGAACGGCACCATCACTTCGTAGTCCTCGACGTAATCGCCGACCAGCATGAGGATTTTTTTCGCGGCCATGGAGATGACTCCTCTTCAAGGGAAAACAGGAGTATTCAAGGTAGTCCCTATCCGCGGGGCCGGGTAATAACCCGGTACTACGCCTCACCCCAGAAACGCATCAATACCCCGGCCCCGTAGGAGCGAGGCTTGCCCGCGATAAAGGCGACGCGGATTGCCTGATACAACGCGTTATCGTTCATCGCGGGCAATCGAGCGTCGAGCGGCCGCTCCTACAGAAGCCGAACTGTATGGATAACTCTGCGTACAGCTGTAACAGGGTGCCGCGGTGGGTTTATGGCTAGATAAGCGCACCTGCCCTTCCCCAATAAAAAACGGTTGTCATCATGTCTTCCCGCGAAAATACCGGCATGGCCCTGGGCCTGCTCGGCGTGGTTATTTTCAGCCTGACCCTGCCCTTCACCCGCATCGTGGTGCAGGAACTTCACCCACTGCTCAACGGCCTGGGACGGGCGCTGTTCGCGGCGATCCCGGCGGCGCTGCTGTTGCTCTGGCGTCGGGAAAAGTGGCCGACCTGGAAGCAGATCAAGGGCCTGAGCCTGGTGATCGCCGGGGTGATCCTGGGCTTTCCGGTGCTGTCGGCCTGGGCCATGCAGACTCTGCCGGCGTCCCATGGCGCACTGGTCAACGGCCTGCAACCCTTGTGCGTGGCGCTGTACGCGGCGTGGCTGTCCCATGAGCGGCCGTCGAAAGCCTTCTGGGGCTGCGCCGCATTGGGCAGCGCCCTGGTCCTGGGCTACGCGCTGATCAGCGGCGCCGGCAGTATCCAGGCCGGCGACTTGCTGATGCTCGGGGCGATCGCGGTCGGCGGCCTGGGTTATGCCGAAGGCGGCCGGCTGGCCAGGGAGATGGGCGGCTGGCAGGTGATCTGCTGGGCGCTGGTGCTGTCGACGCCGCTGTTGATCGGCCCAGTGTGGTATCTCGCGGCACAGCATCAGGGCGCGGTCTCGGCGAAGACCTGGTGGGCCTTCGGCTACGTGGCGCTGTTCTCGCAGTTCATCGGTTTTTTTGCCTGGTACGCCGGTCTGGCCATGGGCGGCATCGCCCGGGTCAGCCAGATCCAGCTGCTGCAGATCTTTTTTACCATCGCCTTCTCGGCGCTGTTCTTCGGCGAACAGGTGGAACCGGTCACCTGGCTGTTCGCCGTCGGCGTGATCCTCACCGTGATGCTCGGGCGCAAGACCGCTGTGCGTCCAGCACCGCTGATCACCGCGAAACTGTAGCCGCTGCCGTAGGCTGCGATCGACGGCGTAGCCGGCGCAAAGGCGGTATCCCGGCCCTGTCAGATGTAGCGCGTCGCCTGGTTTGCGGCCCCTGCGGTGCCGATCGCAGCCGGCGGCAGCGGCTACAGGCGCGTGATCAGCCCAGGTAGCCGTCGGCCCGCAGCAGGGTTTCCAGGCAGTGCTCGCTGATGTGGTAGAACGCCTTGAGCTCGCCGATCTTCGCCAGCAGCTGCGCCGGGTCCTGGGGCTCGGCGCGTTTGACCGCGAGGATCATCTTGTTCTTGTTGGTGTGTTCCAGGGAGATGAACTCGAAGACCTTGGTCTCGTAGCCGCAGGCTTCGAGGAACAGCGCGCGCAGGCTGTCGGTGACCATCTCCGCCTGCTGGCCCAGGTGCAGGCCGTATTGCAGCATCGGCTTGAGCAGCGCCGGGCTCTGCATCTGCGGGCGGATCTGCTTGTGGCAGCACGGCGAGCACATGATGATCGCCGCGCCGGAACGAATGCCGGTATGGATCGCGTAGTCGGTGGCGATATCGCAGGCATGCAGGGCGATCATCACGTCCAGCTCGCTCGGCGCCACGCTGCGCACGTCGCCGCACTTGAACTCCAGGCCCTGATGGTCGAGGCGCGCCGCCGCGGCGTTGCACAGGGTCACCATGTCTTCGCGCAGCTCCACGCCGGTCACCTGCCCTTGCGCCTGCAAGGTGTTGCACAGGTAGTCGTGGATGGCGAAGGTCAGGTAGCCCTTGCCGGAGCCGAAGTCCGCCACCCGCACCGGCTGTTGCAGATCGATCGGCGACGAACTCAGCGCGTGGCTGAAGACCTCGATGAACTTGTTGATCTGCTTCCACTTGCGTGACATCGCCGGGATCAGTTCGTGCTGCTTGTTGGTCACCCCCAGGTCGGTGAGGAAGGGCCGGCTCAGCTCCAGGTAGCGGTTCTTCTCGCGGTTGTGCTCGGCGGACGGCACTTCGCGCTGCTGCTGGGCCTTGCCCTTGAACAGCGAACTCTTGCCCTTCTTGCTGTATTCGAGCTGCACCTCATCGGTGAGCGACAGCAGGTGCGCGTTCTTGAACGACGCCGGCAGCAGCCCGGCGATCAGCGCCACGCCTTCATCGAGGGGGAAATTCTTGGTGATGTCGCGGGTCTTGTAGCGGTAGACGAAGGACAGGCACGGCTGCTCCTTGACCGTCAGTTGCTTGATGATCAGCCGCTGCAAATCCGCCTCGGCCCCCACATGCTTGGCCAGCACCAGTTTGATAAAGGCATTCTGCGCCAGGCTGGTTTCCAGCAGTTCGAGAAACTGGGCGTGATGATCCGGCGCGAGGCTGGCGGGGGTTGCGGTTGCAGACATGTAAAAGGTGCCTCGGGCGATGCGGGGTGTGAATCGGGGAATGGCGGGTATTTTAGGGGGGATGGCCCGCCGGGGCACGGAGTTATTTACCCGGCGGCGCAGAATTCCAGGCGATGGGGCCTCCTGTAGCCGCTGCCAAAGGCTGCGCAAGGTCCGCAGGACTTCCAGCGATCTTCAGAACGCCACGGCCTTGCGGCCGATCGCAGCCTGCGGCAGCGGCTACAGGAGCGGGGAAATCAGGCCAGGACCACCAGGCGGTTGGGCAGCTCGTTGCGCACGTGGGTCACCGGCACATGCACCTTGAGCAGTTCGCCGCAGGCCTCGATGCAGGTGATGAAGCCTTGCAGGGTCTGCCCCTGCTTCACCTGCTGAGTGAAGGCCTGGACGATGGTGTCCCAGGTCTTGTCGTCGAGGCGCCTGGAAATGCCCTCGTCCACCAGGATTTCCACATAGCGCTCGGCTTCGCAGACGAAGATCAGCATCCCGGTGCTGCCGACGGTGTGGTGCAGGTTCTGCTCGAGAAACTGGCGGCGGGCCAGGTTCGAGGCACGCCAGTGGCGTACCGAGCGCGGAATCAGGCGGGTGGTAATGCGCGGAATGCGGAACACCAGGCAGAGCACGATAAAGATCGCCCACTGCACCAGCAGCAACAGGTGCATGCTCATCCAGCCGGTGGCGTAATGCACCACGCCCGGCACGATCAGCGCCAGCAGGCTGGCCCAGAGCAACGGGATATAGGCGTAGTCGTCGGCGCGGGCGGCCAGCACGGTGACCAGTTCGGCATCGGTCTGCTGTTCGACCCGGGCGATCGCCTCGGCGACCTGCCGTTGTTCGTACTCACTCAGTAGTGCCATGTCTTCCCATACTCATCGATTATTGTTAGTCACCAGCCGCCTGACGATCCGCCGCCGCCAAAACTACCACCGCCGCCGCTGAAACCCCCACCGCCTCCGCCGCCAAAACCGCCCCCGCCAAAACCTCCGGAACCGCCACGCCCGCCGCCACCGCTGGGCAGGATGCCAAGCAACTGGCAGACGAAGATCGTCACGATAAACAGCAGCACCAGGAACACCAGGGCGCCGGGATGCCGCTCGAAAAACTCACTGCCGCGCTCGCCGCCACCGTCATAGGCAGCGCTCGGCTCGTCCAGTGGATTGCCGCCCAGCACCAGCAGCATGGCCGATACGCCATCACTGATGCCCTTGCTGAATTGGCCGGCCTTGAAGGCCGGGGTGATGACCTGGTTGATGATCACCGAACTTTGCGCGTCGGTCAGGCGATCTTCCAGGCCGTAACCGACTTCGATGCGCAGCTTGCGATCATCGCGGGCGACAATCAACAAGGCACCATTGTTCTTGTCCTTCTGGCCAATGCCCCAGTAGCGCCCCAGCTGATAGCCGAAGTCCTCGATGCTGGTGCCTTGCAGGTCCGGCAGGGTCACGACCACCACCTGCTCGCCGGTGGACTGTTCGTGGGAGGCCAGCTCCTGGGTCAGTTGCTGGCGCACCGCCGGCTCGATCATCTGAGCGTTATCCACCACCCGCCCGCTCAGCGCCGGGAACTTCAGCTCGGCCTGGGCCGCTATCGCAAACACCCAGAGCAACAGCACCACACCCACTCTCAACACGCGCATTGGAACCTCATCCGTGGTAACGCCGGGGCAGATCCCGCGGTCGCTCGCGCGATCCGCGGGTAGCCGCTGCTGATCAGAACTTCACTTCTGGCGCTTTGTCGGCGTCGGGGCTGGTGGCCTCGAAGGTCTCGCGCACCTGCAGGTTGCTGTACATCACGCTGTGCCACAGGCGGCCGGGGAAGGTACGGATCTCGGTGTTGTACTTCTGCACCGCGAGGATGAAATCGCGACGCGCCACGGCGATGCGGTTCTCGGTGCCTTCGAGCTGCGACTGCAGGGCCAGGAAGTTCTGGTTGGCCTTGAGGTCCGGATACCGCTCGGACACCACCATCAAACGGCTCAAGGCGCCGGTCAGTTGGTCCTGGGCCTGCTGGAACTGCTTGAGTTTTTCCGGATTGTCCAGGGTGCTGGCATCGACCTGGATCGACGTCGCCTTGGCCCGCGCTTCGATCACCGCGGTCAGGGTCTCCTGTTCGTGCTTGGCGTAGCCCTTGACCGTTTCCACCAGGTTGGGGATCAGGTCGGCGCGACGCTGGTACTGGTTCTGGACCTGACCCCAGGCCGCCTTGGCCTGTTCGTCGAGGGTCGGGATGTTGTTGATCCCGCAGCCGCTGAGCAGGCTGCCGAGCAGCAGCAATGCCATCACGGGCCAGCTTGAGCGAAGGCTCTGTCGTACGTTCATGGTGGTGACGCTCCTTGCAACCTAGGGGATGGAACCTGTAACCCTTTGAATCGAGTGCATCGGGCATAATCTGCCGCCACCACTGGATTGCATCGGGCCAATCGGCTAAAAGATGCCCAGCGCGAAAAAGAGTTCAGAAGTGTGCTGCATTTATCCGAACAACAATAGTCGTTCCTTTATTAGCCGCTCTCCCAATTTTCGGCCGCTCGGCGCGTACTGATCGCGTCTGTTTTAGGCCCTAGAGAACAATATTCATGAAGAAGCTGTGTTTGCTGGGTTTGCTGATCAGCCTGGCCAGTCACCCTGCCCTCGCCGCCACCACGCCGGTATCGGCCCAGGAAAAACCCTTTTCGGACGCGGTCCTGCAGAACAAGGACGCTTTCATCGACAACCTGCTCAAGCAGATGACCCTGGATGAAAAGATCGGCCAGTTGCGCCTGATCAGCATCGGTCCGGAAATGCCCCGCGAACTGATCCGCAAGGAAATCGCCGCCGGGCGCATCGGCGGCACCTTCAACTCCATCTCCCGCCCGGAAAACCGGCCGATGCAGGACGCGGCCATGCGCAGTCGGCTGAAGATCCCGATGTTCTTCGCCTATGACGTGATCCACGGCCACCGCACGATCTTCCCGATCCCCCTGGCCCTGGCGTCAAGCTGGGACATGGACGCCATCGGCCGCTCCGGGCGTATCGCCGCCCAGGAAGCCAGCGCCGACAGCCTGGACATCACCTTCGCGCCAATGGTCGACATCTCCCGCGACCCACGCTGGGGCCGCACCTCCGAAGGCTTCGGCGAAGACACCTACCTGGTCTCGCGCATCGCCAAGGTCATGGTCAAGGCCTACCAGGGCGACAGCCCGAAGAACGCCGACAGCATCATGGCCAGCGTCAAGCACTTCGCCCTGTACGGCGCGGTGGAAGGCGGTCGCGACTACAACGTCGTCGACATGAGCCCGGTGAAGATGTACCAGGACTACCTGCCGCCCTACCGCGCCGCGATCGACGCCGGTGCCGGCGGGGTGATGGTGGCGCTGAACTCGATCAATGGCGTGCCGGCCACCTCCAACACCTGGCTGATGAACGACCTGCTGCGCAAGGAGTGGGGCTTCAAGGGCCTGGCGGTGAGCGACCACGGCGCCATCGTCGAACTGATGCGCCACGGCGTCGCCAAGGACGGCCGCGAAGCCGCCAAGCTGGCGATCAAGGCCGGCATCGACATGAGCATGAACGACTCGCTGTACGCCAAGGAACTGCCGGGGCTGATCAAGTCCGGCGACGTCAGCCAGCGCGACCTGGACAACGCCGTGCGCGAAGTGCTGGCCGCCAAGTACGACATGGGCCTGTTCGCCAACCCGTACCTGCGCATCGGCAAGGCCGAGCAGGACCCGGCCGACACCAACGCCGAAAGCCGCCTGCACCGCAGCGATGCCCGCGATGTGGCGCGCCGCAGCCTGGTGCTGCTGAAGAACGCCAATGAAACCCTGCCGCTGAAAAAGGCCGGCAAGATCGCCCTGGTCGGCCCGCTGGCCAAGGCGCCGATCGACATGATGGGCAGTTGGGCCGCCGCCGGCGTGCCGGCGCAATCGGTCACCCTGTTCGACGGCATGAGCCGCGCCCTGGGCGATCAGGCGCAGCTGATCTATGCCCGTGGTTCGAACATCACCGCCGACAAGGCGGTGGTCGACTACCTGAACTTCCTCAACTTCGATGCCCCGGAAGTGGTGGACGACCCGCGCCCGGCCCAGCAGTTGATCGACGAGGCGGTAAAGGCCGCGCAGCAGGCTGACGTGGTGGTGGCGGCGGTGGGCGAATCGCGGGGCATGTCCCACGAATCCTCGAGCCGTACCGACCTGCACATCCCGGCCAGCCAGCGCGAGCTGATCAAGGCCCTCAAGGCCACCGGCAAACCGCTGGTGCTGGTATTGATGAACGGCCGGCCACTGGCGCTGCTCGATGAGAACGAACAGGCCGACGCGATCCTGGAAACCTGGTTCAGCGGCACCGAAGGCGGCAACGCCATCGCCGATGTGCTGTTCGGCGACTACAACCCGTCCGGCAAGCTGCCGATCACCTTCCCGCGTTCGGTGGGGCAGATCCCGACCTACTACAACCACCTGACCATTGGCCGGCCGTTCACCCCGGGCAAACCAGGCAACTACACCTCGCAGTATTTCGACGACATCACCGGTCCCCTGTTTCCGTTCGGGTATGGCCTGAGCTACACCACCTTCAGCCTGTCGGACATGGCCCTGTCGTCGACCACCCTGAACAAGAGCGGCAAGCTCGACGCCAGCGTGACCCTGAAAAACACCGGCAAGCGCGACGGCGAAACCGTGGTGCAGCTGTATATCCAGGACGTCGCCGGCTCCATGATCCGCCCGATCAAGGAACTGAAAAACTTCCAGAAAGTGCAGCTCAAGGCAGGCGAACAGAAGGTGATCCACTTCAGCATCAGCGAAGACGACCTGAAGTTCTACAACGCCCAGCTCAAGTACGCCGCGGAACCGGGCGAGTTCAAGATCGAGATCGGCCTGGACTCCCGGGACGTCAAGCAACAGAGCTTCGAACTGCTGTAACCCTCCCCCCGGCCTCGCTCCTGCCCCCCTACGTAGGAGCGAGGCTTGCCCGCGAAAGCGATCCACCTGCCCCACCTCACCGCCCATTTCGCCAGCAAGCTTGGCTCCTACAGAAGCCAAAGCCGCGCCGGGCCGGGTTCAGTCGCGGCGATTGAGCAGGTTGACCACCAGCCGGTCCACCCAGCCCCAGATCCGCTGCTTGACCCGCCGCCACAGCGGGCGGTTCTTCCAGGCTTCGAGGCTGACCTCCTGGCTCTGGTCGAAGTCGGCGAGAAAGCTTGCAACCACCGCATCGGTGAGCGGCAGGTCGAGGGCTTCGAGGTTGGCCTCGAGGTTGAAGCGCAGGTTCCAGTGATCGAAGTTGCACGAGCCGATGCTCACCCAATCGTCGATCAGCACCATCTTCAGGTGCAGGAAACGCGGCTGGTATTCGAAGATCTTCACCCCGGCCCGCAGCAGGCGCGGGTAATAACGATGCCCGGCATAACGCACCGACGGGTGATCGGTGCGCGGCCCGGTCAGCAGCAGGCGCACGTCCACCCCACGCCCGGCGGCGCGGCGCAGGGAGCGGCGGACCTTCCAGGTCGGCAGGAAATACGGGGTCGCCAGCCAGATTCGCCGTTGCCCGCTGTTCAGCGCGCGCACCAGCGATTGCAGAATGTCCCGGTGTTGCCGGGCGTCGGCATAGGCCACCCGGCCCATGCCCTCGCCCTGGGCCGGCACCCGCGGCAGGCGTGGCAGACCGAAGTTCGACGCCGGCTTCCAGGCGGTGCGATAGCGGTTGGCGATCCACTGCCGGTCGAACAGCATCTGCCAGTCGAGCACCAGCGGGCCACTGATCTCCACCATGACTTCATGCCAGTCGCAGCTGTCTTGCAGCGGGTTCCAGAATTCATCGGTCACCCCGGTGCCGCCGACCACCGCCAGTTCCTGATCCACCAGCAACAGTTTGCGGTGGTCGCGATACAGGTTGCGCACCCCGCGGCGCCAGCTCAGGCGATTGTAGAAGCGCAGTTCGACCCCGGCGCCCGTCAGGCGCTGGCGCAGGCCCAGGGTGAAGGCCAGGCTGCCGTAGTCATCGAACAGGCAACGCACCCGCACCCCGCGCTCGGCGGCCTGGGTCAGGGCCTGGACCATGGCTTCGGCACAGGCGCCCGCCTCCACCAGGTACAGCTCCAGTTCCACCTGTTCACGGGCCCGGGCGATCGCCACCAGCATCCGCGGGAAAAAACTCGGACCGTCGATCAGCAACTCGAAGCGATTGCCTTCACGCCAGGGAAAGACCGCGCCCGCCATATCAGCGCGCCGTGAAGATCAGCACCGCACCCACCGGCACCGACAGACTGATCGCCGACAGGCCGGCCGCCTTGCGCAGGGTTTCGAGCCCCGGCACCAGGTCGAAATCGGCGGCGTTGAGCACCAGCGGCTCCAGGGTCACCACCTGGAAGCGCCGATCGTCCAGCCGCGTGGCCAGGAGCTCGGCGCTGTATTCGTGCTGTTTGCCGTGCAGGGTGACGTTGACCGGCAGACGCAGTTCGATCTGCGCGCCGGGCGCCAGGTCGTTGATCGGGCGCAGGTTGATCTGTGCGTTGATCAGGGCATCCGGATGCCGCTCGATTTCGAACAGTTCCTTGCGCATGCGCTCGTCGCGCAGCGGAATCCCGCTGTTGATCGAGTCCAGCTCGACTTCCAGCTGCGCCATGCCCTTGGCGTCGACCTTGCCGTGCAGGACCAGGAAACGATGGACTTCGGAAACATTGGCGTTTTTGGTGGTGACGAACGACAGGCGCGAGGACTCGTTGTCCAGGTACCAGTTGGCCTGGGCCGGCCAGGCCGCGCAGGCCAGCAGCAAAGCGCCCAGGGCTTTGGGGAAAGAAGCGTTGAACATGGAAGACTCATGGGGTCGAGAAATCTGAGCCGAACCTTAACCGGCCCGCGCGCGCTTGCAAACAGCGACCAGCCCCGAACGGTGAATTCCGTAGCCGCTGGCGCAGCCTGCGAAAGACCCGCAGGACCTCCTGCGCCCGCGAGAATGTCACGGCCGTGCCGGCCGATTGCAGCCTGCGGCAGCGGCTACAGGCTGCGCTCGACATCGTGGACAGTCGCCGCGAGGCTGTCCAGGTGCAAACTCAGCACCCGCTCCACCGGCGCCTGGTCCATCGGCCAGTGCAGGGCCATGCTGCCCACCAGCCGGCCCTGGTCACGAATCGGCAAGGCCACGGCGCGGATCAGGAACGGCAGCCGCACCGGGTACTCCCAATAGCCCTCGGTGCGCTGGCCGAACCCCTGATGCTGGGATTGTTCGCAGGCGCGGTACTGGTCCTCCTGGGGCACCCGCTCGCGGACGGCCAGGCGCTGGACCTGCTCGTGATCCAGTTCAGCCAGGCAAGCCTTGCCCATCGCCGAATGGAACAGGCTCGAATAGTGGCCGACGATCTGGCAGTTATGCGGATAACGCTTGCGCAGCACTGCCGGGATCGAGCTTTCCATGACTTCCAGGCGCTCGCCGTCGAAACACGACAGGTCGACCACCAGCCCGGTGCGCTCGCTCAACGCCTGCAACCAGGGCGCGGCACGCTCCACCAACTGCCGTTTGAAGCGTTGCTGCTGGTCGCCGAACAGCCGCCTGGCGCACAGCCGGTAACGCCGGTCGCTCAGGCCGCGATAGATCCAGCCCTGCTCCTGCAACGTCAGGAGCATGCGCGACACCGTGGCCTTGGGCAGCGCCGTCAGGTAGTGCAGCTCCTCCAGGCCCAGGGCCTGGTGCTGGCCCAGCAGTTCGACGATCGCCAACGCCCGTTCGACCGAACGCACACTGCTGGTTTCTACCTTGCAGGCCATATGCCGACCTCCCTGATAAGCGGATGGATGAGCGTTTTACGCAGCAAGATGCGGGCCCGATAAACCCGCACACCCCGGTTCGAGGGTTACAACGGATGACCCGGCGGCCGGCGCCTGACCCACTGCGTCAGTTGTTCGTGGGCATGACCGAGCTGCAACACGGCCCGGTCGGCCTGGGCCGGGCCGATGATCTGCATGCCCATGGGCAAGCCCGCCGGGTTGAAGCCGACCGGCACGCTGAGGCTCGGCAGGCCGGCCAGGGTCGGGCCGATCACCACTTCCATCCAGCGATGGTAAGTATCCATTTCCCGCCCTCCGACAAGGCGCGGCCAAGGCACCCCTGCATCGAAAGGGAACACTTGGGCGCTGGGCAACAGCAGGAAATCGTAACGCTCGAACAAGCGCTCCAGGGCCCGGTACCAGTCGCTGCGAATCTGCGAGGCCTGGTAGACATCCGCCGCGCTCAGGCGCAGCCCGCCCTCGACTTCCCACTGCGCCTCGGGCTTGAGCAGCTGGCGCTTCTGCGGGTCGGCATACAGCGGCCCCAGGTTGCCCTGGACCAGCCAATGCCGGTGCACCAGCCAACACTGCCACAGCGTCGCCATGGAAAACGCCGGCTGGCAGGCTTCGACCTCGCAGCCCAGCTGGCGAAAATCCCCCAACGCCGACTCACACAGCGCCAACACGCCATCGTCCATGGCCAGATAGCCGTCGTAGTCCCCCAGCCAGCCCAGGCGCGTGCCGCGAAAGTCCCGCTGCAAAGGCTCGTTGAAGATCGCCGGGTCGTCCTTGAGCGACAACGGCACCCGCGAGTCGTACCCGGCCTGGGTGGCGAGCAAGCACGCGATATCGGCCACGCTGCGGCCCATCGGCCCCTCGGTGGCCAGTTGCTGGACGAACAGCTCCGGCGCCGGGCCGTGGGGCACCCGGCCCTGGGACGGGCGCAGGCCGAAGACATTGTTGAAGGCCGCCGGGTTGCGCAACGAGCCCATCATGTCGCTGCCATCGGCCACCGGCAGCATGCGCAGCGCCAGGGCCACCGCCGCCCCGCCACTGCTGCCGCCGGCATTCAACGTCGGGTCGTAGGCATTGCCGGTGGTGCCGAACACCTTGTTGTAGGTCTGCGAGCCCAGACCGAACTCCGGCACGTTGCTCTTGCCGACGATGATCGCCCCGCTGGCCCGGACCCGCTCCACGCAGATGGCGTCATGGGCCGGGATCTGTTCGGCGAACAGCGGCGAACCCAGGGTCGTGCGCAGCCCGGCGGTGGCCGCCAGGTCCTTGATCGCCTGGGGCATGCCGTGCATCCACCCCAGGGACTGGCCCCGGTCCAGCTGGCGGTCGCGCGCCTCGGCCTCGGCCAGCAGTACCTGGCGCTCACGCAACGACACCAGGGCATTGACCCGGGGGTTGCAGCGCTCGATCCGGTCCAGATAGGCCGACATCACTTCGCGGCAGGAAAACCTGCGGGCGTGGATCGCCCGGGACAGCTCGACGGCGCCCAGCTCAACAATGGGTCCAAGGTCTTGTATTGCGATATCCATCAAGGCTTCACCCCGAAATTCAGTGTGCTCGGTTTCTTCTCTTTGGGTGCCTCATACAGGCAATAAGTGCCCAGCAGCGTCAACACGCAGGCAAACAAGACATAAAACGCCGGGGCCACCGGGGTGCCCAGTACCTTGCTGAGCCAGGTCACGATCAGCGGAGCGAAACCGCCGAAGACCATGACCGCCACGTTGTAGGCCACCGACACCCCGGTGGAACGCACCTGCACCGGGAACTGTTCGGCCAGTGCCGTCGGCGCCGGGCCGAAGAAGCCGCCGATGGCGCTGCACAGCAGCACCTGCATCACCAGCAGCCGCTCGATCGAGGGCGCCGCGGCGACCCAGACATACAGCGGGTACACCATGACGAAAAACGCCAGGGTGAAGGCCAGCAATACCGGGCGCCGCCCCAGCCGGTCCGACAGGGCGCCGGACAATGGAATCACCACCGTCATCAGCGCCACCGCGAACATCTGCACCAGCAACACCTGGTCCAGCGGCAAGCCGAGGTTCTTGTGGGCGAAGGTCGGCATGTTCACCAGCACCACGTAGAACGACACCGTCGCCCCGCAGGCCAGTCCCATGGACACCAGGATGCTGCGCCGGTGCTCGCGCAGCACCTGCATCAGGCCCGGGCCGTTGCCGCGCACCTGCCTGCGGGCCTCGACGAAGGCTTCCGGCTCCTCCATGTACTTGCGGATCCACAGGCCCACCGGGCCGATCAGCAAGCCGATCACGAACGGCAGGCGCCAGCCCCACAGGTCGAGGTCCTCGGGCGAGAACAGATGGGTGACCAGCGCCACCATCGCCGCCCCGGAGAACACCGCCAGGCATTGCCCGACCAATTGCCAGGAACCATACAGGCCCTTGCGGTGCGCCGGCGCGCTTTCCACCAGGAAGGCCGTGGCACTGGCGTATTCGCCGCCGGTGGCGAAGCCCTGCAGCATCCGCGCGACCACGATCATCAGCGGCGCGCCCATGCCGATGGCCGCGTAGTTGGGGGCAAAGGCGATCAGGGCGATGGAGACTGTCATCAAGCGGATGATCAGTTGCATGGCGGCCTTGCGGCCTTTGCGGTCGGAATACATGCCCAGCAGGATGCCGCCCACCGGGCGCATGAAAAAGCCCACGCCGAAGGTGGCCAGGGCCATCAGCAACGAGGCGTATTCGTCGTCGGAGGGAAAAAACTGCCGGGCGATGATGCTGGCCAGAAAGCCGTAGACGATGAAGTCGTACCACTCCAGGGCGTTGCCGATCACCGCGGCGACCACTTGCCGGGTACGCGAAACACTGGATTTCGAGGTGTGCATGAGCGCTGTCCTTCTATTCTTGTCGGGCCTCTCGGGTAGCGAGTCGGCCCCTTATGGGAAGTGCCGGGCGCCACGGCGCCCGATTCAGCGGCAGAAGAAAGGGAGAACTCAGGCCGGCTCGAGCCAGCTCTCGGCCAGCGCGGCCCAATAGGCGGCGCCGGTCAGCAGGATGTCGTCGTTGAAGTCATAGCCGGGGTTGTGAACCATCGGCCGGGACAGGCCGTTGCCGATAAACAGGTAGCTGCCGGGGCAGCGCTGCAGCATCCAGGCGAAGTCTTCACTGCCCATCAGCTTGCGCGTGTTGCCGTCGACCGCCTGCTCGCCCAGCAGCGCCACCCCGACCTGACGGGCGAATTCGGTCTGCTCCGGGCTGTTGACCAGCACCGGATAGGCCGGGCGGTGTTCGATGCTGGCCGAGCAGCCGAAGCTCTGGGCCTGGGTGTGGATGATCGCCTTGACCCGTTCGAGCATCTGCTCGCGCACTGGCGCGTTCAGCGCCCGCAGGCTCAGGCGCAGCAGCGCCTGTTGCGGAATCACGTTGGCCGCCTCGCCGGCCTGCAGCGCACCGACCGTCACCACCGCCGCCTCCTGGGCATCGATGTTGCGCGCCACCACGGTTTGCAAGGCCATCACCACACTGGCCGCAGCCACCAGCGGGTCGACCGTCAGGTGCGGCATCGAACCGTGCCCACCCACGCCTTCGAGGGTCACGGTGAGCAGGTCCTGGGAGGCCATCATCGGCCCTTGACGAAAACCCAGGTGGCCGGCCGGCAGCCCCGGCATGTTGTGCATGCCGAACAACGCGTCGCAGGGGAAACGCTCCAGCAGGCCGTCGGCGAGCATCGCTTCGGCGCCGCCCTGGCCTTCTTCGGCCGGCTGGAAAATCAGGGTCAGGGTGCCGTCGAACTGGCGCGTGGCCGCCAGGTAACGCGCCGCGCCGAGGAGCATGGCAGTGTGGCCATCGTGCCCGCAGGCATGCATGCAACCGCTGTGGCGGCTGCTGTAGGCCACGCCGCTGTTCTCGATGATCGGCAAGGCGTCCATGTCGGCGCGCAGGCCAAGCCTGCGCGGGCTGTTGCCATTGCGCAGCACAGCGACCACGCCGGTCTTGCCGATGCCGCTATGCACTTGGTAACCCCACTCCTCCAGGGAGCGGGCGACCAGCGCCGCGGTGCGGTTCTCCTCGAAACCGAGTTCGGGATGGGCGTGGATGTCCTGGCGCACGGCGCGCAGGTCGCTGGCGACGTCGTCGAGCCAGGCAAAGATATGCGGGAAACGGGTCATGACGTATCTCCTCGGGCCGGGTGTAATCCCGTTCTTTTTTCGGAGCGTCTCACGGTGCGGCAAGGCGTGATCGCGGCGTGCCCTCAGATAACCGCGAGCCGCCTGCCGCGACAATCAAATGTGGTTCCACAGGGTGGAACCTTGTGCGGGGAGCCAACAAGCATGGGGGCTGGAAACCCCGGGAAAGGATTACTGATCTTTACGCGGCGCCGTTCAGGGCTCCAGTCGACAGCCCTGGCGTTCGCCCAGCCAGACCGCACTGTGGCTGCGTCCCAGGCCGCTGGCGCTGACCCGCTTGTGCTCGGCATCGTCCTGCAGGCTTTTCAGTGGCAGGTACTGCTGCACATAACCTTCGCAGTACTCGGCGGCGTTGTGCATCACGTAGCGGCAGGAGCAGTACTCCTTGGCGCTGTAGGCGCTGAGGATGTCCGGGAAGGCCCGCAGGGCGACCCGCTCGCTCCAGCCCCAGCCGAGCAAGGCCAACAGCGCCAACGACAGCAAGCCGGCAAAAGGATGGCGCAGGAGCCACGGACGCCGGCTCATGGCTGCACCTGCCGGGCGAAGGCCGCCAGGGCCAGCTTGAGCAATGCGTTGTGGCTATAGCTGCCGTCGCGGTCGTCGGCATAACGCACGATCACCAGCCCGGCGCTGGGGATCACGTACAACGCCTGCCCCCAATGGCCCAGCGCCGCGAAGGTATCGGCCGGCGCGTCCGGCCAGGGCGGCGGAGCTCCGCCAATAGCGCCGTTGAGCCACCAATGGCCGCCGGGCACCAGCTCGTCCTGATTGGCCTGATAACCGGCGAACGGCGTGCGAGTGAATTCGACCCAGTCCCTGGGCAGCAACTGGCGCTCGCCCCAACGCCCATCGCGCAGCATCAACAGGCCGACCCGCGCCAGATCGCGGGCAGTGAGGTAGGCATAGGAGGAACCGACGAAGGTGCCGGTGGCGTCGCTTTCCCACACGGCGTGGGTAATGCCCAGGGGCTCGAACAGCGCCTGCCAGGGATAGTCGGCATAACGCTGGGCTCCCAGCATGCCTTTCAGGGCCGCCGACAGCAGGTTGCTGTCACCGCTGGAATAACGAAACACCTGCCCCGGCGGGCTGAAGACCGGGTGTTCGGCGGTAAAGGTCGCCATATCGCCATGGCCACGGGTGTAGAGCATGGCCACCACCGAGGACTTGAGTGGCGCGTACTCGTAGTCCTCCTGCCAATCCAGGCCCGAGGCCCAGTGCAGCAGGTCGGCCATGCGGATATCCGGGTGCTGGCGCAGCGCCGGCAGGAAGCGCGCGGCCTTGTCCTGCAACTGGAAACGCCCTTCGCCATAGGCCACGCCCAGCACCGCGGCCAACAGGCTTTTGCTGATGGACCAGGTCAGGTGTGGGGTGTCGGCGTTGGTCGGGTCGGCGTAACGCTCATAGATCAACTGGCCGTCGCGAATCACCAGCAAGGCGTCGCTGCGGATGCCCAGGCGGGTCGCCTCGTTGCGGGGCGCGAAGGCATAGGCCTCCAATGCCTCAAGGGCCGGGCCGCTGGCCGCGGGGCCCTTGCTCCATTGCGCGCCGGGCCAGTTCTCGGCCCAGGCCGATGGGAGCATCAACAGCAACGCAAGCAGCAGGGTCGAGCCTTTGAGCATGGCGGGAACTCAGACAGGGTAACCCGCTGAGGGTAGACCAGAGAGATGACAGTTTTTGTCCGGCCGACGCTCCTGCGGCCCCCTCCTTCTATAGAGCCAGCGCCTTGGCCAGGCGTTTGCTCCGCGCGCCCGCCGCCAGGTCCAGCACCGCCCGATCGCGCTTCCACAATTCGGCCCACTGCGGCGGGCCATCGGCAAAGGCCTGCTCAAGGGCCGGCTTGAGCCCGTCGAACTGGGCGAACAGGCCACCCAGCAACACATGCCCGCTGCCCAGTGAGGGGTTCTGCCGGCTGACTTCCGCGCAACCGGCGAGCAAGGCCAGCAATTGCAGGAGCAGGGTCTGCGGCCAGTCGTTGTCCTGGCCGACGCCATACAGCCAGGCGGTCATGGCGCTGAGTACATAGATGTCTTCCAGGGTGCGGAAGGGTTTGACGTAGGCATCCCAACCGTCGCCCGCCAGCCGTTCGCACAGGGCGTTATCCAGTTGCAGGCGGCCGTGGCTGATATCCGGCATCAGCGGGATCGCCGACAGCTTGTCGACCTTGACCCCGGGCTCGCCGGCATAGACCACCGCCAGGTTCAAGCGCGGCGACTCGCCTGGCGCTTCGCAGCGAGCGGCGATCAGCAGCCAGTCGGCGGCATCGCCGGCGGTGACAAAATCCTTGCGCCCGTTCAGGTGCAGGTCCTGCAGGCGGGTCTGCATATCGGCCGGGCGCAGGCTGCGCTGCTCGGTGGCGCACAGCGCACCCAGGCTCAGCGGCGCGCTGGGCCAGAGCATGCGCAAAGCCGCCTGGTAGCCCACCAGGAAGGCCAGCCCCGGGGTGGCCATCAACCTCCCACCGCGCACCGCCAGCTCGAAGGGCGTCACCGGTCCCAGTTCCTGTAACAACGCGGCATAACCTTCGGCCAGGTCCGGGTGGGCGGGCAGCCGGCGACGGCTGTGCAGCAGGGCTTGCCAGGGCATAAGCGGGTCCTCAGGGGCTGTCATATAAGCATCACCAAAGCTTCATGGCGATGACACCGGGGCTACATAGCCTGACTTTGCACAACAAAGTCGATCGGCTGCAACCCAAGGCGGGTCAGTGGCCCGCACGGAGATTCACAATGACTCAGATCGCCCGCATCAGCGACACCGGCAATGAACGCCGCCTGCAAGCCGAGCGCCTGGTGGGCGCCGCGGCCCTGCAAGAAGCCCAGGCCCTGCGCTTCAACGTCTTCAGCGGCGAGTTCAACGCCAAACTGAAAGGCGCGGAGCTGGGTCTGGACATGGATGACTATGATGTCCACTGCAGCCACATTGGCGTGCGTGACTTGAACAGCGGCCGCCTGGTCGCCACCACCCGCCTGCTCGACCACCAGGCCGCCAGCAGCCTGGGGCGTTTCTACAGCGAAGAAGAATTCAGCCTGCACGGCCTGGTCCAGCTCAAGGGCCCGATCCTCGAGATCGGCCGCACCTGCGTCGACCCGGCCTACCGCAATGGCGGCACCATCGCCGTGCTCTGGGGCGAGCTGGCCGAAGTGCTCAACCAGGGCGGCTACAGTTACTTGATGGGCTGCGCCAGCATCCCGATGCAGGACGGCGGCGTGCAGGCCCACGCGATCATGCAGCGCCTGCGCGAACGCTACCTGTGCACCGAGCACCTGCGCGCCGAACCGAAGAACCCGCTGCCGAACCTCGATATCCCGTCCAACGTCATCGCCGAGATGCCGCCGCTGCTCAAGGCCTACATGCGCCTGGGCGCGAAGATCTGCGGCGAGCCGTGCTGGGACCAGGATTTCCAAGTGGCCGACGTGTTCATCCTGCTCAAGCGCGATGAGCTGTGCCCGCGCTACGCCCGTCACTTCAAGGCGGCCGTGTGATGCGCCGGCTACGGGTCTACGGGCGCATCGCCCGGGTGCTGCTGGTGGTGGCGCTGGGCCTGAGCATGGCCTGCGTGTTCGGCGTGTTCGAGCGCCTGGGCGTCGCCCATTCCATGGTCCGGCGCCAGCGCTGGTCGCGCTTTTTCATGGCGCGCCTGAGCAATGCCCTGCCCTTCGGCGTGACGGTGCACGGCGAGGTGCCGAAGCAGCCGATGCTGTGGGTCAGCAATCACGTGTCCTGGACCGATATCCCGTTGCTCGGTGCGCTGACACCGCTGTCGTTCCTGTCCAAGGCCGAAGTGCGCACCTGGCCGGTCGCCGGCTGGCTGGCCGCCAAGGCCGGCAGCCTGTTTATCCGCCGCGGTTCGGGCGACAGCCAGTTGATCCGCAAGCAGATGACCCGCCATCTGCAGCAAACCCACCCGCTGCTGATGTTCCCCGAAGGCACCACCACCGACGGCCGCAGCCTGCGCACGTTCCACGGTCGCCTGCTGGCCAGCGCCATCGACGCCGACGTGGCGTTGCAGCCGGTGGCCATTCGTTACCTGCGCGATGGCGATATCGATCCGCTGGCGCCGTTCATCGGCGACGATGATTTGCTGTCGCACCTGATGCGTTTGTTCGCCAACGATCAGGGCCGGGTGGAAATCCATCTGCTCCAGCCGATTGCCTGTCAGGGCCAGGAGCGCGCCGCGCTGGCGTTCCAGGCGCAACAGGCGGTGCAGAAGGTTCTGTTTGGCGACATCGCCCAGCCAGCCGAGCCACGGCGTGCCGGCGACCTGATCGCCGCCTGAGCCTGGAGGAGCCGGCCTTGCCGGCTCCTACCGCGGCTGCATATGTTGCGCGGCGAACGCCTGCAACTGCGGGTAGAACGCCCGGAAGTCCTCGCTCAACGGCTGATACAGCCGCTCCAGCTCGCCCATCGCCGCCGCCAGCTCTTCCGGGCGTGACAGGCGCCGGGCAATCCCCCGCAACACCTGCTCCAGCACCTCGAACTCGCGGTAGGAACCCAGCCAGTCATGGGCGGCCATATGCGGCGCGATCTGCGCCAGGCGCCCGGGCAACCGGGGTTCGGCCGCCAGCACCCGGTACACGTCCGAAGTGAACAATTCCAACGGCCGGTCGGCATAGAGCATCCAGTCACGGGCCAGGCAGTGGTCGAAAAACACGTCCAGGACGATGCCGGCATAACGCCGGCGGGTCAGGGAAAAACGCGACAGCGACTCACCCACCAACGGATGGCGGTCGGTAAAGATGTCGATGCTGCGATGCAGCTGGATCGCCGCCTCGATTTCCGGGTTGAACTGGCCCTGCAGGCGCCCTTTGACGAAGTCGCCATACAAACTGCCGAGTAATTGACCGGGGCGCTGGCCGCCGAGATGCAGATGTGCGAGATAATTCATTCGCGCAGCTTAGCACCGCGCCTCACATATCGTTATAACCCGATATACCGATTAATGCTGATCTCAGATCAAAATCATATTGGTATATCGCGAAATAGCGATTTAAAGTTCGCCTCATCGCGATATAACGTTTTACGGAAACCGAGCACCGCCATGTCCATCGACCTCGACGAAATAATAAAAGCCCTGGCGCACCCAGTACGACGAGACATCCTTATCTGGCTCAAGGACCCGAAGGTCCAGTTCCCCGATCAGACCCACAACCACGAGTACGGCATCTGCGCCGGACAGATCGACCAACGCTGCGGCCTGTCGCAGTCGACCGTCTCCGCGCACCTGGCGACCTTGCAACGGGCCGGCCTGATCAGCAGCCAGAAAGCCGGCCAGTGGCACTTTTTCAAACGCAACGAAGATGTGATCCAGGCCTTCCTCGAGAAGCTGACCGCAGAACTTCGCATCAAAGACTGACAAGGACCCGACAATGCCCCTCTCGCTCCTCATCCTGGCCTTGAGCGCCTTCGCCATCGGCACCACCGAGTTCGTCATCATGGGCCTGCTGCCCGATGTGGCGAACGACCTGGGTGTGTCGATCCCCGGCGCCGGCTGGCTGGTGACCGGCTACGCCCTGGGCGTGGCGATCGGCGCGCCGTTCATGGCCCTGGCCACCGCCAGGCTGCCGCGCAAGGCCGCCCTGGTAGCGCTGATGGGGATTTTCATCGTCGGCAACCTGCTGTGTGCGCTGGCCAGTGACTATGACGTGCTGATGTTCGCCCGTGTGGTCACCGCCCTGTGCCATGGCGCCTTCTTTGGTATCGGTTCGGTGGTCGCGGCAGGCCTGGTGCCCGCCAACAAGCGTGCCTCCGCCGTGGCCCTGATGTTCACCGGCCTGACCCTGGCCAACGTGCTCGGCGTACCGCTGGGCACCGCCCTGGGCCAGCAGGCCGGCTGGCGTTCGACCTTCTGGGCGGTGACCGTGATCGGCGTGATTGCCCTGATCGGCCTGATCCGCTTCCTGCCCGCCAAGCGCGACGAAGAGAAGCTCGACATGCGTTCGGAACTGATCGCCCTCAAGGGCGCCGGGATCTGGCTGTCGCTGAGCATGACCGCGCTGTTCTCCGCCTCGGTGTTCACCCTGTTCACCTATGTCGCCCCGCTGCTGGGCGAGGTGACCGGCGTCTCGCCCCAGGGCGTGACCTGGACCCTGGTGCTGATCGGCCTGGGCCTGACCCTGGGCAACATCATCGGCGGCAAGATGGCCGACAAGAGCCTGTCGGGAACCCTGGTCGGCGTGCTGATCGCCATGGCCGTGACCAGCTCCGTGCTGACCTGGACCAGCGTCGCGCTGATCCCCACCGAAGTCACCCTGTTCCTCTGGGCCACCGCCTGCTTCGCCGCGGTGCCCGCCCTGCAGGTCAACGTGGTGACCTTCGGCAAGGCCGCGCCGAACCTGGTGTCCACGCTGAACATCGGCGCCTTCAACATCGGCAACGCCCTGGGCGCCTGGGTCGGCGGCAGCGTCATCGCCCACGGCTACGGCCTGGTCAACGTGCCGCTGGCGGCCGCCGCGCTGGCGGTCCTGGCCCTGCTGGTGACGCTGATTACCTTTCGCCAGGGCGGCAATGCCGAACTGGCTCCTGCCACCAACTGATACGTTCATCTAAAGAAGGGTGTATTTCATGACGACTATTTTCGATCCGATCAAACTCGGCGACCTCGAGCTGGCCAACCGCATCATCATGGCGCCGCTGACCCGCTGCCGCGCCGACGAAGGCCGCGTGCCGAACGCGCTGATGGCCGAGTACTACGTACAACGCGCCTCCGCCGGCCTGATCCTCAGCGAGGCCACCTCGGTGACCCCGATAGGCGTGGGTTACCCGGACACCCCGGGCATCTGGTCCAACGACCAGGTGCGCGGCTGGAGCAACGTGACCAAGGCCGTTCACGGCGCGGGCGGCAAGATCTTCCTGCAACTGTGGCACGTGGGCCGGATCTCCCACCCGAGCTATCTGAACGGCGAAGCGCCGGTCGCGCCCAGCGCCATCCAGCCCAAGGGCCACGTCAGCCTGGTGCGTCCGCTGGCCGACTTCCCGACCCCGCGTGCCCTGGAAACCGCTGAAATCGCCGACATCGTCGACGCCTACCGCGTCGGTGCCGAGAACGCCAAGGCCGCCGGCTTCGACGGCGTGGAAATCCACGGCGCCAACGGCTACCTGCTCGACCAGTTCCTGCAAAGCTCCACCAACCAGCGCACCGACCAGTACGGCGGCTCCCTGGAAAACCGAGCGCGGCTGATGCTGGAAGTGACTGACGCGGCGATCGAAGTCTGGGGCGCCGGCCGTGTGGGCGTGCACTTGTCGCCCCGTGCCGACCTGCACGACATGGGTGATGAGAACCTCTCGGAAACCTTCACCTACCTCGCCCGCGAGCTGGGCAAACGCGGTATCGCCTTTATCTGCTCACGCGAGAAAGAAGGCGCCGACAGCCTCGGCCCACAACTGAAAGAAGCCTTCGGCGGCCCCTACATCGCCAACGAACGCTTCACCAAAGACAGCGCCAACGCCTGGCTGGCCAGCGGCAAGGCCGATGCCGTGGCCTTCGGTGTGCCCTTCATCGCCAACCCGGACCTGCCGGCCCGCCTGAAGGCCGATGCACCGCTGAACGACGCGCGTCCCGAGCTGTTCTACGCCAAGGGCCCGGTCGGCTATATCGACTACCCGACGCTGTAAGACGCTTCAATAAAAAAGCCCCGGACTCGCAAGAGCCGGGGCTTTTTCATGCGCGTTCACCTGTAGGAGGGGCGCGATCAGCCGCGTTTGCGCTGGCCCCAGGCCACGGCCAGGCCGCTGAGGCAGATCACCGCGATCCCGACTATGCCGAAGCTGTCCGGGGTGTGATCGAAGATCAGGTAGCCGTACATGCCGGCGAACAGGATCTGCCCGTAGCTGAATGGCGCCAGCATCGCCGGCGCGGCATGGCGGAAAGCCTGGGTCAGCAACAGGTGGCCGAGCATGCCGCAAGTACCGAGGCCGATCATGAACAGGGCGTGCCCCAGGGTCGGCGTGCTCCAGAAGAACGGCAGCGCCGCGCTCATGATCAGGCTGTTGAGAATCCCGGTGAGGAAGTTGCTGGTGGTGGGGCTGTCGACCCCGCTGAGCTTGCGGGTGAGCAACTGGTAGAAGCCGAAACACAAGGCCGAGCACAGCGGCAGCAGGATCGCCGGGGTGAACAAGGCGCCGCCCGGACGAATCACGATCAATACCCCGACGAAACCGGCCAGCACCGCCAGCCACTGGCTGCGGGTCACCCGCTCGCCCAGCAGCGGCACGGACAAGGCGGTAACCAGCAAAGGCGCGAGGAAGTTAACCGCGGTGGCCTCGGCCAGGGGGATATAACGCAGGCCGGTGGTGAAAAACAGGCTGGTGCCGATCAGGCACAAGGCGCGCAACAGTTGCAGGCCCGGGCGCTTGGTACGCACCACGGCGGAGAAACCGCTGCGCGGCACGAACACCACCAGCATCAACAGCGTGTGCACCACATACCGGGCCCAGACCACCATGACGATGGGATAGAACCCGGACAGGTATTTGGACAGGGTGTCATGACTGGCGAACAGCAAAACCGCCAGGCAAATCAGTGCTATACCTTTTACCGGTTGCTCGGTGCCCTTGTAAGCCGCGGTACTCACACTCATTCACATACTCGCAACAATTTCCCTACAAAATACGTAGCTCGCTATCTATCAAGATAAAGTCGGCACGTATATAAAGGCATCCCGGTGAGCCGTGACGAATGAAACATCGCGTTTTATAACGCGCAAACGTTGACATCTGCCGACGTAATTCCGCATTTTGTCTCAATTACGCAGGCTGGGACTCAGGCGCAGCATGTCCAATCCGGTATCGATCCAGCGCTCCGCTTCCTTATGGAGTTCGAAACTGTCCGGCGCCAACAGCCACTGATAAAGAATGCCATCAATATAGGCGTGGATGCTGATGGCCGCCCGGGCAGTATCGAGGTTCTCGGGCAGTTGTCCCCGCTTCACGGCATTGCGCAACGCCAGCTCGATATGCACGTTGCAATCCAGGCTGGCCACGCGACGCTGGCGCCGCAAGTCGCACATTTCATCGGTGAATTCGCACTTGTGAAACAAAATCTCATTAATGCGTCGGGTTTTCGGGTCCAGGGCAATTTGATGAAACAAATGAATCAGCAGCTTGCGCATGCATCCCAGCGGATCGACTTCCTCTTCGTCTTCACTGGACCTGGCCATTTCATTCAGCGGCTCGCGCAAGGTATCGAGCATGGCCTGCACCAGATCCGCCTTGTTGCTGAAATGCCAGTAAATGGCTCCACGCGTGACACCGGCCAACGCCGCGATATCGGCCAGGGTGGTACGCGCCACACCGCGCTCGTAGAAGGCTTTTTCAGCCGCCTCGAGTATCTGTTTGCGGGTTTCTTGAGCTTCCTCTTTAGTACGACGGACCATGGCAGTAAACCTCGATCAGGATGTTTCAGCGATGCATGAAGCTCATCTGAATAAATATGGAACGGCATCTCGGGTGCCGTTTGCCCAGCCTACAATTCGACACTTGCAACGGCTTTTGTAACCGAATGGGTACGCCGCTAAGGTATTTACAAACAACCATGAACGTAAGTATATTCCTTAGCAAGCTACTTATCCACTCAGCACTCGTTTTTTACCCTTCCACTTTTCGAGTGCGCATTTTGCGCGCCTGACCCGAGGATCTTCATGCAACTCAAGCCAGCTGTTACCGCTCTGGTCACTGCCGTCGCCCTGGCATCGCTGCTCAGCGGATGTAAAAAGGAAGAGGCGGCTCCCGCCCCACAAGCCCCTCAGGTCGGCGTAGTCACCCTGCAACCTCAAGCCTTTACCCTGACGTCCGAGCTTCCAGGGCGCACCACTGCGTTCCGGATCGCCGAAGTCCGTCCTCAGGTCAACGGCATCATTCTCAAGCGTCTGTTCAAGGAAGGCGGCGACGTCAAGGAAGGTCAGCAGCTCTATCAGATCGATCCGTCGGTCTATGAGTCGACCCTCAAGAGCGCCCAGGCCAACCTGCAATCGACCAAGTCGATCTCCGATCGCTACAAGCAGCTGGTCGACGAGCAAGCCGTAAGCCGCCAGGAATACGACACCGCCGTCGCCAACCGCCTGCAATCGGAAGCCGCGCTGCAGAGCGCCCAGATCGACCTGCGCTACACCAAGGTGCTGTCGCCGATCTCCGGGCGTATCGGCCGTTCTTCGGTCACTGAAGGCGCATTGGTCAGCAACGGTCAGTCCACCGCCATGGCAACCATCCAGCAACTCGACCCGATCTACGTCGACGTCACCCAGTCGTCGGTCGAGCTGCTCGAGCTGCGCCGCGAGCTGGAAAGCGGTCGCCTGCAGAAGGCTGGCGACAACGCCGCCAAGGTCAAGCTGACCCTGGAAGACGGCAGCCAGTACAAGCTCGACGGCAAGCTGGAGTTCTCCGAAGTGTCGGTCGACGAAACAACCGGTTCCGTGACCCTGCGCGCGGTGTTCCCTAACCCGGAACACACCCTGTTGCCCGGTATGTTCGTGCACGCGCAACTGCAGGCCGGCGTGAATGCCGCGGCGATCCTCGCCCCACAACAAGGCGTGACCCGCGACCTCAAGGGCACACCGACCGCCCTGGTGGTTGGTCCGGACAACAAGGTTGAACTGCGTCAGCTCAAGGCCAGCCGCACCGTCGGCAACCAGTGGCTGATCGAGGACGGCCTGAAGGCCGGTGATCGCCTGATCACCGAAGGGCTGCAATTCGTCCGACCTGGCGTCGAAGTCAAAGCCAGCGAAGCGACCAACGTTCCAGCAAAAAACCCGGCCACTGCACAGGCAACTGACAAAGCTGCAGGCGGCAAAGGGGAGTAAACCATGTCGAAATTTTTTATCGACCGTCCGATTTTCGCCTGGGTAATCGCCCTGGTGATCATGCTGGTCGGGGCTCTATCGATCCTCAAATTGCCGATCAACCAATACCCGAGCATCGCGCCTCCAGCGATCGCCATCTCCGTGACCTACCCAGGCGCTTCCGCACAGACCGTGCAGGACACCGTGGTCCAGGTCATCGAGCAGCAGCTCAACGGTATCGACAACCTGCGTTATGTGTCCTCGGAAAGTAACTCCGACGGCAGCATGACCATTACCGCGACCTTCGAGCAGGGCACCAACTCGGACACCGCGCAGGTCCAGGTACAGAACAAGCTGAACCTGGCCACCCCGCTGCTGCCGCAAGAAGTGCAGCAACAGGGTATTCGCGTGACCAAGGCGGTGAAGAACTTCCTGTTGGTGATCGGTGTGGTTTCCGAGGACGGCAGCATGTCCAAGGACGACCTGTCGAACTACATCGTGTCCAACATGCAGGACCCGATCTCGCGGACCGCGGGCGTGGGTGACTTCCAGGTGTTCGGTGCCCAGTACGCCATGCGTATCTGGCTCGACCCGGCCAAGCTGAACAACTTCAACCTGACTCCGGTCGACGTGAAAAACGCCGTGGCGGCGCAAAACGTCCAGGTGTCGTCCGGCCAGATCGGTGGCTTGCCAGCCCTGCCAGGCCAGCAACTGAACGCCACCATCATCGGCAAGACCCGCCTGCAGACTGCCGAGCAGTTCAAGGCCATCCTGCTGAAGGTCAACGCGGACGGCTCGCAAGTGCGTCTGGGCGACGTCGCCGATGTCGGCCTGGGGGGTGAAAACTACTCCGTCAGTGCCCAGTTCAACGGTGCCCCGGCTTCCGGCCTGGCCGTGAAACTGGCCAACGGCGCCAACGCCCTGGACACCGCCAAGGCCCTGCGCAAGACCATCAGCGACCTGGAGCCGTTCTTCCCGGAAGGGATGAAAGTGGTATTCCCGTACGACACCACCCCGGTGGTGACCGAGTCGATCAAGGGTGTGGTTGAAACCCTGGTCGAAGCGATCGTGCTGGTGTTCCTGGTGATGTTCCTGTTCCTGCAGAACTTCCGCGCCACCGTCATCACCACCATGACCGTTCCGGTGGTGTTGCTGGGTACCTTCGGCATCCTCGCGGCCGCCGGCTTCAGCATCAACACCCTGACCATGTTCGGCATGGTGCTGGCCATCGGCTTGTTGGTGGACGACGCCATCGTCGTGGTGGAAAACGTCGAGCGGGTAATGGCCGAGGAAGGCCTGTCACCCAAGGAAGCGACCAAGAAGTCCATGGGCCAGATCCAGGGCGCCCTGGTCGGTATTGCCCTGGTGCTGTCGGCGGTACTGCTGCCAATGGCGTTCTTCAGCGGTTCCACCGGTGTGATCTACAAGCAGTTCTCGATCACCGTGGTCTCGGCCATGGCCCTGTCGGTCCTGGTTGCCCTGATCTTCACTCCGGCCCTGTGCGCCACCATGCTCAAGGCCATTCCCCACGGCGAACACGCCGCGCCGAAACGCGGCTTCTTCGGCTGGTTCAACCGCACTTTCGACCGCAGCGTCAAAAGCTACGAGCGTGGCGTGGGCAACATCCTGCGGCACAAGGCGCCTTACCTGCTGGCCTACGTGCTGATCGTGGTCGGCATGATCTGGCTGTTCGCCCGCATCCCGACTGCGTTCCTTCCGGAAGAAGACCAGGGCGTACTGTTCGCCCAGGTACAGACCCCGGCCGGTTCCAGTTCCGAGCGGACCCAGGTGGTAGTCGATGAAATGCGCGCCTACCTGCTGGACAAGGAAAAGGACACCGTGGCCTCGGTCTTCACCGTGAACGGCTTCAACTTCGCCGGTCGTGGCCAGAGTTCGGGCATGGCGTTCATCATGCTCAAGCCGTGGGACGAACGCTCCGTGGAAAACAGCGTGTTCAACCTGGCGGCCCGGGCCCAGCAGCACTTCTTCAGCTTCCGTGACGCGATGGTGTTCGCCTTCGCCCCGCCGGCGGTACTGGAGCTGGGTAACGCCACCGGTTTCGACGTGTTCCTGCAGGACCGCGCCGGTATCGGCCACGAGAAACTGATGGAAGCGCGCAACCAGTTCCTCGGCATGGCGGCGCAAAGCAAGATCCTGTCCCAGGTGCGTCCGAACGGCCTGAACGACGAGCCGCAGTACCAGCTGGAAATCGATGACGAGAAGGCCAGCGCCCTGGGCGTGACCATCTCCGACATCAACAACACCTTGTCGATTGCCCTGGGCAGTAGCTACGTCAACGACTTCATCGACCGCGGTCGGGTGAAGAAGGTGTACATCCAGGGTCAGCCTAACGCTCGCATGAGCCCCGAGGACCTGAAGAAGTGGTACGTGCGCAACAGCGCCGGGACCATGGTGCCGTTCGCCTCCTTCGCCAAGGGCACGTGGATCTACGGTTCGCCGAAACTGGCTCGTTACAACGGCGTGGAAGCGGTGGAAGTCCTGGGTGCCCCGGCGCCGGGCTACAGCACCGGTGAAGCCATGGCCGAAGTCGAAGCCATCGCCAAGAAGCTGCCGGCCGGTGTCGGTATCTCCTGGACCGGCCTGTCCTACGAGGAACGCCTGTCGGGCTCGCAAGCTCCCGCGCTGTACGCCTTGTCGCTGCTGATGGTGTTCCTGTGCCTGGCGGCGCTGTATGAAAGCTGGTCGATTCCGATCGCGGTCATGCTGGTGGTGCCGCTGGGGATCATCGGTGCGCTGATGGCGACCAGCCTGCGCGGCCTGTCCAACGACGTGTACTTCCAGGTGGGGCTGTTGGTGACCATCGGCCTGGCGGCGAAAAACGCCATTCTGATCGTCGAGTTCGCCAAGGAACTGCACGAGCAGGGCCGCAGCCTGGTGGATGCGGCGATCGAAGCCTGCCGCATGCGTCTGCGTCCGATCATCATGACCTCCCTGGCCTTCGTGCTCGGTGTGGTACCGCTGGCCATCTCCACCGGCGCAGGCTCGGGTAGCCAGCATGCGATCGGTACAGGGGTGATTGGCGGTATGCTCACCGCGACTGTCCTGGCGATATTCTGGGTGCCTTTGTTCTTCGTCACCGTGTCCTCGATGAGCCGCCGCAAGGCACTCGAAGCGCAACCTACCGAAACTCCTGAAGAGGCTGGCCAATGAGCAAGTCGCTACTCTCCCTCGCAATCACCGCCGCCGTGCTGAGTGGTTGCTCGCTGATACCGGATTATCAGCAGCCGCAAGCACCGGTCGCGGCGCAATACCCGCAAGGGCCGGCCTATTCGCCTGCGGAGGCTGCCAACCAGGCAGCCGCCGAACAGGGCTGGCGGCAGTTCTTCCATGACCCTGCCCTGCAGCAGCTGATCCAGACCGCGCTGGTGAACAACCGCGACCTGCGGGTCGCGGCGCTGAACATCGACGCCTACGCCGCGCAGTACCAGATCCAGCGCGCGGACCTGTTCCCGGCGATCTCGGCCAACGGCAGCGGCAGCCGTCAACGCACCCCGGCACGGCTGTCGCAGACCGGTGAAGCGGCCATCTCCAGCCAGTACTCGGCAACCCTGGGTGTCAGCGCTTATGAGCTGGACCTGTTCGGTCGCGTTCGCAGCTTGAGCGAGCAGGCCTTGCAGACCTACTTCTCCAGCGAAGAAGCCCGGCGCAGCACGCAGATCAGCCTGGTGGCCAGCGTGGCCAACGCCTACCTGACCTGGCAGGCCGACAAGGAACTGCTCAAGCTGACCCAGGACACCCTGGCGGCCTACGAGGAGAGCTACCGCCTGACCTCACGCAGCAACGAAGTCGGCGTGGCCTCGGCCCTGGACCTGAGCCAGGCGCGGACCTCGGTGGAAAACGCCCGGGTGCAACTGGCGCGTTATACCCGCCAGGTGGCCCAGGACGAAAACAGCCTGACCCTGCTGCTGGGTACCTCGATCCCGGCCAACCTGCCGAGCCCGCAGCCGTTGTCGGCCGACCTGCTCAGCGAGTTGCCCGCCGGCCTGCCGTCGGAACTGCTGCAACGCCGTCCGGACATCCTCGCCGCCGAGCACAACCTGAAAGCCGCCAACGCCAGTATTGGCGCGGCACGCGCGGCGTTCTTCCCGAGCATCAGCCTGACCGCCAATGCCGGGACCTTGAGCCCGGATATGGGCGGCCTGTTCAAGGGCGGTTCGGGCACCTGGTCGTTCGCGCCGCAGATCAATATCCCGATCTTCAACGCCGGCAGCCTGCGCGCCAGCCTGGATTACTCGAAAATCCAGAAAGACATCAACGTCGCGCAGTACGAGAAGTCCATCCAGACCGCCTTCCAGGAAGTCTCCGATGGCCTGGCCGCACGCCAGACCTACAACCAGCAGTTGCAGGCCCAGCGTGACTTCGTCAATGCCAACCAGGACTACTACCGCCTGGCCGAGCGTCGCTACCGTATCGGTGTCGACAGCAACCTGACCTTCCTCGACGCCCAGCGCTCGCTGTTCAGCGCGCAGCAAGCGTTGATCACCGACCGGCTTGCGCAGCTGACCAGCGAGGTCAACCTGTACAAGGCCCTGGGCGGTGGTTGGAACGAGCAAGGTTCGCAGCAAGCGGAAGTGAGCAAAGAGGCACCGCCACTGAAGCTGTTCTGAGTGCATGACGCTTGAAAAAAACCCACCTTGCAGTGGGTTTTTTTATGGGCCGAAGACCGCCGTCACTTGTGTTCGTTAATCGCCCAAAACCCGCCAAGGCCAATTGAACAGGGCCGTTGATCCAACGCACCATTCCCCGCACCTACAAAAACCAATAACAACAGGTTCGTCATCATGACCCCGCGCCCTGCCCGCTCCGGCTGATTCCGTTCCATCCACCCTCCCGGTTTCAACCTTGTCTGCAACCTGACGTTGCGGCAGCGCCCAGCCTCACCCCTAACAATTAGAGAGCCCGATCCATGAAGCCATCCACTCGCACTCCCTATTCACTGCTGCCCAGCCTGCTGGCCGTCAGCATCGCCAGCACGGCCCTGCCGGTCATGGCCGCGGAGTCCGGCTTTCTCGAAGACGCCAAGGTCAACCTGAACCTGCGCAACTTCTATATCAACCGCAACTTCACCAACCCGGGCAAGGCCCAGGGCAAGGCTGAAGAATGGACGCAGAGCTTCATCCTCGACGCCAAATCCGGCTTCACCCAAGGCACCGTCGGGTTCGGCATGGACGTGCTGGGGCTGTACTCGTTGAAGCTCGATGGCGGCAAAGGCACCGGCGGTACCCAGTTATTGCCGCTGGATCACGACGGGCGCCCGGCCGACCACTTCGGCCGCACGGGCGTGGCATTCAAGGCCCGCCTGTCGCAGACCGAGGTCAAGATCGGTGAATGGATGCCGGTGCTGCCGATCCTGCGCTCGGACGACGGTCGCTCCCTGCCCCAGACCTTCCGCGGCGGCCAGATCACCTCGAAGGAAATTGACGGCCTGACCCTCTACGGCGGCCAGTTCCGCGCCAACAGCCCGCGTGACGACAGCAGCATGAGCGACATGTCGATGACCGGCAAAGCGGCCTTCACCTCCGACCGCTTCAACTTCCAGGGCGGCGAATACAGCTTCAACGACAAGCGCACCCAGGTCGGGGTGTGGAACGCCCAGCTCAAGGACATCTACAGCCAGCAATACCTCAACCTGATCCACAGCCAGCCGCTGGGCGACTGGACCCTGGGCGCCAACATCGGCTTCTTCTATGGCAAGGAGGATGGCAGCGCCCGCGCCGGCGACCTGGACAACAAGACCTGGTCGGGCCTGTTCTCGGCCAAGTACGGCGGCCACACCTTCTACGTCGGCCTGCAGAAACTCACCGGCGACAGCGCCTGGATGCGCGTCAACGGCACCAGCGGCGGCACCCTGGCCAACGACAGCTACAACGCCAGCTACGACAACGCCCAGGAAAGATCCTGGCAGCTGCGCCATGACTACAACTTCGTCGCGGTCGGCATCCCCGGCCTGACCCTGATGAACCGCTACATCAAGGGCGACAACGTGCACACCGGCACCATCACCGACGGCAAGGAATGGGGACGCGAGAGCGAACTGGCCTACACCGTGCAAAGCGGCACGCTCAAGAATCTCAACGTCAAATGGCGCAACTCGACCATGCGCCGCGACTTCAGCACCAACGAGTTCGACGAGAACCGCCTGATCATCAGCTACCCGATCAGCCTGCTGTAAGCCCACTCGCTCGCCCACACCAAAAACAAGGCCAGCCCCATTCCCCGGGGCTGGCCTTGTTTTTGTAGGAGCGAAGCTTGCTCGCGATGATCGTCAACGATGGCGCGTACTGACTGGCTGAACGTGGTGCTCTCAGGTTCATCGCGAGCAAGCTCGCTCCGACAGGGAAAACGCAGCGGCGCCGAGTTGCTCGGCGCCGCGCTCCTTTATAGGCGTGGGTTATCAGCCGCGGGATTCGACACCCAGCTCGTCCCACACCGACTCGGCGAGGTGGAAGGTCGCGTTGGCCGCCGGAATGCCGCAGTAGATCGCGCTCTGCATGATCACTTCCTTGATCTCGGCGCGGCTCACGCCGTTGTTGGCGGCGGCACGCAGGTGCAGCTTGAGCTCTTCGTTGCGGTTCATGCCGATCAGCATGGCGATGGTGATCAGGCTGCGGGTATGGCGCGGCAGGCCCGGACGCGTCCAGATATCGCCCCAGGCATGCCGGGTGATCATTTCTTGGAACTCCGAGTTGAACTCGGTCAGGGTGCTCAGGCTGCGATCGACATGGGCATCGCCCAGCACCGCGCGACGCACTTGCATGCCTTCGGCGTAACGTTGTTTCTCGTCCACGGGGGGCTCCTTAAATACGCTGGTCGGCCAGCAAAAATGCCACGACCCGCTCACTGAACGCAGCGCCAGCCTGGACGTTGGACAGGTGCGCCGCATGGAACTCGGCGTATTCAGCGCCGCGCACGCGCTCCTGGATAAAGTGCCCGCCCGAAGGTGGCGTGACTGCGTCTTCAGTGCCGGACACCACCAGGGTCGGCGCCTCGATCGCCGACAATTGATCACGAAAATCCGCATCGCGCACCGCCGCGCAGTTGGCGGCATAACCCTCGGGCGAGGTGGCCGCCAGCATGTCGGTGATCAGCTTGGCCTGGTCCGGGTGCGCCGCGGCGAAGTCCGGGGTGAACCAGCGGGCGATCGAGGCATCGCGCAATGCGACCATGGCCGCCTGGCCATCGCGCAGCACGGTTTCGATGCGTGGATTCCATACCGATGGGTCGCCGATCTTCGCCGCGGTGTTGCATACCACCAGCTTGTTCAGGCGCTCGCCGGCATTGATACCCAGCCACTGGCCGATCAGCCCGCCCATGGACAGGCCGCAGAAATGCGCGCGCTGGATATGCAGGGCATCCAGCAGCGCCAGTACGTCGCGCCCCAACTGCTCGATGCTGTAGGGGCCTTCGGTGACCAGGGATTTGCCGTGGCCGCGGGTGTCGAAACGCAGCACCCGGAAGTGCTTGGTAAAGACCGGAATCTGCATATCCCACATGTGCAGGTCGGTACCCAGGGAGTTGGACAGGACCAGCATCGGCGCATCGGCCGGGCCGTCCAGTTGGTAATGCAATTCGCCATCGGCGAGTTGTACGAATGCCACGGCAGTCTCCTTCAGGCGTTCAAGGCTAAATGTTCGGCCACGGCGCGCTCGACCCAGGCGTGTGCCTGGCCGAGGTAATGCGCCGGGTCCAGCAGGCGATCCAGTTCCGCCGCCGACAGCTCGGCGGTCACTTGCGGCTCATCCCCCAGCACCGCGCGCAGATGCCGCTGTTCGGCCACCGCGCGCTTGCAGCACTGCTCCAACAGATGGTGCGCGGTCTCGCGGCCCAGGCGCTGGGCCAGGGCGATGCTCACGGCTTCCGCCAGCACCAGCCCCTGGGTCAGGTCGAGGTTCCTGGCCATACGCGCGGCGTCGACTTCCAGCCCGTCGGCCACCAGCAGCGCCTGTTGCAAGGCGCCGGACACCAGGCAGCAGATCTCCGGCAGGGTTTCCCATTCGGCGTGCCACAGCCCCAGGCTGCGTTCGTGCTCCTGGGGCATGGCGCTGAACATCGTCGCCAGCAGCCCGGGAACCCGGGTCGCCGCGCCGATCAACACCGCCGCGCCCACCGGGTTGCGCTTGTGCGGCATGGTCGAGGAACCACCCTTGCCCGGCGCCGACGGCTCGAAGACTTCCGCCGCCTCGGTCTGCATCAGCAGGCTGATGTCACGGCCGAGCTTGCCGAGGCTGCCGGCGATCAGGCCGAGTACCGAGGCGAACTCCACCAGCCGGTCGCGCTGGGTATGCCAAGGCTGTTCCGGCAGGCTCAGTTGCAACTCCTCGGCCAGGGCCTGGGCAATCGGCAGGGCCTGCTCGCCCAGGGCCGCGAGTGTGCCGGAGGCACCGCCGAACTGCAGCACCAGCAGGCGTGGCTTGAGCTGCGCCAGACGCTCGCGGCTGCGGCTCACTGCCCCCAGCCATCCAGCGATCTTCATACCGAGGGTGACCGGCGTGGCATGTTGCAGCCAGGTGCGGCCGGCCATGGGGGTGGTGGCATAGCGCTGGGCCTGCGCGGCCAGGATGCCGCCCAGACGCGCCAGGTCGTTGTCGATCAGGCTCAGCGCCTGCCGCAATTGCAGGACCAGCCCACTGTCCATCACATCCTGGCTGGTGGCGCCCAGGTGCACATAACGCTCGGCGCTGGCGTCGCTCTTGGCGATCTGTTTGCCCAGGGCCTTGACCAGTGGAATCGCCGAGTTGCCCGCCGTGGCGATAGCCTGGCCCAGGGCGGAAAAATCATAGAGCCCGGCCCGGCAGGCCGCCTCGATCGGCGCCACCGCAGCGGTCGGGATCACCCCGACCCGGGCCTCGGCCCGGGCCAGCGCGGCCTCGAAGTCGAGCATGGCCTGGACCCGCCCCTGGTCGCAGAACACCGCGCGCATATCGCGGGTGGTGAAGTAGGCATCGAACAGTTGGTTGCTCGCCGGCGTGTTCATAAACAATCCTTTGGGGCGTGCGTCCGCGACGGACGCACGCGGACAGGTCACAGATCGTGGTGCAGGTACGCCGCCTGCTTCGGCAGGCGCAGGCTGAACAGGAAGGCAATCGCCATCATCGCCGTCACGTACCAGTAGAAGGTGTTTTCCATGCCCAGGGATTTCAGGCCCAGGGCCACGTATTCCGCCGAACCGCCGAACAGCGCATTGGCCACCGCATAGGCCAGGCCGACCCCCAGCGCCCGCACTTGCGGCGGGAACATCTCGGCTTTTACCAGGCCGCTGATGGAGGTGTAGAAACTGACGATCGCCAGGGCCAGGGTGATCAGCACGAAGGCCAGGAACGGGCTGGTGATGGTTTTCAGGGTCAGCAGGATAGGCACGGTGCACAGCGTGCCCAGCGCGCCGAACCAGAGCATCGAGTTACGCCGGCCGATCTTGTCCGCCAGCATGCCGAACAGCGGCTGCATGCACATGTACAGGAACAGCGCGCCGGTCATGATGTAGCTGGCGGTCTTGGCGTGCATGCCGGCGGTGTTCACCAGGTATTTCTGCATATAGGTGGTGAAGGTGTAGAAAATCAGCGAGCCGCCGGCGGTGTAGCCAAGCACGGTGACAAAGGCCTTCGAGTGATGCTTGAACAGCGCGGCCACGCTGCCGGCGTCCTTGTCTTCACGCATTTCCTTGCTGGTGGTTTCTTTCAGCGAGCGCCGCAGCAGCAGGGAGATCAGGGCCGCGATGGCGCCGATCACGAACGGAATCCGCCAGCCCCAGGCCTTGAGCTGCGCCTCGTCGAGAAACTGTTGCAGGATCACCACCACCAGCACCGCCAGCAATTGCCCGCCGATCAGGGTCACGTACTGGAAGGACGCGAAGAACCCGCGCTGGCCCTTGAGCGCGACTTCGCTCATGTAGGTCGCGGTGGTGCCGTATTCACCGCCCACCGACAGGCCCTGGAACAGCCGCGCCATCAACAGCAACGCCGGCGCCCAGGCGCCGATGCTGGCGTAGGTCGGCAGGAAAGCGATGACCAAGGAGCCGGCGCACATCATCAGCACCGAAATCATCATGGAATTCTTGCGCCCGTGCTTGTCGGCCACCCGGCCGAACAGCCAGCCGCCGATAGGACGCATCAGGAACCCGGCGGCGAACACGCCGGCGGTATTGAGCAGTTGCACCGTGGGGTCGTCGGAGGGGAAAAACGCCGGGGCGAAATAGATCGCGCAGAAGGCGTAGACGTAGAAGTCGAACCATTCGACCAGATTGCCGGAGGAAGCGCCGACGATCGCGAAGATCCTCTTGCTGCGCTCCTCGGTCGTGTAGTGACTGGTTAACGTTGTCATGGCTTTTCACTCTTTGGGGACGTGGTGAGTCTAGACATACTTTGTAACAGTCCCGTTCCGCAAGACGACCTTGGGGGAAGCGACCGGTTCAGCCTTATCGCGAACCAGCCCGCACTCCCCCCAGGCACACTCAATAATCGAAGAACACCGTTTCCGCGTCGGTACCCTGCAGGATCACGTTCCATTGGTAGTGGCCCGGCGCATCGGCCTTGGCCAGCAAGGTGGCGCGACGCTCTTCGGGCACGCAGGCCAGCAGCGGATCGGCGGCGTTGGCCGGCTCGCCGTCGAAGTAGATACGGGTCAGCAGGTGCTTGACCAGGCCCCGGGCAAATACCAGTACAACCAGGTGCGGCGCCTGGGTCGAGCCTTTCAGGCCAGGTACGGTACCCGGCTTGATGGTGGTGAAGCGGAAACGCCCTTCTCCATCCACCGGCACCCGGCCGAAGCCCTGGAAGTTCGGGTCCAGGGCCTTGGCCTGATCGTCTTCCGGGTGGTCGTACTTGCCGGCCGCGTTGGCCTGCCAGATTTCCAGCATGGCGTCGTTGACGAAATCGCCGTTGCCATCCACCACCTGGCCGCTGATCGCCACCCGCTCGCCGAGGGTCTCGGCCTGGGTCAGGTCTTCGCGGTTCAGCCAGGTCAGGCCGATGTGGTAGTACGGGCCGACGGTGTGGGATGTGGTCGCAGTCAGCGTCATCTTATTTCTCCATCGGCGTGGCATCGCGGCCGCGCAAGACGATGTCCCAACGGTAGCCGAGGGCGTAGGACGGAATGGTTTTCTCCAGGTCGAAGCTGGCGATCAGGCGTTCCTTGGCGCTAGTGTCCGGCACGCAGTTGTAGATCGGGTCGTAGGCCAGCAGCGGGTCGCCGGGGAAATACATCTGGGTCACCAGGCGCGTGAGGATACTCGGGCCGAACAGCGAGAAGTGGATATGCGCCGGACGCCAGGCATTGTGGTGGTTACCCCAGGGATAGGCACCGGGCTTGATGGTCTGGAACTGGTACCAGCCATCGGCATCGGTGACAGTACGCCCGGTGCCAGTGAAGTTCGGGTCCAGCGGTGCGTCGTGCAGGTCGCGGTCGTGGTTGTAGCGACCGGCGGCGTTGGCCTGCCAGATCTCCACCAGGATCCCCGGCACCGGCAAGCCGTTCTCGTCCAGCACCCGGCCGTGGATGATGATGCGCTCGCCCTGGGGCTCGCCGGCATGCTGGGCGGTCAGGTCGTTGTCCTTGTCCTGCAGGTAATCGGCGCCGATGGTCGGGCCGGTGATTTCCGACAGCGAATGGGGCAGGAACACCAGCGGCTTGGACGGCGAGCGGGTGTTGGTGGATTTGTAGGCCGGGTGCAGGTAATCAGGCTGAGTACCTGGTTGCGGGCGCCGGTAACCGGGCTTGTCGGTCATGCTCGTTCCTCGTTCTTATAAGAAGCGCGTCAGACGCGCTCGATGGCCAGTGCCAGGCCCTGGCCGACACCCACGCACATGGTCGCCAGGCCTTTCTTGCCACCGGTCTTTTCCAGCTGGTGCAGCGCGGTCAATACCAGGCGCGCGCCGCTCATGCCCAGCGGATGGCCGAGGGCGATGGCGCCGCCGTTGGGGTTGACCTGTGGCGCGTCGTCCGCCAGGCCCAGTTCGCGCAATACTGCCAGGCCCTGGCTGGCGAAGGCTTCGTTGAGTTCGATCACATCGAAATCGCTGACCGCCACGCCCAGGCGTTCGGTCAACTTGCGCACCGCCGGCACCGGGCCGATACCCATCACCCGTGGCGCCACGCCGGCGCTGGCCATGCCCAGCACCCGGGCACGGGCGGTCAGGCCGTGCTTTTTCACCGCCTCGGCCGACGCCAGGATCAGCGCCGCCGCCCCGTCGTTGACGCCCGAGGCGTTGCCGGCGGTGACGGTCTTGTCCGGGCCGTTGACCGGCTTGAGTTTGCCCAGGGTTTCCAGCGAGGTATCGGCCCGCGGGTGCTCATCCTGCTCGACCAGGGTCTCGCCCTTCTTGTGGACGATACGCACCGGGACGATTTCCTCGGCGAAGAACCCGGCGGCCTGCGCCGCGGCGGTGCGCTGCTGGCTGCGCAGGGCGAACGCATCCTGGTCGGCACGCGACACCTGATAATCGTCGGCGACGTTGTCGGCGGTCTGCGGCATCGCATCCACGCCGTACTGGGCCTTCATCAGCGGGTTGATGAAGCGCCAGCCGATGGTGGTGTCTTCCAGCTTCATGTTGCGCGAAAAGGCGGTATCGGCCTTGCCCATGACAAAGGGCGCGCGGGACATCGACTCGACGCCGCCGGCGATGGCCAGCTCCATCTCGCCACTGGCGATGGCGCGGAATGCGGTGCCGATGGCATCCATGCCCGAAGCGCACAGGCGGTTGAGGGTCACGCCCGGAATGGTTTCCGGCAGCCCGGCCAGCAGCAGCGCCATGCGCGCCACGTTGCGATTGTCTTCGCCGGCCTGGTTGGCGCAACCGAGGAACACCTCGTCCACCGCGCTCCAATCCACCGACGGGTTGCGCTCAATCAGTGCCTTGATTGGCGCGGCGGCCAGATCGTCGGCCCGCACCGTCGACAGGCCGCCACCAAAGCGGCCGATGGGGGTACGAATGGCGTCACAGATAAACACTTCGCGCATCAGGCTTCTCCCGGGGTTTGGCCATGGGCCGCGGCGGTGCGGGCTTCCAGGTCACGCAGGGCGGTCAATTCGATCTCGGTCGGGGCGGCGGTTTCCGCCACCTGGTCGGCGAAACGGATCGCCCAGCCGGTGGCAGCGACCACCTGCTCGCGGGTCACGCCCGGGTGCAACGAGGTCACCACGAATTCATGAGTGCCGGCTTCCGGCTCCATGATGCACAGGTCGGTGATGATCCCCACCGGCCCGGCCCCTGGCAGGCCCAGGCGCTTGCGCGAGTCGCCGCCTTCGCCGTGACCGACCGAGGTGATGAAGTCGAGCTTGTCGACAAAGGAACGCGACGACTGCTTGAGGATGATCAGCACGCTCTTGGCCGAGCCGGCAATCTCCGGCGCACCGCCGGCGCCCGGCAAACGGACTTTCGGCTGGTGGTAGTCGCCAACCACCGTGGTGTTGATGTTGCCGAAACGGTCGACCTGGGCGGCGCCGAGGAAACCGACGTCGATCCGCCCGCCTTGCAGCCAGTAGCGGAAGATCTCGCCGGTCGGCACCACGGTGTCCGCGGTCTCGGCCAGCTCGCCGTCACCGATGGACAGCGGCAGTACGCTGGGCTTGGCGCCGATCGGGCCGGATTCGTAGATCAGCACCACGTCCGGCGACGAGGTCAGGCGCGCCAGGTTGGCGGCCTTGGACGGCAGGCCGATCCCGACAAAACACACCGAGCCGTTCTGCAGGCGGCGGGCGGCGGCAACGGTCATCATTTCATTGGTGGAGTAAGTCATTATTTGGCCCCCGTTGCTGCGGCCAGCTTGGCCTGGAATTCACTGAAGTCAGCACTGCCGCGGATGTATTCGTTGATCCAGGCGGTGAAGGTTTCACGGTCGCGGGCGATCGGGTCCCAGGCCTGGTAGAAGATGTTGTCGCGCTCGGTATAGCCGTGGGCATAGGACGGATGGGCGCCGCCCGGCACATGGCAGACCGCGCTCAGGGCCCAGGTCGGCAGCACACAGGCGTTCATCGGGGCGTTCAGGTCGTCGACGATTTCTTCCACGGTGACGATGCAGCGCTTGGCGGCCAGGGCGGCTTCCTTCTGTACGCCAAGAATGCCCCACAACAGCACGTTGCCCTTGCGGTCGGCTTTCTGCGCATGGATCACGGTGACGTCAGGACGTACCGATGGCACCGCCGCCAGCACTTCACCGGTGAATGGGCAGGTCACGCTCTTGATCAGCGGGTTGACCTTCGGCAGGTCGGAACCGGCATAAGCGCGCAAGACCGCGAACGGCAGGCCCGAGGCGCCCGCCACGTAGGCATTGGCCAGGTCGGCGTGGCTGTGTTCTTCGATTTCCAGGGGGTGCGGCCATTGCTTCTCGACCGCATCCCGCAGGCGATGCAGGGAGCCGACGCCCGGGTTGCCGCCCCAGGAGAAAATCAGCTTGCGGGCACAACCGGCACCGATCAACTGGTCGTAGATCAGGTCAGGGGTCATCCGCACCAGGGTCAGGTCTTTTTTGCCCTGGCGAATGATTTCATGACCCGCGGCCGTGGGGATCAGGTGGGTGAAGCCTTCGAGCGCGACGGTATCGCCGTCGTTGACGAACTGCTTCACCGCGTCGTGCAGCGAAAGGATTTCAGCCATGGGGGATCTCCCGATTGTTATTGAGCGACTGGAAGAAAAAGGCGCCGAAGGATGCGCCGGAGTGACTGAAGATTAAGCCGAGGGAAAAACCCAAACAATCCGATAATCGACTGAGCGTTCGTTTATCGAACAGATTGTTGTCTGACTATCGATTGTGCTGTGGCCGCTGCCGCAGGCTGCGATCGACCCGGGCCGCGTTCGGAGAACGGTCGCGAAGATCTCAGGATCGCTGAAGGCCTTCGGCCTTATCGCAGCCTGCGGCAGTGGCTACAGGTATTCAGCGCTCCCTTGAGGAGCGCCTTGCTGATTCGATCAGGTCGCATCCGCATGGCTGACCATGCCCTTGATCACCACCGCCGTGGTCGCCAGCGCGGCCGGGATCACCAGCGCGGTCAGCACTTGCTCGAAATTCCAGCCCAGCCCCAGCAGCGTAGCGCCCATCCAGGCCCCGAGGATCGCCCCGAAGCGACCGATGCCAAGCATCCACGACACACCGGTGGCGCGGCCCTGGGTCGGATAGAAGCGCGCGGCCAGGGATGGCATCGCCGATTGCGCGCCGTTGACACACATGCCGGCGACCAGCACCAGGGTCGCCAGCAAAGTGATGTTGCCCAGGCTTTGCCCGACCGCGTAGGCGAAGACCCCGGCCAGCAGGTAGAAGGTGCCGATGACCTTGTGCGGGTTGAAGCGGTCCATGGCCCAGCCCACCGCCACCGCGCTGAGTACCCCGCCGAACTGGAACAGCGCACCGATAAAAGCCGCCTGCTCCATGCTCGCGCCGCTGTCGCGCATCAGGGTCGGCAGCCAGCTGGTCAGCAGGTACACGATCACCAGCCCCATGAAATAGGTCAGCCACAACAGCAATGTACCGACGCTGTAGGTCCCGGAAAAAATCACCGCAAACACATTGCGCGCCTTCACCGTCTTCTGTTCCGGCACGCTGAAGCTCGCGGCCTGGCCGACCGTGCCCGGCTCGATCGGCGACAGGGCCTTGCGCACCTTGTCGGTGCCACGATTGCGCACCACCAGGTAACGCGCCGACTCCGGCAGCCAGACCAGCAGCACCACTGCCAGGATCAACGGCAAAATCCCGCCGATCAGCAACAGACTGTGCCAGCCGAACGCCGGGATCAGCTTGGCGGAAATGAAACCGCCGCCGGCCATGCCCAGGTTGAAACCACAGAACATGCTGGTCACCAGCAACGACTTGTGACGCTCGGGGGTGTATTCGGAAAGCAGCGTGGTGGCATTCGGCATGCCGGCGCCCAGGCCTAGGCCGGTAAGGAAACGCAGCACCAGCAACTGGTCGACATTGCTGCTGTAGGCCGACGCCAGACTGAAGGCACCGAACAGCAGCACCGCCCCCACCAGCACCACTTTGCGCCCGAAGCGGTCAGCCAGCGGGCCGGAGCCCAGCGCCCCGAAGACCATGCCGATCAGCGCCGCGCTCATCACCGGGCCGAGGCTGGCGCGATCGATGCCCCAATCCTGGGACAGCGCCGGCGCGATAAACCCCATGGCCGCGGTATCGAGGCCATCGAGGAAGACAATCAGGAAACACAGGATCACCACACGCCACTGATAGCGCGACAGCGGCTGGGCATTGATAAAGGACTGCACATCGAGGCAGTTCCCTACAGCGGATTGAGGCTGGTTCATTATTTTTATTCCACGCGAAAAACGCAGGCGCACAGGTGCCAGCCAGAGCTGGTCGGTTCAGATCGAAAAGGGTCTTGCGGGATCAGGCCGTCGGCAGGCGAAGGCAAGATAGAGGAGCGCGGCTGGGCGCGCGGGCGATGCTCATGGGGGTTGGCCTCTTCATTATTATGGGGGCGTCACGCGGCCATTGCAGAGGCAGTGCTCCAGTGGCCGGATGACGCTGCCGCGACATTAATGAGGCAAGGGAAAGAGCGTCAATTCAGCAAGCGCGTATCTGTGCGTTTATCGAACAGCTTAAGCAGGCAGCCCTCAAGCGAACAATTGGGCGCTGAGGTCGCGACTGGCGCTGAGCAGGCCCGGCAAGAAGCGCTGCTCCAGCTCGGCGCGGCTGACGCGACCGGCATGGGTGCTGACGTTGAGCGCAGCCAGTACCTGGCCCGAAGCGTCGTACACCGGTACGGCGATGGAGCGCAGGCCTTGTTCCAGTTCCTGATCGACGATGCACCAGCCCTGCTGCCGGACCTGTTGCAGGCATTCGAGCAGCGCCTGCGGCGTGTGCAGGGTACGGCTGGTCTTGGCTTGCAGGTCGGCATGGTCGAGGTATTCGCGCAACGAGGCGTCATCCAGCGCCGCCAGCAGGATCCGCCCCATGGATGTGCAGTAGGCCGGCAGGCGCCCACCCACCGAGAGATCGACCGAGATCAGGCGCTGGGTGGTGGCCGAACGGGCGATGTACAGAATGTCGTCGCCTTCCAGGGTGGCCATGTTGCAGGCTTCGTGCAGTTGCTCGCTCATGCGGTCCAGGTAAGGCTGGGCCGACACCGCCAGCGGTGTGGAAGACAGATAGGCATGCCCCAGCGTCAGCACCTTGGGCAGCAACGAATAAGTGCGGCCATCGGTGGTGGCGTAACCGAGCTTGATCAAGGTATGCAGGCAGCGGCGCACGGCGGCACGGGGAATCTCCGTACGGTGGCTGATCTGGGCGATGGTCAGATGGCGCTTGCGCTCCTGAAAGGCCTGGACCACCGCCAGGCCGCGAGCCAGAGAGGTCATGAAATCCGGATCACCCGTCAGCGCCTGAATCCGCTTGGCCGGCGAAGCGACAATCGGCGGCGCGGCGGAAGCGAAGGAATTACGCAATTGATCGTTCATTTCAGGTTCTCTGCGACGGAAGTCCGGCTTATTACAAGCCGTACTGGAGAGGATGCACAAGCCTGCACGGCCAACATTGGGCGATTATCGAACCATCGACCGATAATCGCAATCCATCGCGATAAGTGCCTGCCATGCGATGTGCCGCTTTTTCGTCGCCAATAAAACTCTCATTTCTTCCGCGTTAGTCCAGGCAACTTGTCAGGCCTTGTTACAGAACTGCTCTCGTCATCCGGATTAAAACTTTCGTGTAACAAAACTCTGATATCAAGTTGATGATTTTTAACTTATTGCCGATAGAGTTATTCATGGCCGCCGCTATAATGAGCAAAGTGATCACCGACGCTTTTCTGCGTTCGGCAGCATCATCAGGCTGCGTACAGTAAATGACGCCTCCTGCAGCAAGCGCTTGACGCTCATCTCAATATGCCCGGCCAATGCGTTTGCAAAAAAGTAACTGTTGCTACGACAGCTGTTCTTGTCCGGTGGCGTGGCCGCATGCAACAAGAAGCGGTTTGGCGAGCCCCATCGCAATCCCGGCTCCTTTAATCGAGTCGAGTACGAGGCGGTTTGATAAACCCGATCTAGGCAATGCGTATCATCGGGATAATCTCAACTCAATTAGGTAACACTGTGACGAAAGACGAACTGCGCGCGGAACTTGAGCGCCAGGAACAACGTTACAAGGAAGTTTACGGAGGCGAAGTCACCACCTACGCCGCCCAGCCTGAACCGGAACGCAAACCCTGGCGCAAGCGCGCCAGCGTTCTCGACCAGGCCTTCACCCAAGAACTGCAAAAGATGGAAAAAGAGCTCAAGGCAGACCAGCCGTGACGCTGTTCGCCTGAAACTTTCGCACGGCTCGATGCCCTTGCAGATAAAGGTCGATCGCAAGGTCGGCCTGGCATCCGCCGTGTTGCAGCGAATGGCCCCAAAGGGCTCAAAAAGGGTCATGGCACTGAAATTTCATACAAGCGTTTGAGACGTTTGGCTCAGCGTTTTGCTCCTGACCTTGAGGATGAGCCCGAGTAAAATCAATGGCTTGCCCATGCCCCGAAAAAAGGCATGGCCATTGGCCTGCCTCCGGCTTTTTCGTTGAAGAATGTTACCAACCAGCACCTAGTGCATCGATTACCAGGGTTTTCTGGCATAATCGCGCCCCCTTATGACCGGGTCAGAAAACCTTCATGATCGATTTATTCAGCGGACTGGATGCTTGGGTGCTTGTGAGCCTCTTGCTCGCCCTGGCTTTTGTCCTCGCCTACGAGTTCATCAACGGCTTTCATGACACCGCAAATGCGGTTGCCACTGTTATCTACACCAAAGCCATGCCGCCGCACCTGGCCGTATTCTTTTCCGGTGTATTCAATTTCCTCGGCGTGCTGCTGGGCGGTGTCGGCGTGGCCTATGCCATCGTCCATCTGCTGCCGGTCGAGCTGCTGATCAATGTCAACACCGGCCACGGCCTGGCCATGGTCTTCTCGTTGCTGGCCGCGGCCATCACCTGGAACCTGGGCACCTGGTACTTCGGTATTCCCGCCTCCAGCTCCCACACCCTGATCGGTTCGATCCTCGGTGTCGGCCTGGCCAATGCCCTGCTTAACGACATCCCGCTGGGCGATGGCGTGAACTGGCAGAAGGCGATCGACATCGGTGCTTCCCTGGTGTTCTCGCCCATGGCCGGCTTCCTGATTGCCGCCCTGGTGCTGATCGGCCTGAAGTGGTGGCGCCCGATCTCGAAGATGCACAAGACCCCGGAACAACGCCGCAAGGTCGACGACAAGAAACACCCGCCCTTCTGGAATCGCCTGGTGCTGGTGATCTCGGCCATGGCCGTGAGCTTCGTGCACGGTTCCAACGACGGCCAGAAAGGCATCGGCCTGATCATGCTGGTACTGATCGGTATCGTGCCCGCGCAGTTCGTGCTCGACCTGAACAGCACCACCTATCAGATCGAGCGTACCCGTGACGCCACCCTGCACCTGAGCCAGTTCTATCAGCGTAACGAGGACTCCCTGGGCGAGTTCCTGGCCCTGGGCAAAAGCGTGAAAGACGACCTGCCAGGCAAGTTCCGCTGCAATCCGCAGCAGACCGAACCGACCATCGCCGCGCTGCTGGGCACCCTCAAGGGTGTCGCCGACTATCACTCACTGCCGGCCGAAAGCCGTATCGAAGTGCGTCGCTACCTGCTCTGCCTGGATGACACCGCCAAGAAAGTCGGCAAGCTGCCGCACCTCGCGGCCCGTGAAAAGGCTGACCTGGACAAGTTGCGCAAAGACCTGACCGCCACCACCGAGTACGCGCCGTTCTGGGTGATCCTGGCCGTGGCCCTGGCCCTCGGCCTGGGGACCATGATCGGCTGGAAACGTGTGGTACAGACCATCGGCGAGAAGATCGGCAAGCAAGGCATGACCTATGCCCAGGGCATGTCGGCGCAGATCACCGCCGCCGGCCTGATCGGCATGGCCAATATCTTCAGCCTGCCGGTATCGACCACCCATGTGCTGTCTTCGGGCGTGGCGGGAACCATGGTCGCCAACAAAAGCGGCCTGCAAAGCGGCACCATACGCACCATCCTGCTGGCCTGGGTGCTGACCCTGCCGGCAACCGTGGCGCTGTCGGCCGGTCTGTTCTGGCTGGCCTCGAAAGCCCTCGGGACCTGATTCGTTCAGTCCGCGACAAAAAAGGTGCGCCCCCCCCCTCGGGTCGCACCTTTTTTTGTGCCTGAAATAAATGATGGCTTTGCCACAAAACACACAGGCAAAAAAAAGGGCAACCGAAGTTGCCCAAAATGCCTTGCGTGCTCGTTACCGGAAAGACTTAAGGTTTTTTGCGTTTATGCGCATCTTTCCAGATGAAAAATCCAAACCCGGCGAAAAACAGAACCATGAGGCCGACAGTCAGCACTCCGGCGATTACCACATTGTCGAAAAACATGACTGGCCTCCTGCTCTTGCCCTGTTGCGATGGGGCTAAGTTAACCAAAGAGGCGGCGGGGAAAATTGACCGGGGTCAATAGTCGACCCAGACAGGACGACAGGGAGGGGAAATAACTGACTTACATCAACAGATCGCGCCCGGTTCAGCGCTTTTTCGGCTTTTTCGGTTTCTTCTTCGGCTTGCCCAAAGGCATTGCCTGCTCGAATGCCTGGCGCACTTCGTTCAGGCGCTTTTCCTTCAAGTCATGCACACGCTTGGCACGTTCGGCATTCAGGTCGATCAGGTTGTCGTCTTGGCTCATGGCGTTGGCTTGCATCGTTCAGGTCTATGTCGACCGGAGCCTCTATATAGCGATAGCGCGGCTGCGGCCCTTGCGGGTTTGCCAATAATGCGGCGTGACGCGGCGCCTGACCAGTGATCGGCGGATATTAAGCGCAATTAAAGGGGATCCGCAGTTTGACCAGCATCGCGCGAAGTGCACCCTGTGATCCCTTGCGCGCCACTGTCGCAGGCATCAAGGAACAGCATCTAGACCTCGACGTCGACCCACAGCCCCTGGCGTGGTGCGTCCTCGATCAGCGGCGCCACCGGCACGGTGTTGTCGGCATTCAACTCGTCCCCGGGCACGGCCAGGTGCAGTTCGGGATCGTCCGCAGCCTCGGCTTCGCGCTGGCGTTTGTGCCTTTGCTGCTGGCGCTGCTGTTCTTCGCGCAGCAGCAGCGCCGACTGTTCGGCATCGCGCTTGCGCAGATCGATGGTGCTTTCGTTGGAACTCTGTTGCACCGGTACCACCGGCGGGATATCCGGGCGCGGCCGGATCGGATCCTGCTGGGAGGTCACGGGCACGGCACTCAAGGGCAGCATCGGGGGCAGCATATTATTGGTCTCCTGTCGGCAGGCTGTCGGCTGCTGCGGGGGCGACTTGAGCCATCGGTCGCAAACTTGTGACCCAGTCGTCACCCGATAGTGCCCCGAGCCCCGACAAATGCGCCCGATACGCTACCTTCCAGCGTAGTTGTTTTTGTTAGAGTTCTTTGGCCTGAGGCCGCCGATCCGTTAACATAGTCGGCTTTTTCAAGGCGGGAGTCAGGCAGCATGGCGCAGCAGTATCAACCGGGGCAACGCTGGATTAGTGACAGCGAAGCCGAGCTAGGTCTAGGCACCGTTCTGGCACAGGACGGCCGCTTGCTGACCGTGCTCTATCCGGCCACTGGCGACACTCGCCAGTATGCGCTACGGAATGCGCCCCTCACTCGCGTGAGGTTTTCCCCGGGTGACACCATCACCCACTTCGAAGGCTGGAAAATGACCGTGCGCGAAGTCGACGACGTCGACGGCCTGCTGGTCTACCACGGCCTCAACGGGCAGAACGAAGTCGTCACCCTGCCGGAAACCCAACTCTCGAACTTCATCCAGTTCCGCCTGGCCAGCGACCGTCTGTTCGCCGGGCAGATCGACCCCCTGGCCTGGTTCTCCCTGCGCTACCACACCCTGGAACACACCAGCCGCCAGCTGCAATCGTCGCTGTGGGGCCTGGGTGGCGTGCGCGCCCAGCCGATCGCTCACCAGTTGCACATTGCCCGTGAAGTCGCCGACCGTATCGCGCCGCGGGTTCTGTTGGCGGACGAAGTGGGCCTGGGCAAGACCATCGAAGCCGGCCTGGTGATCCATCGCCAGCTGCTGTCGGGCCGCGCCAGCCGCGTGCTGATCCTGGTCCCGGAGAACCTGCAGCACCAGTGGCTGGTGGAAATGCGCCGGCGCTTCAACCTGCAGGTCGCGCTGTTCGACGAAGAACGCTTTATCGAAAGCGATGCCGCCAACCCCTTCGAAGACACCCAGCTCGCCCTGGTGGCCCTGGAATGGCTGGTGGACGACGAGAAGGCCCAGGACGCGCTGTTCGCCGCCGGCTGGGACCTGATGGTGGTCGACGAAGCGCACCACCTGGTGTGGCACGAAGACCAGGTCAGCCCGGAATACGCGCTGGTGGAACAGCTGGCCGAGGTGATCCCCGGTGTCCTGCTGCTCACCGCCACCCCGGAACAACTGGGCCAGGACAGCCACTTCGCCCGTCTGCGCCTGCTCGACCCGAACCGCTTCCACGACCTGGCCGCCTTCCGCGCCGAGAGCGAAAACTATCGCCCGGTGGCCGAAGCCGTGCAGGAGTTGCTGGATAAAGGACGCCTGTCGCCAGAAGCGCACAAGACCATCCACAGTTTCCTCGGCAACGAAGGCGAAGCCCTGCTCGCTGCCGTCAACGACGGCGACACTGAAGCCAGTGCGCGCCTGGTGCGCGAGTTGCTGGACCGCCACGGCACCGGCCGCGTGCTGTTCCGCAACACCCGCGCCGCGGTGCAAGGCTTCCCCGAGCGCAAGCTGCACCCGTACCCGCTGCCATGCCCGGACGAGTACCTGGAACTGCCGCTGGGCGAGCACGCCGAGCTGTACCCGGAAGTCAGCTTCCAGGCCCAGCCGGACGCCAGCGAAGAAGAGCGCTGGTGGAAATTCGACCCGCGCGTCGAGTGGCTGATCGACCAGCTGAAAATGCTCAAGCGCACCAAGGTCCTGGTGATCTGCGCCCACGCGGAAACCGCCATGGACCTGGAAGACGCCCTGCGCGTGCGCTCCGGTATCCCGGCCACGGTGTTCCATGAAGGCATGAACATCCTCGAGCGCGACCGAGCCGCCGCCTACTTCGCCGACGAAGAGTTCGGCGCCCAGGTGCTGATCTGCTCGGAAATCGGCAGTGAAGGTCGCAACTTCCAGTTCGCCCACCATCTGGTGCTGTTCGATCTGCCGTCGCACCCGGACCTGCTGGAGCAGCGGATCGGCCGTCTCGACCGGATCGGCCAGAAACACGTGATCGAGCTGCATGTGCCGTACCTGGAAACCAGCCCGCAAGAGCGCCTGTTCCAGTGGTACCACGAAGCGCTGAACGCCTTCCTCAATACCTGCCCGACCGGCAACGCCCTACAGCATCAGTTCGGCCCGCGCCTGCTGCCGCTGCTGGAAGAAGCCGACGACGGCGAGTGGCAAGCGCTGATCGACGAGGCGCGCACCGAGCGCGAACGCCTGGAAGCCGAGCTACACACTGGTCGCGACCGTCTGCTGGAGCTCAACTCCGGCGGTGCCGGCGAAGGCGATGCACTGGTGGAAGCGATCCTCGAGCAGGACGACCAGTTCGCCCTGCCGATCTACATGGAAACCCTGTTCGACGCCTTCGGCATTGACAGCGAAGACCATTCGGACAACGCGCTGATCCTCAAGCCGAGTGAAAAAATGCTCGACGCCAGCTTCCCGCTGGGCGACGACGAAGGCGTGACCATCACCTACGACCGCAACCAGGCGCTGTCTCGCGAAGACATGCAGTTCATCACCTGGGAGCACCCGATGGTGCAAGGCGGCATGGACCTGGTGCTGTCCGGTTCCATGGGCAACACCGCCGTGGCGCTGATCAAGAACAAGGCGCTGAAGCCCGGCACCGTGTTGCTGGAACTGCTGTACGTCAGTGAAGTGGTGGCACCGCGCTCGCTGCAGCTGGGCCGCTACCTGCCACCGGCCGCCCTGCGCTGCCTGCTGGACGCCAACGGCAACGACCTGTCGGCGCGCGTCGCCTTCGAGACCCTCAACGACCAGCTGGAAAGCGTGCCACGGGCCAGCGCCAACAAGTTCATCCAGGCCCAGCGCGACCAGCTGACGCCGAAGATCAACGCGGGCGAAGCGAAGATCGCCCCGCGTCACGCCGAGCGCGTGGCCGAGGCGCAACGGCGCCTGGCCGCCGACACCGACGAAGAACTGGCGCGCCTGACCGCGTTGCAGGCGGTCAACCCGACCGTGCGCGACAGCGAACTGGTGGCCCTGCGCCAACAACGCGAACAAGGCCTGGCCATGCTTGAGAAAGCCGCGCTGCGCCTGGAGGCGATCCGGGTGCTGGTGGCGGGCTGATCCCCCTGCTTTGCCGGTAAATGAAAAGGCCCGCACAATGCGGGCCTTTTTTATTGGCTTCTGTAGAAGCACTGTTCAAGCCGCCACCGCAGCCCCCGTCGGCGCCCCCGGCACCAATCCATCCTTCATCCGCTGCGCATCACGCACGAAGCAGCGCGAGGCCAGGAACAGGAACAGCATGGTCAGCAACAACGCCACCGGGATCAGGTACATGGCGTCATGCAGGCCGACCGCCTTGAACGCCTCGGTCATCTGCCCGGCTCCGGCGGCGTACATCGCCGCATAGGCGAAGTGATCGGACAGCGCCCCCACCACCACCGGCCCCAGGCCTCCGCCCAGCAGATACAGGCCGGCAAAGAACAGCGCCATGGCCGTCGCCCGCAGACGTGGTTCGACCACATCCTGAATCGCCGTATAAACGCAGGTATAGTAGTTGTAGGTGAACAGCCAGCCGACACTGAACACCGCGACGAACACCCCGATCTCGATGCGCCCGGCATGCAGGGCCCAGGCGGTGCACAGGGTCGAGATCAACATGCTGAAGGCGGCGAACAGCAACCGGCCATTGGCGACACGCAGGTGAATCTTGTCGGCGACCCAGCCGCCCAGGGTCAGGCCGAACAGGCCGGTCACCCCGACTATCACCCCGGTCGCCACCGCGGCTTCCTGCAAGGGCATCAGGAAGTAACGCTGCAGCATCGGCACCAGGAACGAGTTGCAGGCGTAGGAGGCGAAGTTGAAGCTCAGCCCGGCCAGCACCAGCCAGAGAAAGGTCGGAATCGCCAGCACCCGGCGGATCGGCCGGTCGACGCGTTCCTGGGAGACCTTGACGGCTTCCGCCGCCCCACGCTTGGGCTCCTTGATGAAGAACATGAACACCGCCAGCAACAGCCCCGGCACCGCGGCGATAAAGAACGGCGCGCGCCAGCTGTCGAAGGCCTTGACCATGGCGCCGATGGTGAAGAACGCCAACAACAGGCCCAGGGGCAGGCCGAGCATGAAGATGCCCATGGCCCGGGCCCGGCGGTGGGCCGGGAACAGGTCGCCGATCAGCGAGTTGGCCGCCGGCGCATAGCTGGCTTCGCCGATGCCGACACCCATGCGCACGACGAGGAAACTCCAGAAACTGCCCACCAGGCCGTTGACCGCGGTCAGCCCGCTCCATACCGCCAGGCCCCAGCCCATGAGCTTGCTGCGCGACCCGGTATCGGCCATGCGCCCCAGGGGCAGGCCGGCAATGGCGTAGACGATGGTGAAAGCGGTGCCGATGATGCCGATCTGGAAGTCGCTCAGGTGCCACTCCATGCGGATCGGCTCGATGATGATGGCCGGAATGGTGCGATCGAAGAAGTTGAACAGGTTAGCCAGGAACAACAGGAACAGAATGCGCCAGGCATTCGCCGCTTGGGTCGAGTTCTGCATGGGTCGGTCTCTTTATTGTTATTCGGCCAGACGCAACCGAGCCTGGAAGTTGCAATCTAGTCAGCCCCGCCTCGGTTGTCTGTAATGATTCGTAAGGCTGATATCAGGCAATCCGAAGCACAGGTCGTCGACCGCGCTCGACGGCCGCCCGAACAACGCCAGCGCCTCCGCCGAAACCGCCGCAAGCCCCCGGATACCGGGGCTAAAGCCCGATTTTTCAAGGGCTTGCGCAGGGCCTGAAAAATACCTCGCGCGCCCCCTTCCCAAGGCCGTTGCGAAGCCTAGAATAGCGGCCTTGCTGCCCCCCTCATCAACCTCCTCCCCTTTGAATACGCCCATGTCCGAAGCCAGTCCGTGTCTGAATTGCGGTGCCTGCTGTTCACACTTTCGTGTGTCTTTTTTCTGGGGTGAATGCGCCTCTTCCGGCGGTACGGTCCCCGACGATCTGGTGGCGTCCATCAGCCCCAGCCGGGTCGCCATGCTCGGTACCGATTGCAAGCCGACCCGCTGCACCGCGCTGACCGGCGAGGTCGGCAAGGAAGTCAGCTGTTCGATCTATCACCAGCGTTCCAGCACCTGCCGCGAGTTCGAGGCGTCCTGGGAAAATGGCCAACAGAACGTCGATTGCGACGCCGCGCGGGCGGCATTCGGGCTCGCGCCCCTGGAGCCGACGCTGTACTTCGAACAGAGTGCTTAGCTCGATTGGCTATGGGATGAATTCCAAAATCATTTAAGTCAATCTGCCACCATCGCTCCCGGCCTTGCCTCGGCTTCCTATACTCACTCCCATTGGTCAGCCATCAGGGCTGGCCCTGGATGACTCAAGAAACGGGGCCTGCGATGGAATGGCTTGGTCTGCATTTTTTTACCGAGCTCCCCGAAGGCGGGCAGGTATTACTCACCTGCAGCCACAACCCCGTGCTGGTGATCCTCGCCTATCTGGTGGCCTGCGCTGGCAGCTTCGCCACCCTGGACATGGCCGAACGGGTGCGCCACGTCGACCTGGCAGCCGCCCAGCAACGCTGGCTCTGGATCGGCGCCTTCTGCCTGGCCGGCGGCATCTGGGCCATGCATTTCATTGGCATGCTGGCACTGCAAATCCCCATCGAAACCCATTACGACCTGCCGATGACCCTACTGTCGCTGCTGATCGCGGTGATTGCATCCTGGCTGGCGATGAAGACCCTCAGCCATACCCAGCTGCAACTGTGGCGCTACCTGCTGGCGTCGATCTGGATCGGCCTGGGCATCTGCGTCATGCATTATGTCGGCATGGCGGCGATGCGCTCACAAGCCACGGCCTACTACCAACCCGACCTCTTCGGCCTGTCGATTGCCATCGCCATCAGCGCGAGCCTGGTCGCTTTGCTGTTGTCCCGCTACCTGAGCAATGGCAGCGGCGTGCTCCACCAGATGCTCAAATACGCGGCCAGCCTGCTGCTGGGGGGCGGCATAGTCGCCATGCATTTCACCGGCATGTGGGCGCTGAAACTGGTGATGCCAGTGGCGGGTACGCCTTCGATAGCGGTGGATGACAACCCCTTGCAACTGGGCCTGACCATCGCCGTCATCGCCCTGCTGATCATCGGCAGCAGCATCAGCGCGGCCCTGGCGGACAAGAAACTCCAGCACAAGGAACAGGACCTGCGCCGGGTCAACACCCTGTTGAGCCAACTGGACCAGGCTCGGGTGGCGTTGCAACAGGTGGCGCATTACGACGCCCTGACCAACCTGATCAATCGTCGTGGCTTCAATCATCTGTTCGCCGAAAAGCTCATCGAAAAGACCGTGCAGGGCGGCATGCTGGCGGTGATGTTCCTCGACATCGATCACTTCAAGCGGATCAACGACAGCCTCGGCCACGATGCCGGCGACCAACTGTTGAAGGTGATTGCCGGCCATATCAAAAGCTCCACCCGCAGCCATGAAGACGTAGTGGCGCGTTTCGGTGGAGACGAGTTCTGCATCCTCATGAGCTTGAGCCACCGCGACGAAGCCCAGCACATGGCGCAACGCATCATGAGCAAGATGAAGGAGCCCATCGAGCTGGCAGGAAGGCGCATGGTGATGACCACCAGTATCGGCATCAGCGTCTTTCCCGACGATGGCACAACCTGCGAAGAACTGCTCAAGCATGCCGACCTGGCGCTCTATCAATCCAAGGGCAGCGGTCGCAACAGCCTGCATTTCTTCAGCACCAACCTGAAGACCCGGGCGAGCCTGGAGCTGCAACTGGAGGAAGAATTGCGCAACGCCCTGCGCCACGAAGCCGGATTGACCCTGTATTACCAACCCATCTACGACCTGGGCAGCCGCAAGGTCAGCAAGCTCGAAGCGCTGGTGCGCTGGCGGCATCCGTTGCACGGGCTGCTGGCCCCTGATCGTTTCATCGGGATCGCAGAAGCCAACGGGCTGATCGCCGAACTGGACAACTGGGTCCTGCGCAAGGCCTGCGAGGACCTGGCCGCCCTGTCCCGCCATGGCTTTGCCGAGCTGAAAATCGCGGTGAACTGCTCGGCCCTGAACCTGGCGCGGGAGGAGTTGGCCGAGGAGATCGCCAACACCCTGAGCAGCGCCGGTGTCGCGCCCCAGCGCCTGGAACTGGAAGTCACGGAAAACGCCCTGATGGGCAACATCGACAGCACCGTGGCCCTGTTGCGGCAGATCCGCAATCTTGGGGTGTCGCTGTCGATCGACGACTTCGGCACGGGTTATTCGTCCCTCGCCTACCTCAAGCGGCTGCCGCTCAACACCCTGAAGATCGACCGGTCGTTCATCCAGGACGTGCCCCAGTCGACCCAGGACAAGGAAATCGTCCAGGCGATCATCGTCATGGCCCATACCCTGCACCTGCAGGTGGTGACCGAAGGCGTCGAGAGCATGGAGCAGTACGAGTTCCTCGCCCAATACGGCTGCGACTTCATTCAGGGTTACCTGCTCAGCCGGGCGCTGCCCCTGGAAGAGTTGCCCGGGGTGATCGACGAGATCGAGCAGCGCATGCTGCCCGCCGTCGCCGCGGTCAGCCCTCTGACGCCGGTTCGCGATACAGGCGGATCAGGGTCGCGGGATCCTGCTCCAGATAGCCCTGGCCGCCATGCAGGCGCATCAGTTGTGCAGCCAATCCGCTGATCGGCGTGGCCGAGCCCTGCTCGCGGGAGAACTTCACCGCCCCGTCCAGATCCTTGAGCAGGGTGCGCACATGCCATTTGATCGGTTCGAAGCGGCTTTCGGCCATCTGCGGGGCGAGAATCTGCAACGGCCTGGAATCGGCGAAACCACCAGCCAGCGCCTCGGCCAGCAATGACGCATCGACCCCGGAACGCTCGGCCAGCGCCACCACTTCGGCGATCACCAGGGCATTGCAGGCGACGATCATCTGGTTGCAAGCCTTGGTCACCTGGCCGGCGCCGACGCCGCCCATATGAGTCACCCGTTGCCCCAGATTGAGCAGGACCGGGCGCACCCGTTCGATATCCGCCGCCTCGCCGCCGACCATGATTGCCAGGCTGCCGGCCTCGGCACCGGGCGTGCCGCCGGACACCGGGGCATCGACCCAGCCCATGCCGGTGCTGCTGGCCAGTTGCGCGGCCATTTCCCGGGTGGTGGTCGGCTCCAGGCTGGAAAGGTCCACCAGCAGTTGGCCGGCCCGGGCTCCCTGGGCGATACCCTCGGCACCGAACACCACCTCGCGCACCACCTCGGTATTGGCCAGGCACAGCAGCACCAGGTCCGCTGCCTCGCATAGCCGGGCCGGGGTCTGCGCCAGTTGCGCGCCCGCCTCCAGCAGCGGCGCGCATTTTTCCCGGTTGCGATTCCACACCACCAGGGGATAACCCGCCGCCAGCAGACGGCGACACATGGGCAAGCCCATCAGGCCAATACCGGCGAACCCGAGGGTGGGTAACGTTGCCATCATCTTGCCTCCTTTTGATTAAAGATCACCAAAAACTGGCCGATTTATCTGAGCTTAGGAAAGGATTCCCCCTAGCGGCCATCAGACTTATCCCTATCGCTGGGGCCAATATCGCGCTGTAAAGTCGCGAGATCCCACTTGATGGCTCTTTGATATCTTGTCACCGAGCCGACCAGTCCAGACACACGGCGCACAATGACTTCTAAAAACAATTCTGCCAACGCAGTATCCGAACTGACGCTGACCCCGGGCAGCCAGAGCTTTTCAGATTCGAAGCCATTGTCCAGCTCGCGCCCGCAGGCGCCCCAGCAATACCTCTACTTCACCGAAACCAACACCGACCGCATCCTCGACAACCTCGACGGCCTGCGCGACTCGGTATTTCCCCGCGCACCGCACCTGGAAGACGAACTCGAGGCGCGCCGCGAGCAGGAATTTCCCTCGGTCTGCCTGATCGGCCTGGGCCGCTGCGGGTCGAACATCGCCCTGGATGTCGCGGAGCTGGTGTACAACGCCCGCAAGTTCTACCTCAACGAGTTCAACACCGACGACAAGGCCTATGCCGACAAGGGCTACAGCCCCGCCCAGTGGATCCGCCACAACCTGCGCCTGGGCCAGAGCAAGGCCAGCAAACCGGTGTTCCTGGTCGAGCCGCTGGTGATGCTGGGCGACCTGGACAAGGACATCGCCGGGCGCATCCGCTTCTCGCGCAAGGGCGAAAAAAGCGGCTTCATCCGCGACTACAGCAAAATGAAGATCATGGACCTCTCGGAAGTCCATGCCGGCGGCGCCGGCAACGCGCCGATCCTCGGCCAGTACCTGGCCAAGATCATCCTCAACAAGGACACGCAGCGCTTCTCCAGCCCCGACTGGAAAATGATCCACTCGTACCTGATCGACTCCTGCGGCATCAAGGCCAACCAGTCGCGCCTATACTTCTCGATCTTCAGCGCCGGCGGCGGTACCGGTTCGGGCATGGCCTCGGAGTTCGGCCTGGCCCAGCAGTACTCGTACATGAACAAGACGTTCGACACCAAGCCGATCGACGAGCACGACAGCAAGAGCGGCCACTCCTTCGTCTTCGAGCCGATCTTCACCAGCGGCATCTGCGTACTGCCGAACATCTCCGACCACCGCAGCGAGATGTCCGAAGCGTTGCACATCAACGCCGGACGCTTGCTGTGCAAATACCTGTCGGAAGAATGGGACTTCTCCTACAACTTCGATAACGAAGACAGCAGCGAAGCCAGCGTCATGGGGCGCATCCGCCCATGGAACGCGATGATGTTGATTTCCAACGACATCATGCGTTATGCCGAAGAGAGCGATGACGGCAACATCCAGAACATCGACGTCAACGCCATGGAGAAGCACGCCAACCAGTACATCTCCCAACAGATCTTCAACATCCTCACCGCCCAGGCGGTGACCACCGATTACGACCAGAACTACTTCCGCCGCGCCGGCATCGACATCGGCGAGACCATCCGCCTGGATGCCAACGACCTGTTCATGAGCCTGGCCGGCCCGGTGGCGATCGCCTACGCCGAGTCCGTGGTCCCGGAAACCCCGGTGCCGAGCGGTGACAAGTTCAAGGTGTTCGAGAAAGAGCCGCAGCGCCTGAACATCGACGACCTGTTCTTCCGCTCCATCGACCTGCCGCACTTCAACAAGGTGACCCAGGCCATCGAAGGCATCAGCCTGCTGCCGATCGAGTCCAAGCGTTATCGCGCGGCGCTGGAGCAATACAAGGCTTCCGGTTACGACGCCGCCGCCCTGCACGATCTGCACTTCTTCAAGAACTGCTCGTCGGTGGTGTCGATCGTCTCCCTGCCCAAGGACTACAAGCTGTCGTACATGGACCTGAACCGGCTCAAGACCCACCTCAACAGCCTGTTCCCCAATACCACCCTCAAGCGTTACGCCCTGGTGATCGGCGCCTCGGCCAACCTGTCACTGACCACCCTGATCGCCAAGAGCCCGTGCCTGTCGGACGACTTCCTGACCCTGATCGTGGCCTTTATCAAGCGTTGCTTCGCCCGCAACCCGTACCGCTTCGACGAGACCCTGGACAACTCGATCCTCGACTTCATCGTCAGCGAGGCATTCGATGAAAGCCGCATCGACGAGTTGCTCAACGAGTTCGAGAACCCGGCGAAGATCCTCGATACCAACTGGTACGCGATCAAGCCGATGTACGAGAAGAAGTACCGCGAGTTGATCAACGACAAGGACAAGTTCGTCTCGATCAACGACATCCGCCTGTCCCGCGATTGCGTGAAGAAAGCCATCAAGTACCTGCGCGAGATCTACCGCCACCGCATCGGCAAGACCAAGGTCATCTCGCTGAACAACCATACGGGCAGGACGGCTTACTAACAGCTGCCCCTCTTCTGTAGGAACAGCCGGTCGACGCTCGATGGCTCGCGATCAGCGGCATCGAGCTGAAGCGATGTCGACTGGCTGGACGCCATCGCGAGCAAGCTTCGCTCCTACAGGGGAAATGGCGTTTACAGGGAAGTGATGTTAATCCCCTGAAACAATCAGGCAGCCCTCGGGCTGCCTTGCAAACTGTTCCCATTCCGCTTACGTCACCGTCAGCCTGAAATGGGTGGGGCCTTTCTCCACGGGCAACTTGCCATCACCCTGATCGCGGTTACTCGGCTACACACTTTCAACCGGAAAAACCAGGCACTATTTTGGTGCTCAGTCTTCGCCCTGCGCCCTTTCCTGGACCAGAATCCACGGCGAAACCACCACCGCCCACAGCAGCGGATCGCGCTCCACCAGATCCAGCGCCCGCGTCGCAGACACCTTGCCCACCTTCTCGGCGGCCAGCCAGGCAGAGACTTTCTCGGCCTGGTTCTCGGCCATGGCCTCGGCTGCCTCGATCAAATCCAGGCTGGCGTCGACCCACAATAGGGCACCCTTGGCGAAGAACGGTTCCAGCTCCTTCCAGGTAATGGATGCGGTTTCACCAAGCAGCTTGGCATAGAGGGTGCTAGGTTCTTGAGTCATGGGCCTGTCCCGAAAAGAAATCGGCGCAATGATAACGTCGGTGCTCTGGCAGACAAACCCGGTTGCAATTGCGTCAACGATAGAGAAGTGCAGGAGAGCCAGGGATTGCTCGCTGAATACGGTCAAAACCCCGCCGCGATTCTGTCTTTTTCTTTCAATAAAGCGACACCCCCTGATTTTGCCCCCCGGCGCCAGCTTCCCAGGCTAACAATCGGCGCTCTACACTGTACCGGTACAGTTGCCGGGGGCATTTTCCGGGGATATCCAAGAGATATCTGACCCGGTTCTGCTGCTACGGCGCCAGGACTATAAAAATTACAACAGTAAGAGTGGAGCACTATGAATAAGGCTACTAAGCAGATTTCCAAACTGTTTGCCGCTATGGTTCTGGCCGGAGTCGCCAGCCATTCGTTCGCAGCTGACACCATCAAGATCGGCATCGCCGGCCCCAAGACCGGCCCTGTAGCCCAGTACGGCGACATGCAGTTCAGTGGCGCCAAAATGGCCATCGAACAAATCAACGCCAAGGGCGGCGTCGATGGCAAGCAGCTCCAGGCCGTCGAATACGATGATGCCTGCGATCCGAAACAAGCCGTCGCCGTAGCCAACAAAGTCGTCAACGACGGCGTCAAGTTCGTGATCGGTCACCTGTGCTCCAGCTCCACTCAACCGGCTTCGGACATCTACGAAGACGAAGGCGTGGTCATGATCACCCCCACTGCCACCAGCCCGGACATCACCACCCGTGGTTACAAGATGGTGTTCCGCACCATTGGCCTGGACAGCGCCCAGGGCCCTGCCGCCGGCAACTACATCGCCGACCACGTGAAGCCGAAAATCGTTGCCGTGCTGCACGACAAGCAGCAATACGGTGAAGGCATCGCCACCGCTGTGAAGCAGACCCTCGAGAAGAAAGGCACCAAGGTTGCCGTGTTCGAAGGCATCAACGCTGGCGACAAAGACTTCTCCTCGATGATCGCCAAGCTCAAGCAAGCCAACGTCGACTTCGTCTACTACGGCGGCTACCACCCGGAGCTGGGCCTGATCCTGCGCCAAGCCCAGGAAAAAGGCCTGAAAGCCAAGTTCATGGGTCCGGAGGGCGTGGGTAACGACTCCATTTCGCAGATCGCCAAGGACGCTTCCGAGGGCCTGCTGGTGACCCTGCCGAAATCCTTCGACCAGGATCCGGCCAACGTGGCCCTGGCGGATGCCTTCAAGGCCAAGAAAGAAGACCCGAGCGGTCCGTTCGTGTTCCCTTCCTACTCGGCTGTCCAAGTGATTGCCGAAGGCATCAAGGCCGCCAAGTCCGAAGACGCCACCAAAGTGGCCGAAGCCATCCACGCCGGTACGTTCAAGACCCCGACCGGCGACCTGAGCTTCGACACCAAGGGCGACCTGAAAGACTTCAAGTTCGTGGTCTACGAGTGGCACTTCGGCAAACCTAAAACCGAAGTCTCGCCTCAATAAGGCCCTGTCTGACTGACTGCCAATAAAGCCCACGGCGTGCCGTGGGCTTTGTTTTGCGAACGTATTGGGCCTGTTTTCCGTGATCCGGAAGCCCGCCCACCTGAAAATCTCAAAACCGTCATCAGCGGTTCGCTGGCAAAACCTGACCCGAAGTGGATGCAGATCCACGGGGCACAGGCGGGAAAATGACTCCACCAGTGAAATGCGTATCAGGTTTTTAGGAGCGCTGTAATGCCTGACCTCTATCACTTTTTCCAACAGCTGGTTAACGGTCTCACCGTTGGCAGCACGTATGCCCTGATCGCCATCGGCTATACGATGGTTTACGGCATCATTGGAATGATCAACTTCGCCCACGGCGAGGTGTACATGATCGGTTCCTATGTGGCGTTCATCGCCATCGCGGGCCTGACCATGATGGGACTCGACAGTGTCCCGCTCTTGATGACCGCGGCCTTCATCGCGACCATCGTCGTTACCAGTGCCTATGGCTACAGCATCGAACGGATCGCCTACCGCCCCCTGCGCGGCAGCAACCGTCTGATCCCGCTGATCTCGGCCATCGGCATGTCGATCTTCCTGCAGAACACGGTTCTACTGGCGCAAGACTCCAAGGACAAATCCATCCCCAACCTGATCCCGGGCAACTTCTCCATCGGGCCAGGTGGCGCACATGAAGTGCTGATCTCCTACATGCAAATCGTGGTGTTCGTGGTGACCCTGATCGCCATGCTCGGCCTGACCCTGTTCATCTCCCGTTCCCGCCTGGGCCGCGCCTGTCGTGCCTGCGCCGAGGACATCAAGATGGCCAACCTGCTGGGTATCAACACCAACAACATCATCGCCCTGACCTTCGTGATCGGTGCCGCGCTGGCGGCGATCGCGGCCGTGCTGCTGAGCATGCAATACGGCGTGATCAACCCCAACGCCGGCTTCCTGGTCGGCCTCAAGGCCTTCACCGCCGCGGTACTGGGTGGCATCGGCAGCATTCCGGGCGCCATGCTGGGCGGTCTGGTACTTGGGGTGGCGGAAGCCTTCGGTGCCGATATCTTCGGCGACCAGTACAAGGACGTCGTGGCGTTCGGCCTGCTGGTTCTGGTGTTGTTGTTCCGGCCAACCGGCCTGCTGGGCCGTCCGGAGGTTGAGAAAGTATGACTAGGAATCTTCGACAGGCGTTCTTCAGCGCCTTGCTGGTGTGGGCCGTCGCCTACCCGATACTCGGTTTGAAACTGACCATCGTCGGCATCAACCTGGAAGTCCATGGCACCAGCCCCACCACCCTGATGATCATCGCCGCGTGTTCGGTGCTGATGTTCCTGCGGGTGCTGTTCGACCAGCAGATCAGCGCGGCCTGGAAGTCCTCGCCCAACATGCCGGTGATCCCGGCCAAGGCCAGTAACTTCCTGACCCTGCCGACCACCCAGCGCTGGATCATCATTGCGTTGATCATCGGTGCGCTGGTCTGGCCGTTCTTCGGCTCCCGCGGCGCGGTGGACATCGCCACCCTGGTGCTGATCTACGTGATGCTCGGCCTGGGCCTGAACATCGTGGTCGGCCTGGCCGGCCTGCTGGACCTGGGGTACGTCGGCTTCTACGCCGTGGGCGCCTACAGCTACGCGCTGCTGTCGCACTACTACGGCTTGAGCTTCTGGATCTGCCTGCCTATCGCCGGCCTGATGGCGGCCACTTTCGGCTTCCTGCTGGGCTTCCCGGTATTGCGCCTGCGCGGTGACTACCTGGCGATCGTAACCCTGGGCTTCGGCGAGATCATCCGCTTGTTCCTGCGTAACCTGACCGACCTCACCGGTGGTCCGAACGGTATCAGCAACATCGATAAACCGACGTTCTTCGGCCTGACCTTCGAACGCCGGGCCGCCGAGGGCCTGCAGACCTTCCACGAGTACTTCGGCATCGAATACAACTCGATCAACAAGGTGATCTTCCTTTACCTGGTCGCGCTGTTGCTGGCGCTGTTCGCCCTGTTCGTCATCAACCGCTTGCTGCGCATGCCCCTGGGACGTGCCTGGGAAGCCCTGCGTGAAGACGAAATCGCCTGCCGCGCACTGGGCCTGAACCCGACCGTGATCAAGCTGTCGGCCTTCACCCTGGGTGCCTGCTTCGCCGGTTTCGCCGGTAGCTTCTTCGCCGCGCGCCAGGGCCTGGTGACGCCGGAGTCCTTCACCTTCATCGAGTCCGCGACCATCCTCGCCATCGTCGTGCTGGGCGGCATGGGCTCGCAGTTGGGCGTGGTCCTGGCGGCCACCGTGATGATCCTGCTGCCTGAACTGATGCGCGAATTCAGCGAATACCGCATGTTGATGTTCGGCGCCATGATGGTGCTGATGATGATCTGGCGTCCTCAAGGCCTGCTGCCCATGCAACGTCCCCACATGGAGCTGCGCAAATGAGCCGTGAGATCCTCAAAGTAACGGGCCTGAGCATGCGCTTTGGCGGCCTGCTGGCGGTCAACGGCGTGGCCCTGACCGTCAAAGAGAAACAAGTGGTATCGATGATCGGCCCGAACGGCGCCGGCAAGACCACGGTGTTCAACTGCCTGACCGGCTTCTACCAGCCCACCGCCGGCAGCATCCTGCTGGACGGCGAGCCGATCCAGGGCCTGCCCGGGCACAAGATCGCCCTCAAGGGCGTGGTACGCACCTTCCAGAACGTGCGGCTGTTCAAGGACATGACCGCGGTCGAGAACCTGTTGATCGCGCAGCACCGTCACCTGAACACCAACTTCCTGGCCGGCCTGTTCAAGACCCCGGGGTTCCGCAAGAGCGAGCGCGAGGCCATGGAATACGCCGAGTACTGGCTGGAAAAGGTCAACCTCAAAGAGTTCGCCAACCGTCCCGCCGGCACCCTGGCCTACGGTCAGCAACGGCGCCTGGAAATCGCCCGCTGCATGATGACCCGTCCGCGGATCCTTATGCTCGACGAACCGGCCGCCGGCCTCAACCCGCGGGAAACCGAAGACCTCAAGGCGCTGATCGGCGTGTTGCGCGAAGAGCACAACGCCACGGTGCTGCTGATCGAACACGACATGAAGCTGGTCATGAGCATTTCCGACCACATCGTCGTGATCAACCAGGGCACGCCCCTGGCCGACGGCACGCCGGAACAGATCCGCGACAATCCTGAAGTGATCAAAGCCTACCTGGGGGAAGCGTAAATGCTGCAGTTCGAAAACGTTTCCACCTTCTACGGCAAGATCCAGGCGCTGCACAGCGTCAACGTCGAGATCCGCCAGGGCGAGATCGTCACCTTGATCGGTGCCAACGGCGCCGGCAAATCCACCCTGCTGATGACCCTCTGCGGTTCGCCGCAGGCCCACAGCGGCAGCATCCGTTACCTGGGTGAGGAACTGGTGGGGCAAACCTCGGCGCAGATCATGCGCAAGAGCATTGCCGTGGTGCCGGAAGGTCGTCGGGTGTTCGCCCGCCTGACCGTGGAGGAGAACCTGGCCATGGGCGGGTTCTTCACCGACAAGGGCGATTACCAGGAGCAGATGGACAAAGTCCTGGGCCTGTTCCCGCGTCTCAAGGAACGCTTCAACCAGCGCGGCGGCACCATGTCCGGCGGCGAACAGCAGATGCTCGCCATCGGCCGCGCGCTGATGAGCAAGCCCAAGCTGTTGCTGCTCGACGAACCGTCCCTGGGCCTGGCGCCGATCATCATCCAGCAGATCTTCGACATCATCGAACAGCTGCGCCGTGACGGCGTGACGGTGTTCCTGGTGGAACAGAACGCCAACCAGGCGCTGAAGATCGCCGACCGTGCCTATGTACTGGAAAACGGCCGGGTGGTGATGCAAGGCACCGGCGAAGCCCTGCTGACCGACCCCAAGGTGCGCGAAGCCTATCTGGGCGGCTGAGCACTTGCTGCAAACAAGAACGGCCCTGCGGGGCCGTTTTTTTTCGCCTGGAAATCGCCCCTCCTGTAGCCGCTGCCGCAGGCTGCGATCGGGGCAACGCCCCGCACAGGCTGAGCACTCGGAAGGCTCGGTACACCGCGCTGCCAGTGATTGCGCCGGCTTCGCCGTCGATCGCAGCCTGCGGCAGCGGCTACAACTGGATTTTTTTCACCAGGGCTGTAACAAACCCCAGCGACCTTTCTCTAGAGGGGTAAGCAGGCACGAATGCCTGCCTACACCACTACCTTTTCTGGAGAAACACCATGACCGCTACCACTCGCACCCTGTCCGCCGCCGCCCTGGCCCTGGCCCTCGGTTCTGCCTTGAGCATCGCCGCGCTGCCGACCACCGCCCAGGCCGCCGACGACATGGAGAAATGCTTTGGCGTCGCCATGAAAGGCAAGAACGATTGCGCGGCAGGCGCGGGCACCACCTGTGCCGGTACCGCCAAGGTCGACCACCAGGCCAACGCCTGGAAGCTGGTTCCTAAAGGCACCTGCGAGAAAACCGCCAGCAGCACCTCGCCTACCGGTTTCGGCCAACTGCAAGCCTACAAAGCCAAGTCGTAAGCAACCTGCCTGAGTGTCGATGATGAACATGGCCGTACCACTCCCCCTCCATCCCGCCACTCAGGCGACCGTCTCCAGCCTGCCGCAACGCGCCGGGCTGGGGCTCAAGACCGAGCACTTTCGCCAGGTCCTGAAGGAACAGCCCGATATCGGCTTCTTTGAAGTCCATGCGGAAAACTACATGGTCGCTGGCGGGCCGTTCCATCACTACCTGGGGCTGATCCGCGAACAGTATCCGCTGTCGCTGCACGGCGTCGGCCTGTCGATCGGCGCCGAAGGTCCGCTGGACCAACAGCACCTGAAACGCCTGGCCGTGCTGATCGAGCGGTATCAACCCCAGTCCTTTTCCGAACACCTGGCCTGGTCCAGCCATGGCCCGGTGTTTCTCAATGACCTGCTGCCCCTGGCCTATGACCGGCCGACCCTGAACCGCGTCTGCGAACACATCGACCAGGTGCAGAGCACATTGCGCCGCCCCATGCTGCTGGAGAACCCGGCGACCTACCTGGAGTTTCGCCAGTCGAGCATGGCCGAGGCCGAATTCATCCGCGAGGTGATACGCCGCACCGGCTGCGGCCTGTTGCTGGACGTGAACAATGTCTACGTGTCGTGCATCAACCACCGGCGCGATCCGCTGGCCTATATCGATGCCCTGCCGCTGCACGCGGTGGGCGAGATCCACCTGGCCGGGTTTGCCGAAGACACCGACAGCCTGGGCGACCGGCTGTTGATCGACGATCACGGCGCGCCGATCGATAACGCCGTATGGGCGCTGTACCTGCGGCTGCTGGAACGGATCGGAGCGACCGCGACCCTGATCGAGCGCGACAACCAGGTGCCGGCGTTTTCCGTGCTGCACGCTGAAGTACGCCAGGCGGATGAGCTGCTGCAATGCGCCAGGAGGCTGCCGTGAACACACAAGCCAGCTTCGCCAGCGCCCTGTTCGACTCCGAGCAACCCTGCCCTGCGGACCTGTACTGCGGCAACGGCGCCGACCCGGCCAGCCGCTTCGCGGTGTACCGCAACAATGTGCAGAGCTCGTTGATCAACGCCCTGGCCGATGCCTATCCGGTGGTGGCGCAACTGGTGGGCGATGAGTTCTTCCGGGCCATGGCCGCGCTCTACGTCAGGCGCTTCCCGCCCACCAGCGCCGTGCTCAGCGACTATGGCCATGACTTCGCCGATTTCATCGGCGGTTTCCCTCCCGCCGCCGGCGTGCCTTACCTGGCCGATGTCGCGCGCCTGGAACGCCTGCGGGTCACCGCCTATCACGCCGCCGACACCTGCCCGGTGCCACTGGCGCAGCTCGCGACGGCCATGGCCGAGCCGCAAACGCTGGGGCAATTGCGCCTGGAACTGCATCCCTCGCTCAGCCTGCTGAACTCGCCCTATCCGGTGGTCGATGTATGGGCCGCCCACCAGGGCGATGGCGACTGGCAAGGCGTCGACCTAAAGAGCATCGACCTGTGCCAAGGACAAGACGCCCTGGTGCTGCGTCACGACCTGGAGGTCGAGGTGTTCGCCATCGACGCCGGGGTCGCCTGCTTCATCCATGCCCTGCGCCACTCGCAGCCACTGCAAGCCGCCGCGGCCAATGCCTTGGCTGTCGATCCGGCGTTCGAGCCGAGCCAAGCCCTGGCGCTGCTGATCGGTCGCGGCGCCATCACTCGCCTGTCCCCCCATTCCGAGGTCTGAACATGCACACCCACTGCACCAATCACCACCCGCTCAGCCATGGGGTGAACCGACTCATCCAGCTGCTGGAGCGTATTCCCCACAGCCTAATCGCCTTTATCGCGCGCTTCTCCATTGCCGCGGTGTTCTGGAAGTCCGGCCAGACCAAAATCGAGGGCCTGGCCATCGACCTGTTCTCCGGGACGTTCGAGCTAGGCATGCCGCGCCTGGCCGACTCGACCATTCCGCTGTTCCAGAGCGAGTACCAGGTACCGCTGCTCTCCCCTGAACTGGCCGCACACCTGGCGGCATTCGCCGAGCATCTGTTCCCGCTGCTGCTCCTGGTCGGTTTCGCCACGCGCTTCTCGGCCCTGGCGCTGCTGGGCATGACCCTGACCATCCAGTTGTTCGTCTACCCCGACGCCTACCCGACCCATGGCACCTGGGCGGCGGTGCTGCTGTACCTGATGGCCCGCGGCCCCGGCAAGCTGTCCATCGACCACCTGATCGCCCGCCGCTATCGCTGAGCCGCCGCTGTAGCGCTGTAGCCGCTGTAGCCGCTGTAGCCGCTGTAGCCGCTGTAGCCGCTGCCGCAGGCTGCGATCGGCCCCGAAGGGGACGCAAGGTCTTGAGATCGCTGAAGGCCTTCGGCCTTATCGCAGCCTGCGGCAGCGGCTACAGGCGCACACCGTCAGGTCAAAGGCGATCCAGCGCTTCGCCGCTGCGCTTGAACCAGCCGATCAGGTAATCGGCCAGGACCTGGGTGCGCTTGGGCAACCCACCCTGATACGGATGCACCAGGTACATCGGCATGCTGCGGGTCTGGTAGTCGCGCAGCAGCCCGCGCAAACGCCCGTCGGCCAGTTCCGCCTGCAGCAGGTAGGACGGTAGCCGGGCGATCCCCGCCCCCACCAGCGCGGCCTTTTTCAGCAGGTTGTAGTGATTGCTGGCGAAAGGTCCCGAAACCCGTACCCGAAACAGTTCGTGCTGCTGGTGATAGAGCCACTCCTCACGGCCGCTGTAATGGCTGTTGAGCAGGCAGCGATGCTCGGCCAGGTCCCTGGGCGCCTGTGGCTCGCCATACTGTTCCAGGTAAACCGGGCTGGCACAGGTCATCTCGTGCCAGGCCAGCAGCGGCCTGGCCACCAGTCGTTGGTCATTGGCCACTTCCGAACGGATCGCCAGGTCGAAACCGTCCCGGGACAGATCGCGGTAGTTGTTGTTCAGCTCCAGCTCGATCTGCACCTCGGGGTACTGCCGGGAAAACTCCAGCAGCAGGCCTTCGAAGAAGGTCTCGCCCAGGGACACCGGCACCGTCAGCCGCACCGGCCCGGCCATGTCGTCCTTGAGCCGCGCCAGCGCCTGGCGCGCCCGCTCGACCTGAACCAGCAGCGCCTGGGCCTGGGGCAACAAGGCGGCGCCCGCCGCGGTCAGGCTCAAGCGCCGTGTGGTGCGCTGCAACAGCACCACCGTGAACTGTGCCTCCAGGGCGCTGATGCGCTTGGACAATTGCCCCTTGCTGCACCCCAGTTGCTGGGCGGCCAGGGTAAAACTGCCAGCCTCGATCAGCACGGCGAACGCCGCCAGGTCATCCATCTCACTCATGGATTGTTTCCATTTGAAAACCAAAGGTTGCCCATTAGCGCGCTAATCAACGGGAAAAACCAGCACTAGACTGCAACCTCGTTCAACCCACGCGAGGAACCACCCCATGAAAATCCTTCTGATCGGCGCCAGCGGCACCATTGGTTCGGCCGTCGACAAAGAGCTGTCGCAACGTCATGAAGTCATCCGCATCGGCCGCACCAGCGGTGATTTCCAGGTGGACATCAGCGACAGCGCCTCGATCCGCGCGCTCTTCGAGCAAACCGGCAGATTCGACGCGCTGATCTGCGCCGCCGGTAATGTCAGCTTCGCGCCACTGGGCGAGATGAGCGCCCAGCACTTCGCCCTGGGCCTGCAGGACAAGCTGATGGGCCAGGTCAGCCTGCTGCTGATCGGCCGCGAGTTCGCCAACGACGGCGCCTCGTTCACCTTCACCTCCGGCATCCTCAACCGCGACCCGATCCGCAGCGGCGCCTCGGCGGCCCTGGTCAATGCCGCCATCGACGGCTTCGTCCGCGCCGCCGCCATCGAACTGCCACGCGGCCTGCGGGTGAACTCGGTGAGCCCCACCGTGCTGGAAGAAGCCATGGACAGCTACGCCCCGTACTTCCGTGGCTACAAACCGGTTCCCGGCGCCGATGTGGCGCTGGCCTACGCCAAGAGCGTGGAAGGCCTGCAGACTGGCCAGACCTTTGTCGTCGGCTAACCCACGCCTCTGCAGGATCGCAGCTTGCTCGCGATAACGCTGCACCCGGCATACCGCAGCGCCTGGATCGCCGGCAGCCTGGCTCCTACAGAGACATGAGTGGATCCCGGGTTGTGATGAACGGTCAGGCTGCGTAACGTGGCGGCACTTGATTGGAGACCCGACGATGCGTGCCGCCCGTTCCTTTGTTTGTATTGCCCTGCTCCCCCTGTTTGCCGGTTGCCAGATGCTGTCGATGTTCGATGGCCAGTCCCGGACGCAGTCCCAGGCCGGCCAGACCCGCATGCAGGGCACGCTGACCGCCGCCGACGGCCAGTTGCTGTTCAAGCCCTGCGTCGGCGAGCAGCGTTATGTGGTCAAGGACAACGGCGGTACCAGCATCCTCCAGGAAGCCGCCAGCCTGGCCGACCAGCAGGGCACGCTGTTCGCCGACCTGCGCGGGCATTTCTCCCCGAGCAAGTCCGGCGGCGCCGACAGTGAAGTGGCGCTGAGCCAGCTGTATCGCGTCGAACGCTCGAACGACGCCTGCCGCGATCCCGACTTCCCGCGCCTGATCCTGCGGGCCAGTGGCAAGGCCCCGGACTGGAACGTCGACGTCAGCGCCAAGGGCATGCGCATCGAACGCGCCGGCCAGCCGGCGCTGGCGTTGCCCTACCTGGAAGAGCAACTGGGCGACGGCCGTTTCAACCTCAGCAGCGAAGCCAACAACCGCCACGTCGAACTCTGGGTCGCGCCGCAGCGCTGCGTGGACAGCAAGACCGGCAGCGTGCAGCACCTGACCGCGGAACTGCGGGTCGATGGCCAGGTCCAGCGCGGTTGCGCCTATTTCGGCGGCTCGCGCAGCGACTGAGGCGACGGGCAACCGTTTTAACCTCACGGGGTCCGGGCTTTGCGGCTTATAATCGCCGGTTTGTAAAACCGCCCTGACGCATTGGTGCGTCCCGCGAACCGGACCCTGTCATGTTACGAATCACCGAACTCAAGCTGCCGATCGACCATCCCGATGAAGACCTGCTCCCTGCCATCCTGCAGCGCCTGGGCATCGCCAGCGAGGACCTGCTCGACTTCACCCTGTTCAAGCGCAGCTACGACGCGCGCAAGAAGTCGTCCGAGCTGTGCTTCATCTACACCCTCGATCTGAACGTGCGCGACGAGGCCAGGCTGCTGCACAAGTTCGCCGACGACCGTAACGTCAACCCAGCGCCGGATGTCAGCTACAAGGTCGTCGGCCAGGCGCCCGCCGACCTGGAACAGCGCCCGATCGTGGTGGGTTTCGGCCCCTGCGGGATTTTCGCCGGCCTGCTGCTGGCGCAGATGGGTTTCAAGCCGATCATCCTCGAGCGCGGCAAGGAAGTGCGCCAGCGCACCAAGGACACCTGGGGCCTGTGGCGCAAAAGCGTGCTCAACCCGGAATCCAACGTGCAGTTCGGCGAAGGCGGCGCGGGGACCTTCTCCGACGGCAAGCTGTACAGCCAGATCAAGGACCCGAAACACCACGGCCGCAAGGTCCTGCACGAGTTCGTCAAGGCCGGCGCGCCAGAAGAGATCCTCTACGTCAGCAAGCCGCACATCGGCACCTTCCGCCTGACCGGCGTGGTCGAGAACATGCGCCAGCAGATCATCGCCCTGGGCGGTGAAGTGCGCTTCGAGCAACGGGTGACCGACGTACTGATCGAAGACGGCCAACTGGTCGGCGTCGAACTGAACAGCGGCGAACAGATTCACTCGAAACACGTGATCCTGGCCCTCGGCCACAGTGCCCGCGACACCTTCCGCATGCTCCACGGCCGTGGCGTGTACATGGAGGCCAAGCCGTTCTCCGTGGGTTTCCGCATCGAACACCCGCAGTCGCTGATCGACAGCGCGCGCCTGGGCAAGTACGCCGGTCACCCGAAGCTCGGCGCCGCCGACTACAAGCTGGTGCACCACGCGAAGAACGGCCGTTCGGTCTACAGCTTCTGCATGTGCCCGGGCGGCACCGTGGTGGCAGCGACCTCCGAGCCGAACCGCGTGGTCACCAACGGCATGAGCCAGTACTCGCGTAACGAGCGCAACGCCAACTCCGGCATCGTGGTCGGCATCACCCCGGAAGTGGATTACCCGGGCGGCCCGCTGGCCGGTATCGAGCTGCAGGAACGCCTGGAATCCCACGCCTTCGTGCTCGGTGGCAGCAACTACGAAGCACCGGCGCAACTGGTCGGCGACTTTATCGCCGGCAAGCCGTCCACCGCCCTGGGCAGCGTCGAGCCGTCCTACAAGCCGGGCGTCGCCCTGGGCGACCTGGCCCTGGCCCTGCCGGACTTCGCCATCGAGGCGATCCGCGAAGCGCTGCCGGCCTTCGAGCGGCAGATCAAGGGTTACTCCCTGCATGACGCGGTACTGACCGGGATCGAGACCCGCACCTCGTCGCCGCTGCGCATTACCCGCGACGAATCGATGCAGAGCCTGAACGTGAAGGGCCTGTACCCGGCCGGTGAAGGCGCAGGTTATGCCGGCGGCATTCTGTCGGCCGGTGTCGACGGGATCCGCATCGCCGAAGCGGTGGCGCGCAATATCCTCGGGATCGAGGCGTAAAAAAAGGCCCCTTTACAGGGGCCTTTTCACAGGCAGGCTCGCTCCCCAAGGAGCGGGCTTGCAGCCTCAGATGCCGGCGCGCAATACGCTGGCCGGCAACGCCTCGCCACGTTCCACACTCGCCGCCACGCTCTCGATCAACTCACTCAATTCGTAGCCCTGAGCGGCCAGCCAGTCCTGATCGTAATAGGTGGTCGCATAACGCTCGCCACCGTCACACAGGATGGCGACGATCGAGCCACTCTCCCCGGCCTGTTTCATCTGCTGCGCCGCCATCAGCGCGCCGATCAGGTTGGTACCGCTGGAACCGCCCACCCGCCGCCCCAGGCGCTGCGCCAGGTAATGCATGGCCGCCAGCGACAGGGCATCCGGCACCTTGATCATTGCATCGATCACCTTGGGCAGGAACGACGCCTCGACCCGTGGCCGGCCGATCCCTTCGATGCGCGAACCGCAATCCAGGCGCAGGCTGGCATCACCGCTCTGGTAGTAATCGAAGAACACCGAACGCTCGGCGTCGGCGCAGAGTACCCGGGTGCAATGCTGGCGATACCGCACATAACGCCCCAGGGTGGCGGTGGTGCCGCCGGTACCCGGGCTGGAGATCAGCCATTTGGGCTCCGGGTAACGCTCGAAGCGCAGCTGCTGGAAGATCGACTCGGCGATGTTGTTGTTCGCCCGCCAGTCGGTGGCGCGCTCGGCATAGGTGAACTGGTCCATGAAATGCCCGCCGCCCTCCCGGGCCAGGCGTTCCGACTCGGCGTAAATCTGCGTCGGGTCCTGCACCAGGTGGCTCTTGCCGCCGTAGAAGGCGATCTGCGCGATCTTTTCCTGGGACGTGGTGGCCGGCATCACCGCAATGAACGGCAAGCCCAGCAGGCGCGCGAAATAGGCCTCGGAAATCGCCGTCGAACCACTGGACGCCTCGATCACCGGCGCCCCGGGCTTGAGCCAGCCGTTACACAGCGCATAGAGGAACAACGAACGCGCCAGGCGATGCTTGAGGCTGCCGGTGGGATGGCTGGACTCGTCCTTGAAATACAGCTCGATGCCCGGCAGGCCCGGCAGGGGCAAGGGGATCAGGTGGGTGTCGGCGCTGCGCTGGAAGTCGGCTTCGATGATCCGGATGGCCTCGCGGGCCCACTGACGGTTGTCGCTCATGGTGTTTTCTCGTTGGCTCGAACGCCACACAGGACGCAGAAAGATGAAGTGCACCCAGCATAGGCGATCCAGGCACAAGGAAAATCAGGCGCTGCAACAGGCAAAAGTCCCCGGCACGTCGGGCTGGGGCCGGACATGTTAGGAAACATCCCCGGTCTCTCACAGGTACAGTTTTGAATCAATTGGATACACAACTGCTAGGCTGGTTTTCCAGCAGGCCGCTGCCGCACTGTATATAACAAAAAAGAATATAACTTTTGTTTTAACAACTAACAGTACGGGTTAGGGTGTGCCACCTTTTTAGTTTTTTGATGGAGAGCGACCTTGCCTCTGCGTAGCACTTTCACGCGTTTCTTTCAGTTGGAAGCTGCCAGCGGTCTGTTATTGATTGCCGCTGCCATGCTTGCCCTGATCATCAACAACTCACCGCTGTCCTGGCTGTACAACGGCCTGCTGGACACTCCCGTGGTCGCCCAGATCGGCGCCCTGAAAATCGCCAAGCCCTTGCTGCTGTGGATCAACGACGGCCTGATGGCCATGTTCTTCCTGCTGATCGGCCTGGAGGTCAAGCGCGAACTCCTCGACGGCCACCTGTCCAAGCCTTCGCAGATCGTCCTGCCGGGCGCCGCCGCCATCGGCGGCATGGTGGTGCCGGCGCTGATCTACTGGTTCCTCAACAAGGACAACCCGCCGGCGCTCAGCGGCTGGGCGATCCCCATGGCCACCGACATCGCCTTCGCCCTCGGAGTGCTGGCCCTGCTGGGCAAGCGGGTTCCGGTGTCGCTGAAGCTGTTCCTGATGACGCTGGCGATCATCGACGACCTGGGGGCCATCATCGTCATCGCGATTTTCTACTCCGGCGCCCTGTCGACCCTGTCGCTGGTACTCGCGGCTGCCTGCCTCGCGGCGCTGGTGGCGATGAACCGCCTGGGGGTGGTCAAGCTCGGGCCGTACATGATCATCGGCCTGATCCTCTGGGTCTGCGTGCTCAAGAGTGGCGTCCACGCGACCCTGGCCGGCGTGACCCTGGCGTTTTGCATCCCGCTGCGCACCCGCAATGCCGAGCCTTCGCCGCTGCTGAGCCTGGAACATGCGCTGCATCCGTGGGTCGCCTACGGCATCCTGCCGCTGTTCGCCTTCGCCAATGCTGGCCTGTCGCTGCAGGGCATCACCGTGGAAAGCTTCACCCACTATGTGCCCATGGGCATCGCCATCGGCCTGCTGCTGGGCAAGACCGTCGGCGTGTTCGGCCTGACCTGGCTGGCGGTGAAGATGGGGCTGGCCGCCCTCCCCGGCGGCGCCAACTGGGGCCAGGTGCTGGGCGTGGCGATCCTCTGCGGGATCGGCTTCACCATGAGCCTGTTCGTGGGTTCCCTGGCCTTTGTGCCCGGCAGCAGCGAATACGCCGGCATGGACCGCATGGGCATCCTCACCGGCTCGCTCTTCGCCGCCCTGATCGGCTACGCGGTGACGGCCGCAGCCAGCCGCAAGAACCCACAACTGCCGGCATAACCGCCGGCGTTGCCAGGGCTGAAAACACAAAACCCCGACCAGTTGCCTGGCCGGGGTTTTGTTTTGTCGCGGTTAACGCTTAGTGGGCGACACGGCTGGTGCCATTGACGCTCATGATGCGTACGCGCTCGCCAACGCGGAACACTTCGTTTTGCTCAACTTGTTGTACATAGGCACGCATGCTGCCGTCGTCTTCACGCACGGTGATTTCCACGCCCTGGGTACGGGTCAGGCCTTCCTCGGTGGCGGAACCAATCAGGCCGCCCGCCACCGCACCGATGACCGCCGCCACGATGCTGCCTTTGCCGCCGCCGATGGCGCTGCCGCCAACGCCGCCGACCGCTGCGCCAGCGAGGCCACCGATCGGGGTCTTGGTGCCTTCGATTTTCACCGGGCGCAGGGATTCGATGGTGCCCATGCGAACGGTCTGTACGCGACGCGCCTCGTCACGGGAGTAAGAGTCACCGGACAGATTGGATTGGCAACCGGTGAGCAACATGGCCATCGTGGAAAAGGAAGCAACCAGCAAAACAGACTTACGCATAGGATCAACTCCAAAGGACAGATAATCATTAAACTCCGCAGCTTGACGCCTGTCACGGCGTCGCCCGGATAAAATGTGTTCCATTCAGCAGCAGTACAGACTGCTTGAATATAAAAACTCTTCACACGGTAGCGCTTATTTCCCGAGTTGCGCCACCGGCCAAAGGATTTTCCATGGATTACTTCATCATCGTCGTGACCACCGTTGCCGGCCTGTACTTCCATTGGTGGCTGTATGTACGGATCAAGCGCTGGATGGACCGGGACCTGGCGCTGTCGCTGGCCGGCGGGGACGAGAAGAAGAAATCCTTCATGCTGCAACAGCTGGCGAATGCCCATCGCCAGAAAGTAAAACGCCGGGACCTGCCACGGTGGCTAGAAGCCGCCGCGGCCGGTTATCCCGGCGAATGACCTGATTCCTGGTTCAGGGGGCCAGGCGCTCACGCACCCAGTCGGCACCTTGCAGGCGGTAGTTCAAGCGATCGTGCAAACGGCTGGCGCGCCCTTGCCAGAACTCGATGCGCTCCGGTAACAGGCGATAACCACCCCAGTGCTCGGGGCAATGGGGCTGGGTATCGCTGAAGCGCTCCTCGGTGTTCTTGAGCAAGGCTTCCAGCTCCTGGCGATCGGCGATCACCTGGCTCTGCGGCGATGCCCAGGCGCCCAGGCGGCTGCCCAGCGGGCGGACCTGGAAGTAGGCATCGGACTCCTCGGCGGTGACCTTGACCACCCGCCCTTCGATACGCACCTGACGCTCCAGGGCCGGCCAGAAGAAGGTCATGGCGGCAAAAGGCCGTGCGGCCAGTTGCTGCCCCTTGGCGCTGTCGTAGTTGGTGAAAAAGGTGAACCCCTGTGCATCCAGCCCCTTGAGCAGCAGGATGCGGCAATGGGGGCGCCCCTCTTCGTCAACGGTCGCCAGGGTCATGGCATTGGCCTCGACCGGCGGCTGCTCGGTTTTCACCGCCTCCGCGAACCACCGGTGAAACAGCGTGAAGGGCTCGACCGGAGCCTGGGCTTCGGTCAGTCCGTCACGGGTGTAGTCGCGGCGCATGTCCGCCAGTCCCTGGGTCATTGCAGGTTCCTTTTGCCCGATGCCTGATGAATCAGTTCTTCGCCTGTTCGGTCGCTGCCTTGGCTGGAGCCTTGGCAGTGGTGGTTTTCTTGGCGGTTTCTTTCTTCGCTACAGGCTTCTTGGCTGGGGCTTTTTTCGCCGGAGCGGCTTTCTTCGCAGCGACGGCTTTCTTCGAGGAAGCAGCAGGAACGACCGACTTCACATCCTGCACGGCAACCAGTTCAGCCTCGGATGGAGTCGGCTGGTTGTACTTGCTCAGCAGGGCCAGCATGGTGCTGCGCTGGGTGACGATGATTTCCACCCGACGGTTCAGCGCACGCCCTTCGGCGCTGTCGTTGGCCGCACGAGGCATCACCGAACCCATGCCACGCAGCATCAGGCGATCGCGCTTCAGGCCGGTGAGGCTGAAAATCGCGGCGACGGACTGCGCACGGTCACGGCTCAGCTTCTGGTTGGCCGCCGCGGCACCGGTGGTGTCGGCATGGCCCAGTACCAGCACGGAAGTCTTGGCGTCGGTACCCACGGCCTTGGCCACGCGGGTGAACGGGCTCAGGGTGACCGGCAGCAACATGGCCGGGCGATCCGGGTTGAACGAACCGTCAACCGGGGCGGTCACCACCAGGGTGTTCTCGCGACGTTCCAGTTGCAGGCGGCTGTCCTTGATGGCTTCACGCAGGCGTGGCTCGTAGTCGTCCAGCCAGGCCTGGGTGATTTTTGGATCCGGCATCGGGATGTCTTTAACATCTGCCTTGGTCGGAGACGTGGGCTGCTGATTGAACGGCCACCACCAGTTGCCGGTCTCGGTCTTGGCGACCTTCGGAGCCGCGGTCGCGGCGTCCGCCTTGGCCTTGGCGTCGGCTACTGGCTCTTTGACTGCGTCTTTGCTCGTGTCCTTGGAAGGGAACGGCCACCACCAGTTGGTGGTCTCGGCCTTGGCGGCCGGAGCAGCGGCGGAAGCGGTTGCGTTTTCGACCTTGGCCGCTGCAGGAGCGGTCGCAGACTTGGCGGTGGATGTGGCGGCGGACTTGGCCGCGGAAACTTCGTTGGCAGCTGCTTTTGCTACCGGTTGCACCGCTTCCTTGCTGGCGGCCTTATCGGAACCGAAAGACCACCAGTGCCCTCCTTCTGCGTCATTTTGTGGAGTTTGTGCACAACCGGTGACAGTGAGGCAAAGAGCCAAGGCTAAAGACTTGTTCGACGACATGGGATATCCACAAAATGAGATCAAAAATTACGGTCTCTACGAACCGTACAAACAGACGCTTTGAAAGTATAAAAGCCACAGGGTTCCTTTCTGATGCCTTTACTCATGTTTAGGCAAAAAAAATCCTGACAGCAACTTTTTTACAGACAATCCGACAGAACCCTCACCAACTTCTGCGCTCTTGGATCCATCAGCACGTATGGCCCCAGGGTATTGGTGACAAAACCGAAGGCCACATCGTACTCAGGATCGGCAAAACCGATGGAGCCACCCGCTCCCGGATGGCCGAAGGCGCGTGGGCCGAGACCGAAGGTCGCGTTGGCCACCTGCGGCAGGTCAAGCATGCAACCCAGGCCGAAACGGGTCTGGGTCAACAGGGTCTTGTCCATGCCGACGCTGTGTTCGCGCGTCAGCTCTTCGAGCATGTCCGCTTCCAGCAGGCTGCCATCGAGCAGGCCGCTGTAGAACCCGGCCAGGCTGCGGGCATTGCCATGGCCATTGGCCGCTGGCTGTTGCATGCGCCGCCATTCCGGCTTGTTGGTACTGGTCATGATCGACGGCGGGTTGGTGAACGCCCGGGTGGTCATGGCCGTGGGTTCGCGCATGGTCACTTGCAGCAGGCGCTGCGCGGCAGCGTCGCCGATATTGCCCTTGCCCCGGGCGATGTGTGCCACGCGGTAAAACTCCTCGTCCGCCAGGCCGACATGGAAATCCAGCCCCAGCGGCCTGGCGACCCGTGCCACGATGGACTCGCCGGGACCACGCCCGTCAGCCCGACGCAGCAGCTCACCCACCAGCCAACCGTAGGTAATGGCCGCATAACCATGACCTTCACCCGGAGTCCACCAAGGAGCCTCCGCCGCGAGGGCATCGACCATGGTTTGCCAGTCGTAGAGCGCTTCCGGCGCCAGCAGCTCACGCAAGGCCGGCAGCCCGGCCTGATGGCAGAGCAACTGCCGCAGGGTGACCGCTTCCTTGCCGGCCGCGGCGAACTCAGGCCAATACCGGGCAACCGGCGCGTCCAGCTGCAACTTGCCTTCGGCTACCAGTTGCAGGGCGGTGACCGCGGTAAAGGTCTTGGTGCAGGAAAACAGGTTGGCGATGGTATCGCTGTGCCAGGCCTCGCTGCCGTCCTTGTCGGCGGTGCCGGCCCAGAGGTCGAGCACGGTTTCCCCGCCGATCTGAATGCACAACGCCGCGCCGCGCTCCTGGGGATCCTCGAAGAGTGCCGCGAAGGCTTCGCGCACCGCCTCGAATTTAAGCTCGTAATGACCCTGAATCTGCACCCGTGACTCCCCCAGACCATGCTCTACAAAGTGGTGCGCATTGTTCCAGCCCTTGAGGGTTTTGGGAACAGAAGCGAGCCCGGTGGCGATCCACCGGAAGAATTGTTCAGAAAATCGACGGACATTGAACGTAGCGCGGGCCGGCCAGCTCCTACAAGTGAGTGTAGAGGCGGACCGGCCCGCACAAGGGAAGCCGTACCCTAAAGGCCTGGCTCAGCGATCAATGGCCATTCGCCGAATGACCACCCGCATGGCCGCCGCCCTGCCCTGCGCCCTTGCCATCATGGCCCGGCTTGCCACCATCGGCATGACCAGCGGTCTTGTCGGCCTCTGCCTTGGCCTTCCCGGCTTCCTTGCCCAACTGCTCAAGGGCCTGCAGGTTGCTCTTGCGCACGCTGTCGACAAAACCCTGGAATGGCACATCGGTGATGCCCACCAGGCCGAAATGGCCGTTCTCGCCGTCCAGCAGACGGCCGGTGACCGGTTGATCGAGGTACTGGAACCAGTGCACGCCGACAATCGACGGCTCGTTCAACGCCTGCTTGAGGAATTGAGCATAGGCCGGGCCGCGATCCTCCTCCCGCACCAGCTCGGTCACGCCACCCCAGAATGGGCCGCGATCCCGGGAGCCGAAGTTGAACTCAGTGATCAGGACCGGCTTGTCCAGCGTGTTCAGCCGGGCAAAGTCGTAACCGTCCTGTGGCTTGAGGGTGTACATGTTGAAACTCAACACATCGCAATACTGGGCGCAGGACGCCACGGCCTCGGGGGTGCTGATGGCGAAGCGTCCACCCAGCAGCAGATGATTCGGCGCGTGCCACTTCAGCGAATCGGAAATGGTCTTGAAGTAGGTGTCGGCAAAGACCTTCTGGAAGTATTTGAAGTCGGCTTCAATCTCCGGATGTTCCGGGCTAGGCAAAGGCGGCTCGAACCCCGGGTCCTCCATCAGTTCCCAGGCGGTCAGGTTGATGCCCCAGGCCTTCGACAAGCCCTCCTGGTTACGGTACTTGTCGCGCAGTTGCTTGAGGAACGCACGCTTGGCCGGGACATCGGTGGTCATGCGCAACGTGCCGTATGCCAGGGCATAACGCGACTTGGGGTCATCGCCGGGGCCGGCCCAGGCCAGTTCGTTGTCGGCAAAGTAGCCGATCAGCCAGGGATCGTCGCGGTGATCGCGGGCGGCAATGGCCACGGCGCGCTCGGTGGCCATGGCAAAACGCGGATCGAACGGATCAGGCATGCCGCCCCACCAGTCGGTGCCGGTGCTGATGCTTGCATAGTCGCCGACGATCGACAGCGGCAAGGTGTAGGGCACACGGTCGTTCAGGCCCAGCGCCGGCGCGCTCCAGTTGCCGATGGTGTTGAAACCCCAGGCTTGCAGGCGATCCAGGGTGTGGCTGGCCCAGCGTTTCTGGTCCAGGGCCGCGGCAGGGCAAGCTGGCGCGGCTGGCGGCTCGGCCTGGGCCTCCAGGGCGTCGGCCTTGGCGGCATCCGCCACACCGGCCTTGGTTTCGCTGCCCGGGGTGCAAGGCACGCCGTAGGTGCGCTGCAGATTGGCGCCATAGAAGTCGTACCAGCGACCCGCGTTGTAGGCGCGGCCCTGGTCGGCGCCATTGCCGCCGCGGTTGTCGCCTTCGCCGTAATAACCGGCCAGCGGCTCGCCGACGTTGGGCAGTGTCGCGAACATCCACTCACGACCGGCGACGTAGGTCTGGCTGTTGTCCGCCGCGACCGCATTGACCCCCAGGGAATAGAATGGATGCCCCTGGGGCGTCACCAGATACCAGCGGCCATCGCGCTTCTCGGTACGGAAGAAACCACTGGCCTTGAAGGCCGGCCCGTTGCTCCAGCCACCGAAGGTGTCCAGGGAGGCGCGCTCACGTTCGGCCAGCCAGGTTTTCAGTTGCTGTTGTTCCTTGCTCGCGGCAGCCTTGAGCTGCTCGTCGCTGGCGATCTTTTCCGGCCACTTGGCGCGGGTCGACTGGCCATAGGCATCCACCAGACCACCGTAGGCCGCCTTGGCCACCGCCTCGCCGTCCTGTACGCCGAAACGTTCGAGCAAGATGCTCTGGGCGGCTTTCGGTTGATCCATGGACAAGGTCACCGAGACCACCTGGCTGCGGTCCAGCTCGCCTTCGCTGCTGGTCAGCAGTACGCGCTGGCCTTCGAAGGTCATCGGCATCGGCGGACCGGCCTTCATGCCCTGGCTCAGCGGAGAACTGGCAACCAGCGGCACCAGCAGGGTCTGCGCCGGGCCGGCCGGCAGGTCGATGCGACTGACCAGGGTCTTGCCGTCATTGCTCTGGATCTTCACGTACAGGGTCAGGGCCCAGTTCATCGCGCTCTGGATCCGCAGGCTCATGACCCCGGACTGCGACCAGTCCCAGGCACCGGTCTGCGGGGTCAGGCGCAGGCTGGGTTGAATCGCCGGATTGAAGGTCACCCGGCGCAGCACTTCGCCCTCGGCTGTCTGCTCCGCGTTGGCTTGCGGCAGGCTGGCATCCACTGTCGCCACCTGTACCACATCGGCAGGCCGGACAAAGTTGAACAGCGTCTGTTGCCCCGCGGGCGCGGCGAGCAGCGGCGTGGCGAACAGCAGAGCAAAGACAGCGGGTAACGAACGGCGAATCATAGGGACCTGGTGCTCCTTAACGGCCGATGAGCGGCCTGTGTGCAATCAGAGGGATATGCAGTGGACAACGCGACCGGCCCACAGACCGGCCGCGCTCAGGAAATTTCCCGGCGGAACGGCGGCAACGCATTGAGAATAGCCTTGCCATAACGCTGGGTGACCAGGCGCCGGTCCAGCAGGGTGATGGTGCCGCGGTCCTGTTCGGTACGCAGCAGGCGACCGCAGGCCTGGACCAGCTTGAGCGAGGCGTCCGGCACCGAGATTTCCATGAACGGATTGCCGCCCCTGGCTTCGATCCACTCGGCCAGCGCGGCCTCCACCGGATCGTCCGGCACCGAGAACGGGATCTTGGCGATCACCACGTGCTCGCAGTAAGCGCCGGGCAGGTCCACACCCTCGGCAAAGCTGGCCAGGCCGAACAGCACGCTGGAATCGCCGCCATCGACCCGCGCCTTGTGCTTGTTCAAAGTTTCCTGTTTCGACAGGTTGCCTTGAATGAACACCTGCTTGCGCCAGTCGCGGTCGAGGCCGTCGAACACGTCTTGCATCTGCTTGCGCGACGAGAACAGCACCAGGGTGCCCCGCGAGCCTTCCACCAGCTCCGGCAGGTCGCGGATGATCGCCGCGGTGTGGGCCGGCGCATCCCGTGGGTCGGCGCGCAGGTCGGGGACCCGCAGCACCCCGGCGTCAGCGTGATGGAACGGGCTGGGCACCACCGCCGTCACGGCCTTTTTCGGCAGCCCGGCACGCATGCGGAAACGATCGAAGGAGCCCAGGGCAGTCAGGGTGGCGGAGGTCACGAGCGCGCCATAGGCCACGTTCCACAGGTTGCGACGGAGCATCTCCGCGGCGAGGATCGGGCTGGCGTTGACCTCGATGTCGAACAGCGAGCCGCTTTCCGCCAGGGTCAGCCAGCGTGCCATCGGCGGGTTGTCTTCCGGGTCTTCGGTGGTAAAGGCGGTCCACAGTTCCCAGTTGCCCGAAGCGCGGGACAGCAGGCTGCCGAACAGCGGGTACCACTCTTCGGCCTGGTTGCTGGCGATGCCGATATTGACCTCGCCGTCCATGCCTTCCTTGAGCAGGTCGGTCAGGCGGGTGAACAGGTCGGTCAGGCGCGAGAAGCCTTTTTTCAGCTCGATGCCCATTTCGCGCATATGGTCGGGGATCAGCCCGCCGACAAAACGATGGCGCGGCCGCTCGCGGCCTTCCATGTCTTCGCCGGTCTTGAAGTCGGCCAGTTGTTCGCAGGCGGTGAACATGAACTGCTGCTGGGTCTTGATCTCCCGCGCCAGCTCCGGCACCTGCTCGATCAGCTTGCCCAGATCGCCCGGCAACGGGTGCTGGGCCAGCAGTTTGGTGAGGTTCTTGGCGGTCTGCTCCAGCCAGTCGGCGGTGGAGCGCAGGCGAGTGTAATGGGCGAAGTGGCCGATGGCCTTGTCCGGCAGGTGATGGCCTTCGTCGAACACATAGAGGGTGTCGCGCGGGTCCGGTAATACCGCGCCGCCGCCCAGGGCCAGGTCGGCCAGGACCATGTCGTGGTTGGTGACGATCACGTCGACCTTGCCCATGCCTTCGCGGGCCTTGTAGAAGGCGCACTGGCCGAAGTTCGGGCAATGGCGGTTGGTGCACTGGCTATGGTCGGTGGTCAGGCGCGCCCAGTCAGAGTCCTCCAGGGCGGTGGGCCAGCTGTCACGGTCGCCGTCCCATTTATTGCCGGCGAGCTTCTCGATCATGCTGGTGAACAGCTTCTGGCTGGCCTCGTCGACCTCGATCTTGAAGCCTTCTTCTTCGAACAACTGGGCGGTGGCGGTTTGCGCGTGGCCTTCCTGCAACAGCATGTCGAGCTTGGACAGGCACATATAGCGGCCACGGCCCTTGGCCAGGGAGAAGGTGAAGTTCAGCCCACTGTTGCGCATCAGGTCGGGCAGATCCTTGTAGACGATCTGCTCCTGCAGGGCGACGGTGGCGGTGGCGATCACCAGGCGCTTGCCGGCGGCCTTGGCGGTCGGGATCGCGGCCAGGCTGTAGGCCACGGTCTTGCCGGTACCGGTGCCGGCTTCCACAGCCACCACGGCCGGGTCGCCGGAGCGACGGCCTTCGTCATCGGTGTCGACATCGCCCAGGACCTTGGCCACTTCGGCGATCATCAGGCGCTGGCCGTAACGCGGTTTCAGGCTCTTGGCTTCGAGAAAACGCGAGTAGGCGCCCTGGATCGTGGTTTTGAGTTCGTTGCTGATCATGGTTCTTCGGGCGCGAGAAACGCTGGATAAATTTTCAGTGGTTCGGATCGGCCGCTATCATACCCCGCTAATTCATCCCGCGCAGAACGGAGTACCCGAATGACAGCCTTTGCCCTTGCCTACACCCTGCATGTCCTGGCCGCCATGGTCTGGGTCGGCGGCATGTTTTTCGCCTGGATGGTGCTGCGCCCCGCGGCGGTGGCGGCCCTTGAGGGGCCGGCGCGGTTGAAGCTGTGGAGCGAGGTGTTCCCACGGTTTTTCGTCTGGGTCTGGGTCGCGGTGGTGCTGTTGCCGATCAGCGGCGTCGGCCTGATCCACCTGCGTTTCAGCGGCTTCGAGACCGCGCCGCGTTATGTGCAGGTGATGATGGGCCTGTATGTGGTGATGACCGCGCTGTTTATCCGGATCCAGTCGCTGCAGTTACCAACGCTGCGTCAGGCGGTGGCGGCCGAGGACTGGCCGACGGGGGCCACGACCTTGGGCAATATTCGGAAATTGGTGGGGATCAATCTGATCATTGGCCTGTTGCTGGTGGCGGTGGCGGCGGCCCGGCCGATGTTCTAAAAGCGGATACCGGAAAAAGCATCGCGGGCAAGCCTCGCGCCTACAGACAGCACAATCGTGTAGGAGCGAGGCTTGCCCGCGATAGCCTCAGAGTCAGCAGCGCCTGTTCGAAGACCGCCTACAGGCGTTGCACGGTTACCGAACCCGCAGGGCCTGCCGGCCCTGCATGGCCTTCGGCACCAGGACGGCCGCTCTTGCCACCGTCGGCGCGATAGACGAAGCAGCCTTTGGACTTGCCACCGGCCCCGGGTTTGCCGCCCGCACCGGCCACACCGCCGGCCCCACCATCGACTAAGACCTTGATCTGCTCCGCCGGGTAATCCCGCGGCAGCTCGACCCGCACCTGGGCACCCGCCGCCCCCGGCTGGCCATCACCGCCGTTGTCGCCATCGGCGCCACGCCCGGCCTGGCCCCAGGTGCAACCCGGCTCCTCGCCGTTGGCGCCATCGAGGCCGACATAACCCGGCGCGCCGGTGCCACCGCGCGCATCCACCGAGAGCTCCCCGGCCTGCAGCGAGGTGATGCGCAGCGTCAGGTTGCGTCCGGGCTTGGCCGCCTTCTCATAGGTCCCCGGAGCCCCGCGAGAGGTGATCTGGCTGCCGGCCTCCAGATCGGCATGGTCGACGTCCAGTTGCAGGCTTTGTTCAGCTGGAACGATAGCGATCCGCGCTTCGCGCCCCAGGCGCAACTCGCCGACCTTGACCTCGGTGACCGTGGACGGAATCAGCAAGGTGCCGTAGTCGGCCACTTCCAGGCGTTCCAGTCGCAGGCTGCTGGTGGTGTTGGGCAGGCGCATCAGGGAGTGGGTCTCGACTGTCACCACCTGGGCCAAAACCTGCGGGCTGCACAGTACCGCGAGCAGGCAGAGCTTACGCATGACCGGCCTCCGCGGGCTTCGCCGCCTTGAAGGTCTGCAGATGGAAAATGCCGGTCAGGAGAATCTGCAGGCGATCGCGCCAAGGGTGGGCGCGGCCTTTGAGGCTGCCGTTGAACAGCAGCAACTCCATCAGATGGGTCAGCAGCAACAGGCTGCCTGCCAGATTGAGCAACAGATGAATCGGATTGATCAGCGGGCTGACCAGATTAAATAGCACCAGCAACCAGAACAGCAGCGTCAACAGCTTGCCCAGCCCCCAAAACACCTTCATATGCCCCCCTTTGCGAATTTTTCTTTGCGCGCACAGTACCGACTTCGGCGCGGAATAAGCCAGAGGGCGGCGAAAATTCTCCCGCCGCCCCCTGCCAAGCCGCCCTGGCGCCTGGTGCTCAACGCTGAATATGCAGCTCCACCCGGCGGTTCTGCGCCCGCCCTTCTTCGGTGGCATTATCGGCGACCGGCTCGCTCTCGCCCTTGCCCTGGCTGGTCAGTTTGTCCGGCGTCAGGCCCTGGCTCAGGAGGAAGGCGACGACGCTGCTGGCGCGGCGTTCGGAGAGTTTCTGGTTGTATTCATCCGTCCCCTGGCTGTCGGTGTGACCGATGACCTTGATGCTCTGCACGTCGGCGCCCTGCAGCTTGGCCAGCAGCCCTTGCAACTGGTTTTGGGCTTCGGGGGTCAACTGCGCCGAGTCGAAGGCAAACAGCACATCGCCCTGATCGCTGAGGGTGATCACCTCGGACTGCGCCGCCGGCTCGGCTGCCGGTGCGGCCGGGTATTGCGGCAGCGGGCAGCCGCGGTTGTCGACCGGGGTATTGGCCGGGGTATCCGGGCAACGGTCACGGCGGTCGAACACGCCGTCATCGTCCTTGTCACCATCCTGGGCGTAGCAGATCAAGCCGCCGGTCACCAGGCCGAGTGCCGCGCCACCCGCAGCCCAGCCACCGCTTTCAATGGCGCCCAGGCCGCCGCCCACCAGGCCGCCGAGCAGGCTGCAGACTGGCCACGTACGCTGGTTGAGGGGGGCAGTGCCGTCGCTGTGGGTAGCACAACCTGTGAGCAGGCTGCCGAGCAGTAGAACCGGCAAGGCGGCTCGCGAGAGAAGACTCATCATGAATGCTCCTGTGTCACCGGCCCATACCGGTCACACAGGAGTAAAGACCCGCATGAGCGGCTGCACAAGCCGCCCATGCCAGGCAATCACGCCGGGCAATCAGCGGTTGATTTTGATTTCCGTGCGACGGTTCATCGCCCGGCCATCGGCAGTCTTGTTATCCGCGACCGGTTGGCTTTCGCCAGCACCGACGACCGAAACGAAACTGCTGCGGGGTACACCCGCGCTGATCAGGTACTCGGTCACCGAGCGCGCGCGTTTTTCCGAGAGGCGCTGGTTGTAGGCATCGCTGCCCACGCTGTCGGTGTGCCCGGTCACCCGCAGTTGCGCACTTGGCGCTTCCTGCTTCAGGCGCGTGGCGATGGTGTCGAGCTTGGCCTTGTCGGCAGCGGTCAGCCTGGCCGAATCGAATTCGAAGTGCACATCACGGATAACAATGGTCTCTTCCTTGACCACCACCGCTTCCTCGACCACTGCTACAGGCTCTGGCGGGCAACCGTTGGCGTCCACCTGCACGCCTTTAGGCGTGCCTGGGCACTTGTCGCGACTGTCCGGCACGCCATCGCCGTCTTCGTCGCCATCACCGTGCACCCAGCAATAACCGGCCGCGACACCAGCCCCCAGCAAGGCGCCGTAGCCTGCCCAGGACGAGCTTTCAATCGCGCCCAACGCGGCCCCACCGACACCCCCGACAGCGGCGCAGGTCGGCCAATCGGTTTTCTGCAAACCTGCGCAACCAGTCAACACACTGGTTAGCAGAACCAAGGGTAATGCTGTCCGAACTATGCTCATCTAGTTATCTCCTGAGGGAATCGGCTTAGAACCGATTGGGGGAGTAAAGACCTGGCTTTAAATCTCCGCCAGCATCAGGCCGGCGGGCTTTGCCCCTGGATTTGCCCAGGATCGGCTGTCATTTCAGACAAAACGGCTCTAGGCCCGCGGGTCCGGGCAGGCTAGTCTTTGCCACTCAAAGAGTGAGGAACTTCGATGACCGCAGGTATTTCTTCGCGCACGCCCCAGCAGGCCCTGGCCGCCCTGCTCGATCGCTACGCCCCGCAACAGCTGCTGCTGATCGGTGCCAGCGGGTTTCCGGCCCTGGAGGCGTTTCGCCAGGCACACCCCGAAACCGTCATTGCCCAGACCGCGCCCGGCCCCTTGCCGGCGGAACTGGCGGCGCGCCGTTTCGACCTGGCGCTGGCGGTCGACTGCCTGGAGCACCTGCCCAAGCGCGACGGCCTGAACCTGCTCGGTGGGATCCGCAACCTCAACGCCAGCCGTATCGCGGTACTGGCCGACCTGAACGCCTGCGGCTGGCAGGAGACCGACTTTTTCTCCCTGGCCCTGCAGGCCAGCGAACGTTTCCAGCGCGACGAACAGGTCCTGACCCTGTTCACCTACGATCTGCTTGAATACAAACAAGTGCCCGACTGGCTCAACTCCAGGTTCTGGGCGAATCCGGAAAACTTCGGAAAGTATTGGTGGTAATGCAATGAGTACTTCTATTTGTCCCTGCGGCAGCGGCAACCTGCTGGACGCCTGCTGCGGCCACTACCACGCCGGCCACCCCGCGCCCTGCGCCGAGGCCCTGATGCGCTCGCGCTACAGCGCCTACGTGCTGGGCCTGGTGGACTACCTGGTGGCCACCACGCTGCCGGCGCAACAGAGCGGCCTGGATCGCCAGTCCATCGGCGACTGGAGCGCGCAAAGCACCTGGCTGGGCCTGGAGGTCGAAAGCTCGGAAGTCTTCGGCGGCCAGCCGGAACACGCCTTTGTCACCTTCACCGCGCGCTGGCACGACAGCCATGGCGAACACAGCCATCGCGAACGCTCATCCTTCGTGCAGAACAACGGGCACTGGTATTTCATCGACCCGACCGTGCAACTCAAGGCCGGCCGCAACGACGCCTGCCCCTGCGCCAGCGGGCAGAAATTCAAGAAGTGCTGCGCCAGCTACTTCACCAGCTGAATACCCGCCCCTGAGCCTGTCCTCGCGTGCGCTCCATGGTTGCCATGGGTCTGTACGAAAAGTCGGCGAGCGAAGGTCAGGCAAGGCGCAACGACCAGCGGGAGTAACAGCCAAGGGCTGACCCGAAGGGTGAGCGCAGCGAATCAAAACAGGCGAGGAACGGCCGGGGTCGCGTTCGACTGTAGGGGCCTACATGAGCATTCCGATCGGACTCGCGCACGAGCCTGTTTTTAACGCAGCATGGCCTGCGTAGCGCCGAAGGCGCCCAGCGTGCAGCCACTTTTCGTACAGAGCCTAGACTGGGAGTTCAAACGGAGTAACCCCCCATGGTCGTTCAGCTGCGCGCACTACGGACCCTCGGACTGCTCACGGTGCTGGCGCTTTCGGGCTGTGCCTCGTGGTTCGTCGACGACACCCTCGACCCGCAGGTGCACCTGGTCAAGGTCGAGGTGATCAAGGCTAATTTGCTGGAGCAGCGCCTGCTCTTACACTTTCGGGTCGACAACCCCAACGATGCCGACCTGACCGTCCGCGCCCTGGAATACCGGGTTCATCTCGGCGACGTGTTGCTGGCGGAGGGTGAGCATGAACACTGGTTCACCATCGGCCCCAAGCACAGCGCCTACTTCCAGGTCCCCGTGCGCACCAACCTGTGGCCGCAGATTCGCCAGGTGGTGAAATGGCTGAAGGAACCGCAGCAACCAATCCCCTATCGTCTGGACGGTTTGCTGGAAACCGGATTATTCATCGGCCATGACGTGCACCTGGCGCGCAAAGGCGAGATAATTCCCGCCGATTTTATTCCGGAGCAACCTCGATGACCCAGCAACCCCATGTCCATGGCCCTGACTGCAACCACGATCATGACCACCACGATCACGACCACGGCCATGTTCACGGTCCGCATTGCAACCACGCTCACCAGGAGCCGGTGCGCAACGCCTTGAAAGATGTCGGCCGCAACGACCCTTGCCCATGTGGCAGCAGCAAGAAATTCAAGAAGTGCCACGGCGCCTGATGGCGTAACGCCCTGCCTTTACCTTCTGTAGGAGCGAAGCTTGCTCGCGATGCAGGCGCCTCGGACCTTGCGGTGCCAAGACGTTCTGATCGCGAGCAAGCTCGCGCCTACAAGGGCGAGTGAAGGATCTGCTGGGTCGTGGTCACCGTCGCGTACTCACCATGCAGATTGCCCAGCGACATGGCATGCACCTCCTCGGCGCTGTGGGCCTGGCCGAAAAAGTCGGCCTTGTCGAAGGTGTAGCAGGCGTCTTCCACCACCCAGGTATCGAACCCCAGGTTGCCGGCGGTCCGCGCCGTCGACTCCACCGAGTTGTGGGTCGCCACGCCGACGATCACCAGCTGGCCGATCCCGGCCTTGCGTAAATCGGCCTCCAGGGTCGTGGCGCAGAAGGCATCCGGTACTTGCTTCTGGATCACCGCTTCAGCGCCCAGCGGCATGAACCGCTGCTGAAACTCCACTCCCGACTGCCCCGGCCAGAACACCGACTGCTCGCTGCGGGACAGGTGCTGCACATGGATCAACGGCCGCGCCGTCTGGCGCCAGTAAGCCAGCAACTCGGCGATGCGTTCCTCGGCCTCGGGGTTGTTACGCCGCCCGAGCCGGGGATGCAGGATGCCCTGTTGCTGATCGATCAGGATCAGCGCCGCATTGGTCTGAAGCTCCATGCTGACTTTTCTCACCTTGGGTCATTGAATTCCACGCACTTCAACATCACCTCTCCCGACAGGCAAGCCGTCGAACGTAGACCGGACCACCGAATACCGCTGTTTGCTATCCGTAGCAGAATGTCCTTCGTTTACCTGGAGAGTTCCATGATCGATCTGTATTACTGGACCACCCCCAACGGCCACAAGATTTCCCTGTTCCTCGAGGAAACCGGCCTGCCCTACAGCGTGCACCCGGTCAACATTGGCCAGGGCGAACAGTTCAAGCCCGAGTTCCTGAAGATCGCGCCGAACAACCGGATCCCCGCCATCGTCGACCATCAGCCGGCCGACGGCGGCGCGCCGCTGTCGCTGTTCGAGTCCGGGGCGATTCTGCTGTACCTCGCGGAAAAGACCGGGCAGTTCCTGCCCAAGGACCTGCGTGGCCGCCAGGAAGCCCTGCAGTGGCTGTTCTGGCAGATGGGCGGCCTGGGGCCGATGGCCGGGCAGAACCACCATTTCAGCCAGTTCGCCCCGCAGAAAATCCCCTACGCGATCAAACGCTACGTCGATGAAACCGCGCGCTTGTACGGGGTGCTGGACCGACGCCTGGCCGACCGGGATTTCGTCGCTGGCAGCGAATACAGCATTGCCGACATGGCGATCTATCCATGGGTCGTTTCCCACAAGTGGCAAAGCCAGAACCTTGAAGACTTCCCCAACCTGCACCGCTGGTTCAACCGCATCCTCGATCGCCCGGCGACCGCGCGCGCCTACGCCATCGCCGCCCGGATCAACCCACCCAAATCCTGAGGCCCGACAGCCCATCGCCGGCCGGAAAACCCCGGTGGCTGCTCCGCTTCGGGCAGCCACCGGGCGGCCGGCGCGGGCTATTTATCCGGCAACGCAGAAATACTCTCGGCCCCCGCTTGCGCGGCACTCGCCTGCTCACTAACGTAGCGCCTTTATCGACGCTACCCCCCGCAGGAGCTTTGCCATGGCCTCGCCAGCCTTCTCACATTTTCTTCCCCGGTTCGGCGTTGCCGCGGCAGTGGCCGGCGTTCTCAGCCTGGCCGGTTGCCAGTCATGGAACACCCAGGACAGCCTGCCGCCGACCTCCGGCGTGCAACCGCTCAAGGGCCTGGCCCAGAACGTTTCGGTGCGGCGCAATGCCATGGGCATGCCGCTGATCGAAAGCAACACCTTCCACGATGCGTTGTTCGCCCTGGGTTACGTGCACGCCAGCGACCGGATCAACCAGATGGTGACCCTGCGCCTGCTGGCCCAGGGCCGGCTGGCCGAGATGTCCGGCGCCGATGCGCTGGATGTCGACCGCTACATGCGCGCGGTCAACCTGAAGAACAGTGCCGGCGAGCTGTACAAGGCCTCGTCCCCACGGATCAAGCGCTTCTTCGAGGTTTACGCCCGCGGGGTCAACGCCTACCTGTTCCGCTACCGCGACAAGCTGCCGCCGGACCTGGCCGCCACCGGCTACAAGCCCGAATACTGGAAGCCGGAAGATTCGGCGCTGATTTTCTGCCTGTTGAACTTCAGCCAGTCGGCCAACCTGCCGGAAGAAATCAACGCCCTGGTGCTGGCGCAGAAAGTCGGCGCCGACAAGCTCGCCTGGCTGACCCCGAGCTACCCGGACGAAGCACTGCCGCTGGCCGAGAGCGACAAACTCAAGGGTCTCAACCTGAATGTCCCGGGCCTGAGCGAAATCAGCAGCGCCGCCGGCAAGCTCGGCGAACTCAACCCGCTGAGCGTGGCCGGCGCCAGCAACTGGGCCATCGCGCCACAGCGCAGCCGCAGCGGCAGAAGCCTGCTGGCCGCCGACAGCCACTCGCCGGCATGGAACCTGGTGCAGATCCGCGCGCCCAAGTACCAGGCCGCGGGCGCTTCGATCGCCGGCCTGCCGATGATCGTCCAGGGCTTCAACGGCCAGGTGGCCTGGAGCATGACCTCGGTCGCCGGCGACAACCAGGACCTGTTCCTGGAAAAACTCAAGCGCCAGGGCAATGCGCTGTATTACGAAGCCAACGGCAAATGGCTGCCGGCCGTGGTGCGCAACGAAACCTACTTCGTCAAAGGCCAGCGGCCGATTCGCGAGGCGGTCTATGAAACCCGTCATGGCGCCCTGCTCAACAGCTCGAGCAACCTCAACGCCGGCTACGGCCTGGCCCTGCAACAGCCGAACCTTGCGGACGACAAGAGCCTGGATGCGTTCTTCGACCTGACGCGGGCGCAAAACGTGGAGCGGGCTTCCGACGCCAGCCGCGAGATCCGCGCCATCGGCCTGAACATGCTGTTCGCCGATGCCAGCCATATCGGCTGGCAGGTCACCGGCCGCTTCCCCAACCGCCGTGAAGGCGAAGGCCTGCTGCCATCGCCGGGCTGGGAAGGCCGTTACGACTGGGACGGTTATGCCGACCCGATGCTACATCCCTATGACCAGGACCCGGCACAAGGCTGGCTGGGCACCGCCAACCAGCGGATCATCCCCCACGGTTATGGCATGCAGCTGTCCAACTCCTGGTACTACCCCGAGCGTGGCGAACGCCTGGCCGAGCTGGCCGGCAGCGGCAAGCACGACGGGCGCAGCATGATCGCCATGCAGTACGACCAAACCACTCCCTTCGCCGCCAAGCTGAAGAAGATGTTCGAAGCCCCCGGCATGGCGCAGCCCCTGAAGAAAGCCATCGACGCCCTGCCCGAAGCAGACCGCAGCAAGGCCCGCGAGGCCTACAGCCACCTGATGGCGTTCGACGGCAAACTCAGCCCGGTGTCGGCCGATGCGGCGATCTATGAGCTGTTCCTGCAGGAAAGCGCCCGGCAGATCTTCCTCGACAAACTGGGCCCGGAGTCCAGCCCGGCCTGGAAAGCCCTGGTGGCCAACGGCGCGCTGTCCTACTCGGCCCAGGCCGACCACCTGCTGGGCCAGGAAGACAGCCCGTTCTGGGATGACAGCCGCACCCCGCAGAAAGAAGACAAGCCGGCGATCCTCGCCCGCAGCCTGGCCGCCGCCATCAGCGCCGGTGAAAGTCAGCTGGGTGGCGACCGCCGGGCCTGGCAGTGGGGCAAGCTGCACAGCTACAACTGGAAGAACGCCAGTGGCCAGGTGATTCGTGGGCCATTGCAGGCCGGTGGCGATCACAGCACCCTGAACAGTTCGCCGTACCGCTGGGGCCAGGACTTCAATGTGACCCAGGCTCCGGCGCTACGGCTGATCGTCGATTTCGGCCAGAGCGAACCGCTGAGCGTCATCAACAGCAGCGGCCAGTCCGGCAACCCGGCCAGCCCGAACTACCTGAACGGCATCGACGCCTGGCTCAAGGGTCAGTACCTGAGCTTGCCGCTGCAACCGCAGAACTTCGACCGCCTCTACGGCAAGACCCGCCTGACCCTGGCGCCAGGCAAGTAACACTGGCCAGCCCGCCCCTCTGCACAAGGGGCGGGCTTGCGCCCGGTAACGCTTCAATCCCCTCACCGATCCGGCCCTGCCACGCTCTCGGCAGCCGCGCCCTTTCCTACTCGAAATCTCCCACGCGCCCTATTGATGCAAGGCCTCCCACACGCTCTTTTTTGGGGCGCGGCCGCCCCATGGCAGGCTCTCGCACCACCTTTTAAAACACTTGTTCGGGACTCTGGTTCGGAAATTGCTACTTTCATTAAGTCTGACGCTTTGCAGTAACAGTACTAATGCGCCACAAGCGCTCATATTGGTTTTTAGGGATTGAATAATGAAAAAAGCATTGCTGACCCTTTCTGCACTGGCTCTCTGCATGGCCGCCGGTTCCGCGCTGGCCAAGGAATACAAGGAACTGCGCTTCGGCGTTGACCCGTCCTACGCACCTTTTGAATCCAAGGCCGCCGACGGCAGCCTGGCCGGCTTCGACATCGATCTGGGCAATGCCATCTGTGCCGAACTGAAGGTCAAGTGCAAATGGGTCGAAAGCGACTTCGACGGCATGATCCCGGGCCTCAAAGCCAATAAATTCGACGGTGTGATCTCATCCATGACCGTCACCCCGGCCCGCGAGAAAGTCATCGACTTCTCCAACGAACTGTTCTCCGGCCCGACTTCCTTCGTGTTCAAGAAAGGTTCCGGCCTGACCGAAGACACCGCCTCGCTCAAGGGCAAGACTGTCGGCTACGAGCAGGGCACCATCCAGGAAGCCTACGCCAAGGCCGTGCTGGACAAGGCCGGAGTGAAAACCCAGGCCTACCAGAACCAGGACCAGGTGTATGCCGACCTGATCTCCGGGCGTCTCGATGCGTCGATCCAGGACATGCTGCAAGCCGAGCTGGGCTTCCTGAAGTCGCCACAAGGCGCCGACTACGAAGTGAGCAAGCCAGTGGACAGCCCGCTGCTGCCGGCCAAGACAGCTATCGGTATCTCCAAAGGTAACAAAGAGCTCAAGGACCTTCTGAATAAAGGTATCAAAGCGTTACACGACGATGGCACCTACGCCACCATTCAGAAAAAGCACTTTGGCGATCTGAATCTCTACAGCGGTAAATAAGGTCCTGGCGCCCATCCTCGATGGGCGCCTTTTTTATCGCCACAGGTCTCTGATTTATGTTCGAAGAACTTCTGCAAACCCTTGGGCTTTCCGCCTTCAGCCTCAAGGGGTTCGGTCCGTTGTTGCTGGAAGGCACCTGGATGACCATCAAACTCTCGGTATTGTCGCTGTTACTCAGTGTCCTGCTCGGCCTGCTCGGCGCCAGCGCCAAACTCTCGCGGCTGGGCCTGCTGCGCCTGCCCGCCCAGCTCTACACCACGCTGATCCGCGGCGTACCGGACCTGGTGCTGATGCTGCTGATTTTCTACAGCCTGCAAACCTGGCTGACCACCTTCACCAACTTCATGGAATGGGAATACATCGAGATCGACCCGTTCAGCGCCGGGGTCATCACCCTGGGCTTCATTTATGGGGCGTACTTCACCGAAACCTTCCGTGGCGCCATCCTCGCCGTGCCGCGCGGGCAGATAGAAGCCGCCACCGCCTACGGCCTCAAGCGCGGCCAGCGTTTTCGCTTCGTGGTGTTTCCACAGATGATGCGTTTTGCCCTGCCAGGTATCGGCAATAACTGGATGGTGATGCTCAAGGCCACCGCGCTGGTGTCGATCATCGGCCTGGCCGACCTGGTCAAGGCGGCCCAGGATGCCGGCAAGAGCACCTATCAGCTGTTCTACTTCCTGGTCCTGGCGGCGTTGATCTACCTGGTCATCACCAGCGCCTCCAACATCGTCTTGCGCTGGCTCGAACGCCGTTATGCCGCGGGCTCGCGGGAGGCGGTGCGATGATCGAGCTCCTGCAGGAATACTGGAGACCCTTCCTCTACAGCGACGGCTACAACATCACCGGCCTGGCCATGACCATGTGGCTGCTCAGCGCCTCGATCTTCATCGGTTTCCTGGTGTCGATCCCGCTGTCCATCGCCCGGGTCTCGCCCAAGCTCTACCTACGCTGGCCGGTACAGTTCTACACCTATCTGTTTCGCGGCACGCCGCTCTATATCCAGCTGCTGATCTGCTACACCGGGATCTACAGCATCGCCGCGATCCGCGCCCAGCCCGTGCTCGATGCGTTCTTTCGCGACGCGATGAACTGCACCATCCTCGCCTTCGCCCTGAACACCTGCGCCTACACCACGGAGATTTTCGCCGGGGCGATCCGCAGCATGGCCCATGGCGAGGTCGAGGCGGCCAAGGCCTACGGCCTCAGCGGCTGGAAGCTGTACGCCTATGTGATCATGCCGTCGGCCCTGCGCCGCTCGCTGCCCTACTACAGCAACGAAGTGATCCTGATGCTGCACTCGACCACCGTGGCCTTCACCGCAACCATCCCGGATGTGCTGAAAGTCGCCCGCGACGCCAACTCGGCCACCTTCATGACCTTCGAGTCCTTCGGCATCGCCGCGCTGATCTACCTCACCGTGACCTTCGCCCTGGTCGGCCTGTTCCGCCTCGCCGAACGCCGCTGGCTGGCCTTCCTCGGGCCGACTCACTAGAACAAGGCAAATCATCATCCATGCGCCAACAGACTCATGATCTGCTCGCCCCGCTACCGGGGACCTCGCGCCAGATCCACAGCTTTCACTTCGGCCCCGAGCGGGCCGAAGGCAAGATCTACATCCAGTCGTCGCTGCACGCCGATGAACTGCCGGGCATGCTCGTGGCCTGGCTCCTCAAGGCACGCCTGGCGGAACTGGAGACCCAGGGCCGCCTGCGCAGCGAAATCGTCCTGGTCCCGGTGGCCAACCCGGCCGGCCTGGAACAGGTGCTGATGGACGTGCCGCTGGGCCGCTACGAGCTGGAAAGCGGGCAGAACTTCAATCGCTGGTTCCTCGACCTCGGCGAAGAGGTCGGCAACGACATCGAAGGCCAACTGGGCGACGATCCGCGGCATAACCGTGAAATCATCCGCGCCAGCCTGCGCAACGCCCTGGCGCGGCAGACCGCCGGCACCCAGTTGCAGTCCCAGCGCCTGGCCCTGCAGCGCCTGGCCTGTGACGCGGACATGGTGCTGGACCTGCATTGCGATTTCGAAGCCGTGGCCCATCTGTACACCACGCCCGAGGCCTGGCCGCAGGTCGAACCGCTGGCCCGCTATATCGGCTCGCAAGCTTGCCTGCTGGCCACCAACTCCGGCGGCCAGTCGTTCGACGAGTGCTTCACCCTGCTCTGGTGGCAATTGCAGCAGCGTTTCGGCGAGCGCTTCGCCATTCCCCACGGCAGCTTCTCGGTCACCGTCGAGCTGCGCGGCCAGGGCGACGTCAACCACGACCTGGCCAGCCGGGATTGCCAAGCCATACTGGATTATCTGAGCCATTTCGGCGCTATCGCCGGCGAGGCTCCGCCCATGCCCGAGTTGCCCTACCCTGCCACCCCGCTGGCCGGCGTAGAACCTGTGGCCACGCCCGTGGGCGGCCTGCTGGTGTTCACCGCCCTGCCCGGGGAGTACCTCGAAGCCGGGCAACAGGTGGCCGAAGTCATCGACCCGATCAACGATCGCGTCACCCCCATTCATTGCAGCTGCGCCGGCCTGCTCTACGCCCGCTCGCTGCGCCGCATGGCCACCGCCGGCATGGTGATCGCCCATGTCGCTGGCCGCGAAGCCTATCGCAGCGGCTACCTACTTTCGCCTTGAGGATGCATGCCCCATGTACAAACTGACCATTGAAGGCCTGCATAAATGCTATGGCGACAATGAAGTGCTCAAAGGTGTTTCGCTCAAGGCGAAGACCGGCGACGTCATCAGCCTGATCGGCGCCAGCGGCTCGGGCAAAAGTACCTTTCTGCGCTGCATCAACTTCCTGGAAACCCCGGACGACGGCGCCATGAGCCTGGATGGCCAGCCGATCCGCATGGTCAAGGACCGCCATGGCATGCACGTGGCCGACGCCGACGAGCTGCAACGGATTCGCACCCGTCTGGCCATGGTGTTCCAGCATTTCAACCTGTGGAGCCACATGACGGTGCTGGAGAACATCACCATGGCGCCGCGCCGGGTGCTGGGGATCAGCAAGAAGGACGCCGAAGACCGCGCCCGGCGCTACCTGGACAAGGTCGGCCTGCTCCCCCGTGTGGCCGACCAGTACCCGGCCTTTCTCTCCGGTGGCCAGCAACAGCGGGTGGCAATTGCCCGGGCGTTGGCGATGGAGCCGGAAGTGATGCTGTTCGACGAACCCACCTCGGCCCTCGACCCGGAGCTGGTGGGCGAAGTGCTCAAGGTGATCCAGGGCCTGGCCGAGGAAGGCCGGACCATGATCATGGTCACCCATGAAATGAGTTTCGCCCGCAAGGTGTCGAGCCAGGTGCTGTTCCTGCACAAGGGCCTGGTGGAAGAGGAAGGCGCGCCGGAAGAGGTGCTGGGCAATCCGAAGAGCGAGCGCTTGCAGCAGTTCCTCAGCGGTAACCTGAAGTAAGCCAGGCGCCACTATGGACAAAGGCCAGCCCGCCGGTGGAGTCCGGCGGGCTGGCCTTTTTTATGAGTTGGCGTCAGTCAGGCGACAGGAGCGGGAGGCGGTTCGTCCGGCAAGGTCGGTTCGCCAGGTTCGGTCGGCTCGGCGGGTTGCGGGGTGTCCGGGTCGGGTTGACCGGGAATGCCGCCTGCCGCGCTGGGGTGCGCCAGCAATGACCAGGCCAGGACGCCGACCTGATTGGGCTCAAGTCTGGCAAGTGTGGCGCTTATAAGCGGATCGATCTTCATGAGGCACTCCTGAGCTAAGCACGGTCCGCTGTGCGCAAACCGGGGCAGTCTCTGGTTAGAGTATCTGCCCGCTGAGGAATTCCCGCTATTTGTCAGATGAACGACTCAGGTACGCGGTAGGGTCACGCCACGCTGGCCCTGGTATTTGCCGCCACGGTCCTTGTAGGACACTTCGCACTCTTCGTCGGACTCCAGGAACAGCATCTGCGCCACGCCTTCGTTGGCGTAGATCTTCGCCGGCAAGGTGGTGGTGTTGGAGAACTCCAGGGTCACGTGACCTTCCCACTCAGGCTCGAGGGGGGTGACGTTGACGATGATGCCGCAACGGGCGTAGGTGCTTTTACCCAGGCAGATGGTCAGCACGTTGCGCGGAATACGGAAGTACTCGACGGTGCGGGCCAGGGCGAAGGAGTTCGGCGGAATGATGCACACGTCGCTCTTGATGTCGACGAAGCTGCCGGCGTCGAAGTTTTTCGGATCGACGGTGGCCGAATTGATATTGGTGAACACCTTGAACTCATCGGCGCAACGCACATCGTAGCCGTAGCTCGACACGCCGAAGGAAATCAGCCGCTCCGCGCCTTCGCCGCGCATCTGGCGCTCCACGAAAGGCTCGATCATGCCGTGCTCTTGCGCCATGCGGCGAATCCACTTGTCCGATTTGATGCTCATGGCGGGTGTCCTGAAATAGCGAGGTGGAAAAATTCTGTCCGGCATCTTACCGGGGTGCGCCTGCGGGTTCAAAGTCTGGGCCGCTTTTCTCGCTGAAAGCCGCAATACTTGCGGGCTGGAAGGTATGTACGGCACCGCCAGTCACTAAAAGCGCGAATCCTTCGCAAAGAACATTGGCAGGTTCCGGAAAAAGGGTTAAGGTGGCGCCACTGTGCTGCTTGTGTCACTGAGAATCTCTACACGATGTTGAATTTCGATCCAACCATCTCCAAGAATTTTTCCTGCTCTTTGCACTCAGTCTCGGCCAGGGCTTTTCCTGAGTCGCAGTTAACTTTGTCCAAGGAGATACACCATGTCTAATCGCCAAACCGGTACCGTTAAGTGGTTCAACGATGAAAAAGGCTTCGGCTTCATCACTCCACAATCCGGTGACGACCTGTTCGTACACTTCAAAGCTATCCAATCCGACGGCTTCAAAAGCCTGAAAGAAGGCCAACAGGTTTCTTTCATCGCTACCCGCGGTCAGAAAGGCATGCAAGCTGAAGAAGTTCAAGTTATCTAACTTGTACTGAAACAGTAAAAAAGCCCCGCCCTCAAAGCGGGGCTTTTTTGTGCCCGGATGTTTTTGCTTAATGGCACCCAGGCTATATGATCCGCCCCCTCGGACAATCATATGGAAACTGCAGGATGCCGTTCAGACACCGGAAGTTGTTGAGCGCAGCGGTGCTCACACTCGCCCTCCCTCTCGCACTCAACGCCACACCTCGCCCCGACCATCCAACGATCATCGTCGGCATGGACAGCGGCGCCAGCTACATTGCCAAGGACTCGCAGCAACAACCCGAGTTGCGACGCGCGGTACTGCTGGAGCTTTCCAGCGCCCATCGTTGCGGCAGCAACGAGGTTTACCTCACCCCTGAATCCTCAGGCATCCCCGCGGAGTCGTTCGGCCAGGCCCTGGAAGAAATCCAGCAACTGATCGATGACCAGACCCCACTCCTGCTGACCCTCTCAGACTGCGACGGAAAACGAGCCTTTTTCGAAAAGGTCCGGCCCTGCACCACCGAGGAATGCGGCGAGCTGACTGCATCCCAGGTCGACGGCAAGCTCTACCTCGACGAGCGTTATTCGCCGACGGGCCAAGGCCAGGCCTCGTACTTCCTGACGATGCCGATGAGCTACGACAAGCGGCAAAAAGCCTGGAACGCGAAAATCTTCTATGTCGAATCAGGCACCCTGCGCCGGGACTATTTCGTCAGCACCGAAGACTTCGTTTCGGGCAAGGCTGTTCACACCTCGAAAACCTACTATCCGGACGGCCAGGTCCGCCACAGCGCTGGCTATGACCTCAATGGCAAACGCCAGGGAGAAGCGCTGACCTACTCCGAGAGCGGTGTCGTGGTTAAACGCTCGAACTATAGGGACGGCCTCCTCGAGGGCTGGCAGAGCACCTACCACGACAATGGAAAAGTCGCCGAGTCCTATAACTGGCGCCAGGGCAAACGCGTCGACGGCGAATACCTGGAATACGACGAGAACGGCAAGCGGGTCGGGCGCATCACCTACCGGGCGAATCTGCCGGACGGCCCGATCACCAGCTATTACCCGGATGGCAAGATCAAAGACAGCGGGCAGTTCGTTGCCGGCAAGAAAGTCGGCCCCAGCCCGTCCTATTACCCTGACGGCACACTGGAAAGCACAGTCGACTTCGTGGACAACCAGCCCGTGGGTTGGCAAATCCAGTACCACCCCAACGGCAAGGTAAAGCAGAAGCAATTCAACGACGAACACGGCACCCAGCGCAGTTATGCCCTCTGGAGCGAACAGGGCGTGCAGACGCTTCAGTGGCAATGGGATGAACAGCACCGCGAGCAGGGCGACTTCAAGACCTGGTACGACAACGGCCAGCTCAAGGAGCACAAGGTCTACAAGGACGCGAAACTCGAAGGCCCCGCCGTCACCTGGTACGACAGCGGTCAGATGGAATCATCGACCGATTACCTGGATGGCAAAGAGCATGGCTGGATGCGTCTCTGGAACGAGGACGGCAGCCTGCAGAGCGAATGCCAGTACCAGACGGGCACCCGTCAAGGTGCATGCAGTTGAGGCTGACATAACGCAGCGCTATTGAGACAGCCCTCTTCCCGCTGCCAAACAAAAAGTCCCGCGAGTGCAAACCGCGGGACTTTTTCATTTCCAGGCCTGCGAGCTTACCAGGCGACGCCAAACCCCGCGGTGTAGCGGGTCTTGTTGAGATTGCTGTCCTTGGTGCCACTGATGATGTCCCGTTCGGCCTTGAGGTTGAGCGACGCCCATTCCGTGACCTTGTAGCGCAGGCCGATCTCGGCATCCAGGGCGTAATCGGCAATATTGGACAGCGGCCGCCCCACCTCGCCATTGGTAAACAACTCGACCCGCTTGCCAATCAGGTAACGGTTGTAGTCCCACTTCATGGCCAGGGAATAGAAGTTGTCTTTGCCGCCATCCTTGTACTCGTAGTCGGTGCGGTTGAGCAGCGAACCCAGGGAGAACGCACCCAATTCGTTATCCCAGAACTGGTAACCCGGACCGGTACCCACCACGCGCTGGCGCGCCAGCTCCTCGACCTTGTCACGCTTGTAATTCAACCGCCCCTGCCAGAACCATTTATCGGTGAGGAAGCGGTCCAGTGCGTATTCGCCGCGCCAGTTGTCGGTGGTGACCACATCGTTCTGGAATTCGCGGTTGTACTCGCCTTCCGCCGTGTGCCGCCATTTGCCGTGGCGCGCCGAGGTCTTGAAGTCGATGTCGTAGTCGTCGGTGTCCTTTTCCGCCCGCTGATAATCCAGCGCTATGTCGACATTGCCCTTCCATACCAGGTCCTCGACCACCGGCTTGGGCTTCATGATCTGCTGGATGCTCGCCAGCTCGACAGTCTTCGGCGCCTCGCCATTGGCCAGGGTGACCTTGCCGTCTTCCGCCGCGTGCAGGGACTTGGCCTTCTCGCCGGTGTAGGCATCCTGCTTGACCAGCAGTTCCTGATCGCTCTCCAGCGTCTTGACCTGCTTCCAGTCGATCGGGATGGCCCCGGCATACTCGGTCTGGATCAATAACTTGCCACCGTCGAACACTTTGATCTTGCCGCTCAGACGGTCACCGTTCTTCAACCAGACGGTATCGGCGAGCAAAGGCGTGGCGGTACTGAAAACGGCAAGGCACAGCAGGGTTCTGGACAACATAAACAGATACAAGGCTCGAGTTCGCGAAAAAAACCGGCATTATCCACATGAATAAAACCTCAGGTAGGGACTGACTCGACTATCTATAGTGAGTTCAATTCTCAATTGTTAATAAACCCTTTGTCCTACAGACGGTTTACAGGCCTGCATCAGGAAACCCGAACGTGATCGAACCGCTCGACGCCGACCAAAGCCCCGCCGAAATCCGACGCACGGCGCTCTACCTGACCCTGGCCCAAGTCCCGGAAGGCAAGGTAGTCAGCTATGGGCAACTGGCGGAAATGGCGGGCCTGGGTCGCGCCGCGCGCTGGGTGGGACGCACCCTCAGCCAGTTGCCCGCCGACACCACCCTGCCCTGGCACCGCGTACTGGGCGCGGGCGGGCGCATCAGCCTGCCCGTGGGCAGCGCTTCGGGCGACGAACAGCGCGCGCGACTGCGTATGGAAGGTGTCTCGATCCTGAACAATCGTGTGGATATTCGGCGCCATGGCTGGCGTCCGGTAGAGCACAGCGGTTAGAGTGCGCGCTTTGTTTCCGTAATTCTTGAGGCAGACTCCAGCCCATGCCCCGTAAAACCTGGCGCGCCGCGCTCGCCGCCTATGCCAGCCCCTCGACGCTCGTGCTGTTGCTGCTTGGTTTCGCCGCCGGCCTGCCCTACATGCTGGTGTTTTCGACACTTTCAGTCTGGTTGCGCGAAGCCGGTGTGGCTCGCGAAACCATTGGCTACGCCAGCCTGATCGGTCTGGCCTACGCCTTCAAATGGGTCTGGTCGCCCTTGCTCGACCAATGGCGCCTACCCTTGCTGGGCAAACTCGGACGCCGCCGCTCCTGGCTGGTCCTGTCGCAATCGCTGGTGCTGCTCGGGCTGATCGGCATGGGGTTCTGCGATCCGCAAAAGCACCTGTCCTGGCTGATCGCCATTGCGGTTATCGTCGCCTTCGCCTCTGCCACCCAGGACATCGCGGTGGACGCCTACCGCCTGGAAATCGCCGAAGACAGCCGCCAGGCCGCCCTGGCCGCCGCCTATATGTCCGGCTACCGCGTCGCCGCCCTGCTGGCCACGGCTGGCGCCCTGTTCTTCGCCGAAGGTTTCGGCTCCACCGGTTTCAGCTATAAACACGCGGCCTGGACCGGCACCTACGTGCTGTTCGGCGTGCTGATGATCCCGGCCCTGCTGACCACCCTGTTCATGCGCGAACCGCCGGTGCCGCTGCGCACCCAGCTGTCGGCCGGACGCTACAGTTTCGTGCACCAGCTGGTGTCGGTATTCGTGCTGATCGTGCTGCTGGTGTCCGTGCCGGCGATGTTCACCCAGCTCTACAACACCGACTTCGCCAGCGTGCTGTTCGAAGGCGCCAGCCTGCTGGACCTGCTACTGGAAGACCGAGCGTTCCTGCGCGCCATTCTCTATATCATCCTGACCTCGCTGTGCCTGTCGGCCATGGGCCGCCGCGGCCTGGCCCCGGTGCTGACGCCGGTCAACGACTTCATCCTGCGCTACCGCTGGCAAGCCCTGCTGCTGCTGGGCCTGATCGCCACCTATCGGATGTCGGACACGGTGATGGGCGTGATGGCCAACGTGTTCTACATCGACCAGGGCTTCACCAAGGACCAGATCGCCAGCGTCAGCAAGATTTTCGGCCTGATCATGACCCTGGTCGGCGCCGGCATGGGCGGCCTGCTGATCGTGCGCTTCGGCATCCTGCCGATCCTGTTCATCGGCGGCGCCGCCTCGGCCGCGACCAACCTGCTGTTCCTGATGCTGGCCGACATGGGCCCCAACCTGCAGATGCTGGTGGTGACCATTTCCCTGGACAACTTCAGCTCGGGCCTGGCCACCTCGGCCTTCGTCGCCTACCTGTCGAGCCTGACCAACCTGAAGTTCTCGGCGACCCAGTACGCCCTGCTCAGCTCGATCATGCTGCTGTTGCCGCGCCTGATCGGCGGTTATTCGGGGGTCATGGTGGAGAAGTTCGGCTATCACGACTTCTTCCTGATCACTGCCCTGCTCGGCGTGCCGACCCTGGTCCTGATCGCCCTGCACTGGTTCCAGGAAAACCGCCGCGCCGAACCGCCGCAAGCGCCCGAAGCCACACCGCCGGCCACGCCACCCGCTACAGCTGTCAGCGAAGAACCCTAGGAAACCCCGGGGCATACCGGCATTCATCCGGCGCCCCGACCTCCCCCGGCCGCAATCCTGTACGCCAACGGTTCTCGCCCGTACAATGCTTCGTCATTTCTAGTCTTCAGCAACCGACAACGGCCTACCATGCGCACCAGTCAATTTTTGCTCGCCACACAGAAAGAAACGCCTTCCGATGCGGTCGTGATCAGCCATCAGCTGATGCTGCGCGCCGGCATGATCCGCAAACTGGCCTCGGGCCTGTACACCTGGCTCCCGATGGGCCTGCGGGTGATGCGCAAGGTCGAAGCCATCGTTCGTGAAGAAATGAACGCCGCCGGCTCGCTTGAAGTGTTGATGCCGAGCACGCAGCCGGCTGAACTGTGGCAGGAATCCGGTCGCTGGGAGGAGTACGGCCCTGAACTGCTGCGCTTCAAGGATCGCCACGGTCGCGACTTCTGCGCCGGTCCGACCCACGAAGAAGTGATCACCGATCTGGCCCGCAACGAACTGAGCAGCTACAAGCAGCTGCCGATCAACCTGTACCAGATCCAGACCAAATTCCGCGATGAAATCCGCCCACGCTTCGGCCTGATGCGCGGTCGCGAGTTCATCATGAAGGACGCCTACTCCTTCCACGCCGACCAGGCATCGCTGCAGGTCACCTATGACCGCATGCACCAGGCCTACTGCAACGTGTTCACCCGCCTGGGCCTGAAGTTCCGTCCGGTCGAAGCCGACAACGGCTCCATCGGCGGCGCCGGCTCCCACGAATTCCACGTACTGGCCGAGTCCGGCGAAGACGATATCGTTTTCAGCAACGGCTCCGACTACGCGGCGAACATCGAGAAAGCCGAAGCCGTGCCACGGGAAACCTCGCGCCCGGCGCCGAGCGAAGAACTGCGCCTGGTCGACACCCCTGACGCGAAAACCATCGCGCAGCTGGTGGAAGGCTACAACCTGCCGATCGAAAAGACCGTCAAGACCCTGGTGGTGCACGCCGAGGAAGCCGGCAAGCTGATCGCCCTGATCATCCGTGGCGACCACGAGCTGAACGAAATCAAGGCTGCCAACCAGCCTGGCGTCGCCAGCCCGCTGGTGATGGCTTCGGAAACTGAACTGCGTGACGCCATCGGCGCCGGCGCCGGCTCCCTGGGCCCGCTGAACCTGCCGCTACCAATCATCGTCGACCGCTCGGTGGCCCTGATGAGCGACTTCGGTATCGGCGCGAACGTCGACGACAAGCACTACTTCGGCTTCAACTGGGAACGCGACATGCCGGTCCCGACCGTGGCCGACCTGCGCAACGTCGTCTCTGGCGACCCAAGCCCGGACGGCAAGGGCACCCTGGAAATCAAGCGCGGCATTGAAGTCGGGCACATCTTCCAGCTGGGCAACAAGTACAGCAAGGCGATGAAGTGCGAAGTGCTGGGCGAGAACGGCAAGCCGGTCACCCTGGAAATGGGCTGCTACGGCATCGGCGTGTCCCGCGTGGTGGCCGCGGCCATCGAGCAGAACAACGACGAGAACGGCATCATCTGGAGCGACACCCTGGCCCCGTTCCAGATCGCCCTGGTACCGCTGCGCTATGAAACCGAGCAGGTTCGCGAAGCCACCGACAAGCTGTACGCGCAACTCACCGCCGCCGGCTTCGAAGTGCTGCTGGACGACCGCGACAAGAAGACCAGCCCGGGCATCAAGTTCGCGGACATGGAGCTGATCGGCATTCCACACCGGATCGTGGTCAGCGACCGCGGCCTCGCCGAAGGCAACCTGGAATACAAGAGCCGTACCGAAGCCGAGGCGCAAGCGCTGCCGGTGGCTGACGTGCTGTCCTTCCTCCAAGCCCGTATCCGTCGCTGAAACCAGATAGAGAAGTCATGTTCAAGCGAAACACCTTAAGCCTCGGTGGCGCCGCCTTGTGCGGCGCCCTGTTGCTCAGCGGCTGTGCCAACCAGATGTCGCAACGCAGCGAGCACGAGGAACGTGTCGAGCGCAAATTGCTCGATCACAGCCTGCAGATCGATGTCGGTGAGCCTAAGGTGCTTGAGCTGCCGCAACGCCGGGTACGCATCCACGAGCAGAAGACCTTCGAAGTCACCGAGTTCGAAGTCACGCGTCGCTACGATCGCTACACGCCCTATCAACCCTGGCGGGAGCTCTACGAGATCCCGCTGGGCGCGGTAGCCGTGGTCGCGGGTGTCGGCGCCAACGTGGTCAATGTGTTTGCCCTGGGCAACCTGCCGGACAGCGTCACCAAGGACTGGATCAGCTACGGCGTGGCCGGGCTCAACCCGTTCATGAACGTGCAGTCCCACGGTCGGGCGCAGCAGAACCTGGCGGGGATCGATGAAGTCCAGCGCGACAAGCGCGTGGAGTATTCGAGCCTGCCCTGGAGCGAACGCCCGGTACAGGTCAAGGCCGGTAAGGAAACCCACGAGCTGAGCACCGACCGCAACGGCGTACTGCGCCTGAACCTGTTGGACAGCCCGTTTTCCGAACAGGACCTGAACCACATCGGCAAGCTGCAGATCAGCGTCGCGGATGCCCAGGACGACGTGCATTCCGACTCGTCGCTGGCCATCAGCAACACCCTGCGCGGCAAGCTGCTGGAAGCGCACAACCTGATCTACGACGACCTCGAAGATGACGAAGTGAGCCAGTGGGTGCACCGGGTCAAGCGTCTCTCCGAACTGGGCCTGGAAGAAGAAGCCAGCGAACTGGAGCAGAGCCTGATCGAGCTGACCCGCAACGATCCGGAACTGCAAAGCGAATTTCTCAAGTCGCTGACCAAGAACGCCGGCCGCCTGGTCGCCGACCCCGGCGCCCATTGATCAGATAACCATCGCGAGCCAGCCTGTTTCCGCACTGCGGGGGTGGGCTGGCTCGCGATGCTGTTTCAGGAACGGCTGAACAACTCCAGCTGCTCATGCCCGCCACGCAGATCCTGCAAACGCACACCAATCCCCAATAGCCGCACCGGCCTGTCCCCGCGCTTGAACGCCTGGGTCAAAAGCTGCCGATAACTCTCCAGGTCCCGCCCTGCCCCCGCCTGTTCGAGCGTGGTCTGGGTGAAATCGTGAAACTTCACTTTGACGAAGGGCTTGCCCGGACGATAGCTGCTGTCGATTCGCTCGATCCGACCGGCCAGGGTCTGCATCAGTTCCGGGAGTTTATCCAGGCAGCTCTGCAGATCGGGCAGATCAACGTCGTAGGTGTTTTCCACGCTGATGGACTGCCGACGGCTGTCGTTCTGCACCGGTCGCTCATCGATGCCCCGGGCGAGGTTCCACAACCGCTCGCCAAAACTGCCGAACTCGCGCACCAGCGCCAGCTTGCTCCATTCGCGCAATGCCTCGCAGCTGACAATGCCCAGGCGTCCCAGCTTGTCGGCCGTGACTTTGCCCACGCCATGCAGCTTGTTGACCGGCAAGGCCGAAACGAAGTCCTCGACCTGGTCCGGGGTGATCACGAACAGGCCGTTGGGCTTTTTCCAGTCGCTGGCGATCTTGGCCAGGAACTTGTTTGGCGCCACCCCGGCCGACACCGTGATATGCAGCTGGTTGGAGACCCGGCGACGAATGTCCTGGGCGATGCGCGTGGCGCTGCCGGCGAAGTTGGGGCTGTCGGAAACGTCCAGGTAGGCCTCATCCAGGGATAAAGGCTCGATCAGGTCGGTGTAGTCGCGAAAGATCGTATGAATCTCTTTCGACGCTTCCCGGTAGGCTTCCATGCGCGGCTTGACGATCAGCAGGTCGGGGCACAGCGTCAGCGCATGCCGCGAGGACATGGCCGAACGCACGCCAAAAGCGCGGGCCTCATAGTTGCAAGTGGCGATCACCCCGCGTCGCTCCGCCGAGCCGCCCACCGCCATCGGCCTACCGGCCAATTGCGGGTCGTCGCGCATTTCGATGGCGGCGTAGAAGCAATCGCAGTCGATGTGGATGATTTTGCGCTGCGTCATATAAAGGCAGAGTTCATGGAAGCAAGAGATCGATCACAAGACAGGGCGACAGTATCTCACCGAGAACTGTATATAGCACCAGTAGTTTGATTTCTCCTGCCTACCACCAGAAAAATCGGAAGATGAATTTATTTTCTCAATCGGTCAAAGCCCCTCAATAGAGCTGAAAGCCTTGTGCAGCATGCCCTCAGGGCCGATCCAGGGGCTGCATTTTCAAGCTAAGCAATTGAACGAGAACAGTTTTTTCGGCCAATCGGTTGACAGGCCGGCGATCCTCTGTAGAATGCCGCCACACAGACGCGGGATGGAGCAGTCTGGTAGCTCGTCGGGCTCATAACCCGAAGGTCGTCGGTTCAAATCCGGCTCCCGCAACCAAACATCAAAAAAGGCTACTCGAAAGAGTGGCCTTTTTTGTGCGCGCCCGTTTTGTTGTCACGCAAAACAAAACCCTTTGCAGTACCGGGACTTAACCCGCCTTGCGAGTCATTCAACACTTATTTGACTCAATGGATCATTAACGGTTGACACTCCGGCGTTCGTCTGTAGAATGCCGCCACACAGACGCGGGATGGAGCAGCCTGGTAGCTCGTCGGGCTCATAACCCGAAGGTCGTCGGTTCAAATCCGGCTCCCGCAACCAAACAACAAGAAAGGCCACTCGAAAGAGTGGCCTTTTTTGTATCTGTCGAAAAAATCTTTTCGCAACAATGACCTGGCAACCTCCCGTGAACCGTCAGTCACCTCCCCCACTCTTTCCAACCCGCTATGCTCATTGCCAGGCAGCCGCTTGAAAACGCTGGCTGTCCGGGCTCGCAGGGCCATGGTGAGACGCGTTAATATTTGAAACTATTTTTTCTGCAGGGATTGGTAACTTGGCTGGATACCCCCATCCTGTCGCGCACAATCCACGAGGTGATTGATGCGCGCCAACTCGTCTGACTCACAAGACACCGATACCGTTACAGCGAACCAACCGGTTGCGGCCACCCGCTTGCGCTGGCTGGAGCTATTGAGCAAATACCGCCAGCCCATCGGCATGGTCGTGACCCTGCTGCTGTTCGGCATCGCCCTGATTGCCTGTCGTCACCTGCTCAGCGAGCTGGATCTGTATGCCCTGCATGATTCGATCCTCGACGTGCCCAAGCCGGCCCTGCTCGGCGCCCTGGCCGCGACCGTGGTCGGTTTCGTCATCCTGCTCGGCTACGAATGGTCCGCCAGCCGCTACGCCGGGGTGAACCTGCCGCCGCGCACCCTGGCCCTAGGGGGCTTCACCGCCTTTGCCATCGGCAACGCCATCGGTCTGTCGCTGCTCTCCGGTGGTTCGGTGCGTTACCGCCTCTATGCCCGGCATGGCGTAGGTGCCGGCGACGTCGCCCATATGACGCTTTTTGCCAGCCTGTCCCTGGGTTGCGCCCTGCCACCGCTCGCTGCCCTGGCGACCCTGAGCAACCTGCCCGCCACCTCCGCCGCCCTGCGCCTCTCCGAAGGCCTGCTGGCCAGCATTGCCGGCGCCGTACTGCTGCTCTGCGCGATCCTGGTCATCGGTATCTACCGGCGCCGCCTGCCTGAACAGCCACTGCCGGACAACCTGTTGGTCAAGGCCGGGCGCCGTACCCTGCGCCTGCCTGGACGCCGCCTGACGCTCCTGCAACTGCTGATCACCGCCCTCGACGTCGCCGCCGCAGCCACAGTGCTCTATCTGCTGCTGCCCGAGGCACCGCCCTTCGGCGCCTTCCTGCTGGTCTACCTGCTGGCCCTGGCGGCCGGCGTGCTCAGCCATGTACCCGGCGGCGTCGGGGTGTTCGAAGCGATTCTGCTGGCCGCCTTCGCCGACAAGCTCGGTGCGGCGCCACTGGCCGCCGCCCTGCTGCTGTACCGGCTGATCTACGTGATCCTGCCGATGCTGGTGGCCTGCGTCCTGCTGCTGATCAATGAGGCCCAGCGCCTGTTCCAGACCCGTCAATCGCTGCGGGTGGCCTCGGGCCTGGCCGCACCGATCCTCGCGGTGCTGGTGTTCCTGTCCGGCGTGGTGCTGCTGTTTTCCGGCGTGACCCCGGAAATCGACACCCGCCTGCAACACATCGGTTTTCTGATCCCGCACCGCCTGGTGGATGCCTCGCACTTCGGCGCCAGCCTGGTCGGGGTGCTTTGCCTGCTGCTGGCCCAGGGCCTGCGCCGGCGCCTGTCCGCGGCCTGGATACTGACCACCATCCTGCTGCTGGTCGGTGCGGTGCTCTCGCTGCTCAAGGGTTTCGACTGGGAAGAAGCCAGCCTGATGACCCTGACCGCTAGCCTGCTGGCGGTCTTCCGGCGCTCCTTCTACCGGCCGAGCCGCCTCACCGAACTGCCGTTCTCGCCGCTGTACCTGGTGGCCAGCGTCTGTGTGCTGGGCGCATCGATCTGGCTGCTGCTGTTCGCCTATCAGGACGTGCCCTACAGCCATCAGTTGTGGTGGCAGTTCACCCTCGACGCCGATGCCCCACGGGGCCTGCGCTCGCTGCTGGGGGCCGCGGTGCTGCTGGTGGTGGTGTCCCTGACCTGGCTGCTGCGCACCGCGCGCCCGGTGATTCACCTGCCCAATGGCGAGGAGCTGGGCCGCGCGGCGAAGATCCTCATGGCCTCTTCCCAGCCCGACGGCGGCCTGTCCCTGACCGGCGACAAGGCCCTGCTGTTCCATCCCAACGATGACGCCTTCCTCATGTATGCCCGGCGCGGCCGCAGCCTGGTGGCGCTGTACGACCCGATCGGGCCGACCCAGCAACGGGCCGAGATGATCTGGCAGTTCCGCGACCTGTGCGACGTCCACCATGCGCGTCCGGTGTTCTACCAGGTGCGCGCGGAAAACCTGCCGTACTACATGGACATCGGCCTGACCGCGATCAAGCTTGGCGAAGAAGCCCGGGTCGACCTGAACCGCTTTGACCTCGAAGCCAAGGGCAAGGAGATGAAGGACCTGCGCTACACCTGGAACCGCGGTACCCGCGACGGTCTGTCGCTGGAAATCCATGAGGCCGGGCAGGCGCCGATGGACGAGCTGAAAGCCATTTCCGATGCCTGGCTGACCGGCAAGAATGTCCGCGAGAAAGGCTTCTCCCTCGGGCGTTTCAGCGAGGACTACCTCAAGCATTTCCGTATCGCGATCATCCGTTTTGAAGGACGTCCGGTGGCCTTCGCCAACCTGCTCGAGACCTACAGCCATGACCTGGCCAGCCTCGACCTGATGCGCGCCCACCCGGAGGCTCCCAAGCTGACCATGGAATTTATGATGGTCGGCCTGATCCAGCATTATAAAAACCATGGGTATGCCCGCTTCAGTCTGGGCATGGTGCCGTTGTCGGGTCTGCAACCCCGGCGTGGCGCGCCACTGACCCAGCGCCTTGGATCGATGGTTTTCCGTCGGGGTGAGCAGCTGTACAACTTCCAAGGGTTGCGCCGTTTCAAAGATAAATTCCAGCCTGACTGGGAACCTCGTTACATGGCCGTGCCCGCCGGACTGGATCCGCTGGTGGCACTGGCCGATACCGCCGCCCTGATTGCGGGCGGCCTGACTGGATTGGTGAAACGCTGATGATTCAACGCTCCTGGCGGTATGTATTAGCCACTCTGGTGGTGCTTGCCCTGATAGCAGGAGGCGGCTACTGGTACTGGAATCGTCCGGCACCACAACCGACCCTGGAACACCTGGCCCAGACCGATGGCTCGACCCTGACCCGTGTCACCCCGGCCGCCCAGGCCAAGGCCCGGGTCGCCGTGGCCGTCCTCGCCGACGAAGCCCTGAGCGATACCCAACTCCTGGCCCTGAGCCGCGGCGGCGCGGCGCAGATCGTCCAGGTGATCCTGCCCAAGGACGACTGCAAGCTGCAGGAACAAGCCCTGCAGACCGCCCTTGGCCAACTCGCGGGCCCGGCGACCCTGGTCAGCGGCATCGGCCCTGGTGCCGCCCTGGCCTGGCGCTGGATCGCCACCCAGAACGACGACAAGGCCCAGGCCGTATCGGTGGGCTTTACCATCAACCCGGCACCGGGTTGCACCGATCCATTGCCCAAGACCCTGGCCCACGGCCACTGGCTGGTGGCCTGGAACGACAACCCGGATGACGAAAGCGCCGGCTTCGTGCGTGACACCCCCAATGCCAGCACCAGCATCAGCGACTACGACATTCACCTGCCTCAGGTGCTGAACAACGAGCTGCGCAAGCTGCTGGTAGGTTCGGACAACGGCGGCCTGAATATCCCGGTGGTCGAAGTGCCGGCCGGCCAGGCCAAGGACACCGTGACCCTGTTCCTCTCCGGCGACGGCGGCTGGCGCGACCTGGACCGTGACGTGGCCGGCGAGATGGCCAAGATCGGCTACCCGGTGGTCGGCATCGACACCCTGCGCTACTACTGGCAGCACAAGACCCCGGAGCAGAGCGCCACCGACCTGACCGAACTGATGCAGCACTACCGGCAGAAATGGGGCACCAAGCGCTTCGTGCTGACCGGCTATTCGTTCGGCGCCGACGTGTTGCCAGCCATCTACAACCGCCTGCCGGAAGCCGAGCAGCAGCGAGTCGACGCCATTATCCTGCTGGCCTTCGCCCGCACCGGCAGCTTCGAGATCGAAGTCGAAGGCTGGCTGGGCAACGCCGGCAAGGAAGCCGCCACCGGCCCGGAAATGGCCAAGCTGCCAGCGGCCAAGGTGGTATGCATCTACGGCGAGGAAGAAGTCGACGAAAGCGGTTGCACCGACAAGACCGCCGTCGGCGAAGCCATGAAACTGCCGGGCGGCCATCACTTCGACGAAAACTACCCGGCCCTGGCCCAGCGCCTGGTCAACGTCATCGAGAAACGCCAGGGCAAGGACAAGGTCGCCGACGAGTGATCTGAATGGCCCAGACAAAAGCCCCCGCTGCCAACCGGCACCAGGGGCTTTTTCATCCGTGAAATCCTCCTCTGCGGGAGCGGAGCTAGCTCGCGATCAGCGCGGGCTGTCAGGTAGAGCGCCATCGCGAGCAAGCGCCCTCCTCCAACAAAAAAGCCCCCGTCACCGCTAAGGTGACGAGGGCTTCTGCTGTCGCGCCAGCTTACATCTCGATCTGCGTACCCAACTCGATCACGCGGTTCACCGGCAGCTTGAAGAAGCGCAGGTTGCCGTTGGCGTTCTTGAGCATGAAGGCGAACAGCGTCTCGCGCCAGCGCGCCATGCCGACGATCTTGGAGGTGATGACCGTCTCGCGGCTGAGGAAGTAGGTGGTGCGCATCGGGCTGAAGTCCAGCTCGTCCAAATGGCACAGTTTCAGCGCTTCAGGCACGTCCGGCTCGTCGGTGAAACCGAAGTGCAGGATCACCCGGAAGAAGCCTTCGCCATAGGAATCCACCTCGAAGCGCCGTTGCGTCGGCACCCGCGGGATATCTTCATAGACCACGGTCAGCAGCACCACTTGCTCGTGCAGCACCTGGTTATGCAGCAGGTTGTGCAACAGCGCATGGGGCACGGCGTCGGAGCGCGCAGTGAGGAACACCGCGGTGCCCTGGACCCGATGCGGCGGCTGCACACGGATGCTGTTGATAAAGATTGGCAGCGGCAACGCGCCCTCGCCGAGGCGGTCCATCAACAGTTCCTTGCCGCGTTTCCAGGTGGTCATCAGGGCGAACAGCACAATCCCCGCCAATACCGGGAAAGCACCGCCCTGGAAGATCTTCGGTACGTTGGCGGCGAAGAACAGCCCGTCCACCAGCAGGAAACCCAGCAGGATCGGCACCGTCAGCACCGGCGACCACTTCCACAGCAACAGCATCACCGCCGACACCAGGATGCTGGTGATCAGCATGGTCCCGGTCACCGCCACGCCGTAGGCCGAAGCCAGTGCGCCGGAAGACTCGAAGCCCAGTACCAGGAGGATCACCCCGACCATCAGCGCCCAGTTCACCGCGCCGATGTAGATCTGCCCCTGCTCCGCGCTGGAGGTGTGCTGGATGTACATGCGCGGGATATAACCCAGCTGGATCGCCTGGCGGGTCAGGGAGAACGCGCCGGAGATCACCGCCTGGGAGGCGATCACGGTAGCCAGGGTCGCCAGGACCACCAGCGGGATCAGGGCCCAGCTCGGCGCCAGCAGATAGAACGGGTTACGCGCCGCTTCCGGGTTCTCCAGGAGCAAGGCGCCCTGGCCGAAATAGTTGAGCACCAGCGCCGGCAGCACCAGGGCGAACCAGGCGCGAGCGATCGGCTTGCGCCCGAAGTGGCCCATGTCGGCGTACAGCGCTTCGGCACCGGTCAATGCCAGCACTACCGCGCCGAGAATGGCCACGCCCATGCCCGGATGCACGATGAAGAACCGCACGCCCCAGACCGGGTTCAGCGCCTGCAGCACTTCCGGATGCTGGGCGATGCCGTAGATCCCCAGCCCGCCCAGGGTCACGAACCACAGGACCATCACCGGCCCGAACAGCTTGCCAATGCGATCGGTACCGTGTTTCTGGATCAGAAACAGCGCCACCAGCACGATCAACGCCATCGGGACGACCCAGTGTTCGAGCCCGTCGAAGGCAATCTCCAGCCCCTCCACCGCCGACAATACGGAAATCGCCGGGGTGATCATGCTGTCGCCGTAGAACAAGGCCGCACCGATCAGGCCCAGGATGACCAGGACCACCCGCAGCCTCGGATAGGGCGTCGACGCCCGTCGGGCCAGGGCGGTCAAGGCCATGATCCCGCCCTCGCCCTGGTTGTCGGCCCGCAGGATGAACAACACGTATTTGATCGAGACCACCCAGACCAGCGACCAGAAGATCAATGCAAGAATGCCGAATACACCGTCGTGGTTGACCGGAACCCCGTAATGCCCCGCGAATACCTCCTTCAAGGTATAAAGCGGGCTGGTCCCAATGTCGCCATAAACCACCCCGACCGCCGCCACCAGCATCCCCAGAGGCCTGGCCCTGGAATGCTCGCCGCCTACCGCCTGACTACTTGCCTGACCCATCCACCACTCCTACTACCCAGATCGGGGCTTCTTATAAAAGGCATGACATTCAAGACAACGCCAAGTTTGCAAGACTCTCGTGAATGCCAATGCAGCATGCGCCCTTTTACTTACAGTTACAGACGTTCTGTTGACTATAAGAATTCACCTGGGCGCAACGGCGCGAAGCATAGCGCAGCACTCGTCGTATTTCCCTGCATAAAGCTGGTCAAGTGCGTCGGCCATCGCTAGAATTGCGCACTTTTTGATCAGAGGCGCCCCTAGCGCCCGTTCGTCGCCAGCGGTTTTATCCAGATCGCCGAGCGGCCCGACACCTATACCGAGGTTAGACATGTCCACCCCTACCGCGCCAGCCAACCCCAAGGTCGGCTTCGTTTCCCTGGGTTGCCCGAAAGCGCTGGTCGATTCCGAGCGCATCCTCACGCAACTGCGTATGGAAGGTTATGACGTGGTGTCCACCTACCAGGACGCCGACGTCGTGGTGGTCAACACCTGCGGTTTCATCGACTCGGCCAAGGCCGAGTCCCTGGAAGTGATCGGCGAAGCCATCAAGGAAAACGGCAAGGTCATCGTCACCGGCTGCATGGGCGTGGAAGAAGGCAATATCCGCGATGTGCATCCAAGCGTGCTGGCCGTGACCGGCCCGCAGCAGTACGAACAAGTGGTCAGCGCGGTGCACGAAGTGGTGCCGCCGAAACAGGACCACAACCCGCTGATCGACCTGGTGCCGCCACAAGGCATCAAGCTGACTCCGCGCCATTACGCGTACCTGAAGATTTCCGAAGGCTGCAACCACAGCTGCAGCTTCTGCATCATCCCGTCGATGCGCGGCAAGCTGGTCAGCCGCCCGGTGGGCGATGTGCTGGACGAAGCCCAGCGCCTGGTCAAGTCCGGGGTCAAGGAACTGCTGGTGATCTCCCAGGACACCAGCGCCTATGGCGTCGACGTCAAGTACCGCACCGGCTTCTGGAACGGCGCGCCGGTGAAAACCCGCATGACCGAGCTCTGCGAAGCCCTCAGCACCCTGGGCGTCTGGGTCCGCCTGCACTACGTCTACCCGTACCCGCACGTGGACGAGCTGATCCCGCTAATGGCCGCCGGCAAGATCCTGCCGTACCTGGACATCCCGTTCCAGCACGCCAGCCCGAAAGTGCTCAAGGCGATGAAACGCCCGGCCTTCGAAGACAAGACCCTGGCCCGGATCAAGAACTGGCGCCAGATCTGCCCCGAGCTGATCATCCGCTCGACCTTCATCGTCGGCTTCCCCGGCGAAACCGAAGAAGACTTCCAGTACCTGCTCGACTGGCTGACCGAAGCCCAGCTCGACCGCGTCGGCTGCTTCCAGTACTCGCCGGTGGAAGGCGCGCCGGCCAACGACCTGGACCTGGAAGTGGTCCCGGACGAGGTCAAGCAGGACCGTTGGGAGCGCTTCATGGCGCACCAGCAGGCAATCAGCTCGGCGCGCCTGCAACAGCGCATCGGCAAGGAAATCGAAGTGCTGATCGATGAAGTCGACGAACAGGGCGCCGTGGGCCGCTGCTTCTTCGACGCCCCGGAAATCGACGGCAACGTGTTCATCGACGGTGCCGGCGACCTCAAGCCAGGCGACAAGGTCTGGTGCCGGGTCACCGACGCCGACGAATACGACCTGTGGGCCGAAGTCCTGTAAGGCGTAAAAAACCGCAAAGCCCCGCTCTCTTCGCGAGATGCGGGGCTTTTTTACGTCTATCGTTTGCTCAGGACCACGGATGCGTCACCACAAAGGAGCAGGCGGCATGCGCCATCATTCGGTCATCCACACCCCGAAACACAGCGACTACCCGGAACTGGCCCGGGTCTGGGAAGACTCGGTGCGCGCCACCCACGACTTCCTGCCGGACAGCTACATCGAACTGCTGAGAAACCTGGTGCTGAACCGTTATCTGGATGCGGTGATGCTGATCTGCACCCGGGACCAGCGCCAGCACATCACCGGCTTCGCCGGGGTCGCCGCCGGCAAGATCGAGATGCTTTTCATCGATCCCGCCCATCGCGGCCAGGGCCTGGGCAAGCAATTGCTCAGGTACGCCATCGAACACCTGAACGCCGACGAACTCGACGTCAACGAGCAGAACCCGCAAGCCCTGGGCTTCTACTTCAAGCAGGGCTTCGAGGTCATCGGCCGCTCCGAGCACGACGGCATGGGCCAGCCCTATCCGCTGCTGCACATGCGTTTGAAACAGCCCCAGCAGCAGGCACTGCGCGGCTAAAAGCCACAGCGGGCAAATGGACCCGCGATTAACCGGCGCCGGGCAGGTACAATGCCTGCCCCCTTTTGTTACGGCCCCTGTCATGACTGACCCGATTCGTCTCTCCAAACGCCTCATCGAACTCGTCGGCTGCTCCCGCCGGGAGGCTGAGCTGTTCATCGAGGGCGGCTGGGTCACCGTGGATGGCGAGGTCATCGACGAGCCGCAGTTCAAGGTCGACACCCAGAAAGTCGAACTCGACCCACAGGCCAAGGCCACCGCGCCGGAGCCGGTGACCCTGCTGCTGAACGTGCCGGCCGGCCAGGACGTCGACAGCGCCATGCAGTCGCTGAGCGCCACCAGCCTGTCCGAGGAGCACCGCTTCGGCAAACGGCCGCTCAAGGGCCACTTCCTGCGCCTGACCGCCAGCGCCGACCTGCAAGCCAATGCCAGCGGCCTGCTGGTGTTCACCCAGGACTGGAAGATCCTGCGCAAGCTGACCGCCGATGCGGCCAAGATCGAGCAGGAATACGTGGTCGAGGTGGAAGGCGAGATGGTCGCCCACGGCCTCAACCGCCTGAACCATGGCCTGACTTACAAGGGCCGCGAACTGCCGCCGGTCAAGGCCAGCTGGCAGAACGAAAACCGCCTGCGCTTTGCCATGAAGAACCCGCAACCGGGCGTGATCGCCCAGCTCTGCGAAGCGGTAGGCCTGAAGGTGGTCGCCATTCGCCGCATCCGTATCGGTGGGGTTTCCATCGGCAAGGTGCCGGTCGGGCAATGGCGCTACCTGTCCGCCAAAGAGAAATTCTAGGCCGACACCCATTCAGACGCCGCGTGTGCATGCGGCGCTCAACGTGAACAGACCAGGACTGTAGACATGATTCATAACGATGTACTGCGCAGCGTGCGCTACATGCTCGACATCAGCGACAAGAAGGTCGTCGAGATCATCAAGCTCACCGGCTTTGACGTGAGCCTGGACGACATAGTCGGCTACCTGAAAAAGGACGAGGAAGAAGGTTTCGTGCATTGCCCGGACGAGGTCATGGCGCACTTTCTCGACGGCCTGGTGATCTTCAAGCGAGGCAAGGACGAAAGCCGTCCGCCGCTGCCGATCGAACTGCCAGTGACCAACAACATCATCCTGAAGAAGCTGCGGGTCGCCTTCGAGCTGAAGGAAGACGACATGCACGCCATCCTCAAGGCCGCCGACTTCCCGGTGTCCAAGCCAGAGCTGAGCGCGCTGTTCCGCAAGTTCGGCCACACCAACTACCGCCCGTGCGGCGACCAGTTGCTGCGCAACTTCCTCAAGGGCCTGACCCTGCGCGTCAGGGCTTAAGACAGCTACAAGCTGCAAGTTCAAAGCTTGTAGCTCGAAGCTTGCAACTTGAGGCTTGCAAAATGACCTACAGCGTTTCCCCCATCGGCTTCGTGCGCTCCTGCTTCAAGGAAAAGTTCGCCATCCCGCGCCAGCCGCAACTGGCCCCGGCGGCCCGTGGCGTGCTGGAGCTGGTGGCGCCCTTCGACCAGGGCGACGCAGTGCAGGGCCTGGAACAGGTCAGCCACGTCTGGCTGCTGTTCCTGTTTCACCAGGCGCTGGAAGACAAACCGCGGCTCAAGGTCCGCCCGCCGCGCCTGGGTGGCAACAAGTCCATGGGGGTCTTCGCCACCCGCGCCACTCACCGGCCCAACGGCATTGGCCAGTCGGTGGTCAAGCTGGACAAGGTCGAGGCCAACCGCCTGTGGATCTCCGGCATCGACCTGCTGGACGGCACGCCGATTCTCGATATCAAGCCCTACGTGCCTTACGCCGACATCATCGACAGCGCGAGCAACAGCATCGCCAGCGCGGCGCCGCAGCTGATCCCGGTGCAGTGGAGCGACAACGCCCTGCAACAGGCTCATACGCACGCTCAACGCCTGCAGGAGCCGCTGGTGGAGCTGATCGAGCAATGTTTGGCCCAGGACCCACGCCCGGCCTACCAGACGCCCACCCCGGAACGCGAATACGGCGCGCAGTTCTGGGATCTGGACGTGCGCTGGCACTACCCCCAGCCGGGCCTGATCCAGGTCCTGGAAGTGGTCCCCGCGCGCTGACCGGAAGCCGGAAACGAAAAAGCCCGCGTTGCCTTCTCAGGCAACGCGGGCTTTTTCTGTGCTGCGAGTCGCTTACTTCTCGACGAAAGCGCGCTCGATCAGGTAGTCACCCGGCTCGCGCATGCGTGGCGAAACGGTCAGGCCGAAGCTGTTGAGCACTTCGCTGGTCTCGTCGAGCATGCTCGGGCTGCCGCACAGCATGGCGCGGTCGTCCTGCGGGTTGATCGGCGGCAGGCCGATGTCGCTGAACAGCTTGCCGCTGCGCATCAGGTCGGTCAGGCGGCCTTCGTTCTCGAACGGCTCACGGGTCACGGTCGGGTAGTAGATCAGTTTTTCACGCAGCGCTTCGCCGAAGAACTCGTTCTGCGGCAGGTGCTCGGTGATGAACTCGCGGTAGGCGACTTCGTTGACGTAACGCACGCCGTGGCACAGGATCACTTTCTCGAAACGCTCGTAGGTTTCCGGATCCTGGATGACGCTCATGAACGGCGCCAGGCCGGTGCCGGTGCTGAGCAGGTACAGGTGCTTGCCAGGCTTCAGGTCGTCCAGTACCAGGGTACCGGTAGGCTTCTTGCTGATGATGATCTCGTCGCCTTCCTTCAAATGCTGCAGCTGGGAAGTCAGCGGGCCATCGGGAACCTTGATGCTGAAGAACTCGAGATGCTCTTCCCAGTTCGGGCTGGCAATCGAGTAAGCGCGCATAAGCGGGCGGCCATTGGGCTGTTGCAGGCCGATCATCACGAACTGACCGTTCTCGAAGCGCAGGCCCGGATCGCGGGTGCACTTGAAGCTGAACAGAGTGTCGTTCCAGTGATGAACACTGAGGACACGCTCGTGGTTCATGTTGCTCATGTACGGGGGACTCCTGGAAAGTTGTCGGCGCCTGCTCTGCGACAAGCGAGCCGAGCGCAATTGCACAGCATTCTAATGGCGGCGACAATATCTGTTAACTGGATTATTAAGATAAGGGTTATCGGTTATATCGATATGCGATTTACTCTCCGTCAACTGCAAGTATTCGTCGCCGTCGCCCAGCAAGAGAGCGTTTCTCGTGCTGCCGGCCTGCTGGCCCTTTCCCAATCCGCGGCAAGCACTTCGATCACCGAACTGGAACGGCAATCCAGTTGCCAGTTGTTCGATCGCGCCGGCAAGCGCCTGAGCCTCAACGCCCTGGGCAAACAGCTGCTGCCGCAGGCGGTGGCGTTGCTGGACCAGGCTAAGGAAATCGAAGACCTGCTCAACGGCAAATCCGGCTTCGGCTCGTTGTCGGTGGGCGCGACCCTGACCATCGGCAACTACCTGGCGACCCTGTTGATCGGCAGCTTCATGCAGGTCCACCCGGAGAGCCAGGTCAAACTGCATGTGCAGAACACTGCGCATATCGTGCAACAGGTCGCCCACTACGAAATTGACCTGGGTCTAATTGAAGGCGACTGCAGCCACCCGGATATCGAAGTACAAACCTGGGTCGAGGATGAGCTGGTGGTGTTCTGCGCCCCGCAGCACCCCTTGGCCAAACGCGGCCATGCGAGCATGGAGGAGCTGACCCACGAAGCCTGGATTCTGCGGGAACAGGGCTCGGGCACGCGCCTGACCTTCGACCAGGCCATGCGTCATCACCGCAGCGCGCTGAATATCCGGCTCGAACTGGAACACACCGAAGCGATCAAGCGCGCGGTGGAGTCGGGGTTGGGGATTGGCTGCATTTCCAGGCTGGCGCTGCGCGACGCTTTCCGGCGTGGCAGCCTGGTGCCGGTAGAGACGCCGGACCTGGACCTGGCCCGGCAGTTCTATTTCATCTGGCACAAACAGAAATATCAGACCTCGGCGATGCGCGAGTTCCTCGAACTCTGCCGCGCCTTTACCGCCGGGGTGCAGCGCAGCGACGAGATCGTGCTGCCGAGCATTCCTTAGATAAGGATCACCGCCCAGACCACGCTAATCATGCTCAAGGCCACGAGTTGCGCGGCGCTGCCCATGTCCTTGGCATTTTTCGACAGTGGATGGCGATCCAGGGAGATGCGGTCGATCGCCGCCTCGACCGCCGAATTGAGCAGTTCGACAATCAGCGCCAGCAGGCAGACAGCAATCAGCAACGCCCGCTCGACCCGGCTGACATTCAGCAGGAAAGACACCGGGATCAGAATCGCGTTGAGCAGCACCAGCTGACGAAACGCAGCTTCGCCGGTGAAGGCGGCCCGCAGGCCATCGAAGGAGTATCCCGAGGCATTGAGGATGCGTTTAAGACCGGTTTGACCTTTGAAAGGCGACATAAATAGGCAACTAGAACAATAAGGAATGGGAAAGCTAGTTCAACAAAAGTCAAAAAAGCGTGAAGAAAGAGCCAGTTACTGGCTGGAAATTGACTCAAGTTGTTGCAGGAGCAGCGCCGCCTGAGTGCGGGTCCGCACCCCCAGCTTACGGAAGATTGCCGTCACATGGGCCTTGATGGTGGCTTCCGAAACGCTCAGTTCATAAGCAATCTGCTTATTCAGCAAACCCTCGCAGACCATGGTCAGCACACGGAACTGTTGTGGCGTCAGGCTCGCCAGGCCTTCGCTGGCCGCCTTGGCCTCGGCGGAGACGCTGACCTCTTCGAAGGCCTGTGGCGGCCACCAGACATCGCCGTCAAGCACGCTGCGTACGGCCTGTTGAATGACTTCGAGAGAACTGGACTTGGGAATAAAACCGCTGGCGCCAAATTCGCGTGAACGCACCATCACCGATGCTTCTTCCTGTGCCGACACCATCACCACCGGAATCTGCGGGTACTGACCGCGCAACAGCACCAGGCCGGAAAAGCCGTAAGCGCCAGGCATGTTCAGGTCCAGCAACACCAGGTCCCAATCGGCCTTTTCGGTCAGGCGGGCTTCCAGTTCGGCAATGCTCGCCACTTCCACCAGACGGACATCCGGGCCGAGGCCCAGGGTCACCGCTTGATGCAGTGCGCTACGAAAGAGGGGGTGGTCATCGGCAATCAGGATTTCGTATGTGGCCATTTTTCAAATGATCCTGTTTTTTATGGGAGCACCGATACATTCGGTCCTCGCCAAGGCAACACAGGTGTCAGCCAGAATGCTGCACCCAAAGAGCACGATCAACGCCAAGAGCCCGGAAATGCGGCGTTTCAAAGATCGGTCGCGCCCTAATCGGCGCCAAGCATGCCCAGCGAAGCCGGGGTGGTCAAGCTTCGGGCTGTGCGGCATCTTAGCTTGCTAACTAATAACAGTGCCATCATACAAAGCCATGCCCGCACGGCTGCGCCTCGATGCTGAGCGGGATGCTGGTGGCACCGCTCCGGCCGAAAAAACTCCAGTCCCTTGCCTCAGGTATTACAGAAAAGGCTTGAGGCGCGTGTGCGTCTCGTCGTCAGGGTCGATCTCAAGCTGGAACTTGGCCGACAGATAATGGGTGCTAAACACATCCAGATAAGCATCCAGCACTTCGCCGGCCTGCCGGTCCGCGGCCAACTCCAGGCACAGCGCCGCAACCTCCGCGGTACAGAAATGGTCATCGCGCTTGGAGCGCCGCAGCTTGTAGCGCGACAACTGCTCGGGCTCCAGGCTCAATACCGGCAAGTGTTCAAGATAAGGGCTTTTGCGAAACATCTTGCGCGCTTCGCTCCAGGTCGCATCCAGCAGGATAAACAGCGGGCGCTTGCCCGCCTCCAGGCGGACTTCGTTCACCACCCGCTGTGGCGCGACGAACTCTCCAGGGAACACCACATAAGGCTGCCACTGGGGATCGGCCAGCAAGGCCAGCAATTGTGGGTCGACTTCTGTTCGCGACCAGGGGAACGCCATGGTGTCTTCTATGACATCAGCGATCAGCCAGCCGGTATTGCTCGGCTTCATGGGTTCAACGTCATGCATGATCAGGCACATCGCCGACTGCGCGGAAACCTTGGGGCGCCAGGCGCACATGCAGTGGCTGGGAATCACCCGACAGCCCGCACAGCGCTCCGCCCGGGAACCCCGGGCGGTAAAAGGTCTGACGGCACGCGCAAGACGTTGGGCACGCAGGCGGGATACGGCATGACTCATTAGAAGCCGCCCTGGCAGAAAGAAGGAATCGACACGAAAAGAACTCGGAAAACTGAAAATTCGCACAAGTTTATCAGAGCTCTCTGCTCAAACCTGTACCGCCTACCCTCGCTCCCCTATAATTCGCCGCCACTGAACGCACAGTCGCGTGACTGGTCGAAGCATCAGTCACTGAACCAGGAGAGTTTCATGTTGCGCTTTATCGTTCCCACCGCCGCCCTTCTGCTGGCCTTGCCGTTCAGTGCCCAGGCTGCATCGCTGCAAGACTTCGAACTGAACAAGACCCTGCAGAAAACCGCCGAGGAAAGTAACGTCGGCACGCCTCGGGAAGTCAACGAGAACATCCTCGACCAGGGTTATACCGTCGAAGGCAAGGAGCTGATCAACCACCTCAGCGTCCAGGCCGAACACGCGGAAAAAATGCGCGCCAACCCCAAGGCGGTCTACCTGCAACTGGGTGCCAGCGTTTGCCGTGACCCGAACTACCGCAAGCTGATGGCCAAGGGCGCGATCATGCGCTACGAATTCACCGAGAACCGCACCAACCGCCCGGTCGCCTCGGCGCGCTTCCAGGAGTCGGACTGCCCGGCCCCGACGAAGAAGAAAAAGTAATTCAGTGCCCCGCTGCGTGCCGCTGTTGATCATCGGCCCGCAGCTCCGCCAACAGGGCCTGCAAATAGCTCGAACGGCGCTCCCCACCTTCAAGCCGGCGTCGGCATTCCTCTTCAAGAGTCAGATGATTGGCGTCTGCCGCTGACTTCAGCAGTTGATACAGCTGCGCATCTATTTCCAGTACGACTTTGTGCATGACCAGCCTCCGTGCCCCACTCGCCATTACCTGCGCGACAACCCCGCCCTGTGCATCCTGCCCTTTGACGCCAAGCTGTCTTGCTAGCGTTGTAACTTAGTAAATCAGAGCCTCCACCGGTCGGCATGCGCTCAGACAGGCGGTGAAAACGCTGCACGCCACCGCTAATAAGTGATTGCCAGCCCCGACTTTCAAGGCCCATGATCAAGTCAGCGCGAATCATCATGAAGGTCTAGATTTCAAAGTGTTCATGCTGAATTTTCCTGGGTGGATCCGGAGGCCGCCCAAGCGCGTCTTGCAGTGCACATGCTTTCTAAATCAAGGAATAGCAGAACCTGTATGGATGGCCCGCTGGCCACGTCAGGGTTTTTCCACCCTGGCGAATCAGCCGCCAAAGCCGGGCTGACAGCGACACATGCAGTGTCGTGATACCAACGAATACTTCGTTCGTGTCAAAGGTTCTGTGCAGAAGGAGAAGTTGAATGCCTTACGAACCGAATGACCTCCTCAGTCGTCATTTTCAGAGCAACGGTATCGACCTCAGCAAGGTCGAAGAACAACTCAACCTGATCGCTCCCAACAGCCCCAACATTCCTCTTTATCGCGACATGATTCTCACCGTCCTGCGCATGGCCCAGGACGATCTCAACCGCTGGAACGCGAAAATCACCCTGCAGGCCCTGCGCGAACTGGAACATGCTTTTCGCGTGCTGGAACAGTTCAAGGGGCGACGCAAGGTGACGGTATTCGGCTCCGCGCGCACGCCGATCGAACACCCGCTGTATGGCCTGGCGCGAGAACTCGGCGCGGCCCTGGCCCGCTCCGACCTGATGGTCATCACCGGTGCCGGCGGCGGCATCATGGCCGCGGCCCACGAAGGTGCCGGTCGCGATCACAGCCTGGGGTTCAATATCACCCTGCCCTTCGAGCAGCATGCCAACCCAACGGTGGACGGCACCGAGAACTTGCTGTCCTTCCACTTCTTCTTTACCCGCAAGCTGTTCTTCGTCAAGGAAGCCGATGCCCTGGTGTTATGCCCGGGTGGCTTTGGCACGCTCGATGAAGCGCTGGAAGTACTGACCCTGATCCAGACCGGCAAGAGCCCGCTGGTACCGGTGGTGCTGCTGGATGTCCCGGGAGGGACCTTCTGGCAAGGAGCGCTGGACTTTATCCACAACCAGCTCGAGAACAACCGCTACATCCTGCCAACCGACATGAAGCTGATGCGCCTGGCGCACAACACCGAGGAGGCGGTGGAGGAAATCAACCAGTTCTACAGCAACTTCCACTCCAGTCGCTGGCTGAAACATCAGTTTGTCATTCGCATGAATCACAAGCTCAGCGAACCGGCGCTCGAGCAGATGCAGACGGCTTTCGCCGACCTGTGCCTGAGCGATCGCTTCCATCAACATGCTTACAACGTGGAAGAGCACAACGAACCGGAGTTCAGCCATCTGGCACGCCTGTCGTTCACCTTCAACGCCCGCGACAATGGTCGCCTGCGCGAACTGATCGACTTCATTAACCTGCCGGAAAACTGGGCGATGAATCAGGCCAGGACGCCACAACGCAACAGAGAGCCGATCAAGGTCACTTGAGCGGAGAAGCAGCGGCCCGCGCATTCGACTCGCGGGCCCTACAGGTCAATCGTCCACCCTTCGGCCGCTCAACAAGCGGCCGATCATGTCCATAGAATATCCCCGATACCCCAGAAAGCGGCCTTGTTTGGCACGCTCCTTGGCATCTATCGGGAAATGCCCGGCAAACTTGCGCCGCCAGACATCCTCCAGTTGTGCTTGCCAGTCGATGCCGCTCTCACGCAAGGCGAGTTCGATATCGGCACGCTGCAAACCGCGCTGGCTGAGTTCTTCGCGAATACGCATGGGGCCGTAGCCGGAACGGGCACGATAGGAAACGAAACTTTCGAGGTAGCGGGATTCGGATAGCAGTCCCTCTTCCGTCAAACGGTCAAGGGCTGTTTCGATCATCTCGGGAGAAGCGCCGCGCTGACGCAGTTTACGCGTCAGCTCGACTCGACCGTGCTCGCGTCGAGCGAGCAGGTCCATTGCGGTTCGCCGCACCGCGACGAGGGTATCGAGTACGGCGGTCATCGGATCGATCAGATATCCGCGTCGGCCATGTCATCGATGGTCTCGTTGACCGGCGAAGCTTTGACATCAGCGGTCGGAGCCAGCAGCTTGTCGCGAATCTGCTTCTCGAGGGCATTACCGATTTCCGGGTTGTCCTGCAGGAACTTGGCCGAGTTGGCCTTGCCCTGACCGATCTTGTTGCCCTGGTAGCTGTACCAGGCACCAGACTTCTCGAGGAAACCGTGCAGCACGCCCAGATCGATGATCTCGCCGTTCAGGTAGATACCCTTGCCGTACAGGATCTGGAATTCAGCCTGGCGGAACGGTGGAGCCACCTTGTTCTTGACGATCTTGACCCGGGTTTCGCTACCGACGACTTCGTCACCTTCCTTCACCGCGCCAGTACGACGGATATCCAGGCGAACCGAAGCGTAGAACTTCAGCGCGTTACCACCGGTGGTGGTTTCCGGGCTGCCGAACATCACGCCGATTTTCATACGGATCTGGTTGATGAAGATCACCAGGCAGTTGGCGTTCTTGATGTTGCCGGTGATCTTGCGCAGCGCCTGGGACATCAGGCGGGCCTGCAGGCCCACGTGCATGTCGCCCATCTCGCCTTCGATCTCGGCCTTGGGCACCAGTGCTGCCACGGAGTCGATCACGATCACGTCGATGGCATTGGAGCGCACCAACATGTCGGTGATTTCCAGTGCCTGTTCACCGGTGTCCGGCTGGGAAACCAGCAGGTCGTCAACGTTGACCCCCAGCTTGCCGGCGTATTCCGGGTCCAGTGCGTGCTCGGCGTCGACGAAGGCGCAAGTGGCGCCCATCTTCTGTGCCTGGGCAATCACGGACAAGGTCAGGGTGGTTTTACCGGACGATTCCGGACCGTAGATTTCGACAATACGGCCCTTTGGCAGGCCGCCGATGCCGAGTGCGATGTCCAGACCCAGAGAGCCAGTGGAAATGGCCGGGATCGCCTGGCGGTCGTGATCGCCCATACGCATTACGGCACCCTTGCCGAATTGACGTTCGATCTGACCCAGGGCCGCAGCCAAGGCTTTCTTCTTGTTGTCGTCCATTAAAGTCCTCACGTAATCAATAAGGCCTGACGGCCAACACCTGTATAAGTAGCCAGTATTATTCCACAGCGTTCGTGGATCGCCTACCCCTGTTTTGAGATTTCTGCCGCGGCATGTTGCAGCAAGCCCTCTAGCGCGGCCTTCACCGTTTGTCGGCGGACATCGTCCCGATTCCCGGCAAAGTGTCGGCACTCGGCCGTTACCGACTCTCCCACGCCCCAGGCCAGCCATACGGTGCCCACCGGCTTCTGCGGCGAACCGCCATCCGGGCCGGCCACGCCGCTGACCGCCACGGCAAAACGCGCCCTGCTTTTGCCCTGCGCGCCCCGCACCATCGCCTCGACCACCTCGCGGCTGACCGCGCCGACGGAAGCGAACAGTGCTTCCGGCACCGCCAGCTGTTGGGTCTTCTGCCGATTGGAGTAGGTCACATAACCCGCTTCGAACCAGGCCGAACTCCCGGGAATGCGGGTGATGGCCTCGGCAATCCCGCCACCGGTACAGGATTCGGCCGTGGTGACGTGGGTGTTCAGAATCTGCAGGCGCCTGCCAAGTTCAGCGGCAAGCTGGGTGATTTCGTTCACGGTCCTCTCCTGATCGGGTTGACGGAGGTCTTACCGTACACGAGCGATACGCGCTTGCAAGGCACGGAACGGATCAAAATGTTTAGCGGTTCAACGCCCTGACGTAGGCCTGGCACGCCTGCAGGGCGATCAGTCCCCGGTCGCCGGCATCGGTGATGCCGATAATTCGTTGAGCATGCGCCGGGTCAAGTCGGGCTCGCGAGGCTCCATGAACCAGGCCGCCGGCGGTGGGGGTGGCAGGCACTGTGCAGCCGGCGGCGCTGTCATCGGCGGCGAGGAGGACTGACAGGCGCAGATCAGCAGTGGCAAGACGGTCGCGCAGGCGACCTTGATCACGTTGTGCATCGCTCAAGGCTCGGTAATGGGTTTGGTCGCTGGCTTGCAGCTGTTGCTCCAAGGCCAGGCGTTTATCCTGCTCGTCCCGCTGCCGGGCAGCAGCCGCCAGGTTCAACTGATTCAGCGCTTCGCCGTGCAGCCTGGCCTGCTCCGCCAGTTGCCGGCCAAAACGCCACTCCTGGACCTGCCAGGCCAGCGTCCCCGCGACGCCGGCCACCACGGCCAGCAACACGACGACAGCCATTGCCCGGGAAGACAGAGGCATCAGGCCGAAGGCTGGCATAACACCTCCCGCGCCCGCGCCCAGAGTTGCAGGCGATCCTCCAGCCCGTTCAGGCCGCCGTTGATACGACGGGTGATGCTGTTGAACTGGTCGCGGTCGGCCAGTTCGTTAAGGCCGTTCTGCTGCCAGAACCAGGCGGCCGACTCGGCGGCCCACTGCGGCTGTTCCAACAATTCGGGCAACGCCAGTAAACGCTCGTCACCGAACAATCCGAGGCTGCATTGCCGGTAGTTGTCGCGACCGGTGACCTGGATCAGACCCCGGCCACGGTATTTCTGGCCGTCGCCATCGGCCTCCGGGGTATTGCCCAGACGGGCCGCCAGGCTGCCGGTGTCGTATTTGCTCAGGTACTGGTCATTGCCCAGCTCCCGCACATAACGCAACTGCCCCGACTCATGACCGACCTGCGCGAGGAAGGCGGCCATGCGTTTGGGCGTGTTGATATGGCGGTTCAGCATGGCGGTGTTAAGCGCAGAAACAAAAACGCCCGCTTGGGAGCGGGCGTTGGGCATGATTTTGAGGAGTTGTCCCTCGGTCACAGACATTAGTGTCTCCCTGACTTGGGTTCATTTGGCACGGAAGAAAGATCGCAAGGCATTCAACCGGCCACGGGGGGCATCCAGAGTTAGCACTGGCCACTCAATTTCAAGCGGATAACCCGGCTGCTGCTCGATACGGTTCAAGGCAACGCAATAGCGCTTCCACTCCAGTAAGGCAGATTGTTCCTCGGATGAGGCTTCTCCCAGTTCAAGGGCGTATTGAAGTGGCGCCATGCGCAACGTCGCCTCAGCCAATTGTTTGTCCCGCTCACTTTGAGCGACGAGTGTTGCCGCTGCCTGTTGTGCTTTTACATCAAGCTGCCAGGAACCCTCGCTCCAACTAAAGTACGGTCCCGGAGGCGCCGTTTTCGTAAATCCTTCTGGCAGGTCACCCACCTCGGACCACTCCACGGATTCACCTGTATCGGTGCTGTAGACCACACCACGCAAATCAAGAACTTGTTGAGGCCAGCCTCCGATAAGGGCCCATACATGACCAGACATTGGCTCATCGAGCTGCTGGTCCAGAGTTACAGCATTATTTGGCAACTGAATGCCCAAGCCAGGAATAAGGGGAAACTCAACAGGGCCGATCAGAGCCCCCGATGCATCAATCAGGTAGTTCATCATTTCGTCTCAGATCAGTTTCAACCGGCCAGGATAGGCAACGTTATGGGGACGCGCCTCTGCGCCTCCTTCGTTGGATAAACCGGTCCCCACAGGTGTGGTCCCCACCAACTGGTAGGGCAGCGTGTATCTCAGAGACCAGACCGAAGTCTGGAAGACCGCTCCATTCGCAGCTCCCTCCCCCACTGCCACGGCCGTCGGCGTATGGATGTGCGCCCGATTCTGGTCTCGCTGGACAACGCCAGGATTACGACCCGGATCGATTCCGCGCCCTTCGTCCAGAACCCGCAGGAACTCACCCCGCCCTTCGGGCCCCCGAAATGTCAGTGTTCCATCACCGCTGCTCCAGCCACCTTCTGCACCGACTCGCGTCGCCTCGGTCCACATCATTCCCGACACCTTGGCGTGATCCCACAGCCAGGGCCATTCGGCCCGACTGAGAATCGCCCCGTTCAAGGCGCCATAACCACCGGGGCTGAAAGCAGTCGTCGTTTCAAAGACCGGGCGCCCCAGAGGCGTGCTATCGAACCGACCTACCGGCCACCAACTTCCAGCACCATCACTGCGTAGGTGCCACCAATCCCCTGCCCCCATAAGCACCAGGAAGGGATAACCAGCAGGACGCAAATGGGTGTGGAACTTGATGTTGTCAGTCCCCGAACATTGCACTACCAGGCGGTTACCGCTGTTATCCACGCGACGCACAATAACGTCACGCACACCTAAACCTTCGTTGCTGGGAGGAAGTGTTATCGACACTGTATCTGCCGCACCATTGATGAGTAACAAACCCAGTTCGTCAGACTCCAGCAATCTGGAAACTGCAATATTTTTCACGACTGAAAGCATCGGGCTTGCTTTACCAACAATAACCTGCAATGCCTTCAGCAACTGAGCGTTGTCGTTCTCATCCGGTGCTATTCCTGCGCTTTTTACTACCGCCAGTATCTCTTGAGTTACACCATTGCCCCATGCTGCAGGAATCAGTGATCCTGGAACACCAGAAATGACATTTTCATCGATAAATCGGCCATCTACCAAGCCAACACTTGGAACACTACTCGGATAATCCATTATTTAACCTTCTGCCTCGAATATGACTGATATTACCCAGACAACTCCCCTCCGTTAGGGCTAGTACCTATAAAACATCCTTCACCCAACAATGCCATCGGATAAAAACGATTCAACCAGTACATCTGGGTAGAAAGGCCAGCAATCATTCCTAATAAAAACACTAATATTCCGGTAATCACTCCGGTGGCGCTGGACGACTTTCTGGATTTTGAAAAATGGGGAGTGAGGCCAGTCACGTAAAGACTGAATACAATTCAGAAACTCATAAAGCTGAGCCTCGGAAAGCGTTGTATTTCGATTAATCAGCTGTTCATCGATATGGCGTTCGCAAAGCGGGTTCAGTAATCAGCATGGATGAAAGTCCTCGAACGCAAACGTCTGCAAGCTGACCTCACTCACCGGGAGCCTCGGGCCACTCCACAGCCGTTGGAAACCCTTCTTGCTCCTGTACTCGCGACAGCAGCACCCGGTACTTTTTCCAGGCACTCAGGGAGACTTTCTTGGTGGCCAAGGCCGCGCTTTCCTTATCCGTGGCAATTTCAAGCTCCACGGAGTCCTGCAGGATATTCAGGTCAGCCTGCAATTTCTCTATTACGGAGTTGGCAACTGCGGTCAGCTCGGCGCGTTGCAACAGAACATTGCTCTTTATCATTTCCACCCCCGGCTCGGCGATATCACCAAATTCCAAAGCGACTGCACGTTCAAACAACTCCCGGCCATGAGGTTCCGGATCTTCAGGAGAGGCGGTGAATATGATTTCGCCAAGTGTGTCCTTGGTGTCTTCGAATATCACATGCAAGTTGAGCGTTGTATGAGCCTGGTCATTCCAGCAAGGTGTGCGAGCACTTAGTACTTTCATCATGTCAAGAAACCCTCAAGCACAGAGTTGTAGAGTCGGAACTGGCGCCGTCCGTATTTCTGACGCCCCCCATAATTCGCCAGGTGCCAGCAGGCGCACCGCCCCAGTCATTGCCATCCGAAGCGGCGTACCTGCAATTCACACCCGCCACGAGAGAGCTAGGCCCGGTGCCGCCACCGCCGCCAAGAAGCAGGAGCGCATAGGAGCCAACCGCGCCCGTACCGGCCGTGGCCTGCGCAGCTACCGCCTTCCAGTTACCAATATGGTCGGTCCAGATAGCCCCAAGATCGGTAGCATCGACTTGCGCCTTGAGACCCGAGCCGTCGGACCAGCCCAGCATTACCACATTAGAAGTCTGACCATTCCCCCCGCCCTGGCGTACAGGGGTGTAGCCGAGCTTAAGTTGAAGAGCATAAACACCATTATCGGAAGCCCTTCTGAAGTAGGGAGTGTTCGGATCATTACTTGCAAAACCGGCATAGGTAATCCCATCCCTCAGGACACGCTCCCCTAAAAAGGAATTAACCTGAGTCGCGGTATATGCGTCGGTAATGCCATAACCACCCAAAGTAGTCGCAGCCCTGGCCAGCCCCACATACTCGTTGTTGTTTTTATTGCGCATATACGGCGATGCCGAATTGCCGCTGGCAAAACCGGCAATAGAGCAGGCATCGGAACTGATCTTGGCATCCAGCAACCCATTGGTCGCCGTCTTGTTGTACACCTCGGAAACATCGGCCTTTTTCGCAGGGTCGAAGTTTCGCGAACACCACAGGCTGCCGAAGTTGGTGGCATCGACCTGGATAAGAACGTTCTGCCCATCCCAGCCGATATAGACCGAGTTGGTTAATTGGGTACCGACCCCGCCCTGCTTGACGAAGGTATTGTTCGCCGCCGTTTTGCTGTAAGCATCTGTAATCGCATAACCATCCAGGGTCGTCGGGTTCGATCCCGAAGTGACCTGACCACGCGCATTGACCACTACTTTCCGATACTCCCCGGCAGCTACACCGGTAGCCCCGGCCATCAGTTCGAAAACCTGAGGCGTGGCCCCGACGGTAATCGGCCCCGTGGTGGTCATTTGCCAGATACGCGACTTGTTAACCTGTCCTTCATCCGTCCCGACAATAAAGTTGGACGTCACCTGATAATCCAGCGCCGCATCCGGTGCTCGTGACCAGGAATCGGCCGAAACGATATAAAGCCCGTTCTGCGCCGCATTAGGCTGGTCCTTGACCAGTACACGATCGGCGACCGTGAGCTGCACGCCATCGATGGCTTGCAGACCGCTCAAGGCAACGGAGCCGGTGGTGGCAACACGTACGGAGTCCTTGAAATCCCGGGCAGCGAAACTCTGGATCGCCTGCAGCAACTGAGTGGTCGATGCCTCGTCGGGGACCAGGCCGGCCGATTTGATGACGTTCAGGATTTCCTGGGTAACCGCATTGCCCCAGGTAGCGGGAATCAATGATCCCGGGGTACCTGCCACCGGGTTTTCGTCGACAAACTTCCCATTCAGCAGCCCGACACCGGGCGTGCTCTTTGGATAATCCATTGCTCTATTCTCTAGTCATGATTGATGTTCGCCAGCCCATGGGCCGGAGCACTGGAGCCGAAACGTCGCCCCAGTGGCAGCGTCCGCCGGCGTTGAGGGGTCAAGGGAATTGCGCCTTCCAGATACCGAAAAGATTGAGCGTCCCACGCGAGGCGCATGGAGCCCGATAACAGAAGTGCTCGGCTGCGGGCTATTTCCGTGCTCTGGCTACCTATGGCGAGCAGGCCATAGCACTGAAGCTCGGCGAACCGCTGGCCACCTGGGCGACCTTGGACGGCTGCTTGAAACGCAACACGGCGTTCCCGTTCAGTCGCCGGCAACCTTGCGAATCGCCTCGATCGCTGCCTCGCAGGCGTCTTTCGCAGCCTCCTGCTTGCCCTTGCTGGCCTGAGCCCGGATGCGCTCTTTTGCCTGCAATCGCAGCGTGCGAAGTGCGAGCAGCTTGCTGTTGAGCTCGGCGGCCTTGGCGAGAATCTGGTCGGCCGCTTCCCTGGCGGTACGGCCTTTCACCACCCAGGCGCTTACCGCGAGAGGCACTGCTTTTTTCGGGTAGCCGGCCTCCTTGAAAGCCTGGGCTTCACTGGCGGCCTGGGCATACTCCGCGGCCTTGAGCGGATCGCCACTGATCATCTGCCGGGCGGTGTCAGCCTCCGCGTCCACTCGCCGGCAAAGTTGCTCCGCCTCCTGTTCGGCGATGGTCGCGGCCTTCAGGGAGTCCAGCGACCACTGGCTACCGTCCCAGTAATGAGCAGCGGAGGGTGGAGGTCCATCGACCCGAGTCAGGTCGCCATCCAGTACGAAATGCAGCGCATCTTTCTGCTTCCATTGTTCGGCAGTGACCGGCAGCACCTTCATCGCGGGCGCAGGCGCGGCATAAGCAAATTGATCGAGGTCCTGCCAATCGATGACCGTCCCCGATGTCACGCAATAAAGAATTTGTTTGCTCATATGCTCACCACTCAATCAGCATGAAACCTGGGGCGCCATTCCCACCAGGTTGTGCAAGGCCAGTACCCGCGATGTAATAGCCACCCGCGCCGCTACCACCCGCGCCATAACCGTAGGCGGGCTTGCCCGCGTACCCGGAAGTTGTGCCGGATCTGGAGATCCCCCCACCCGCACCATACGGACCACTTGCCCCCGGACCACCAATGCCGGCGACAGTGCTGGATGAAACATCCGTGGCATCACCTCCCGCAGGAAAACCCGGTCCGCCCGGGGCACCAGGGACATAGCCGGGGAGATTGACCCCAGCGGGAGCTCCGTTCCCGCCAGACAGCGACAGCAGGGAGCCGGCTGTGCCGACCAATGTATTGCCCCCACTGGTCGCCAATACCGCGCCATTGCCACCCACCCCGGCCGCCCCGATCACCACAGGAATGACCTGTCCCGGCGTCACGGAGACAGGAAAGCGGATAACCGGCTGCCCGGCACCGCCCCCGCCACCACCGGAAGCAGTCGCACTCGTGCCTCCCGGGCAGGCGCCGCCACCGCCCCCACCCGCACACCCACTCAGCCAGATCTTCGTCACCCCCTCCGGCACGGTGAAGCTGCCATTGGCGGTGAAGCGCTGAATGCCGAGCCCCGCGCTCTTGCGGCTGATGCTGCGAATCGCGCTCAACAGCTGCGTCAGGTTCGCCTCGCTGGGCGTCAGGTCGGCCGCCGTGATCACGGCCAGCAGTTCCTGGGTCACCCCATTGCCCCAGTCCGCCGGAATCAGCGATCCCGGGGTGCCGGTCAGCGGGTTCTCATCGACGAACCTGCCATTGACCAACCCGGCACTGGGCACACTCTTCGGATAATCCATCGGTCTATCCCCTAGTCATAATTGATATGCACCCGCGTATGGGCCGGCGCGCTGCGGTGGATCTGGCATTCCAGGGCCGAGCCCGGGTTCATGCCGAAACGCTCGCCCCAGTAACTCGCGCCAAAGCGCCGGCCCAGGAGCAGTCGTCCACCGGTGTTGAGCGTCCACATGAATTGCGCCTGCCAGGTGCCGAAATGCGCGTCACCAAACCGTGCGCGGCCCATGCGCGGGGCTTCGAGCTCGGTGATGGTGGCGTTCGGATAGCCCTGGCTACGGGCGATCTCGATGTAGTAGGCGAGCGCCTGGCTGCCGACGGCCAGCAGTCGCCGGCGCACGGCCAGGCGGCGGTCGTCGAACAACGGGGTCGGGCCCAGGCAGGGGTCGGGCAGGTTCATCACCCGCTCCCAGTCCGGTACCAGTTCGCTGGCACCGGCCGGGTCCATTTCGTTGAGCAGGTCGGCGGCGCGGGCGTCGAGGCGGGCCAGTTCCTGGGACACGCCTTCAAGCACCTCCTCGAGCTCCGGCACCCGCTCCGGGTCCCAGGCCGGGCCGCTGGGCAGCAGGCTGCGCAGCTGGCTCTGGTATTGCGCGGCGGTTCTTACTCCAGCCATACGCAACCTCCGAACGTCAGCAACTGGTTACTGGCGGCGGGAACATCCGCGGCCGGCGCGCTGAGCCGGTGATCGTTCTCGCCGGCGGCACTGCTGATGGCCTCGCGGATATGGCTGATCAGCAAGGTGTCGCCCAGGCCGGCCTCACGGTTGTGCAGATCGCGCAACTGGGCCTCGACCGCCGCGCGCACCGCACTGGTGTCCGGCGACAAGCGCAGGCTGTAGGTCACGGGCGACTGCTGCGGCGCCAGCACATGCAACTCGGCCGTCACCGGACGCAACGGTTCGATGTAAGCCTTTACCTCCGCCAGTTGCTCGGCATTCGGGATCGGTTGCGCATCGTCGTCGCGCATCACGAACAGCCCCACGGTGCCCGGCCCCAGGTAGCTGCCACGGCACCACGCCCGAGTAATCCCCGGGCACTCCAGCGCCCAGGTCTCATAGTCCTGGGCCGAGCCGCCGTGGGGGATGATGCGGTAGGAGCGGATCACCCGGGCGCGCAGCGATTCCAGGCTTTCCGCGGCGACGCCGCCGCTCAGGCCGGGGGCGAGCACGGTGAAGGTATTGCCGATGCCCTGGATCGGTTGCACCGGGATCAGGTTCAGGCCGGCCTCGGCATTGCCCAGGGTGCCGGCGTCGAGGGCCTGGACGGTGGTGCTGTTGCTGCCGGCGCTGGTGGTGCGGGCGGCGGTGACTTTGTAGGTGCGGCCGTCACTGGCCTGCAGCAGGGTATCGACGTCCAGCACCGCGCCTGCCGCCGCCGTGAAGCTCACCGAACCGCTGGCCGCCTGGGCGGCCTTGCGCGGCTGGTTCAGACGCAGCGCGGCGATGCGTTCCAGGGTCGACTCGTCGGCCTTGTCCGGCAGGATCTGATCGGCGATCCAGTCCAGGTAGCCGTAGAGGCCATAGGCGGCGCCACCGAGGGTACGGGCCAGCACTTGCGCATCGGACTGGCGCAGCGCATCGCTGGCCAGGTCGCTTTGGGTGCGCTTGATCAGCACCGGCAGCGAAGGGGTATCAAAGGGCATAGGTCACCTGCCAACTGTTATCGGGGTTGATGTCCAGGCGTTCACCGTTGGCCAGGACCAGCGTCGTGCGCAGGTTCAGGCGCTGGTCGTCGAGACGTTCGCTGATGATCTCGACCGCGCTGCAATGGCCATCGTCGATCAGCCATTGCAGGGCTTCGCGGGCATAGAACTCGGCGTCGAGCTGGGTCTGGCGGGTGAGCTTGACCCGCCGCAGCAGCCACAACCGCGAGCCGATGCGGTCGTCGGCCATGGTGGGAAAGCTGTCGCCCCACCAGCCGAAGCGCTCCTCGTCGTCCAGCGGGTCGTCGTCCGCCGCGCGACGCCAGGTGAACAGGCTGATCAGCACGGCACGGGTCAGTGCGCGGTGCAGGTCTTGGCTGATAAACATCATTGGCCTCCCGCCGGCGCGCCGGTCTGCCCGCTACCCGACTGCACGCCGCCATGCACGTGCTGGATCTGGCTGATGCCGCCAGCAACCTGGTCGCCCTGGGAGACGATCTTGCCGGTCTGGGTCAGGGTCGGGGTGTCGATATGCACCGCGCTGCTGGCGCGGATATTGAGGGTGGCGGTCTCGATGTCGATGATCCGCCCACGCTTGAAATGAATCTTGTCGCCTTCGTCGGTGTAGATCGCCACTTCGCCGGGGGCCAGGGCCTTGAGGCGAAAACGGCGGTCGGCGACCACCAGCACGATGGCATGGGAGCGATCGCCGCCGAGAAAGGTGGCGATGCCTTCGGCGCCGGCCAGCGGGTTGCTGGTGAAGCCGTAGGGTTCGAAGTGCTCCATGTCGTCGTTCACTTCGCCGGCGGTCAGGCGCATTTGCAGCGATTGCAGTTTGTTGGCCGAGTTGGCGAGCACGACGGTGCCGCGCGCCAACAGGCGTGTCAGTAGGCTCATGGAAATGTCCTTGGCGGCGAAGCCTGCGCTTTCTGCAGGAGCGACTCCTGCGGATAGGGCGGCATCAGGTTTTGGGGGGCACCGGACTGGCGTCGAAGGTATGGGGCGGCGCCACCTGCAGGGTGGTGATCGAGCCCTGCTCGGAGAGCGAGTAGGTGACCTTGGAAATCAGCAGGTCCTGGTCGAAACCCAGCACCGGATCGATCACCCGGACCAGGGTGTTGTGGCGCCACAGCTCGCCGTTGCTCTGGCGCCAGCCCTGCACCTTGTAGGTGCTGGTCAGGGCCTTGCCGGTGCGAATGGCGCTTTCCCAGTCGGCCCGTTGCTGGGCCAGCTCCTGGGTCAGCTGGGCCGGTTCGTTGATCACCGTGACCCGCTTGCGCTTGGCCGTGCCGTCGCTGGCCACGCCCGACACTTCGCTGACCGCGGCGCCGCTTTTCTGGTCGTTGCCCTTGTGCTGGCCGATCACCCGGTACTCGGAAAACACCTGGCTGAAGTCCATCGGCGCGCTGGCCGAGAGGATGTTCTTGCCCAACTCCAGCACATCCACCGCGCGCCCGCCGCTGCCCGGCCGGGCCAACAGCACCCGGCCTTCGGCATCGTCGGTGGAGAACACCCGGAACAAGGTCAGCAGGCGGTCGATGGACTGGAACACGGTTTCCCCAGGCACGATGCTGTGGCTGCTCAGCCGCGTGGTTTCCGCGATCTCGCTGACCACCCCGACGCCGTAGGACGCGGCCAGGGCCTGGACGATTTTCAGCAGGCTCTGCTCGCGCCATTGGCCGGGCTGGTTGATCGCCGCGCAATCCACCAGGTCCTGGGTCAGGGAACTGCCCTCGATGCTCAGGCCGATCTGCCGACCGTCATAGCTGATCGGCGCCTTGAACACATGGCCGCTGAGCAACAGGTCGGCGCCGATGCGCACCTGGCACTTGGCGCCGGGACGGATGCGCTGGTCCAGGGTCTGGCCCGGCCATTGCCAGGTCACGTCGAGCTTGAAGGTGCGAAACTGCCGCTCCAGGTCGGCGCTGATTTCGACGCTTTTCCAGCCGCCGTAATCCTGGCCGTCCACCGTCAACAGCACCCGGTTATCGAAGTTGCCCATGGCTCACTCCCCCGCCACTTTGACGTTGGTCGGCGGCAGGAAGCCGGGATGGGCCACGCCGTTGCGCTGCTGCACTTCGGCCGCCCGGGTGGCATCGCCGAACAGCCGATAGGCAAGCACCACCGTCGGCAGGCTCTGCATCGGGTTCTTGACCACCAGCCGCACGCCGGACGAAGCCACCGCGGTGAGGTGGCCGTAGACCAGCTGGCGCAGACCGTTGAGCACCTCGTAATGCAGGGCGTCGGCTTTTTCCGCGGCCTGCCAGATCGCCTCGTTGATCGCGTTGCGCAGCGCCAGCACCTCGTCGGCCACCGGCACTTCCGCGCGGGTCACCGGCTGGATCGCCTGCTTGGCCAAAGGCGGCGTGCCGCTCAGCTTGACCGCCGGTGTCGCCACCGGCAGCGAGGCCACGGCCTGGGCGATCCGCACCAGCACGGCGTCCTGCACCAGGTCCGCCATGGCTTGCGCCGCGGCGGTGGTGTCCTTGCCGGTGGTGAGTTTCGGCGTGTCGATCTTCTTCACCGCCTCGACCTGCTGCGAAACGTTGGCCAGCACGCCGCGGTAACCGTTGCGCGCATAGTCCTTGAGGTCCTTGATGTCCCCCAGCAAGCCCTTGAACTCGGCGCTCACTTCCTTGGGCAAGTCCTTGATCGCCCGCACCAGCAGGTTGAGATCGCGGTAGGTGTCGATCAGCGGCTTGAGCTCCTGCTCGATGGTCTGGTAGACCTCCTTGAGGCTGTTGCGCAGGTCGGCGATGCCGATGCGCGCGGCCTTGACCAGGGTCATGGCCTCCTCGAAGCGGCGCACCGCCGAGCCGATAAGGCTGTCGGCCGACACCAGCAACAGCTGGCGGGTGTTGACCGTGGCGCTGGGGAACTGCAACGGCTGGTCGGGGTAGAACTTCAGGGTGAAGGTCACCAGGCCGCCGTCCTGGCGGCTCTGGGTCATCTCGCATTCGCCGACCTTGACCTGCAGGCGCCCCAGCCACGGGTGCACCAGCTCACCGCTGCCCTGCTCCAGCGCCTGGAGCAGCTTGTCGCGCTGCTCCAGGCAATCGGCGCCGACGATGAACGCCGTCAGGTCGTGGGTCCGCGCCTGCCGCCCCAGGCTCTCGTAGAACGGCAGGTCACGCTGCGGGTACTCGTGCAACTGGCCCTTGTGGCCGACCGGGGTTTTCGCCTGGTCGACCCAGAACCCGACGCCACGAAACGACGCCGGCAACAAACGATCACGCCAGCTCATTGGAACCTCCTAGCGAAAGTGAGCGGTAGCCGACACGCGACGACAGCGCCACGCCGGGTTGGTTGATTTGCGGCGCACTGGTACGCAGGCCCGCCGGGGCGTTTTCGAAGCTCACCGTCAGACCGCCCTGCAATTGCGTGCGGTTGTTGGCCGCGCTCTGCTGCAGCAGCGAGGTGGAGCTTTGCGGCAGGCCGGCGGAAAGCGCCGAAGAACCCGGCGCCGGCTGGCCGCCACCGAAGAACGCTGGCGCCAGCGCGCCTTTGCCTTCGGCATTGGTTTGCCGCTGCGCCTCGGTGAGGTTTTCCACCTTGCCGGTGACGCGGGCGACGAAACCGGCGAAACCACCGTCGAACAGTTCCCTGATCGGTGCGATCACCGCCTGCAGCCGTTGCCACAGGCCGCTGAACCATTCGGTGATCGGCTCCCAGTTCTTGATGATCTGTCCCAGGGGCGACCACTCAAACAGGCCACGCATGAATTCGATGGCCGGCGCCGCCAGGGCTTTCAACACCTCCCAGAGGGCCGCGAACACATCGCTGATGGGTTGCCAGTTGGCAATGATCTGCCCCACGGGCGACCACTCGAACAGGGTGACCAAAAAGTCCTTGATGACCTGCGCCGCGCTTTTCAGGGTTGCCCAGATGGCGTCGAAGTAGGTGCTGATCGTGCCCCAGTTATTGATCACCATCCCCAGTGGCGAGGTGTCGAACAACATGACGAAGAAGTCCTTCACCTGTTGCGCCGGACCTTGCAGGCCGGCCCAGAGCGAAGCGAAGTAAGCGCTGATCGCGCCCCAGTTGTTGATCACCAGCCCCAGTGGCGAGCTGTCGAACAGCCCGATGAAGAAGGCCTTGACCCGCTGCGCCGGACCTTGCAGGCCGGCCCAGAGCGAGGCGAAGAAACCGCTGATCGCGCCCCAGTTGTTGATCACCATCCCCAATGGCGTCCAGGCGAACAGGCCTTTGAGGAAGTCCATCGCCGGAACGGACAGCGCCTTGAGCAACTCCCACAGCGCAGAAAACAGGCCGCTCAGGGGCGTCCAGTTTTCAATCACCAGCCCCAGCGGCGTCCAGGAAAACACCTGCTTGAAGAAATCGACCACGGACGCGGCCATCGTCTTGAGCTGTTCCCAGAGGCCGGCAAAAAAGCCGGTGATCGATCCCCAATTGGCGATCACCATCCCCAGCGGGGTCCAGCCGAAGACCGTCTTCAACCCCGCCATCAGTTGCACGGCGGCGTCCTTGATGCCCGCCCAGAGGGTGACAAAAAACGCCGACAGCGGCTCCCAGTTGGCCACGATCAGGCCCGCCGCCACCGCGATCCCCAGGGCGATCAGGCCGATGGGCGAGGCCAGCAGGCCGCTGCTGAACAGGGTCACGGCGGACGAGGCCAGGGTCATGGCGCCGCGGATCGCGGTGAAGGCCAAGGCGCCGGCGGCGAGGCCCTGGACCAGCTGCGGGTTGCTTTCAATGACCTTGGCCACAAAGCCCAGCAGCGGTTGCACGGCGGTCACTACCGAGTTGACCGCCGGCAGCAGCGCGCTGCCGAACTTTTGCGAGATGTCGTCGACGCTGTCGCTGAACGCCTTCAGGTTAGTGCCCGTCTCGCCCAGCACATCCTTGGGCGGTTCGATGCCCTGCGCCACCAGCTTGGCCCGCGCCGCCTGGTTCTCGAATTCGATGGCGGAATTGACCCCCGCCACGAAAGGCGCGGCCAGGCCACCGCCCTTGATCAGGCCGGAAAAATCCAGCCCGCCCAGGCCGCTGTCTTCGATGCTTTTCTTGAAGCGGCTGACTTTCGAACGCACCTCGCCCAGCTCGGCGTCCAGTTTCTGCATGCCTTGCATGACCACCAGCATGTTCACCGTGGTCTGCACATTGGTCACGCTCAGGCGCTGTTTGATGCTCGTCTGATTCAAGCTTTGATTGATGTTCGCCATCACTGCACCTGCTGCATCGCATTGATCCGTTGCGCGTGCTCCAGGGACTCCCGGAGCACATCCAGTGGCCTGGCCATCATCTGTTCGGGGTCAACCTTCCAGAACCAGGCCAGGTCATAGGCAACCGCGATCAGGTCGCTGATGGCTCCGATGCCGCACTCATGAAAAAACTCGCGACCGCCCAGCTCAGGGCGTTGAGGTCGGCCAGGTCGAGCTGGTTGACCGAGGACGGAGGGATGCCGGCACAGACCGCGATGTACTTGGCCGCGACGTCCATGTCGAGGCTGACTTCTTCGCTCTTGTCGATCTTGTACGGCAGCGCCTTGATCGCCCGCACCTCCTGCACCGTCGGGCGGCGCAGGGTCAGTTCGGTCAGTGGTTCGCCGTGGGCTTCGATGGCCACACGCAGCTTTACGCTATCGCTCATTGCCAGGTCCCCTTGATGCCTTCGAACTTCAGTTCGATGCTCGCGTCGTCACCCTTGGAAACCGGCTCTTCCACCAGGTAGGCGCCGGCCAGGACGTAGACCTTGCCGTTGCTGAACTCGCAGGTGACGGTCATGTCGGAACCGGCCACCAGCTGCTTGAGCGGGAAGTCCGGGGTGTGCAGCGCCGTGACCTTGAAGGACGGGGCAATGTCGGTTTCCTTGTAGAAACCCGGCACGATGGTTTCCCGTTTCACGGACATCAGCGGCGCTTCGCAGCCGCCGTTGATGGTCAGTTGAGCGCCGTCCACTTTGACGTAGCAGGTGCCCGCAATCAGTTGACCCATGGTGTTTCTCCCAAAAAATGAGCCCGCACCAGGCGGGCTGGAAAAGCGCAGTGAAAGAGGCTCGGCTTAGGCCGCCGCGTCGTACTGCAGACGGAATTGGTTGAGCAGCGCGAACACTCGCAGGCCATTGATGTAGTCCGGCGGGAACAGCACGTTGACCCGGCTCGGGTCCTGGCTGTCGCGCTCGACGATCAGGTGCTCGGCGAACAGCTCGGCGTTCTCCACGTGGCCTTCCAGTTCGAGCTTGGCGTACTGGGCAATCAGCTCACCGCGAATGGTGCTCGGGGTCACGATCGGCTGGCCGGCGCCGAAGCGGGTACCGTCGGCGGCCAGTTTGTGGCGCCCGTACTTGCTGGTGATCACGCTTTGCAGGCGGCGCACGATAAAGGCCGACTGGTGCATGGTTTCGCTGTCCAGGTAGGAGTTGTCGGCCTGGCCGTAGGCGTTCTTCTGGTAGGTGGTGATCGAACGCTGGATGCGCACGTAACCGCCTTCGTAGTAGGCGGTGGCGATGCCGTAGCTGAGCAGCGATTGACGCTCGGTCAGGGTGAAACGCTCGCTGGCCGGCGCCGGATCGACACCCGGCAGGCTGCCGCTCTGGGTCGGACGGCTGGCGTCGGCGGAGATGAACACCGAGGTGCGCGCGGCCAGTGCCGCGGCCTGCACCCAGAACGGCTGCGGTACGCCCGGCTCCAGGGCCTGGATGGTGATGTGCTGGTCGTTGCGTGCTTGCCCTGCCGCCACCAGGGTGCCGACGGTGCCGCGCTTGGCGCTGTAGACGTGACCGAACAGTTGCTTGGCCCAGGACCAGCGACCGGTGCTGTCATCCATGACGGCTTGCCAGGCGTTGAGGGTCGCGGTGTCGGTCCACGGCATGCAGATGAACTCGAAAGGTTCATCGCCCAGGGCCGCCAGGGCAGCGACCTGATCCGGCACGCCGGCGCCGCCGGCCATTTTGCCGACCGTCACGCTCAAGCCAGCCGGGGTTTCTTCACCATTGCTCTTGCCCAGGCGGTTGAGCTGCAGGCTGATGTCGTTCGCGCTGTCGCCGGTCCATTTGGCGGTCAGGGTCAGGGTGCCTTCGACCGCCGCGGCGCTCACCGGCAGGTCGGCGGCGGCATTGATTTTCAGCGCCAGCGCGCTGGCGGCCTGAGCCGCGGTGGCGGCATTGACGATGGCGGCCTGAACCCGCACACCACCGACATACAGGTTGAGCACGCCGCTGGCGCTGGCGGTGCCGGTGAACTTCAGCTCGGCCTTGGCCACGCTGCCTTCGACGTTGTGCAGCGGCAGGCACCAGATCTCACCGACCGGGTCGGTCTTGCGCCAGGTCTCGTACATGGAGGCGAGCATCGAGCCCTGACCGCCGATGCTCTTGGCCAGCGCGACGCTGGACACCAGCACCAGCTTGCCGGTTTCGGCCGGCGCGACATTGTCGTTGACCTGGGCCACGATCAGTCGGCGCATCGCCGAAGAAGCGCTATTGGCCGCCGAATTGTCCATCTCGGCGTAGAACAGCGGCACACGAATGTCCGCCGGAATATTGCTGAATCCGATCGCCATTATTTGGCTCCTTGTGGTTTGGCCGCCTTCGCGGCCTTGAGGGTGATATCGCCATCGGCCAGACGCCGGCGCCACCAGGCGTTGTCGTCGACTTCACGGCCTTCCAGCGGCAGCAGGTCGCCGGCTTCGGGGTCCGGCACGGCGCGGCCCGCGGCCGGCAGCACAGTGATGCGGTTGCTCATTGCGTTACGTCTCCAGAGAAAGTCAGTTCCAGGCGCCCGTCGGGCCCCGGGTGTTGCAGGTTGGGGTCCGCCGGATCGATGGCATCGACCCGCACCGTGACCCCGGTAAAGGACGGCAGGCCGTCCAGTTCACGCTCGCACCAGGTTTCCGCCGGCTGGCTGGCCAGGTTGCGTCCCAGCTGGAACTCGGCGAAAAAGCGCAGCTGATAGAACAACCGCGTGGCGCTGAGCGAAACCAGCTCGCCGCCGTCGTATTCGATCGGGTTGTAGTCCGCGCCCGGCTTGAACCCCACCAGCGCCCGCCACAACTCGGCACGCAGGCTTTCGAGTTGCTCCAGGGCCTGCCGGCCGTCGCTGGCGTCCAGCACCAGGGTGATCGCCAAGCGGTCGCGGATGGCCTGGCGGGTAACGTTCTGCCCGGTGCTCGGGCTGGCCAGATCGGCGATCGGCGTCACATGGGCACTGGGGGTGGGCAACGCGGTATTGCTTTGCAGCAGCGCGAGATCGACGCCGACGGCCACCTGATTGGCCAGGCCGGGGCAGTGATCGCGCAGTTGCGTGAGGATCGGAGTGATCTTCATGAAGAAGCTCCACAACGGGGTGAATGGGAAACCTTCAGGCGCGGCCACAAGCGATCGCCCAGGCAGCGGGCGCCCGGGCAACAGGATGGAGTGGAAACAACGGCGCGCAAGATCAGAACGGCCGGGCAAGGCCCGGTAACTAGGGCTGTTGCTCCAGGCAGGTAGCCTCGATCAGGCAGCGATAATTTTTTTCGCGATTGCCGCTGGCAGTCACCTTGTCGATCGACCAGGTGCCCTGCATGAACCCCGGCCAGCTGTTGTCCAGCGACACCAGCCCCTCGGCCGACAGCGCCGGATCACCGGGGCAGTCGATCTTCAACTTGATCGCTTCGCGCTCGATGCGGCGCATGGCGCCTTGGGCTGCGCCGCGGGCCTCGCCCTCTGCTGGGTAACGCTGGCGCAGGACCTGGAAAGGAGCCTGCCCCAGGCTGACCACACGCTCCTTGCCGGCCGCTGAATCCCACCAGGTGGCCTTGCAGCCCTTGTGCTTGGCCCGGCCGTTTTCATCGATGCTGGCCGAGATGAATGCCGTATCTCCCGGGCGGTTATCCCGGGTCACGCTCAAACGCACCGGCGAAAGGATCTTTCCGGAGAGCGACTTCGCCTGCCCGCGCAGCGCCAGCACATACATCTCGTTGAACGGTTTGGTGACGGCATCGTGCGGGCGGGCAATACGCGTCAGAAAGCCCATGTCGGTCTCGTTGCACTGATCGACATGCGGGATCGGGATCGAGTCCAGTTCAGGCGCCACTCGCGGTGAAAAACCGTGGCGCGAGGTCAGCTGGCGAAACAGCGCGCCGAGGGTCGTGGGGCCATGGCTGGCGGAGCGGCGCTGCTTGAAGCCGGTCGTATCCGCCACCTTGAAGGGGGCGGCCGTGGCCACCAGAGTCAGGCGTGGCGGAAACAGGTTGGGCGTGCGGCGGGTGATGACGAACTCGCCACGATCCACCAGCCCCGACTCCAGATAGCCCACCCGCAGGCCGACCTTCCCGCCCAGCTCGGGGAGCCCTTCCAGGCCTTCGATATCGAGGGTCAGCGAGAGCTGGTCGGACTCGATGCCCGCGGCGTCGATGTGCGTCCAGCTGATCAGTCGTTCGTTGAAGCGTGCGGCATTGGCGCCGTAGAGCTCAATGCTCGGGGTGAATCCCAGGGTCATGGCGCCTCCTTAGTCCCAGGCCGAGACGGGCGTTGCAGCCACCGGCCGAGACTCGATCTCGGGCACGATCACCCAGACACCCGCCGGCAGCACCGGGCCCTTCTCGGCCAGCAGCGGATTGAGGCGCCAGAGCGCTTCCTCGACTGCATCGTCGCAACGTCCCACCTCGCGGTAGAGCAGCAGGTTGACCGAATCGCCGGCAATACTTCGAACCCTACGCATTGACGAATTCCTCGAGGTTGATGGTCCAGTTGATCACCAGCGCCGTGCCGTCATCGATGATGGAGGTCTGCACCTCCGTCACCAGGTTGACCCGCCAGCGCCCCCAGTTGCGGCCGATACCGTCCACCAGCGGCAAGGGCACACGGGCGGCCTGCAACTCGCGCAGCTGGTCCAGGCGCGCCATGCCCGTGGCGTACATCGACTTGCCACTGATCTGCAGCGTTTCCAGCTTCTGCCCCACCTGCTGCGACTTCGGCTTGCTGGTGACGATGTCGATACTGGCCCAGCCACCGTCCGTCTTGCGCTCAAGCCGCTCATAGGCGAACCCGGCGGACAGGCCAAAAATGAAATTGCCCAATGCCATCTGCTGTCGCATCACATCACTCCATCGGTCAGGGCCGCGTCGCGCCGTACCGCGAGCGGGTTGCTCATCATCAGGGGCATGACCTGCATCTGCATTTGCTGGATCACCATGTCCACCAGTTGCCTGGAGGTGGCCT